>CAVRFS010000077.1:0-283408 GCA_963720335.1 uncultured Planctomycetota bacterium | reverse complement strand
CTGGTAAGTCCACAACAGGAATGAGGTCACGACCGCGACGATGAACAGGAACTTCGCGAGTGCCGGCAACGGCCAGTCCCGCACCACGTACTGGGCCGCGATGATCAGTGGCAGATGTGCAAGGTAGAGCCAGTAGGCCGAGTCCGACATGTATCGCATTGTCGGGCTCTCGACCGGGAAGAACCGCCGGAACAACCCCATGAGGCCGAACGTCATGAGCCATGGGTAGGCCACCTGCAAGAAAACGGCAAGGACCCGGAGCGGCAGCGACTCGGGCCTGACGCCCAGAGGTCCGGGCCACCCCTCCGTGAGGACCATCCCCAGCGGGAAAACAACAAGAAGGGCGATCGAAAGCGGCAGCCACCAGCGCTCGCCGACGCGACCGGACCGGTCGTCGAAGCCGAAATACGCGCCCCGAAGCCGAAGAAGATTGCGTAATACGCCAGAACGTGCGGGATCGGCAGTGGGCCAGGGGAGCCATCCGGCCCGAAGGGCAGGTAAGCGCCCCCGACTCCCATGAACCACTGGGGAATCATCGTCAGGGGGACCAGCCAGAGGTAGCGGGCGGGCGAGAGGACCAGCCACGCGGGCAGCCGGATCGACGGCAATCGTGCGGCCCAGGGCGGAGACGGCCGCCAGCCCGAGCACCAACCACCAGAGGAACCAGAGGAACCAGAGGTGGCTGAAGAGGGGCATCTGCATCAGCACGTCCGCCACGCCCGCCGTTCTCCCCGCCGTCGCACCCCGCTGGCGCAGGTACTCCGCGATCGCGGCCTTGCGGCTCCCCAGCCCCTCCTCATCGAGCTCGATCTCAAGCAGCGACGCGAAGTAACGTGTCGTCCCCTCGTCAATGGTCGCGACACCCAGCGGCGTCTCGCCGCGAGTGTTCGCCGCGTTGACCTCCGCGCCGTTCTGAACGAGCGCGTGGACGACCTTCTCATGGCCCAGGAAGGCCGCCGCGTGGAGCGGCGTGCTGCGGTCCCGATCGACGGCGTTCACGTCCGCGCCGCGCCGGATGAGCAGCTCCACGGCCTCCGCGCGATCCGCCAGCGCCGCCCGCTGCAACGGAGTCGAGCCGGATTTGCCGTCCGGGCCGTTGACCGCCGCCCCATTCGCCAGGTGCCGCTCGATGGCGCCGACGTCTCCCGCGTCCGCGGCCGCCCAGATGTCCAACGCCCCCTCGAACGGCGGGACACTGCCGGGCTTCCCGGAGGCGGCCGACATCGCGACGTAAGAGATCCACATCGTGGCCGGGACGATCGTAACCATCCCCAGCAGCAAGGGGAGGAACACCCGGAAGAACCGGTGCTTGACCAGTGACATGCGGCCACGCCGGTGCAGCAGCATCGCACTGAAGAAGCCGCTCATGACGAAGAAGAGCGGCATCCGGAAGCCGTGGATGGCGGAGAAGACGATCCCGAAAGCGGAATTCTGCTGACGATCCGTGACGACCCAGAACGACGGGATGAACGACATCGACGCGTGCAGGACGATCCCCAGCAGCATGGCGACGGCCCGCAGGGCGTCCAGGTCGGATCGTCGGGCAAAGCCCGATCCTCGATGGTCAGGGAAGACATGGTTGTGAAGCCCCCCAGAGCTTTTCACGATTCGAGATCATGTCAGAAGTGGACAAAAGTCACCTTTTATCCTATTGTTCTATTTCAATAGTACAAGTTAGGGGAAAGGATGTCAACCGTCGGTGCCAGAGGATTTGCCAGAGATCCTGATTGACCTTTTGGATTGCGTGATGTCCGAGCGCTCGATGGCTCCGATAGTCGGACGACCGGAAGGACTACGCTGCTGCCCGTTTGCTTCCCGCGATGAGAGCGGCTGGGCCCTGCTGATGAAACCTTGCGACTCTGCTCGTCCTCCTTCTACTGCTGAGCATATTAGAGCGGTTTTCCGATGAATTGCACACGACCCATACTAACCCGACGCGCCAGCGAGGGGATCGGCTGTGCGTTCTGTCGCCGGCCTAGGCCAGTGTCCCTCGCTTGCGCTTCGGGTTAGTATCAACCGACATTGCGGCGGTCTTGTATGCAACCCGCGTGTTAACCGCTCTAGGCCACGAGATACCGACGGCTTTGTCGAGTGCGCTATCTGTGTAGCAAGCCGCAGCCGAATGAACAGAAGCCTCGGCTGGCTCTGGGGTCAATTCAACGAATTCCTCCGCAGGCAAGCCTTGGTTCAGCCTTGCCACATCGCATCGGCACCGGCTGCAAGTTTTAACGATCCCGCTTCTCGTGACCATGGGCGCAGGAAGCGGGCTACATCTTCTGGACAGATGGACACAATAGACCGTTGGTTCTTGTCTCTCTGCAATCGCGAGGCCACGGGCCGGGCGAGCAATGAAGTGGTAGGGAGCCATCTTCAAGCTGCTATCTAAGCCAAGGACGGAAGCGATACACCCGGCATGGGGGGTCCTCGCTTGATCGAAACGAGGAACAAGACCATGCCTGCATGGCTCATCTGAAAAGAAGAAGACCGTTTTGCGTCAGGTTGGAAGAGACCAAGGAGGAGCCGCTGTTTGTGTGCTTTCAAACATCGAAACTGGCTCTGATTTCGCGATCGGTCTCATTTGCATCTCCGCCAAAAGTAATCCGCTGGTCCTCACAGCCTCCGCTGCCATCAGGCTGTAGTTCGTAATCCGCTTCGGGCTCCAGTGCCATGCTGCCGCTCACGCCCACAGGTCCCGCCATCATTGATCACATTATGTAAATAATGACTAAATTATTGTTTATATTAGTGTAGACAGGCGATGATTACTTCGATCACCCGTTTCGTCTCATCCGGATCTCGGACGCGGATCGAAACGACGCCGGCTTCCTTGGCCGGATAGTCATTGCCGCCGGGGAACAAGGCATCCCCGACAAAAACCATCTCTTCAATGGCAATTCCAAGAATGTCTCGGAGCTTTCTGATCCCGTAGGCCTTGTCGATGCCTTGCTTCGTGATATCGATGGACGTCGAGCCACCCAATCGGACGGAAAAATCCGCGATCAATGGGTCAAGGAGGGCTTTTATTTTCTTCCGCTTGGTGAAATCCGGGTCCCATTTCTTCTTTTCTTCGAGCGGAGCTCGCTGACCTAACGCGGAATACGTGATCTGACTGCCCCGGTCTTGGATCAGCTCGCCCCAAACCTTTTCCGCCTTCACGCCCGACTGGTCGATCGCCTTTTTCAGAGAACGGATGATCTTGTCTTTCTGCTCATTCGTAAAATCTTCTGAATAGACCTTGTGCCAATCTTTTTCATATTTGTAAAACTTGGTCCCACATGTGGGAAGGATCGACAGATTGCTGAAGTTTGCGTCATGGTCAAGGTGAGAGAGCACCTGTTTCTGGAACTGCGTCCAGTCACCGCCGGAGATCAGAGCGGCCTTTACAGTGCCAAGCAGTTTGCCCAACAATCCCGCCATTTCCGAATCAATGGATGCCTTGCTCTGGGCGAGTGTACCGTCCAGGTCGAACACAACGAGCCGTTTCATTTTGCGGTTTCCGTGTTCTTGGGCCTGCGTGCCATCCCGATCCTGCCCGGCCGGAACTATTCCGGCAGTGCGACCTCCAGCAAGCCGACTGTGCCGCGAGGCCGGTAAGGGCACGCGCCGACCGCGGCCGGCAAGAGCACGACGTCGCCGCGGCCGATGGGATAATGCGTGCCGCTATGCTCCAGCTCGCCCTCACCTACAATGCCAATCAAGACCCGCGGCGTGTCCGCCCGCGCCGACTGAGAACGGCGATTGTCCTGTATGGCGCCACACCGAGAAATGTTCACAATGAAAGAGTCGCTCTCGCCGTACAGGCTCTCCTCCTCGACCACTGGCGCCACCGGACCGACCGCGACTTGATCCAGATCAATACAGGCCATTGCCTGCTGGACTTGCAACGGGCGAGGCTTGCCTGTCTTTGGGTCGACGTGGTCCCAGTCGTACAGACGAAACGTGACATCGCTATTTTCCTGCACCTCGAACACCACCATATCTTCCAGCGAGTGCACAGTACCGGCTTTCACGAAGACCGCATCGCCCCCATTCGGGACGAAGCTCGACAGAAGATCCCCGACCTTTTCGCTCCCGAGTGCCCGCTCGAGATCGTTTCGGGTGATGCCTGGCTTCAAGCCCGCGTAGATCCGGCTGGCGGGCCCCGTCTCCAGCACGATCCATGCTTCGGTCTTGCCGCTCTCGCCCGCTGGGATAAAGTCGGTCTGCCCATCCTTGGGATGCACCTGGATCGAGAGCTGTGTGCACATCAAGGAACTTGAGTAGCACGGGGAACCGCGAGAAGCGGCCGGCCAATTTTCCCATTACCTGGACCGGCGACTGCTCGAGCAATTGCCGGATGGTCAATCCCTTGAGCGGCCCCGCGGCGACCTTGCTGAGATGGTCGTCGCGGTCGCTCAGAAGCCAGGCTTCGCCGATGGGTTCGTCGGGGGCAACGGTGCCGTGAGCCGTTCGGCCAGGCGACGGCCGCCCCAGATCCGATACTGGTATATTGGTTCGAATCGCAAAGGATACATTGGCATTTGGATCATCTCATGCGTCCGTCTAAAGCATGGCCGGTCCGCGGGAGGCGCATTCTCTAGCAGCGGTTTCTGCTCGGTGATGGCTAGACCTTCTCGGCCGTCGAACGATTTGCCGGGTCTGCCGCGTGACGATCTCTGGGTCGACTCGAGGCGTCGTCCGCGGTCGCTTGTCTCCGTGGCTGTCTCGCGCGGGCGCGCCGCACCCGTGCAAATACCGGTCATGTGGCTCGGTGGCGATCCCGTAAAAAAAGTCGTTGACCAATACTCCATTTGTGGCCACTTGCACCGACTGTCGAGCAAAAGACATGCCAAAGAGCGACTTCTCTCTGATCACCACCTGGTTGGGCGGGGCGTAGGCGCGATCGCCAGTCGGTCCGCCCCCTCACCGCAACCCCGGGCTGCTGAAAACCAGGCACAATTCTGACATCCTCGGGTTACGCGCACTGGCGGATCTGTTGCCTTCGTCAGAGTTACCGCGCAAACGACATAAGGATCGCAGGACTGCAGGAAAACACGAATCGCCCGGAGACGAAATGGCCCGGTTCAGTCCACACCAAGATCTTCGTTAACTTCGTTTGCTTCTGTTCCAAGATTCTGTCTGCACCATCCGCCGACGATTCTCCCTGCTGCAAATGCGTTTTGAACAGAAGGAAACGAAGGTAACGAAGTGCGTGCTAGGAGACTAACGTGCTGGCGGAACAAGGCAGGGAAAATCTGGAACCTCCAGGGGATCCCCAAAAAAATTTAAAAGAGGGGTTTTATTCCAAAGGGTTTGGGGGAATTTTGGGGGCCCCGTGGTGAATCCAACAGGCCCCATCCCCCTTGGACGAACGCACTGGTCGGGGAGGACCGGGGGGACCCGGGTTCGGTGGAGATCCGTGAGGAGTCTCAAAATCTGAGTGTCGTTTACGGTCATCGCGGGCCTCGCCCGGTGAACGCGATCATTGAGAACGGCCGCAGTGTTACCCAACTTATGGGTTTTCTGGTCTCCTGCTTCTCCTGCGTTCCTCATGTGACCGCTAATGAGAGGCGGTTCGCGCAACAAATTTGCTCGGAAGCGTTAAGTGCTGCAGGGCCGAGTTTTCATCGGGCCACTGCAACCCTTTCGCCAAAAGAAGGGTGACGTCCTGGACGAGCCGCAAACGCCGAGTGAAAAGCCGTCTTAAAGCGAGTCAGTCAGAGCAGAGAACACCAGCTTTTGGAAGTGCTGAATCCCGTTCTCGCGAGAGAGAATCAATTGGCCCTGCTTGTAGAACCCGGATCGCAACCCACGCTGCACCGACTCGACAATGATGATGTCTTCCCGTTGCACCTGATCGATGAAATCGACCATCGTGCGCTGCTCCTCCTCCGGCATACTTTCGGAGAAGAAGAACTCGTACGCCGCCAGGCAATGATGCTCGTCGATGGGAACGATCAGATTCGTCGAGGCATTGCCGGCGCCGGGATAGACGTTGAGCATGAAGTTGGGCCAGAGATAGGTATAGATCCCTTCCCCGCCCTCTTCGGCCCCCAACCCGTCCTTGTATTGCTCGGGCGTCGCCTTGAGCGGGCCGCGTTGAACTGAGCAACGCTCGTAGGGAACGACCTGGTACTTGTCCAGGTCAATCAGATCGGCAAAGCCCGGATGGGAGACCGCGCAATGGTAGCACTCCAGGAAATTCTCGACCACGACCTTCCAGTTGGCGTGGATCGCATATTCCCTCCGCTCGCGAAACTTCAGCGCGTCAATGTCGGCGCCGACTGAGCGGATGATTGCGGGCAACTGGCCCAGCGTGGCCGCTAATGAGCACGATGCGGAGCCAGGGTTGATGAAGATGAAGGGGCCGAAAGTCTCGACGCCCAGCGGCGTCAGCGGGAAGTCGGCCTTGTTGAATCCGGCCTGCTCCTGGCAGTGCGGGGCTGCGCAGGGCTCCGTCGAGACCCCAGGTCCAGGCGTGATAGTGGCACTGGAGGGTCCGGCGGTTGCCGCACTTCTCCAGCACCAACTCGCTTCCCCGGTGGCGGCAGACGTTCGCGTAGGCCCGGAGCGTCCCCGCGTCATCGCGGACAATCACGATCGGGACCTCACCCACTCGGCCGGTCAGAAA
This sequence comes from uncultured Planctomycetota bacterium, assembly GCA_963720335.1. Taxonomy (GTDB): domain Bacteria; phylum Planctomycetota; class Planctomycetia; order Isosphaerales; family Isosphaeraceae; genus CAVRFS01. The sequence goes on along the minus strand of CAVRFS010000077.1, from coordinate 276,798 downwards.
GTCGCCGGCTTTCGCGACCTGCTCGACTCGGCCGACATAGTTCCAACTCGCCGCGAAGATGTGCTCCTTCTCGGGCTCGAATAACTGGGACAGAGAAGCGGGACAAGTCCGGTATCGACAAAATGAGGAAAGCGAAAGCCGGACAGAGAATGTTTATCCCAATGGCCACAAGGTGCCGGGAGGGCAGCGCTATTGCGTGGTCTGTGATACGTATTTTTGACAGGGAGTCGAAGCATTCCAGGAATCCGATGTCTCGGCGTTGTTCAAGGCTATCCCGGCCCACGGCCCGGGGTTAGTATGAGACGAGCCGCTCCGGCATGTAATGCGGCCCAGATGAGATCTCGGCGAGCGACGGCGCTCGGGCTGAGATCCGTAGTGTCACCGGGGTGTTTGACAGAGGCAATGTCGATGAACGACGTCACCCGAGTTCTCTCGGCGATCGAGCAAGGAGATCCCCAGGCGCCGGAGCGATTGCTCCCCCTGGTTTATGACGAGCTGCGCAAGCTCGCCGCGCAGCGGCTGGCCCATGAGTCGCCGGGCCAGACGCTCCAGGCCACGGCATTGGTCCACGAAGCCTATCTTCGCTTGATCGGCTCCGAGTCGCCCTGCTGGAACAGTCAGGGGCATTTCTTCTCGGCCGCCGCCGAGGCCATGCGCCGCATCCTGATCGAGAACGCCCGGCGAAGCGGACCGAGAAGCACGGCGGAACCTTCAATCGCGTCGAGCTCGACGGAGTGGACGTGCCGGAGGCCGCCCCGTCCCAGGACATCCTCGCGGTTGACGAGGCCCTTTCCAAGCTCGCGGCCGAGGATCCGGTGAAGGCCGAGCTGGTCAAGCTCCGCTATTTCGGCGGCCTCTCGGTCGAGGACGCCGGCCGCGTGCTGGGAATCTCGCGTGCCACGGCCGATCGCTACTGGGCCTATGCCCGCGTCTGGCTGTACAGCGAGCTGAGCGAGAGCGAGGCGGGTGCTGGGGAACCCGATCCGAACGTAACATGACTTCGTTTGGCCGTCGTGGGCCGGTGACAGGTTGGTGTTGACCGTGCCCGAGGGACGGTTTTGACACGCGTGTTTTTCTTGCGCGATCGAATAACGTGCGGGGCCCTTTCCCCCCTTGCGAAGGGGGGGTCAGGGGGGGTGGCCCCGGCGGTACCTGGGGCTGGTACGTGGTTCCGGGGCAACTCGACCCCGCGGAATTGCCGGCTCGGCCGAGGGTGTTGGTTATGCCCTTTTCACCCCCCCTGCCCCCCCTTCGCACAGAGGGGAAAGTGCGCGACGGAATAAGGATGAACACAAAGTTTGTGCAAGGCCATCCTCGCATCATCCCGGGGCCACAGCCCGCCGTCCGGACACCCGCAGGGTCATCTTCGTGTGCCCAAGCAGTGACCCGGCGATCGGACTTGCTCTCGCTACTCGTCCGTAGCATTCTATTACTACACCACGGAGGACGCCCATCATCCGGCCAATCACGGCATTCGAGCCAAGCGACGACTGAGGAGGCGACTATGGGACGATCGCAGAAGCCGGTCCAAACAGAATCCAGTGGAGTCTACCACCGGCCAAACTGCCAGCGACGAAACCATCGCGGAGATATACAGCGGCCGGCCCAGTCCGCGCGCGTTGTCCCAGAGTGGGCAGATCGACCAGCGGGCCTCTGAGCGAGCCGAGCGGGTGTGCGTGTCGGGACCGCCAGCGCGACCGTTCCGCGAATTGATCGCCGCCTTACGGAGCGAGCGCGAACGGCAGGGCCTGAGCTTGGCCGACCTCGCCGAGCGGACGGGGATGGACCGATCAGCCATCCACAAGCTGGAAATCGGCCTGAACTCAAACCCGACTTACGCCACTTTGACTCGGTATGCCAGCGCCCTCGGAACGCGGATCGAATGGCATCTCGAAACAATTCCGAAAAAACCACCTGGCCCATGAGGCGCCGCGAGCGCCGATTTCGCACTGTCTTACAGAGGACGCCCCGCTTGGTCCTGACGTGACTGGGCCCCGACCGTGAGCCACCCAACCCCCAGTATCGACGAGATCTTCTTCGCCGCGATGGAGCGGGAGTCTCCCGAGGCCCGGGCCGCTTATCTTGATGATGTTTGCGGCTCGGACCTGGACCTGCGGCGGCGGGTCGAGCGGCTGCTCGACGCTCAGCCCAAGGTGGGTAGTTTCCTGGACTCGCCCGCCGCGGGGCCGACCATGAATTTCCCTCCACCCCAGGTGATGGAAGGCCCCGGCACGGTCATCGGCCCGTACAAGCTGCTGGAGCAGATCGGCGAAGGCGGCATGGGCATTGTCTACATGGCCGAGCAGACCCAGCCCGTGCGCCGCAAGGTGGCGCTGAAGATCATCAAGCCGGGGATGGATACGAAGACAGGTCATCGCCCGGTTCGAGGCCGAGCGCCAGGCGCTGGCGATGATGGACCATCCCAACATCGCCAAGGTGCTCGATGCCGGCGCCACCGAGTCCGGCCGCCCTTACTTCGTCATGGAGCTGGTCCGCGGCGTCCCGATCACCGAGTATTGCGACCAGCACCGCCTGCCGATCCCCGAGCGGCTGGACCTGTTCATGCAGGTCTGCCAGGCCGTGCAGCACGCCCACCAGAAGGGGATCATCCACCGGGACATCAAGCCGACGAACGTCCTGGTCACCTCGCTCGATGGCGTGCCCTTGCCCAGGGTCATCGACTTCGGCATCGCCAAGGCGACCGGGCAGAGCCTGACCGACAAGACGCTGTTCACCGGCTTCGCCCAGTTGATCGGCACGCCCTTGTACATGAGCCCGGAGCAGGCCGAGCTGTCCGCGGTGGATATCGACACCCGCAGCGACATCTACTCCCTCGGCGTGCTGCTCTACGAGCTCTTGACCGGGACGACGCCCTTTGACCAGGACACCTTCCGCACGGCCGCGCTCGACGAGGTCCGGCGGATCATCCGCGAGGACGAGCCGCCCAAGCCGAGCACGCGGCTCAGTGCGTTGGGCGCGACCTTGACGACCGTCTCGGCCAACCGCCAGACCGACGCCCGCAAGCTGAACCGCTCGCTGCGTGGCGAGCTGGACTGGATCGTGATGAAGGCGCTGGAGAAGGACCGCAGCCGCCGGTATGAGACGGCCAGCGGCCTGGCCCGCGACGTCGAGCGCTACCTGGCCGGCGAGCCGGTCGAGGCCGGCCCGCCCTCGGGCTGGTATCGCCTCCGCAAGTTCGCCCGGCGCAACCGCGTGGTCCTGACGACGACGGTCCTCGTCGCCCTGGCCCTGATCGCGGGCACGACCGTGAGCGTCTGGCAGGCCATCCTCGCCCGCGCGCGCCGGGCCGACGCGGCCTCGCAGCGTGACCGGGCAAAGACAGCCGACCCGATGCGATCGCCCAGCACGCGACCGGGCCCGGAAAAGCGAGTCGACGAGATGTACACGGAGGTTGCAGCAGAAATGGCTGTCGCAGCAGCCGCAACTGGAGTCGCTCCAGCCCGAGATTCCTCTTGAAGCGCTGGACTTCTATCAGGAATTCGCCCAGGAGCGCGGCTCTGGTCCCGAGTCGCGGCACGGAGCTGCCCGCGCGGAAAGAAACGCTGGCGACATACTTGGGAAGCTCGGAGAGCGTTCCCGTGCGGAGAGTGCATTTCGTCTCGCGGTCCGAATCGAAAAACTGCTCGTCGCCGAGTTCCCCATGTCCCGGAATACCGGATGAACTGGCGAACACCTTTGCCAGCCTCGCCAAACTGCTTCGTGATACCGGTCAGTTAGCGGAAGCGGAGCCACCGACAATCGCGCTCTGGAACTTCGGCGGAGCTCGTGGCCGAGTTTCCCATGGCCCCTGATTATCGAAGAGATCTGGCACTCATTTATAACACACAAGGCTATGGGCTGGCGAACAGGGTCGGTTCGTGGAGGCGGAGCAATCGGTTCGGCGGGCTATTCGAGCTTCTCGAGCGCTCGTCGCCGAGCACCCCAAGGTCTCTGGATACCGGAACCACCTTGGAAATGTTTACAGCCACCTGGGCGTTTTGCATTTCCAGATGGGTCACGCAAAGGAGGCGGAGCAAGCCTGGCATCGGGCCATCGAGCTCCAAGAAGCCCTTTCGGCCGAGTTCCCCGAAGTCTCCAAGGCCCCGGGGTTCCGACAGAGTCTTGCTCACAACCACAATTATCTTGGAGCTTTCTTGTTGTCTGCGCCGGGACGGTTTGGGGAGACGGAGGCCTCGCCTTTCGTCGGGCCCTGGAGCTTCGTGAGTCGCTTGTGGCCGAGTTCCCCAAGGCCCTTGCATACCGGAGTGATCTCGCTGACAGCTACCAACCTTGGCGGTCTACTCAGGGTGCCGCATCGGGTTCGCGAGACGCGGAGCGCTGCTCCGCAAGGCAATCGAGCTTCAGGAAGTGTTGGTTGGCCAATCGCCTGATGTCCCAAATTATCGGAGCAAAGTCGGTGCTTCACTGAACAACCTGGGCGAGCTTCAAAGCGACCGTGGCGAACTCCCGGAGGCCCTCGGTTCGTTCCAGCGCCATCGAGCATCAGCGGGCCGCCCTTCGCATCAATCCGAGCAACCCAACGTATCGTGAGTATCTCAGAAATCATCTTGCTGGGCTGGCTGAGGTTTTGGTGAAGCACGGTGACCACGCCAGGGCGGCGAAGGCGACCGAGGAGTACGCTCGGGTCTCTCCCGCCAGCGTGCAGGACCCGTGGCAGCTGCCCGTGCCTTCGTTCGACTTCAGCAGCTGGCCGAGATCGATTCCCGGCTCTCGACGGCCGACAGACAGACAAATTCGTGACTACGCCGACCCGCCGGATCGATGCTTAAGAATGGGGCTGAGGCCCGGGCGATGACCCGAAAGCCCGAACGAACTTGCCTGGTTCTTGGCCACTTTTCCCGATCGGCGGCTCCGCGATCCGGCCAAGGGGGTCGAGCTGGCAAGAAGGGCCCCAAAAGGCGGAAGGCGGATGCGAACTTGAACACACTCGGCGTGGCCCAGTACTACATGGGGGCGTGGGACGAAGCCATCGCGGCCCTGTCGCGGTCGGGTCTTCAGCTGAGCTCCGGCGGCTCGCCCGCCGATTGGTTTTTCCTGGCCATGGCCCACTGGCAGAAGGGGACAAGGACCAGGCCCGTTCAGTGGTACGACAAGGCCGTCCACGTGGATGGAGAAGAACAAATCGCAGGACGAGGAACTGCGTCGCTTTCGCGCCGAGGCCGCAGCCCTGCTGGGCATGACCGACCAACCGAAGTCAACCGGCTAAGAAGGAGGAAAACACCACGCAACGACTCGAAGCCGTGAACGCCGGGGCTCGCCGCCGAGCCCGGCCGTGAAACTCAGAGCCGGCACCGTGGTTTGAGGGTGCGAAGTCGCCGGCCACTCTGACGCTCGGACTGCTTACTTGAGCAGAGGACCTGACAGGGTCCGGCGCTTGGCGTGCGCGCTCGGGATTCGAGTCCTCATCCCGAACTCGAACTTCCTCAACCTTACGATGGAGACCACGACCATGTTTTCCCCGTCCTCGCCTCTGGCCCTGATTCACCCTTTCCAGGATCGCCGTGCGGTCCCAGAGGGCCGCCGCACCCGCTCAGCCGTCGCTCTCCCGACGGCCCCGGACCCGGCGCGTTCAGCTCGAAGGGCTGGAAGAGCGTTGCCTGCTCTCGGGCATTTCCGCCATCACCGAGTTCACCCTCCCGAGCGGCCGCGTTGGCAACTCTCAGACGGGATCACGGCGGGCCCCGACGGCAACCTCTGGTTCACCGAATCCGGCGGCAACGCGATCGGGATGATCAACCCGACGACCCACGCCATCACCGAGTTCACCATCCCCACCGCCAACTCCGGTCCCGAGGGGATCACGGCGGGCCCCGACGGCAACCTCTGGTTCACCGAGGACGGTGCCAACAAGATCGGGATGATCAACCCGACGACCCACGTCATCACCGAGTTCGCCACCCCCACGGCCAAGCTCCGGCCCAGCGGACATCACGGCCGGGCCCGACGGCAACCTCTGGTTCACCGAGAACCGGCCGACCAGATCGGGATGATCAACCCGACGACCCACGCCATCACCGAGTTCCCCATTCCCACTACGTCATCCGGTCCCGGCGGGATCACGGCGGGCCCCGACGGCAACCTCTGGTTCACCGAGATCGCGGCCAGCAAGGTCGGGAGATCAACCCGACGACCCACGCCATCACCGAGTTCCCCATCCCCATCGAGCTCGCAGACCCTGCGGGATCACGGCGGGGCCCGACGGCAACCTCTGGTTCACCGAGCGGATCCGGCAACCATCGGTGATGATCAACCCGACGACCGACGCCATCACCGAGTTCGCCACTCCCACCGCCAATGCGAGCCCTGCGGGATCACGGCGGGTCCCGACGGCAACCTCTGGTTCACCGAGGCTACGCTACACCGGCGAAGATCGGTCAGATCAACCCGACGACCGACGCCATCACCGAGTACCCCGTCCCTTACGCCGGCTCTACGACCCTGCGGCGATCACGACGGGCCCCGACGGCAACCTCTGGTTCACCGATACAGGCGACCGACTGCGATCGGCGTCGCGACCCTTGCCTACGTCGCGAACTGGTGGTGACGCAGCAGCCGCCGGCCAGCGTCACCGCGGGCAGCTGCTTCGGCCTGACGGTCGAGGCCGAGGACAGCTCGGGCAACCTCATCACCTCCTTCAACGGCACGGTGACGGTGGCGCTGGCGAACAACCCCGGCGGCGCCACCCTCGGCGGCACGCTGACCGTGACGGCGTCCGGTGGCGTGGCCACGTTCTCCGGACTGACGCTGACCAAGGCCGCCTCCGGCTACACGCTCAGTCTCCGGCGGCGGCTTCGGCGGGGCGTACACCAACGCCATCACCGTGACCCCCGCCGCGGCCACGCAGCTGGTGATCACGCAGCAGCCGCCCGCCAGCGTCACCGTGAACAGCGCCTTTGGCCTGCAAGCGTCGATCGAGGATGCCTACGGCAACGTGGTGACGTCCGCCAGCAACACCGTGAGCGTCGCGTTGGCTAACAACCCGACCGGGGCGACGCTCGGCGGCACGCTCTCCGTGACGGCGAGCCAGGGCGTGGCCACCTTCTCCGGCCTGACGATCAACAAGGTCGGGTCCGGCTACACGCTCCAGGTCTCCAGCAGCGGCCTCACCGGGGCAACCACCAACGCGATCACCGTGGGAGCAAGCGCAACGTGATCATCGTGCGGCTCGCCCGCTACGACAGCCGGGGCCAGTGCACCCGATCCGTTGCTGGCGCCGCTGGTGCTCGACAGCCCGGATTTCCTGGACAGCCTGGGACTCAAGAAACGCACTCGACCGATCTGACCAAGCTCGTGGGGTGGGCCGAGCCTCAGCGGGGCGAGGCCCACCGCATTCATCTGCCTTCACTGACCGTTGCCTTGCGAGGCGAGAGTTTGTCACTGCGCGGGTCTCCGGCACCCGCGCACGAGTGCCTGACCGATGATCTCGCTTCATTCGGAGTCTGCTACTGAAAGCCACAAATGCCTTTGAAAGCGGGGCTCACGACCTAACGCTGCGAGACCTTCGGTCAGGCACTCCGTGCGGGGTCGGGAGACCCTGCGAACACCGAGAGACCTTCAGCAATAGAAACGCGGATGAACCTCGAACCTGATGCAATACCAACTTTGTCACCACCCTAGGGCGAGGCCCACCACATTCATCTGTCTTCACTGACCACTGACCAGCCTGCAAAGATGGGCCTCACGACGCGGAACAGATCGTTCGACCCACCTACCACATTTTCCGAGGAGACCGACGATGTTTGTTCCCCCTCCGATTCATAAACACCTCGCCAGTTTGAGGCTCACCCTGTTGGGGAGAGACCGACGCCGCGCCCGTCGACCCCCTCCAACCGCACCCGGGGCGAGGTTCCGGCTCGAAGGGCTGGAAGATCGTTGCCTGCTGTCCATCACCGATTCCCGGTCCCCACATGCCGGAGCGGCCTCGGGATCACGGCGGGCCCCGACGGCAACCTCTGGTTCACCGAGCACGGCGCAACCAGATCGGGATGATCAACCCGACGACCCACGCCATCACCGAGTTCCCCGTCCCCACCGCCAACGCCGGACCCGTTCAGGATCACGGCGGGCCCCGACGGCAACCTCTGGTTCACCGAGCGACACGCCGGCCAGATCGGCGATGATCAACCCGACGACCCACGCCATCACCGAGTTCCCCATCCCCACCGCCGGCTCTGGCCCAACGGGATCACGGCGGGCCCCGACGGCAACCTCTGGTTCACCGAGTCGAGAACGGCGACAAGATCGGGATGATCAACCCGACCACCCACGCCATCACCGAGTTCCCCTTCCCACAGCGCAATTCCGACCCTACGGGATCACGGCGGGTCCCGACGGCAACCTCTGGTTCACCGAGGCGCAACGACGCAGATCGGGATGATCAACCCGACGACCCACGCCATCACCGATTCCCCCTCCCCGCCAACTACGCCGCGTCCGTCGGGATCACGGCGGGCCCCGACGGCAACCTCTGGTTCCGAGTACAACTGCGGCAAATCGGGATGATCAACCCGACCACCCACGCCATCACCGAGTTCCCCATCCCCACCGCCAATGGACCATCGGCATCACGGCCGGCCCCGACGGCAACCTCTGGTTCACCGAGGCCCGGCGGCAGAATCGGGAGATCAACCCGACGACCGACGCCATCACCGAGTACCCATCCCCTACACCAATCCGATCCCGACGGGATCACAGCAGGCCCCGACGGCAACATCTGGTTCACCGATGGCGGAACCAACGCGATCGGCGTCGACACCCTGAACAGCACGCACTTCGTGGTGACCCAGCAGCCCCCGACCAGCGTCACCGCGGGCACCCCTTCGGCCTGACGGTCCAGGCCGAAGACAGCTCGGGCAACCTCGACTCCTCGTTCAACGGCACGGTGACGGTGGCACTGGCCAACAACCCGGCGGGGCGACGCTCGGCGGCACGCTCTCCGTGACGGCGTCCAGCGGCATGGCCACCTTCTCCGACCTTACGCTGACCCAGGCCGCCTCCGGCTACACGCTCATGGTCTCCAGCCAGCGGCGTCAACAGCGCGACCACGAGCGCCATCACCGTGACCCCGGCGGCAGCCAGCCAGTTGGTGATCACGCAGCAGCCGTCAGCGACGGCGACGGCCGGGCAGGCGTTCGCGATCCAGCCCGTGATCGATGAAGAGGATCAGTACGGCAACCTGGAAACGGGCGACAACAGCACGGCGGTGACGGCGTCGCTTGAGAGCGGCACCGGCCCGCTCCAGGGGACGACCACGGTCACCGTGTCGGGCGGCGTGGCCACGTTCGCCGCCTGGCCGACGACACGGCCGAGACATCACGCTCGAGTTCACCGGCGGCGGCCTGACCTCGGCGACGTCCAACACGATCGTCGTCAGCCCGGCGGCGGCCAGCCAGTTGGTGATCCACACCCAGCCGTCGGCGACGGCGACGGCCGGGCAGGCGTTCGCCACCAGCCGGTCGTCGATGAAGAGGACCAGTACGGCAACCTCGAGACGGGCGACAACAGCACGGTGGTGACGGCGACGCTCGCCAGCGGCACCGGCCCGCTCCAGGGGACGACCGCTGCCACTGTGTCGGGCGGCGTGGCCACGTTCACGACCTGGCCGACGACAGGGCCGAGACCATCTCGCTCGAGTTTCACCAGCGGCAGCCTCACCACGGCCACGTCCGCCAACGATCGTCGTCAGCCCGGCGGCGGCCAGCCAGTTGGTGATCCAAACCCAGCCGTCGCCGACGGCGACGGCCGGCCAGGCGTTCGCCACCCAGCCGGTGATCGACGAAGAGGACCAGTACGGCAACCTGGAGACGGGCGACAACAGCACGGTGGTGACGGCGGCGCTCGCCAGCGGCACCGGCCCGCTCCAGGGGACGACGACGGTCACCGTTTCGGGCGGCGTGGCGACGTTCACCAGCCTGGCCGACGACACGGCCGAGACCATCACGCTCGAGTTCACCGGCGGCGGCTTGAACTACGTTGCCAACCAACTCGATCGTCGTCAGCCCGGCGGCGGCCAGCCAGTTGGTCATCACTCAGCAGCCGTCGGCGACCGCGACGGCCGGCCAGGCGTTCGCCACCCAGCCGGTGGTCGAGGAAGAGGACCCGTTCGGCAACATCGAGACGGGCGACAACAGCACGACGATCACCGCGTCGCTGGGCAGCGGCTCCGGCCCGCTTCAGGGGACGACGACGGTGACGGTGAAGGGCGGCGTGGCGACGTTCAAGACCTGGCCGACGACACGGCCGAGACCATCACGCTCACGTTCACCGGCGGCGGCCTGACCGCGGGACCGTCGTCAACGATCGTCGTCAGCCCGGCGGCGGCCAGCCAGCTGGTGATCCACACCCAGCCGTCGGCGACGGCGACGGCCGGTCAGCCGTTCGCCATCCAGCCGGTGATCTACGAGGAGGATCGGTTCGGCAACCTCGAGACGGGCGACAACTCGCACTGTGATCACGGCGACGCTCGCCAGCGGCGCCGGCCTGCTCCAGGGGACGCACGGCGCACCGTCTCGGGCGGCGTGGCCACGTTCACCAATCTCGACGACGAGACGGCCGGGACCATCACGCTCACGTTCACCGGCGGCGGCCTGACCTCGGCGCCGTCAGCAGCATCACGGTCAGCCCCGCGGCGGCGAGTCAGTTCGTCTTCGGACAGCAGCCGACGAGCGCCGCCGCCGGGCGAAGCCATCACGCCGGCGGTGACCGTCAAGGTCGAGGACGCGTTCGGCAATGTGGTCACCAGCGACAGCTCGACCGTGACGCTGACGCTCAGCAGCGGGACCTTCGAGGGCGGCTCGAGCACGGCCGCCGCGGCGGCGTCGAGCGGCGTGGCGACGTTCAGCGACCTCGACGATCGATGTGCCGGGCAGCTACACGCTGTCGGCGACCGACGGGGCCCTGACGCCACCGGGTGCGAGCAACAGCTTCACGATCAGCCCGGCGCCGGCCAGTCAGTTGGTGATCCAGACCCAGCCGTCGGCGACGGCGACGGCCGGACAGGCGTTCGGGACCCAGGCTGTGGTTTATGAAGAGGACCCGTTCGGCAACCTGGAGACCGGGGACAACAGCACGGTGGTGACGGCGACGCTGCAAGCGGCAACGGCCCGCTCCAGGGACGACCACCGTGACGGTGTCGGGCGGCGTGGCCACGTTCACGAACCTGGCCGACAACAAGGCCGAGACCATCTCGCTCAACTTCACCAGCGGCAGCCTGACCAATGCCACCTCCAACACCATCGTCGTCAGCCCGGCGGCGGCCAGTCAGTTGGTGATCCACACCCAGCCCTCATCGACGGCGACGGCCGGCGTAGCCGTTCGGGACCCAGCCGGTGATCGACGAAGAGGACCAGTTCGGCAACCTGGAGACCGGCGGACAACAGCACGGTGGTGACGGCGACGCTCGCGCAGCGGCGCTGGCCCGCTCCAGGGGACGACCGCCGTCACGCTGTCGGGCGGCGTGGCCACGTTCACGAACCTGGCCGACAACAAGGCCGAGACCATTTCGCTCGACTTCACCGGCGGCGGCCTGACCGCGGGACCATCGTCAGCATCGCCGTCAGCCCGGCGACGGCGAGTCAGTTGGTGGTCCACACCCAGCCGTCGGCGACGGCGACGGCCGGGCAGCCGTTCAGCACACAGCCGGTGGTGTATGAAGAGGACCAATTCGGCAACCTGGAGACGGGCGACAACAGCACGGTGGTGACGGCGACGCTCGCGAGCGGCACCGGCCCGCTCCAGGGAACGACGACCGTCACCGTGTCGGGCGGCGTGGCCACGTTCACGAACCTGGCCGACAATAGCGGCCGAGACCTTCTCGCTCAGCTTCCGAAGCGGCAGCCTATCCTCGGCGCCGACGTCTCCCATCGCCGTGACCGCGCCAGCACCGACGATCATGCGCGAGCAGGTTGTCACGGCCCAGAAGACCAACAAGAAAGGGAAGCCGGTGGGCAAGCCGGTCTTCGTTGGATTCACGCTCGATTACAGTACCGCGATGAATCCGTCGACCGCCGGTCTCGCCGCTAATTACCAGGTGGATTCAGCGGTCACCAAGCGAGTCAAGAAAAAGAGCACAACCGTGCTCCAACCGGTCAATTTCACTGCCGCCTATAACCCGTCGACCAATTCGGTCACCTTGACCATCAAGGGCAAACAGCCGTTTGCCAAGGGAGGCCAGATCAAGGTCATCGCCACGCCCCCGAACGGCGTCACCAGCGCGGCGGGTGGCCTCCTGGACGCCAATGATACGGTTTTCACGATCCTGGCGAAGGGTAAAGGTATCACGCCTGGTTAAGCTTGGGGCCTGCCATGACTTTGTCCGTTCTGATCATCGACATCGGGGAGGGTCAGTGTCGGCATGAGGGCCTCGTATTCGGTGACGACACAATCGGGTACGTGCTCGTCCATGAGCTTGCGACATCGAGCGAGGCTCGCGGGCGAGATGTCCGGCCGATTCACCAAGACATTTTTCGTCCACTGGTCATGAATTTGGTCCGTCCAACGAGCCTGGAACAGGTCCGAAAGAGCAAGCTGCATCAGCAAGTCGCGGAGCGTGGCCGCGTACAGGACGCACGCATCGTATTGGCCAGCGTCTTCCACGTCGGGCAGGAGGGTGACATCCGGGACGAGCCGCAAACCGCCGCGTGAAAAGCCGTCTTAAGGCCAAACCGTTGAATTAGCCGTAAAACACGTGGGGAAAAACAAGTTCGACCTCTTCACCCCGGAGGGGTGGACGTCCATAGCCAGGGGCGCTTGCCGCCCCTGGAATGATCGCCAGCGTGATCAACCTCCGCCCCGTCGGGGCGGGTCCCACTATAAAAATTGTTTGTCCTCATTTTCCAGGGGCTGAAGCCGCCTGGCTATGGACTTCCAACCCCTCCGGGGTCAGGAAGAGACTCTCGCGAATTACATATCAGTTGTCACAAATTCTATCACGGCGATCGCGAGGCGATCAGATTCATAGTCCATTCTGCCACCATGGGTTACAGCTAATTCAACGGTTTTGGTCTTAAAGCGAGTCAGTCAGAGCAGAGAACACCAGCTTCTGGAAGTGCTGAATCCCGTTCTCGCGCGAGAGAATCAATTGGCCCTGCTTGTAGAACCCGGATCGCAACCCACGCTGCACCGACTCGACGATGATGATGTCTTCCCGTTGGACCTGATCGATGAAATCGACCATCGCGCGCTGCTCCTCCTCGGGCATACTCTCGGAGAAGAAGAACTCGTAGACCGCCAGGCAATGATGCTCGTCGATCGGAAGGATGAGATTCGTCGAGGCATTGCCGGCGCCGGGATAGACGTTGAGCATGAAGTTCGGCCAGAGATAGGTATAGATCCCTTCCCGGCCCTCGTCGGCCCCGAACCCCTCCTTGCGCTGCGCTCGGGCGCTCGCCTTGAGCGGGCCGCGTTGTACGGAGCAACGTTCGTAGGGAACGACCTGGTACTTGTCCAGGTCAATCAGATCGGCGAAGCCCGGATGGGAGACCGCGCAATGGTAGCACTCCAGGAAATTCTCGACCACGACCTTCCAGTTGGCCTGGATCGCATATTCCCTCCGCTCGCGAAACTTGAGCGCGTCGATGTCGGCGCCGCCTGACCGGATGATTGCGGGCAACTGGCCGAGCGTGGCCGCTAATGAGCACGATGCGGAGCCAGGGTTGATGAAGATGAAGGGGCCGAAAGTCTCGACTCCGAGCGGCGTCAGCGGGAAGTCGGCCTTGTTGAATCCGGCCTGCTCCTGGCAGTGCGGGGCTGCGCAGGGTTCCGTCGAGACCCCAGGTCCAGGCGTGATAGTGGCACTGGAGGGTGCGGCGGTTGCCGCTCTTCTCCAACACCAACTCGCTGCCTCGGTGGCGGCAGACGTTCGCGTAGGCCCGGAGCGTCCCCGCCTCATCGCGGACGATGACGACCGGGACCTCACCCACTCGGCCGGTCAGAAAGTCGCCGGCTTTCGCGACCTGCTCGACTCGGCCGACATAGTTCCAGCTCGCCGCGAAGATGCGCTCCTCCTCGCGTTCGAATAGCTTGGGGTCGGTGTACCACTCGGCGGGAAGGGTCCGCCCTCGGGTCGAGCGCCTCGCGCAGTGAGGAGTCTTGGACGTTCATCAGATCCTCCGGGTTCGCAGCGCAATTCCGCCAGGGACCGGCGCGGTCGCGTCGAGCATGAGGAATTCGATGATCGGCCGCATGGTCTAACGCACCCTTTGGAACCGAATAGAAGCCGGTCGCCGGTCTCGGTTTGTACGTACCCTTCGATCGTATCCATCCGTTCCATTACTCCAGCCCGCTCGACGGCGAGAATGCTCGGAATTTCGCACCAGCTCTCGCGGCCAATTGCCGCGATTCCAACGATTCTCCCCACCGGGCGAATTAAACCGTCAAGACTGCGGACGAATTCTCCAGAATCGCCGTCAAGGTCGCGTTTCTTGGGCAATCCTGTTTATTAAGGCATGCGAATGCAGGTCCCCGAGTTGACGCGATCGATTGGCCTGCATTGACTGGAAAAATCGTGTCACTAAACAGGAACGCAAGAGACCATGGCATCCGAAAAGAAGATCGAAGCCAATCGCCGAAACGCTCAAAAAAGCACAGGGCCGAAGTCCGCGGAAGGAAAGAGTCAATCGCGGTTCAATGCGCTGAAGCACGGGATGAGAGCGAATCTTCTCGTCCTGCCCGGTGAGGATGGGGAAGAATTCCAGGCGCGAGTCGACGGCTGGGCCGACGACCTCAAGCCGCGCAACCAGCGCGAGCAGTATTTGATTGAACGGGCAGCCCGAGTTTCTTGGCAGCTCGACCGGATCGAGCGCGCCTACGTGGCCCGGCTGTCCGCCAACATCAATAATGCGGCGGCAGGAGTGACCGAGCCGGCGGAAGGAGAAGATGTCCTCATGCTGGGCTGGCGGCTGTTCTGGGACGTGCGCGGGCCGTTGCCGTTGTACCCTCACAACCCCCACCAGGATGATGATCCGAAGCCGCCCGTCTCCTGGTCGGGTATCGTGCACGACCCCAACAACCCCGCACACCTCGTCCACTCCTTGGAATCGTCGGCCGCGGGCTGCACCTGGCTGCTGGATCGCTGGGCGGAGCTACGCTCGATGGTCGTGCAAGAACAACCTTGGCAGTCGCCCGATAAGCTCAAGGCCGTCCGGCTGCTGGGCACGCAGCCGATCGAAGCGTTCGATGTGGCCGAGGTGGGCATCGTGTTCCTCGCCTGTCACCAGCTCGATCCCAACGGCGGGGAGCTGTTCCACGAGATCTGGAACGAGCTGAATTCCAGTGAAATCGAGATTGCCAAAAAGCGGTTGAGAGATCGGCCACTCGACTGGCTGAAACCGCACGAAGAAGTCGAGGCGCCAGCGGCGCTCTTGAGGATCGTCGATCGCGCTGTCGGCCGCTTGCAAACCATCGCGGCGGCGCATCAGAAACGGTCCGATGCCAACGCAACTTTGATGCCCGATCGACTCGCGTTTGACGACAGTGTGGAAGGCGAGCGCCTGCGCCGCTATGAGATGTCGTGCAGTCGTGCCTTGATCCGCACACTCGATGCCATCGTCAAAATGCGCAAGGCGACCGGCGTAACTGACACCGTCTCGCCAGCCGACAGCAATGGAGATGCTCGCCCGGTCCCGTCCGACGAGTTTGAACCTGAACTCGAAATCGACTTACCGCTCGCCGCCTCGAGTTCCAATCAACCGACCCTCCCATCTTTCCCGATCGCGCCAATCGAGATATCCGAACCGGCGGAGCCGCTTAATACCGGCACGCGGCCATCGTTCGAGTCGCCGTCGATCGACAAAAACCTAATTCTGCGAAACGAACCCAGCTCCGTCAGCGAAATACAAGATTTGCCGAACGAACCCACGAACCCGACCCCATTCCAGAATCCGCCGAACGAACCCACCGCGCCCACGACCAGCCCTCACCACGAAGGCGGTCGAAATGAGAACGAGCCGCGATCTCACCGCGGACAGCGAGGACAAGAACCAATCGCCAGACCTCACCATAAAGAAGCGACAGCACGGCGCGAGCGAAATCAAACGGCCGAGAGAGAACTCACATGGCTTCTCCCACCCCGAAATCTATTGAACTGGCAGCCACCGTCATGATCAGACCGGTCGGTCTGTTTTGGGTGCAATCGGTTTGGCTAAGACCTGAATCCGATCGATCCGACGCTGCGCTCGCGGAATATGCCCGGTCCTGAAGTTTGTGGAACGGAATCAATTCCGTTCTACCGTCGGAGCCCGTTAACACGACTGAGCGATTGCGGTCATCGAGGTGGAAGAGCCGAGGCGAAGAAATCCTGAACGATCGTCCAATAAAGTACGTACAAGCGCCAAGTGAATCGAGAGGGCTCGAGATCCGATCGGCTTGACGGGCTGGGTTGATCCGATGTAAGATCGGGTAATTAAACGACTTACTGCGTCATTCCAACACACATTCGCGGGGCCAGTGGGGCAATGGAACTGCTGAGCGAGATTTGGGATAAGACGACCGATGCGTTGACGGCATTCTCCGAAGGGGTCTCGGAGGGACTGGTCCGGTTATTCGGCAGTTCCAACGAGCGGAAAATCCGCCAGATGCGGTCGTTGGTCGTGGAAATCAACGAGCTGGAACCGGGCATGAAGGCGCTGTCGGAGGACGAGCTCCGGTCCAAGACCGACGAGTTGCGTCAGCGGCAGGGCGGCGGGTGCATCGCTCGACGACCTTCTGCCCGAGGCATTCGCGGCCGCGCGTGAGTCGGGTCGCCGCTATTTGAACATGCGTCATTTCGACGTTCAGTTGATGGGCGGGTTCATCCTCCACGGCGGCAACATCGCTGAAATGGTCACCGGGGAAGGGAAAACGCTGGTCGCCACGCTGGCCGCCTATCTCAACGCGCTGGACGGCCGCGGAGTTCACGTCGTGACGGTCAACGACTACCTGGCGCGTCGCGATGCGGAATGGATGAGTCCGCTGTTTCGCGGCCTGGGCATGACTGTCGGAGCCATCCAATCGGATATGGACTCCACCGAGCGGCAGGAAATGTACGCTTGCGACATCACCTACGGCACCAATAACGAGTTCGGCTTCGACTACCTCCGCGACAACATGAAGCCCAGCAAGGAGCTTCAGGCGCAAGGCGAGCTCTATTACGCGATCATTGACGAGGTTGACAGTATCCTGATCGACGAGGCCCGGACTCCGCTGATCATCTCCGGTCCCGCCTTCGATGATGTGCGCAAGTATGCCGAGGCCGACCGGATCGCCCGGCTGCTCCGACGCGACACCCATTTCGAAGTGAAGGAGAAAGAGCGGACCTGCCACCTGACCGACGAAGGGGTCCGCGATGCGGAGCGGATCGCCGGGCTCGAAAGTTTCTACACGCCCGGCAACATGGAGTGGCCGCACCTGATCGACAATGCGCTCAAGGCCCATCACCTCTACAAGCGCGACCGCGACTACGTCGTCCAGCCTGATGGCGAGGTTGTGATCGTCGACGAATTCACGGGCCGGTTGATGACCGGCCGCCAATGGTCCGATGGGTTGCACCAAGCGGTCGAGGCCAAGGAACGAGTCAAGATCAAGGAGGAAAACCAGACCCTCGCCACGATCACCCTGCAGAACTTCTTCAAGCTCTACAAGAAGCTCGCCGGCATGACCGGTACGGCGATGACCGAGGCGACCGAGTTTTACAAGGTTTATGGCCTCGACGTCGTCGCGATTCCGACCAACATGCCGCTGTCTCGAATCAATTATTCGGACGTGATTTTCCGATCCGAGCGAGAGAAAATGCAGGCCATCCTGGACGAGATCCAGGAAGTCAATGCCACCGGCCGGCCGATCTTGGTGGGCACGATTTCGATCGAGAAGTCGGAAGAGCTGTCGGACATGCTCAAGCGTTACGGGATTCCGCACAATGTCCTGAATGCCAAGGAACACAAGCGCGAGGCTGAGATCGTGGCCCAGGCGGGCCGCCAGGCCGCCGTCACGATCGCGACCAACATGGCCGGCCGCGGTACCGACATCATTCTCGGGGGCAACCCCGAGTTCATGGCCTGGGCCGACCTGTTGCGGGTGACCGACGCCGATGGATACCCCCTTTATCCCACTCGGCTCGAGGTGCCCAAGGAAGTCTGGGATGAGGCGGTCTGCTCGTTACGAGCCGGAAATGAAAGCTGAGGGGCGCGTTGTCGCCGGGCTGGGGGGTTTGCACATCATCGGCACCGAGCGACATGAGAGCCGCCGGATCGATAACCAGCTCCGCGGCCGTTCCGGCGCGCAGGGAGATCCCGGCTCGTCGCGCTTCTTCCTGTCGCTGGAAGACGACCTGATGCGCAAGTTCGCCGGCGAATGGGTCTCCGCCGTGCTGACACGATTGGGCATGCAGGACGGCGAGGCCATCGAGAGCAAGATGGTCAGTCGTCGGATCGAAGGGGCTCAGAAGAAGGTCGAGGAGCGGAACTTCGATATCCGCAAGAACCTCCTGGAATACGACGAGGTCATGGACGAGCAGCGCAAGCGCGTTTATACATTCCGACAAAGTTTGCTTGAAGACGCCCCTCCGAAAGACAAACTCCTCGAAATGATCGACAGCCAAATTCAGGACGCCGCAACGCGCTTCCTGGATAGTGAATACGGGGCCGCCAGTTTCGCCGAATGGGCCGGCCAGCGCCTTGGGGTCGAGCTCACAGCGCGTGACATTAAAGGAGCCAGCTTCGAGGACGCCGAGGAGATCGCGCGAACCAAGGGCGAGCGCCAGCTCCGGGAGACCATCCGCCAGGCGCTGGACGAAAATCTGCCCACGGACGCCGATCCGTCGGAGTGGACATGGCAAGCCCTGGCGAACTGGGCCAACACTCGATTCGAGCTCAACCTCAAGGAAAAAGACCTGAGAAAGTTCGCGCGGACCGGCGACGAAGAGTTCGAGTCCGGAAACGCTCCCCTGCTCGCGCAGGGAGACGTCGACGAGTTCCTCTACGAGAAGGCCGTCGGCTCTGTTCAGAAGGTCGACCTGACGCCGGCCCGCGAGTACCTGCTCCCCGACTGGGGCCGGCGCTCGCTCGCCGGATGGGCTCATCACAAGTTCGGTCTGGCGATCGATCCGGAGTCGTGGGTCGATCTCGACCGGAATACCATCGTCGGCCAGCTCAAAACGGAGGCCCGCAGAATCTACGCCCTCAAGGAAGCCGAGCTGCCGGTTCGGATCGCTCTGATGAAATATCTGGCCGACCGCTCCCAGCACTCGGCCCCCCGCTATGACCGCGAAGGACTGGCGACCTGGGCTTCGTCGCGATACCACGAGAACGTCGACCCCAGCGAATTGCAACCGTTGCTTCGTCCAGAGATCGAGCTGAGGCTGATCGAGCTGGCTCACCGGCGTTATGAGGGGGCGAAGCTGGCCGAAGAGCTCGAGACCAAGCTCGCCGGCCGCCAAGCTCGCGGACTCACACGGCGACAAGAACGGAACGGCAGCGCAATCCGGGCGACACGGCCGAGCTCGTCGCTTGGGCTCAGCAATCCCTGGGTCTGGAGATCACCCCGGAATTGGCGCAAGCGATGACCCCTACCCAGCTTCGCCGCACCCTGGTCAATGCACTCGACGCCAAGCACCGGCCCGAAATGCGAGAGATGGAAAAGGCGGTCCTCCTCCAAATACTCGACTCGAGCTGGATGGAACACCTTCGCGCCATGGATCACCTGCGAAGCTCGATCGGACTGCAAGGCTACGCCCAGATCGACCCCAAGGTCGAATACAAGCGGGAAGGAATGAGGATCTTCGCCGAGATGTGGACCGGGATCGCCGACCGCGTCACCGATTTGATCTTCCGGGTCGAGCATTTCGACCCGGAATTCCTCAATTATCTCGGCTCGCGATGGAATCTCGACCGCGCCAAGACGATCCACGACCAGGCCGAATCGCAACTCGCCGGCACCCCGGTGTCGGGCGGTGTCCGCAAACAGCAGGACGCCGCGATCGCGGCCAGCCAGCGCTCCGGCGACCGAAAGCTCGAGCCCGTTCGCAACGTTGCAAAAAAGGTAGGCCGCAACGACCCATGCCCATGCGGATCCGGTAAAAAATTCAAAGCTTGCTGCATGCGAAAGCACTCCTCATTCGACGCGTCTTGATCAATCGCTCTTTTTTGCCCGGATTAACAAGACGCGTTCTCCAAAAAATGATTCGACCAGAAGGTCGAGTCAGTGCGGGCGGAAATCTTGAGCGAGCTGGTTGTTCTGAATTTGTGTTCTGGGCGTAATTTAGGGCCGCTGGCCGAGCCCCAAACAAGTGGTGTCTACGGGTCGGTATGGGAGGCCGCTACGTTCCGCCGTCGTGGCGTCTCTGGCGATCAAACCGAATAAGCCGTTCGGTGGAAAGGGCTCGGGCACGACAGTTGCGTGAAGCGATGGGGTCGCCTGGAGTTGACGACCGGCACCGTTCCGGGAAAGGATTCCCCGAGATGCCCTTCGCGCTGAACTTGATTTACTCGGTCGCCCTGGTCATATTCTCACCCGTTCTCTTGTATCGATGGCTTGTCACTGGCAAGTACCGCGAGGGATGGAGTGAGAAGTTCAAGGGCAAAGCCCCTCTACGGATCGGTGAACATCCCTGTCTCTGGTTCCATGCGGTCAGTGTGGGTGAGGTCTTGCTGTTGCGACCCTTGGTGCTTGCGATGGCTCGTCGCCGGCCCAACTGGCAAGTTGTGATCTCGACGACAACATCCACGGGACTGGCGGTCGCACGGCAGACGTACCCCGACCTCGTCACGTTCTACGCACCGCTCGACTTCAGTTGGTCAACGCAGCGGGCGATCAGCCGGGTTCGGCCGACCGTGCTCGCGCTGGTCGAACTGGAACTGTGGCCCAATTTGATTCGAGCCGCCAAACGAGCGGGTGCCAAAGTCGCGATTATCAACGCCCGTCTCAGCTTACGCAGTTACCGTGGCTACCGCAGTTTTCGGAGTTCTTTGCAACCGACATGGTGTCGAATTGACGTCATCGCCGCCCAGAACGCGGATTACGCCCAGCGATTTGTGGAACTGGGCATACCGAGTGACCGGGTCAGCGTGACGGGCTCGGTGAAATACGACGGATTGGAGAGCGACCGGAACAATGCACAAACGCGGGAGCTCCGCCACTGGCTCGGATTATCTCCGACGAGCCTGGTCTTCGTCGCGGGCAGCACGATGGAAGGCGAGGAGACCGCGGTGCTGGCGGCTTACACCGCGGCTCGTCGACAGCATCCCGGGTTGAGGTTGATCTTGGTGCCCCGGCACGCCGAACGATTCGAGCGGGTCGCGCAATGGCTCACAGAGCAAGGCGAGACCGTGGTGCGCCGCAGTCAGTTGATGACGCCGCTTCCGCGATCAGTCAGCGGCTCGCCCCCGATCATCTTGATCGACACGATCGGCGAGCTCGGCGCGGTCTGGGGACTGGCCGACGTGGCGTTCGTGGGTGGAAGCCTCCGCGCTGGCCGCGGAGGGCAGAACATGATGGAGCCGGCCGCGTATGGTGCATCCGTGATGTTTGGTCCCCACATCGCCAACTTTCGCGAGACCGTGGACCAATTGCTGAAGCGCAATGCCGCACGGCAGGTGGCCGACGCCCAGGAATTGACGCTCGGGCTGATCGCCGATCTCGACGATCCCGAGACCGCGACCGCACGGGGAGCCGCTGGCCGGAAGTTTGTCCTGTCCCAGAACGGCGCTGCCGTGCGGACGCTGGCCGAGCTCGATCGACTGGTGGAATCGTCGCTCGCCGAGCAATCCGCGTGAACATCGCCTTGCGTTTTGAATGTCGCTTCGATGAAATAGGGACCGAACAGCAAAGGAGCAAGCAACGTTGCCTCTCACCCCCTACGAGAGGGGCGTCCATGCTTCCCAGAGGCACAGGAATCTCGAAATCGGAGAACGAAATGAGCGAAGAAGGAAATCCTACATTGCAAAACCCACAAGCTCAGCAACAGACCGAGGTGGTGGTCGACGATTCGAACACGCTTCCGTCGTACTCGAATTTCTGCCGCGTGACGGCGACGCCCGAAGAGGTGATCCTCGACTTCGGCCTGAATCCTCAGCCGTTCGCGACCGGCCGTCAGGATGTCAAGGCCAATCAGCGGATCGTGATGAATTTCTACACGGCCAAACGGCTCTTGACTGCCTTGAGCATGACCATCCAGCGGCATGAAGGGACCTTCGGCTCCATCGAGCTGGACGTGCGCCGGCGAGCCGCCGGAGCGCCTCAGGGTTATCCGCAGCCCGGCAGAGTCGGCCCTCAGGGAATCGTCGAGTAAGCCCGAGGTCCAGAGTTCTGGATCTGCTCCCGCTCCTCAACCGGGAGACAGTGAGGCAATCCGCTCGATTCTTGAAAGATCCCGGGGGGTAAACCGGCAACACCGGCGAAACCCCCTGCGTTCTTTCCTGGGTCGCCGCGTGGCAGGGCCAATCATCGAAAAAGCCCCATCCCTCATTCAGGAACGCGTCCCCGGAGCGAACCACCCATGAAGCCCATCGAACGAAGAACCTTCTTGCGCACAACAGGAGCGACTTTCGCCACGGCTGCCTTGGCGCGGTCAAACGAGCGTTGCCTCTGGGAACACGTCATCCAAAAACCCCTGGAAGAAGGCATTCATGCTCGGTGGACTGAGCAAGGGATCTCCCTTGGCCACGTTCCAGCTCTTGAAGGAGGCGGGTTTTGAAGGAGTCGAGCTGATCAGTCCTAACCAGCTCGACACTCACGAAGTGCTGAGCGCGTGCGAAAAGACGGGGCTGGTCGTCCACGGCGTCAGCGGCTCGCGGCACTGGCGCAGACACGCTCTCCGATCCCGATCCAGCGGTCGTCGCCCGGGGAATGGCCGCGATCCGCCAGGAATTCGCCGACTGTAAAGCCTACGGCGGCACCACGGTCCTGGTCGTCCCGGCCGTCGTGAACAGAAAGGTCGGCTACCGAGACGCCTATAAGCGGTCACAGAAAAACATCCGTGAGCTGATCCCCGACGCCCAGTCACACGGGATCAAGATCGCCATCGAAGAAGTCTGGAACAAGTTCTTGCTCAGCCCGGTTGAGTTCGCACGCTATATCGACGAATTCGAAAGCCCCTGGGTCGGTGCTTACTTCGACGTGGGCAACGTCGTCGAGTTCGGTTACCCCGAGGAATGGATTCGAGAGCTCGGCAAGCGAATCCTCAAAGTTCACATCAAGGAGTACGCAAAACCCAAGCGGTTCGACTATCGGCTGGGCGAAGGAAAAGAAATCGATTGGGAGGCTGTCCGCAGTGCTTTCGAGGACGTCGGCTACACTGGCTGGATCACCGCGGAAGTCGGTTACGGCGACGTCGAATCCATGAAAGACGTCGTCCGGCGGATGAAAGAGTTGCTACATTTGGCTTGATCTTTCCCCAATGCGAAGTCAGGTCCCGTGAGCCTCGATCTTCGCTCAGGTTTGCATGGTGTTGAATCGCAGGTGCGACCTGATCGCCGGATTCACGGCGACTCCCAAGTCAACATCTCTTCACTTGGTGGGCGTTTGGGACTGAGTGTCCGTTTCTGTTTTCGCAGGCTGGCTGGTCCTGAGTGCGTACCAGTGGGTCCCCTGCGCGGTCGGTAGATGGATGGTTAATCCATTCGACGTATGTGGTGGGTCCAGGCGTTGCAGAACCTGTCCATGGGAGTTGAGCGCCAACAACTGAAGGCCGTCGGTCTTGGTCCGCAGAGTAATGGTGCCGACGACCGGTTCAGACAGGTACGGCAAGAGCTTAGGTTTACCGGGTATTGCCCGTGCCATGGCCGTGATCAGGATGTGACGGGAACTTGATAGGGGCTGGTCGTCGATGCTGGTGAGAGCGACGACGGCCTTGCGGGTGTCGATCCGGATTGTCGCTTCGCTGAGCTCTAGCGTCTTGCCGCCAATCCAGCCGGCGACGGCCTGGGTCTTGGGGGTGTCGATCGTTTGAATACCCTGTTTCCAGTCGCGAACTAACTCACCGGTATCAGAACGCACGAACGACTGTCCCTTCGGAATGAAGTCGTGATTGGGGTCGGTCACGATCGTCGCGTCGCTGGGCGTTTCGGTTGGCCGCAGCCATGGGAGTTCCTTGACCGCAGGAAGCCCGGTCGTCAGACGACTCTGCTCGACGAGTGTACGGAGCGTGGCTGACGTCTTGGGGTTGATCGTCTGATCGAACAGTTGGGCTCGATTGAACATCAAGCAATATTTTTTCCGAGCCGGACTGATGTGTCCCTGGCGGAAGGCGAGGGCCGCGGCCGGCATCAGGCCGCACAGACACGGATCGGAATAACACGACCATTCGTCGATCTTATGTTGCCAGTCCGCCGTTCCAGGCGCCGCCAACGGGGCCT
The DNA here is from genome assembly GCA_963720335.1 of uncultured Planctomycetota bacterium. Classification (GTDB taxonomy): domain Bacteria; phylum Planctomycetota; class Planctomycetia; order Isosphaerales; family Isosphaeraceae; genus CAVRFS01. Next base: position 252,454 of record CAVRFS010000077.1, on the reverse strand, counting down.
GGGAGTAACCAAAGACCATCGGCATATCCCAGCCCTGCAACGACGCGATACTGGCCACGTATAACGGCGAGGTGAACCGGTCGACTGTGGGAAATGGAGTGTTCCACTCTGTTATGGACAACGGTTTATCTTGAACCTGCGCGGCGCCGATCCAGGAGATAAAGTTCTGTTCATAACGCGGATTTGCACTCATCGACTCGGCATCGCCGTAGGAATGTACGTCGATGATATCGCCATCGGTCAACGACGGGAAATTGAATTGTGACGGATTACCCCAGGCGTCGGTGGTTGCCAGCGGTGCACGCACACCCAACCTCCTGAGATCATCGATCATGAATTCATTAAATCGGTGCTCAATGTCGTTGAGGAACAGCTTGCTCGGGCCCGCTTCCCAGGTACGCCAGACCCGGTCTTCGGGTAGGCCGGTCTGCTGGGCGAACTCTTTGTACTCCTTGTTGAACAGCGCATTATGCACCGGGTTTTTCTTGTCCGGCAGCATTGCATTACCATAGTGAGTCGTGAGGTCGTTTTCGTTGGTGATCAAGACGCCGACGACCGCGGGATCGTCCTTGTAAGCCAACCGCGTATATCGATTGACATGGTCGAGGAACTGATGCTGAAATTCCTGCATGAGGCGACGCACATCTTGATTGAAATAACTGAATCCCGCCATGCCGGCTCGGCTCCGCTTGATTTCGTCGAAACCCACCGTCACGCCGTCGTTTTCCGTCAACTTGCGCCCGTAATTCAACTCAAGCCAGACATAGATTCCTTCAGCCTTGAGGCATCGGATCCACCAGTCCACGTTGTCGATCGCCTTGGGATCGATCCGCCGGGTGTTCTTCTGACTTTTATCGAAGATGTTGGGCGACCACGGCGGCGTCGACATGCATTAACCGTACCAGGTTGAAGCCGAGCTGAGACAGGCGGTGCGCCTGGCGGACGACATTCTCCCGAGGAGTCGCGAAAATGGCGCCGGCGGAGACGTTGCATCCCCAGAACCGAACCGAGGTGCCGTCTTCGAAGACCAATTGGTCGCCATCGGCCTTGATCAATCCGTGTCGGCCCGCCGGCCGCTGCCCGGCGTTAAGAAAGGAGAGATCCACCGGGGAGCCATCCCAGCTCCACGCGTCGCTAAACCAGCCGGTCATGTCCGAGGAACCATAGCGATCCGCACTGGAAGGGACGATCCGTCCTCCTTCGGGAAGCTGGACGGTAAAGTTCACTTGCCTCGTGCCAGGCTCGAGCTCGTCAGCAATGAGGAACGTCCGGACATCATTCTTGTTGTTCCTCTCGAACTTGATCTTGTCCAGAGGCCGCTCGAATCGAACGACGATCGATTGCTTCGCGCCGACTTGCCACATCCACCCCGTCTGGTTCTCCAAAAAAACTGGGTCGGCGACCTTTCCTTCAAAGGTCGGGGAGTTCAAATCAAACTTCCAAACAAGGACAGCGCCTGTGATCCCGTGATGTGACTTACTGGCCCTGAAACGATACTCGTAGCCGAGCTCATTGTCGGCGAGGCGACGGATCTCGCCTTTAGCCTCAAGGTCCAAACCGGGGATCGCACCGGTCAAGATGGCGCCACCACTACTCAGCGTCTTCGCCTCAAACCGGCTCCCTACCCATTTCGCCTGTTCAACCCAGGTGACGTACTCGTTGTGGACAACCGGAACACCCTGGTGCATGATGACCACGCTGCCATTGGGCTGAATAGACATGGTCCAATCCGAATCCTGAGGTTTCGGGGCTTCGGCAGCGTCACTGGCGGCTGGGGCCACGGCCGGACCATCCAACCCGGGTCGCAATGCTGTGCGGGAGGTCGATTGCTCGCCCCGACTTGAAGCGATTGCTTCAACGTGCTCGGCCGGCGAACCCGTGCTAGTCGGTGAATCGGAGCTTCCTTGCAACCCGCGGCCGACCTGCCGCTCCGACGCGCCACGGCCCGTCGGAGCACATCCGGAAAACACTCCCACCAGCACCAACAATACCAGCCGTACAATCGAGTGGCTTTTCATGTTTGTGACCCAAGAGAGCGGATACCGATCGGAAAGGCGGCAAAATAACATGCTCACGAGATCGAAGCGATCCCGCCGAAATGCAGATAGATCACCGAGCCGCGGGGTTCCAGCTCGAATTCCCTTGGTAGTATTCTCGCATCTCGGCCGAATCACCGACAAGTCCCGCTCATCGCGGCCGTCGCAGAGACACGCCTCCAAACCGCAAAATGCTCTTTTGAATTTGTAATTCGGTATTTCGAGATGATTCACGGCTCAGTTGCATCGAATTCACGCGCGAGAGTGACCACCGACAAAAGGAAGGAAATTCGTGTAAAAAAGCGCACTACCCCCGTTATTTCCTGCAATCCGATTGTGCCGGTCTGATGTCGCGAGCACCCGGTCCGGACGCAAATTGTTTGGCCAAATTGAGAATTTTGCATTAAGTCGGGGCGTGACTGGGCATAATAGGAAGTGAGCCGTGATTTCCCGAGGAGGTCCCGTGTGGCGATGGTCGAGCAGGAAAGCGACGCGATCCTGATTGAGCGATTCGTCAACTGCCGCGAAGAGTCGGCATTCGTCGCGCTGGTCCAGCGACATGGACCGCTCGTGGAAGGGATCTGCCGGCGCGTGCTCCGCAACGAGCACGACGTCGAGGATGTCTTCCAGGCGACCTTTTTTGTGCTGGCGCGGAAAGCGGCCGTGGTTGCTTGGCGGGAATCGGTGGGCGGGTGGCTGTGCGCAGTCGCTCAACGCCTGGCAATGAATGCCCGTGCCGACGCCTGCGCGTCAACAGCGGCGCGAGACCTCGATCGGCCGTTTCTGGCTCGACGACGGGGCGGCGCAAGATGGCTGCCGGCTGCCGGAAGAATACCACCCCATGGCGGACCCGATCGACGATATCGACCGTCGCGACCTTCGTCAGTTGCTCGACGACGAATTGCTCCACTTGCCCGAAAAGTACCGTGCACCGGTCGTCCTGTGCTACCTGGAGGGCAGGACCCATCAGGAGGCCGCCCAGCATCTCGGCTGGCCCGCCGGCTCGATGTCCCGGCGATTGGACCGGGCCCGGGCCCTCCTGCGGCGGAGATTGGCCGAGCGCGGGGTATCGCTTGTAATCGGTCTGGTCGGTCTCGCACTTTGTCTGTACGGCGTCTTGAGCGTCAATCGTCGGGACGCCAAGGCTTTCGTCTCGGTGCGACAGGCGATGAGCACCCTCCAGCCGTTCTCGAAAGGTGATCAGCCGATCGAGGCGATCGTCACCCACAGCTTCGGGCGACGCAGGCGTCGCTCGATCGCGAGCCGGTCATCAGTTTTGCTCGCCTGGCCACCCTGGTCGCGGAGAGGATTAAGGTACATGACCCCGGCAAGCAGCCGGACGATTGGCGAAAACTACGCCGTGGAGATGCGGGATTCAGCCTCGCTACTCGCGGCGGCTTCGCAGCGGGATGACCGATTGGCCATGCTCGCGGCCGCGAGACGGCTGGATGCCAGTTGCCATAAATGCCATGAAGTCTTTCGCCAGGAAGTCATTCGCCAATGATGGAAACCCTGCCTCCTCGGAATTTCGACACAAGAGTGTGTTCACAGACGGCCACCCATCCCGAAGGCCAGGGATTCTTGGCGACTCGTCGCCCGGACGCGGCGATGTTGATCGTGCGCGAACGTTTCCCAACGAGAAACCGTATAAGAAGTTACGCGGTTCGTCCGGACGTCAAAACGATTAAGCTGGGCCACGAAAGCACCCATGGATGACGAACAGTCTGGCCCATCCTTCCCGTGCGACTAAAATGAATGAAAGCAACGACTAACGCTCCGTGATCCAGACGGATGTTCCCCACCCACGATCCCACCCTTAAGATCCTCCCCTCGCGGGTAGGTACGAAAAATATGGCAAGCGCCACCAAGAATAAACCTTCGGCGTCCTCTTCTTCTTCTGCCGTAATTCGGACGGAGCGTGCTCCGTCGCCATCTCTGGTCGACCGATTCGCGAGAGGTGTCGATGCGATCTATCGCTTTCTCGCATCGCTCAAGCTGGCGGTGTTCTCCATTACCGCACTGGCCGCGACCCTGGCTTACGCGACCTCCTTCGAGTCAGCGTATGGCACCGCGGCATCGCAGGACTACATTTACCGGAGCACTGGGTTCTGCGATCCTTCTGGCGTTTCTGGGGATGAACATCCTCTGTGCGGCCTTGATTCGCTTCCCGTGGAAGAAACGTCAAACCGGGTTCGTGGTCACGCACGCCGGACTTCTGATCCTCTTGCTCGGTTCGTTGTACGGCTTTCGAACGGGCGACGAAGGGCAAGTCGGCATGCTCGAAGGGGATGTCCAGAGCGAGCTGGTCCGCATCGATCATCCGGTGATCCGGATTTGGGAGATCGATCCGCACACCCGCGAACGCATGAATGAGTATGACCTGCCGTATCGTCCCGGCCCATTCGAATGGGGCCCGGGGAAGCCCCGGCCCCTGGGTTTGTCCGGGCAACTGCTCGCAATCGCCTCATTCGGGCTGATGGGTGCGCCCCGCGACGGCGAGGAGGTTTTGAGCAAGCCCGGCGATCCATTCCAGTTCGTGGTCAAAGAGCATTTGCCAGCGTCGATTCCAGGCGTCGCCCACGTGGCCGACCCCGCTGGCGTCGCCCATGATCAGGCTGGGTCTCCAGATCAAGGCGCCGGGAATGCCCAAGGCCCAGGATGCCTTCCCTTCCGAGGAAGATCATTGGTTCACGACGGAAAGGAAGTTCTATCGAGTCGTGCGCAGACAGCGTCCCGCCTTGATCGCGTTCTCATTTGTCGACCGGCCGGAGCTGGTCGACGATTTCCTCAAGCCTCCGCTTGCAGGTGGGGCCAAGGGCGTCGCGCGGTTTAGGTATCCCGATCGTTCCGGCAACAGCCGGGTTTACGACTGGGCGCTCGACGGACAGCAAGGCAAGTCGGTCACTCTGCCGGAGAGCGACCTTTCCGTGACCCTCACCGAAACCACGGAGTTTCCGACCCAGACGGCACGGCTCGATCAAGTCCTGGGTGACGATCCGATTCCGATCGCGCTTGTTCAAGATTCAAGCCGGCAAGGGTGAGCCGACGACCCACATGGCGCTGGCGAACCTGCCAATGGTCCCCAACGTCATTCCTCCGACGGATGACTCCCAGACAAAAGAACCCCCGCGACCACTGGCCGCGATTCATTACATGGTCACGCCCACGATCGACCCCAAGATCAACGGCCGGTTCGGCCAGATCGAAATCCTCGCCACGCCCGACCAATCGCTCTACTACCGTGTCTTCGGCCGGGGCAAGGAGGGTGGAGTGGGCGAGCTTCGCGCCGCGGGGCTCGGTGGAAAAGGGCAAACCTGTCGCAGCCTTCGGCGGCAGCAGCAACATGCCGATGTCGCTGACCTTCCAGGTCGACGAGTATCTGCCGAGCGGGATCGAGAAGCAGATCTACGAGCCGGTCGTGCTCCCCAAGGGGCAAATGGGTAACGGCATCGCGGCCTGCCGGGCCGAAATGACAGTGGGCGGCCAGACCAAGGAAGTCTGGCTCAGCCGCTCGGAGAACCTTGAGCCGCCTCCGCCACGGTTGTCACGTTCCGCGACTCGGTCTACCAAGTGATGTACGACGTCGACCGCAAACCCCTGGGCTTTGAACTGAAGCTCGATGACTTTGACATGGGTTTCGAGCCGGGCACCGAGCAGCCGACGCATTTCGTCAGCGAGGTTCGTCTGACCGACCCGGGCCTGAAGATCACGGATCAGCCGCATACCATCTCGATGAATCACCCGCTGGACCATCGCGGCTACACCTTCTACCAGTCGAATTACATTCCCATCAAAGACCCGCGCACCCGCCAGCCCACCGGCCAGTTCCAATCGGTTTTCCAGGTGGCCAAAAACCCTGGCTGGCCGATCATCTACGCCGGATGCATGCTGGTGGTACTGGGCATTTTCCTTCAGTTTTACATGAGAGCCGGGATCTTCACCGACGGCGGCAAGAAGGAGCGCGAGCAGGCGGCAGCGAAGGCAAGGAAGATGCTCGGGCCATCGCCATCGCCATCGGTGTGTCAGCCGTCGCCATCGGCGGATGCGGAAGAACTTTAACCGGGCACGAACCCAACAAACTGAATTCTCTCGATTCGATGTCGAGCTGAGTCACCGCCGTGACTGAAAGCGGTCATCGAGCCACTCCGAGGAGACCTGAAAATGAAACGAATCGGCAAGCTACTTGGTGGAATGGTACTTGGCCGGGACATTCGCGGCCGCCCTCACCGCACAAGGAGCTGAGGCAGTCAAGGAGCTGGGGACTGGCCCGGCATACGAGCTGATCGGCCAAGTCGCCGTGATGCACGAGGGGCGGATCAAGCCGCTGGACACCGTGGCCCGCGAGGAGATCAAGCAGGTTTACGGCCGCGAGACGCTCAAGCTGCTCGATCCTGCGGGAGGAGGTCGAGAAGTTCCTCGGCCCGGACAAATCCAGCAAGGGCAAGGGAACCGAGTCGCCGGTCGAGAAATGGGGACCCGTCGGCGCCTTCCTTGGCTGGACAGTCTATCCCGAGTACTGGGACGACCAGCCGTTCATTCTGGTCGATTATCTCCCTTGAAGCGGCTGATCGTGGCCGAGACGGTCGCGACGCGGCTCAAAGCGATCGCCGACAAGACCACAACGCCTCCCGCGATGAAAAGGTCAAACTGCAAAAGTTGGCGGCCGACGGCGAACCGACCACGGCGAACCTGGCCGCTTTCCTTCGCGACGGCAAGCTGCCGGTCGAGGATCTGCACGACGATCGCCGAGCTGGCCGCCAAGCTGAGCGAGGAACACAAGTGGCTCACGCCGCGTGAGCTGGACGAAGCCCGGATCACCGACAAGGGGCATACTCATGGACTTGCTGGAGTGGGCCGCCGAGCTCGACGAGCAGCAACGGCAATTCACGGCGAACCCCCAATCCGCGCCACGACTCACCGAAGTCGAGAAGCGCGCGCTCGACGTTGCCCGCCGGCTGATGACTTACAAAGCTTACAGCGGAGAGCGGCTCCAGACCTCGGATCTCGTTCTGATCATGCCGCGACCGACCAACGCCCAATACCTGGCCACCACGGCGAAGGCGATCAAGGATGCTGGCGAAAGTCGGACCCAGCGCGACCTTCCGCTCCTGAAACTCGACTCGCTCAAGGCATTTTCCACCTACTGGAATTTTGTCCCGAGCAGCGAGCGCCACTACCCAACCGAGGACGCGAAGTTCGACGAACGATACATCGCATGGCTCCGCCAGAACTCGGTCTGGGTCCCACTCAAGACCCTTCTGAAATCGAAGCCCGAGGAGCTGATCGAGGCCGGATATCCCGAGAGCGAGGTGCGGGCATTTCTCGATGCCTATCATGAGCTGGAACAGGCCGAATCGAGCTCGCCGGGCAAGGTGTCTCAGGAGGTGGCCTCCAAGTTTCTGGCCGCCTCGCGCTCGCTGGGAGAAGCCGTGAACCTCACCAAGTATCCCACGGTCGCGATGATCGACCGCGAGACCCACTTCAACGCGATGAACCCGTTCTGGCAGGCACCTTATGCTTATGGCACCGCGATGGTGCTCCTGGCCATCAGCCTGGGATTCGTCACGGCGAACGGGAAGAAATCGGTCACGGGGCTGGCTGGCTCGACGATCTACCGTCTTGGTCTATTGGGCCTGGGACTGGGGATCGCGCTGGAGATCTATGGATTTTACCTCCGCGTGCGGATCACGGGCTGGGCGCCGGTCACCAACATGTATGAGACGGTCGTTTGGGTCGCCATGGTGGCCGCGGTCTTGTCATTCATCTTCGAGATGATCTATCGCAGGACTTATTTCGCTCTGGCCGGATCGGCGGTGGCGCTCTTAGGCACGATCACGGCCGCCAACGTCCCGCTTGCTGGACCCGGCGATCAAGAGCCTTCAGCCGGTCTTGCGTAGCAACCTCTGGCTGACGATCCACGTGCTGACCGAGGTTTCGAGCTACGCCGCGTTCGGCCTGGCGTGGGGGCTTGGGCTGATCACGACGCTCTACTATTTGACGGCCACGTATCGCCGCTCGCCGCGATTCTCGTCCCTTGCGTTACCCTTGATCCCCGGGCTGCTCCTTCTCGGGGTCGGTGGGACCGGCGTGGCTGCGTCTTACGGAATGCTCGGCCCGCAATGGGCGGCTAGCGAAGCTCTGAGCCAATCAAGCTCCGGTTCGCAACCGACCGGATTGGACCTCGCGTTCTACGCGTTCTCGGGCATGGCTTTGTTGGGTGAGATGATTTCGCTGGCGACCATCCTGGGGCTCGCGGGAGAAGTGTTGAATCGACTGACTTTCCGCGATCAGGCTAACCCCGTCGACACGTGGGAAACCGACACCGCGGAAACATCCCGATCCGTCAAGCTTGACGCACGGGGCCAGGCGATGCAACAGAACGCTCGCGGTGGTCAAGCCGTTGTCCAACTTCATCTACCGGACCATGCAGGTCGGCGTGCTCTTGATCGCCGCCGGCACGATCTTGGGAGGCGTCTGGGCCGACTACTCCTGGGGCCGATTCTGGGGCTGGGACCCCAAAGAAGTCTGGGCGCTGATCACTTTGCTCGTCTACCTGGTCCCGCTTCACGGCCGGTTCGCCGGCTGGATCGGCAACTTCGGACTGGTCGTGGCGTCCGTCGTCTGCTTCTTGTCCGTCATCATGGCCTGGTACGGCGTGAACTTCGTGCTGGGAGTGGGACTGCACAGCTACGGCTTCACCGAAGGGGGTTCGCAGGGGATCATGATGGTGATCCTCTCCGGGGTGATGTCGCTCCCCGCGGCCGCCGGCTGGCGCCGGTATCTCGCGCAGCATGCATGATAATTCAAATATCACGGAACAGAAGGGAACGAAGGAAACGAAGGGAAGACAGGAGCGAAGCCAGAGTTTCTAATATATAAGACTTTAACTATTCTTTTCCTTCGTTTCCTTCGTTCCCTTCTGTTGGTCGATTTCGATCTGAAACGCGAAGACGCGCACAACCGGCGCGTCGGGCGTTCCACGATCGTGTGGAGGATTGGCGGCGAGATTGTGAGCGCGGTCGATCCACTGGTCGAGGTCCAGGCCAAGTTGAAACGGCCCACCCTGTTGGCGGGCGGAAGCCAGCGATTCCCCGGCGCGTCGAGCATGGGTGCGCACCCCGTGTTCCTGGCCCTCGCGGACCTTGACTCCCGCCGCCGCTAGCTTGATCAGCCCTTTCAGCACGTCGGCGGTCGCCCCTCGACGACCGTGTGCGTGCCACAGCCCTTCCCAGACCTCGTGTGCTTCCCAATAATATCCGGCGTTGAACAACTGCACGCCACGGAGGAACGAGGGTGATCTTGAACCTTGACCGGCGTCGGCCGGCTCGACGTTGGGCGGCCGATGAGCAAACCAATGTCCGCGAGGCGAGCTGAGAGGATGAGGCCAAGGGCCACCAGGCACATACGAATAGGGTGGCAACGGCTCGGTCGAATCCGAACTCAACATAGGAGATTCCCGGCTTCCGATTGAGGGTTTGATCCATCAGAACGGCTGAAAAAACGAAAGCATCGCGGATCGCGATTCTTCCCTTGATCCACTCCCCTCAATGAAACGTTTAAACGAATGGAATTGCAACCGCTTGTTCTCATCAATGCGGTCGGTTTGACCAGAAAGTTATTGGCCTTCGCGCCGCGACTGAAGCAACTGGCGGACTCGGGCTGGGTCCGGTCGCTTGATGAAGTCGTACCGGCCGTTACTTGCACCGCTCAGGCCAGCATTCTGACCGGCCGGCTCCCACAAGAGCACGGTATTGTCGGAAACGGCTGGTTGTTTCGCGACACGGGCGAGGTTCGGTTCTGGCAGCAGTCGAACGCACTCATCCAGGCCGAGCCGATCTACGTGACGGCCCGTCGCCTGGCGAGCGAGCGCGGACTGCAATTCCGTGCCGCCAAGCTCTTCTGGTGGTTCAACCAGGGTGCGGCCGTTGACTTGAGCGTGACTCCCAAGCCCTATTACGGCGCCGACGGCAATAAAGCTTTCGGCATCACCGGCAGTCCCGACGGGCTTTGCGCGCGATTGGAGCAAGAGCTGGGTCGCTTCCCGTTCCACACGTTCTGGGGCCCGAATGCCGGGCTTCCGTGCACGGCGTGGATCGCCGAGTGCGCTGCCGCGATTCTGAGGACCGAGAAGCCTGACCTCAGCCTGGTCTATTTGCCTCACCTCGATTACGATCCTCAGCGGTTCGGTCCATCGGGTTCTGACATGGCCCGTCTGGTCGGAGAGCTGGACGCTGCGTGCGCCCCGATTCTCGAAGCCGCCCGCGCCGTCGGAGCGCGGCGTCTGGGTCATCAGCGAGTACGGTCATGTCGACGTGAGCCGGCCAATCCTGCTCAATCGAGCGTTGCGTGAAGCGGGCTTCTTGAGCGTCCGTCCGGGACCATTCGGTGAGACAATTGACACCTTCGGCAGCCGGGCCTTCGCAGTTTGTGATCACCAGGTCGCCCATGTCTATGTCGCTCACGCCGACGACCGCGTGCCAGTGCGTGAGCACCTGCTCGCTTTGACCGGTGTGTCGCGGGTGCTGACCGGCGCCGAGCGCCACGAGATCGGCCTCGACCATCCCCGCGCGGGCGAACTGGTCGTTCTTTCCCAGGCGGACTCCTGGTTCGCCTATCCTTATTGGCTGGACGACCGCTTGGCCCCGGATTTTGCCCGAACCGTGGACATCCATCGCAAACCGGGCTACGACCCCTGCGAGCTGTTCTTCGACCCCGAATTACTCTGGCCCAAAGGGCGCGCGATCCGCCGGCTCATCCAGAAAAAACTGGGGTTCCGGACCCTCTTCGACGTCATTCCCCTCGACCCGAATCTCGTCAAGGGAAGCCACGGCGTTCCAGCCCGAAACGTTGAGAATCAGCCCATCCTGATCGGCGATGGCCGCGCCCCGCGCGACGCAGAATCGATCCCGATGACCGAGACCCATGAGCTGCTGTTGCGGGCCCTTTTACCCGAGTGACAGGGTGCGAATGCGGGTGATGTCAGGGTCACAAATGTAGATGATTGAGTTCTTCAAATACCGCGATCATTGCGGGAAGCGAGATCCTTTTGGTCCCACCCCGTTTCCAATCGTGATATAAACCCATCACAGGAAACGGGCGTGTCGCTCGTCTAAGCCTCGTGAAGCGCAGCGCACACGGGACCGCGCGCCAAAAGGCGCTCGGCAAAAACGGATTCGTCCACATCTCGCAATGCAGCTTCGAGTTCCGCTTGGGCACGGAATAATCGGAAGTTCGAAGAATCGCTCTAACCTTATGCAGATCATCAACTTCCACCTGGGCGCCCGCATTTTCGGCACGATCGGACATTTTGTCGTATCTCTTGAAGCACCATCATATTACGACTCGGCGCCTGCATAACCGGCCCAGTTTAACAATCTAACGTATGTTGAATGTCCACATCGAGTTATGCTCGGGCGCCCGACTAATCCGCATAAAGCGATCCGTGGCGGAGTATTGCCATATACAGTGATTTACTATGTGCTTACGGCTGGGCGCCTGGATAATCGCGGCGAGCGTTACAACCGCGACTTTCTCATGCCTTCGGCTTAGGTGACCGGCCGGCCGAAAGTTCCCCAAGGAGTGTGGTGTCGAGGAGACCGGCAATATTAGCCCGCGCGAGCGGGGGGTTTTATGGGGCACAGCAAGTGCACCGGCCAAGGCCGCCGCTCCTCGCTAGCGCGTCGGGTTAGTATGGGCCGACCGGATCCCGGGTAACCTAATTCCTGCCGTTCGCCATAATGTGGCGAGGAGAGACCAGCGACCACGATAACGCCCGAGATCCGACAAGCGATCGAGCAGGCTTGCGAACAGCCGGTCCCGCTCACCGACGCAGAGACATACTCGGTCTACATCATTGTGCGGGCCGAAGTCTACCAGCTGCGATGCGTGCGCTATGCGACGACTTCGATATCCGGGATGCGTACCCGCTGATGGGCCAGGTGGCCGCTCGTGAGGGTTGGGATGACCCCTCGATGGATATCTACAATGACTACCAGCCCCCTTCTGAGTAGAGGCGATGTTGTCCTTGTCGATTATCCATTCTCGTCGGGAAGTGGCTTCAAACGACGGCCCGCGTTGGGCGTCCAGAATGACCGGGATATCGCCAGATTGGCGACTACGATCATCGGATGACCACGTCGCATTCGGCTCGAATCTACGAAGCCACACAACTCCTCATCGAGAGTTCGACGCCCGAATGCCAACGGTCCGGTCTTCGTTAGGATTCCGCAGTTGATCAGGACTGGATTGTCCGCGCTCGCGATGAGTTCGCCCTAAGCGCTCACGATTGGCTGGCACGCGCGGACCCCCTCACCCGGCCTTCGGCCGACCGCTCCCCAAGGAGCGAGGTGGTAAAAACCGTACTCTTCTCCCCTGGGGAGAAGGTGCCCGAAGGGCGGATGAGGGGGCGATTTCGCTTCGGCCTCCGGCGTGTGCGCAAGCCAACCATGAAGCCTCTAGGCCGTGCTGATTTCGGCCTCCTCTTGCTCTCCGGCCTCGGCTCAATCGGCGTCGCCCACGAGGACAAATGCAGCCCAGAAGTAAGGGTGAGAAAACGGCCGCTCAGTGCGGGGGTCGGCTTTTCGGGCTGCTGTCGCGACCGGTGTCGCCAGCTTGCGCTTCTGGCCGCGCTCCAGGGCGGCTACCTCGACCTCAACGTTCTCGGTCGTGATGTTGCGTAGCCATTGCTTGGCCTCGGCCAGGGCGGCGACCTTGGACATGGGTTGCGATAATCCCGGGCGGGCTCCCAGCATGTTGGCGTAGAACCGCTGCATCAAGAGTGCCGTGGCCGTGTCGTCGACCTTCCACAGCGACAGGCAGACGGACCGCGCCCCTGACATCAAGAGCGCCTGGGTGAACCCCACGAAGCCCTCGCCCCCGAGGTACTGGCCCCGCGCCGTCTCGCAGGCCGAGAGGGTCACCAGCTCGGCCTTCAGGTCCCAGCCGCGCTGGATCTCCCGCACCGTGAGCTGGCTTTGCAGTCAGGATCACCGCCGAGCGCAGCGGGAATCGCTTCATCGATCACGCCGTGGGTCGCCAGGTGGATGAAGCCGAATTTCCCCAGCTCGCCCGAGGCGGCCAGGCGGTCGAGCTCGGTCTCGCTCGCGTGGTCCCTGAGCAGAGCCCGGGTCGGCCGATCGTCGGATTTGAACAGCCTGGCCATCGCCTCGACCTCGTATCGCGTACCCGGCAAGCGGCGCGGAGCAGACCGGGTCGCCCAGAGCCAGCAGGCCGGCATGGCGATCCGGCCGGGGCTGCTCCCGCAGGTACTTGAACAACACCGTCGCCGAGGGGGCATAGCTCACCGTCCGGGTGTCATCGAGGGCGAGCAACGCCTCGACCGGGATGCCCGCCATGGCCGGCGAGGGTAGGACGATCAGCCTCCGGGCCGGCGGCAGGCCGTCGGCCGAGGCGCCCAGGGCCTTGGCCAGCGGCTCGAGGCGCTGGGTGCGTAATCGCTCGACCAGGGGCCGCAGGTCCGCCGAGCCGGCACCGGGCCGTCTCCGCAGCTCCGTCCGGACCCGGTCCGCGAGCCCGGTGTCGTCTTTGGTCCACAGCCCGTCCGGACCGGTCCCCGCGATCGGGACCCAGGCCGGAATGCCCCGGGAGCGGACGACCACGCCCCAGTGCTCGCCGTCGGGGTCGGCCGCGTTCGGTCCCGCGGGCGCGATATCGACCCAGGCGACCAGGGCGGCATCGGCGGGCAGCGCGGCCTGGATTTCGTTCAGCCTGGCGACCTGGCCCGCCAGCGCGCCGTAATCCTGGACGAGCTTGGTCTGGAACTCGCCCAGGGCGATGCTGGCCAGCTCGCGCTGGTGCTTCAACTCCTCAAATCGCTTGGCCCGCTCGGCCTGGTCGAGGTCCTTGGGCGTGGTTTCCACCAGCCGGTCGAGCTGTTCCAGCGCGGCGGTCAATTCGCGGAGTCGGGCTCGCTCGGCGGGTGAGAGCCGCCGGTCCTGGCGGGCGGCCAGCTCGTCGAGCAGGCCGCGGCCCAGGTCTTCCTCGAGCGATTGCCACGCCTCGGCCGGCTGACCGAGCCGGGCCAGCACGGCGGCCAGGGCGGGGCGCTGGACTCCTCGGTCCGCCGGCGCGTTCCAGGCCGGTGAAGGCGACCCGGAGCCTGGCCTTGTCCAGGCTCTTGACCGCTCGCAGCCATTGGTCGCGCGCCTCGAGGTACTTCCCCTGGGCGTTGAGGTTGGCCGCCAGGTTGTTGTAGCTGATGGCGGTGTCGGGGTGGTCGTCGGTGAGCAGGCGGCGGTGGATCTCCAGCGCCTTCTCGAAGAGCGGCTGGGCCTGGGCGTACTTCCCCTGGGCGTTGAGGTTGGACGCCAGGTTGTTGTAGCTGGTGGCGGTGTCGGGGTGGTCGTCGGTGAGCAGGCGGCGGCGGATCTCCAGCGCCTTCTCGTACAGCGGCTGGGCCTGGGCGTACTTCCCCTGGGCGTTGAGGTTGGCCGCCAGGTTGTTGTAGCTCGCGGCGGTGTAGGGGTGGTCGTCGGTGAGCAGGCGGCGGCGGATCTCCAGCGCCTTCTCGATACAGCGGCTGGGCCTGGGCGTACTTCCCCTGGGCCTTGAGGTTGACCGCCACGTCGTTGTAGCTCGTCGGCGGTGTCGGGGTGGTCGTCGGTGAGCAGGCGGCGGCTGATCTCCAGCGCCTTCTCGTAGAGCGGCTGGGCCTGGGCGTACTTCCCCTGGGCCTTGAGGTTGGACGCCAGGTTGTTGTAGCTGCTGGCGGTGTCGGGGTGGTCGTCGGTGAGCAGGCGGCGGTGGATCTCCAGCGCCTTCTCGTACAGCGGCTGGGCCTGGGCGTACTTCCCCTGGGCGTTGAGGTTGAACGCCAGGCTGTTGTAGCTGCTGGCGGTGTCGGGGTGGTTGTCGGTGAGCAGGCGGCGGTAGATCTCCAGCGCCTTCTCGTAGAGCGGCTGGGCCTGGGCGTACTTCCCCTGGGCGTTGAGGTTGGTCGCCACGTTGTTGTAGCTGTAGGCGGTGTCGGGGTGGTCGTCGGTGAGCAGGCGGCGGTGGATCTCCAGCGCCTTCTCGTACAGCGGCTGGGCCTGGGCGTACTTCCCCTGGGCGTTGAGGTTGAACGCCAGGTTGTTGTAGCTGTCGGCGGTGTCGGGGTGGTCGTCGGTGAGCAGGCGGCGGCTGATCTCCAGCGCCTTCTCGTACAGCGGCTGGGCCTGGGCGTACTTCCCCTGGGCGTTGAGGTTGTCCGCCACGTTGTTGTAGCTCTCGGCGGTGTCGGGGTGGTCGTCGGTGAGCAGGCGGCGGCGGATCTCCAGCGCCTTCTCGAACAGCGGCTGGGCCTGGGCGTACTTCCCCTGGGCAGTGAGGGTTTCCGCTTGCTCATTCATGGTCCTGGCCGATTGGTAGGCGACTCGATCCTCCTGCGGCATCGGCGCCACCCGGCGCAACGTCTTGAGACGCCACTCCGCGTTCACCGTCTCGAAGTGCTTCGGCCCCTGGGCCCGCGTCCGCAAGGCGAGCAGTTCCTCGGCCCTCGCGATCGCCTCGTCCCAGCGATCGGCCTTCAGCGCCGCCTCGATGGCCTTGTCCAGCTCCTCCGCCCGCTTGGCGTCGTCGCCGGTCAACTTTCGCAATCCCGGTGCTGGGGGCTGCGATTCCTTGGGGGACGTTGTCTGGGCGGACGTGGGCAAGCCCGGGATTTCGATCCCCAGCGTGATCAGCAACGCCAACCGGAACACGACGCGAAGAGCTTTCATGATGGGCCTCATTCTGTCTCAGGCAATGTTTCTTGCTCGATTGGAGACGGGGAAACGGAATGAATTCCGTTCTACGACGAAAGATTCACGGATCGCCGGTTTTTGCGGCTTCCCGCACCGGGAACGCCACGGCCTGCATCGCGGCGATGCCCGGCCGGCCGTGGAACGCGCGACAGGTCTCCACGAAAGACTTCGGAGCGTCGGCCAACGGTCGCTGAGGCCCGCGCGCTGCTCGGGCTCAGGGGCACTGTCGAACCGCTCGCCGTCAAATCGCCAGACGCCGGTCGACGGATCGGGCTTCCAGGGCAAGCTCGCAAGCCCTTTGACCCACTCGGCGTAAGCCGGGAGGGGCTGCCTCGAGGCCACCAGCACCACCCCCTGGAGCCCCACGCCGTCGGTGAGGCCGAAACCAATGAAGGAATCGGCCGGCGCGTCGATCTGGGCCCTTGCTGGAGGTGGGGTGCCAGGGTCCTCGGGGAAGAAGAGCTGGTCCTTGCCGTCGGGGTTGAGCGCGATCACGTAGCAGTAGGCCGGAGCGCTCAGGCGGGCGTGGACCCGCACGTCATCGTCCTGGTATCGCCCTTCGAAGACATCGATTCCGATCCGTCCCAGGGTTTTGGCCGGCTCGGGTATCCGGCGGTGGACTTCCACTTCGAGCGCCTCGACCCGCAGCGGGACCGCCGGCAGGGCGAAAGCGACGTCTCCCTGGCCCCTGATGCGTTCGACCGGGTTGGCGGCTGGGTCCGGATCGGGAGGAATGTCAATCCCACGGCGAGCACCGCGGCCAGCAACAGCAGGCCGGTCAGGACGGCGAGCCGTCGAGGTCGTGCGAGGAAGGCGTCGAGGTCGTGCGCCAGGGCCTTGGCGAGCCGTGGCGACTGCTGGGATCGGCCGCCATGGCCTTCAGGCAGATTCGCTCCAGCCGGCGCGGGACCTTGGCGGCGCGCAAGGCACCGGCCTCGAATTCGCACCGGCGGGCGCGGTCCCAGATTTCGTCCTGGTTTTTGCCCGAGAACGGAGCCCGGCCGGTCAGCAGGAAGTAGAGCACTCCCCCGAGCGCGAAAATGTCGCTGCGCGGGCTGATCCGATCGACTTCCAGCCGCGCCTGCTCGGGGGCCATGTACGCGAGTGTCCCGCCCCAGGTGGGATGAACACGGTCGGACCAGGCGTGCCGCAGACGGGCCATGCCGAAATCGATCAGCCGGGGCTCGCCCAGCTTGTCGATCAGGACATTCTTGGGCTTGATGTCACAGTGGATGATCCCGTGCCGATGGGCCACGCCCATCACCGCCGCCAGCTTGGCCACCAGCAGCGCGGCGCGGCGCGGGGCCACCGGCTCGTCGCGAGCGTAATCCTCCAGGTTCCGGCCGTGGACGTACTCCATCACCAGGAAGGGCCGATCGCCGTGGAAGTCGAGGTCGTAGATCCGGACCAGGTTGGGATGCTCCAGATCGACCAGCAGCCGGCCCTCCGCGATCAGGCCCGCCCTGTCTTCAGTGCCGCACGGCCGTCGACCCAATTTGAGCACCAGGTCGTTGCCCAGCTTGAGGTGGATAACCCGATAGACGTCCGCCTCGCCGCCGCCGTCGATCCGGCCGACGACCTTGTACTTGCCGATGGCATCAGGCGCTGTGCCTTGTCTTTCGGCACGGTCCCGCGCCGCGGCCTCCGCCGAAGCCTCGGCCTTCCAGGACGTGGTCGCTCCGTCGCTCGACGACTCGCGCGGCTCAATTCGGTCCGGGCTGTCCTCGGTCAATCGCCTCGTCCCATTCTGGAAATGCCCGGCCAGCGACTTCACCTCAGCCCGGAGCTGCTCCACCCGCTGCCGGCACTGCGAGCAGTCGTCCATGTGCCCGAGAACCGCGGGCTCGACCGGCTCTTCCAGGGCGATCGCAAGAGATCTGTCTCTTCCAGACACATCAGGCTCGAAGGCATGGCTGATCTCCTCCTCGCGCTATGACCGAAACTCGAGTGTCCGTACTTGACATGTACTCATGGCGCTGACGTCAAGTTCTGGGCATCTCCGGTCTCATCACCTTTCGATACGATAGCCAGGCTCAGGCGCTCTGAGCCAGCACAAAATCGGGACCGCCGCTGCCGGGCTGTCCGCATTCGGGGTTCCCGTCCCGCGGTTCACTGAATTCACGGGCCCGCAATTTCATCGTTTTTCCGCCAGTTCCGATCTCGTGAAAGCGCAGGCGCAGAAACCCGTCGCTTCCGATCCGCTCCGCTCCGCTTCCCGACAGATTGTACGCACGCCGCCAGGAAACGTTGCAAGGATCGAGCGACTCTTCGAGAGTCCTCGCTGGACATCACCGCCGGGCCCTCCGTCCACCCCAATCCTGGGCTTATGAAAAGCCGGCCCTGGACAAGCTCGGAGTTCCTCCCCGTTTCATCGCTCGCTTTCCCCCCCCCCCCTCCCCGTCGGCGAAGGGGGGGTCAGGGGTGCGTGCCCGAACCAGTGCGGGCGAGGTTGCAGCATCGGGTCAGCTGGACCGACGGAAATATGGCGTATTCCGAGGCTCTTGGTTATGCCCTGTCGACCCCCCTGACCCCCCCTTCGCACAGCGATTTTTTGGCTCGATTGATTTGACACTACCGGAACCGGAAGTCGAGCTCAAATCCGTAGAGCCAAGGAATCCTCGGGTCGATGCCCTCGGCTTTCAGTTTGGCCGGCAAGTACTCGTAGCGCTCTCGAAGTTTGTCAGTATTGGGAGCATTATAATACGTTACGATGATTGTGTTGGCTTCGACCCTAACATCCCCTTCCAGGCCCGCGAAGTAGCCTTGGCCAGGTCTTCGCGTCCCAGCTCGCAAAGCATGGAGCAAGCCGCTTGCGAAAACTTGCGATCGCTGCCTGAGCCATCAGCGCCATCGTCATCTGCCCATAACGAATATTTGATTACATGTCCCTGCCCGCTCCCAACCCAGGGCCAGGCGGCACTTTAGGTAATCCTGGTAATTTATAAGGCCTTGCGCTATAAACGTGTATCATTTGTACCATTCTCTGTGTTGTTTCATTTGAGGCACCGCACGGAGAGTGAACGATGGCGGAAATTCATCGGATCGGTTTGGACGAGGTGGCACGGCACTTTGAGGAATTGGAAGATCCTCGTTCCACAGTCAATCGGCTGCATCCTCTGGTCAGTGTCGTTGTCATCGCCCTGATGGCGGTGCTGGCCGGTGCCGACGGGCCGACGGCGATTGCCAAGTGGGCGGCATTGAAAGAAGAGTTCCTCTTGGAGGTGCTCGACTTGCCCAACGGGATACCGCGCAAGGACGTCTTTCGTCGCGTCTTGATGCTCATCAAGCCGAGCGCCTTTCAAGCCTGTTTTGCGAACTGGCTGCAATCGCTGCGTGCAACGGCCGCGGAGGCGACCGGCGTGACCCAACCGATCTTGGCGGTCGATGGCAAGACGGCGCGGCGGAGCCACGATCGCGGCAAAGGCCTGGGCGCTTTGCATTCGGTCAGCGTCTGGGCCAGTGAATTCGGACTGTCGCTGGGGCAAGTGGCCTGTGCCGAGAAATCGAACGAAATCACGGCGATTCCCGAGGTTCTGAGGCTGGTGGACATCAAAGGCGCCATCATCACCATCGACGCGATGGGAACCCAAAAAGCGATCGCCGGAAGATCATCGAGGGCGAAGCGGATTATGTTCTGGCGTTGAAGGGGAACCAGGAGAAGCTGCATCAGGCGGTCATCGATCATATCGACGAACAGCTCGACGGAGACCTAGCAGATGCTCATGAGCATGTGACGATTGAAAAGGGGCATGGACGTGAGGAGACCCGAACCTATCTCCAACTCCCGGCCCCCGAGGACCTACCGGGGTTCAAGCTGTGGAAGGGATTGAAGTCGATCGGGATCGTGACGTCGCAGTGCTTTCGTGACGGGAAGGAGACGATCGAAGTCCGCTACTACATCAGCAGTCTGGCGATGGGCGTGAAGCTATTCGCCCACGCCGTCCGCAGTCATTGGGGGATTGAAAATAGTTGTCATTGGAGTCTGGATATCACCTATCGCGAGGATGAGTCGCGCATTCGGAATAAACACATGCGTGAAAACTTTGCATGGCTCAGACGCCTCACATTGTCACTGTTGAAGCAACATCCCGGCCGCGAAAGTATAGCCATGAAACGCCGCAGTTGCGGCTGGAGCGAAGACTTCATGCTGGAAGTCCTTACTGTAGCAACAATTTAGTGTGCGCTGGCCCTGGCTCCCAACCCAATGCTTGATTCGGGTTGTAAAACTCCTTGAGATGCCACCGCTTGGGAATCCCCGGTCAACCCCTCGACCTCGTCGCCGTCCTTGGTCGCGAGGAATGCCTTGTAGTGGTACTCCTCGGGCCGCTCGCCCTCCCGCTGAGCGTATTGATAGAATGGTCCCGCCTGGCTGTTCTTGGGGGTATAAGGCAGCTTCGCCGTTGCGAAACCCGCCGAACGCCGCTGGAACGTCTCGGTGGGCAATTCGCGGAGTTTCGCGCGGAGGCTGGGCTGATCGGCATGGGTACCAAAAGGTCGAAATTCGTCTGCGTCTTGACCTTGTCGAACAACTCGACCGTGAAGTGTTCCGCATCGGCCAGCACCAGGGTCTGCCCGGTTTGGTGCCGAGGATGTCGGCGGCGCAGCCCGCGTAATTCCCCAGCCGCGGCGGTGGCCGTGCGTGAGGAGGTGCCGGTGGTGAAACAGACCGGCTGGTTGGTGTCGGCATCGAGCACGAAGAAGGTTTGCGCGATGTTGGTTGGTCGAGCGGCTTCGTCCTGGCGGTGGCGGCGCATGTGCGCCTGCTGAAGCTCGACGCGATGCGGATCGATGGCCAGGACCCGGCCCTGAAAATCGCCCGAAGCGAGCGGACCTTGCCCGAGGCCACTTACAGGCGTTTGCTGTCGACCATGGTTTGGGCCGCGAGCAGCTCGTGGATGGCCATATCGGCGGCAAGGAATGGCAGGCCATTGGCCAACTCAAAGACGTGCTGGTTCAGGCTGCGGTGAAGCCGCAAGCCAGTGGTACAGGCCGCCTCGTAGATGATCTGCAAAGCCAGTCGTGGCCCGCCTCGCCGCGACGTTGCCCAGTCCAATCGCACACCAATTCCCAGGCCCCCAATGCAGCAATTCCGGGGCCAGCAGCCAGACGCCGGACAGGTTTCCCGTGACCTTATCAGCGAGGAGCTGTCGCATCCATATTCGATGCTGTGCAGTCGCATGGATAGGTTTGGTGGCGGTCTTGGTGGTCTGCGTTTCCACAGGGGGCTGAGGGCTAGGGCGGTAGCGATAGAGTTTTTTTTTGAAGGCCATACTTTTCGATCACGCGCTGGACGCTCCGAGTACTGATGCCGATACCGGCCTGGCGGAGCTTCTGAGCGATGACGTCGATCGAAGCGTCGGGATCGAGGAAGCGGTGACGAATGACCTGTCGTTCGACCTCCTCGGTCCGGACCGACTTGGTCTTGGGTCCACGTTTCTGATTCTGGAGGGCGAGGATGCCCCCTTCATTGAATTGTAAGAGCATTGATGATAGCGCTGTCTAGTAATGCCATGCTTCTGGGCCGCATGCGATCGGCCGAGTTGTTCGCATTCTCCCTCGATGAGCATGAGCAACCGAGGAGTGATCTCGTCGCTGGGAGGGATGAAGAGGTTGCCAGTGGGCCCGACGATGCGCCGCTCTGAAAGCTGGTAGATCATGATCCTGTCCTGGGCGGGGGACGAATATGGCTGGGAAAGCTAGAGCCGCGTTGACGAAGGAAAGGATAAGAAACTGGAGGGAAAGTGTCAAATAAATTTTGGCGGCTTTTTTGCCATAGGTGGGGGCGCTGATGAATTATTCTGCGGCTTTTTGCCGGCAACGAGGAAAGTGTGCCGGGGGTGATACCGCCATAATTTATTTGACATGCACGATTGCTATTTGCTCAGAGCGGCATCAAGTAGACGGCGCGAAGGGGCTAGTTGCGAGGGGAGACGAATGGGGCAGCGAGAGCGAGCCGGCGAGCTGCATTCCGTTGGAATTCGGCAGCATTCTCGATCACGAAAACCAGAGGGATACCGAGGAAAACCGGCAGAGAGGTAGCGTGTAAACGAGAGGGCGAGGTGAAGAACTGCACTGAATGGCGGGGCCTAACCGTTCAGGATCCTGGCAGGTGGGTACGATCCGATGGGACTGGAAGTTGATAATCAGCCCAGGCCGGTTGGAAATCAATCGACCCGGAAAAATAGCTGTTCGCAAGGGGGGGAAAACAGATCGCTCGCTCGCACCGGCATTCGATCGCGCACAACAAAATCGCGTGTCTCGAAACCGTCCCGCGAGCGCGCCTAACCCCCACCTTTCATCATCCCGCCCCAACCCACTCACCAACCGGGGCGAGGGCGATCGGCTGACATCTCTTGACCAGCCGCCGCTTGCCGATCGGCCGTTTCGGAAGGGAACCAGTGATCGCCTTCGCCCCTTTTTCACGATCCCAAGGCTCGTCAACCGATCTGCTTGAGCCGATCCGAGATCGCTTTGAACTGAGCCGCGGAGTCGCGGCCGGGCATGGGCCGGACGGTCAGGAAGCCGTGGTAACTGATTTCTTCCAAGGCTCCCACGTATTCTTCCCAATCGAGCACGCCGGGACGGAAGCCGAAGCCGCGGGGGTTGACACCGGCAACTCCCGCGGAGCCACTGGCGTCGCTGGCGTAGGCATGCTGGACCCACTGGCCCAGCTCTCGAGCGGTCGCGACCGGATCGATGCCCGCTTGCAAAAGGCTGGCGGGGTCGATGCTGGCGGCCAGGCCACGCAAATCAAGCGAGTCCAGGAACGACTTGAGCTTTTCTCCAGGCTCGGTGCCGGTTTCAATCGCCAGGCGAACGCCACGATGATCGGCCCGCTGGCCAAGGTCGCGCATCGTGTTCGTGAAGATCTCGAGCCGGCCTGGCTCTTCACTTGGCGGGACAGACCCGACCCGAGCGAGTACAGTCGTCGTGCCCAGCTCGTACGCCATAGCGAACGCGGCGTCGGCGCGCCGAAGTCGTTCGTCGAGCTGCTCGATCGTATCGAACGGCCGGCGCGTGGGAAGGGAAATCGCGATCAGCGACAGCTCCACCGTTCTCAATACATGGCGGAGGTCGCGCCGGCCGGTGTCGCCCAGTCGTTGCGGTGATAGGTCGCCGATCGCGTCCAGCACCACGCCTTTCGCGCCCATTCGAGCCGCTTCGTGAATCTGCTCCCGCACCGGACGGTCGGGGTCGAGTCGGAGTCCCAGCGGGTTGCGGATCATGGTGAGTCGGCCTCGGATCGCGGTAGACCGGTAATGAGAATCACAATTTGCCGGGCGGCGTCTCCAGCAGCCCTTTGAGCGCAGCGGGGAAATGGTTCCAGGCAGTCTGATACGTGGCTTCCAGGAGTGCCGGGACGTAATAATCTTCTTCCAAAAAGATCGGCATTTCGGGCAGTACGTCTCCCACGGCGATCGGCTCGACATAGGCCACAGGAGACAGACCCGCTTCGTAAGCCACCAGAACCGAGCGCTTGTTGGCCGGCAACTCGAAATCTACCTCCTCGATTTCGTCCCAGATCGCCTTGTGTATGCCTTGGAAATCTCGCTTGCTGGGAGGAAACAGGTCGATCACAAGGACGTGAACGCCCTCCATGATCAAGCTCGATGTCTTCTCGACGAACGCACGAAGCTGATTCGTCGCGCCTTTGTTGCCGGGAGAGACGATCTCGACCACGGCGACGATGCGGCCTTCCTGGTGTCGAACGATGATTCGATCGGCCTTGCGAGCGTAGGCGTAGACGTCCGATTCAGTACGTCGGACCAGACGAGTACGTGGTGGAGATGCGGCGACGGCAATGCCAGGGGTTGCCCCGAATGTCGCGGCTTTCGAGGATGGCAATTCCAAGGTCAGAACGTCCAGGATCGGACCTCCGATCCTCTGCTCGACTAGAGCGAAGTAATCCGGAGGCAAGACCCCCATGTTCAGAGCATCGCTCAGGGAGGTGATCCAGCGATGATGAAAGTTGTGGAACAAACCTGCGGAAACGCGGGTCCAGTCATGAATCGGCACGGCTTTACTCTCCGCACAGGAAGACAACACTCCAATTGCCAATCATACCCGAACGGCGGTACAGTCCTCGATAGGATTCTTCAAGTCAAGGTTCGAGATCTTCGAATCGATGTCCGCCCGCTGTCTAACCTCCTCCCCGCCGCGGACGCGGGTCTGGACCTCGCCCGATCCAAAATGCAAGGGACCGTGAGTCGATGGACTTCAAGAATCTCACGATCACCGAGGGAGCCGGATTCGTGGGCTCGAACCTGGCGCTCTTGTTCCGGGAGCAGTGCGCGGACCTGGGCGTGACGGTCCTGGACAGCCTCAAGCGTCGTGGCAGCGAATTGAACTTGCCACGGCTCAGGGACAGTGGCATCGAGTTTCGCCACGGCGACATCCGCTCGATCGACGACTTCGCGGATCTCCCACCCTACGACCTGATGATCGACTGCTCCGCCGAGCCCTCGGTACAGGCCGGTCTGGACGGCTCGCCTCGTGCCGTCCTGGACACAAACCTGTCCGGCACGATCAATTGCCTGGAGGCGGCCGGAGTCCGCGGAGATGGTCGTGCTCCGCAACAATACGACGAACCGCTCGCTCCTGGACATGTGGCCGGAGGTCCGCGAGGCCTTGGACGGGTGTGAAGTGGTCTTGTCCACCACGCGATACTTGGTCTACCGACGGTTGCGGCCACCCAGGATGCCTGCCACGGCGAAAGGCGAAGCCAGAGGTTAGAAATCGAAGCGACGTCGAAATACTCGGCTCGTTCCTTGGAACCGTGCCTATTGGATCAGCAGGTCCACCGATGCTGGATCGCGCCCTTCGAACCTGGTGGTTCCCACACGCCTCGAAAACCGTAGCCACTCCTTGTCACCGGCCGACAAACGTCATGGCGAGGCCAAGCTTGGCCGGCTGATTCGGATACACCGTTTGTTCTAGTTCAGTCGTGACGGGTAGAACGGCCTGCCTATCCCGTGCTTGCGCCAAGATGCTCCATCGGGCATTCAGATTGAGGAATACGGCCCTAGGTCGCGTTGGTCGCGGCGGCAACCGTTTCTCGCAGAGAGTTCACCGACGGTACTCCGCTTTGATATCGAACAGGCCGCGGAACGCCTTGAGGCCCTCAAGGAAATAACGTTGCGTCGGTAGGCCCCGGCTGGCGCCGTCCGAGCGGAAACGGTGGGTCACGTAGACCTGCTTGATCGTGAAGTTTTCGACCTCGGCCCGGATCAGAAACTCGGCGTTGATGAGCGTGGGCATGACGTTGAGTTTGGGCAGGATGGTCTCCACGACCTCGCGCCGCATCAAGCGGAAGGCCGAGTTGATGTCGATGTATGGCATTTGATAGAGGAAGAAGACCGCCTTGTTGAAAAGCATCGAGAAGAAGCGGCGGAAAAAGGGGTCTTTCCGGCCAAGCTTGACCCCGTGGACGACTTCAAAGCGGTCCATGAACATGGCAAGCTTCCAGAAGTCGGCGGCAACATATTGTCCGTCGCTGTCGGTGAAGAACACCAGCGGGCATCGGGCCTCCGAGTAGAGACGCCGCGTCGCATTGGCGAAGCCGTCCTTCTTTTCGTTGTAAATGACACGGATGAAAGGGTACTTGCCGCACATCCGGGCGAGGATTTCGCGGGTGCCGTCGGTGCTGGCGGCCTCGTCGAAGACGAGCTCCGTGCCCTCGGGCAGGTGCTGGATCACATCTCGGACCCATTCCTCAATGACGCCCTCGATGACGCTCGCCTCGTTGCAAACCGGCATCAAGATCGAGACAGGTTCGGTGATTTTACTCTTGTCCATCAGGCTCATCAGATTCACTCTCGATCGTCGCACGAGGGGTCGTGAGTGTTGCTCATCAGTCGCACGGGTCCAAGCACCAGATGAAACCCGTCCCCATCGCGGGGATCCCAGTCCCTGATCCCCTGACCGTGTCCACGAACGAAATCCTGCACCTCAAAGGGATGGTCGGTCAATTCGAGTGAAACCATGTTCGGCCCAGCGATCGAGCCACCAGGATTTTGGCTTCAGAGTCACGTGATAGACTGCTCCCCGGACCGGGTTGCCCTCCGCGAATAAGTCCACCGACCCGACGAATATCCCGCAGGGATTGAGGTGCCTCCGGACGTTTGTGATCAGGCCGGCCAACTTCTCCTCAGGGATATGCTCGAGGACCTCCCACGCCGTCACAATATCAAACTTTACGGAGTCGCCAGCTGCATCGCGAACTTCAAACGGCTCCGTGATGTCACACGAGAATAAGTGGTAAGGTATTGTGTCCCATTCCCCCGATCGGAGTCGACCCGGGGCGTCGGAGCCCTCAAGGCCGATAGCCGTGTAGCCATCGGCAAGAAAGCTCCTGACGAGTCCTCCGCCCGCACAGCCCATGTCCATAACCTCAGCTCAGGTTTTCGCCGGAAGTAGCCGTAGGCTTTGAGGTTAAAGTTCCGGTTGGTCGAATTGTCATAGATCGCCCCACGGGGCCATTTAGTGTCGTGGGAGTATACCGCCACGGGCGAGCCAGTGTTTATCTGGAAAGGACGATTATGGCCATACTTCTCAAAGTAGATCATCTTCCAAATAGCTGAATCTAGTTGATCGAATCGATCTTTCTTCTGTTCGGAGAGTGTCTCATTGACCCGCTCCAAGAATCTGAAGAAGTGCGAGAGAATGGCGTTCGAGGGTGCGTGAGGCAGAAAGACTTGGTACGCCGGTAGCTTCGATATGCCAGGCGAGCGGCTTTCGACCGTAAGGTGCTCATGGTTATAACTCACCTCCGTTATTCCCGAGAGACTGGTATTTGGCCATACAGTGAACGTTTCACAGCATCGAGCAAGACTAACTCTTGGTCGGTCCAGGCTTATCCTCCCCAGGATTACGTAGTGCCATTGGGAGTCGTCCTAGTCACTGGTCTGACTTGGGAACGCCCTTTGCCTGGCCTTGCGGCGGCCGGACCACCTCTGGAAATGCGAGTCGTGGTTCGGATTTGATCTCTCCCACGAGATCTGGTCGACTGTTGACATCACGGCTGGACTTAGCGTCTTTTTTCGTCCATAATTCATTACCGTATATTGTGATCTCATATTGGTAGTTTTCATTCACGTAGGTGGCGATTTGAGGATTTAGAGGCTTCCCCTTCATCCAAAAGTCCAACACCTGTCGGTTGATGAGGATGCAAGGGCGACTGACTTTGGCGAGCTTTTCTACAATTTCGCCTCGCTGGTGATCGGTGAGCATGTACATCGGGCCCACGTTGAAGCCAGTGGGAGGCTCTTTCTCTGCCCAAAAATAATAGCTGTGGAGCCCGGGAAGCGACAGAAATGTGTCGCAACGGTTGCGCAGGTACTCGGATACGGCTCGTAATTTGGTGACGATTTCGGGTTGAAGCCGGATCAGACGCGATCCCGGCAATCCGAGCGGCACGCCGAACCGGCTATAGGTCTTGAAGGTCCTATAGTCCCAAAGAGAGCCGTTCAGCAGGATCGCGGCGATTAGAACCGACCACGCCAGGCCGGCGAAGGTTCGAAACGATGACCTTCCTGGCCATTGAGCGCAGCCAGGTCAGTTGCCCCGTCGTGCAGGTTGATGATACCCGCGACGACACAGAGTAGCATCGAGCACTGCTTCTGAGTGCCCGAAACGGGATACATCCACATCACCTCGGTGATCGCTAGAAACGCCAGGAAGTTGCGAGCAAGGGCCTCCGCTGTCCCCCACTCCCGATTCGCGGAGGCTAGCAGTACCAAACAGGCCAACGGTGGGCCAATTAGATACAAGTCGTCGTGCCGCCAACTCCACGCCAAAGCGATCACAGTCAGGCCGCCGGCGACACGGAGGGCGGCGAGCGCCGGGACGGTCCGCCGGATCGCCAGGACCGATGCGACCACGACCGCTGAGGGAGGGATCACCCACCCGAGCGAATGCGACGGCGCAGGAAGCGAGAAGATTGTGCCAAGCTTCAAACCCATCAGAAAGTTGCTATAAAGAATACGGCCCGGCGAGCTGCCGAGTGCCCAAATGGTCCCGAGATTGACGGTGACCGCCACCAAAAAGGCCCCAGCGACGAACGCCCAATGCCAAGTTGAGAATACGACGGGCCGTGGGCCAGTCTGGCTCAGGATCAACGCGGCAACCAGGGAGAGCGTCACCAGCAAATCGAATTGACGGCACCAGGGCGTATCGAGAAACGGCCTCATGAGTAAGCTAGGCGCCGCCAGGAGGCAGGCCACGTACAAGGCCGTCAATACCCGGGTCGTTGTACTGCGCGGGCCCAGGGCCAGAAGCGTCATCCCCAGGGCCATCGCATAGAATACCCCCAGGTTGATCTTGGTCATCGCCAGACAGCCGCCGACCAGGCCAAGGCCGACAGCCACGAGACCAACACCACGGGAAGACGTCGCCCAAGTCGGCAATAGAATGGCTATTCCCAGCAGCAGAACACAAAGCTCCTGAGGATGGCCCGGCTCCCAGGTGATGGGGAACGTCAGATGGAAAAACACCACGACAAGCGTTAGAACCGCGGCCGCGACCGACCGAGCTATGCGGTACACCGCCCCGGCACAGGTAGCAGCCGCGGCCAACCAGTAAGTCAATGCGATCATCCGCCCCAGGTCATGGTCAATCGGCCAGTGCAGCAGGGAGCAGATACCCCGCTTCATCAGGAACGAGAATGGCCCGTACATACTGTACACTTCGTCATACAGCGGGTGGCCATCGTTGAAGTATTTGATGGCGATAAGCATACTGCCTTCGTCGTCATAGGTCGTTATGCCCGAAAAAATCTTGGTGAACCCGTAGATGAAGCATACGGCCGTGGCGACCAGAATGAGTGCTGCCACCCCGATCCGCCGGTATACTCCAGCTCGCGAGATAGACATGTCGCTGTCTGGCATGAAAATCTCCTCACCCTGTGATCGACTGTGGACCGAGGAAGGTTCCAGACCTTTGTTCCATCCAGGAGATCGTGTCCGCCAGCCCACGCTTCAAGGGCGTGAACTGCAACCGCGGCATCAGGGCCAGCAAATTCTCGATTTGCAAACACTTCGAAGCGCGGCCGACATAGCGGTCGGTATCGTATTGGATCTTGTTGGGGTCAAAATCCACGGTCTCGCAGATCATCCGCGCAAAGTCGCGGATGGTGTGCTCCTGGCCGGCGCCGATGTTGATCGTCTCGTTCTCGCAGGTTTCCACCAGGTGCAAGAGGATCGCGACGAAATCGTTGACGTAAACGAGTTCTCGCGTCTGGTACCCGTCGCCCCAGAGCACGACTGGCTCACCGAAATGCTTGCCGCGGAGGATCTTGCGAATCAGGTCGAAGATGAAATGGAGCTGGCGGCCGTCCTCATGGTACCCTGGCCCGTAAAGCGTCGAGGGGACGACGTGCAGGTACGTCAGACCGAACTGCTTCCGCAATGCCAGAAGGCCCACGTACATCATCCGCTTGGTCATGGCGTACGTGAACAGGCTGGGCGTCGGCTCACCGAGCAAGTAGTTCTCTTCGGAGAGCGGCAGGTTCTCATCGTAGGAGCAGCTTGTGCCCATGCAGATCAGCTTGGCCTGTGGCTGTTGGGTGCGCCACCAGTCGAGGACGTTGGTGTTGATCCGCTGGTTGATCACCCACTGCTCGCCGGGATGGCGAAGGCAGAAATCCCCCGCTTGGGTCCAGGCGGCGAGGTGAAAGATCCGATCATACTGGCCATGCGGGTAGTCGCGGACGGCGTCTGCGTTGGTCAGGTCGCAATCCCTGGAGCCCAGCGCGACGACTTCGTGCTCGCCCGATCTGCGCAGGGCGGCCGTCAGCGCGGTCCCCATGAAGCCAGTGGCACCGGTGATCGCAATTCTCATATCAGTCCATCACAGGTTGGATCGGGAAGTAGAATTCGACGCCGCGCTCGATTAAAGCCTGGTTGCGGCGCAGGATCTCGTCCCGAAAGTTCCAGGCAAGAACATAGTAGACATCGGGCGGCTCGGGCAGCTCCGATTCGATCCGCAACGGGATGTGCTTGCCGGGTGAGTAAAGCCCACGCCGCAGCTCGTTGCGCTCGACCAGGCACTCGAGTGTCTCCGGGCCGATCCCGAAATAGTTGATCAGGGTGTTCCCTTTGACCGGGGCACCGAACCCGAAGATTCTCTTGCCCGCGGCTCTCCTGCCACTGAGGAAGTCGAGGTTCTCGCGTTTCAGCCCCTCGACTCGACCGGCGAAACGCTGGTATGTCTCCAGCGAATTGCTGTGCTCGCGCTGTTCGGCCGCGAGCATCGCGCCCAGTCGGTCACTCTGAGGGACCGACGGGGCCTTGGTGACAAAAGCGATGACGGAACCGCCGTGGATCGGCGAAAGGTAGGCGTCGAACAGCCGCAGGCCATGCCGCTTTAGCAGCACCTCGATCGTCTCCAGGTTGTAGTAAAGCAGATGCTCATGGTAGATCTGGTCGAATGCAAGGTTCCGCACGATTTGCTTCATGTACAGAAACTGGACCACGAACACGCCGCCGTCGGCCAGTCCGCGGCGGATTCCCTCGGCCACGGAGTGCAGCTCTTCCAGATGAAAGAAGACGCCCGAGGCGTTGATGACCTCGAATTCGCGGCCGAGCCGCTCGACGAGGCCGAGGTTGAAGAATTCGTGGACCGTGGGCACCCCTGCGGCATTGGCCAGCTCGGCGGTAGGCCGGGACGACTCCACCCCCAGCACGTCGTAGCCCAGCCGCTGAAAGTGTTTCAGTTGCGTGCCGTCGTTCGAACCAATGTCGAGCACTCGCTTCAACGTCCGGTCGCCAAAGAATCTGCGGTCGACCTCCTCGGCGATCCCCTTGAAATGGTCGCTCAACGACTGGGTGATCCCCGACAGGTAGGTATGGTCTGAGAACATGACCTCCTTCTTCACCGTGTAGTCGAGCTGCGCGGCGTGGCAGCCCTGGCAGAAGACCACGCGGAGTGGGTAGACCGGTTCAGTGCCGACCTCCTCCGGCTTGAGGAAGTGGTTCGCCCAGGGTTGCAACCCGAGGTCGATCGCTGGTTCGAGATCGGTGGAATCGCAGACGCGGCAGTTCATAGAAGCGCTCTCGGTTGCGGGTGACGAAGTCATCGGCCAGCGCTAGCGTGGCCTCGGTGCCGATGTCGAGGAACGGCGCGTCGGAGACCTCGACGGCGATGGGGATGCCTCTGCGGATCCACTCGGGGAAGACATCAAATTCGAAGCTGATTGGCTCTCGTGCCGGGAACTGATCCAGCAGATCGTTCCCCAGTAGGTAAATCCCAGCGTTGATGAGGCCAGGACCGGGTGCGTCCGATTTCTCGGCGAAGGCATCAAGAAGATGGTCGCGCCCCACGGCAAGGGAACCATACCGGCCGGCGTCCTCGACGAGGCGCGGCGACCAACGCCGCTGACGCACTCGTCTGCTTCGAGTCGCGCCGCTTGGGCCTCGAAGTCGGAGAAGATCAGCGAGTCGCCATTGAGCACCAGCCACGCGTGGGGGGTCCTGAAGTTGCCGTTGGCGGCTGCGAGGAATCCGCCGGCCGTCCCGAGCGGGCGCGGCTCTCGGACGCAGTTGACCGCGAAGCCCGCTACCGGTTCGGCCGCGAAATGACGCTCGATCAGCTCGCCCAAGTAGCCGGTTGAGATCGTCGCCGCCCGGAACCCGCACGCGGCGAGGTAACGGACTACCCACTCGACGAAAGGCCGGCCACACACATTGACCATTGGCTTGGGCACATCGCTGACGACACGCTGGAGCCGTGTACCCCGTCCCGCCGCGAGAATCACCGGGTGGACGTCTGTGAGCACGCCAGCCTCAGACGTTGGCATACGGGCTGCTCCGGAGGATCGTGTACCCCTTGATCAGCTCACGAATGCCGCGGTCCAGCGACCACCCCGTCCGGAACCCTGTCGCGGCGAGTCGGGCGTTTGACACGATGTAGTTCCGCTTGTCCGGATCCTCGCCGATCGCCGCTTCGAGAAAGACGAACTGCGGCAGATGCTTTTGGATCTGACGCGCACAGCTCCAGCTTTGATAGGTTCGCGTCGTCGAGTCCCACGTTATAGGGCCGACCCTTCATCGTCTCGAAGTTCGCCAGGGCGTGCAGAAACGCGCGGACAACATCGCGGATGTGGATGAAGTTGCGCTTGAAGTGGCCCTCGAAGATCACCACGGCACGGTCGATGACGGCACGGTAGACGAAATCGTTGACGAGAAGATCGAGCCGCATCCGGGGTGACATCCCGAAGACCGTCGCCAGCCGAAACGTCAACCCGTTGGTCCGCTCGAGCACGGCCGCCTCGGCGTCGGACTTGGTCGTGCCATACAGAGAGATCGGCCGGAGCGGTGTCTCCTCGGTGCAAAACACATTCGCCTGGCCGATCCCATAGCCGCTGTTGGTGGTCGGAATGACGACCCACTGCCGCGGGCTTGCCAGCTCGCAAATCAGCCTGACGGCGTCGCGGTTGATCGTCTCGGCGCCGACTCGGTCGCGGTCGCACAGCGGAGCCCCGACCAAAGCCGCCAGGGGGATGATGCAGTCGGCTTTCGCCACAAGTCGCCGGACCAATTCACGGTCGCGACAATCGCCACGTACCACCTCGAACGCGTCGTGTCCGCAGCAGTCGGCCAAAGTCGCCTGCCGGAACATAAAGCTGTCGAGGACCGTAACGTGGTGGCCCTCGCCAGAGCAGCGCCGGAGTGAGGACCGAACCGATGTACCCAGCGCCGCCAGTGATCAGAATATTCATGATGAATGGATTATATGACTGCCTGAGGTATTAATACGCACGGAAATCTCGGCGTGGTCGCGGAACGCGTCTTTCACCTTCTGCCGTTTATCGGGTGGAACGAACAGAAGCAGGAATCCGCCCCCACCGGCCCCCAGGAGCTTGCCCCCGATGGCCCCGGCCTCACGAGCCCTCTCGTACAACGCGTCGATGTGTGGATTGGTCACCTGGGGCCAAGCTGACGCTTTTGCTCCCATGCTTGGTCGAGCAGCTCGCCGAAGGCGGAGAGCGGCCGCCGGCCGGTCAGGAGTGAGTGTCCCCGCTCCACCAGTTGAAGCAACGCAAACAGGTGGTCGCGCGAGTGCGAGAGCCGGTCCAGCTTTTCCTTCTCGATGTCGTGCGCACTTGCGAGTCAGACCGGTGAAGATCAACATCAGCGACTGTTCCAGCTCATTCATCCGATCGGGATGGATCACGACCCGGTGGACCACGACTTCATCGACCTTCTTGAACTCGATGACGTTCAGCCCGCCGAACGCGGCGAAGACCTGGTCCTGGCAGCCCACCGCTTCCCCCATGACCTCGCGCTCCAGGCGGATCGCTGTGTACGCTAGCTCTTGCTTCGAGATGAACCGGCCCTGGAAGGCGCTGATGGCATTGATCAGGCCGACGGTAAAGCTCGACGACGTCCCCAGACCGGTAAATGCGGGCAGGTCCGCCGACAGGTTGATCTCGACGCCACGCTCGATCCCGAACGCTTTAAGGATCTCGCGGAACGGGCGGTGCTCGATCTCATCCACCGACTTGACGCACTCGACCTTGCGATACGAAAGTCGGATCGAGTAATCGAACAAGCTCGACTCGAAGTGGTGTCATGAAATGGCAGATATATCGGTCTATCGTCGTCCCAAGGACTGCGCCGCCATGCTTGAGGAAAAACTCCGGCCAGTCTGTCCCTCCACCGAAGAAGCTGACCCGGAAAGGCGTCTGACAGATGATCATAGGTCTCTCTTGCACGGCGGGCTGAAACGGATAGACTCTTCGGAAACTGCCATCCGTAGCCGGCTCTCAGGATGAGCGACCGTGTAAATCGCCAGGAAACTAATGCCTGGGACGCTGGTCACTCCGGTTTTCACCCGGGAAAGGGCAGGGTGGACCATGATCCTATAACTGATGCAGCCATCTTGTCAAGAAGCGGGAGACATCTCCCGAGCGTCCGTTGAGAACGGAGCCGGACGGAACCGTATTTTCAGCGAACGAACGCACTCGGAATCACTGCGAAGTGAGAAATGCATCTATGCTGGGTCTAGAGCGGTTCACCCTTGAGTTGCACACAGCGCGACAGCGACGGCAAACATACTAACCCGAAGCGCAAGCGAGGATTCCGGCGGCCGTCGCCTCGCTTGCGCTTTTGGTATGGCCCGTACGCCATACGAGCGTGAGCCGCTATAAAGTCTGGTCTGCCAACTTGATGGAGCCGACTTGAGCTCGCCGTGAACCGAGCTGACGCGGTGTGGCGGGACGGTGAGGACGCTCCGAAAGCCACTCTCCTCCAGGGCGGGCAGTATTCTTCGCGGTTTAGCGCGCCAAGAGGGTTATCGAAACCACGTCGGATGCTCGACTCCGCCCATCCAATCAATCAGTTGTCACACGCCTCGAAAATGGTTGCCACTCCCTGGCCCTGGCCGACGCACATGGTCGCGAGGCCCAGTTTGGCCCCCTCGTCGCGCATTCGGTAAAGCAGGGTAGTGGAAATCCGTGCGCCGCTTGCCCCCAAGGGATGGCCGATCGCGATCGCGCCGCCGCGGGTATTCACCTTGTCCTCGCCGATGCCCAGCAGTTTCAACACGGCGATGACCTGGACCGCGAAGGCTTCGTTGAGCTCGATGCAATCGATCTGATCGAGAGTGAGACCGGCCCGTTTCAGCGCTTTGCGGACTGCCGGCACGGGACCGATTCCCATCTCTTCGGGATTGACTCCGGCGACCGCCATGGCGCGAATCTTGGCGAGCGGCTTCAGCCCCAGCTCGCTGGCCTTCTCGGCCGACATCACGAGGAGCGCGACCGCCCCGACGTTCGTCGGCGAGCTGTTGCCGGCGGTGACCGATCCCCCGTCGGGGTTGAACGCAGGTGGCAAGGCCGACAGTGCCTCCAGCGACGTGTCTCGGCGAATGCACTGGTCATCGGTCAGCAAAACCTTTCGACCGGCGTCATCGCGACCCCACGTCGGCACCACCTCGGCGCGGAACTCGCCCGCGTCGGTCGCCTTGGCGGCGAGCTGTTGGCTCCGCAAGGCGAACTCATCTTGCGGCCCGCGTGGGATGCGGTACTTGGCCGCCAGATATTCGGCGGTCAGGCCCATTTGCATCACGGCCTCGCTGTGCCGGCGAAACAGGCTCGGGCAAGGATTGTAGTCTTTCATCATCGGCACGTGGTCCATGTGCTCGACCCCACCGACGATCTGCACGTTTTCACAACCGGCGGCGACGCTCATCGCGGCGTCGTTGATCGCCTGGAGGCTGGAGGCGCAGTTGCGGTTGATCGTCACGCCACCGGTTTCCTCGGGCAGACCGGCGACGAGGGCCGCGATGCGGGCGACGTCATACCCTTGCTCGCCCTGCTGCTGCACACAACCCCAGCGGACATCCTCGATCAATTTCGGATCGATGCCCGTCCGCTGCACCAGTGACTTGATCACGTGGGCGGACAGGTCTTCAGAACGAACGTCTCGAAAATAACCTTTGTCCGCGGAAGCCCGCCCGACGGGTGTGCGGACAGCGTCGATGACCACGGCGTTTTGCATTGGTAGGTCCCTCCGGCCGTGAGTTATTTGGAGCTTGAGGCGACCTTGGGACGTGGGTAGAACGACTCACCCGTCCTTGCCTGCTGAACCAAGGTCTCGGTCGGCTCGAATCGTTTGCCAAGAGGCGCGTAGCGTGCGAGCCGATCGACAATCGCACTCGCGCCTTGAGTGTCGCACCAGCGCAGAATTCCACCCTTGTAGGGAGGGAACCCGATCCCCAGGATCAGGCCCATATCGACATCCGCCGGCTCGCGGACGATTCCCTCTTCCAGCACGCGGGTCGCCTCGAGCAACATGGGCAGGAACAGGCGATCGGTGATCTCCGCCTCGTCCATCGCGCGTTCGCCGGTCCGGTATTTGGCCACGATCGAGACGACGGCCGGGTCGGGCTGTGGCCGGGCTTTCTTCCCCGCGGATGACCAGAACTTCAAAACGGTCTTCTTATCCGCGGGGCTTGCTTTGAGCATCTCCACCAGGATCGGCGAGGACGCGGTCCGATCAGGGTACGCATGAGCGAGCACCTTGCCAGCGAAAACGGCGGTTTGCAGGCCCACCATATCGGTCAGAGCGAGTGGCCCCATCGGCATGCCGAACCGCGTGGCCGCACGGTCGATCGCTTCCATCGAGGCTCCGTCCTGCAAGAGGATGAGCGACTCGTTCATGTAGGGCAACAGGATTCGATTCACGAGGAAGCCGGGACAGTCTCGAACCACGATCGGCGTCTTGCGAATCTTCCTGGCCAAAGCCACGATTGTCGCGACCGTCTCGTCGTCGGTCTTCTCGCCCCGGATCACCTCGACCAGCTCCATACGATCAACCGGATTGAAGAAGTGCATGCCAATGAAACGTTCGGGATGGCGGGTGTACTGGGCCATCCGGGTGATCGAGATCGTCGACGTGTTGCTCGCCAGGATTGTGTCGTCGCGCAACACCTCGGTCAACGATTGATAAACAATCTTCTTCAACGACTCGTCCTCGGTGACGGCTTCGATGACGACGTCGCAATCGGCGAAGATCTTCGTCGAGGTGGAAGTGCTCAGGGCGGCGAGCATGTTCGCCAGGTCCATGGGTTTCGCCCGGCCGATCTTGATCCGGCTCAGAACCACGTCCTGGGCACGGTTGAGTCCTTCTTTCACGCGGTCGTCGTCCACGTCGACCATTGCGGTCCTGATACTTGATCGAGCGTGAGCGGCGGCGATGCCAGCCCCCATCAGCCCGGTCCCCAGCACCCCGACATGATGCACCGGCCGCGGCTTGATGGTCGGATCATTGACTCCGGGATCGCGCGCCAGCCGGTTTTTCATGAAGAAGATGCCGATCAAGTTGGCTGCGATCGGCGAGCCGTAAAGCTCCAGAACGGCTTTCTGCTCGACCTTCAGCCCCTCCTCCAAGGGCAAGTTACAGCCTTCGCGGATCGCCTTGAGTGCAACCAGCGGGGCCGGATATTGCCCTTTGGTCTTGCCCTTGATGGCCCCTTCGGCGACGGCGAATGCGAAGTGAAGCTGGTCGGGATTCAGCCCCAAACCTTGCTGGAGCTGGTTGCGCCGCTCCTTCCATTCGCCACTCTGCCCGAGGTAGTCGATGCGACGGCGTCCTTCGGCGACGAGCTGGTCGGCCGGGACCGCGTCGAACGCAAGGCCGACGTCAACCGCTTTCTGGGCCGGACACCGGCTCGCTGGAGCAGACCATCTCGATGCCTTGATTGAGTCCAACCAGCCGCGGAATCCGTTGCGTGCCGCCCCAGCCCGGCAGCAGACCGATCTGGACTTCCGGCAGACTGATCTGCGTGTGCGACGAGGCCGAGACCAGGCGGTCGTCCATCGACGCCACCAGCTCGGTTCCACCACCCAGGCATCCGCCGTCGATCAAAGCCACCGTGGGGAAGGGGAGCCGGCTGATCCGCGAAAAGAGCTGGTGGCCGAAGCCGATCATACCGGTCAATTGCTCTTGGGTGGCGTAGGACAGCATGGCCAGCTCGTTCAGATCGGCGCCGGCGATGAATTGACCTGGCTTGGCGCTTTTTAGCAACAGGCCGCGCAGGTCGGTCCGCTGCTCGAGTTGACCGACCAGGGCCGCCAGCTCCTGGAGCACCGCTCGGCCCAGCGTGTTGACCTTCTTGTCGGGAAGGTCAAAGGTAATCAGGCCGATCCCGCCGTCCAGCTCTTCCATCCGGAATGCGCTCGCCATTGATGACTCCTTTGCTTGTCTGAATCAAGGGGCGTACGGCATGAGGATTTCCCCGGGCTCGATTCCCGCGATCGCCTCGAACCCTCCCGAGGCAACGGTCTCGCCCAGCTTCGGTGACGGCACGAAAATAGGCGTCGGTCGGCCGGCAGCCGGTCAGTTGCCGGGTCAAGTCCTGGCAAAGAATGTCGGCCGCGGTCCTGCACGACTTCATTCGACTGCTGACCCGCCCAGAGACTGGTGGCGAGCATCAACACCATGTCCTGGAGCCGTTGCGAAAGTTCGGCCATCCGGCACTGGCGGTCGGCCAGCTTGAGTTGGTGCTTGACCATGACATCGCTGATCTCGAGCCGGCCGCGGTGCAGAGATTCCGCCGCGAAGTCGGCATGGGCGGTGAGGTTCGCGGGCATCGCCGGCCATTGCGGACGATGACGCCTGGTGAAAGTCTGTCCGGCCCGCCACGCCATGTAGGGCCCGATCGCATGGCGCAGGGCCCAGGCATGGGCTGGGTTCAGCGGGTTCGGCTTTTTGATGCCGGCGGCTTGCAGGGCCTGGCCGATCGGCTCGAAAAAGGTCTTGCCGTGTTCCTTGATCAGGGACTTGAGGAACGCCATTCCCAGCATTTCCCCCTCCCCTTCGTAGATGCAAGGCGCCAGGTACTCGTGAATGTTCTCGCCGAACAGGTGGCCCTGAAGGAACGCCCGGCCACCGTGAGTCTTCATGAAGAGCTCGACGGCCGCTTCCTTCTGGGCCTCGCTCCCGAAAATCTTGGCGACAATACACTCCAGTTCGCCGCGGAACCCCTGGTCGATCAGCCAGGAACACCAGGCCACCAGGGCGTCGCAGCCAACGATCAAGGCGGCCATCCGGCCGATTCGCCGTCGCACCAGCTCGCGAGAAACGATCTCCGCGCCATAGGTCCGGCGGAACTTGGCCCAGGGAAGCATATTCGCCAGCATGACTCTCATCGCGCCCGCGGCGGTCGCACACAGGGCGACACGGCCCAGGTTCAAGCCATGATAGGCGATGGTCAGCCCGTCCCCTTGTCCAGGCTGGAGCAGGTTCTCGCGGGGAACACGGAAGTCGCGGAACCGCAGACCTTTATTCTGAAGATGTTTGAGCGCGAACAAACCGTAGGAAACCACCTGGAAGTGCTCGTCCTCATGATCGGGCAGGTCCACGATCAAGACGGCGGGCTTCTCTTGGATGCGGCAGACCAGGCCGACCGTGCCGCCCGGGGATTGCGTTGGTGATGAACAGTTTCTCGCCGTTGACAACGTAGTCGTCACCATCAAGGACGGCCTGCGTCCGCAACGCGGTCAAGTCGGAACCGGCGCGGGGCTCGGTCAGTGCGAACGCGGACAGCCGCTCGCCGCTCGCTAACCGGGGCAGATACCGCTCTTTCTGTTCGCTCGTGCCAAATGTCCGGATCGGATCGACGGCGCCGATGCAACCGTGGACCGACGCGAGGCCGGCCAGGTTCGGTTCGATCGTGGCCATCCGGGTCAGGAACGGGGCGAACGAGGCGAACGAGGCACCGCCGCCGCCGTACCGAGGGTCGATCAGAAGACCCCAGTAGCCCACCGCGCTGAGATCTTCCAGGACCGCGTCGGTAATCTTCTTATCCGGCCCGTACAACGTCCCCCGCTCGCGGTGGCGACGGGCGGTCTCGAGCGACTCGCGCATAATCCGCTCGCAGGCGGGCGACGTGGATGGAGACTGGGACAGGAACAACTCTACCGGGATCTCATGATCCCAGACCGCTTTATGAACGGGGCTATTCGCGGTCTGGTATCGCGCGGCGAACAGAGCATCCACCTGGTCGTCGGCTCGGTCGATCGAGCCGGTCGTCCGCGCTTCCTCCTCGCTTTTGCCGCTCAATTTCAGCGCGGTCTCGACGAAGGTCTGAGTCTCGGGCTCTCGTACTTGAGTATCCATCGGAAACTTCCTCCTCAACTCCGCGGAGAAAGGGCTGAGTCAGCCGATCCTCTCCGGAAACTCGGGCCGCCGGATGGAGCCGGCTCCTACAATAGATTGAAGGGTGTCGTTCCTACAAGAGTGTTGTCAATGGGCGAGTTCCATTGCTCGACACCATTTCGACGGCCGGAGCCGGCTCCGCGATGTGGACGCTGGCGGTCCGCGGAAACTCCTGAGTGAGCAGCCAATCCTCCAGGATAATATGATGGAGGTATGGGGCTCGCAATAGCACGGCATTCGTCGGAAGCTTCCGTGTCAACCAGTGGTTACGGCCGATGCTCGGGATCACGCTGGAGCCAAGCCGATCGAGATGGTGGCTCTTCAGTTGTTTCATGACCCGGCTCGACAGCCGATCGAACATCGTGGGAATCAGCTTCGGTTCCGGTCCAACATGGATCACGAACTCGGCACCCGAGGACAACGTGTTTTCCATGGTTTCCCAGAGCCGTTGCGGATGATCCGTCCAGTCG
Organism: uncultured Planctomycetota bacterium; assembly: GCA_963720335.1. GTDB lineage: Bacteria > Planctomycetota > Planctomycetia > Isosphaerales > Isosphaeraceae > CAVRFS01. The sequence continues at coordinate 212,549 of CAVRFS010000077.1, read as the reverse complement.
GTCAAGATCACGCGGCTGTTCCAATCGTTATAGCTTTGCCGCACCGGTCGTGCAGGAAACCACGGTCGGCACCGGCTTCTTGTCTCCGCCGGCGATGTGGTACATGGCCACGGCGGTGCGGTTCGGGATATTGCGCTGCCAGACCAAGGGCGTGTGCAAAGGAGGCCAACGGTTCGGTTTGCGACGGAGCGTCACATCGGCCGGGAGGTGGCCTTTCATCTCTTGCTCGAACCGTTCCAGGGTGTCGCCTTGTCCCAGCAAAAGCACCTGCGAGGGCGACAGGAAAGTCGATGGCCCGACCATCCCATGTCCGCGACTGCTGATCGAGGAACAAAGCTTTTGGACCTCCTCGAGCTCGAGAATCGCTCCGCGGGTCGAGAGAATCCCGATCGTCGTACCGGCGGTGAGCTCCGCGCAGTCGTTCGCCAGGGCAAGTGGGACCGGCAGCAACTGCTCCAACTCGTACACCCCGCCCAACACCATCGAGGAGAGCTCACCGATGCTGTGGCCGAAGCTCATCAGAGCCTGGTGGACGGGAACTTCGAAGAACTTCTCCAGAAGTTGAAGCTGGGCGAGTTCCATCGCGATGATCGTACCGATGTCGTGGACGAATGTTGCCAAGGTCGAGGGCTCACGAGCCAGGACCCGGGCAGCCAGGTCAACCTTCTCGCCGAGAACATCACTGCAAAGCACCGACGCCCTGTCGAGCATGGTCCGGACGATCGGTCCGTAAACCGGATGCTCGAGAAGCTCGGGGCTGCGACCGAGGTTGGACGCATCATATCCGCGAAACGCGATCGCGGTGGTCGTGATTCGCTTCTGCAGATTGTCTCGTTCCACATCGTGCTCGCTAGTGGCGATCCCATTCGTTGCCCGGCTCCGGTCGCGGAGCGCCGGCCGGGAGGGTCCATGACTCACGATCCACTCAGGTGCCCAATTTCGCCATCGACCGTTCAGGGATCTGACTTTCATTGTACGCATGACCACTTGCCCTCAGGAAGCGCGACAGGGCACCACCTGAGCGTTTCTGTTTCCTTTCGTCTATTAATATTACGAACGGTTCCAGAAAGCGTTCGTGTCAGCGTGTGGATTCGAGATCATCGTGATTCTGTGACGCAACGTCGAGGACAAGCGGCCACTCCGTCGACACGGATGAGCCATCACCGTCGTGACTCAGTCCGGTGCATTCGTGGTACGCAATCAGCGTGCCAGAACTCCCTCGTTCGGTCTTCCGAGGTCGGGGCTCAATGAGAACCAGGCCGTGAGATGACGTGGTGGCCTTCACGATACGCCCCCTTCGACTGATCGTTTGGAGGACTTCCTGCTCTCTATCTGGAAGTATAGGCGATCCCACTCTCGTGGGAAGTCCGTTTGCGAGTTCTTGGAAAGAAGTTTCGGTGGGGTTGTGCGGGTATTCTGTTTTCAGCCCTCGACTGATTGACCAAGGACTGAAGCGACCGTCTGACAGAGCAGATATCGGCTTGTGATGCAGCTCCGTGGCAGGTAAATTGTTCTGGGAGGGCCCATTTGTCGCGCCGCGTGCTCAAATCGGTGGTGCACCAAGTTCTCGACCTGCGGGCCGAGCGGCTTGCCGCGGTGATCGGAACGTGGCCCGAGCCGGCCCTGCTTGAGAGCGGGCCGGGTTTCGGCGACGCTGGCCGATGGAGCATCCTGACCGCTCATCCTCGCCTGGTCTGGCAGGCGACCGGGCAGGCGCTGGTCGCTGCGCGCGGGCGATGGTTCGACGGAAACCGGCGAAGGAGACGTGCTGCCGGTGCTGGGCGACCTGTTGCGACGGTTCGGACTCGCCGAGCCGGCCGATCGGCCTGACTCGACAGTTCCTCCCTTTCAAGGTGGGATGATCGGCTTCCTCGGCTACGACCTGGCCCCTCGGATCGAGCGGCTGCCGCGCCGGGTCACCGAGCGATTCGCGCATGCCGGATATCCGGATGGCACTTTATGACACGGCGGTCATCGTCGACATGCGCAACGGTGAGGTCGGGCTCTGGGCTTGGGACCTGACCGGCGAGGGACATACGGCCACCGAGCGTCGCTGCCGCGCCTGGCGCGAGGCGCTCGATCGAGGGCTTCGGTCACCGCCAGCGATCCGGTCTTCTTCGTTGGGACCTTCGACCAGTCAATTCGACCGTGCGACGCTATCTCGCGACGGTTGGCCGCGTGCTGGATTACATCGCGGCCGGCGACGTCTTCCAGGTCAACCTCTCCCAACGATTCACGGCCTGGGGACGTCCGGAGCCGCTGGACCTCTACTTGCGGCTGAGAGCCGAGAGCCCCGCGCCGTTCGCCGCGTTCCTCCAATGGGACGACTTGGCCGTCGTCTCGGCCAGCCCCGAGTGGTTCTATCAAACGCGGGGCGACATGATTGTCACGCGACCGATCAAGGGAACGCGCCCTCGCGGTCGGGATCTCGTCGCCGACGCGCAGGCTCGCCGCCGAGCTGAGCGCCTCGCCCAAGGATCGCGCCGAGCTGATCATGATCGTCGACCTGGAACGCAATGACCTGGGACGGGTTTGCCAGTACGGCTCGATCCGGGTGAGCGATCCACTCAAGGTGGAATCGTTCGCCCAGGTGCACCACCTGGTCGCGACGATTGAAGGAAGATTGCGGCCGGAAATCGGGCCGATCGATGTGATCCGGGCTGTCTTCCCCGGCGGATCGATCACCGGCGCTCCCAAGATCCGCGCGATGGAGATCATCGACGAGCTCGAGCCCAACCGTCGCAGCCTCTATACTGGCGCGATCGGCTATTTGAGCCGAGGCGGCTCAAGCGCGTTCAACATCGCGATCCGCACCATCCTGGTCGAAGGAAACCGCGCGAGCTTCCAGGTCGGCGGCGGCATCGTGGCGGATTCGGTCCCTGAGGCGGAATATGAGGAAACGCTCGCCAAGGGCCGAGGCTTGCTTGCCGTCCTCGATGCCGGGGAAGGGGGGATCAGCCCCTTGATCTGGGTCCACGGTGAAATCGTCCCCGATGACGCCCTGCGGATCAGCGTGATGGACCGCACGTTCGAGCACGGACTCGGGCTTTTCGAGACATTCCGCACCTGGAACGGGCATGCCACGCTGTTGGATCGTCATCTTGAGCGGCTGCTGCGCTCGGCCCGCGAACTGGGTTTGCCGCTGGAATCGAGCCAGTTGCCCGATTCCGCGGCCGTTTTTGAACTGATCGAGCGCCAACCGAGCCTCGCTGACGCACGGGCCAAGACGTCCGGCTCAGGCTCACCTTGTCCGGCGGCATCTCGACCACCTCGGTATCGAGCTCAGTCCTCTGGATGACCGCGGGGCCGTTGCCACCGCCGATCCGGGAGCCGGTGCGGTCATCACCCGTTGCATCCAAGTCACGGCGGATGATCCGCTCTCACGACACAAGACGCTCAACTATTGGCGGAAGCGGATCGCCCACGCGCCAGGCATTCGAGGATGGGGCGGACGAGGTGATTTGCCTGACTCCCGAGCGACTCATCTGTGAAGCGAGCCGCGCCAACGTGTTCCTCGTCGAAGGCCGGCGTTTGAGCACGCCCGGCCTCGACGGACCGCTCCTGCCAGGGATCATGCGCCGGGTAGTCCTGGAGCGGGCCACACAAATCGGCCTCGAGATCGAGGAAGGATCGTTGCCAGTCGGGCGACTCTTCTCCGCCGATGAGGCATTCCTGACCAGCTCGTTGCGAGGTATCCTACCGATCGCCCGGCTCATGGAGCACGAGCTGCCTGCCCCCGGACCCCTGACACGGCAGCTCCGGGAAGGAGTTTTAGTCTGGCTCGAATCGGGGGGATGAAGCTGGACTAATGAAAACATCGTCTTGAACGGCTCGTGTTTGCCCTCGACAACTCGTTTTTACTTCGCGAGCAAGCGATGTTGGGCGCGGGTCCCCTGACCCCGCCCGAGTGCGGCAGACTGAAGGTCTCCTTCCGTCGGAGTGTCGTCTGTAAGCACAAATGCCTTTGAAGAGGGGGTGTACGATCCGCGCGGATGACCTTCGGTTGGGCTGATCGGGACGGTACGGAGACCTGCGGTCAAGCTCTCCGGCGGGGTCAGGAGACCCGCGCCGAACAGAGTCAGGCAAGAAAGCCGGAACTACAGAACCGCGTGAGCATGATGATGCGAGACACGCTCAGACGATCCCTTCAAACAGCTTGCGGTGAGGCCTATAGAGCATCGAGGTCGCGCATCGCCTCCTCCCAAGCCCCGGCGGGTCGTTGTCCGGCATCAAGTCGAATTCTTGGAGAACTTCCTCAAAGGCCTGGACGCGACTTTGCTTGCTCGACCGGAGTGATCGGCGAAAGCCGGTGTGCGGAAGCACCGTCTCGGGACGTTCCGGGTTCTCGCATCGCCGACTCCGTCGCGTCTGGCCTGGTAATTGGCGGGTTCATATTCACTCCCCTCTACGAGGACGGGTGCCATTAGTAGAATCATAATTCTAGCCGCTACGATTCTAAACAGCGACCAGGCCAAGGATTGATGAGGCATCGTTCGGAAATACGCCGGTTCGTTGGGTCTGGGCCTGGCTGGCCTGCCGATGTTTTCGGATGATCGCTTCTTGAGCAGTCTCTTTGTATCTTGTGAAGGCATTTCCTCGGAATTACCTCTCCTAAACGGCTCGGACGGAGCTTTGTACTCCCGGAAGGAGGTCTCATGACGACCGTCTCAGACGTAACCCGCTGGCTGGAGGACTTTGCCCCCGCGCGGCTGGCCGAGTCCTGGGATAATGTGGGCCTGCTCTGGGGCGACCCTGACACGGAGATCACGCGGGTCATGACCTGCCTGACGGTCACGCCGACAACCGCCGCCGAGGCGATCGGGGAGAAAGCGGCGCTGATCGTCAGCCATCATCCAGTCTTGTTCCGCGGGGTCAAAAGAATTCGCGCCGACCTGCCGGAGACTGGATTTCTCTGGAAACTGGCCCGCGCCGGGATCGCGATCGCCAGCCCCCATACGGCCTTCGACAACACCCACCGCGGGATCAACGACATCCTTTGCCGGCGACTCGGCCTCGTCAACGTCACACCCTTACGAGCGATCGGGCCGGCCGCGCGGTGTACCCGGTCATTCAAGGTTGTCGTGTTCACGCCGGAGCCTGATCGTGAGGCGGTCTTGTCGGCGGCGTTCGCGGCCGGGGCAGGACAAATCGGCGCCTATGAACAATGCTCGTTCGCGATTCCTGGGGAGGGGACCTTTTTTGGCACAGAGGCGACCAATCCGGTTGTGGGCGAGCGTGGTCGTCGCGAGACGGTCAGCGAACTGCGTCTTGAATTCGTCTGTCCAGCGGAGAAACTGGCGGCAGTGCTTGCCGCGATCGGCGCACACCACTCCTATGAACAGCCAGCAATCGACGTCTTTGCCCTGCACGATTCCGAAGTCAAAGACGATCCTCTCGTCGGAGTGGCCCGCATCGGAGAATTGATCGAGCCACGTCGCCTGGCGGAATTGGCTCAGTTCGTCGGCCAAGCACTGGGGCGTGTCGCCGTGGCGATGGTGGGCCATCCTCAACGGACGGTCCAACGAGTGGCCGTGGCTTGCGGGGCCGGCGATGAGTTTCTCAAGGATGCGGCCCGAGCCGGCGCCGACGTCCTCCTGACCGGCGAGGCGCGGTTCCACCGCGCGCTTGAAGCCGAGGCGTTGGGCATTGGCCTGCTCACCGCCGGCCATTACCCAACTGAACGATTGGGCATCGAGGAACTGGCCGAACGAATCGCGCAGTCCTTCCCCAGCCTCACAGTCTGGCCAAGCCACAGTGAGCGCGACCCGCTTGTTTGGGTCGAGCCGGATAAGCGAGCGGCCGAAGAGTCCCTGATCCCTCGACACACAAACTGAAAACTTCCCGAAAAAAAACCCGGGGATAACCCCGGGGGGACGAAGCATCGTTTCGGTCCTGACTGAAGGTTCTTCACCGGCCGGCACGTCTGATGACCGGTTCCGCGGGCACGAGACTCGGATGATGCTGACCGCATCGGACCGAATTGGACAGGACCAGGCACGAGCCGGTATTATTCGACGCGACTCATTTTTTCTTGGACTTGGATGCCGCTGTGGCCTCCGAGTCCGGGTCCAGTTCCTCTTCGATCACGACATCAGTTGGGCTCGCCTTGCCGCCGCGCGCCGTCGGAACAGCCAGATATTGCTGGTGCTCCCACGATCCAGACCAAAACTGGCCGGTCCAGCACTGGAGGGAGATCGCGCGAACCGTCGGACGGTCTTCATCCCGAATCACTTCTCCCCAGGCGCCGGTATACGCCGCGCAAACTTGCGAGGAACTCTCGCCCACGCAGAGCAACCGCTCACCGGTCGGAGCCAAGCACGCCACAGCTCGCCAGTCCTGAGCACCACTCGATCCACTACTCATCGTCAGTTTACCCCCGCCCGGCGCGTTGGCATCCGCGCAGCCGAATCATGGTTCTCGGCATAATATGAAATCTTCGCACCGGGACTTGGTCTTGGAAGCACGCTCAAAAAGGTCCAGTCACGCCCTGCTTCTTCCATCGATTCGTTTTTCGACGCAGCCGCCAGATGTTCAATAAAAATAAAACGCCATTCCCCAAGCTGGGGTCTCGATTTCCCGGAGCCATCACAATCGATCGTAAAACCCGATTTGTGCGGATTTCCATCAACGGCAACCGGAAGGTTCGCTTCAGGCGATGGAATTGGGCGGCTCGACTCGCCGCGATGGAAGGTACAAGTCGATATCGGCTCGAAAGATCCGTCAAGCAACGGAGTCCCGCCGAATCGTTTTCACATTCATTCGATAGCTAACAGAGAATTCTACCGCGATCAGGGCCTGACGGCGAATTTATTTTTCAAAAACCGGGAGGAAATCACGGAGTCGCTTGCTCCGGACACGAAACGCTCTCAACGCCCAGATGAAATCAGATTAGTGCGTGCGAGGATGGAACGCGGCACGCACGTCAGACCGCATGTGTAGAGAGCTGGTCGCATGCTCGCTCTAAGTCGATCAACGTAATGGAGAAAGCAAGGCAGAGGGTCGCCGGACGGAGCCGGCTCCTACAACACGGCGGATCCGTAGGTCTGTCTGTAGGAGGCGGCTCCGTCCGCCGATCGCCCCTTAAATCGCGACAGCCGACCGGCGTCCCGTCTCGGCCGTCGCTATGTGGTGACGGTGATGGGCAGTAGAATGAATGTGGATTCGACAGGGCGTCGCGGGTGCCTTGGAGTTGCCGGAACGAGTGGAGGCTCGCGCTCGAATTGAGCAACGGGTCTGGCCTTTGACCCGGGGACTTGGGCCCTGTTTCGATCGCACGGATCCGTCTTGGGGCCGGAGATGATTCGAGTTCTCCTCTTCGCCGCAAACCCGCGCGGGACAGCTCCGCTTGACCTCCCTCGCGAGTTTCGGGAGATCAATGAGGAGGTCCGCCTCAGCACGTTTCGCGATGCCATGGAGCTGATCCTGGTCCCCGGTACTCGGCCCGTCGATCTGCTCCGCAAGCTGAACGAGATCCAACCCCAGATTGTCCAGGTCAGCAGCCACGGCAGCCCGGACGAGACTTCTCCTCGAGGCCGAGGGCGGAGAGCACGACGAGGGCCTCGGATCTGCTCGGCACTATCACGAGGTCGGACCCCGGGCGGGACATGAAGAAGATCGGCCGCGACGAGGCCCGAGGATGCCGAAGCGTGCCAGGCGAACCTCAAGGCGTTACGCGGATCGGCGCTGGTGGACGTGCTGCGCGCCTGCGATGAGGGAAACCTCCGCCTGGTGGTGCTCAATGCCTGCGACACCCGGCCGCAGGCCGAGGCGCTGACGGAGGTGGTTGACTGCGTGGTGAGCATGAACCGGACCATCACCGACTGGGCGGCGATCAAGTTCGCGGCCTCGTTCTATGGTGCTCTGGCTTTCGGCCGGTCGGTGCAGAAGGCGTTCGACCAGGGGGTGGCGCGGCTGAGGGCGGAGGGGATCGCCGAGGTCAGGCACGCCGGAGTTGCTTGGTCCGCGTCGGGGATCGATGCCTCGCGTGGTCATCCTGGTGGGCTCCGGCCGAAGAAGCCGTCGTGCCGGCTGCGGAGGCGCCATTCCTCGTGCCCTTTCCGCGAAATGCGGATTTCGTGGGCCGGGACGGCGAGCTGGCGCGGCTGCACGCCAGTCTCTCAGGTGTCCGGCCCGGTCGGCATCCGCCCGGCGGGCCTGACCGGCATGGGGGGCATCGGCAAGACTCAGCTCGCCGTCGAGTATGTCCACCGCCACCGGGATCGACTATCGGATGGCATCTTCTGGATCGACGCGGCCGGCAGCCTGGCTGAGGGCTTTGCACGCTTGGCGTCCGACCACCGACTGATGTGGGCGGATCCCGATCGGCCCCGCGACGAGCAAATCCGGGCGGCGTTCGCGGCGCTGAACCGCCGAGCGCGTGCGCTCCTGGTGCTCGACAACCTGCCCGACCCCGCCGCGATCGCCATTCCCCTCTTGCCTGACTGTGTCCCAGAGGACCTCCGGTGCCGGCTGCTGTTCACGACTCGGCGGCACGACCTGGGCCGATTTGTCGGCGTGGAGGTCACGATCCTGCCCGAGGAACCGTCCCTGCGGCTCCTGCTGCGTCACGCGTCACGCAAGGCGGCGCTCGATCCGGCGCATCCCGACCACGAACACGCCCGCGCGATCGCCCGGATGCTGGGCCGTCTGCCGCTGGCTTTGGAGCTAGCCGGGGCGTATCTGGGCAAATATAGCGGCGACGTGTCATTGGAAGGTTACCGCGAAGGTCTGAGGTCCGTCGGGGCCCTGGCGATGCTCGACGGAGACGCGGCCGAGCTGACCGAAGCCGATTTGAGGCGGCGTGCACGAGCCGGCGGTCGCGGCCACGATCGGCGAGCAATGGGAGACGCTGGGAGATGATTCGGCTCGACGGCTGCTCCGGATCCCCAGCCTTTTCGCCGAGTCGACCGCAGTGCCGATCGCGCGGCTCGGCCTGCTGGCCGGTTTCGGCGACGAAGCCCGGCCGGGACGGCCCTCCCTGCTAAGCCGCACGGTTAAGCGGCTGGATGACGCGTGCCTGGTGGAGCGGCTGGAGGACGACCAGGTGCGGCTCCATCCCTTGATCCGCGAGTTCGCTCGCAGTCAAACGCCTCCCGACGAGGCCGAAGGATTCCGTCGCCAGTGCGTGACGCGCGGCCGTGGCGGCCCTGGAAGATTTTCGCGACTCTCGAGTCGCTGGTCATCGGGCGCGGCGTGGACGGCCTGCAGGAGGACCTGATCGCCATCATCGAACTCAGTCCCTCGTCGGCTTCAGATCTCCGTACGCGGCTACAGGCCGTGCTCCGCCTGCTTCAACGGGAGGCACACCACCTCCGGCTCGCGGACCCGAAATCCCAGCCTACGATGTTCGCCCAGCAAATCGCGCAACCGCGCGGCCTTGCTTGGAATCGACTCCCTTCAATTCAGCGCGGAACGGAGGCTTTCCGCGCTCGGTCAACCGCACTTACGCCTGCGCTGGACCGCCGAGCCGGGAATCGCCTGCCCTGGTCCGGACGCTCACAGGGCATCAGTCTCAGGTCGGGGCGGTGACGGTTACGCCCGACGGTCGCCACGCTTTTCGGGTTCCGTCGACGGTGCCCTCAGGCTCTGGGACCTCGGACCGGACGAGCCCCGGCTCGCACGTTCCCTGGGCATCGCGATTTCGTGAGAGGGGTAGCGATGACTCGCCGATGGACGCTGTGGGATTTCGGTTTCCGACGCCAGTACGCTCAAGCTATGGGACCTGGAACCGGCGAGTTGATCCGTACGTTACCGGACAGAACCTCCACTGCACGCGATCGACGTCGCCCCCGACGGCCGACTGGTGCTGTCGGCCTCCTCGACGCCACGCTGAAACTTTGGGACCTGCCACCGGCCGCCCGCTCCGATGTACCTCGCCGGTCATGGCGACGAGGTCACGGCGTTCGCCGTACACCTTCGACGGACGCAGCCCTTTCAGGATCGCACGACGAGCACCATGAAGCTCTGGGACCTTGGGACCGGTCAGTCTCCACGCACTTTCGCCGGTCACGAGGGATTGGGTGACCTCAGTGGCGATGACCCCCGAGTCGCCATGGAGGCAATTTCGGGCTCGCGCGACGGCACCTTCAGGCTCTGGGACCTGGGGACCGGCCGGCCATTCCGTCCGTTTGACGGCCATCAGTCGTGGTCACCTCGGTGGCATCACTCCCGATGGCCGAGGCTGCCTCTCCGGGCTCGCCGGATCGCACCGTCAGGTGTTGGGACCTGGCGACTGGCGAACTGCTCCTCACCCTGCGGGTCACGAAAGGGTGGTGAGAGCGGTGGCCGTGACTCCCGATGGTCGCCACGCCTTTCGGGTGTCCAGCGACTGCACGCTCACACTCTGGGACCTACAGGCCGGCCACCTCGTGCCGACAATCTCCGCTCATCGATTAATTCGGAGTCACGGCGTGGCGATCACGCCCGATGGACGCTACGTACTTTCGGGAGCGTTCGACCGCACGCTCAAACTCTGGGACTTGGCGACCGGCCGGCTTCACTTCGGCCTCGCTCGGTACACTTAAACTCCGGTGACCGGGGTGGCAGTGACCCCCGACGGCCGCCACGCGGTGTCGAGTTCGCTCGACGCACGCTGATCATGTGGGACCTGACGACAGGCCAACCCTCTCCCGCTCTCGTCTGCAACGGGAATCCCGGGGCGACCATCTGGCATGGCGATGAAGTCAATGCCGTGGCAGTGACCCCTGATGGCCGCCATGTCCTCTCGGGTTCCTTCTACGGTACGCTCAAACTGTGGGACCTGGCGACCGGCGACCTCCATCCAACCTTCTCCGGGCACACGGATTGGTGTGACCGCGGCGACAATAACTGCCCGGACGGCCGCCACGCTCTCTCGGCCTCGCGTGATTGTTCGCTCAGGCTCTGGGACCTGACAACCGGCCGTCCCTGATTCCGCCGCGGGCCATCGCGTCCGTCACCGCGGTGGCGGTCACTCCAGACGGTCGTCGGCACTCTCCGGTTCGCTCGACTGCACCCTGAGGCTCTGGGACCTGACATCAGGCAAGTATGACACCCTCACGGGGCATGACGACGGAGTCACCGCGCTCGCCATGACCCCGGGCGGCCGCCATGCGATATCCGGCTCGGATGACCGCACCCTCAGGTTCTGGGACATCGAGGCAGCGAGTATGCCGTGCTACGATCCCCTTGGAGAGCCCCCGCTGGCGATTGCCGTGTCCGCCGATGGCCAGTCGATTGTCGTCGGAGATCGAGTCGGTAACGTTCATCACTTCCAGATCCATGGGATGTGACTCGTTTTCGGGAAACCGCCAGCCAGAGAAAGAACCTGCCAGATTGCTGAGGCTGACGGCGTAGTCGGGGTGGGCCCCGCCATATGACCGACGCACCAAATCCCGTGCTCGAGTGGCGAGCTCGATCGCCTCGGGGAAACGGCCCTCCTTAGAGAGTTGATGCGCCTGCCGGGATAACCGATCGAATTCCTGCCCAGGATCACGAGACATGTTCCAGCTCCACGACGACGGCGTGCCGGCTTTCCGGCTGTAATCGCTGGACCGATTCCTTGAGCCGCTTCATATCGCGGGTGGCGCGATATGGCGTGGAGGGCTTGCCCGGATCAGCCACGCCAGCCAGTTGCTCGACTCGTACGGGTTCTCTGCTCCAGACGGCGAACAGCCGTTCGCGGCCGGCCGGCGGCGTCATCTCGACGTCGCGGATGTGGAGCGGCTGGTTTGGTTCGATGGGTCGCGGCGGCCTGGCTTGCTGAAGATCGCTGTCGGGATACAGCAGGTTCAAGTTGCCGGTCGGGCCGACGTTGAAGACTGTCATGTACCCTTCCCTGTCGGCGCTGACCTCGATCCGCACACGGTCGCCGGTGTGAAGACGGACCTGGTCGGGGGGTGGGGGAACTTTCTTCATGTCGCGGGTCAGTCTGCCGGGCGGCGGTATCGGATGCGTTGCGACGACGGGAACAAAGGTGTGCCGGCCAACCTGCCGGCTGACGATCAGACGCAGGTCGACCGGGGCAGGATTCGGTGGCTCGGGCAGGGTCGTTGGACCCGCGGGAGGCTTTGAGCCGGCTCCAGGTGGGAGCTCGGTGGACGGGATCGACGCGGTTGGTTGCAGGCTGATCGTGAGCGAGTCGACAATGAGCCGGTTCAAGGTTCCGCGCAGTTGGGAGACGAAGTCATTCAGGCTGGGCCGGCACTCAAGGTCGGCGGTGAGACCAGAGCGGATGACCTGCTCCAATGGCTCTGGGACGCCGGTACAGCGCGGGTCGGGATCGGATAGGCCGCGACGGATCTGCTCCTTCAGGTCGGCGACCCTCAAGCCAGGGAAAGGCGGACTGCCGGTCACGAGATGAAAGAATGTCGCGGCCAGGCTGTATACGTCCAGGGATGGCGACACTTTACCGTCGAGCGCCTCGGGTGCCATGTAGGGAATCGAGCCAGCGACATTTACGGGATCGGTCAGACGCGATGCGACGCCGAAATCGGTCAGGAGGGCCTCGTCCCGCTTTGAGTCCCAGAGGATGTTGGACGGCTTGACGTCGCGGTGAACGATCCCTCGGGCGTGGACTTCCAGTAGCCCTTCGCCCACGTCGGCGACGTATCGCCCGGCGCACTGCCAGTCGAGCGGACCTTCACGTTTTCAAGAGGTCCGACAGCGATCCGCCGGAAACGTACTGCATCACCAAGTAGTGCTGATCATGGACGGTCAGCCAGGCGTGCACGCGGACGACGTTGGGATGATCGACCTGGGTCATCAGAAAGGCGTCCTGGCGGAGTGCATTGAGCGCACGGTCCAGTTCGCGCCGCGATGAGCCGACCTTGAGCGTCTTCAACGCCACGACGCGTGGTAGGTTCAGGTCCTGGGCGAGCCAGACCTCGCCACACGCACCCGCACCCAGGAATTGGTAGACACGATATCCGGGCAGGAACGGCATCGTCGAGCCCGTAACCGCGTCTTCCTCGTCCATCTGGCCCAGAATCTTCTGGCACAACGCGCAAAACTCGACGTGGAGCTCGATCTCCTCCAGCTCATCGGGTCCGAGAGACCCGTCCTGAGTCAGGTATCCGCGGAGCTTTCCACTCGGGGGGCAAGCGACCATGAGACACCTCATCTCAAGCGGGACCCTGTAAACTCTCGATTTCACGCCGCAACAGAGTGATGACACTATGTTTCGCCTGAAACACCGTGCCGACTCTCATTCCGAGCTCGCAGGCGACTTCAGCCGGCTCTCGCTGCTCTTCGGCGGTTGCCACGTACGCCGTCCACGTGTGCGGTTGAACGCGGCCACGCACCTGGTCCTTGGCGATCTCCAGCAGTTCAAGGTCGAACTCGGCAGCCAGCCGAGCGGCGAGGTCTTCTGTCGCCTCCAATGAATCCAGTGGATGGTGCACGTCGTCGTTGTTTTGAGGCCATTGATCCCTCTTCAGCTTCGCCATCAAGTTGTGCGTCACCGTCTTGAGCCAGCCGCGGAACCTTCCCTTGCTCGGGTCGTACTCGAAAGTGACCATCCGGAAGATCAGCTCGGATAACACGTCGTAGACCTTGTCATCAGCCTCGCGCGAAACCACTGGCAACACCATCCCCGGATCATCGGCCCATACCGGGCGATGAATTTCTCCCAGGCCGCGTGGTTCCGCGGGTCACGAACGTCCCCCAGCAGAACGGCGTCTGTCCTCGTCGAGTCGGAGCTCCCGTTGTTCATCAATCATGGCTCCCCCCGGGAACCAGTCGCGAATCCTCGACCGCTCATCAGGATGTACGCACGATAGAGCATTTGCTTACAGGGAGATCGGAATTTTTTTCGGCCGACGCCGGTCACCCGACCCCGTTCGGAATTCCGCTCGATCCACCGGTCCTCTCTTTTCAGCCGAGAAGAAATAATTCCGACATTCGGCCGTACTAATAGATGTTCCGGATGCTAGACGCGAATTGTGCCGACGGCAAGTCGCGGCAAGAGAATTCAATGACCCGAGATAAGGCTAGACAGATCGCCGGACAGAGCCTGCTCCTACAGGAATTGTAGGAGGGTGCTCCGTCCCTCGATCCAGATTCTCGCCATGTGTCAGGCCGTTGCGAAAATTCGGACAATCCCGCCTGAGAATCCCGACTCGGCCAGCTATCACATTACAGAAGCGTGAGGGCGAGAACCAGTGAGATTAAGAAGTAGGCAGTAGGCAGCAAAGACAAGACAAATTCCGAGCTGCCCACTGCCTACTCGCGGAGAGACATCCGCTCCGCCTTCCAACGACTTTGGTCATCTGCTGCACGCGGCGAAGGAGTGCCGCGCTTGTCGTGAACGGACGCGCATTGTCGCGGCTCGCTGGGGTGCGGCAACACCCCGGCGGCTGCTTCCCAAAGCATGGCCCGCATACATCCGTACGCCGCTCGGAGGTCGACGATGGTGCGCGCCCATCAGGGCCAACGCCCAGAGGAACCACAGTGTTCACGCGCAATTCCGCAAAGCGAAAGTACCGTCCGGCCGTTGAGGCCCTCGAGCTCAAGCAATTGTTGTCGGCCGGCTTAGCGACCGCCGTGGTCCAATCAGCGCCGCCGGTCGTATCCGTCGTGACGCAAGAAGCTCCGCACTTCATTGTCAATCCAGATGGCACCGGAAAAGGAATTGTGATCATCACCTCGTGACGACTCACTCCTTAATCCGACCCAGGTCATTCCGGATCTGCTCGAGTCGCGCCTGGTCCTTCTCGCGTGCGGGGTCGATCTGGATGGCTCGGGTCAGATTCTTTGCCGCTTGTGCCAAGGTCTCGCGGCTGTCTGCTGGCGGCCGGCCCTGGCGAATGCCGATCTGGCTCTGGTGAGCCAGGATTCGGCCAAGAAGGCTCCGGTACTGAGCCGATTCCGGAGCACCGCTGCGAGTTCGCTCTTCGATCAATCGCGACACAAGGTCGAAGGCGTCCTGGCAGTCGCGCTCCGCGTCCGGGGTGCGATCCATCGCGAGGCGGGCGACAGCTCGACCGACAAGCGTCGAGGTCATCTCCTCGCGATAGTGCGCGATCGACTTGTGATCGTTGATCAGCCGCGACAGGATCAGAGACGCCAGCTCGAAGCTCGTTTCCGACTCGGCGAGCTCTGAGTGATCCTTACTTAACAATTCACCGCGCTGGTTTGCAATCGAAGCGAGCTGGAACTGAGCGTCGTCATATACCTCGTCCCCACGAGGAATCTGGTTCGCGACCTTGGCAGCCTCATCGAAATCTCCCGCGGCGGTGGCGTCATCGCCTTCTTCCCCGCAGGCAATTCCACGATCGGTTAGAGCCATGGCGAGGAGCCATCGATTCCGGCTCATGCGCTTGGGATCAGCGGACGACACGACGAGTGGCTTGAGCAGGTCCACGGCCTCATTCGCGGTTTTGCGCACCTCCGAGTGTTGGTTCTTGAGTGTCAAGATCTCGGAGAGATTGATCAGAGCCGAAGCCTTCGCCCTTCGGTGATCCGACGCGGGGACCGGTCGTTTGAGGAGCGGGCCGGCCTGGTCGCTCGCCGCGTGAAAGTCGTTCTCCGCGTCGCTCGACCGGTCGTTCATGTGGTAAAGCTCTCCACGATCGACGAGCGTCTCCACCAGCCACCTCCGGTAGTCCGCCTGGCCGGGGTCCTCCTGACAGAGCGTTGTCAATTCATCGATCGCCTTCCGATAAGATTCTCTTGACTCTGTGAATTGGCCGGTGCTGCGTCCGATGCCTCCGATCACGCGCAAGACGAGGGCCATCTCGAGACGGATTCCAGGGTCGGATGGAAACTTATTTCGAAGCTGCTGGTATCGATCAAGGACTAGCTCTGCGAGATGTTCGCGAAGCTTCTCCGTGTTTGGAATGACGGCCAGGTTCTCTCCCGAGACCGTGTAAAGCTCACGGAGAGCGTCGCGTGTCATGCCAAGCTGATCGGTCGTTTTCGCTTTTTCCTGGCGGATCTGCGCAGTTGAGAACCGTCAATCCCAGCACGGTCAAGACGAGCAGCACGGCCGCGGCCGCGACCCACTGCTTGCGCCGGCGAACCCACCGAGCGGCTCGTTGGCGGAAGGGTTCGG
This sequence comes from uncultured Planctomycetota bacterium, assembly GCA_963720335.1. GTDB lineage: Bacteria > Planctomycetota > Planctomycetia > Isosphaerales > Isosphaeraceae > CAVRFS01. Next base: position 196,519 of record CAVRFS010000077.1, on the reverse strand, counting down.
GATAGGCCAGGACCGGTTGATCGGCCAGCCACAGTTCGATGTCCTCGCCAAGTGCGCGAGCCGTGGAGTATCGCCCGGCGGGACTGAGAGCCATCGCCTTCAAGCAGATCGCCTCGAGCGCGACCGGCACACTCGATAGGACCTCGCGTGGCCGAGGGAAGTCTCCCGCGCAGACCTTGTCCCCGATCGTCGGTTTTTTCTCGTCGAAAGGCGATTTGCCCGTCAGCAGGCAGTAGAGTGTGGCTCCAAGGCTGTAGACGTCAGTCGCAGGTCCCAACTCTGAGATTCGGCCCGCTGCCTGCTCGGGGCTCATGAAGGCTGCCGTGCCCATCTTCGTGCCGGGAACGGTGGATGGCAATTCGCTGGGCGTGACTGGGTGAGGCGCCGGTTCGGTAGAAAGAGGCTCGACCTCCCGGCCACTCAACTTGGCCAATCCCCAGTCGACCACCAAAGTCTCACCATATTCGTCGATAATGATGTTCGCGGGTTTGAGGTCGCGATGAAGTACGCCGCGACTGTGCGCATAGGCGACCGTATTGCACACATCCACATAACGCGCGAGAAGCCGGCGCAGCTCCATCGAGCGGTCATCGGGGTCCTGAGCCGATGGGATTGTCTCGTGGAACTTGCCAATCGCATCCTTCAGGCTGGTGCCGCCGATGAACCGCATGGCATAGAAGGGACGCCCATCATCGAAATGTCCCAGACCGTAGACAGGCGCGATTCCCCTATGCTCAAGCACCCGGTGACCTCGGCTTCGTGAACGAAGCGGATCTGGCTCCACGGATCATCGGCGTAATGCTCCCGGAGCCGCTTGAGTGCCACGTGCCGATGGAGTTCGGTATCCTCGGCAATCCAGACCTCTCCCATGCCGCCCCGGGCATGGAAATCGACGAGGCGGAAGCGCGAGCCACCGGGAGCTCCGGTCATTGTCGGCGCAAGGTCGGCTCGCGCCGATTGGCGGCCACGTCGTTTCTCCGCGATTCGGGAGCATTCGCACGCTGTAACCCAGATCGTCGTCGGCAATCTGCTCGAGTTCGGGCGGTACCGCGGCGCCTGCGGTCACGGCCTCGAGGCTGCGCCGGGGGTTGTTCTCATGCTTTTCGATGATCCTGCGGGCCAGCGCTTCGATCAGAGCATCGTCGTCCTCGGCCAGGTCACCCCGTGACACCAGGACCTGGCCGAGAGTTTTGTCTTTCGCCAAGGCCCACGCGTTCATCGCGCTGACCAGGCTTGGACTCGTGATGAAGTCCATCTGGAGCGCCAGGTATCCAAAGAGCAACGTACGATCCGCGGTCGACTGTCCCATGGGTGGACCTTCCCGTTCGGGCCCCAACCAAAACGGGTGCGGCTTCGACCGATCCGACGACCATCCCTTTCGACGCCCCCGATGAATGCTGCAAGCAAGGAAGCAGGTCAGGGCTTCACGTGACATTCTCGCTCACGCAACGACCCAGTGTAAACCCGCATCCGACCGATCGTCTCGGTCGTTGCACGAGGACGTCTGAGGTCGTTACTCAGCGGGATGCCGTGGCGTTGCCGTTCCAGACGGCCTTTCCTCCCGCGGCCACGGAAAGCGATTCCGCATCATTCGGACACGTCAGAATCGAAGGAATGGCTGATGTCCTCGTCGAATTCCTCGCAGACGCCGCGGACCAGCTTCATGACGCGACATGCGTTGACGTACACGTCGTTGGCGCTCGATTTTCAGATCCGCGGCGATCTCCGCCGCTGGGCGATTCAAGAGCATACGCTGCTGGAAGCAGGTCCAGGCCTTCGACGAGACCTGCGCACGGACCACTTTGAGCGCGTGCTTTAGGATTCTTTCGCGGTGAATCTTGCGCCACATGAGGATGCTATCCGATTCGCGAGTCCGTAGCACGTTCGCGGCCCATCCCTCAATGGCCTTCTGGTAGGTCGTCCGTCGACGAACATAGTCGATGAGCGTGTTGCGCGTGACCTGAAAGAGCCAGGTGCGGAAACGGCACTTCGTACGGTCGTAAGTCTGAATCTTGCCCAGCAGCTTCAAGTACGTGTCCTGGATAACCTCCTCGGCCTGGAATTCCTTCAGACCTTGCTTATTCAGAAAAGCGAACAGAATCGGCCGGTAGATGGAGTCGAATTCCCGCCAGCGCTCGGGGTCCTGCTGGCAGACCCCCATGATGACCGAAGGTCGCGTGTCCATGTTGCTCGACATGATGGTGCGTCCGGCGTTGGCGTACGGGTGACGACGGTCCCAAGCGGATTTGTCCTGCAATAGAATAATGACGTGTGGGCGCTTTTGCCTAGGAAATAATCGACCGGGCTTCGGGTCGCATCGATCATCGGCCTCACTGAGTTCACCGAGGTCACGGTTCGACAATCTCATCTTGGTCCTGCCTTTCCTCTGTTTCCGAGCCGGTCTTCGACCTGCCGTTGAAGCGCATCAACCCAGGGAATGAGTGCATCCAACCGGCGGTCGTGAATCTTCTGATTGAGCCGCGCGATCTGCACGTGCAAGTCGCGAAGATCGTCGCCGATGTCGTCCGGATTCGCCTGGGATCGTGTCCAGGCTTTCAGAGCGCGGTGCGAGCGGTGGGCGAGCTCACGGACTTTTCCGCTGAGCTTGGACGCACTCGACCATGTGCTATCCTGGCTGGCAATTTCCGGCAAGCCCTGGGGTTGGGTGTTTGTCATGGTGCGTGCTCCTGATGTTCAGCCGAGCAACTTCCTCAGTTCAGGCGGAACAGAGATTCTGTCCCTCCTTCCCTAGTTAAACGCACACACCGCGGAAACCTTTCTGAGCGCCCGACCAAGTTGCCGTATCGCACTCGAGTGCGCGCACGCACGGCGTAACGTTCGCTGCGCCAAAGCGCGCGCTCTCGCGGAGCGAATGGCGACTCGACTTCGACCGCGGCTCATGTAGCCAGCTAAGCGGGTAATTTGGACCATGCCCTCATTGCAGACGGTCGTTGCGGAGTGATCGGGCAATTCAGTGCGGTCAAGACTTCGAGGCTGTGCCGCGCCCGGCACCGCCGGGGCCTGTTCAAAGAAGGTGTCGCGGTCGCGTATGATGGCCTGGGGGATGAGTTGGTCGCTCACTGTCGCGACGCCGGTATGCTTGCGGATGGCGGTGCCAATCGCCATCACCTCGACCAGGCCCGCGCCAATCTCGTTGATGAAGATCTTGATCCCGATGACCCCATCGGCTCTCAGCTCTTCGGCTTCGAGGCGAATGTGGCTGAGGCAGTTTTCGCGGGCATCGTAGACTAATTGGGTGACCTCGTTGATTTCACCTCTGACAAACGAACGGAAGAAGGTCTTGAACCCGCCCGCGAAGCCGAGGGCGTAGACACTGGTGCCGAGCAAAAGACGCAGCGGGGCGTAACCTAACTGGGTGAGGTTCCAGAGCTCTTCCCCGGTCAGCTCCGAGGTGTACGGAGTCTTGGGCCGGCCCAGCGCGGGGTTGAACGAGCCGGTGCCGACCATGAGCATCTCGCGAACACCCGGACCGAACGGCAGGATTCGCGTGATGATGTCCACGACCGCATTGCACCCGCGTTCGGCGGCCTCCGCCTCGAGCCGCTCCAGCGCGAGGTGGCGGGTGTGGTTGTAAATGTTCGAGAATTCTTTGACCTCGCCTCGTCTCGCCAGGATCTTGAGGCCGCCCGCGATCCCACGGCCAATCCCCAGTGCGTAGGCCACGTTGCCGATAACGAAATGGCGAGGCTCGTAGCCAGCATCGATCTGGCAGTACAAGTCTTGTCCAGTACAGGCCGTCGAGAAGAACGAACCCGACGTCTCCCCGCTTTTCACCGAGGATCCGATCGCGATGAACTCCATCAGGTTGCCCAGTTTCCTCAGGTCCGACGTGACGCCGGTCAGCCCCTGGCAAGCCTCGTCCTTCGCTTCCTGTTCGAGCCGGTTGATGGCAGCGTGGCGGCCGTCGACGATGAGCTGAGTGATGCTGCCAATCTCTCCGCCCGAGAGCGTCTTGAGACCGCTGGTTATACCCCGAACGAAGTGGGCCATGTGGGAATTGTCGAAACGAGGTTTTTGACACTATGGACGGACGTTCCCTAGGCCCGCGGGCAAACGCGGGTGCGTGGTTGCATCAGTCCCTTGGTGGATCTACGGGCCACGAGCCTTCTCTGCCGTTGGGGATCACGTCTCGCCTTGCTGGTATCAGGGGAGGTCCCCAAGGGGCCGTATCCGACGTTTGTGATCCGACAGAGCGCCTGACTTCGTTGACGGCTTTACGCCATGCCACTACTGCGACGTTGTACGGCTCACAGCCCGATGCCGACTCCACTCAGGGAGTCTCCCCTGACATGGTTGATTCTATCCGCTTTGCGGTGTCACCTCCTACTAACTTTTTGAGGGCCGCCGGGAGAATCTTGTTCAAGGGCTTCGGGCCGCGTTCCCGGCTACGCACGACCCGCCGCCGGCTGCGCCTTAGACGCCGGCGCGCCGCTGCGTCTTCGGGACGCATCTCTGGCCACCCCGAGCCGCCTTCCTCTGGGCGTCCAAGGACGGGTGGTTCCGCCTCGGCTTGGCACGAGGGGAGTTGGGCGGCGGCACGCTGGAGGTTGTTTTTAGTTATTTCTTTATTAATAATATGATACGTTATGAAATTTATTCAATTTCTCAATTATATACGATGGATCCTGGCAAGCGGGATGATCAAACCCCGCGTTGCCGGTCACCATCTGGAAGGCGATCCGAGCAAACCGCCCGGCCACTTGCACATGGACGTCGCGGGGGTCCTTGCCCTGACCGCTCCATTTGGCCGCCAGCACCCCGAAGTGGTCGTTGCACCGAATCAGGGTGTCGGCGGCCAAGAGCAGTGCCTGACGGAGTCGGCGGTTGCCGCGGCGGGCCAACCGGCCCGAGGCCAGATCGACCTCATCGCTTTGATAGCGCCTTGGGTACATGCCAGCACGACCGGTGATGACCCGTGGGGTGGCGTAGTGGACCATCGGCCCGGCTTCACCGGCGAACTCGCTGGCCAAGACCACATTGATGCCCGAGAGTGCCAGCAGGCGCACGTAGGGGGTCTGCACCAAGTGATCAACGAGTTCTCGTTCAACTCGATTGAATATGTTTCACTTTAATGATGCGATCGTCGTCCAGGGCGCCGAACAGGCGCTGGTGCAAGACCGCGTCGCGGTCGGGGGTCGGCGTGTTCTGAGCCCAGCCCACGATCCGGAGCAAGGTGCGGGTTTGGACCTGGACCCGCGCCAGGCGTGCCAGTTGAGTCAACCCTTCCAATCCCGCTTGCGCGACCGCCGCCGGTGTCGAATAACGACGTGCAATGACCAAAGCTATCTTTGTTTTAAATATATCATCAAAACATCTTGCATAGCCGGGCAGACAGACTTCGAGGTGCTCCAGGATCTGGCAGCGGAGCAACGAGGTCTTCTGGAAACCAGGTCGCGGCGATGGCGGGCCAGGAGTTGCAACTCAGTGTACACCTGATCCCAAGTGGGTTGCTGAAGCCCGAAGCCCATTGACCGCGGCGAGAAAGATCCCCTCCAGGTCGGTAGGGTCGGTCTTGTTGTCGTAGGCGCCGGCCTCACGGAAATGACGGGAGATGGAGGGATGAACGATCCGCGTCTCAAAGGCGGCGGCGGCGTAGGCACGCTGGATCGGTCTGTGATAGATACCGGTTTGTTCGATGGCGACGACGAGATCACGGAGGCCGTGGGTGGTCATCGCCTGACGCAGCTCGGCGACGGCCTTCTGGAAGCCGTGCTGGGTGTGCTCGACGACCGTGACCGGGATGAGGACGCGGCCGTAGAAATCGGCGAGCAAGATGTAGGAACGGGCCTTGGCGGGGTCGACGGCGAGGATGCCGAAGTGCTCGGGACCGACGGCCTGAACGCGTGGACCGAGGATGCCGTGAGGTTTGCCGAGGTGGACGGACCTGCTTGTGTCGACGGGAGCGACGCCCTTTGGTTGCACGCATGAGTGGGTTCTCCGGAATGGGGTTGGGGGATACCTCAACACCCAGCATGGGAGTCCCACTGGTCTATGCAGAAGAGATTCTTTTTCTTTCTTTCTCTCACTTTGCCAGATACCAGCCCAGCGAGTGGACGCTGTTACCCACCACAATGTTGCCCGGGCTGTAACCCTTCTGCGCCAGACAATAGATCTCGTTGCCCGAGAGCCCCGTCATCAACATCGTGGTCGACCTCTTTGGTTCGCGTCGGAACAGCGACGCCACGAACAACCCCGCGATGCACCGAGCCCCTCGACCCGGACACCTCATCGCAGTCGGCAGATCGTATGAAAGGTCATTCGTCGCCTGAGTTGCGACATTATCCGGACGACGAAGCCCGCCCGGTTTCTCCGCATCCGCGGCAGCCGAGAACGCTGAACTTGGTGCCTTGTTCGGGACGGAGTGTTCAGTATTCGGTGTTCAGTGTTCAGTAATTAGGCATTCACGGTTGCCGATCGCAAGAAACTCCGAGTCCTAGGACGCCTGACGCAGGAGCAGAGCTGGCGTTAGCCCGCATCGACCACGTAACGCCGACCGCCTATTGAACATTGGATACTCAACACTCAACACTCTCGCCAACCAGTCGATCTTGACCTATACAAAATCCACGAACTGATGCTCCGTCCTCCGGAAGTAGAAAACGGCAAACGTGCAGGACACGGCGCGGTCACCGTGGATATCGCCAGGCACGGGATGTCCCACTGGCCTCCGAGAATGGCCGACCGAAAGGCCGGAACGATGCCAAACATGGGATTGAGCGACATGATCCAACGAGTTGTCGGATTGCGGACCATGCTCAACGGGTAGATCACAGGACTCAAGTACAAGACGATCTGCGACATAAACGGCACCAAGTACCGGAAGTCGCGATAGAACACCATGAGACACGATAACATCAAGCCGAAGCTCATCGTGGTAATAAAGGTCAGCACAACCAGCAGTGGAACAAAGATGACCGTCCAGCTCGGCATGATGCCGTAATAGAGCAGAATCACGGCGTAAAGTCCGAAAGCGATGATCAGGTCGACCAGAAACACGGCAATCCCCGCGACCGGAACCATGATCCGAGGAAAGTAAACCTTGGACATCAAGTGCTCTTCGAGTGCCAAACTGGCCGAGGCCTTTGTGAAACCCTGTGAGAAGAGCGTCATCGGGATCAACCCCGCGAAGACAAACACTGCGTAGGGAAGGTTGCGGCTGACGATTGACGTCACAGCAATGATGAGCCGGTCCTTCTCCTTCCCGGTAAGCTCGTCGGGATGGGGCAAGCGTCTTGAGCTGCTGCTTGAGGTCTTCGATTTGCTGGACTTTGTCCGTCAGTTTGTGCTCGTCGGTGTCCACGGCCATCTTGCCATCGGAGTCGAAGACGCGGATGTGGAGTACGCTATTGATGTCGGTCATGACGATTAGGTTCTTGCCTTCTCGCGGCAAGTCGCTTACGTCCTTCACCGAGTCCATCAATCTGAGATCACGCCCGTAGGGAACGTCAGCCGTGGGAATCTTGGCGATCTGGCCAAAAACCAAGGTAAACAGGACCATCATCGTGACCGGTTGAATGACCGCCCATGCGCTCCCGAGCACGGTCTGCTTATATCGAACCGACACGTCGCGAAGCACCAAGAATCCGAGCAGTTCCCGGTAGGCGTACAATTCCTTCCAGTCGACTCTGATCCAACCAGATCGGGGAAAGATGACTCGGTGTGGGACATCATCAGAGGCATCGTGGGAGGGCATCGCGAAATCGGCTGTCGAGTGGGAGAGAGAATGGTGAGGCCGCGCTAACAGCGAGTTGTCCGTCTCAAGCATAAGTCATATCCGGTGGTTTCGACCGAATCCATGTTGTGTTCGTCAGCCGAGTTCGTCGTCGCCCGCTTTCGATGGACCGGTCTTCTTCGGTGTCGAGCCTTGTCCACGGATCATTCAGGCGAAAGCAACTTCGCTGGCCGATCGAGCATCGCTCGCGCCGGCGAGTGACAGACTCCGCGTCGCGACGCCAAATCGGTTTTTCCTCGAGCGAGGGGTACGCCACTTTTGTAAGTAAAGCTCACGATCCGTTTTTGTCACGATCCGAGGGAAAGCCTTTAGCAAATCGCGACGATTGGATTGTCGCATCTCGGCACAGTCCTCCACAAGTGCAGGCTTGGCTTGATTGCAAACAATCGCGTGCGCGAAGCAATGTCGAATGGTCACTGGTTCGGTATCTTGGCGACCTCGACCGCGATCTGGATCGAACTCCGGCCGGACGCAATCCACGAAGGAATCGCGGCCGGCCGGTTGTGATCGAGGAATTTCAGCGTCCGAGGCCATATTATTGCGGCGACTTACAGGACGCGATCCGACGTGAACGCTTACGGAAAAACCCCTTACGACAACTCCAACGAACGTCTCGGTTCTAGCCGTTTGTCGACTCGTCGTTTGTCAATGGCCCTGGCGTATACGTGACGGTCGAGGTGCCGTTCACAACCGCCGGGGTATCCTGGGCTAGAGCACCCAACACGGACTGCTGGCTACTCTGCGTCGAATTGGACGACGAACCAGCGGCGGTCGTGGTCGTGGAGGGGGTCGAGGTCGCCACAGACGCGGCGGGGCTGGCGGTCCCGGATGTCGCCGTGGTCGACGCGGTTGACACGGCGTTGTTGGTCGACGCGGCTGTACTTGACGTCGTTGACGTCGTGCCGGCCGACGTCATCGACGGGCTGACCGACAGCCAGTTCACTGTGATATTGCTCCCATCGATGTTCGCGGATTTGGAACCCACGACGGTCGTGTTCTGTGACGATGGGCTCGAGGACACCGTAATCGCCGGATCAAACAACGTGTAGAGCGGGAAATAGGTTCCCGGGGGTAGTCCTCGTCCGACTTTGAACCGGGATGGCGAGATACTACGATACTTCGCCACTTTCGACGCGGGCACCCATTCAAACTTGGGCAAGATACGCTGCAAGGCGACGAAATTACGTTGAGCGGTGGGATCGACCAAGAAACCGTTGGCCGACGCCCGCTGTCGATCCGTGATCGCGTAGGCGTCCGGCGGCGGCAGCAGGATTCGCGACAACATCCTGAACTGGCTGATCGAGATCGAGCCGGTGAGCTCACCAGACGCGGCGTAGTTGAAGAAGTTGAACCGGCGCTGTTCGGCGGCCGGATCGTCCGGGTTCTCGTTGAAGACCTCGTTGTTCAGGCCTGGTTCGACCGCACTGTACGTCGCGGTGCCTCCCAGGAGGGCCGCCATGGACCCGGCCTCCGGCAGTCCCATGGACGCTGCGTCGTTCACGAAGTTCTGGAGCTCTTGGGCTGTGATCAGTCCGTCGTGATTCGCATCCATGATCTGGAAGTCGTGGTGAGCCAATAGGTAGCGAATCGCTTCGGTCCCTTCAATCGCGGCCACGGCGTTGGCGACGTTAACGGTCGCGTAAGAGCGGTAAGCGGTGCTACCCGGCAGGTTGGGCGGAGTGGACGTGCTGCCGGAGTCGTTGGTGTCGGCAGAAGGCACGGCCGTCCATGCCAGAATCGCGTTGATGCCGCTCGGGTTGTTCCAGGCCGAGAGGTTCTCGAAGGCGTGTTTGCCAAAGTTCAAGCTATCCACACCGACCGGCGTCGTCAGATAGGCGTCGGCGGTGTAGCCGTTGGATGTGGAGAGGTTGGTCCAGTAGGTCAGCGCCGAGGAAATCAATGCGAAGGAACCGGTCACGATGGCCGCCGCCATCGACGTGCCGACCTGGGTGAACGTATTGTGGTCCAGCGGGTCGCCATCGGTCGCGGTCGTCGTGCTTGAGTTCGTGGCGAAGGTACGGCGGAACGTCGGCACGTTTACAGCGGGAGCCGAGAAGTCGGTGGTGTCACTACGGTTGGCCGCGGCGAGGATTCGATTGGCGTACTGCAGGATACTCCCGCCCAAGAGTAAGTTCGCATTGGCGTTATATGCGCCCGTGGTGGTTGTGGTGCCCGTGCCGCCAGTGCCGCCCGTGCCGCCCGTACCAATAGAGCCGGTTCCTCCGAGTTGCAACGCGCTGCCAAACAGCAAGACGGGGCCGAGCGGGTTTGGCACAATCCCGTCTATCCGATCCGTCGGCGGTGAGCCGGGAGTCTGATCGTACGGGTACGAGATGACACCGGTCACCGAGATGACCTCGTTCAGCACGGCCGGCAGCGACATGCCATCCACATCACCGTCCGACTTGTTGGCGGCGTTGTTCACACCCTCCACACTCGGACTGACACTCGTAGTGCCGCCACCCCCACCAGTCCCGCCGGTCCCGCCGCCGCCGCCAGCGCCGCCACCACCGGTCGTCGCACTGGGTGCGGTCGCTCCCAACGGTGCGCCGAACTGGCCTGCGGCAGCGATCGGCGCGATCCCCTCCTTGAGGAACTTGTGGTACAGGTTCTTGAGAGCAATCACGACTTGCGGGAACTGTTTGTAAGCAGCAACTTCGGTCTGGAACGTATTGGTCGTGCCGAAAGCGAACGACGCCGCGACGAGCCGGTCGACTTTTCCGGGACGGACGGGGTCGTTCACGAATGGGTGTGTCACGACATAACCCAGTCCGTTATAGAGCATGTCGGACGTGGTCAATGCATTCGAGGTCTGCGAGAGACCTGACGAAGTGCTGCCGCCGGTGCCGCCCGTTCCGCCGGTGCCACCGGTGCCGCCGCCACCGCCACCGGTGGTGCCACCCGTACTCAATGAGGAGAGCCCGACATAGGGGACGAAAATGTCGATCGGAACAATGGTCGCCTGCGGGACGAACTGGGCGATCACACCGGCCACGGGAGTTCCGTGACCATCGATTGTATCGGACAAGACGGTATTGACCGTGCCGCCGCCACCAGCCCCGCCAGCTCCGCCGGTGCCCCCAGTTCCGCCAGTTCCGCCAGCCGCGGTGGAGATCGAAGTGGACGCGAGGTCCATATTGCCGAGCCCGCCGGTGAATATGTCCGTCCCCGGCGCGACCCGGCCTCGGAATGGAGGCGACAAGGCGTCGACGCCGGTGTCAACCACCGCCACGGCACTGCCTTGTCCGTCGTAGGGTACACCGAGAGTCCGCAGGTCATTCAAACCAACCAGCGTTCCGCTCGTCGAGTCGGCCAGGTCGGCGGTCGTTTTGAACTGCCAGATGCCGTCATCATCGGAGGCGAACATGGTCGTCCCATCCGCCGAGAAGCTGATGGTCAGTGAGGAGTTGATGAAGCTGGTGTAGTCCTCCGCATCCGAGGTGTCGAATCCGTAGGCGAACGTTTCGAGCACACCGTCAGGCAGGATTCGAAGGATTCGGCCGCCGAGGGCGCTGGCGTTGCCCCCGGACAGGACCGCGATCACATCGCCCGCGGAGTCCGTTGTCAGACCGAGGACGCCCGAACCGTTGATTGGAAGCTGTATGGCCGTTGTGGGAAGCGGCGCCAGCGGTGTCACTGTGACGTACAGGCCCGAAGCTAGGTCGCTCACGAACAGGCTGCCGCCGTCCGAAGTGGGATTGGACGTTGTGGCAACGGTAAAGGTCGTGGAACCGGTGACGGTTGACGTGGTGGGAGTGCTCGCCGACGTCAACGAAATACTTTGCGAGAAGTAGCCGTACTGGTCAAAGGCGATGCTTTCAAAGCGGCGGAAATCCGTGGAGACGGCTCCGAGGGTGTCGTAAGAGCCCGTCGCCGCGTCCTGGGGCACCGGGGCGATGCCATTGCCGATGAGCAACTCCCCTTCGCTCCCCTGCACGCCGCTGAAGCCCGGCTTCGCGGGAATCCCACCGCCAAACGGCGTACCGAAATCGGTGAAGGCCGAGAAAATCTGGTTGTCGTAGTCGATATTCGAGGCAGTCAAGCCGACGATCGGCCCGGTATGCACCTCGGCCGTCGCGAGCGTGCCGACGTTCGTCGGGACCGTCGAGACGACCGGCGTACCCAAAAGCGTTTCGGAGACGCCCGTGGGCAAGGTGCCATTGCTGATGACTTGACCGGGCGAATAACTCGTCGACTGGAAATAGAGAGCGGCAAAGGTGCCCGAAGTCGAGCTCTCCCCGTTCCCGGCGATCAAGCCGCTCAAGAACGCCTGGTCCTGCACGGGGGGAATCAAAATCGCAGTCGGCTTGATATTGAAGTTCGATGAGGAAAGCCCGTCGGTCATTTGCACGAACACACCCATCAGCGTGCCGTTGGGAGCGATCTCGAAGATGATATTCTTGTTCGGATCCGAGCGGTCGCTGCTGCTGACGAACATCGCCGGAGTGCCGCTGAAAGTCCCTTCGGAATCGAAGGTGATGCTGTACCAATTGACCAGCCCGCTGCCATCTTGAGGTTTGCCGGCGGAGGTCAGCCCGTTGGCGGCAGGCGTCGATGGGGTCGCGTTCGTCGGATCAGTCTGGTCGAGCACTGTGTTGAGGTCGAAGAAGACGCTCGTCTTGCCGGTCGCGGTATCGACGCGGTAAATCACACCCGGGCGGTTGATCGCACCATCAGCCGCGTTGTCGCCCGCACCGCGAGAGATCGCGTATACATCATTGCCGAATACTCCGCCGGGCCCGGCTGCTATCGTGACGATATCCCCACCGAACGATGAGATCGGCGTCAATTCCGACACCGAAGTGATCGGCGCGGCCGTGTCCAGAGAGGTTGCGGCCGTGTTCGGCTCGACCGTGATGATTCCCAGGTCTGCGTTCGTTGGAGTCGTGGCGGGCGTAAACGTCGCTGTAAGCGGGTACGTCGCGACCACCGGTGCCAGTAGGCAACGCGCCTCCAACGGAACCGGTCGATCAAACTTCGTATCGCGACGACGACGACGCTGTTCTGGGCCGCGCGCCCGCGGTCGGGATGGCTGAGACATTCCATTATCTCCTAACGCTTGACTCGTCCGTCCTGGACCGAGGCCGAGATTCCCGTCAACTTACAATATCGGCGCTCATAGCGCACAAAGATAAGTCGAAACACTCGGCGACATCGTTCAATTCGTTACAACTCGCAGGCGCGGATTGCCTGGTCATACTCTCAAAATCGGTTAAAACCGGCGGCAACGATCAGCCAAAGAATCGATGGACACGGAAATGGTAATTTAGACAACCGTCGAACAACGACGGAAACACGCGCCTCCCCACACGAAGGACCGCCGATTCACGCTCGGGCGTGTTTTGTCAGATAAGCTTGATAGGCAAAGACATCCGCTAGTTTAAGCCGAGCATAGCCCGCCTCTTCCCCGTTGTCGGCAGGCAGAGATTTGCACGGTCTTGTTCGCAACGAGGGGAGGGGTTGGGTGCGAAAAGAATCAGGTTGACAACCCAACCCTGCCACGTCCAATCGCGAAAAAGTGCGTGAAGTGTCACTTTGAGCTGGTAATCTGGGAAGCTAGGGCCAGATGCTAATTGCGGTTGTGGTCGCGGCGATCGACCTGGGCCCGGCCCGGAGCTGATGATAACTAGACGTTGACCCAACTCGTCACGACTTTTGGCGACTGTCGACGCTTGTGGCGTTCCCAGAAAGTGCTTGATGAGCGCGGGTCTGCAAGGCGCGAAGGTTTTGTTCAAAGCACGCCAATGCCCGATCTGGTCGGGGACGACTGGTGGACGGAATTCTGCGTGGGCCGCGTCCGAATCCCTCCGGTCCCGAACGTGATCGAAGACTGATGGCTTCCTGCGTCGCCGATGGAAACGGTGTACGTGCCCGGCAGGGCTGCCCCAGTGTCGCTGCTGGGGAATTGGACCGTGCCGAAATAGCCGTTGGCCGCATTGCTATATGGAATGTACGCCGTGACGGTGAAGTTCAAGGCCGTTCCAACTTGGGTGGTGCTCGCGACAATCGCATCGCTGCCAACATGCCCGCGGTGGTGGCCTGTGACCACCAGGATGTTCGTTTCTTGGCCGTTGATGCTTGAATTGCCAGTGTCCGTCGCCGCGATCCACTGAATGCCGGGGTCTCGAGAGTCGCGGAGAAGGTGTGCTTACCCGCGTCGCTGGAAGTGAAGGTGTAGTTATCCGGCAGCAATGCCTCGGGGTCGCTGCTTGAAAACGCGACCGTGCCCGTATATCCAGTGGCGACGTTTCCATAAATATCACGCGCAGTCACCGTGAAGTTGTACGCCACGCCCGCGGTCGCGGTGGTGGGAAAGCCCGAGACCGTCAAGAACTGGGCCGTGGAGGGCTGGACGGTGATGTTCGATTCCGTGCCAGTGATGGTCGACGTCGTGGTGTCAGTCGCCGTCAGATTCTGGGTGCCGGCAGTCACCAAGGTGGCCGAAAAGGTCATTGTCCCCGCGTCGGCAGCCGTAAACGTATAATTCGCCGGCAACGACGCTTTGGGATCGCTGCTGGAAAATGCGACTGTGCCGACGTAGCCGGTGTCGATCTCGCCGTTAGGACCAAAGGCCGTAACCGTGAAGTTGCACGCCACGCCCGCGGTCACGGTAGTGGGAAAGCCCGAGACCGTGAAGGACAGGGCCGTGGAGGCCTGGACGGTGATGTTCGATTCGGTACCGGTGATAGTCGATGTCGTGGTGTCAGTCGCCGTCAGATTCTGAGTGCCGGTCGTCACCAAGGTGGCCGAAAAGGTCATTGTCCCTGCGTCGGCAGCCGTGAACGTATAATTCGCCGGCAGCGACGCATCGGGATCGCTGCTGGAAAAGGCGACCTTGCCGGTATATCCGGTGGCGACGTTTCCATAAGCATCATGGGCAGTCACCGTGAAGTTGTACGCCACGCCCGGGGTCGCGGTGGTGGGAAAACCCGAGACCGTCAAGGACTGGGCCGTGGAGGGCTGGACGGTGATTTTCGATTCGGTACTGGTGATGGTCGATGTCGTGGTGTCGGTCGCCGTCAGATTCTGGGTGCCGGCAGTCACCAAGGTGGCCGAAAAGGTCATTGTCCCCGCGTCGGCAGCCGTGAACGTATAATTCGCCGGCAGCGACGCTTTGGGATCGCTGCTGGAAAATGCGACCTTGCCGGTATATCCGGTGGCGACGTTTCCATAAGCATCATGGGCAGTCACCGCGAAGTTGTACGCCACGCCCGCGGTCACGGTGGTGGGAAAGCCCGAGACCGTCAAGGACTGGGCCGTGGAGGGCTGGACGGTGATGTTCGATTCCGTGCCAGTGATGGTCGACGTCGTGGTGTCAGTCGCCGTTAGATTTCGGGTGCCGGCAGTCACCAACGTGGCCGAAAAGGTCATTGTCCCCGCGTCGGCAGCCGTGAACGTATAGTTCGCTGGCAGCGACGCTTTGGGATCGCTGCTGGAAAAATGGACCGTGCCGACGTAGCCGGTGTCGATCTTGCCGTTAGGACCAAACGCGGTAACCGTGAAGTTGTACGGCACGCCCGCAGTCTCAGTGGTCGGAAAACCCGAGACCGTCAAGAACTGGGCCGTGGAGGCCTGGACGGTGATGTTCGATTCGGTACCGGTGATGGTCGACGTCGTGGTGTCAGTCGCCGTCAGCTTTTGCGTACCGGCCGTCACCAAGGTCGCCGAAAAGGTCCTTGTCCCCGCGTTGGCGACCGTGAACGTATAATTTGCCGGCAGCGACGCATCGGGATCGCTGCTGGAAAAATGGACCGTGCCGAGGTAGCCGGTGGCGATGTTGCGGTAAGGATCGAAGGCGGTAACCGTGAAGTTGTACGCCACGCCCGCGGTCGCGGTGGTGGGAAAGCCGCTAACCGTAAGGGACGTGGCCGCGGCGGGCTGAATGATAATGCCGGATTCCGTGCCGGTAATGCTCGATTTGATAGTGTCTGTCGCTGTGATCGACTGAACGCCAGCCGTCTTGAGAGTTACTTCAAAACTGTCAAGTCCCAAGTTGCCGCTCTTGAACGTTTGGTTGCTTGGCAGTGTAGCCTGGGGATCGCTGCTGGAGATTTTGACCGTGCCGGTGTAGCCGGTGGCGATATTGCCATAAGCGTCGAGCGCATACACACTCATGTCCTGGCGAGACACCCGCGATGGCTTGATTGGGATACCCGAGAACCGCCAGCGAGGCGGCCGCGGCGGGACGGACCGAAATCCCCCAATCAAGGTTGTATAATTCGTTGGTCGCGTCGGTGACGCTGATCGTTTGCGATCCCACGGTCTTGAACACGAGCGAGAATGTGTGTGTACCGTCGTCGGCAGCCGTAAAGGTGTAACTGGCCGGTAGCGACGCGTTGGGATCGCTACTGGAGAACTGGACTGTGCCGGTGTATGCAGTGTCGACTTTTCCATTAATGAGGGCTTTGACGGTGAAACTATTCGTCGCGCCCGCCGTGAGGGTGGTCGCAGAGTCGGAGATAGCCAGGGAAAGCCCTTGCGCATTGATGAAGGCGAGCAACGCAGAGTACTTGGGCGTCAAGCTCTGTGGTTCGCCGATGTAATTCATGGTTCCCCACTCTCCATAGCTGGCCGTCGGATACACCAAGTCCGTATAGTTGAATCCAGCGACGCCCGCGGCCTTGAGATCCTCAAAGTACGTCAGGAGCACGGAATACATACCTGAGTCGGTTTCAGCGGCGACGTACGCTTTCCACCAGGGCGCCGACGATGACGCGGTCAGATCCAAGGCCGACTCATACATGATCACGGGGATCTTTTGGTTCAAAGTCTTGGACCAGGTCGACACCATACTCATAAAGCTTTGTTAACTGCGATTTCAGAGGAGTGAGCGCGGCCAACGAGTCCTTTTCGATCTGCTGAACGGTTGTCTTGGCATTATATGAGCTGGTATTTGGACCGAAATAAGTGCGCCTGGCCACAACGTCGAACCCGTGGTCAGGATCGGACGGACTGCTGAGTTCGACAAGTTCAGTGATCTCCTGATTGAAATTCGAGGGCTCGACGAATTGATTCGCCACCACACGCAGGACGCGATCGGTCTGACCAGCAAAGGCGTTGCGCCAGACATTCCAGGTGTTGGTAGCAAGTACCGCGTTGGCTTGAAAAAAAGTGAGGTTGTTTGCTACTGCATAATTATTTACATAAGACCATTCGCTGGAATAAACTCTGTTCCAAACCTCGTTGCCGTACTCGACGTAAATGTTCAAGTTGGAGTCGAGGTTTTGCTCGACATATTGGGCGAAATTCGTGACGAAGCTGCTGTCGGCCCCGACAGGCATATTGACCCACATGTTCTCCTGAAGAACATTCGCAAGG
Organism: uncultured Planctomycetota bacterium; assembly: GCA_963720335.1. Classification (GTDB taxonomy): domain Bacteria; phylum Planctomycetota; class Planctomycetia; order Isosphaerales; family Isosphaeraceae; genus CAVRFS01. Next base: position 179,448 of record CAVRFS010000077.1, on the reverse strand, counting down.
TCGACGAGGTACTCAACGTTGACACCGGTTGGCGTGGCTTGGGTGAAATAAGTCGCTGGCGTGTAATTGGCCCAGGTCAACCCGACATTCTGAGTCGATGCTGTTTAGCCCCATCAGACCCATCATTCGAACTTGCTGCAGTGGTTCAAACTCGCTCAAGAATGCAGGATTGAATGGCTCGCTAAGATAGGAGTTCTGGAATCCCGGCATGACGAGGCGAATGTTCCTCACATAGTCGGAAGCGTTTGAACTCGTAATGACAATAACGATCCCGTTGTTGTTTGTTGAATTGATGTAGACGTTGGATGGCGAGCCCGAACCGCCAGCCTGGCTGAAGACTTGAGCGGGCTGGTTTCCGTTGATAATTTCGACGGTCCCATCGCCGTCAAATGTCAAGGTGTAAACTCCGATCGGGTAAATTCCACCGTTGTGAGTGAAGACGAACGTATCGAGCGCATAGCCCTGCGACGGTAGGTTGCCCAGACCGATCGGATAACCATTCGAATCCATCGCTGGCTTCGGAACTCCGGAGATGCTCCAAGGCCAGGTAGGGCTGGCGGCCTTCACGACGTCCCATCCGTCATTGGCCATTTTCATCACATCCTTAAACATGGATGTGGTATCGTAATAAGTGATCGCTCCAAACCAGCACCGATCTGCATCGATCCGGGTGTCGCGGCCAGCAACTCCCGGCTCTCCAACGCCTCGAGGCGAAGAGCACGACGATGGCTTCCTCCACGCCTTGCGGTTCCATTGGAGGACTGAGAGAAGATACTCAGGCTGCGGCGCACGCTCCGATTCATGGGTCGCCTCATGATGCTAAATGGTTACGAGTCCGCGGTCGGCGCACAGGCCGATCGCGCAGCACAAAAAGCGTTGGCTCGGTTTGATTGCGGTCGCAAGAGGTAATGACTATTGGGCTCGTCGAAGAGTCCGCACGGGTCAACTTCGGCGTGCGGCCCGCTACAGGGCAGATGGTCGCTGGAATACTCCTATGCAGCTCTGTTTAATCCTTTTGCCGTCAAGTGATTGTCCCTGAAGGTGGTGTCTTGCCAGCGCCAGATACGATATCGCTGATCGAGCACGACACGAGGACCGCCAGGAGAGAATCCGGCAGGAGCAACACCGCGGGCCAGCGAACTCGTTCGGAATACGTTAATCGTAACCAGACAGCGAGGCAGACCTTGTCCTCGCGACGCTGACGAACGTCGTCGTCGATCGAGATTTCGGCGATTATCTCATCAACGCGAACTTGGTCCAGAAATCGCTCATCGCTCATACATCAAGACCAACAAACCATTTATTAACACAAGTTGACTATGAATAGCAATAACTTTGTTTTAGAAAATTTACGGTTATATCATGATTTAGCAGAGTCATGTCTCATAGCATATTAACAATTATGCATGAGTGGAGTTGATCACCATGACTCAGCTCCGCATCTGGCAAGCAGACCTGAGTTCCCAGGTTGATAAGCGGACGGTGCGTAATCATGCGCGGTGTTGGTGAACATCGAAGCAAGTGATCGCCTCCGATAACGCTGGCACGATGCGGAGGCGCCTGTCGACGACAGTCGGGTGGGGACGATACCTTTCCAGCAAATGCCATGAAGGATGCGCTTGAGGATCGGCTCGTCACCCACACGTTACGACCTGACTATCACAACTTTCGTACAGTCCTTTGCCCGTGCCGATTGCGCGGCATGGAACCCACTCCGAAGAAACCACAATCGCCTTCTATGGATGCTGCTTCCAACGTTGTCCTCGGCGGCAAGACCAGGCGGTTCAAGGCCAATTGTGAGCCAGATCGTGGGAATCGACGCAGGAACCGCGTCGCATGCTTCGCCCGACCGGGCCATACAAACTGTTTTCGATGAATACTCTGCGCATCTCGCCAACGGCTAGAGCGGATCTCCGCAAGAGGACTCGGAATTATGTCGACCTTCGCGACACGATAACTTGAAAACGGAGACAAAACCCTCTCGTTATCCGGTCATCATAACATTCGCGTTACCAAGATCGCACGAGATGATCCTCTCCAATATCGGCGACACGCTTCGTATATAAAAACATACAATAATGATCATGTCGGCGGTGCTAGTCGTGGATGGGTCTGAATCGCAATTCACCCTGACGGGTCCAAGCAGGACGACGTGCGGATCACCATTTCCATGTCGGGCTGAATGGCGAACGACGGCGCCCGGGTCCCGGCTGGAATCGTCGGCGAGCCCGGCGGGTCCGGCTGCATGGACAACCTTGCCGCCGCCCTCGCTGAGAACGGCGACTTCGCGGAAGCGATCGACCTCGGCTTGAGGCCATCTCGCTGATGGACGACTTCGACCGCCGCCTCGGGTACCAACAACGCCTGGCACTCTACGAAGACGGAGTGGCATACCAAAGCAGCGGCAGGAGCATTAGTTCATTTTGAGCAGAATCTTTCCTTGCCGCGCGATAGTCGCGGCGTGCTGGGCGGCATCCTTGATCTCGTCAAGCGGGTAAGTCTGTCCGATTTCCGAGCGAAGCACGCCCAGGCGGATCAGCGCGGCGATCTCACGGAACAGTAACAGAGCTTTGGGAATCGAGCGCTGCCGCATCCAGTGACCGAGCCAGAACCCTTCGATCACCCGTGGGCCCGAAATCACCAGCCGTGGGTCGACCTGGATCGGCTCGCCGGACAAGGTGCCATAGAGCAAGAGGCGACCGCCCGGTCCCAAGGATCGGAAAACCTCGGCACCCGTCTCACCACCGACAGGATCGATGGCGTACAAGACACCCTGGCCATCAGTCAATCGGCGCACTTGTTCGTCGATCGGTCCATCGCGGAGGAGATCACCGCGTCGCCACCTAACTCTTTAAGCTCGTCGATGGCTTCGCGACGCCGGACGACGTTGAGCGTTTTGAAACCGTCGTGCTGGCCGAGTTGAATGATCATGCGGCCGAGCGTCGATCCCGCCGCCGACTGGAGCAGATACGCGCCCTTGGGAACAGCCAGGATATGCCGTGTCATGGCGATCACGCTGGCCGGATTGACGAAAAAGGCCGCTGCCTGGTCGTCGGGGATGTCGTCCGGGACCGGCCGAGCTTGCCGCGCGGGAATGACGGCGAGCTCGGCCCAGTTGCCGCCCTGATGGTTGATGACAACGACGCGCTTGCCCTTGACGAACCGGCCGAGCAAGCCCGGCCCGACCTCATCGACGATCCCGACTCCTTCGAAGCCCGGGGTCGCCGGCAGACTGGGAAGGACCCCGTAACGACCCTCGACGACCATCAAGTCGGACGGATTGATCGGACTGGCAATCATCCGAACGCGGACTTCGTTGCGGCCAGGCTTGGGATCGGGGACCTCCCGGACGCAGAGCACATCGGGGGGCTTCCCGAAGGTATCGAACACAGCGGCTTTCATTCTGGCATCCTCAGTAAGATCGAAACCCGTTCGGACGGGCACCCGAAGGGTCGCGCGGGAGAGAACTCGCCAGGCACGGCGAGCAAACCCTTGGGAACGGACATTAAGGCGGTTATCTTACGACCTGAGAGAGCAGTCGTCACGACCACACTCGAAACGAGCAGGGTCGCGTATGCTTCCGAAAAGCCTATCGAGGACTACCTGAGTTATGGCCACCGAGTTAACCGTCTCGACCGACTGGCTGGCAAAACACCTGAACGACCCCGGCGTTCGGGTTGTCGATATCCGGGGATACGTGGTGACCAAACCGACTGAGCCGGGTGTCGAGCAAGCCGAGTATCGGGGAGCCCGCGAAGAATACCTGGCCGCTCACATCCCCGGCGCTGTCTTCATCGACTGGACTTTCGACATCGTCGACCTTGCCGACTCAGTCCCCGCCCAGGTCGCGTCGCCAGCAGTATTTGCCGATACAATGGAGCGTCAGGGGATCGGCGACAACACTCACGTGATCGCTGTCGATCACATGGGTGGCCAATTCGCGACTCGATTGTGGTGGGCACTCAGCTACTACGGTCACGACGCTGTCAGCGTGCTTGATGGCGGATGGAATGCCTGGCTCGGACAGGAGCAGCCCGTCGAATCCGGGAACGTGTCGGTCAAGCGCGCTCATTTCACGGCTCGACCGCGACCCGAGCTGCGCGTGACCGCCGAACAGGTTGCCGAACTTCTCGGCCGCTCCGATCGAGATTGGCAGCTCATCGACGCCCGCGACCCGGGACAGTTCACCGGCGCCGCGTCGCCGAGGTCCGCGCGGCGGGCATATTCCAGGGGCGATCAACGTGCCGCGTGAGCTGTTCTTCTCACCTCAAGGTGGGTTTCTCCCGGTGGAGGAGGTTCGTCGCCGCATCCAAGAACATGGACTGCGCCCTGACCGGCCGACCGTTCGCCTATTGCAACGGCGGCGTCGCGGCCACGGTCGTGCTGTTCAACCTGGCGCGGCTGGGTTACTCGGATCTGGCCAACTACGATGGCTCCTGGAACGAATGGGGGTGTCGGCTCGATCTGCCGGTCGAGCCCTGATGATCCGATTCCACCGACAACCTTCCAGCCACGGCTGCTTCCTTCGCAATTCTATACTAAAAGGATGGAGAACCTCCTTGATCCGCGTTGAGGATTTTCACAAAACGTATCGAGAGACGGTCGCAGTGGCCGGCCTGAGCTTCCACGTCCCCGCCGGTGTGATCCTGGGACTGGTCGGGCCCAACGGCGCGGGTAAGACGACGACGATGCGCGCCCTCGCCGGGATCATCCGGCCGACCCGAGGCACACTGAGGATCGCTGGTCACGACGTCGTGAACGACTCCGCTGGCCGCCAAGCGCGAGCTGGCCTACATTCCGGATGACCCGAAACTGTTCGAGGCCCTGACGGTCTGGGAACACCTGGAATTCATCGCCTCGGCCTATCGCGTAGCCGACTTCACTCCCAAGGCGGAAGCCCTCTTGCAACAGTTCGAGCTGGTGGAGAAACGCGGCACGATGGCGCAGGAACTCTCGCGCGGGATGCGGCAGAAGGTCGCGATTTGTTGCGCCTATTTGCACGATCCCAAGGCCATCTTGTTCGACGAGCCCCTGACTGGTCTCGACCCGTACGCCATTCGCACCCTCAAAGCATCGATCGCCCAGCGAGCCGCTGACGGTGCCGGCATCCTGATCAGTTCTCACCTGCTGGTCCTGGTTGAGGACCTGTGCACGCACCTGCTGATCCTGCACAAAGGGCAGAGCGTTGTTCTACGGGTCGCTCGACGAAGCCCGCTCGCACTACGCCGACTTGCAGGGTCGCGGCCGCATCACTCGAAGACGTGTTTTTCCGCGCGACACCGACACCGCGAGGTGCCCTGAGACCAGTGCTCTGATGCATCCGGCCCTCTTCAAGTTGATCGCACTTTCGACCAAATCGATGTTCCGCCGAACATTTCGCGGCGCCAAGACCGTTCGGGGCGCGTTTCTTGCTGCTTGTTTACGATCGGCATCCTCGTGCTGTCGCTCGCACCCTCGGTTGCCACCGCCGTGACCTTGCGAGAGTCTGGAGGACAAACCGAACTTCAGCGGCATGGCCGAGCCGTACTTGCCATGGGTCATCATGGTTTTTTGTCTTCTTTTCGTCGTTCACCTCGGCGGGCCAGAATGGCGTTCTCCTTCACTCCGGCCGAAGTCGATTTCCTGTTTACCGCGCCGTTTGACCGCCGCGAGCTTTTGATCTACAAGCTGTCAAAGACAATCTTGGGACTCGTGTTCACGGCCCTTCTCTTGACGATTTCATTTCTACCCGTCCTCACCTCATGGCTTTCGGCGTTCGTGGGTCTCATGTTGACGCTGGCGCTGGTGCAAGAAGTTACCTTGATGACGGGGATGGTGGCTCAGATCGTGGCTGAACACGCCTACAACCGAATGCGCAAACTGATCCTGGCCGGGCTCGTCGCGGCCGCGGCCGCGGGTCTGGCGCAGACCTATCGGCAGGCCCAGGCGCAGAGCGTTTCCGAGCTGGTTCATGGCTTCGCCAATATGTGGCCGGCGATGGTGGTCTTGGCGCCCTTCAAGGTATTCAGCAACGTGATCCTGGCCGACGAGCTCTTCCCCGACCTGGTCGTGTTGGGGCGCCGCGGCCGCGGCCATCGACCTGGGATTGTTGGTCCTCATCCTCAAGCTCGACGCCGACTATCTCGAGTCGGCGGCCGCGATCAGTCAGAAGATCTACGAACAATTGCAGCGGTCCAAGCAAGGGGGCGGGATCGCCTTGCCGGCATCCCAGGGGAGCCTGAAGTTCCGTGTGCCGAGACTGCCCTGGTTGGGTGGTGCCGGCCCTTTGGCCTGGCGGCAGATCCTCACTGGCCGTTCGCACGTCGCAGTACGCGATCATCATGTCCCTGTTCGTCGGCGTCGGGCTGTTCATCATTGGGTCCTCCTTATCCAAAGGCGCCCCAGGGGCCGGAATTGGTCACGCCGTCTATTGGCATCGGTCTTTTGGTTTATCTGTCGTTCATCTTCGCCATGCAGCTCCCCTGGGCATTCCGAGGCGACATCGACCACATGGACTGTTTGAAGTCGCTCCCCGTGTCGCCGCTCGCTCTCGTGGCCGGAGAATTGGCGGGTGGGGTCGCGCTGCTGTGGACGATCCAGCTCGTATTGCTGGCAATCATGCTCGCCACCGGAACCAGTCCTTTATTAACGTCGGCCACCGCGGCATTCTTGCTGCCCTTCGACCTGCTGATGCTCACGGCGAGCAACCTGCTGTTCTTGATTTACCCAGTGCGGATGATGCCGGGGACGTCAGCGGATCTTCAGTTTGTCGGTCGCATGATGTTGTTCATGCTGCTCCAAGTGCTGATTTTGGTCCCCAGCTTGGGCATTCCCGCGGGCTTTGGCGCGATCGCCTTTTGGATCAGCGGCTTCTCGTGGCCTGTGTTCGCCGTCACCACTTGGTTGGTGCTCGTGGCTGAATTACTACCATTGTTGATGCTACTTGCCTGGACGTTCATCTGGTTCGATCCCAGTACTCAAACGCCGGCATGAGGATCAAAAACCGCGTGGGCAGAGGCGATAACAGCCGTATGAAGTCACCGGGCACTTGTCGACACGCGAAAAGCAACGTACTTTAGTCGTTTGATCGATCGTGCGATCGAGGCCTCAGTCCGCGGATAGCACGAGCACAGTCTCGGGCGCGGAACGGGTCCAGCGGATTGAAACAACTGAGACTGGAGAAACGCACAATGCCAGAAGACGAACGCAAAAAACCCGGCGGGCCGGCCAGTCCGAGCCGGCGCGACTTTCTGCGCGGTTCGGGCGTGGCGGCGGCCACGGCCGTACTCACCGGCCAGGCCACCACGGCGCTCGACGAGGCAAAGGCCGCCCAAAGCGAGCCCAAAGTCCTCTCTGGAACGGTCGAGGTCACACTCAAAATCAATGGTTCGAATCGCTCATGCGCGATCGAGCCCCGCAGCACGCTCCTCGACACGATGCGGCACCGGCTGGACGTTACCGGCCCCAAGCGGGTCTGCGATCGCGCCAGTTGCGGCGCCTGCACCACGATCATCGACGGCGTGCCGGTCTACTCCTGCACAACGCTGGCGATCTCGTGCCAGGGGAAATCGATTCAAACCTTGGAGAGCTTCGACACGGGCGAACACGGCGTCCCGCACGCCTTCCATCAGAATGACGCGCCTGATGTGCGGCTACTGCACACCCGGCTTCGTCACGGCTTGTAAAGCCATCCTGGACAAGAACCCCAACCCGACGCTCGACGAGGTCAAGAAGGGGCTCGACGGCAACATCTGCCGCTGCGGCACATACGTCGGCGTCGTACAAGCGGCGCTCGCCGCGGCTAAAGCCATGAAAGGAGCCTGACCCATGGCAATAAGTTGGCCTGAAAACCCGACCCTGATCGGCCACCGGATCCCGCGGCTCGACGGCATGGCCAAGGCAACTGGTGGCGCCAAGTATCCTTCAGACGTCCGGCCGGATGGGACGCTTTTCGGTGTTCTCCTCTATAGCCCGCACGCACGGGCCAAGATCAAGTCGATCGACACGGCAGCCGCCGAAAAACTGCCGGGCGTTAAGGCGATCCACGTTGCCGCCAAGGTGGGCCAAGAGCTGCGGTTCCAAGGGGACTTGATCGCTGCGGCCGCCGCCGAAACCGAGGAGCAAGCCCGCGACGCGGTCCGCGCCATCAAGGTTGAGTACGAAGTCCTGCCCCACGCCGTCACCGAAGCTCAGTCGATGGCGAGCGGCGCACCCGAGATCAACCGGGGAGGCAACGTCCGCAAAGGGCGCGCGGTCAACAAGGGCGACGCAACCGCGGCGCATGGCCAAAGCCGATGTGGTCATCGAGGGCACCTACTCGGTGCCGGTCATCACCCACCTCTGCCTTGAACCCCACGGCCTGACCGCTCGGTGGGATGGGCCCGATAAGCTGACGGTCTGGGCCAGCACTCAGGCCGTCCAGGTGACCGCCAACGAACTGGCTGGGAGATTCGATATCCCCGCGACGAATGTCACTGTGCTGACCGATTACATGGGCGGCGGCTTCGGCTCGAAATTCGGCGCCGATCAATGGGGACAGATCGCCGCCGATTTGGCCAAGAAGACCGGCAAGCCGGTCAAGATCTTCCTGGATCGGATCCACGAACACCTGGCCGCGGGCAATCGGCCGAGCGCCACGGCCAAGGTCAAGATGGGAGCGACGAAGGACGGCAAGCTCGTCGCCCTGATCGCGGAGACCCATGGAACCGGTGGATTCGGCGGCGCCGGATTTCCCTTCCCTTATGTTTACGATGTTCCCGCCGCCTCGCGCACGCACTCCGACGTATTCGTCAACGCCGGCTCTCAGCGCGCGATGCGGGCACCAGGCCATCCGCAAGGATGTGCCGCTGATGGAAGCGGCCATGGATGACCTGGCCGACAAGTTGGGCATCGACCCGCTGGAATTCCGCCTGAAGAACCTACCCCCTGGGGATTTCAAGACTCCGATCTATCAGGGCGAGGTTGCGATCGCGGCCGAGTTGATCGGCTGGCACGAGAAGCGAAAGCCGCGGGGCCAGGGCGGCAGCGGGCCGATCAAGCACGGCTGGGTATGGCCCTCCATACCTGGGGCGGAGGGGGAACCCGCGACAAGAAGGTCGGGATCACCATCAGTCCTGACGGTACGGTCGAGATCAAAAGCGCGACTCAGGACATCGGCACCGGCGCCCGGACCGTCCTGGCGATCGTCACCGCCGAGATCCTGGGCTCAAACCGACCGACATCATATCGAACATCGGCAATTCGACCTTCCCTCCCGGCCAGGCCTCGGGCGGTTCGACCACGACGCCGTCGATGGCACCCCCCGCCCTCGACGCGGCGACGAAGGCCCGCGATGCTCTCTTCAAGAAGATCGCGCCGGTCCTCAAGGTCGAACCTGGCGACCTGCAACTCAAAGGCGGCCAACTTTGGGTCAAGGGCGAGCCGGTGATGTCCTGGAAAGACGCCTGTCGCAAGTTGGGCACAGCGTCGATCTCCGAGACCGGTGGAGTACCGGACGACGCGACGGGCTGTCCAGTGTCGGAGTTGGTGGCTGTCAGTTCGCCGAAGTGTGCCGTCGACATCGAGACGGGCGAGGTCAAAGTCAAGAAGATCGTCGCCATCCAGGACTCGGGCCTGATCATCGACAAGCTCACCTGGGAAAGCCAGATGTACGGCGGCGTGATCGGCGGTTTGAACTACGGCCTGTTCGAGGAACGCATCATGGACCCGGTCACGGGCGTGATGCTCAACTCCGACATGGAGATTTACAAGCTGGCCGGGGCGGCCGATATCCCTGAGATCATCGTGCGGGCCTATGAACCGCCTGAAGTGAAGGCGCGCGGCGTGATCGGCGTGGGCGAGCCACCCACGATCTCGACCGCGGCGGCCATCGGCAACGCCGTGACCAACGCCATCGGCGTGCGCGTGCCAGAGTGGCCGATGTCTCCTCGTAACGTACTGAACGCACTGGCCAAGGCAGCCAAAGAAGGGAAGGCCTGAACCTATGAAAGCTTTTGAGTACGCTGCCCCCACCAGCGTCGAGGACGCCGTCAGCCTGTTGCGTGCCCCGAACGCGGTGGCCCTGTCCGGAGGTACCGACCTGATCAGCCGGATGAAAGACTACGTCACGTCACCCGACCGCGTGGTCTACCTCAAGGACATCAAGACGCTCGCCGGGATCTCGGGCGACGCCAAGGCCGGCGGCTTGACCATCGGCGCCGGTACCTCGCTGACCGAAATCGTCGCCCACGCGGGGATTCGTGAGTCGTACCCCGCCCTCTGGCAGGCCACGTCCGAAGTCGGCTCGCCCCAGATCCGCAACATGGCCACGCTGGGCGGCAACCTGCTCCAGCGCCCTCGTTGCTGGTATTACCGCGCGGGTAACGGGCTCCTGGCCGTGAAGGACGGCAAGAGCTTGGTCCGCGCGGGCGATAACCGGTTCCACGCGATCTTCCTCACCGAGGGGGATGCGCTCTTCGTCAGCCCGTCGAGCCTGGCCGTGGCCCTGACCGCCCTCGGCGCACAGGCGACGATCTGCGGCCCCAAGGGGGACCGTACCATCAAGGTCGCGGAAATTTACCAGGTGCCCAAGCGCGAAACCGACGTCGAGCTGACTGTCCAGCCCGGTGAAGTCCTCGCCAAGGTGATCATTCCCGCGGCCAAGGGAAAGAACGCATCGTACGAGGCCCGTCACAAACAGGCGCAGGACTGGCCGCTGGTCCTCGCCTCGGTCAACCTCGATCTGAATGGAGACACCGTCTCCGCCGCCACGATCGTCGTTTACGGCGTGGCACCGATTCCTTGGCGAAGCGCCGCCGCCGAGAAAGCCATCACCGGCAAGCGTGTCACGCTCGAGACCGCTGCCGCGGCGGGCGAAGCCGCAGTCGAAGGCGCAGCCCCGCTTTCGTCGAACGGTTACAAGGTCCCCCTGACCAAGAGCGTGGTCAAGAGAGCCTTGCTCGCGGCCGTCGGCAATCGTTACTGGGAGCAGGCTTAATCGCCTGGATCGAACCAATGACCAGCACCAATCCTAACGATCTTCCTGTCGTCGAGCCCGGGCCCGTGACCGCTCCCTGCCGGCATCTCCGCAGTAAAGGCATGTATGTCTACACTGACGGACAAGGCGGCCAGGCCGACGAGGACTACGGCAACACCGCCTACTGGTGCCTCAAGTCGATGAGAAACTTCGGCCCGGACGACGAAATCGTCGGCCGACTGGAGTGCAACGACCCGTCGCGGACATGTTACGAACCCATCTGATGCACCGAAAGATGCAAGTAAATCCCACGATCGGCGCGGCTCGATCGCCGTGATGTGCCAAAACCAAAGCCTCGGGAACGGGCAACCGCTCTCGAGGCTTTCTTCATTTCGGGGATGACGAATCCTGAATCGTTAATGCCTCGAAGTGCACGATCGCGACGGCGAAAAAAACGGACTCAGGCAAGACGTGACTCTACTGTTCGGCGAGGGTCTGTTGACCGCGTCGCAGTGCCTGACCGAAGGTCTCCCGGCGCTCGCTTGCCGCCCTGCGTTCAAAGGCATTTGTGCTCATCAGAGCACACTCCGCGGACGGAGACTCGCGGTACGGCGATGCGGGCGGGGTCACCAGACCAGCGCCCGACAAATGCTTCGACTCGAGCGCGACGGCAGGGGCGTGTCCAAGGACTGCCAGGAGCCGGTCATGAAACCCGTTGCGACGGCTCCGAAGATGAGCGGAGGTTTTCATGCGAGCGCGACTCGATCTTGTAAGAAATCAACGGAAACATCGATTTTTCTTTACAATCTCTCTTGAAGGTTGCGAATCATAATGTCATTCTAGGATTCGTCGTTCTTCTTGCGGAAAGAGACGACAGGCTCATTTCGGTTTTCTGAGTCCGGTCCGGAACCACGTTCACGAGGAGACTTGAGCAATGGGCGATGCACGCGACACCGCGAAGAAGAAGAAGGCCGACGAGAAAAAGGCCCCTGCGAAGTCGGCCGCCAAGCCCGCCGCCAAGGCTGCGCCTGCTCCCGAGGCGAAGGCCAAGGCCCCCGCTAAGAAGAAGTAACCGCTACAAAGAAAGGGTCTGACCCGCCCGGATCTGGAGTTGCCCCGCACCCTGGTGCCTGCAATCTCCGATCCGGGTTTTTGCACTCGATTCACGCCGAATGGCCGCACTGTCCACTCCTTCAACGTTCACCCGCGGAAACCACCCAGCCGCGAAGGAGACTGCCTGGAGTCCCCCCGCCGAAGGGCGGCGGCGATCCTCGCTCACGCTTCGGGCTAGTGGAGGTCTTCAGCCGAACTCACGCCGCGATCGGATCGGCAAGGTGATCACGCTTCGCCGACGTGTGACGGGAGCCCGGGGCAGCTGGCCTGAGCCTCCTCGAGGCTTCGCGTTGTGAACTCAAAGTGAAAGGATGAGATGGCACGGCGTATTGCTCGTCGGAGAGCTGATAGGCCAAGACCAGTGCCGAGTCCAAGAGCTCTCCTGGCCCGAACAACGCCAGAGCCAGGCCATCCACAGGAGCATTCTCCTGTATAATTCGAGGCGGTGGATGAGTCGGTGTTCGAATAGGAAGCGATAAGCGCCGGCGTCGCGGTCGGGGTCGACGGTCTGCCGACCCTCACGGAGCCAAATTTCCTCGGCGAGCTCGAACGTGAGCGATGAGGCATCGAGCCAGGAGGGGCACGCGTCGAGCACCAGGCGCGCCGCTGCGGCATCTCCTCGTGAGGAATCGACGACGGGTCGAAGCCGGCTATCGTCGCCGGCAAGCCGGCTGGCTGGAACTCAGGCCCGAGCGTTCCATCGAGCCAGTCGCGCACCTCGGGGGGAACCGCCGGTCCACACAGCATCAAGCTCCCGGCGAGCAAGCCAATCGCCAACTCCGGGACGTCGCGGACACAATCAATCCCCGGCTGTTGAACCAGCTCGTCGAGCAGACCGCCGGCATCCGGCGACTCGGGCTCGACCTCGCCGATGACGTCGGCGATTCCCTGTTGCACGTCGCACAGGAACGCGGCAGTCCGCCGTTGCGACCCTTGATTGACCGAGATCACGACCGATGCCGCGACCCTGACCGTCCACTGGCGTGACGACGCAGGATGCCAGCCAGCGGCCCCGACGTGCCGCAACCGCAAGGTCTGGTTCGAGACCGCTCGCCGACCTCGCTCGTGGCCCAGGGATATTGGCTTTCAAGACCAGAGATCGTTGGCTCGGCAATGCTAAGACGATTCGATTGGGTGACCTCGGACGCCTCGATGGCGACCGGAGTCGCCTGCGCTCGACCCGGCTCGCGCATCGAGGACAAGAGCCGCAGCAACCTGCAACGCCCGGCCTTAGACGATGTCGAGACAACGTCTCGATCACCGCCAGGCGAACGTCGCGCTCGACCGATGCCAGGCCCTCGAGCGCCTGCCAGCACTCCTCGGGATCGTGCTCCAGTTGCTCGATGATCTCTTCGAGCCAACCGAGTTCGGACGAGGGCGAATCCATCGTGGTTCTTCCTTGAGCCTCTGCCGGGTTTGTCCCAACTCCGAATGACCAGTGTGAATCCTCACCAAAGCCTCGGGCGGGCCGGGTTCCGCCAGACGCGGCCGAGCACCTTGCTTGTCCAGCGGGAGCGCGCGATTCGGGCTCGGATGTGTCGACGGAGTAAAATCGTTCGTTCACTCCCCTCCGCCTGGAACTCGTAAAGAGGAATCGTGGCCCCGTGTAGTCCTTGATGTCGGCGGGAAGGAGAAAGAATAGCGGCCGGCACACCACTATCCGGCGTTCGGTCGCCGGTTCCCAACCCGCAAGGTCTCACCCTTCAAGGGTCATATTGCTCGTAGACAGGCAGCGACGCGATCCCTTCCTTGTCCGGCGCGAAGAATAGGACTTGCCGGGGCGGCGTTGTTCGCGCGATCAGACGGCGGCGGTGTCAGAACCAGTCGCGGCGCGGCGCCGGGACTGAACGGGATCCGATAAACGGCCACCGGCAGAGCGAGACGTCGATCGGTCAGCTCGAGCTGATACATGACCTGATTGTAGTCGTAACGAGGCGTCGCATCGGGATTCCCCGAGAACGTCGTCGCATAAGTCCCCTCGAAGAAAATGGTTCGGCCTTTCTCCTGGTCGAACATCGGGTGTTGTTTCGGATTATAGAAACTGTACTTATCGTGAGTCACGATTTTTCGGGCGTAAACCCAGGGCCCGAGCAGCGTGTCGGCTTCGGCATACCAGACCTCGCCGAGGTACGACGTGCTGCCGCGTGCCTCCACGGCGATCATCACCCACCGCTGCCGGTATTCGTTCCAGTAGACGGAGCCGCCATGCGCGATCACCGCCTTGCCGGAGTCGAGATCGCGCAGGTTCAACAGCATCTCCTCGGGTTTGATCAGACGGGACGCAGATCAGCTTGTTTTGCTGCTCCTGCAAGACGAGCTGGGTGTTCGTCTTCCAGGCGTAGTGCAACGCGCCGTCCGGACCGCGGTCGAGCTGCTGTTCGAGTCGATTCGCGTCCCCGGCTTCAAGCACGTGAATGCCTCGCAAGACCCGATCTTGCTCGAGCTGGTCGGGATCGGCCGGCATCCGGATCAAGGGATAAGGGTTGCAATAATAGACATACTCGACGCCGTGATCCTGATGCGAGAACGGTATGACCACCGGGGAACTCGCCCGGTGTACGTCGGCGGCATCGGGGAACTGAACGACCTTCTCGAAGCGGTTCGTCTCCGGATGGTACTCCGCCAGGCCGCGCTCGTAGACTTCGAGCATCTTGCGCACCTTGACGTAGACCGCGAACATCCGCTCCCGGGCGGCGCTATCCTTGAGGACCACCAGGCCGGAGATCCAGGTCGGTCCCTCGCCGGGGATCGGGGCCGTCGGCCGGGCGAAGCCTCGATCGTCGACGAAGTAGCTCAAGTTCGACGCCGACCTCCGGCTCGAGTCCCCCGTTGCCGGGCAGCTCGGATGTGGCTCCGGGCACATGGAAGTTTCCCAGCGGATAGTCGGGCCGGTTGGTATCGCCCCAGAACCAGTGGATCTTGCCTTGAAACAGCGCGTTCACCACGCTATCCTGGCCCACGACCTCGGCCGTTCAACAGGGGCTCGCGGATCGGAACCGGATCGCCGGTCAACACGCTGTCGCGATAGATGCCCGCTCCGGTGACTCGGTAGATTCGCCGCGCGATGTTGACCCGCCGGATCGCGACTCGTGCCGACCCTCCCTCCTTGACCTCGAGAGCCTTGCCGCGGAATCCAAAGCCATCCTTGTCGACTTCATAGCCGTGGCTGGCGATCGAGAAGTAGACCTTGCGGTTCATGAGCCCCGGCTCGTCAAAGGCGACGATCCCGTTGCTGTCGGTGTAATAGCGGATCTGGTTGACCGTCCTCAGCTCGACCAAGGGGACGCCGCGGCCGGTCTCCTCGTCCACAACCTGGATGCGAAAGACGCGCGGACGGGGGACCGTCGGGAGCCGCCAATTCGCCGGCTCTCGCCTGCAACTGCATCGCAACAACCGTTCCGACCAGCGCGGCCCATGCGAAACGATCCGCCATGAAGATCGCTCCTTTCCTGCCCGGGTTCATTCCACGGGCTCTGGCCCTCGATTCATGTTGCGAAGTCCGCCTCGGACTCGCTGAAGCTCCGACCGGAATTGTCAAAAGCGGCGTCTCTGTCTCGATTTCACCAGTGCTCTACCAGGCTCGCGTCGATCTCGGTGAGGAAACGGCTGGGCATGGTGAACGTGGTCGGCCCGCGCCCACCTCGAGCCATCGTCAAGGGGTAGGTGAGCGTCAGCTCGTTCATCGCCCGGGTCACGGCGACATAGAAAATCCGCCGTTCTTCGTCTTCGCCGCCTGTCTCGTCCAGAGCGCGACGGTGGGGAAAGCTCTCCTCGACCAACCGAGGCACGAAGACGTGCGACCATTCGAGACCCTTGGCCTGGTGAACGGTGCTCAGGACCAGGACCTCGCCGGGCTCGTCGCTGGCGACCGAATCCATTCCGTAGACGTCGCCGGCCAGAAGCAAGTCGGCGATCAACCGTTCGAGGCTGTCGTACTTGGCGGCCAGGAGAGCGAACTGCTCGATGTCGGCGATGCGGTTGTCGGGCCGCTCGTACTTGCTGCCGGACCGTGCCCGGATAGCCTCCTTTGAGGATGGCGCCAACCGCGACGCGCGGGGTTGCGCTCCGGATCGGTCGCCCGGAGCTGCTTGAGGTCGTTGACGAATCCCGCAAAAAAGCCCTTGCTCTTGGCTGGTAGCAGCGCCATCGCCTCGGCCGTTTGAAGAGCTTCCAGCGGCTGGGCACTTTGCGATAGGTGGTGGAACACCGCGGCGGCTTTGGCGGAACCCACCCCGGGCAGCAGCAAGAGCAAGCGGCGCCACGAGGCTTCGTCACGCGGGTTGACGCACGATCCGGAGGTGCGCCAGCACGTCCTTGATGTGCGCCTGCTCGAAGAACCGAAGTCCACTGCGGACGGTGTAGGGGATCCCGCGCGCGAGCAGGTCCCCTTGGAGCAAGATGCTGTCGTGATGGTTGCGATAGAGAACGGCGATCTGACCGAGCGCCAGACCCTTCTCCCGTCGCTTCGAGGATCTCCTGGCAGATGAACGCGGCCTCTTCATAGACGTCCTCGGTGGGCACGACCAGTGGGAGCAGCCCATCCGGCCGGGCCGAGACCATCTCCTTGGTGAAGCCGGTCGTGTTATGGGCGATCGAGGCCTTGGTGAACGCGACGATCTGGGGCGTCGAGCGGTAATTGACGTCGAGCTGGAAGATCCGCGCGTCGGGGTGACGCTCGGGGAATTTCAGGATGTTGTCATAATCGGCGCCTCGGAACCGATAGATCGACTGGGCATCGTCGCCCACCGCTGTCAAGTTGCCCGCGCCGGCCGCCGCGATCGCCTCGACCACCTCGATTTGAACGGCGTTCGTATCTTGCATCTCGTCGATCAAAATATGCTGGAACATCCGACCCTGAAGAGCGCGCTCTTCGGGAAACTCGCCGATCAAGCGGGCCCATTGCAAGAGCAGATCGTCGTAGTCCATGCAGTTGGCAGCGCGCTTGCGCTGGGCGTAGCCCGCGGCGGCCGCCTCGATCTGCGACTGCCACTGCACCAGCTCAGGATCGCGCTCGGCGATGACCTGGGCAAGAGGACGGTTCACGTTGGCACTGAAGCTGATCATGTGGTGCACCGCCGCAGGCTTGGGAGCCAGCTTACCGGTGCCGGACAGGCCGGCGTCATCCATCGCCAGCCGGATCAAGTCGAGCTGGTCCTCACTATCGAGGATCGTAAAATTGGGTTGGTAGCCCAGGAGCGTCGCCGCGCGTCGCAGCAGACGATTGCCGATGTGATGGAACGTACCAGCCCAGACCTTGGCCGCCGGATGTCCGATCAACGATTCCATCCGCCGAAGCATTTCCCGGCCGCCCGCCGCGTGAACGTGACCAGCATGATCGACTCGGCCGGGACGCCGGTGGCGATCAGGTACGCAACGCGGTAGGTAATCACCCGCGTCTTGCCCGAGCCTGGTCCGGCCAAAATCAGGTTGTAACCCTCGGGGGCCGTGGCTGCCGCTCGTTGCGAGTCGTTTAGCTCGCGCTGAAAGTGCTCGGCCAATCGGGCATTCAAGGGCGATTTGAGGCGAATCTTCCGCATGCGACAGCCCAAACGTGTGGCGAGATCCTCGGTCATTCCGTTTCACCGATCAAGTCGAATTATACCAAGCTACCGCGGAATGTGCCGGCGACAAGCCGGATCTCAAAGTAATTGTGGGTTGCCCGTTCCAACCGCAAGACAGGAACATAAGGCAAGAGATCCGCGCTCGGCTCGGATTAACTTCCTTATCGCGACCACTGACGCAACCTTATTGCGACCATGCCGTCGGTGTCCGATCCCAGCGATGAGCCCTGAGTTGTTTCACCAGGGCGGGATCGAGCGGTCGACCGTCGCTGGCGTAGAGGTTGGCCTGGACGTGATGCAACTTGCGCATGCCAGGGATAATGGTTGAGACCGTTGGGTCGGCCAAGATCCAGCGCAATGCAAGCTCGGGCATCGTCATCTCCGGGGGCACGAGCGGTCGGAGGGCTTCGGCCCGGTCGACGCTCTGTTCCAGGTTCTCCGGAACGAAATAGGTGTTGCGCCAGTCACCTTCGGGCCAGCGCAGTGTCCTTGGTCAACCGCCGGTCAAAGTCCCCTCATCAAATGGCACGCGCGCGATGACGGCGACGTTCAACTCACGGCAAAGCGGAAAAAGTTCGTCCTGCGGAGACTGGTCGAAAATGTTGTAGATGACCTGAACCGCGTCGATCAGACCGGTCCGCAACGTCTCGACCACATTGGTCGGCTCCCAACGATTCACACTGACCCCGATGGCGCGAACGAGCCCCTGGCGCTTGAGGTCCTCCACAGCTCGCTGCCAGCGCTCATCGTGGGCCCAGGCGTCTTCCCAGACGTGGAACTGAAGCAGGTCGATCCGAGTCAATGCGAGGTTGTGCAGGCTCTTGTCGGCATACTCCTGGATGTGGTCGGGCGGGAAGCACTCGTCGAGCGTGAAACCACGCTGTGAAGGCCACTTGAAGTTCTTCGGCGGCACCTTCGTCGCGACAAAGAGCGGCCGCTCGGGGTGGTGGCGCGACCAAGTTGCCGAGCAACCGCTCGCTGCGCCCGTTGCCATAAGCCCACGCCGTGTCGAAGAAGTTGCAGCCGAGCTCGACCGCCCGCTCGAGCGCTGCCGCGGTCTCATCATCGTCGGACCCGGTCCAACCCGCCAATCCCCACATGCCATAGCCGATCTCGCTGACCGACCATCCCGTCCGGCCGAAAGTTCGATAATGCATCGCAATTTACCCTCATTTGCAGATAATAATTCGCTTTATTGATAAGAGGACAGCCGGTATAAGTTCGGCTCATGGACCTGGTCGCGCAACCGACCAAGCGTGTGTCCAGTCGATCAGAATGGCGATCAGGGATGTCCACCCGGTCTGATGACTGGCTCCCAGGCCCGAGCCGTCATCACCGTGAAAGTATTCGTAGAATGGAATATAATCGTTCCAGTGTGGGTCTTCCTGGAAGAGTTTGGTGCCGCCGAGAACGGGACGCCGGCCGGCCGAGTCACGGACGAAGATCTGAGTCAGGCGCTGGGCGAGGTGGGCCGCGACTTCCTCGAGCGTCATGCAGTGCCCGCTATAGCGGGGCATTTCGGTTGTTAACGTGGTACCGTAATATCGGTGGTATTCTCGCAACGCCTCAATCATGAGGTAGTTGACTGGGAACCAGATCGGCCCTCTCCAGTTTGAGTTGCCCCCATACATCGGCGCGGCCGACTCGGCGGGTTCGTAGACAATCCGATTGCCGTCGTAGACAAAATCTTCGTCGAGCGCCGTCCTGGATAGCGACCTCAAGCCGAAGTCGGAAAGGAACTGGCTCGGGTCGAGCACGCGCGGCAAAACGGCTTCGAGCTTCGCCCGATCAGCCAGTGCCATTAACCGGTAGCCACCCTCGCCGGGCTGTGTCATCAGGCTGACATTGCCGGCGAGTGTCGAGCGATATCGTAAGTACCACTCGAGCCGGCGGCGGAATTGGGGCAAGCGTTCCAACGTTCCGGGCTCGATGGCCAGCACGGCAAACAAAGGGATCAAGCCTACGACCGACCGAATTCGCAGGTGCTCGGCCGGAACTCCGTCAACGTGGATGACGTCGTAATAGAATTGATCGCGCATGCACCACATCCCGATCTCGCCGCGAAACCCATTGATGGCATGAGCGATCGCCACGAAATGCTCGAAGAATTTAGTGGCGATCGTCTCGTATGCCGGGCGGGTCCGTGTGAGCTCGAGGGCGATCGCCAGCATGTCAAGGCAAAACAGGCCCATCCAGGCGGTGCCGTCGGCCTGCTCGAGCCGCCGGCCGCCTGGCAGGTTGGGCCGGCTCCGGTCGAACAACCCAATGTTGTCCAGGCCGAGAAAACCCCCTTGAAACGCGTTGCGGCCCTCTGGGTCCTTGCGATTCACCCACCAGGTGAAGTTGAGGAGGAGCTTGTGGAAAACCTCCTCGAGGAAAGCAGTATCCGCCTTTCCGGTCAAATCGCGGTCGATTTCATAGACCCGGCGAGCGGCGTGGGCATGCACCGGCGGATTGGCGTCTGAAAAATCCCACTCGTAGGCTGGAAGCTGGCCGTTTGGGTGCATGTACCATTCACGAAGCAGGAGCACCACCTGCCGCTTGGCCCATTCCGGGTCGAGATGGGCGAGCGCGATGCAGTGAAAAGCCGTGTCCCACGCGGCGAACCAAGGGTACTCCCACTTGTCCGGCACGCTCAAGACGTCGAGGTGGTAGCTGTGCTGCCAGCCGGCGTTGCGACCACGCTTTCGCTCCGCCGGAGGCTGAGGACCAGCCGGGTCTCCATCCAGCCATAGCTCAACGCTGTAGTGGTAAAACTGCTTGGTCCAGAGCAAGCCGGCATAGGCCTGGCGCTGAACACGCCGCTGGTCTTCATCCAAGCCTGCCGGTTGAATGGCCTGGTAGAACTCTTCGGTCTCGGCGAGCCGCTGGTCGAAGATCGCATCGAAGTCGGCGAAGGGATCGGCCAGAGGACGATCGCTGAATCGCGTACGCACGGACATCGCCGCGCCCGGCGCGATGAGGGCCCGGTAATGGGCACCCGCCTTCGATCCACTCATCCGGGGATCGATCCGGTCGGCACGCTGGTTGACAATCGTTTCATGAAACGCGTCCTTGACGTAGAGCCCGGCATTGGGCACGCCGAACAGTCGCTCGAAATTGGTATCATTTTCGGTGAAGAGCAGCGCCGGCGACTGTGGTTCGCCGTCGACGTACCACCAACGCTCCCCGAGGTGCCGGTGGGTGGTGCGGACGACCATATCATCGGCGGCCCACAGGGAGGGACGCTCGGCCGTGTACCCCCACGACCAGGTGTTGCGATACCAGATCTGAGGCAGGATGTGTAGCGCCGCCCGCTCAGGCCCGCGGTTGAATGCCGTGATGCGGCAGAGGATGTCTTCCGCCGATCCCTTGGCATAATCGACGAAAACATCAAAATAACGCCCCGAGCCGAATGCGTCGGCCAGGGCGTCGATCAGCTCGTATTCACGATCCGATCGGGACCGCCGCCGATTCTCATGGAGCAGGCGGGCGTACGGGTATTCCACTTGGGGATACTTGTAAAGAAATCGCATCAGAGCATGGCTAGGCAACCCGTCGAGGTAGTAGTAATACTCTTTAACATCCTCGCCATGATTCCCCTCTTCGTTGGCAAGACCGAAGAGCCGTTCCTTGAGAAACGGATCGCGCTCGTTCCAGACCGCGATCGCCATACAGAGGTTCTGAAAGCGATTGCAGAATCCAGCCAGACCATCCTCGTTCCAACGATAGGCGCGGCTGCGGGCGTGGTCGTGAGGAAAATGATTCCAGGCATCTCCATTGGGGCTATAATCTTCCCGCACGGTGCCCCAGGCACGCTCCGCCAGGTAAGGACCCCAGTTCTTCCAATCCGCCTTGCGAGCCGTGCTGTCGCTGAGGCGGCGGTGTTCGACGCTCGACGTTACGGGCACGTTCGCGCTCCTTCCGCGGCAATTGGGCGGAAAGAAGTGGTTGATGGCCCAGCGCCAGCAGCGTCAACACAATACGGTCCATCACGTCTCGATCGCCCCGGTAAAGCCCGGTACCACACGGTTGACGAGATCATACTCGACCGTTTTGCCATCGTCCACCGCGTGGCCGTTCGGTCCACGATCGATACCCGACAGATTACTCTGAGAATTCGCTGCGACGAAGCACTGAGGTTATTGCGGGCCGATGAAAAGTTGGTTCTGACCACGTCAGCCGGGCCGAGAACGCTGGTCGTTTCTGGTACGCGAAGTGCGGCCGGACTCCGCCTCCTCGCACGCAGACGATCCGAATGGAAGGGTGAAGGCTCGACCCTCGGTACGATTGGGGAGAAGAGGCGCGCACACAAAGGTTTGGGGGGCCAAAAACGCCGTCACGGCGTCACAGCCTTGCAGGCATTCGATTTACGTGTGACGCCTGAATAATCGAACCACTGACTGCTCGATATAACTCTCGGCAGGACTTGAGGTAACGTGTGACGCCTGACTAATCGGAACTGACTCCGAAAATGAGATTCACTTTCGAAATTCATGCAAAAATGCGAACTTCATTTTCATGGAGTTGTGTGCCGCACGAGCGCCATGAACGTTCACCGAATGGAGCGGTCGGTCATCGGTTTCCGGACTTCAGTTCTTGGCTCTTGGTTTTCGTGGTTTTCGTCTTTTTCGTGGTTCCTTTCCCGCCGTTTCGACGACCGGTGCCTCGCCGCGGATGATCACCGGCGTACCTGTCTTTCGTAGCTCGATGCCCGCATCGTCGGGCGACTTCTGGACGATCCGACCACCTTCGCAGACGATGACTGGCGTTCCGGTCTGCCGGGCCAGGTTGACCACCTTGGCTGCGGCCTGCCGGAAGGCGGCGTCGGCCTGTTCGGTAAGTGTGTCTCTCGTCTTGTCGCTCATCGGTCTATCCTCCGGCGACTGCGTTTGTATCTGGTCGAAAAGATCAGAATCGATGATGGTTATGGTACCCAACTCTTCCCAAGCGATCAGCGCCGGGGGGAGTCGCGAGGAGTCATAGAGCGACCAGCGGTCGCATTCTGGCTGGTACAGCCGGAAAAAGTTGCTCAGCCCCGCGGCGAACCGCCGCCGCACGTCGGCCTCGGGTACCGCGTGCCCACCTTGTCGCACCCGGTTGGCCACGCGGAGCACGGCTTGGTCGGCGGTCGGGAGCCAGAGGAAGAACATCACGATCCTGTAACCGTCTCTTCTTAGCCCGGCCAGCAGGCGGGCGTAAGTGCGACCCGAGAGAGTCGTCTCGAACCCGAAGTCCTCCCTGGCGGCGGCGAGCTCACCGATCCGTTCCAACAGCAGTCGCCCGGCCCGCAAGTTCTGGGTCTCCGGGGCGAACGGCGACAACCCCGCGGCGATCAGATCGGCATTCAGGAACTCCCGGCACTTGACAAAATCCGGCAGGAACTCCGAAGCGAACGTCGTCTTGCCTGACCCATTGGGGCCGGCGACTACGTAGACCGTGGGCGGTTTCGGCTGCTCCTTGCTCAACTTATTTTGCCTTCGTCATTCGAGCCATCGGTTTCGATGTCATTTGTGGATAGGAAGACGAGAGCGTCGAGCCACGGCAGCCGGGCTTTGGCCGTGGCAGCTTGGGCTTTTAAGCCGCGCTGACAGCGTCCGGGCCCTGGGGTTGGCAAACAGGACCGGGTTGTCCTCTGGGCGATACTTGCCGTCGCCGGAGCAATTCCACATGCCCACATCGCCGGAGATGCGACCATGCCACGCCTTACATTCGACCAGCGAGAAGCCCTGCTTCGTCCGGACCAGGAGATCGACCTCGTAGATCGCTCCATCATCGGTCTGGAACTCGAAGTTGGTCCACGCCTGGTGGGGATCGTGATCCGGCAGACCTGCACGCACGAAATCAAGAGCGTTTCGCTCGTGGTCGTATTGCGACGGTGAGACGATCTTCCAGCGCGGGGATTCCATCGGTCACTTTCTGGCAACGGCAACTGGTCTTCCTGCGGCCAATCATTCTATTTCAACAGTCCGCAACAGGGCTAGAACTACGGTGATTCTCGATAACGCCTCTCCAGCTCTGCGAGTAGAGCCGGCCGTGTCTTCTTGGATCGCGCCTTTCTCATGATGGTGCGGCGATTCAATGCCTGCGTCTGGCTCGGCGGCTCGCGCGCTGTCCGGTAGGGTATCAAGTCTTCGGGAGTGAATGGCTCGGGATGAGCCACGTGTGCGTCCAGGGCGTGCACCAATGTTGGTCCCTCCAGAACGATGCGCATTCCGGCATGGCGATGGCCGTGGATTCGCCGCTCGTGGCTCTTCGGCAGGCGGAACCAGCGTTCGAGATCCAGATTGTCCCTGATCTCCTCGAACTTATCCTCCCCAACGAAGAGCCCCGGCAGAAAGCTGAGCATCACCAAGATCATTTCGCGCGCCTCCTGGACACCGAGAATTTCAAAGTGCTGCACGAATTCCAACATCGCGCGGACGTCAACGGCGTCGTCCTCTCAAATGATAACAAAACACTGCTGACCGGCCGCGGTGACGCGGCGATTCGGGTCTTTGACGTCGCATCGAGCAACGAGATCCGCAAACTCGAGGGGCACACACAGGGCAGCGTCACAGATCTGGATTTCTCGCCCGACGCCAAGTTCCTGGCAAGTGGCGGCATGGATCACACCGTTCGCATCTGGGATCTGGTCGATATTTCGAAAGACCGAAATCGAAGGCCACGGTCGGCGGCTACAATGATTTTGTCTTCGGCGTCGCCATTTCTCCGAACGGGAAATGGCTGGCCGCCGTCGGCTGGGACGATCAGATCAAGCTTCTGGACCTCTCGACTGTGGAAGAAAAATGGTCGTGGAAGCGGTGATTTCTAGATGACCCGCGGCTTTGCCAGCGCGCCCCGAAATGCCGCAACCTTGGCACTTCGGTTTGTGCTTTGATCTGGCGGTCTAGGGTGTCAGCCCTGCGAGGGTTCGGAGGACACCATACTCAACTCAGATCGAGTAATTCGGGATGGTGTCCCCCCGAGATCGGTGCAGGTCCAAGCTTCGTCTCCCTTTGGGCGCTGGAGCTGATCGACAACGTCAGGCCCGCGCCCAAGCGCGGCCTCGGATGACATAGGCGGGCGAGTCAGCCGGATGCGGGTGGGTCGCTCGGGTCTACCGCCTGGACAGCGGGCGACGCGGCCCGGATCTTGGGGCCGAGCATCATTGCGGCGACGAAGAAGGCGAGCGCTCCGGCCGTGAGCAGAATGCCCTGGAGGGAAGGCCAGATGGCCGCGACAAGGGTAATGGCCATGATCGCCGCGGCCGGCGAAACGACCCCGCCCAGCGCCAACCAGAAAGGCATCAGCGTCACCGCACGCGTACCGATGATGACGAGCGCGATCCCGGCTGCGATCAGCACCGCAGGGCCCAACGCGATGTACTCCTGGGCGAAGTACATCAGCGGGTAGGCCCCTGCAAATGTACCCACGGTGAATAGCAGCATCCAGAGATCGAACTGGGTCACCGATGCGGCGCGGACGATCAGCCCGACCAATAGCCCGAAGACGGTCACACTGAGCGGGCCCAACCACGTTAACTCCCCCAGCCGATCGATCGGGGCGATCCCCAGCACGTCCACGCGGACCGGCTGACCAAACAGAAGCCGCTTGTAATCCCACGTGTACGTGGTCGTGCCGGACGATCGGGACAAGCTCGTCGGCTGGAGGGATAGCTCCAGCAGCCGTACGTCAGACCCTTTGGCAGCCAGCGACACCTCGAAGTGGTCCAGGATGCCGCCGGGTGGGACGGATAGCTCGAACAGCCCCTTGCCGACGGCCGTATACGCCACAACTAATGCGGTCGGGTTGGCAGACAACGGGCCGCGCCACACGAGTTTCCCGTTCCGGAGAGCCACCAGCTCGCTGATCTTGCCGCCAGCCGTCACCGACAAGTCGGCGAGGGAGATGATCTGCGGCGGCAAGGGCAACTCGAGTTCGCAGTCGCCTACCTCCTTCGGTGGGCTCACTGCCTCGACTTTGCCGTTGAACCGTGCCTCGTAGATCGATTCCGGCGCGGCCGTGCCGATGCTGAGCCGCGGGCTGAGCACAACATTGGCTGTGAACGTTTGAACCCGCGCCGGAGGCGGCGGGGCAGCGGGCGTACCGGCGCTCAGCGCGCGCGACCTGTGCCAGGTTGTTCTGGGCCATTTCTTTGGCGAACCCGGCCTGAGATGTATTGGCCAGTTGCGCTCTCCTGGCCGAATCTCGTGCCTTCTGCACCGCCGGGAGCACGAGCGCGATCATGATCGCGATGATGGCGACGACAACCAGCAGCTCGATCAAGGTAAAGGCGCGGCGAAGTGGGAGCATCGAAGAGCCCTCAATCGTTCCCGGACCCCGTACCCGTGCCTTCGAACGATCGGCTACGATCGGGCCTTTTACGCACAGCGGCATGGGGATCGGTGCGTGAGCGCGGGAAATGAGATCAGAATTCCTGGCCGTTAACATCCGGGACGACGCTCAAGCTAATGCGGCCTCCGGCTCTTGCCTTCGCGACGGCGTCCGTGAACTTTTTTATGGTCGGCGATGCTCATCAGACTCTTCCGACGCTTTGAAGGAATCACGCCATTCGTTGTTACACGCGATAGTCTGCCGCCTCACAGGGTCGCACACTCCCAAGTTTTACCGATCTTCATTCTGAAATCAACTTGTCGATCGCGGTCGTGTCGTACGACAGACTTCCTTTCCAAGACTTGACATCGATCAACATTGAAGTTACAATTTTTGTAATCTGTCACTGACGCGGTCGCCATTCGGCGGATCGGTCGGCACAGGATCGGGAGAAATCCAATGGAAATGCGACGCTTGGGAATCAATGGCCCGATCGTCTCGGCGGTGGGGCTGGGATGCATGGGGATGTCGGACTTCTACGGCCCGGCGGACGAGGGGGAGAGCATCGCGACCATCCACGAGGCGATCGATCGCGGGGTGACGCTGCTCAACACCGGCGACTTCTACGGGATGGGGCACAATGAACTCTTGATCGCGCGGGCGATCGAGGGGCGGCGGGATCGCGTCTTCCTCTCGGTGAAGTTCGGGGCGCTCCGGACGCCGAGCATGGCGTTCATCGGTTTCGACGCCCGGCCGGCGGCGGTCAAGACCTTCCTGACCTACACCTTGAAGCGACTCAAGACGGACTACGTGGACCTTTACCAGCCGGCCCGGGTCGATCCATCGGTCCCGATCGAGGATACGGTCGGCGCGATGGCCGAGATGGTCCAGGCGGGATACGTCCGGCACCTCGGCTTGAGCGAGGCGGCGCCAGCGACGGTCCGGCGGGCGCAGGCGGTCCACCCGATTGCGGCGCTGGAGTACCGAGTATGCCGTCCTGACTCGCGAGATCGAGGCCGAGACGCTGCCGACGCTCCGCGAGCTGGGGATCGCGACCGTGGCTTACGGCGTCCTGTCGCGAGGCTTGATCGGCGGCCCGGCACGGGGGCTAGGGACCGCGGGGGATAGTCGGGCTCACTTCCTCCCACGCTTCCAAGGAGACAACCTCGCCGCGAACGCGAAGCTGGTTGACGCCCTGAGCGCAATCGCCCAGGAGAAGGGGGCGACCGCGGCGCAACTCGCCATTGCTTGGGTCCTCGCGCGAGGCAAAGATGTGATACCGCTGATCGGGGCCAGGACCCGGAGCCGGCTGGCCGAGGCGCTGCCCGCGCTCGACCTGGAGTTGACCGCCGAGGACCTGGCGCGGATCGACGGGGCCTTCCCGGTCGGCGCGGTGGCCGGCGATCGGTACGACAAGCACGGCATGGCGATGGTCAACCGCTGACCGCGACCAGCCCCATCCCTCCGCCCGGGATTCGCATGGCTCGCAGCCGCTCCATCGATACCACCGACGCCCAGCGCCAGCGAATCATGGATGCCGCCGAGGTGGTGATCCGCCGCCATGGGCCGGGCAAGACCAACGTCGTCGACGTCGCCCGCGAGTTGGGGCAGAGCCACGCCAGCGTGTATCGCTACTTCGCCAGCAAGGCCGAACTGCTCGACGCCCTGGTCGAGCGCTGGCTGGCGAGGGTGTCCGAACCGCTGGAGTCGATCGCGCGGAGCGACCGCCCCGCGGCGGACCGGCTCCGGGAGTGGCTGATGGCGCTCTTCCGAGCCAAAGTTCGCAAGGTCACCGCCGATCCCGAGCTGTTCTCCACCTACCAGGCGATGGCCGCCGAGTCTCCCAATGCCGTCGCCCGCCACCTCGCCATGCTGGACGAGCATGTCGCGGCGATCATCGCCGATGGCGTCGCGGCGGGGGAGTTTCCCCCGGACACCGACCCCCGCCGGGCCGCCCGCGCCATCCTCAGCGGCTCGCTCCGCTTTCACCATCCGACGCTGCTGGCTCGAGCCCCGGGACCGCCCGGCGAGCAGGAAGCCGAAGACGTTTTCACCCTCCTTGTCACGGGACTCAAATCGGGAGTGGGGTAAACGAGCGACGGAAACGCTTCATGCCTTCAGCCTCTCGACCATGTCGACGACGGAAGTTTTTGGGATGATCCGCTGCAACGAAATGGACCTGCGTGTTTTCGGGACGCCGCCGTGGTAGGGTGCTCTGCGAGCACCGTTTTTTCCTGTATGCGCAAGGCTGGCCTTGGTGCTCGCAGAGCACCCTACAAACGCGTGAACCGTCACAGAATTGCGCAATGCCGTCTGGCTTCAGCGATGGAGAACCTGTCGGCAGGGTGGTTTGCGGAACGGGTCGCGTGTAAGCTCTGAATTAGCGATCAGACTTGCGAGCAACGACCTACGCTATGAGAATGACGCGCCGTGCGTTTTTCGATGCGATCGCTGATGACCGTTGTCGCGCTCTGCGCGGTCTTCCTGGCCCTCGTCGTGCAAGCACCCGTTATTGCTATTCTAATGGGGCCTCTCGTCGCGTCGGTCTTAGAAGTAAGGAAGGGCGGACGCGGACTGACCGGCGGTCTGATCGGAGGGGTGATCACCTGGGTGAGCCTCTCAGTCTTCCTTCACTCGGGAATGGTACACGCACCCAGTCATCCGTGTGACGCCAGAAGTGATAGGATGGGTGTTGATTGCCCTCGCAGGGTCCACCATAGGCGGTGCCTTCATTGGCTTGGCAGAGGGCTTCGCCTTCCGCTTCGTCCGATATCTCGTGACTCTGCCTAAGGTATTTCATCTGCGTGCGGTGCGGAGCGCCAGAGCAAACTCCGTGGGGTCGAGGACCGCTGGACGAAAATCGCCTTGAGGCGTCTCGATGTGTTAATGGTGGACTATAGACCGGGCCAGACAGAGGCCCTGGCGATGACACCCGCCCGCGAATGGCTCATTACTTTGCAGATTCAGCTAGCTCGGGCCGGCGTCGGGTTCGCATTGCTCCTCGGCCTGCTGGGCTCGGTCATGACGTTCGTGCCTGGCTATCAAGCCGAATGGTTCCGGCGTCGCAGCCGCCGGAGCCTTGTTAGGGATGTTGTCCCCAACCAGGTGGATGCGCGTCCTCGCCGTAGCGTTGGCGGTTTGCCTCGCAGGACTGTCGTGGGACGGCTACCTTCAGGGGCGACGGTATCGAGAACTCCAGAGCCACCGGGCCGAAATCCCCAAGCCCCGGTTAGCTCCCTCCCGCCTCCCGCCCTGATCCCGTGCGTGCGCCTCGGGTAACGTATTCATCACGGATTGCCCGTGGGCAACGTACTCCGGTGAGGCAACGCGCCTCGACTCCCTCTCCTGGCGCACCACGGGTTTGCATTCGGCGTCGGGAATTTGTGGCACACGTCGCAACTTGGCCTAATTCCACCAACTGCTCAATCATTCTATCCACGGATTTTGAGAGGTTAACGGAATTGAAGTTAACCTCCTGCATCAATGGACGTCTCGTCAATATGTAGTGGAGATCAGCAATGAGTGTCTTCTTGACGCTATGCCACTTCGCAGGCTACGTAAAATCCCCAAGACTGCTTTGTTCGCTGTCGGCTTCGGGTAGGAATCCCGAATCCTGATGAAGTTGATTGTCTGCCCAGGAGGATGAACCAGCGAGACGAAAACCTGCTTGACAATCAAGCCTATGGCCGTGACCGTCACGGCGTACGGCTGAAGACAATGCCTTATCTTGGAGCGTCTCGCCAGTTGTGATTCGCCGCGTCACGTGGCGAATCGCGTGCCAGTTTGGCCTGATTCTAAACCGATGGGCCGGATGCACACGCCGGCCAACAATCCTCAAGAGCAAGCCGGGGCGAAGGCCACAGTCGAATCGGTAAGTACTCGTACTTGTGCATCACAAACGGTGTTCGGCGACCCCAATTTCGGACCGGGTTGGGTCGATGGGATCGGGCGGTCAATCGCGGAAAAGGAGCTTGAAATGGCGGAGACAGTCTTCAAGACGGGGCCGTTCGTCGGCTTCAGCGTTCATGACGCGTTCGCGGTCGCCGCGAATCAAGAGACCAACGTCGTCTTCAACCTTGGCTCGATCAACTGGCCCGATCAGTTGCAGCCGACTTCGATCCCCCTCGGACCGTATCAACCCGGCGAGAAAATCACCGGTCCGGTCCAATTCAAGGCCGACGTGCTGATCCTGCTCTACACCGAGCAGGAAACCAGCGCGTTTCTCGAGGTCTTCACCGGGAACAAAGATTGGTCCACGTCGCGAAGGAATACGTGGAACCTCTACGGTCATAACTTCGCTCAGCTCACGAACATCATCGAAGGGATCAAGGGCGACACCGCGCTCGAGCAAGGCTTCTTCGGATATCTCAACGCCATGCGGATCGGGAATCAGAACGTCGCGATCTTCAAGACGGAGCTGCACCCGAAGGTCAATGGGAACAAGCTTCCCATCATCCCGGTGATCCAGCAGCTCGTGACCGAGTTGGCACCGTCGCTCGTCCTCAGCACCGGTTCGGCCGGAGGCATGGGCAGCGTATTGAACTGCGGCGACGTCGCCGTGACGAACAGCGCGATTCCGCGTGAGCACGACGTATCCGACCTTTCCGGAGATCAACACGCTCAGCCAGAACAACACGGCGCTGTCAGAACTCGATCGCGATCAATGACACCTATCTGAAGTACGCGGCGGAAAACTTCACCAAGCTGACATTGCCCGCGCTTGCGGACTTGTTACGGAAAGTTCGCGACCCGCGCGGGCTACTCGTTCTTGAAGAAGAATACCGATCCGCCGTCGATCTATGTCACGGACATCAATCCTGTGCCGGGACCGGAGCCGATGGCGATCGTGTCGGCCGACTTCCTTTCGGTCGACGACACCAGCAACGCGGAAGGACTACAGCCGCTAGGCATCATGAACGACAACGACGACGCCTACGCCTTCTTCGCCATCAGCCAGATGCCCGCTGGCAGCCGGCCGGCGTGGCTCTCGGTTCGCAACGCCTCGGACCCACAAGTGGCGGTCCCGCCGATCCCGGCAGGCACGACGAAAAGCCAGGTAATCAAGGAGCTGAGCTCGCTCGCCGGTGCCATCTTCGGCGTGTACGAATACGTCACGACGATCAATAGCGCGTTCGCCTGCTGGGCGATCGTGGCTGGCAACGCAACGCCCGCTCACGCATCCCGAGTCTCGAAGCGGTCTCACGCGTAGGTGACATTGGCGACTCTTACGGCGTGCTGCCGCTTTCTGAACGCGGGCAGGGCCGCAGCGGCCCGTTTTGTCGCAAATCGTTGGCGGCGCCAATTCCTACGGTCCGCCTGAATCGCCCGAGAATCGAGGACAACTTGAGTTGCAAGGTCTAAGTCCGGTATTTTAAGGCGAGTGAAATCCGCATGCCGATTCGAGCGACTTCGTCTGTCCCGGGACGGGGCTGGACTCGATGCGGGTTCCCGGAAAACCAGACTCGGGATCCACAAATCAAAGGACCACGGAAATGGCCAGGCCTCGCGTATACTTCGACATCAGCATCGACGGCAAGCCCTCCGGACGCATCACGTTTGAATTGTTCGACGACGTCGTGCCCGAAACCGCGGAGAACTTTCGCGCCTTGTGCACGCACGAGAAAGGATTTGGGTACAAAGGATCCTCGTTCCACCGCGTCATCCCCCAATTCATGCTCCAGGGAGGCGACTTCACCAATCACAACGGCACTGGCGGCAAGTCCATCTATGGAAATAAGTTCAAGGACGAGAACTTCAAGCTCAAACACGACCGGCCGTTCCTCCTCTCCATGGCCAATGCCGGCCCAAACACGAACGGCTCGCAGTTCTTCATCACCACCGTCGTGACCAACTGGCTGGATGGCAAACATGTCGTCTTCGGCGAGGTGACCGAGGGCTCGGACCTGGTCAAGAAGATCGAAGCGATCGGCACCGCAAGCGGGAAACCGCAGGCAAAGGTCGTGATTGAGAGCTGTGGCGTGGTTTGAATCGAGTCGCATGAGATTGGGTTAATATTCTAGTCCGTGGTCGTGGATAACAAAAGCCCGTGGAGCGGGTTTCCTAACCCGCTGGTTCCCTCTCTTGACGCATCCAGGCGCGGTTAGGAAACCCGCCCCACACCATCAACGAACAGTTTCATTCGCCAGTACGACTGTAGACGCAAACGTCGACGTCCGCACGATCTTGAACTGGAGGCAACCCGTGATCGCGCGTTTTCTCCCGCGGCTCACGACGGCGGCGGCCGCATTGGTCGTGGTTTCGATCGGCGTCTTCATCAGGTTCGGGTTCGAGGGCATTCCCGGTACCCAGTCTGAGCCGACCCAGGCCTCGCGCAGGGAGGAAATGGTGAAGACGCAGCTCGAAGCCCGTGGGATCAAGGAGAAGGCTGTGGTGGCGGCAATGCGGAAAGTCCCACGGCACCGGTTCGTGCCGGCTCTCTGGCGGGGCGCGGGCGTACGAGGACGGCCCACTGCCGATCGGCGAGGCGCAGACGATTTCCCAGCCATACATCGTGGCGTGGATGACCGAACTGATTGAGCCGAAGAAAACGATGCGGGTGCTCGAGATCGGGACCGGTTCGGGCTACCAGGCCGCTGTGCTGGCTGAGTGCGTCGCCGAGGTCGACACGATCGAGGTCATCCCTGAGCTGGGCCGCAAGGCCGAAGCCCTGCTTCGCGAATTGGGCTATCGCAATATCCGAATGCGCATCGGCGATGGATACGCAGGTTGGCCTGAGCTCGCCCCTTACGACGCGATCCTCCTGACCGCCGCCCCGCCGGATGACGTCCCGAAGCCGCTGCTCGATCAGCTCAAAGTCGGCGGCCGGCTGGTGGCTCCGGTCGGTCGCCAGGAGCAACAACTCGTGCGGATCACACGAACCGACACGGGCCTGAAACGCGAGGTGCTGGCGCCGGTTCAGTTCGTCCCCATGACCGGTAAAGCTCAGGGCCGTCCGTGATTGCTTGCGCCCGACGCCGTGTCGTTAAACCACCGGTCGCCCAAGATACCGGTTCGAGTCGACCAGCACATCAAGTTTCCAGAGGCGCGGGACACCCTTCGCGAATTACCTAAACTGTTCAAAGAGAATGGTTTGAGTCGAGTACTCCTATCGTCGCCAACACGCTCCTTTTCATCTCCATTTCCGCGCGAATAGATTTCGGCGATCGAGCGTCAATAAACAAGGAATCGTCGAATCAGGAGAGCTCCGAGCGAAGTGAGTGGGGCTCCTCGTGCATCTGATCGACACACAACGACCTCCGATCGATGGGCCAGGTGCACCGGGCACTGGACTTCCCAGTCATCGCCAAGGTCGTAGAGTCCATAATTGTGAGAGTCTCTCACAGTCGAATCCCTACTCGTGGTCCCACCCGATTATTGGTCCACCATGTCGGCTTTCGACCGGTCCGCAACGGAGTCATCTTTGAGGTTTTGGTCCTTGCCTTCTTGATCACAATTTGGAAGAGAGGTCAACTCCTATGAGTCGGTTGATTCGTTTGTTCTCCGTATTCGCCATGGGCAGCGTCTTGATGTTGCAGCCACTGTCCGTAACGGCGGGTGATGGTCCCGACGACCAATCGCCCCCGAAAACCGACAGCGCTCAAGCCAAGACCAGCCAGTCGCAATCAAAAACCGAGCCTGCTGTTCCGGAGATCGGCCTCCTAGACGCCGCCAAGCAAGGACTCATTTCCGTCCAAGCGGAAGGAATCGGCGATGGTCGCATGACCATGACGCTCAAGAACCGCACCAATAAACAACTGCACGTCATTCTACCTCCCGGCATCGTTGCCCAGAGTGCCACCGGCCAGTTTGGTGGCATGGGCGGTATGGGCGGTGGTATGGGTGGCATGGGCGGCGGCATGGGCGGCATGGGCGGTGGTATGGGTGGTATGGGCGGCGGCATGGGTGGCATGGGCGGTGGCATGGGTGGCATGGGTGGCGGTGGAATGTCGGGTGGTATGGGCGGCATGATGGGCCGGCCTCAAACCATGCCCCCCACGATGGGAATGATGATGCTCGCCCGTATGATCATGTATTTCTGCGGCGATCCTTCGAGCTGGGATCAGCGCAGCTTGATGATCGGCATGATGGGCGGTATGGGAATGGGCGGTGGCATGGGCGGTGGCATGGGTGGCATGGGGGCATGGGTGGCATGGGTGGCATGGGTGGTGGTATGCGGTCCGTTCCTGCCACTGACCTACCGTTCGCCCTGCTCAATCCCAATCAAGTCCGAAGCTTGCCGACTCGGTTGGTCAGCGTGACACGGCCGGACGCCGACGCGGGCTTAAGTTTCCCCGAGAAGGGTGAGCACTCAAGATCGGCGACATCTCCCAGATCAACGACAATCCTTTGGTCCAGAAGGCACTCAGACGGCTGGCGGCCGACAAGGCTCCCACCACGCTCTCGCAACTGGTGATGTGGAACTTGGCGGCCGGTCTGGAGTGGGACACGATTAGCCAGCTTTCGCAACAGTGGGCAAACCGCTATGAACTGACCCTGGCCCGGGATTTCGTGGAACGTCTGGATACTTTGCCCGAGGGTGAAACGGGTCGATTGCTCTTCCAGATTGACGGGTCGGATGAGGCGACCAAGTCGATGGCAGTCGAGCTGAACAACGCTTTGAAGGACAAGCTGATCCTCGGCCTGGTCTCCCAGATTGGAGTGCCCGCCCAGCCGGAAGGGCCCGCCGTCGCCTGCAAGGTTCGCTTGACCGGTAAAGAAGCCTTGGTCCAGATCACCAGCACCGATCCGGCCGCGCGAAGTTGGCTCCCATTCGGTAAGTTCTCGCTCCCCTTGGTACGCGACAAGGACAAACTCGACGTCGTCCGGCTCGGTGATTCCTTGGCTGAGGGGATCTTGAACCGGCTCGTCCGAATCCAATTGGGCAAGGGCACCAAGGAGACCGGCAAGCTGATCTATCCGGTCAAGATCGAGAATTATTCACCCTTGATCCTGAATGGAGTGGCCGTGGTGGGAACCACCAGCAAGCCGGACGAGATGCCCAAGGTCCTGTCCATGATCTGCATCTCGCCGCGTAAGAGCATGACGGTCCCGGCCAGTGACGAGGTCGTGCGGACGCTCGGGCTGAAGAAGGGCATCAAAGTGGTGGCACTCGACCTGAGCGGGCTCTGAAACGCCATTGCAGTTGGTTGAATCCACCTGGATCAGATCAAATCATTTTGACCGCCCCGGGCGATTGGTTCGCCCGGGGCGGTTTTATTTATTCTTGGGCGTAAGCGACACGCCAGACAGTTCCCGAGCCATCGTCGGTCACGAGCAGGCTGCCGTCCTTGGCGACGGTGACGCCCACCGGCCGGCCCCAGACATTCCCTTCAGCGGTGACGAAGCCGACCAAGAAGTCTTCGTACTCGCCGGTCGCCTTGCCATCCTTCATCGGAATGCGGATGACCTTGTAGCCGGTGCGGCGGTCGCGGTTCCATGAGCCATGCTCGGCGGCGAAGGCATCCAGGCGATACTCCTTGGGGAACTGCTCGCCCGTGTAGAAGGTCATGCAGAGCGACGCCGAGTGCGACTGCACCAGGACGTCGGGCACGATCACTTTGTCCTTGAGCTCAGGGTGCTTTCCCTTGTGGCGTGGGTCCTGGTGCGGGCCCAGGTAGTACCAGGGCCAGCCGTAAAAGCCCCCTTCCTCGACGTGGGTGACGTAGTCGGGCACCAGGTGGTCGCCCAGCACGTCGCGCTCGTTGACCGACGCCCAGACCTGGCCGGTCTCGGGATGGATTGCCAGACCGACGGCGTTGCGGATGCCCCATGCGAAGATTTTCTCACCCTTGCCCTCGGGGTCAAAGACCAGGATATCCGCCCGGCGCTTGCTCAGCCTCGCCGTCGCTCACATTGGATTGTGACCCGACCGAAACGAGCATGCGTTTGCCGTCCTTCGAGAAGACGACGTCACGGGTCCAGTGTCCACCCCCGCCCAGCCGGCCGGCACCGCTAGGAATATTGGGGACGAGCATCTGGGGCTCACCTTGGGCCTTGGTGTCGCCGTCCTTGTAGGCGAACCGGACAACGTTTCCGGTATTCCCGACGTACAAGTGGGTCGGTGCGGCCGGTGACGGCGGATAAAACGCCAGTCCGAACGGCTGGCGTAGGCCGCTGGCGAAGACGCTGACCGTCTCGGGCTTGCCGTCGCCGTCCGCGTCGCGGAGAACCTTGATACGGCCGGGCATGCTCTCAGCGACGAAGATGTCGCCGTTCGGGGCGGTGATGATCTTGCGAGGGTTGTTCAGGCCGGTCGCGAACTCAGAACCTTGAAGCCCTTGGGTGCGAGGGGCCACGCCCCCTCGGGTCGGCGGCCCATCCGCGGGAAATTCTGGGCCGAAGGCGTATCAAATGGCGGGGGCAGGTCGTCAAGGGTGAGCTTGCGCCGGACGCCCGGGGCATCGGTCGTCCAGTCGCCGAGGGCCTCCTTGCCCGTCAGGACAGGAACACTCGGTTTCGGATCGTCCGCTCGTGCCGAGGCGAAGACAAAAGCACACAGAATGCTCGCTGGAGCCAGTACCGCGAGCAAAGTTCGGGAAAAGCTGCTGTTGGTCATGAGGTCCTTTCCGATGACGATTTCCGAGAGACAGTCACGAATTCCATCGGTGTTGCTGATGGCTCAGCCGCCGACACCGGGCCCGACAGCTTCAGGGATGGTCGGCACGAATGAATGGCGTCGCGTGCCGCGACCGCGCAGTCGGGTCCTTGGCGGGTTTCATCCAGGATAAACGGGATCGAGGCTGGATGCCTTACCTCATCCGGCCGCCAAGCGGGGCTATTGAGGGGGGTGATAAGGGTTGGTCTTGCCATGCCTATTCATTCATCCCGATTGTTTGGCGGGATGGTCCCTCGCGTCGCAAGGGAACACATGACGGCGAGTGCGCAGCAAGAATCGATCCGGGTCGTCGGACCGGCAGACCGCGTTCGGCTTTATTGGCTGATCGTCGATCATTCCGTTTTGCTCGCTCCGGCGGTCGCCATCTTCGCAAGGGCGGGAACCATGGCCAGGATTTTCTCGAGCAAATCGGGGGGAAGATAGGCCTTGATCAACGCGATGGCCTTGGGAATGAACGCCTCGATTTGCTCGGGAGTGAAACCCAGCTTGGAGAAGCGCGGCCAGCAGGGAAGCGCCATCCGCGGCCTTGCTCCCCAAGAGCTTGCCCGCCAGGCCGGTGACGACTTGCAACAAGCCGCCTGATTCTGCCGCGGGCGAAGACGAGAATTTCTCCAAAAATCCGTCGGCGCCCGGGATCGTCGCCGTGAGCTTGCTGAATGTCTCGTCCCCCACCTCTTTCTTGAGAAAGTTGAGGAGGGCTCCAAGTCCCTGGTGGACTAAATCGCTCGAAATCCCGGTCTGCTCTGTCAGGGTATTTGCTAGTTCGGACATCGCAAGACTCCCTCATCAATGAATTGATCGTGGGCTGGTTGCTGGACTGTCCGCAATGGATGACGGCCGTGCGTATCGCGTGGCTCGCGGAACGACCGATTCGGGCCAACGATCGAGCATTGTAGCTGCGCAGACGCTGCAACGGCCACTCAGTCGTGTCAGTCTTTGAAGAGATTCCGAGAAAGAATCGGGCTGGATGAAGTCGGCCAACCTTCTTCAGCCAAGACCCGTTTTGGGAGCAGTCCTCGCTCAATGGATTGGCCGATTACCTATGTGAGATCGTTCTTAACCAATCAGTCAAGCGGCCTTTGACGGCGATGGCTTCCGAGACGTCGTGCGAGCTTGCGTGTCGGACCCGTGAGAAAATCGGGAAATCCGCGCTTGGAAGAGCGGCTGGGGGCTTTCAAAACGCCACGCATTCGACGAATCTAATCAGTTGAGCGGTCGGCGGGGCGTCTCGGTATGCTTGGTCCGAACTGCTCACTCCTTTCCCTGGTCGAACCAATTCCGGCGGGTTCTTTTTTCGGAGGTTCTGCATCATGTTGCGTTCGCTGGGAGCTCTCGTCACGGGAGCGATCATCTGTGCAGTCGGGCTGTTTTCGGCTCAAGCGCAGGAAGCCAAGAAGAGCGAAAAGGCCGAGATTCCGGGTGGAATCGAAGGAACGATCAAGGGCGTCGATAAGGAGAAAGGGACGGTTTCGGTCCTCACCCCGAATGGGAAAACGCAGACCTTCACCGTGACTGACGACACAACGATCGTGGGTGCTCGCGGCGGGAGGGTCCGGAGCCGTTTGAATGACCGTCGATTCCGCGAGGGCCTGGACATCACCGTCGTGCCAACCGGCACCAAGGCCAAGGAGCTTCACCTCGGCATTTATCGAAGGGAACCCGGAGAATCAACCGAAAAGCCGAAAACCGTGGCCAAGAAAAGACCCGTCGGCAAATTCGCGAAGAAGCCGACGCCGAGCTCGCAAAGGCCGGCGCCAAGAAAGCGACCCCCAAGGCCGTCACGGAGACGGCGACCAAACCCGCGGTTGACGAGGACGAGGATGACGATAATGAGATCCTTGGCAAAGTGAAATCCTACAACGCGAATTCGGGCCGGCATGTGCTCGTGGTCACACTCTTGAACGGCAAGAGCCGCTCTTTCTTTCTTTCAAGCGCCGTGAAAGTCCTGGTCAACGGAAAACCGGCAAAAGATGGATTGTCGGATCCCTCCCTCAAAGAAGGGACCACAATTACCGTGCTGACCGAAGGCGGTAGCAGCCGAGTCAAAGAACTGCACCTTGAGCTGCCTGCCGCGGCACCAAGCAAGATTACGCGCAAGAGAGCGGCTTGATTTGCTCGGGTTCACGCGATCGAACAGAAATGCCAGCGTTTCCCTCTCGGCTGGCACAGTCCAGCCGAGGGTGTGATTGGTGTAAAGCGTGGCCGCCGAACGGCGGGTCTTCAATAGGTCAGCACGCCGCGGAAGCGCCTTGGCCTGAGTCACCCAGTCGGCGACCTGTTCCTGGGTTGGGAGCTTCCGCACCAGCTTCTTCTTCTTGTTCGTCTCGACCAGTTTGGGATAGAGGTGGGCCGGGTCGCGCTGCGCCAGTTCGGGAATCGTGTCGACACCCGATGCCTCGAGCAGCTCGGCGTACTGGGTCTCGACCCCTTTGATCCGAAACAAGTCGACGTGGTTGAGCCACTTCAGGATCCGCGCCGCGCTGATCCCGCTTTTTTCGGCGATCTTCTTTCGGCCGGCCGGCGTCGCTCCTTTCTCCAGCAAGGGCCTCGGTTGTGGCGATTCCCGAATCCTTCAGCTTCTTGGCGTAGACCTTACCGATGCCCTCAACCTCGATCACATCACTCATCTGATCATACCTCGCAATGGATGATTCTGATCGTTGGCACGTGTGGCGCACGTGTTGTGAAAGCTTACATGAGTCAAGTGTTCCGGCTGTCCCCAATCGAGTCGCTGAGTCGAACGTTCGCGATTGACTACAGGTCGGGAGCGGAGAACGTGTCGCCTTGCTTGATATCGCCAGTCTTGAAACCTTTGCGGAACCAGCGGACGCGCTGTTCCGAAGAGCCGTGAGTGAACGAGTCGGGTCGGACGTAGCCCTGCGATTCGAGCTGAAGT
Organism: uncultured Planctomycetota bacterium; assembly: GCA_963720335.1. Classification (GTDB taxonomy): domain Bacteria; phylum Planctomycetota; class Planctomycetia; order Isosphaerales; family Isosphaeraceae; genus CAVRFS01. Next base: position 140,035 of record CAVRFS010000077.1, on the reverse strand, counting down.
TTGTCGTCTCCGATCGCCGCGGCCGCGCGGAGCCCATCTTCAAGGTCGTTCGGCTCGAGGATCTTTCGAGAGCTCTGCGCATGATTGGCCCAGACACCGGCCAGAAAATCGGCCTGGAGCTCGAGCATCACGGACAGCTTGTTGGCGTCGACCTTGCTGGCCCGCTCCTGCTGGGCGTGGACCTTCTCGCTGATCCCCAGCAGGTTCTGGACATGATGGCCGATCTCATGGGCGATCACGTACGCCTCGGCAAACTCGCCCGGCGCTTTGAACTGATCCTTGAGCTGCTTGTAGAAGCTCAGGTCGATGTAGACCTTTTGATCACCCGGACAGTAGAACGGCCCCACAGCCGAGCTGGCCAGGCCACAGGCCGAGTTCACCCTGCCCGTGAACAAGTCAAGTTTTGGTTCCTGGTACGTGAGGTCCATCTGCTTGAACAGGTCATGCCAGACATCCTCGGTGCTGCCCAGGATGGCCTTGACGAAGTCAACCCGCTCCTCCTCGGCTGGGTCAACGGGGCCTCCAGCCTGTTTTTGCGGGACTCCAGGGGCATTCTGTTGTTGATTCTGGAGCACGTTGAGCACAGCCCGTGGGTCGGCTCCGAAATAGATCGCCACCAAAGCGAGGATCAGCGTCCCGATCCCTCCGCCAATCGCGATCCCGGCGGGCTGGACTCTACGCTGGTCCTCGACATTGTCGCTCCGACGTTCATCCTTCCAGCGCATGTTGATTTCTCGTCCAGGGCCTGAAATGATCAATGCCAATAATACTAACCATAACAAGACCAACGGCAAGACACGACTGACGCCGACATGGCGAAATCGGATCCATGCGGCCCGACCTTCTCCCTGGAAACGCCGCCAGCACGTATCCTGAAATGGATCGAGTTTCCGAACCGAGCGATCAAATGGTCCATCGGTCGTGTGTGGACGCGGTTCGGTCCCTCCTGCTGCTCGCAACGGAATTCGCCATGAGTCGCCCTTATCTCTCGTCGTCGATTATGATCTTTCTTGTGGTCCTGCTCGGGCAGTCGCCCGCAAAGGCCGATGAGCCGAAGAGGCTCGTCGATCTCGGCGGCACGGTCCCGCTCGATGCGCGCGGACGCCCGCTCAACTTGGGCTTCGAGACAGGCAGCCTGGCCGATTGGACGCCAGCCGAGGGGGACGCCTTCCGTGGGCAGCCGATCAAGGGGGACGCCGTCCACAGACGTCGCGGGGACATGTACAGCCGGCACGACGGCGACTTCTGGGTCGGCAGCTTCGAGGTCGGCGGCGACGGGCCGAGGGGGACGTTGACGTCGGTGCCGTTCCGGGTCTCCAAGCCGTTCGCCAGCTTCTTGGTTGGCGGCGGCTCGCTCGCGGGGACGCGCGTGGAGCTAGTCCGTCCGGACTCGGGCCAGGTGGTCTTCCGCGCCTACGGAGACGATCACGAAGACCTCGAGCGCGTGGTCGCCGACTTGTCGGAATGCCTCGGCCGGCAGATCGTGATCCGGCTGGTGGATCGAGAAAGCGGCGGTTGGGGCCACATCAATTTCGACGACTTCCGGCTGCACGACGCCAAGCCATCCGTCCCGCCTCGGCGACGGCCCGAGACGCTCGACGTTTTCGCGCACGCGGGACTCGGACCCCAGGAGGCTGCCCGGGCAATGACCGTTCCGCCCGGTTTCGAGGTCACGCTGTTCGCGGGCGAGCCCGACGTCGTCCAGCCGATCGCCATGGCGATCGACGACCGTGGCCGCCTCTGGATCGCCGAGGCCTATTCCTATCCACGACGCGTTCCGGACAAGGAGGCGAAGGACCGCATCCTGATCTTCGAGGATACCGATAACGACGGCCGGTTCGACACGCGCAAAGTTTTCGCCGACCACTTGAACCTGGTCAGCGGCCTGGAGGTCGGCTTCGGGGGCGTCTGGGTCGGCGCGGCTCCCGAGTTTTTCTTCATCCCGGACAAAGACGGTGACGACCGCCCCGATGGGCCGCCGCAAGTCCTGCTCGACGGCTGGGGCCAACACGACACGCATGAGACCCTCAATACCTTCACCTGGGGGCCCGACGGCTGGCTCTACGGCTGTCATGGTGTCTTTACCCATTCCCGCGTCGGCAAGCCCGGCACCCTCGATTCAAAACGCACGCCGATCAACGCGGGCATCTGGCGCTATCATCCGACGCGACACGTTTTCGAGGTATTCGCCCACGGCACCAGCAATCCGTGGGGCATTGACTTCGACGCCCGCGGCCAGTTGATTATCACCGCTTGCGTCATCCCGCACCTTTACCACATGATCCAGGGAGGAAGGTACGAACGCCAGGGGGGACAGCACTTCAACCCCTACACCTATGAGGATATCAAGACGATTGCCGATCACCGTCATTTCCTGGGCGCGAACCCCCATGCGGCCAACGGCCGCTCCGATTCCGCCGGCGGCGGTCACGCCCATTCCGGAGCATTGATCTACCTGGGCGGCGCCTGGCCGCCTGAATACAACGGCTCTCTGTTCATGAACAACATCCACGGAGCCCGGCTCAACCGCGACATCCTCAAGCCCGCCGGTTCCGGCTTCGTCGGCTCGCATGCCCCGGATTTCCTGCTGGCCAACGACGCCTGGTCGCAGATCATCAGCCTGAAAACGGGACCGGATGGCAGCCTCTTCATGATCGACTGGTACGACAAGAATCAGTGCCACCATAACGACGTCAATGGCCACGACCGCACCAATGGACGCATCTTCAAAGTGCGTTATGGCCCGGCCCAGCCGCTCAAAGTCGATCTCGCCAGAGCCAGCAACCGAGCGCTTGTCGAGCTGCAAACCGATCCCAACGAGTGGTACGCACGCCATGCGCGCCGAGTCCTTCAGGAACGCGGATCCAGCCCCGAGGTGAGCGGGATGCTCCGGAAGCTGAGCCAGACAACCCGCGACCAAGCTGCGATCCAGCTCCGTCTGTTGTGGGCCTCGCACGCCGTCGGCGGCTTGAGCGAGCCGGGTGCGATTGCGAGCAAGCTCGACGATCCCGATCCGGCGATTCGCGCCTGGATGATCCAGTTAGCGAGCGAGCAAGGAACTCCCGTCTCTTCGATTCTGTCCAAGTTTGCCGAGCTGTCGCGAACCGATCCCTCGCCGTTGGTTCGACTGTACTTAGCCTCGGCCTTGCAGCGGCTGCCTTTGGGGATGCGCTGGGAAATCCTCGAAGGACTGGTCAGCCACGCCGAAGACGTCGCCGACCATAATCTGCCGCTGATGTACTGGTACGCCGCGGAGCCATTGGCGGAGGTCGATGCGTCCCGAGCGGCCAGGCTGGCGTCGTCGTCGCGGATCGCCCTGGTCCAGCGGTTGATGGCGCAGCGGATCGCCTCGCTGGGCACACCGGAATCGATGGCGCTCTTGGTTGAGGAGCTTGGCCGCGCCGCCGGCTCCGGGCTTCGAAGGACGCTTCTGGTTGGAATCGACGAAGGTTTGCGCGGCCGTCGCCGCGTGGCGATGCCGGCCGCCTGGCCCAAGGTATTCAACAGGCTGGCGGCCGACTCCGATCGTCAAGTGCGTTCCCGTGCCGTGGCACTGTCGCTCACTTTCGGTGACGCGGCGGCGCGGGCGTCGTTGCGGCGAGTGCTCTCCGACCCCAAATCCGACTCGGCCTTGAGGCGTGAGGCCCTTGCGGCCTTACTCAACGTGAAAGATCCCTCGCTCGCCGCCACGATGCACACCCTCGTTACCGACCCCGAGCTGGGCGGAATTGCGTTGCGTGGGCTCTCGGGGTACGACGACCCCGCCACGCCCAATGTCTTGATCCAGGCGTACGGGTCGCTCGGACCAATCGAGCGCCGCGATGCCCTGAATACGCTGGCCGCGCGCCGAACGTCGGCCCGCGCGCTCTTGGCAGCGGTTGAGGCGGGTAAGCTGCCACGCGGCGACTTGACTGCCGACCTCGTCCGCCAGATCCGCAATGTGAAGGACGCCGAGCTTGACATCCAGCTTGGACGCGTCTGGGGGACCGTCCGCGAGACCACCATCGACCGAGCCAGGGTCATCGCCCGGTACAAGGCGCTGCTGACTTCCCGGCCGTCCCAGCCCGCCGACCGTTCGCTGGGCCGCGCGGTTTTCACCAAGGTCTGCCAGCAGTGCCACACATTGTTCGGGGTCGGCGGCCAGGTCGGGCCGGATCTGACGGGGTCGAACCGAGCCGATCTCGACTACGTGCTCTCGAACGTACTCGACTCGAGTGCCTTGATCGGCAAGGACTACCTTGCCCATGTGATCGCCACGACCGACGGCCGCGTGCTCACCGGGATCATCCGGGCGGAGGACAAGGACAAGATCACGCTGGTCACGGCCAACGAAATCCTCACGCTACCCAAGAGCGAGGTCGCCGAGCGCAAGGCGAGCGAGCAATCCATGATGCCGGACGACCTCTGGAAACCGCTCTCCGAGCACGAAATCCGGTCCTTGGTGTCTTATCTCGCCAGCCCGGCCCAGGTCCCGTTGCCGGCTACCGAAGGTGAAAGAAAAATGCCTTGAACGAGGCGGATTGAAGAGGCGACGGGGATAGTGCTCCCCTCGATGATGTGCGGTAAAATGACGTCGTAACTCAATGAACCCTCCAAAACCGGGGATGCCATGGCCACAGCCGCAACGATCACGCGCTACACTCCCTCGCAGTATCTCGCCGTGGAGCGGGATGCCAAGCTCAGGCATGAGTACTTCAACGGGTACATCACGGCGATGGCCGGTGGAACGCCCGAGCATAACCAGATCGCCGGCAACATTTTCCGCAAGCTCGGCAATCAGTTGGAAGATCGTGAGTGCACGGCGTACATCAGCGATATGCGCCTTCTTATCAGCTCGACCGAGCTTTATACCTACCCCGATGTCATGGCGGTTTGCGGCCAGGCCCTCTTTCAGAAGATCGAAGGAGTGGCAACGTTGCTCAACCCCACATTAATCGTCGAGGTCTTATCACCCACGACCGAGTCGTACGATCGAGTGCGCAAGTTTGCTCACTACCGCCGACTGCCGTCTCTCCAAGAGTATGTGCTCGTCTCTCAGGACAAGGTCTTGGTTGAGCACTATACTCGGCTGGGAGACGATTGGGTGCTGCACGAATTCAACGATCTCTCGAATACGGTCCAGTTTCACTCGATCGACTGCGCGATCACCGTTCGCGAGATTTATGCGAAGGTCACGTTCCCCGACGCGTCGTCCGACTGACGTCGAAACCGAAGCCGTTTTCGCGCCCTGGAGCGTCGCCGACCCACTTGCTCAAACTTCGCCGGTGGAAGACCGCCGAGGAACCCTCCCTGTCAAACTCGTTGCCTGGACAAAGCGGAATTGTTAGGATTGTATGAAGATAGATTGAGCGGTCGTGAAAGTTTGGTGAATTCCGCGAGCGACGCTTGAATTCGAATCTGGTCCACCGCAATCATACTCCTTCATAATCAGGGTGCGGGCGCCAAGCCAGCCCTTCCGCGAGACCTGCGCCAGGAGGCCCGAGTGCAGTATGATTACGACGTGATAGTTGTCGGCGGAGGTGCCGGCGGGGCCACATTTGCTTATGCTTGTGCGCGTGCGGGTAAGTCAGTTCTTGTCCTCGAGCGGGGCAACAGGTATACGACGACGAGTCCGTCTCACGACGAGAAGGCGATGCTTATTGATAAAAGGCCGTATGATGACCGCGAAGTCGACGTCAACGGCAGGGCCAAGCGCCTCTACATGGGAGGGATCCTCGGTGGCGGCACGAGTCTTTACGGCGGTGCGCTGATCCGGCCAAGTGAGCAGGATTTTCAGCCGGGCAGATACTACGGCAAGCGCATTCCTCGCGCGATCTGGGATTGGCCGATTTGCTATGCGGACCTCGAGCCGTACTACACTGAGGCCGAACGACTCTACGGTGTCGCGGGCCGCGGCGAGGAGGATTTTGGCCCTCTGCAAAAACCCGCCGTCGGCTATCCGGGTGAGCCTTTGCCTCTCCATCCCCTCAACCAGCGGCTCATCGCCGCCAATCGCCGGCACGGCTTGCGTCCGTTTCGTTTGCCGCTGGCGATCGACTCCTCGCGCTGCCTACGCTGCGGCGTTTGCGCGGGCTATGTCTGTCCCACAGGCGCACGCAGCATCCGCGGCCCAGTTGCTCGAGCGAGCAATCGCTGAAGGCCTGTCCCTCGATATCCAGACTCAAGTCGAAGTGGAGCGATTGGTTGCGGAACGTGGTAGCAGAGCCACTCTGATCTCCGTGCTCGACCGTACGACCGGTCGACGCTCCAACTATCGCGCTCGCCGCTATGCACTTGGCGCGGGCGCGATCGGATCATCGCTCTTGTTGCTACGATCCGGACTGGATAGTCCGCTGATCGGCAGAAATTATATGATGCACTTGTGCTCCATCGTCGTTGGCGTATATTCTCATGCGAGCAGTACCGAGTCATCTTTTGTCAAGCAGGTCGGCTTCGCCGATTTTTATTTCGGTACGCGAAACTACCCTCACAAAATGGGCATCGTGCAATCGCTTCCGGTACCCGGCCCGCTGATGACGGCCAAAATGTCCCCGTTCATGCCGGCTCCCGTGCGGCAGTTTCTACGCCAGCGCATCCTGCCGCTCGCAGGCATTATCGAAGATCTACCCAACCCCGCCAATCGCGTGACGCTGGGCCCAAATGGCGAAGCAAAGCTGACGCATCGCTTTGCCAAGTATGACGTCGTCCGGCGTAGGAAACTCACGCCTCATATCGCGAAAATCCTCAAAAGGTCCGGTGCGGTGTACTGTACGTCTCGCCAGCAGTTTTCCGATGAGCACGTGGCCCATCAGTGTGGTACCCTCCGCTTCGGCAACGACCCCGCCCATGCCGTCCTGGACGCCGATTGCCGCATGTACGCAAATCCCAATGTCTTCGCCGTGGACGGCAGCTTTCTGCCCACGTCATTGGGGGTCGGCCCCGGCCTCACGATCATGGCCAATGCCTTACGCGTGGCGACGAAAGTGGTGGCCGAGATTTGACAGCCGGAGAGCGGTCATCAGAAGAATCAATCGAGCGCATGTCGATCAAGCGGGAACAATTTCGCCAGGCGCGCCGCATTCACGGCGGACTGGTGAGGGTTGTGCCTGGCGATCCTCGCCGTCAAGCTGTCGCGCCTCCCGATCCCTTCGCGGCGACTTCGGCTCCGGCTGTTTCGGAACATGTTTGCCCGGAAGTATCCCCCGGGCCTGAACGAACAGGAAGCGGAGCAGCCCCTCGATGCCTATCGGTCGTTCAACGCTGTGTTCACTCGTGGCGTGAAACCGGAGTGTCGTCCCATCCCGGCCGGCACGCCGGAAATCCTCAGCCCCTGCGACGGCACGGTCCAGGATGTCGGCCGCGTGGAACAGGGTCGACTCATGACCGTGAAAGGGATTGAGTATTCGCTGGCGTCCCTGCTTCCTGACATCGACATTCAGCCGTACGAAGGCGGCCAGTTCGCGATCATTTTTCTGTCGCCGATCGATTGCCATCGTGTCTTCAGTCCCCAGGACGGGTGCCTGGAGGAAGTCGTCCACGTCCCGGGCGCTCGGTTGCTCGTCCATCCACCCTTCCAGCGCGCGGAGTATCCCGGTTTACACTTTGAACGAGCGCATGATCTTGCGACTCTCGGCGGAAACGGGCTCGTGCGTGGTCGTCATGGTCGCCGGCTGGGGTGTGGGAAACATCACCTTGCCCTTCGCGCCGGAATTTCGACCCGGATCGAAACGAATGGAGTCCTGTCGTTCGGGGTTGCCTCACGCCGTCAGAACGAGGAGACTGGATTGCGACGTTCGAGCTTGGTTCATCGGTCGTGCTGATCACGTCGTCATCGCTGAAGCGACGCCGTTGGTTTCCCCTAACGAGAAGGTCCACTATGGACAGCCCGTCCTTAGATTCGCCTCGGCCGACAGTCCTCTCCCATCGGGAGTGTGAGGCTGGAGACGTCTCCCAGACAGTACAGAGAACGGGACGGGCGACCCGGGCAGACATCGTGCTCATCGCCGGTTTCGGCAACGCCGTCGCGGCCGACTACGCGACTTTTGTGAGTCAGAGTTCCCAGGGCGATGCCGTCGTCGTCGATGAGAAAATCCGACGGCTTGTGGAGCCGCCCATTCGTTGGCTGTCGATGGACGAGTTTCTGCGTTCGAACCTCGAAACGCGGAGCGAGCACGGCCGAGTGGCCTAGCCTGATTCTGTTCATCAGCTCACGTCTGACCGCGCGCGAACGCCGTGAGCTGGACGACTTCCTCGCAATCGCACGCCGATGGCAGGCGCGGATTTGTCGGCATCGTCAGCACGTTTCGGGTCCATCTCGACGATCCCGATGTCGTCGGAGGTCGAGAACTACGTCCTCTCTCGAGCGAGCGACTTGCCTGCTCGCGTCGTCGTCTTTCGTCCCGGTCATGTGCTCAGCCGGCACTCCAACATAGGCAAGTTTCTTCGGCGCTTCGCTCCCTTTTATCCATTGATTCCCAAACGTCTGAGCTCTTGCTTCATCGAGGGCACGGAGTTCTTCGACGCGATCGAGGCGGAGCGGCTCGACGAAAGACGCAGCGGCGTGTCGCTGATCGACTCATGGCACGAGCGCGGACCAGGACGCGCGATCCCGAAGCCCGCTGGTCGATCCGTCGGCGGTAAGGAATCGGGCCTACACGCTCCTGGGCCCGAATCGACCCTGGCGCGACATGCTCTTTCGTCATCGAGCGACGTCCCGCCGGACAATTGCTGACGACGGCAGTCAGCACGCTTCTTTCCTGGCTGTTGGTCGGCCAGGTGATCGCGCTCGTCGTGACCCTGCTCGCGCGGCGCTTTCCATGGATGCGTCAATGGAATGTACATACTCTGAAGCCTCGTTCGATGCGCGAGCTGCTGTCGCTTTGCCATCGACGCAACATCGACCATGTGAGGGTCGTCGGCTACAACAATGGCGTCGATCCATTTCGGCCATCGCCACCCGGGAAAGACGATCGTCTCCACGATCCGCTGCCGCCGAATGGCTCACGCCGGCCCGCATACGCTCAAGGCGGATTGCGGGGCGACGGTGCGCAATGCCCTGGACTTCCTGGCCACGAATCGATCAGGAACTCTACGTCGTTCCAAATTACTCTTATGTGTGCCTTGGGCACGTCCTTCTTCGTGCCGATTCATGGATCGGCAGTCGACTACTCCACGGTGGCGGACACGATTTGCAGGGTCGTCCTCTACGACCCGGACAGCGATCGAATCATCTCCGCCGCGAGAGACGATGCGGCCTTCCGTGAGCATGTCTACAATCAGCAATCGCGTGTCGTGGTCTTGCGGCTGTACCTGCTCGCCGAAGCCGAAGTCGAGCTACTTCGTCCATCGTGAGACGCTGGAAAACCCGTCCGCCGACGACCTCCTCGGCGCCCTCCGCGATCGCGAGCGCCACGAATGTCGAGATTCGTCAAGCCCAGGCCGCGAGCGCGAAGGTCACGGTCGCCAGGTATTACAAGGATCTCGGCGACACGTCCTCGCCGGCCCTCGAGCTCCCTCGCGACGCGCTGGGCAGGCTATGGGATCGCCTGGAGGAAAACCCGGTCACGTCTTATCTCATGCACGCCCTGAGCCGGCACGTGGCCTGGCATACGGAGCTGTTTTTCACGCCGACGGAGTTCGACCTCTTTTGGCGAACGCACGACCAGGTCCCCTTGCGCAAGATCCAGCTGCGATACCTCCGGCGCGACGGGCTGCCCCATTCGCCCTTGCCGCGACGAGGACTGCGTCTCGGCCGACCTGTTCATGTTTCGCTGGCAGCAGGCTCCGCTTTCATGGAATATCTCAAGAATACGTTCACGACGGTCCGAACCAACCCAGGCAAACACAGCAATTAAGCTTCGCATGCACCACCCACCGTCACTTGCCGAGACCTGTGAGCAGATCCTGCGCGAGCAGGAGCCGAATTTCCTGCGGCTCTATCTGAATCCCCATGTGGCCCAGACGTGTTTCTGTCTCGACCGCTACGTGCAGCACGACGTGGACGGAGCCGCCGGCTTCGACCCGGCGCAAGCGACGCGGTCGCCGAGGATTGCCAGTCCTTCCTCGCAAACGGCCTTGAAGAAGCGCTCAGCGGCGCCATCAAACTCGTGCGCTACAACCGTCACACGATCGGGCCTCGCTCGACCGGTCTGATCCTCGACCCGGCCGATCGACTCACCGGCTTCGCTTCAGTCGACCTGGCGGGAGGCGACAGAGTCCAGTTCTTGCCGGGTCTCCGCGTCGTCGGCAAGAACGAGCTTGGCCGTGAGCCCGGCACGCTGAGCCTGGAAAGCGCGGCGGAAAACGGTCAAGCCGAGGTCGACGCCGACGGCCATCAATCCGCTCGTGCTGGTCGCGGGAGCGGACGACCTCCTCGAAAAGCACGCGGAAACCATCCGCCGGCTCGTGCGACGTCACACGCCGCTCGTCATCACCTGCGTCGACCGCGAGAGCCTGGCCGCGCTTCGCGAGCGGCTCGGGCGGCATCCTTCACGAAATCGTCCCCGACATCGTCGTCTTCGACGAATCGTTCGTGGACCACGCCGTTCCCTTCGGCGCATTCACGGCCCGCAAATCGCTGTTCGCCTGCTGGAATCGGCCCGGCAAAGCCACGTTTCACTCGACGACCTTCCAGCCCAATACGATTTCGACCCTGCACTTCATGAATTGTCTGGCCGAGGCGGATCCCGACTTCCACGGCCGATATCGCGAGCGACTTCCAAGCACGTCTCACCGACCTATCCCGGCGGGGCGACTGGTTTCGGCGCTATTACAACCCCTCGCTCTACCGGCTCATCCGAGCGACCGGATTCCGACACGAGGACGTTCGCGCCGCCGGCTCGTTCGTCGTTGTCAACGGCCGCCCCATCTTCGATGCCGTGAGCGGAGTCGCGTGCAGCTTTCGCGGCCACAATCCCGCCACCTACGCGGACGAGATGAAGGATCGCGTCGCAGCCCGAGAGCCGGCGAGCGGAGCGATCGGCGACGCGCTCGGCCTACGAGGCCGAGCTCCGCCGCCGGCTTCAGGATCTCACCGGCCTCGAATTCTTCTTGCCCGCCGTGAGCGGCGCGACCGCCGTCGAGAACGCCCTCAAGGTCGCTCTTGTCGCTCAGTTTCCGAAACGCCACATCCTCGCCCTCAAGGCGGGCTTCGGAGGCAAGACTTTGCTCTCGCTGACGGGTACGGCCAATCCGTCCTACAAGGACCACATCGATCCTCTCTACGCCGATGTTCACTACGTCGATCCATTCGCCCCGGATGCCGTGGCGCAGATCGACGCGCTTCTGGAAACGCATGAGTTCGCCGTCGTGCAGGTGGAATTGATCCAGTCCGTCGGCGGCGTGCGTCCGCGTCCCGGAGAACGTGATCCGCCATCTTGACGCGGGCAGAAAGCGCTGGGGTTACTTGCTCCTGGTCGATGAAGTGCAGACGGGCATGTACCGAACAGGGCCGTTCATCCTCTCGCAAACCCTCGACCTCACGCCGGACTTGCTTGCTCCTCGGCAAGGCCACTTCGGACATGATGTTCCCGTTCGCCCTGACGCTCTACTCGGCCGCAGTGCAGGACATGCTCGAACGTCGCGGCTCGGATCTGGCGGATTCGATCAAGAAACGTTACGGCTACGAACAAGGGTACAAGACGGTCCTCAACGTCCTTCGCCTGGCCGAGGAGTCGGACACGTCTCGCCAGGTCGCCGACGCGGGCGCGCTCTTCGCCGAGCTGCTGAACGCCGGGCTGGCCTCCAGTAAGACTCGTGCGCGACGTGCGCGTCTTTGGCCTGCTCATCGGCATTGAGCTCGACACGCGGCGCTGGCCGCACCGATGGCTTCGCAAGCGCCTCTCCTCGTTCTACCTGTTCAGCATGCTCCGCCACGAACACTTCCCGGTGCTGGCGGGCTTTTGCCAGTATGAACCCAATGTCCTCAAGATCACCCCTCCGCTCAATGCCAGCCCCGACGAGATTCGGCAGGCCTGCGCCACGATCGTCGATGTCCTGAAGCGGCCGCTCCACAAGGTGCTCGCCGCCGGCCTCGGCGGCCTGATCAATCCATCCTCTGTCCGGAGAAGAAACCATGAGCACGCAAACGACTCAGCCCTTGAGCCTGCTGCACGTTGACTTCGACGACCTCTACGCCAGGCACCTTGGCCGCCACTCCCAATTCGGGATCAACGTCGGCCACCTCGCGTGCTCTCTACGGACTCTGGTTTGGCGTCTACGCGGCCGTATACCAGGCAGTCGCTCCTTCTGGGCGTTCCGGCACCGTGGCTGGTCATCGTGGCCATGGCCGTCGCCTATCTCGCCCTGGTCGCCATCAACGCCCCTTACCACGTCTGCCTTGCGACGGCGGTCTTCCTGGCGTTCTTCGTCGCAAGTGTCCTCGCTCTGCCGATGCTACCGGCCTGGTCGATCCCGGCGTTCCTCGCTCATGGTCCCGGTCTTCTACAAGGTCCAGGCGTGGAACCACAAGATCTGGAACGTCGCCGCGGACATGACGGAATTCAACAGGCGATTCCCGCCAGGCCGCACTCTCACGACCATCCTGCTGATCTATGAAGTCCCGATCTGCCTGAACTATCTGTTGTTCAAGCGACAGGACTGGAGACGCTGACGCGTTGAACGTTCAGCCGGCTGCGTCTCACGCCGCTGATCGCTTGCGGCCCAAGGCAATCACGATGTTGTGCGAATCCATGACCGGGAAGACGAGACGGTTGAGCAGCCATCGCTTCACTGGGCCAGCCTTGTGCAAGCCCAGTGATTCAATCAGCGGCGTGAGCCATCCTCCGCGATAGCCAAATTCCATGAACTGGTCAAAGTCATTGAACTCGAGAGCAGGTTCGAAATGTCTCGCCAGCGCAAACTTCAAGTCCATGCGCGGCCATCGTGTCGGCGACCTCCTGCAAGTTGGCGGGATTGAGTACGGTGTCATCCACTTTTCGCGACCCGACGCCGCTGAGCCAACGAGGAGCTGCGAGTCTCCCTTGGCCTGCAGGGCCGGATAGGCCGCCTTGGTCCCGCCGACGAGCGACCAGTATCCGCCCGGCCTGAGTCGGCCGGCGATCTTGGGCGCGAGCACCTGCATCGGCACGTATCCCGTGACAAAATGCGTGCAAATGCAGTCGAACTGTTGGCCGGGAAAGTAAGCGTCCAACTCGGCGGCATCTCCAACCGCGGCGACCAGGTCCGGGATCCTCGTGCGAGCGTTCTCCACCATGTTCTCGGCGAGATCGATCCCGAACGGCACGATCTGATCGCCGCCCACCTCCTTGAGCTTGCCAAGAAACAGGCCAGTTCCCATGCCGATATCGAGGACGCGCACCGACTCCCTGCCCCGTTCCCAGAAGGCCTTCCTTCCGCAACTGCTGAACCGCGTGGTCGAGCGATCTCCCAATCACGCCCTGAGGATCGAGATCATAATGCGACGCAACCACGTCGTTGTATGCTCGATGTATCGTTTGTGTGCTCATGATAAAACAACGTTCCTCGGTTGGAGTTGTGGTGAATAATCGCACCACCCCCGTCGCTCAGGAGACTTCTGCCGCCCAGGCCGAACCTTCTTATTGTCTCATCGAGCGGGGAATTATCGCAATCGGCCATTGCGCGTCGGGCTAGTATCAACCGACATCGCAGCCGTCTTGCGCAGCCCGCGTGTTATCCGCTCTAGTGTGGCCTTTCCCGCTCGATCTGGTGGTGATCGGCGAGGAGTCTCAATTAAAGGCTTTGATTCCATGCAAACGATCCGCATCGTGAATGGGTGTTGCGGAGTTTGACCAAGACCGGATTGAGCCGCCTCAATACAACTTGCTGTCCTGGTAGTAGCGGTTGATGACCAGGGAGCGGAGCCCGAGAAGTACCAAGAGGTTAACCGCTTTGAGCCAGATCAGCCAAGAGTCCAGTGCGTAAGCCTCCCGGAAGTCCGTCAGGCCGAACGTGAAGAAGGCCAACGCGTACACCGCCTCGATGGGCGAGTGCCGATACCTCAGGAACCGGCGGAGTACCAGGCCCGACAGGATGACCCATACCGTCCCCTCGAACAGGTTGAAGACATGGTACGGGATCTCGATCCAGGAGGGACTGCCGGACCGATATGTCCACCAGTTCCGAAACACCAGGTAATTGGCAACCCTGTTGAGGTCCACGATATTAGGACGCACCTGTTCTCAGCTTGATCAGTCGGCGAGTCCCTTGAGGAACGTCACGACTTCACGGACGACTTCCTTGGCGAACAGGATGCGACCGTGGCCGTATCGCTCCGTGATCAGCATCCTTGCTCCCGGCCACGCTGATGCCACGGCCAGGCCGTCTTCGACGGGGATCGACTCGTCACTCCGATCGTGGACGACCAAGACGGGCTGGGTTAACCTGGCGGCGATCTGAACGATATCCAGGGCGTCGAACGGCTGGCCCACCTCGCGCTCGACCAGTCGTACAAAGGGAAGGATGTCGGATTCGGACAACCGATGGCGACGCCCCCACGTCTCGACGACCGCGCGCAGCGACGCGGGACCGCTGATCAGGGCGACGCGCTCCACGTTCAATCCATTGTGAACGGCGATCACGGCGGCGCCCGCACCAAACGAGTGCCCCACCACACCGACCATTGGGCCGAGCTGCCGACCGATCCGGAGCAGCCCCACACCGTATTGGAAGACGTTCGCCTGGCGTCCCGGCGAATCTCCGTGGGCCGGAGCGTCGACGGCTACAGCCCGGCACTCCGCCTCGACCAGGGCCGTGATGAATGCCCCGAAATGTGTCCCTCGACTGTTCCATCCGTGAGCGAGCAGGACAGTCGGACCGTCGCCCCAATAGGTCGCCGCCAGTCCGTGCTCCAGCTTCAGCCGGGTCCCTCGACTCAGGATCTCCTCGTCGCGAGCGCTCGGAGGGCTGGGCTGAGGCGTAAGAAACTTGTCGACCGCGTCGCGCAAGTGGTTGGCCACCTGAGACACGCCCCTGGCGCTAACTTCCTCCTGCATGAAACCCTCCTCCAGCATCGATTTCGCAACGTGCGAGGAACCGGCCATTTCATTCGACTGGCTTCCCCAAGCTGAGATGCGCGGCGATCCGATTCAGAGCATCGACCCCGTCCGCTCCAATCAACAGCTTCGCCTCGGTCTGCGCTTGCTCCCAGGAGGGATGAGTCTTCTCGAGGAGTTTCAGCCCAGCGGCGGTGACCCGAATCTTCTGGTTCCGGCCCCCGCGTGGCGGCTCGGCCTCCAGCCATCCCTTCTTCTTCATCAACTCCACGTCCCGGCTGAGAGTGGACTTCTCGATACGCAACATCCGGCTGATCGCCGCTGGCCGGACCTCACCTCCGTGAGCGACCATCACCAGGATATTCGCCTGGCTCACCCGCAACCCATGCGGCCGCAGCATCTCGTCGTACAAGGCCGTGACCACTCGGTTAATCAGGCGCACGCGGACCGCGATGCATTCGTCCACGACGCGGTTGAGACGTTCGGAAGTTGTGAGTTTGTGTCTCATCCTTTAAGTTGTACCTGCAACCGGAATCCGGGTCAATGGTGGGTCGTTGAAGTTCTGAAGGGCTCGCAGCCGGATCACCGGGCTCGCCGTCCTGGATCCGCGCTGGGCCATCTAGGGCCGCGGCGTTTGAGGGTGCCGCGGGATCCAGCTCTCGGGCATGGTATAGATTGGCTGAGTGTTATCCTTGGCAACGAACGGACCAGAGATCGCCGGGCATCTCGTGCCCAGTAGCAACTCGACCGCGAAAACTTCACCGATGCCCGCGGTGAACTCGAGCAGCGCGGCGAGCCGGCCGGTGGCCAGCTCGACCACGGCCACGCCGCACTTCAGCCGATCTCGCTGCGATGCAATCGGCACATCACCGAAGGCCGCCGTCTCACGGATCTTGCAGAGGCCGATGAAGGCATACGGTCCCGCGAACGACAGACCTCTGGCGTAGCCGGGAAGTACGGCCACTGTCTCGCTCGTCCCGGATCGAGGATCAACGATCACGAGGCGGCCCGTGCCGGAATCAAGCAGCCAGACTCTTCCCTGATGAACCCTGGGCGAGTGTGGCATCGAAAAGCCGGACGCGACAACGGCATTTTTCGGGATGTCGATCAGACAACCCCCGCTGGCTTTGCCTGGCCGCCATCCTTCCGTTGTATCGGTCTGCCCTAGCGCGGTCGCGTACCGCGGCCGTCCATCGGCCATCGCCAGCCCGTTGAGATGGCAGCGATCCTGTGCCGACACCGCCGAGATGAACGGAGGTTTCCACTCCGGCAGAAAACTCAGTGACGGTTGCAGGGTACAAAGGCAGGAGAAGAGCGTGTTGACGAACCAGAGCTGCTGTCCCGAGAAGGCAAGCTCGTGGGAGTGGATCTCGCCCGTAACGTGCGAGGAACGCGTCGCAAAGCAGCTATCGTACTTGCCCGGCGGCTCGAGTTGAGGTGCGATCAGCGGCAAGCTCTGAAGGAACCAGAGCTGCGGCCCCGCCCCCACGGCGATCCGATCCTGTGCCACAGCCAACCCCATGGCGTGATCATAGAAGTGCAAAGTGACATTGAGCACTCCCCCGGACACACCCACCGACACTAATCTGCCTGCCTGATAGGATGAAATCAACAACGAGCCGCGTATCTGGTCGAGGACCTCCACCAGGCTGTCGGAGGCTTCATAGGTGAACGGCCGGAGTGCGGTGACCCCGCTGGCGCCCGTCGACTCGGTTTCTGCAACGGACATGGTTTGATCCCGAACGAATATCCGATCCACCGTCAAGCAAAGATCATCCTCGACGACCTTGATCCACGCAAGACCGGCGCGATCGTTGCTGTCGCGGTGGCGCCGAAATGCCGCCTCAGGCAGCGATGGCATAGCTCGTGTTGGTTCCGTGTGATCGGTTCGATTGATTCCGGAAGAAACGAATCCGGCCGCGACAAGATGAGTTGGTCCGGAACAAAAAAACTCCCGGCTTCCACGTATGGATGAGCCGGGAGTCGATTTCAAAGGATTGATTCAAACGCCCGGGGCACCGGGCTGGATCGTCAGGAGCTGCTCTTCTTCTTGCCCGAGATCAGGTCTTGGGCCGAACCGTTGATCACACCCAGGACCTCATCGATCAGGCTGGTGGACGACGGAGCTATTGCTCGATTCGGCCCCCTGGTTGTACACCACATGAACGGCGGCCGGTGCGCTCACGCCGCTGATCGAGATCGTCGGTGCCGCGGACGGTCCGTTGGTCGAAGTCGGACTGGCCGGGGACACTGACCCGTTTGCCGACGGGGGAACGACACCGATGCCAATGCCCGAGCCCGGGAGCTTGACCTGTCTCGCCGATTTCGGCCGCTGGCGGCAATGACCAACACGCCGTCAGCGTCCACGAAACTACCGGAGCTGGTCTTGTTGCTCAGCAAGACTTCGAGGTTTCCATCCGTGGTCGTGAACTCACCGAGCCCGAGCCAACCGACCCCGCCGTAGCTCCCCTGCGCCAGGCCACCCTGGCTTTGGGTCACCAGGATTGACTCGTTGATCGATGCCGTTCCGAGGGTCGTGCCGGAATCGAACACGCTGAACGGAGCCGCTGTCGCGTAGCTGCTCTTACCCGCGTACGTGATATAGATGTAGTACTGACCGGTCGCCAATCCCGTGAAGTTCCAGGCGGCCGTGGCCGTCGCGGCTTTGCCGTTGGTCGTCTTAGCAGCGCGGTTGGTACCGTTGAAGCCGCCCAGGACCGTGCTCCAGGAACCCGTCTCGGAATAGCCGGGCTGGCCGTTGTCGATCACAGCGGTCGGACTCAATGCCGGGGACGCATGGTCGCCGAATACCAATGCGCTCAGGTTCAATCCGCTCTTGGTGGTGAAGCTATAATTCGTCGGATAGAGCGGCTGGGTCTGCACCCAGTTGGGTTGCACGACTTCCGCGACTTGGTACGAACCAGCACCCACGTCCGTGAACGAGTAGTTGCCGTTGGAGTCGGTGAGGGCCGTCGCAAGCACGTTGCCCGAGCTGTCTTCCAGGTCCACGGTCCAGCCCGCCAAGCCCGGCTCGCCGAGCCACGCAGGCCATTGCCATCCTGGTCGTTGTAGATGCTGCCGCTGACTGTCGCGAACTTGAAGTTCCCGAAACTCAGGCCGGTTATCGTCTCACCACCCTGTGCCGACAGGGTGTAGGTTCCCGGAGGATTGGTCGGCTGGGTGATATACCAGCCGGGCTGAACGATTTCCTCGATGGTGTACACCGCAGGCGCCAGGTCGCCAAACGTGTACTGGCCCATGCTATTGCTGGTGGTCGTGGCGACCAAGGCGGCCGCCTGATTGAGCAGGTCGATCGTCCAGTTCGCCAGGGGCGGCTCGTTCGACTCCTGGGTTCCATCACCATTCAGGTCGTTGTAGACCACGCCAGTGAAAGTCCCCTGCCCGACGTTGCCGAAGTTCAACCCGGTCTCATCCAGGCCGCTCTGGGTCGCGAACTCGTAATAGTTCGGGATTGACCGGCTGGGTCTGGGTCCAGCCACTCTGCAACACTTCCGTGACGATGAAGGTTCCAGGGAAAAGGTCGTCGAACTCGTAGTTGCCATTTGCATCGCTCGTGGTCGTGGCGACGGTGTTGCCGTACTGATTCTCGAGGATCACCGTCCAGCCCTGCAAGCCGGGCTCGCCCGGATCGAGGTTACCGTTGCCGTTCAAGTCGTTGTAAACGTTGCCGGTGACGTTCACGAGCTGGAAGTTGCCGAAGTCCAGCCCGGACTGGCTCGCCCCGCTGGTCGCGGTGACGTGTACACGAACGGGGTGCCAGGCTCGGTCTGATACCAGCCGGACTGTTGGATTTCCTCGATCGTGTAGACGCCATAACCCAGGTTCGCGAACGAGTAACTTCCATCGGAAGCACTGGTCGTGGTGGCGATGACGCTGCCATTTTCAAGCAGCTCGATCGTCCAGCCGGACAAACCCGGATCCCCCGGAGCAATCACGCCACTGCCGTTTAGGTCGTTGTAGACCGTGCCGCTGTAGGTCACCAGCTCGTAGTTACCGAAGTTCAGGCCCGTATCATTCAAGCCGCTCATTGCCGAGACCGTGTAGGTACCCGGAGGAGCCGGGAACGTCTGCACCCAGCCGGCTGGAATCACTTCCTCGACGGTGTAAGTGCCGGGGCCGAGGTCGCTGAAGCTGTAGTCGCCGTTGACGTCGGTGGTCGTGGTGGCGAGCAAGTCGTCGTTGGAGTCGTACAAGTCGATCGTCCAGCCGACCAGTGGAGGATCTCCCGGCTCCTGAACGCCAGACCCGTTGAGGTCGTCGAACGCCTGACCGCTGACAGTGATGTCCTGGAAATTGCCGAACTGGAGGCCAGTCACGGTGCCGCCAGCCGTCACGGTCACGGTGAACGTGCCCGGAGCAGCCGGCGCGGTTTGTGTCCAGCCGGGTTGCAGGAACTCCTCGACGGTGTAGGTGCCTGGATCCAGCCCTTGGAACGAGAAGTCTCCGTTGGCGTCGGTGAAGTACGAACCGATGAAATTGTCGTTCGAGTCGAACAGGTCGACTTCCCAGTCTTCCAGGCCAGGGTCGCCTGAGACATAGCTGCCACTGCCGTTCAGATCGTCGTAGACCTGGCCTGAGATGCCGCCCGACGGATACGACGCGGTATTGACCGAGAGGAAGTACTCGCCCGCTCCGCCTGGATCTTCGCTGATATCAATGCGGTACTCGCCGGAGACCGGGGCGTTGAAGAACAACGCCTCGTTGCGGCCGTCGGCCATCTTGGTGCCCTGGGCGACCAGGTTACCGTAGGTGTCATACAGAGAGATCTCCAGAGAGGCGGTGTTGGGGAACTGGCCACCTTGGTCCGATGGCGTCGAGCTTTGGATGTACAGCGCCTGGCCGGCCTGGACATCGATCGAGTACCAGTCGTCCTTGGCTCCGCCGCCCAGACCGTCGCCGCCCAGGCCGGAAATGTACCCTTGAGTCGGCGACTGGAACGGTATTGACCAGGTCAAATGTGGTCGGATCATACTCGTGCATGTAGCCGCCGCCCGGCCCGAAGAACGGGCTTCGGAGACGATCAGCAATCCACCGGAATAGGCCAGATCCTGTTCATAGGCAATGGCGGGTATGCTGGCTGCCGAAGTATGGCGCCGGTGGTGGGGTCGATCTCGAACAGTTCTCGTTGAACTGGGCGACCGCGTAGAGCACGCCGTTGATCGGGGTCGCCCGCGAGCCGGTCAGCGGATCGTAGCTCGGGCTGGGAGAATGTCGCGGTGACAGTCCAAGGTGTTGGGGTTGATCTGTAGACGTCGCCGAACAGGTCGGACGCCGTAGAGGCTACCGTTCAGGTAGGCGAGGCCTGTGAACGCATCGAGCCCACTCGGCGGACCGGGTTGCCCTGAGCGACGACGGCGCCGGTGGTCGGGTCGATCTTGTAGATCGTGTTGTCGCCGTATTCGCGCCGTTGTTGTAGTAGAGGTAGGTCCCGTCGTAGGCCATGTTCAGGCCGAACGGGTTGTTCGAGTCGGACTGCCCGGGGCGGCAGATCGCCGGACCGGTGAACGCGCCCGTGGCCGGATCGGTCGGGTAGATCGGGATTGAAGGCTAGCCGTAGAGCTGTCATCCAGCACGTAGAGCGGCGCGCGTGGGGGGTGCCAGGTAGCCGAGCACGCCGTTTGTGCCGGTGAGGTTCTGAGCCGTGGTGTAGGAGTTGTGCGGCTGGAGCGTGAAGTCGGCGCCGCGGGTGACCACCACGCTGTACTGCACACCGGGGTCGCCGGTGATCTCCACGTAGTACGTGCCGGTCGACGGGGCGACGAAGTCCTCGATCGACTGGCTGACGTTGGTCGCCCCGCTCACGCCGGTTGCCAGGACGTCGCCATTGCCGTCGACGATGGTGATCTGGGCTGCCTGACCGTTGAGGCTCTCGACCACGGCGGTGGCCGTCTGGCCCTGCGGTGAGGGAGAACGAATAATAATCCTGGGTGTCCTGGGCGGGCGGATTCGGGTTGTCCACGCCCCAGATGGTCAGGCCGATCGGCCCGGGCACGAACGTGGCCGACTAGTTCGTCGCCGTACTGGTCGAACTTGAACAGATCCTAGTAGCTGAGTTGGCGATCCCAGACGTTGCTCGATTCGGATCCGGCTCTGGGCTTGATTGTCCCGTAGTAGCCGACTTGCTGATGAGGCTGCCGCTGTAGTTGTAGCGGAGACCACCCTGATAGTAGTCCGCGGCCCAGATGCCGGCGCCGCCGGGGGCGGTGTCGGTGAGGGTGCCGAACGGCGATTACGGTGTAGGCGAAGTAGTTGACAGCGCCGGTGGTGGGATTGAGCTGGTAGACATCACCGACGGTGGTCGAGAAGTAGACGTTGCCATCGGAGCCGATCGACGCAGCTTTCGGGCATAAGTCCGTCGGTGGAGTAGCTGGCGATCTCGTTGTAGCTCGAATCCAGGTGGATGATGTTGCCGCTGTTGGGCTGGGGGATCCAGAAGCTACCGTCGGACGCGATGCTGAAGCCGTACGGGTAGTAGTAGAAGTTCTCCGGAGTCATCGCGGCAGCGGGATCGTCGCAACCTGCTGGCCGGTGATCGGATTGAACTCGACAGGCTCACCACGGAGCACGCCGCCATAGCCGTTGAAGCTGGTGGTCACGGCGCGCATACAGCATGTTGTTGACCGGGATCCAGCTCGACGCCGGAAAGAGAATCCTCGGTGTCCTCAGGAACCGGATCACCTGCACGATCGTGCCGGCGGAATTGATTCTGAGGATAGCGGCAGTCGTCCCCCCGTAATAGTAGCCATAGTATCGCGACGATACGAACACGTCACCCGTGCGATGACGTTCGGCGGGCAGGCTGCCCACCGCCGCCAGCCGGTCGTCACCGCTCGGAGTCGAGCCCGTAGGACGTGCCCGTCAGGTCTTGAGCCGTGGCGATCGTGTCGTTCGACGTCCCTTTCTTGACGAAGGCGTTCGAGTACGCCTGGATCGAGTACTGACCGATGTTGCCGTTCAGCATCGCTGATCGCGATCGTGTAAGTGCCGGTGGTTGTGACCGGGGCGGTCTCGATGACGGCGTCCGGCCCTGGGCCGGCGCCGTCTGCCGTGGCGACTACGTTGGAGCTCGGGTCGAGCACCGTCATCGCGAGCTGAAGGTCGGCGTGGTCGGCGCACCGATCGAGGTCAGCGTCTCGCCGGCGTTCAGGCTGACGGTCAGGTAATCGATATCGGTCGGCGTGACCAGCACGGGGTCGTCGGTGCTGGTGTAGATCAGGCCGCCCAGCGGCTGGACCGGCGTGAACGGCGTCGTGAAGGCCGAGGTGCCCAGCGCGACGGCGAAGTTGGCGACGTAGTTGCTGGCCAGCGGAATGCCGACGTGGTTCTCGAATCCGCCGGCGAACAGGGTCAGCGTGTAGGTGTCGTTGGGCAGGTTGTCGTAGTTGATCGTCAGGATCGTGCCGGTCGGGTCCCAGCTAAACGACGCGGCCGCATAGTAGACGTTGCGATAGTTGCCCTAGAGGCTGAAGCTCGACGACGTGGTGAACGACGTGTCCATCGGCTGGCTGAAGGTGACGACCTCGGTCACATCGGCCGGGGCCGGCGAGAACACCTGGCCGTCGATCGACGAGCTGACGATCTCGGGCGCGCACGTTGGTCGTGAAGAAGGTGTAGCTGTAAGGCGTGAGGGTCTGGCCGCTCACATCCGTGACCTGGTCGCCGTAGGCATCGGCACCGATCGTGACGACGTTGGGCAGATCGACGCCGGTCGCGAAGGCGCTCGCCGGCACCGACCAGTCGACGGTGTTCGCGTTGACCAGCGTAACCGCGGTGGCGGCGACGCCGTTGACCTCCAGCTCACCCGGTGTCAGCGACGTCCCCAGAACCGGGTCGTTGAAGGTGACGATGATGTCCGTCGGGGGCTGGACGAGCGCACCGGCGGCGGGCGTGGTGCCGGTCACAACGAAGGGCGACAAGGCTGCCGGTGGCCCCGGTGGCCAGCAGGCCGTACTCGCCGAAGGTGCCATCCGGTGAGCGTGACCGCGATGGTCCAGGTGCCGGCGTCGCCTGCGGGAACCGTGAAGTCGATCACCGAGTTGCGGCCGTCGGGGGCGTTGCCGGCGGCGATGGCGACGAGATCGCCGTTCGGCGTCGAAGAGCAACAGCTCGGTGTCCAGAGTTGTTGATGAACTCGCCAGGACCGCCGGCCGGAGTCGTGGTGGTGAACGCCAGGTTGTCGCCGGCGTTCACGTTGACCGAGTAATAGTCGGTGCCGTTGGGAGCTCTGGAGATAACCCAGCACACCGCCCAGCTTGTTGTCGCCCGACAGCTCGGTCGCCGTGATGTCCTGGGCGATCGGGTATTGGTTGGCGGGCTGGGTGTTGAAGTCGGCGCCGCGGGTCACCACCAGGTTGAACTGAACTCCCGGCGTCGCCGGTCATCTCCACATAGTAGGTGCCGTCGTCGGGGCGACGAAGTTGTTCAACCCGGCGGTGTAGTTGGACGCGTCGGGCTGCTGTAGCCCGAGCACGTCACCATCGTCGTCCAGGAGCGTGAACGCGACGTTATCGTTATTGAGGCTCTGGACGACGATCGTGGCGCTCTCGCCCTGGTTGAGCTGCGAACGAGTAGACCGGGCTATTGGGCGGCGCGAACGGCTGCTCGCCCGGGACGTCACCCAGGACCGCCAGGCCGGGCTGTTCCGGCTCGAAGAAGGTCGATGTCAGGAAGCTTCCGTCCGGAGCATATTGATACACGCTCATCGAAGATAGTTCGCGTCCCAGACGTTGCCGGCGGGGCCTGGCTCGCCGGCGGTGGTCCGTCAGTGCCGTAGTATGCTGATCAGGGTCCCCGAGCTGTTGAACTCTTCGACCCCGTCATCAATGTCACCGACCCAGAGATCGCCGGCGGCGCTCCAGGTCAGGCCAAGCGGGAACGGCGAAGACGCGAAGTACGAGCTCGACTGCCGGTCGAGGGATCGAACTGCGTGATCTCACCGCGAAAACCTGGGAGATATAGATGTTGCCGTCGGGCCCGACCGCGGCGTCATCGGGGTTGGCGGGGATCGGAGTACTCGGCGAGCAAGTTCCGGTCGAGCTCGACGTGCACGAGCGTGGCGCTGTTGGTCAGCGGCACCCAGAAGCTGCCGTCTGTGGGATCGTAGCCGAAGCCCTCGGGCGAGAGGAAGCCGGGGCTGTCGGTGACCGGCATCGTGAACTCGCCGAGGGTCTGCCCTTGAAGATTCATGTGCACGATGACGCCTGTGAAGTCGTTGAACATCACCGAGCACATAGAACGTGTTGTCCTTGGCCAGGGCCACGTCGAACAGGATCAGGCCGTGAAAGTCGGGACTTGTGTAGCGTTTGGAGGACGTTGCCGGTGGTCTGGTCGATCAAGATCACATCATCAAATCTCGGCCACCAGAGCGTCGCCGAAGCTGGCGCTCCCCGCCGGTGATCGAGCCCAGCACCGCCGTGCGGTCGTCGTTGCCGGCGAACTTGTTGGCGTAGGGATCGATCGGCGTGGCCGTGGCGATCGAGCCGTTGGGGGACCGCCGTAGGACGCCGGGTCGACGTAGGCGTTGAGGACGGCCTCGACCGTGTATTCACCCGGCCCACCGGTGATCACGATCTCGTAGGTGCCCCCCTTGGAGCTCTGGACTGCCGGCAAGACGGCCGACCGCGCCGGGGGTCGCCGACGTCGCCGTGCCGATCACGTTGCCGGTGGGCGAAATCAGGGTGACGGTCACCGTCATGCCGGAGGTGACGGGATCACGATCACCGACAGGGTCTGCTGGGGATCGATCGTCAGGTCGTAGGTGTCGGTATCGGTCGAGGTCAAGAGAGCATTGTCGATCGTGGTGTCGTAGACCAGGCTGCCCAGCGGCAGGACCGGCTGCAGGCCGGTGACGGTGGTCGTGCCCGCCGGGCATCGTGAAGTTGATCACGAAGCTGTTCTGGAGCGGCACGCCCGCGTCGCTCAGGAAGTTGTTCGGGCCGGCCAGGAGCGTGAACTGGTACGCGTCGCTGGGCAGGCTCGCGTAAGTGATCGTCATGATCGTGTCGGTCGGATCGAAGCTGATCGACGTTGGGGTGTATTCGACGCCCCGGACCTCGCCGTAGAGCAGGATGTCCGAATCATTGGCCGACGACGGCTGAATCGGCTTGCTGAACGTGATGACCTCGGTCAGCGGACCCGGCGAGAGCACCGCCCCGTCGGCGATCGAGCTCGAGACCACGACCGGCGGCACGTCGTCGGTCTCGAAGGTGAAGCTGTCGGTCGTGAGCACCGTGCCCTGCAGGTCTTCGACGCCGCTGATCGTCACGTTGTGGATGCCGTTGGAGGTCGTCGGGAAACGTGAAGACCACGGTGTTGTGGCTCGACAAGGCTCGCGCCGGTAGCATCGTTGCCGTCGATCGTGAAATCGCTGTCGCTGATGCTCGAGAGCAGCACGCTGCTGCTGAAGGTCACGGTCATGGTCGAGACCTGGTAGCCGATGTCCGATCCGGCGGCCGGGTTGGTCGAGGTCGACCGTGAACGGGGCGAGTCCGCCCGTGTCGCCCGTGATGCTGATCGTGTATTCGCCCAGGTTGGTCTTGCTCGAGCCGACGATCTCGACGCAGTAGTTGCCCGAGGTGAGTCGCCGTCCAGTCGATGACTCGTTGATGCCATCGGGTGCGTTGCCGGTCGCGGTGGCGACCAGGTTGCCGCTGGCGTCGTAGAGGTTGATCGTGGGATCGAGATCGTTGGCGAACTGCAATCCGCTGCCGCTGCGGCGCCGGGCGTGGTGGTCGTGATGACCAGATTGTCGCCGGCGTTGACGTTGAACGAGTACCAATCGGCATTGCTTCCACCCAAGCCGTCGCCGGCCAGGCCCGACGCCGAATAGGTGTACGGCGGGTGCGACCTGTACGAAGCGAGGGTGCTTGGGTCGTATTCGTCGAGGATGTTGTTGCCGGCACCGGTCCCAAACGAGTCAGAGACGATAAGCAGGCCGTCGCATAGGCCATGTCCTGCTCGTAGAGCCCCTGGTTGTTGTCGTCGGCCTCGCAGAGGACAGTCGCCGGTGGCGGGTCGATCTCGTACAGCTTCCGTGCCAGCCGTCTGCCCAACCGCGTAGAGAACGCCGCGGTCCGGGTCGCCGGCCAGGCCGACCAGGTTGGAGATCGCCGATGCCGAAGTGCTGATCGATTGCCGACGTAAGCAAACGTGGTCGCGTTGAAGATGTCGATGTCGTCACCGATAAGCGGTTGGCTGGCATACAGGTCGCCGTCGAGTAGGCCAGGCCGGTGTAATCGGAGCCGTCGCCGGTCGACGGTCTGAACGAGGCGATGACGGCGCCGGTGGTCGCGTCGAGCTCGTAGATGTTGCCGCTGCCGAACCGTACCGTCGTTGTAGATAGATGTCGGTCCCGTCGAAGGCCATGTTCAGGCCGAACAGGTAGAAGCCGTCGCTGAGCGGGGCTGAGGAACGACGTGCCGAACGCGCCGGTGCTGGGTCGGTCTGCTAGATGGTTCGAGAAGCTCGTACAGCTTGTCAGTCGAGAGCATAAGCGGGCTGCACTGGGCTTGACGATGGCACCCAGGACGACTCTCGCGCCGTTGAGCGGCTGGGCCTTGGCGAACGAACTGCCATGGAGGTCGAAGTCGGCACCCTGGGTCGTCACCAGGTCGTACGTCAGGCCGGCCGCGCCGGTCACCTCCACGTAGTACGTGCCCGAGGTCCGAGCGACGAAGTCGGAGATGACCGAATCAACTCCGCTGGCCGCCGAGCGTGCCAAGCGTCAGCAGATTGCCCGAGCCGTCGTAAAGCGCCAAGGGCGGCCGTTCCGCTTTTCCCTTGACGGCGATGGTCGTCAATTCGCCGGCGGTCAAAGTAAATGCGTAGAAGTCGGACGGGATCGCGCCCAGGGTCCCCACGACGCCCGCCACGTCGGCCGAGGGTGTCGTTCCCAGGCTCTGAATGCGCGAGTCCAGGTCGTAGGCGGTGCCGATCGAATTGTTGATGTTCGGTCGCCAGCTTGAAGGCCGCGTTCAAGATCGCCTGCAAGCGTATAGATGCCGGTCGTGCCGCCGACGCCGCCCGACGATCAACGAGTACGTTCCCGCGGTGGCGATCGGAGCGGACTGCGAGCACGACGGTGGCCCTGGGCCCGCTCCCGGTCGCGCTGCCGATGGCAGTACCACCGGGGCCCTCAACAGTGACCGTGCCCGGTCAGCATCGGATGACGGTGTCATGTCGAGCGAGAGCTGTCTGGCCGGCGGCCAGGGCCAGCGTGAAGTATCGGTGTCGCCCGAGAATCCGACGGTGCCGCGAGACCGACGACGTCATAGATCAGGCTGCCCGCCGGGGGCTTGCTGCGTCAGCGGAGTGGGAACGGGCTTCGCGACACGATGTCGATGACGTACGTGCCCGTGAACTCCGGCGCTGGGGACGCCGTACTGGTCCGTCAAGCGCGCCGGCCGGAATGGTTAGGGTGAGCGTGCCGTCTCTGTGTCACTCCGGTGATCGTCAAGTCGACCGCTTGCGGCGTCAGACGAACGGCGCTCGTAACCGTCCCCTGGCTGACCTGGAAGTCGCTCGTGGAGATCGCGTAAGGATCGACCGCCTCGTTGAACTGGACGACCAGGTCGATCGTCCCGGCGGAAGGAATGTAAAGACCGATCCCACAGGCGGGCTGGTGGCCGAAACCTGCAAGCTGGGTGTTGCACATAAAAGAAGCTCGCAGTGAAATCGGCGTGGTTATCCTGACCATCGTTGGCACCGATCACGGAATCCGCCGGAAGCTCCATCGTTTGCAGCGCCTTGCGTGATCACCGGAGAGCTGGTGAACGAGTAGAAGATCGTCGTATCGTCGGGACTGAGAATATCCCAATCGGCGGGAATACCGTTGACGGTGAAATCGCCGGCATCGACCGAGCTGGGCACGATCGGCTCGTTAAATTTCAGCGAGAAGTTGGTCGGCGGTGTGGTCGTGACGACCTCGCCCTGGGACGGGTCGCTCGCAGTGACCGCCGGGCCCGAGATCATAAAGCGACAAGAATGGCAGTAGATTCGCCGCTTGCTCTGTGCCGATGCCGGTTGCCAGGTCGTACCCCGGCCCGGCCTCGTAGCCATTGCTGCCGGTCGTGATATCGCGGAAATAACCGGTGCCGGCGTGTACGATTGCGGCGACTCATAAGCCGCATAAAGACCTGGCAGCACCTGGTTGGGCCCGCTGAAGTGTCTGGCCTCCCAGGGACACGCGTCCCTGGTTGGCGATCGCGATCGTGGCGGACGTGATCGGCGTCGCCACGCTGGTGCCACCCACTTGGACCCAACCGCCGTACAATTCCGGTTCGTAGACCGATACGCCCGTGCCCGGGTTGGCAACGGCGGAAATGTCCGGGAGCCGTCCGCACGGTCAGCGGACCGGAGTTGGATCGGCCGACGACGCCCTGCTGGTAGGACGGTAACGGGAACACGTCGCTCGGACCGCCGCCGCCGCCGCTCCAGACGGATTCGGACTCCATACGTGTCACCGGTCATGAACAGAGCGATGTTCCACCGACGGCCACGTTCAGCGGTGAGATTCGAGGGGAAGATCGGACCATTGCCGCGCTGCCGTCGCCCGTGGCCGCCAAGAACGTGACATTCGGATTCGCTCGCGACGGCTGGGACGTAATACGTCGTTCTCGAGAAACTGCTCGTACGAGCTGCCCAGTTCGATTTCGAGAAGGCCCCAGCTCTGTGAGACCACGGAGGCACCCAGCATAGTCGCCGCGGTGTACGACGCGTGGGACAGATCGTTAAGGTTACTCTCGCTTGCGTAGACCAGCTCGATATTGGCGGCAGGAGCCATGGCGTGGGCCCATTCGACGTCGAGCGCGATCTCAAGGAACCAGCCCTCGTCGGTCGGGGGCAGCGGACTGGTCTGGCCCAACATGTTGTACTTGCGTGAAGTTGGGCGGATCGGGCAGGCCGAACTCTTGGTCGAAGATGTGCAGGGCGCTCGAATCAAAGTTGGGATCGGTCGAGTTCACAAAGCCCGGGTAGTCGCCGACATCGGTGACCGCGATCGTCTGGCCGGCGCCGTCGCCGTGGACGCCGTTGCTAAAAGTGACGTTGTTAATGCCGTATGCCCCGGCGATTTGCGCCGGCGCGTAACCAGCCGGGCCCTCGAAGTCCAGGGGTCCAACGCTGGTTTGCGCTGCAATCGACCCGCTTGTCGGCATAACCAAGTACTGCGGCGCGGCCGACAGAGAGTGGGACAGCGCCGTGAGAGCGGCAATCTGGTTCGGATTGTATTGCCCGGGGTTTGTTGTCGACGCGCCGGAGGACGAGGTTGAGCCGGTGGCGCCTGTCCGAAATTCGTCGGCTGGCCGGTGTAAATATGGCTCGTCGCGGAGGAGGCTAGGCTGGTCGGGCCCAACGGCGCGACGACGGTCGCGACGGTATTGGCGTCCTTGACGGCGCTAGCCAAGCCCGTTGGGAGGGGGCCGATGATAGTGGATTGGCTCGACGAGGAATGGCTCGCAACGCCTGAAGTCAAGGGCAAGGACGAGTTCGACTCACTGCCCGGAATGAGCGAAAGGAGCAACCGTTCCTCAAGCGATTCCAACTTGAATGACGTGCCGCGCCGGCGACCTTCCGACGAGCGGCTCGTCAACAATTTCCCAGAACGATTGCGAACCTTCCGAGTGCTCGACTTAGCTGGCTTCATCGCGTTGCCCTTTCAAGAAGTGAAGAACGAAAACTGTATGCTCTTACTGAGGTCGTCGACGCCACAGATGCTAGTCAATTTCCGCGCCTCGCTCAGAGCGCGCACTTTTGATCGCGGACCCATTCCGAGATTCCGAGCCTCGGGAAGTCCCCCTCGATCAGAAACCGGTGAAAGAAACTCTCGATCACGGCCAATTACGGCGGCGACGAGAGTTGCCCTCGACCCGATCAGTTCCTCCCAAACGAGACAAGACAAGGGTCAGTAATGACTCGCTGACACCGAACATCCACCGGCATACCTCAAGTGCAAGGTATGACTGACCCTCGTTAGTGATGCAGACTCAGGATGAAAAACCCGACTTCCGAAACATGCCCTGTCGAAACCAACGATTCCCCACCTTGGGTAGTCGAAGGAAGTCGATCCGCGTGCAAAACAACCAAAGCATGATCAAAATAGTTGGAAGGCCACGGCAAGTCAAACAAATATAATAGAATTCTGAAAAAGTTTGTAACCAGCCGGCTTTCACACGGCTCCACGTCGGCAATGCGGCGACGATTCCTAATCAACAAGCCATCACCAATTCTTTCAATAAGTTCCGAATCGGCCACATCTGCAATTCTCCTCTCCAGAACCGATAGTTCTGCCACCGACGGCGTGTTACGCATCTCTTGTAAGGAGTCATATGGACTTAGATGTATTAAATGATTATGTAAAGGCGTCGTTAAGTGCAGCACGTGCTCGGTTTGTGTTGACGGCCAAGACCGAAGAATCCGACCACGGATCGCCCAACGCGGCCTAGAGCGGCAACCCGTGATCAGTGAGTCGCCGTTCACTGCCGAAAAGGCCCGCAGAACCACATGGAAACACCTGCCGCGGCATGCGACCGATCCTGGTTCACTTGCCCCGAACTCGAAAAACCAGTCTGATAGAAACTGGGTTCACGAGAAGGAGATCCATACGAGGCGCGGTTGCTTCTTGCCGCGAGCGCAGGGAACAGTACATGGCGACCGACCGTACTATCGACATAGCCAGAGGACTTTATCTGCATGGGCGGATGGCGGAGGCCGAGGCGCTGTCCCGGGAGCTGTTGATCGAACAACCGGATGCCCTCGGAGCTCTTGAGGGCCTTGGAGTATTGGCCTTTCAGCAGGGGCGCACAGGGAAGCCGCGGCCTTGTTCGCGCGGTGCGTGGCGATCGACCCGAAGTCCGCTGGCTTCCACGGCAACCTGGGCGAAGCGCTGAGAACGATGAAGCAGTTCCACCCGGCCTCGGTGCATCTCCGCAAGGCTGTGGAGCTCGATCCCACGAGCGTACAGGCCTGGAACAGCTTGGGCCTCTTATCGTTCGATTTCGGCCGAAACCTTGACGCCGAGCGTGCTTATCGGGAAGCGATCCGGCTGCGTCCCAGGTTCGTGCACGCGCACATCAACCTCGGCAATACTTTGCTGGCGCTCGGACGCCCGCGCGAGGCGATGGAATCGCTTCGCGAGGCGATCCGGATCGAGCCCAACAACTTCCTGGCACTCATCAATCTGGGCCGCATTCTGAGCGAAACGCGAGAGCCCGGCCTGTGCGCGGAGGCCGAAGAACTCTGTCGCCGGGCAGTTGCGCTGGCGCGCAAAACTTAACGCGGCGTGGAACACGCTCGCCAATGTTCTGCGCATCCAGGGGCGGATCGACGAGGCGATTGCTTGCGACCAACGATCGATCCAATCGCTGCCCAGCCGCCAAGTCAGGCCGGCTCCAACTACGGACCAAGACGGCCCTGATCACGACAGCGCGCGGGGCAATGCGACCGCGGGGTCGGATCCGTCCGGCGCGAGGGCCGAATTTACCCGGAGTTTGACGCACTTGACGGAAAACCGGCTCGACGAAGCCGAGGCTTGCGTCCGTGAGGCCATCCGGCTCGACCCGGCGCACGGGCCCTCTTGGGTTGCGCTTGCCGGCATTCAGGCGGAACGAGGCGATCTTGAGCTGTCGTGCGAGTCGGCTCGCGTCGCACTGGTGGTTCGTCCCGATCTGGCCGAAGGCTATTGGCGGTTAGCGATCAACCTTCTGGGCCGCCTGCCCGATGCCGAGGTGCAGGCCATGGAGGCGCTGCTGCAGAACCAAGCGTTGTCCAACGACGACCGTGCCCTGTTGCACTTCGCCCTCGCGTCGGTCATGGACCGTCGTGACCTTTACTCGCGGGCGGCCGTGCATCACGCCGCCGCCAACCTTCACCAATCCGCCAGCAAGGCTGAGCGTGCCTTCTCCTACGATCCGGATCAGCACCACCGGTACATCGATCAGATCATCGCGTGCTTCAATCCGGAGTTTCTCGCTCGCGGAACCGGCTGGGGGTCGTCCGATGCGCAGGCCGATCTTCGTGGTGGGTTTCGCACGCTCGGGCACAACGTTAACCGAGCAGATCCTCGCCGCTCACCCGCGGATCCACGGCGAGGGCGAGCTGCACGACCTGCATCGCCTCTTCCAAGCACTCCCCGAGCTCATCGGCGCCACCTTTCCGCCGGCCCGTTCGACGCCCTGAGTTTGCTGGGACCCGCATCCGCCCAAGCGGCGGCTCGGCGCTACCTTGACCGCCTGGACGCCCTGGCGCCCACGACAGCCGACCGCGTCGTGGACAAGATGCCTGACAACGTCAACTACCTCGGACTGATCGCGCTGCTATTCCCTCGGGCGAAGGTCATCATGTGCCGCCGGGATTTTCGCGACATCGCGGTGTCTTGCTGGCAGACCGGTTTCCGTCCCTGCCCGTGGAATAATGACTGGGACCATATCGCGCGCTGGCTGGCCGATTATCAACGGATCCTGTTGCATTGGAGAGAAGTTCAACCGATTCCCTGGCTCGATTTCCAGTACGAAGACGTGGTGGTCGACATCGAGCATCATGCTCGACGACTGATCGAATTCGTCGGTCTCGAATGGCACCCGGCCTGCCTCGAATTTCATTCCAACCGCCGCTTCGTGCGCAGCGCCGAGCCACGCGCAGGTTCGCCAGCCGGTCCACTCCCGCTCGGTCGCCCGGTGGCGACTCTATGAAGAGACACTTCAGCCGATGTTTCAAGCCTTCGAGCGCCATGGCATCGATCTGGAGACGTTCGGCTGTGCGTCTCGGTGAGAATCTGAAGAAGAAGCGAAGGCGGGCGAAACGATCTGAGGCGACAAGTAAGGAACAGGCGCCGGTCTAAGAATCGACGAGCATGCGAGCTGGCTCGGATGAAACGAGTGAGTTGGCATGAGATTCGCAGAAAAAGAAACAGATCCTTTTCTGAAATTGCCTTGATGTTTCTGAGGAAGCTCCGATGACGGCCAATCCCAGTCAAGTGATCGTGACGGCGGGTTTCACTCCGCAGACCGTTCAAGTTTATCACCGCGTCCTCCCAGAACTTCACGCCGACGGCGAAAGCGCACAGACTGCCGCGACGAATCTGGCCCAAGAGCTTGCTCGCGAGATCGAAGGACTTGCGGAAAAAGATCGTCGTGAGATGTTCCAGGTCGCACTCGCCGACGTCCAGGCTTTTATCAGCACAACGCCCTGAGCCGAACGCCATTCGTGGTTCAGACGCACCGGCAATTGGGCCGGCCTCTCTTGATGGCGATTCATCGGGGATACTCGGCCTGGAAGGCCGGCTGGCGCGGATTTTGCATAGAAGACTGTCGGACTGGACGAGACAACGGTTGAGATCCCGGCATTTCGGGGGACTCGCGCCAAACTTGTGCCCAACTGACGTTCCACGGAGTGTGGGAGCTCGCCGGCATGACGCCGGGTGCTCGGAAAGGATTCGAGCCTGCCGCAAGCGATCAGGATCGTTCCTGATCGATATTTCGAATCCTTTCTGGCCCTGATGAAACGCGTACAAATCGCCTGAAGTCAGCGGCCAATCCGGAGGTTCCTGTGACTCTATGCTCTTATCTCATGCTAGATACCTTGGATGATCTCCTCGTGATCCAACTCGAGAACCTCTACAATGTCGAGTTGCGGATTACGGCAACTTGGCGAGGATTGGCCGAGGCGACTGGGAGCAACCGCTTGAGAGCGGCCTTCCAAGAGCACTTGCACGCCGCCATGAAACATGTCCTCATGCTGGATCATCTCCTCAAAGTCATGGGGTCAAATTCGCGCTGCCAGAACTGTGAGGTTATCCAGTACCTCCTATCCCAAGCCGAGGAAGTGCATAAGTCCTCAGCCGAATCCGATGTCAAGATTGCCGCCCTCATCGTCGTCGCGCGTCGCGTCCATCACTACAAAATCGCCGCTTATGCGTCCCTCAAGGGTCTCGCGCAACGATCCGGGCGACAAGATCTCGTCCAACGTTTGCAGGAGGCGGTCGACACTGAGATCCAGGCGGAAGCGATGCTGACTAACATTGCTGATTCGCTCGTCAATCGAGAGACGCTTCGCTCGTCGGCATAGCCTGCCCGAATCTTCATGACCTTCATTCGGGGACGGGTAAACGTTCATGCCATTCACTCGCCCTACCCTATTTTTCGCGCAGTGCGAGGCGTAGAAGACTGTTGGGAAGAAGTCTTCACCCGACTGAGAGTGCCTTTGCGCGAGCACGCCGACCCTTTGAATGAATCCTGCTTGATTCGGCCGTTCGAATTCGGTGCGGAAGTTGTGTGAGTCTGTTCGGTGCGGATCACAGCAGTTCGACAGGCTCTCGGTTTGACAAGAATGGTCTGGCGTCTCCAAGATCAGGCTGGACTTCCGCGACAGAGAGCGCAGGTGTTGCGGTCCCCGCAGGAAGTCCGGGTTGGGGTCGCCGATGTATGTTCATCTATATCGATGCGGATGCGTGTCCGGTCAAGGAGGAGGTCTATCGCGTTGCGCGCCGGTACGCGATCAAGGTCTATGTTGTCGCGAATATGCCGCTACGGGTGCCGGCGGAGGCCCTAATCGAGCTGATTGTGGTGCGCGGCGGGTTCGACGCCGCTGACGACTGGATCGTGGAGCGGGTCGTTCCGGGCGACATCGTGATCACAGCCGACATCTTGCTTGCCGACCGTTGCCTGCGCAAGAGTGGCCGCGTGCTGGGTCCCAAGGGCGTCGCGTTCACCGAGGATGCGATCGGCGATGCCGTCACCACTCGCCGCCCTTCTCGACATGCTCCGCCAGTCGGGAGAGATTGGCGGGGGCCCTGCCCCGTTCGCCAAGGCGGACCGCTCGCGGTTCCTGTCCAAACTCGATGAGACCGTCCACGCCAGCCGCCGCGATTCATTGAAGTGAACCTGTCGTCAGAATCCATCGATCTCGCCGTCGACCGAGACTGGGCAGTCGTCTCTTGCATTTCTTGAGTTTCTTGGAAACATTTAGAAGTTCCTCGAAATACACCATTGGTTTCCGTTCGCTGGAGATCATCGATGAGATTGCTATCAAGAGTGCCCTGTGCGGCGATCGTGATGGGCCTTCTGCTCGGAGCACCGGCTGGACGTGCCGCCGAGCCGAGCGGCAAAGAGTCGGTCTGGGAGGGGACGCTCAAGATCCGGCCGGGCTCGAACTGCACTGGTGGTTCATCTGACGAGGGCGACGGAGGCAATCCGACTGGCACGCTCGACAGCCCCGACGAGGGGTTCAAGGGGCTGAAGCTCAGTTCGATCACGCTCGACAAATCCCGGCTTGCCTTCGAGCTGAAGGTCTCGGGAGCGCGAATATGATGGCAAACTGAACGCGGCCGGAACTGAGGCGGTCGGATACGTGGACTCAGCACGGCGCGAGTTCCCCTTGACTTTCACGAAGAAGGATCGAGCCACTCCCGAACCGAAAGTCGTGGGCAACGGAGCAGATCTGGGAAGGGAAGCTTGCGGCGGGCGCGGGGATCGAGCTCCGGCTGGTGGTTCGCCTGGCGAAGACCGAGTCCGGGGAGATGCTCGGCACGTTTGAGAGCCCCGACCAAAGTGCTCAGAAGCTGAAGTTAAGCTCGGTCACGCTCGACAAGTCCCGGCTTGCCTTCGAGCTGAAGCTGGCAGGCGGGAAATACGAAGGCAAGTTGAACGCCGAGGGAACCGAGGCGACCGGCAGTTGGTCGCAAGGAGGCGCGAAGCTTCCCCTGACGTTCAAGAAGACCGAGAAGGTGGCCGAGGTCCGCAGGCCCCAGACGCCCAAGCCCCCTTATCCTTACAAGTCCGAAGCCGTCACGTATCCCAACAAGCCCGGAGGCGTGACCCTGGCGGGGACGCTGACCACTCCCAGCGGGCTCCGGCCGGTTTCCGGCCATGATCCTGATCAGCGGCTCGGGCGCGCAGGATCGGGACGAGACGATTTTCCAGCACAAGCCGTTCCTCGTTCTGGCCGACACCTTGACCCGCCGCGGAGTGGCCGTGCTGCGGGTCGATGACCGCGGAGTCGGAGGCTCGACGGGAAGCACGTCCAAATCCACCAGCGACGATTTTGCGGGCGACGTCCTCGCCGGGATCGCCTTCCTCAAGTCTCGGCCCGAGATCGACTCCAAGAAAATCGGGCTGGCCGGCCACAGCGAGGGAGGCATGATCGCCCCCATGGTCGCCGCCCGGTCGAATGACGTTGCCTTTATCGTCCTGCTGGCCGGTACCGGCCTTCCCGGCGATGAGATCTCGTACATGCAAGGCCGGCTGATCGGCAAGGTCATGGGGGCGGACGAAAAGTCCTCGACAAGCAACAGGCCTCCAGAAACAGCTCTTCGAAATCGTCAAGAACGGAGACCAATCCACGACAAGATCACGGTGCGGCTCCGCGAGGCCATCAAGAAGCATGTGGACGCAATCTTTCCGAGCAAGAACGCAAGGCCGTTGGCGATGCCGATTCCTCTGGTTGAATCCCAGGCCAAGATGGTCGATTCCCCTTGGTTTCGCTTCTTCCTGACGTTCGACCCGAGGCCGACCCTGGCCAAAGTACGTTGCCCGGTGCTCGCCCTCAACGGCGAGAAGGACCTTCAAGTCCCGCCCAAGGA
The DNA here is from genome assembly GCA_963720335.1 of uncultured Planctomycetota bacterium. GTDB lineage: Bacteria > Planctomycetota > Planctomycetia > Isosphaerales > Isosphaeraceae > CAVRFS01. The sequence goes on along the minus strand of CAVRFS010000077.1, from coordinate 103,492 downwards.
GAACCTCGCCGAGATCGAGAAGGCGCTCAAGAAAGGCGGCAACATGCGCGTGACGGTCAAGGAGCTGCCGGACCTGAACCACCTCTTCCAAACCTGCAAAACCGGCTCGGTAGCCGAGTACGGCGTGATCGAGGAGACGATCGCCCCGGTGGCGCTCAAGGCGATCGCCGACTGGGTTGTCGAACAGGTGAAAGGGCGCTGACCGTCAGACGCTGGGCCTCCTGGAACATCTTGGCAATCCGGTCGTTCAATCAATGCTGGGGATGTTTCGCGACTTGCCGGAGCGATCGTCGCACAAATCCCACGACCGCCCAGCCACTCAGCATGCCCAACACGTAGACGGCGATGGTCAAGAGGGCAACGGGTCCTGACTGCCTCCAGGTCCAGAAATTGACCGTGACAACGTCCGTGTTCTGAACGGCAAAGACACCGACGGCAACGAGAAAAGCCAAGAACACGACCGCCTGAATGAATCGCATGGTGACCCCCTGGTGTTCAATGTGGAACGGCCGTTCGATTTCGACGGCCCGGAAAGGAAATCCGCGGGCTTATTGAACTCCGCCTTATTGAGTGGTAAACGAGGGAAGCTGGCCTGGAGATCTTTGGCCGGCCTGCGCGGCAGGATCCCAGTCCCGTGCCCAGTGCGGCCCTTCCCCAAAGGTTGATACCAGCAACTATCGTACCAAAACCACGGATGAGCAGGAGAAACCGTTTATGTCAGGCCGCTGGCTGCTGCCATTGCTTCCGTTTGCCTTGGTCTGCCTGGCCCGCGGATGGGCCGGCGGATAACCAGCTCGACAAGGTACGTCCGGTTCCGCCCAAAGGCATCACCGTCACGGAAGCCGATCGGTTGGCGATCCAGTCGGGTCTCGACGAGCTGGGCCGGGAAATCGACGGCCTGCGAACGTCGCTCAAGGAACGTCCGAAGCGGCTCGCTCTTGCCGGATGTCCAGATCTACCACAACGCCGTCCGCTACGCCCTCACCTACAACGAGTTCTTCAACGCCAGGGACGTCCCGGCGGCGAAGAACCTTGCTCAAGCAGGGTCTCGACCGAGCCAAACAGTTAAGTGAGGGGAAGGCGGCGTGGAACACGGCCACCGGGTTGGTGGTGCGCGGCTACGTCTCAAGAGATTGACGGCTCGGTCCAGCCGTACGGCCTGGTCGTGCCGGAATCGTACCAAGCGAACACGCCGCATCGATTCCGGCTCGATGTCTGGTGCCACGGCCGCGGCGAGACGCTTAGCGAGGTGAACTTCATCGATGGCCGCCAGACGATCAGCCGGGGAATTCACGCCGCCGAACGCCTTCGTGCTTCATCCGTACGGCCGTTACTGCAACGCCAACAAGTTTGCCGGCGAGATCGACACATTTGAGGCGCTCGAGGAAATCAAGAAACACTACCCGATCGACGATGACCGCCTGGTGATGCGGGGATTCTCCATGGGAGGCGCCGCCTGCTGGCAGTTCGCCGTCCACTACCCGAGCATTTGGGTTGCGGCTGCTCCCGGCGCGGGGTTCTCCGAGACGCCTGACTTCTTGAAGGTTTTCCAGAACGAAACCGTCCAGCCGACCTGGTATGAGAAGAAGCTGTGGCATCTCTATGATTGCACCGACTATGCCGTCAACCTGTTCAACTGCCCGACCGTGGCCTACAGCGGTCAGAACGACCGGCAGAAGCAGGCCGCCGATCTGATGGCGAAGGCGCTCGAAAAAGAGGGCATCGGCCTGGTCCACGTCATCGGCGCCAAGGCCGGGCATCAATACACAGCCGAGGCCAAGGCCGAGATCAATCGTCGGATCGACGAAATCGCCGACTATCGGACGTGAACGGGTCCCGCTCAAAATTCTCTTCACCACCTGGACGCTACGGTACAACCATTCTTTCTGGGTTCAGATCGACGGCCTGGAGCAGCACTGGGAACAGGCCCGCATCGCGGCCGATCTTGTGGGGAGTCAGAGTGACGGACTGGAGATCAAGACCAAGAACATCTCCGCGCTGACACTGACTTTACCCTCCGGCCGTTCCCAGCTCCCACTAGACCTCGACCAGCCGCCGTTGATGAAGATCGACGCGGACGAGCTGGTCGCACCCAAGCCGCTCTCCGACCGCTCCTGGGTCGTCCATTTTCGCAAGGTCGGCGGCAACTGGAAGCTGGTCGCGTCCAGCGGGACGACGGCAAGCTGCACAAGCGCCACGGCCTGCAAGGACCGATCGACGACGCGTTCATGGACAGCTTCTTGATGGTCCGGCCGACCGGCCCCGCCCTCAATGAGAAGGTCGGCAAGTGGACGAGCGGGCGAGATGCAACACGCCATCGACCACTGGCGGCGCCAGTTCCGCGGGCGAGGCACGCGTCAAGGACGACAAAGACATCACCGACGCCGACATCGCCAGCCACAATCTCATTCTCTGGGGCGACCCGAGCAGCAACGCCATCCTCGCGAAGATTGCCGGCAAGCTGCCGGTGAAGTGGGACAAGGACGGCGTGCGGCTCGGCAACGACAAGTTCGACGCCGGCCATCACGTGCCCGTCTTGATCTATCCGAATCCACTCAATCCCAAGCGGTACGTCGTGCTCAATAGCGGATTCACTTTCCGCGAGTACGACTACCTGAACAACGCGAGGCAGGTGCCGAAATTGCCGGACTTCGCGGTGATCGATGTCAATGTGCCGGTCTCATCACGGGCCCCCGGGGGTGTGGTCACGGCTGGCTTCTTCACCGAGAACTGGGAGTTGCCGGTCGTCAAGTAGCTGCCCGGACGGAGTGCGATTGCGGCATCGAGGAGTTGGAGTTGGCTGGCTCTTGCCTTTCCAACAGGGCCTGTTAGCATAGTTGTTAGCGAGCGGACAGCTCCCGACTGGAGGCGAAGATGGCAACCGCACTGTGCCTGATCTGGACGACGAAGTGTACGAGCGGCTCAAGGCCCGCGCGGTGGGCAACAACCGTCGCTGGAGGCCGAACTGCGGCATATCCTGGTTCTGGCCTCGAAGCAGGTCGATATGGCCACGGCCTGGGCCGCGGCCGATGAAATGCGGCGGCGGCTGGAAGGCCGGCCGCACAGCGACAGCGGGGAGATCCTCGCCGAGGAACGCCTTCGGTGAGCGGAGCGACTCTGTCGAGTTCTCAGGATCCGTCGACGGGATCCTCCTCGGCACGGGCTCGACGGATTCTGATACCCGACGCCAGCGTTGGGGTGAAGTGGTGCGTACCGGAGCCGGACTCCGGCGCGGCGGCGCCTGCGTGACCCTGGCGTACGACCTCCAGGTCCCATCATATTTCTTCACGGAGGCCGCCAGCGTCTTACAGCGCAAGGTGGCCGTCGATCGCACGTTGTCAGAGGCCGATGGCCTGGCCGCCTTACAAATCCTCCGGGCTCATTCCGATGACTATCCACGCGACAGAGGGTCTACTGGAATCCGCCTTCGGCACGGAGTTCGCTACCGCCGTCCGGTCTACGACAGCTTCTACCTGATGCTGGCCATTTCGGTCGGAGGGCGGGTCGTGACCGCGGACCGTCGGCTCTACAATGGCGTCCACGGCGGACCGCTCGACCATCTCGTGCTCTGGGTGACCGACCCGCTTTGATTGACCCGCGATCGAATCGCTTGTCGGAGTCGGACACACTCTTCTACAATCAATTTCTTCCCACTTGAATTGGAGAATCGCCGAAGAGCTCGCGATTTCCCATCGACCGGCCGCGTTCCGCAAGTTCAAATCGACCAGGTCATGATCAGGAAGCCATCGACATGGATTACGATCTGGTTATCACCAATGGCATCCTCCTGGGGGCCGAGGGAGAGACCCAGGGAGACGATGTCGCGATCCGAGGCGAAACGATCGCCGCGGTTGGGCCGGGGTTGGCCGCCGGTGCGCGGAATGGCGCGGAAATCCTTGGATGCGTCCGGGCGATATGTCATTCCGGGCGGCATCGATGTGCACGTCCATCTCGAGCTTCCCTTCTGCGGAACGGTCTCCAGCGACGATTGGAACACTGGCACCCGCGCGGCGGCTCGGGGAGGCGTGACGACCGTGATCGACTTCGCCATCCCCTATGGCGAAGAATCGCTGATGCAAGCTTTCGAGAACTGGATGGCCCGGGCCAAGCCCAAGGCGTGCGTCGACTACTGCTTCCACATGGCGATCACCAACTGGGATCGCCACGGCCCAGAGATGCCAAAAATGGTCGGCATGGGCTGCCCGACCTTCAAGGAATTCATGATCTATGCTTCCGAGGGCTGGCAGTCGGACGACCGCGCCATCTATAACACCCTCGAGCGATGCCGGGACCTGGGAGGAATGCTTTTGGTCCACGCCGAATCGAGCCGGGTGCTCGATGAATTGATCGCGCGTCATCACACGCCCGAGCTGATGAGCCAGCTTCGGCGCACGGCTGCATCCGATGACCCGTCCCAATTTCATCGAGGCCGAAGCGATCCAGCGCGCGATCGCCTGGGCCGAGGTGACCGGGGGCCGGCTCTACATCGTCCACATGTCGACCAGACAAGGAGCCGACCTGATCAAGGCCGCTCAGGAACGGGGGGTCGACGTGTACGCCGAGACCTGCGCAATACCTCGTGCTCGACGACTCCGCCTTTGATCGACCCGGACGGCCATCTGTTCGCCTGCTGCCCCCAGATCAAGAAAAAGGAGGACCAGGAGCGACTGTGGAAGGGACTGCGCGGGGCGAGGTCTCGGTCATCTCGACCGACACGTGCACGTTCACCAGGGCCCAGAAAGCGCGCTGGGAGGGAGACTGGACCAAGATTCCGATGGGACTTCCGGGGCTGGAGACACTCCTGCCGATCGTTTATACCCACGGCGTGCTCGAGGGCCGGCTCACCCCGGCGGAGTTCGTCGCCAAGTGCTGCACCAATCCGGCCAAGCTCATGGGACTCTATCCGAAAAAGGGAGTCATCGCCGCGGGGAGTGACGCCGATATCGTGATCATCGACCCCCAAAAGCGGATCGAGGTGGATTGCGCGAGATGGAGTCAGGCGCGGACTGGAACCCCTACCAGGGCTGGTCGCTGGCGGGCTTCGCCGAGACCACGTTCAGTCGCGGCCGCAAAATCGTCGCCGATTACAAGTTCATCGGCGAGAGCGGATGGGGCCGCTGGATTCCCCGTGCGCGGGCCGGATCGCTGATAGGGCCGGTGGTACTCGGCCGGATGTGCTTCGCGCCAGAGTTGTCGTCAGGAGTCGACCATGTTTCGGGCCGGTGAAAGGCAATCGCTGGAATCATTGACCGCGCAGTTTGCCGACATCCCACCGCCGCTTTCGGTCGACGAGGCCCGGGTTGAGGCGGCGCGCTGTCTGTTCTGTTTCGATGCCCCGTGCACCCGGGCCTGCCCAACGCACATCGACGTCCCACGATTCATCCGGCAGATTCTGCACCGCGACGAGCTCGGCGCGGCCCGGACGATTCTCGACGCCAACATTTTCGGCGGCAGTTGCGCCCGGGCCTGTCCGACCGAAGTCCTCTGCGAAGGTGCTTGTGTCGATACCCTGCTCGTGAAAGCACCGGTACAGATCGGCCGCCTTCAGCGCTTTGCCTGCGACATCGGCGGCAGCGAGGCAGACCTCGTTCTTCCAGGCCGGCCCTCCCACGGGCAAACGGGTGGCCGTGGTCGGATCAGGACCGGCCGGACTGAGCTGCGCCCATGCGCTGCGACGGCTGGGACACGAAGTGGTGGTCTTCGAGGCACGCAGCCTGCCCGGCGGCCTCGACACGCTCGGAATCGCCGCCTACAAGATCTCGACCGAGTTCGCCCTCTCTGAAATCGAGATGATCCGCCAGATCGGCATCGACGTCAGGCTCGATTGTCGTGTCACGCCCGACGACTTGAAGAACTTGCTCAGAGACTACGACGCGGTCTTCCTCGGAATCGGGCTGGGCCGGACCCTGCCGCTGGGTATCGAAGGCGAGCAGCTCGAAGGCGTCTGGGAAGCGCTCGACTTCATTTTCCAGACCCATACCCAACCATTCACCGAGTGCGTGGTCGGCACCAACGTCTTGGTGATCGGCGCCGGCAACACGGCGATCGATGTCGCCACCGCCGCCAAGAGGCTCGGGGCCGAATCCGTGACGATCGCTTACCGGCGCTCCGAGGCTGTGATCCCCGCCTTCGCATACGAGTACCAGCTCGCCAAATCCGAGGGCGTCCGGTTCGAGTGGTTCGCCCAGCCGATCCGGATTCTCGGCGATGGACGCGCGGCCACCGGCGTCGAGTTCCTCCGAACCGAGCTCGAATGTCAGCGGTCGCGATCGGGCCGAGTCAAGACAGCTCCCCGGCTCGAATTTCGTCCTTAAGGCCGACATGGTCGTCAAGGCGCTGGGCCAGGAGCCATTGCTCGACCTGCTCAATGCCTTTCCGGACTTGAAGTCGGAAAAAGGGAGGATCGTCGTCGATCGTGCGACCGGGGCGACCAGCGTCGCCGGTCTCTTCGCCGGCGGCGACTGCCTTCGCAACGGCGGCGAAGTCGTCGACGCCGTCCAGGACGGCAAGAATGCGGCGCATTCCTATCCACGTCGCGCTCGCTTCCGTTTCTGGAAGGTAATCAAATTGGGGAACCACTCGCCACCAAGCGCAGTCGCTGTTCGTGGTCTTTTCTGTACGTCTGATCGGTTATTATCGACATTTTCGATCAAGTAAGTCAAGATTAAATGATAATTCCCGGACAGCCCGCTAGACTCCTTGACCATTCGATGTTAGATTGAAACAACCATGAGATCGATAGATGCTGCCGCATAAGTCGGATCGCTCGGACTGACTGGACATAGATCATGGGATGCCGAAGACTTTTTCCATCGCTCCTCTATCTTTTCCTCTTCGCCACTACGGTTCAGGGCATCACGCCTGACGCGAATAATCTTGTCTCGGTAAGATGTTTCAAACTGCTCGTTCCGCTACTCGATGATCCAAACACCCTGGCGGATGACGAAAAATCGCCGGGTGAAGCATGCGGAACGGTTCAGTGCACCGTGAATTCGAACGTTTGTCGGGCGAAATACGACTTGCCCGATCGGAGGATGGCACGATTTGTAGCGAGGCTGCAGCTGTTGAAATCTCACGATGCTGTACTCTCATGCCACTCTTGCGATCTATCCTCGCACGATGATGTGCTGAATCGCCTCTGCCGTCTCACATGCTAAACCGCCCTCCATGTCCAATCCAGCGATCGTGTATAGCGGCCATCCCGGGTCGGTCACGAGATTAGATGCATTCCAGACGATTCGCCCGTGATACAGGTCGATCGTCGGCTCAGAAATATTCGTCGATTCGCAATTGTTTCTTGGTTCGACCGGCCTTGCGACTGGCCGAACGAGAGCGCTCCTGTACACCGCAGATCCATGATGGTTTTCTCAAGCAAACCGAAAACCCGCTTTAGATCCGGTGTTCGTAGCACGATTGCTGCCATGCGCGAAACTCGATCGATGCCATGATGATCACGCGCAAGTGCATCAGAGAAGAGGCTCACGATGGTCGGGTCGATCAACTAAGGCCGATTTTCGCCCTGACAATCACGTGCAGGAGCGAGCACTTGCAGAGTTGGATCACGCTCGAAAACGTTGACCAGGTCGAACGGCGACCTGGAGTTCGTTTTGAAAAAAAAGCCTTCCATTCTCGAACCTTCTCCGCTGGACTCGCAATGATGGCTGGTTGACATGAGGCTGGGTTATTGATTTGTGGTCGGTCCGCTGATCATCGGCAGCATTTCCCCCGTGCGCTATTTCGGGGTGCATGCCGACGGAAACCGCATCGGACTTTGGAGGCTGCCGCTACGGACCTGATCTGGCGGCGACCATGCGGACTGATCGACTGATCGCAGCCCCCGTGTTTCAGCGTCCACCGCTGGCGAGACCCACGACCGTGCCAAGCCCAGTCCGTTTCTCACCCTCCAGGGCAAAGGACCAAGACATGATCCTGCATCAGGAATTGAATCATTCCGAGAAAGTGCATCAGGCCGCGCCGCACCGGGACTTTGAGCTCGTCATTCATGTCGGCTATCCCAAGACAGCCACCACCTGGTTCCAGGAAACGGTCATCAAGGATCCCGCATCCGGGTTCTTGGTCCCTTGGGACGACGCGCCTGGCTTCGCGATGGATGCGTTCAGTCTGGTTAACTCTTTCCATGACGACGCGAACTGGGCACGAAGTTTCTTCGAAGAGGGGCTGCGTCGTTGCGCTGGGAAACCGGGTATCCCCATCATCTCGCAAGAAGCCCTGACCGGCCAGCCGCTCAACAGGCAGTACAATGCTCGGTACGTCGCGGACCGGCTCCATGCGGCTTTTCCCAGGGCCAAGATCCTGATCGGAATCCGCGAGCAAAAGTCCTTCGCCGTGTCGCTCTATCGCATGTACATCAAGCTGTTGGGCGCGATCCGCTCGAGATCTTCCTGGGCCCCGGAGACGAACCGCCCGGCTTCGCGCCGATCCTGCGCCCAGATTACCTGGAGTACGACAGGATCGTGGGCTACTACCAGAAGCTGTACGGCCGGGAGAATGTTCTCGTGATGCCGATCGAGTTCCTTCGGAATGACTCACGTGCATATCTTCAATCTATCATCGAATTCTGCCAGTGCCCAGGAAGGATCGAACAGCCAGCCGGCCCCGAGTATGTCGGCATGTCGGCGATGGCGCTGGAGCTCCAACGTTGGCTCAATCTACTGTTTCCCTTGAGTCCATTGAACCCGCCCTCCAGAACGCTTGGGCAGCGTGCGGTAGGTAAACTGGTCCGATCGATCGACCGGCACGCTCCCAAGAGCTGGAGCGCTCTCTGGAGCGGCGATGGAAGGCCATCGCGGCGCAAGCGTTACGACGGGATGTATCGGGACAGCAACCGCCGGCTGGCTGAGTTGACGGACATCGACTTGGCGGCCTTGGGGTATGAACTCTGAACACTCGGGATCACCGGAGGGAGCCCTCTCCTATGATCATTGGTCTCTACAAGCGATCGTTGATTTATTAAAAGGCATGGCAAGAAAGAGTTTGCGCCAAATAACAGGTTAGTCTTGGGATTTGATTGCACGGACATTTCAACAAATAAAAGTACTAAAATTTTAGAAATCCCCGACAAAAACCGCGTGAGTCTAGCATTTACGAAGTTTCATGTCTTGTAAAGGTCAATGAGATTCGCGGGGATTGAAACTCCGTATTCGGCACAAGCTTTTTGTTTGTAATGACTTATGACATCAACAATCTCTTGTAGAGACCAATGCCTATGATAGAAGCGCGGCTTGAAGGAAGGGGCTCGTTCCCCGGTCGGTTCAAAATCCTTGACATCCTGATTCCCCCTTGGTGGGGGCACTCGCGGAATAACGGGCCCTCGATCAAGGCTTGTCGTGTCGCGCCATCCGCAGCGAACCCCATCATCGATCCGTTCTCCTACAAACGACATCTCGCGATCAGTGCCCTGGATTCATTGCTCGTTAGGAACCGAGGATTATCGCTTTCACACGATGAGAGGGAGTCGGCGTAGTAAACTGGGAGGAAAGCATTCTCTCGACTGTTGGGGCTGTACGCCCTCATTCTGGAGAACCCTTGCCGAACTCGTTTCATGCCTCGAAAACCCCATTCTCGCGGATTCAACATTCCTTCAAAGCGACAATTACCGCGATTCAAAATCTCGATCGTCCAGGGATACTGGACATGCGCATCCTCGACATTGAGATTGTTGATTGGCAGTATGGGATCAGTGAGCATGGATTCGCCGGCGTCCCGATCGGTAGAGAGCCGGTGCACATCCGGATTCATCGTAGCATCTCCGAGCCGAGAGGGGTTAGGGCTTCCCTCCCCTCGCTAACCGTTGCCGCGATCAGTCGGACTAGGAGCGTCGATGATTGATTTGTCGATTGAATTCGGTGGGGTCAAGGCGCCCAACCCATTCTGGCTGGCGTCGGGGCCGCCCACGAATTCCGAGTACCAGGTCCGACGCGCTTTCGACGCTGGTTGGGGGGGAGCGGTCTGGAAGACGCTCGCAGAGGAGCCGATCGTTAACGTGTCGTCGCGCTACGGCGGCCTCGACTTCGACGGCCGAAAGGTGATGGGACTCAATAATATCGAGTTGATTACCGATCGTCCGCTGGATGTCAACCTCAAGGAAATCGCTCGAGTCAAGAAATCGTATCCCGATCGAGCACTCTTCGTGTCGTTGATGGTCGAGTCGACGCGCAAGGCCTGGCACGACATCACCAAGAAGACGCAGGACGCCGGTGCGGACGGGATCGAGCTCAACTTCGGCTGCCCGCATGGCATGAGCGAGCGCGGCATGGGCTCGGCGGTGGGACAGGTCCCCGACTATGCCTGCATGATCACCGAATGGGTCAAGGAGGTCGCCAACATCCCCGTGATGGTCAAGCTCACGCCGAATGTGAGTGACGTGACCTCGATCGGACGCGCTGCCGTCCGGGGCGGTGCCGATGCACTTTCCTTGATCAACACGATCAGCTCGATCATGGGCGTGGATCTCGATACGTTCGCCCCGAAGCCGGCGGTCGGTGGCCTCGGCAGTCATGGCGGCTATTGCGGGCCGGCCGTCAAGCCGGTCGCGCTGGATATGGTCGCCGCCATCGCGGCCGATCTGGACATCCAGGTCCCCATCAGTGGCATCGGCGGCATCCAGGCCTGGCAGGACGCCGTGGAGTTCCTTCTGCTCGGCGCCGGTTCGGTCCAGGTTTGCACGGCCGTGATGCATTACGGCTTCCGGATTGTCGAGCATCTGACCAGCGGGCTCGAGGGCTGGATGCGCGAAAAGGGGTTCCGGACGATCGCCGACTTCGCCGGCCGATCCGTTCCTCGCATCAAGACCTGGGGTGAGCTTGACTTGAATTACAAGGTCGTCGCCCGGATCGATCAGGAGAAGTGCATCCACTGTGGACTTTGCTACATCGCCTGTGAAGACGGCTGCCACCAGTCGATCCAGTGGGATCGATTGCCCACGGCCGACTTCCTCGCTTCGAACGGCTCGCGAAATGGTGTGACCTATTCAGGCGGACACGTCGTCGTTCCCGCGGCCGGCGGTGAGACCATCAACCTCTTCTCGATTAAAGAAGATACATGCGTTGGTTGCAACATGTGTAGCCTGGTCTGTCCGGTCGAGGGTTGCATCACGATGCGGGAAGTGGACTCAGGGCGGCCGCCGATGAGCTGGAATGAGTACCAGGCGAAGCTGGTGCGGCGGTGAGGTCGAGCCAATCCGGCCGCCCCAGCACGTCTGAGGACGTCTTGGTTGGAAGAGTTTTAGCCGCGGATCAACGCGGATGAACACGGATCTGCAAATACGAATTGAATGTGGTTCCAGGTTGAGAATCTATCCGTGAAGAACGAGCTTGGTCAGGAGTCTCTTTATTGATCCGCGTGTCTCGGCGTTGATCCGCGGCTGCAACTCTATTTGTTTGATGAAATGAGGAGCGGCTGATGGATGCACAGGAACGAGGACTGAAACATGAGAAGCTGACAGGTGCAATTCTGCATGCCTTCTACGAGGTGTATAACGAGCTCGGCCAAGGCTTTCTGGAGTCAGTCTACCAGAATGCGATGGCCATTGTGCTGCGCGCCTCTGGCTATCAGGTCGATAGCCAGTTTCCCGTGCCGGTGTGGTTCCGCGGATGCAAGATCGGTGACTTCAAAGCAGACCTACTCGTCGAGGGACGAGTCATCGTCGAGCTCAAGGTCGCGCGATTGATCGAGCCGGCTCACGAGGCTCAATTGTTAAACTATCTTCGCGCAACAGATATCGAGGTCGGTCTTGTTCTCAACTTTGGACCCGAACCAAAGTTTAGGCGTCTGGCTTATGAGAACACACGCAAGAGACGCCCCGATCCCCCGCGTTGACAAACGGGTGCCGCGAATCGGCTCAAAATCGCGAGATGTTGAGGAGGTGGGAACTTATTTGCCGCGGATCAACGCGGATGAACGCGGATCAAAAACAAAGAAATCTCGGGAGGGGCTCATCAGCACGTCTATACTTGCTGCTCCATTCTCTTACTCAGATCCGCGTGTCTCCGCGCCGATCAGCGGCTAAAACCTTTCTGTCACGCCTGTTGTTCATGCCGGTGATGTGACTAATGCTAGCACCTCGTCCAAGCAATCGACGAGGAAGTCGGCGTCGTCTCGCGTTATGCACATCGGCGGCTTGATGCGAAGGGTGTTGCCGGCCAGTCCTCCCTTCCCGAGTAACAGACCGCGCTCCTTGCACAGTTCCAGCAGGTCGGCCGTCTCCGCCGAGGCGGGTTCTTTGGACTGCCGGTCGCGCACCAGCTCGACGCCGAGCATCAGGCCCATTCCCCGGACCTCCCCGATCATGGGTTGACGCGGTTGCAGCTCCAGCAAACGATTCTTCAGATGAGCACCAACCACCAGCGCGTTTTGTTGGATGCCCTCGCTGTCGATCACTTCGAGAGTCGCCAGCCCTTGGGTCATCGAGATCGGGTTGCCGCCGAACGTGTTGAAGTGAACCCGGTTCTTCATGACCCGAGCAATCTCCGGCCGGGTGACGCACGCGCGAGTGGTGCGCCGTTGCCGATCCCTTTAGCCATCGTGACGAGGTCGGGCGTCACGCCCCAGTTCTCGAAGCCCCAGAAAGCCGTGCCGGTCCGGCCGAAACCGGTCTGGACCTCGTCGGCCACGCATAGCCCACCGTGCTTGCGGACGATGTCGTAGACGATCTCAAAATACTCGTGAGGCGGTGTGACCACTCCACCGACTCCCTGGATCGGCTCAGCGATGAAGCAAGCGACCTCTCCAGGCGTCTCGTATTGGATCAGATCCTCGACGTCACGCGCACACTTCACATCGCAGCTCGGATACTCGAGTCCGTACGGGCATCGATAGCAATAACCCGGTGTCGCGTGTTTCACGCCCAGCGTGGGATTCGTCTTGAACTTCCAGTTCCCGTGGGCGGTCAGCGACATGGCCGCCTGCGTCCCACCGTGGTAGCCGTTACGCAGGCTGATGACATCCACGTTTCCGGTGAATTCACGCGATGACAGGACAGCGATCTCGTTGGCTTCGCTGCCGGAATTCGTGAAGTAGCTGACCGAGAGACCGCTCCCCTTGGGCATGTGCTCGGCCAGCTTCCGAGCGAATTGCGCGACCGTGGGATGGAGGTAGATCGTCGTTGTGTGCTGGAGCCGGCCCACTTGGGCACGGACCTTTTCGATGACCTTGGGATGACAGTGCCCGACCGAGACCGTGACGATCCCGGCGAAGGCGTCGAGGTATTGGCGCGCCGGTCTCGTCCCAGACGTACTGCATGTGGCCCTCGACGATCATCAAGGGCTCGCGATAATACGTGATCAGGCCGGGCGTGAGATACTGCCGGCGCATCGCCAGCACTTCGTCGCGAGTTGGGCCATCATAAAGAGCGGGCGTGTGTGCCGAGCTGGGCAGCGTTGGCGAAGCCAGCATTTGTGCACGAGTATCGGTGGTCGTCATGCGCGGCCCTGCCCTCCAGTCTCTGATGTTTGGCCTGAATTGGGGTGAGTTCAGAGCTCGACGATCGCGCCATACGTTTCCGGCCGGCGGTCGCGAAAGAACTGCCAGGTATTGCGCACCTCTCGAATCAGATCGAGGTCCAGGTCGGCGACCACGATATCATCGCTGTCGCGTTTGCCGACCGCGAGCATCTGGCCGCGCGGGTCGCAGAAATAGCTCTGGCCGTAGAACTCGCCGATACGCCAGGGCTCTTCGATACCGGGGCGGTTGATCGCTCCCGACGAAGTACCCGTTGGCCACCGCGTGAGCTGGCTGCTCGAGCTTCCAGAGGTATTCGGAGAGTCCGGCGACCGTCGCGGAGGGATTGAAAACCATCTCGGCGCCGTTCAATCCCAGGCAGCGTGCCCCCTCCGGAAAATGGCGGTCGTAGCAGATATACACCCCAACCTTGCCCACCTTGGTGTCAAAAACGGGGTAGCCGAGGTTGCCCGGCCGAAAGTAGAACTTCTCCCAGAAACCAGGTGGGCAGTGCGGGATATGCATCTTGCGAAACTTGCCGAGGTAGCGTCCGTCCGCGTCGATCACCGCGGCCGAGTTGTAATATACGCCCGTGAGGTCTTCCTCATAAACAGGCACGACCAAAACGATCCCGTGCTGCTTGGCAAGGTCGCTCATCAAGCGTGTTGTGGGGCCTTCGGGCACCCTCTCCGTCAGTTCGTACCACCGCGATTGCTGCTCGGCGCAGAAATAAGGACCGTAAAACAGCTCCTGCAAGCAGACCACCTGCGCTCCGCGTCGCGCGGCCTCGGCGATCAAGGCGACGTGCTTTTCAATCATCGCCTTCTTGACCACGGCGACCGGCGAGGTCAGTGGCTCACAGAGCGTGGCCTGGATCAAGCCGCCTCGCACAACTCGGGACATGACGAATCCTTCAAGCCTGGGATACTCGACACGTTCGAAAATCCTACATGAATGAGGCACCCAATGCCAGTCGGGAGGGGCACGAGGAAGCTTGGGCCTATTTCGCGCGGGATACTCGATGTTAGGATGTCAATCGATTCCTCTCGACGGAGATATACCGATGGCTGCGACCCGCACTGAAACCGAGGCAGAAGAACGAGTCAAAATGTTGATCGGCGGACGCTGGGAGCCGAGCCGAGCGGCGCGAGTCGGCGCCGTTTACAATCCCTCGAACGGACGCGTGATTGCGACAGTTCCCTTCTGTTCGCCGGACGACGTCGATCGCGCCGTCCGAGCGGCCGCCGCGGCTCTGCCGGCCTGGGCCGAGACGCCGGTCGTGGAACGGGCGCGAGTGATGTTCCGGTTTCACGAGCGACTCACCGCGCACGCCGATGAGCTGGCCAGCCTGGTCACGCGAGAGCATGGCAAGACAACCGCCGAGGCGCGGGCATCGGTCCACCGTGGCATCGAGGTCGTCGAGTTCGCCTGCGGAGTTCCCAGCCTGATCATGGGTCAGTCGCTCGCCAACATCGCCCGGCAGGTTGACTGCGAGACGATTCGACATCCCGTCGGAGTCTGTGCGGGGATCACGCCGTTCAACTTCCCGGCGATGGTGCCACTCTGGATGTTCCCGATTGCGATCACGTGTGGCAACACGTTCGTCTTGAAGCCCTCGGAGAAAGTACCGCTGTCGGCCGTCCGGCTTGCTGAGCTGCTGATGGAGTCGGGGTTGCCCGAGGGGGTCTTGAATATCGTCCACGGCGACAGTGAATGCGTCGATGCGCTCTTGACGCATCCGCTGGTGCGAGCGGTCTCGTTCGTCGGCTCGACGGCCGTGGCCCGGCACGTCTACGAGACCGGCACATGTAACGGCAAGCGGGTCCAGGCGGCCGGCGGGGCGAAGAACCATCTGATTATCATGCCCGATGCCGATCTCGATCAGGCTACTCGGCGCGCTCTTGCTCTCGGCCTTCGGCTGCGCGGGCGAGCGTTGCATGGCGGGCAGCATCGCCCTGCCCGTGGGAAGAGTCGCCGACTCCCTAGTCGAACGGCTTTGCCAGGGTGCGAGCCGGATGAAAGTCGGGCCCACCGACAGTGGCGTGGAGGTTGACATGGGACCAGTGATCACTCGCGATCACCTCGAGCGCGTGGAGGGATACATCGAGATCGGGCACAACGAGGGCGCCGAGGTCGCCCTGGACGGTCGTTCGAACCGGCCCGAGGGGAGCGGATTCTTGATCGGCCCGAGCGTGCTCGACCACGTCGAGCCCGCGATGCGAGTTGCTCGCGAAGAGATCTTCGGGCCAGTGCTCTCGGTCGTGCGCGTCGACGATCTCAACCACGCTCTCGCGATCGGCAGCGACTGTCCCTACGGCAACGGCGCATCGATCTTCACCCGAAGCGGCTGGGCCGCCCGCCAGTTCAAACACCACTTCAATGCCGGCATGATCGGCATCAACGTGGGCGTGCCCGCCCCCATGGCCTGGTTCCCGTTCACCGGCTGGAACAGCTCATTCTTCGGTGATCTGCATATCCAAGGGACCGAGTCGATCCAGTTCTACACCCAACAGAAAATGACGATGACCCGCTGGTTCGAGTCGCCGAAAGAATCGCACCACGATCCCGTCTGGAAAACCGGCAAGGGTTGAGACCTCGCCAGCGCCCAGGCCCCCTCACGCCCTTCCTCTCACCGTAAGGGGCGAGGGCGACCGGTTCATTCTTTTGCGTCGTAAAGTTTGTTATGCACTGGCCTTTCGTCGTTAAAACCTCGCCCCGTTTGAGGAGAGATCGGCCGAAGGCCGGGTGAGGGGGAACGCGACGTCACGTATCAAGAGCCCTGCCCTCGGCCAACGGCCCACGTCAGAAAGACGTACGACAGCGAGGAGAGACCGAAGCTCATGAACCAGGCGTAGCTGTACAGGGAAGTCCACACCGGCGAGACTTCCAGCACTCCGACAGTGCCCAGGAAACCGGGCACACACGGGGCGATCCCCACCGCCAGCGCGATCAGCGCCACGGCGTTGAAGCCGCCGGAGTACCAGTAAGGGCCCGCGCTCGAATAAAGTCCCTTCAGATCGAGCCGGGTCCGGCGGATGACATAGTAGTCAGCGATGAGAATACCCCCGACCGCGCCCAGCAAGGAGGAATAGGCGACCAGCCATTTGAAGATGTATCCCGATGGATCGGCGATCAGCTTCCAGGGCTGGATCAGGATTCCCAACACACCGGTGATCAAACCACCCGTCCGGAACGAGATCCGTCGCGGCCATAGGTGTGTGAAATCGTTCGCCGGGCTGACCACATTGGCGGCGATATTGGTCGCCAGGGTTGCTAGACAGAGCGAAACCATCGCGATCGACAGCACCCAGGGATCACGAAACCGCGACAGTAGCTCGACCGGGTCCCAGATCGACTCGCCATAAATCGTCACAGTCGCCGAGGTTACGGCCACGCCGATAAACGAGTACAAAGCCATCGTCGCCGGCAGGCCAAGGGCCTGGCCGAGGATCTGGTCTCGCTGTGAGCGAGCGTACCGGGTGAAATCCGGAATGTTCAGCGAAAGAGTCGCCCAGAAGCCGATCATGGCGGTCAATGCCGGGAAGAAAAACATCCAGAACTGGCCGGCCTTCGGCTGTCCCGGCTCAAATTGCGAAGGCTGAGCCAGCATCGGCCCAAATCCGTTCGCCTGCCGGTACGCCCAAACCAGAAGCGCAAGCCCCAGCGCGATCAACAACGGCGCCTTGATATTCAAGAGGACGCGAATCGAGTCGATTCCCAGATAGATCACAGCCATGTTGACGGCCCAGAAAGCCAGGAAACACGCCAGTTGCGCGGCATTGATCTCGAGCCAGCCAATCTTCGGCAAGTTTTCCCAGCCCGGCACATAAATGGCGAGGATCTTGTAGATCGCCCAGCCGCCGATCCAAGCCTGGATCCCGAACCAGCCGCACGCGACCAGGCGCGCAAGAGCGCGGGCACGTTCGCTCCGAGGATGCCGAACGAGGCCCGGCAGTAGACTGGAAACGGGATGCCGTACTTGGTCCCGGCGTGGGCATTCAAAATCATCGGGATCAGCACAATCGTGTTACCCAGAAAGATGGTGAGTACAGCCTGCCACCAGTTCATCCCTTCCGAGATCAGGGAAGAGGCCAGCATGTAGGTTGGAATGCAAGCCGACATCGAAACCCAGAGCGCGGCGATGTCCATGACGCCCCAAGTCCGCTGAGCAAGTGTCGTGGGAGCGAGGTCGGAGTTGACGTGGACTGCGTTTTCGAGCGGTTCCAATTCGATCATCGACGTGGTCGCAGCCATAGTCGCTTCGTCCTGCTTCGACTCCATCATGATTCTCCTCGCGATCTTCGGCCATCGGCGCCGAGGTGCTGGATTCGTCCGACGGGTTCTCCGAGGTCAACGGGGCGGTTCCGGCTCGATCCTCGGGCCGTTATTCGAATGCATTCCGAAGTCCAGTTCAAGGTATGGCCGGCACGAATGCGCGGCGAGCGGCTCCTGCCGGTACGCCTTACCGTCTGGACATCGTCATACCGCGAACGTATAAAGAGATATGACGCTTCCGAGCAGGCGATCCAATATCGGCGCGCGCCAGGTTAGGCGAGTGGCCCATGCTGGACGTGCCGGGATCGACATCAACCCGCCACAAGAGGTACCCAGGTCTGGCTTTCCGGCCTGACTATGGTGCCAAGTAAGGCCGGAAAGCTTGACCTACCGCCTTGCCCGTATCGATAACGGGGAGTCATTCCATGACCTCACGCGTCACTTGTCGACATCCCTTGCAATTGCCGTGGTTCTCGGCCTCACCGCGTTCGCCGGCCCAGAACACGACCGAGCCGGCCAAGACCCAACCGAAAGGGAATACCGTCGAGCCAGGCAAGAAGCCCGACGCGACCAAACGCGATTCAACCAAGCCCGACGCCGCCAAGCCGAAGAAGCCAACCAAGCCCAAGTACGAGAAGGCGACGTTTGGAGCCGGCTGCTTCTGGCACGTCGAGTTTGAATACGACCGGCTTCCGGGTGTTCTGTCAGCCGTCTCGGGATATTCTGGAGGCGATCCGCGGTTTCGCTCCTACGACATGGTCCATGAAGGCTGGACCGGACACGCGGAGGTGGTCCAGGTGACTTATGACCCGGAGATCATTACCTACGAGGATCTGCTCAAGGTTTTCTGGGCTTGTCACGACCCGACGACTTTGAATCGGCAGGGGTTGGACGAGGGCCCGCAGTACCGCTCGGTCATCTTCTACCATAACAAGGAGCAGATGGAGGCCGCCGTACAAGTCGTATCAGAACCTCTCATCCGCTCGCGTCTTTGCGAATCCGATCGTGACCCAGCTCATGCCGATGAAAGGATTCTTTGCCGCGGAGCCGGAACACCAAGATTTTTACGGCGGTAAACCACGCACGACGGCTCGCCGCTCAAAAACTGCGGTCAAGAAAACCGCGAAATCCCAAACCAAGACGAAGCGTTCGTCGCCGACCCTCAAACCAGCCGACTCCGCGACCACGGAGCCAGCGGCCAAACCCTCGAACTGACCGCAAACCGCGTTCAGCTTTCGAGCGATTCCGCCAAGAGCTGGGACCGATGTTGGCTGTTTGGCACGTCGCTTGCTTTCGCGCCGGCATAAAGACCGGTTCAAGCGCATGTCCGTGAAGCCATGTCATCGACTTTGGTCGCCATCGCCCCGCCGGCCATCCGGCCGGCGATCCGGTCGAACCGAAGTCGCGTGTCGAATTCGATCAACAACGCGATCAGAAGCGTGACCAGACCGGTCGTGAGCGGCCACGCCGTGCTCATCGACATGGGAAACCACGGGGCTCGAGTTTAGCTGAAACCAGGGCGTACTGCATCTCGACCTACCAAAGAGCCAAAATAACATGGCACACGATCGCGATGATCGAGGCGGCCACGAAGGCGACGAACGCGAACGAGATCAACCACGAAGCGATCGTCCAGGTCATGGCCCTTGTCGCCGTCGGGAGGGCGAGCGAGCAGCGCACTCCGATCGCGGCCATGAACACAGCGGCGACAGCGTTGCCGGCCATCCATGTCGACATACGAACCGCACGGGCATCGCGCCGACGATGACGGCGATCGTCAAGGCGAGGACCACGGCGCCCACCATGAATCGCAACGCGTGCAGGCTGCCGACGAGCTTGGCTTGCACGATCTCACGCGGGCTCGAGCGGGCTCATCAAGAGTGCGACCCAAGTGCCCCGTTCGCGTTCCGACGCGATCGACACCGCCGCCCGCAAGCCGATCGCCAACTGAATCAGCCAGCCCAGAAACCTGCCGGCGCCCCTCCGAGCGCGCGCAGCATGTCGGTCGCCCATAAAGTCCAACCGGCTTCATCATTTCGGAACAGGCCCCAGACGATGATCCCCGCCAGAACCAAGCTGCCGCCACCGATCCCGACAGTGAGCAGGACACCCAGCCAGCGGCCGACGCGGCCGAGGGTCCCCACTCGCTCAATGTACAGCTCCTTCCACAGCATGGGCCGCTCGCCGAGCTCCGGGACCCGCCCGCGGTGACTGACTTTCTTCGGGATTTCCGTGGAAGCCAGGCAACTTGGCCGCAACCGCCAGGTCGCCACCGCGATGCCGGCCAAGCCCATCAGCAGCCAGACCCCGGAAGTCGCCAGCGCGGGGGTGACCTCCTCACCTTGAGCCAGGCGATTCATGCTCGCGTAAGGGTTGAACGTCTCAAGCCACCTGCCCACCTGGGCTGGCGCGGGCACACCCAGCCGCGCGAGCAGCGGACTCAAGAACAGCCCGAGGATGATGATGTAAACACTCAGCAGCGCAGTCACGGCCCCGGCGGGAAACGACCGACGCACCGACGGCTAGCCCCCCTCCCCCGAGCGCAACCGCGGCCGGAAGCAACAGGAGCGTTGCCAGTTGTAACAGGCCGAAGCCGTTCCACGCCGCCAGGAGCGCCAGCAGCGGGATGCCAGACATCAGGATCATCCCCACCTGGCTGAGCTTGCCCAGCAGCCGTCCCTGCACGACCTCTCGGGAACTCACAGCCGTGGTGAGCAGAAGCTGAAGCACGCCGCGCTCTCGTTCGCCAGCGAGCGAACCCGCCAGCACCGCAGGCGCCTGCACCAACGCGATCGTCAGCAAGATCATCGCCGAAGCCGATAGCGAAAACCGCAACATCTCCGCGGGATTGAAGTATGGGTCATTGACCTGCGCGAACCACCAGATCTAAATCATGAAAACCACAATCGCCGCCAGCAGCAGGCCGATCAGCGTGCGGACCACGATCAGCCAACCTCGCGCCGAGCTCGCCGGCACTCCGGGCCGGCGAGCGAACCGAACAAAATTGTCGCCAGGTTCACGCCAACTCTCCCGGCCCATCGCCTGGAACAGGAGGACCGAGCGGCAATTTCGCCATGCAGGCCGCTCGACGTTGGAGGTCGGGTCAGATACCAGATCGTGAGCCCGGGGTAAATCGAAAAGACAAGGGCCTCGAAGATCGCGGTGATCGCACCGCTAATCGCCGTGAACTGAGCCAAGCTCCCCATCGGAAACACCGCGGCCCCGCCCCCTCGTGCCTTGGTCTGTTGCTCGACCTTGTCGAACGCTTTCTGCATTTTCTGCGTGGTTATGGGCAGAACCAGCACCATCGTCGTGATCATGATCGCAACCCAGCGGACGATCTTGCCCCATGCGACCCAAACGGCCAGCCGGCGACCCCATTCCGCCAGGCCTAGCAATCCTACGCCCGAGACCAACATGAGCAGATTGAGCATGATGCCCCGCGCCTAATTCCGTGCAGTAATAAATCGCGAGCCGGATGTCGGCAAAGACGTTCCAATTGGAGAGATCCATAAACTCGCTCATGTCCGGCTCAGCGTTCTTCTCCAGGTTCTCTCTCTGAACCTGGAAATTCTCCTTTTCTTCCGTGGTCTTGGCGGCGTCCTCCTGACGTTTCAGCTCGGCGATCTGCGCCTCACGCTGCGCCTTCTGAGCGGCCTGTTGTTTGGACGCCTGATCCACAATTTGTTTGGTATAGTGCGGCATCACCACCCATAGGCCGATGTAGGCCACTCCCATCAGGAGCAGAAGGCCGCCGAAGATGATATTCATCATGCCAAACGTGCGGGGAACCTGCGGGTTCGGAACGACCCATTTCCCCTCCTGCTTGTCAACCATGGAAATGCGGCTCCTGAACAAACGGGCTCTGAGAATCGTCGAGCAGCGATACAAGCCGAGACGCGATAGCTCTTCCGCCGATCAAGCGCCAACGCTTGGACTGGCGGCACGTCACCCCCGAACCCCCCTTCGCAAGGGGGGGAAAAGGGGCGGCTCACTTTCCCCCCCTTGCGAGGGGGGTTCGGGGGGTGGTTTGGCCGACCGCGGCATGTGCTCAATCCAATTCTTAGGCCGTAAACAACGCTCACCTCACTCAACGCAAAGAGTCTTCGTCGGCTGTCCTACCATATTGGCATAGTTCGACCCGCGGAGGCTAGCATTTGGTGGAACTCCCTCTGACTTTTGTCCAATCTCGGTGTATCATGGCGCTGTGGATGTCTGTTCTTCGATCAGCTTTCGTTTCGGAGAGTCAGCCATGCAACGGCCACGGATTCGTCTCGAAATACGCGGGATCATGGCGGCCGTTGCCGTGTCGGCCCTGATTGTCGGTGTCTATCGCGCCGATGTCGCACCCACCGTCGCCGTGGTTCTCATCGTGGGGTCAACTTCGGCACTGGCATACAAGCGTTATTCCGACGGCTTGGCCCAGCGCGCGAGAGAAAAGCTGGCGACCACGCGGGCGCAGAAAATCACGCTTTTTCTGTCATCTGTCATCGTCGCGGTAACGATCATCGGACTTTCGGACGCCACGTTTCTCGTGGCTTATTATGCCTTGACGGAGGTTCTCCTCCCGCTATCGTTCGGCCACCAGACGTCGGCGTGGATCGGTAGGAGTCGCGAACCGGAGTTGCAAGAGCTTCTCATCGGAATTATTTGCGGGTTCGTAATGGCGATGATCGTCGCGGCAGGACTCCGGCTGACGATCTGGCCAATCGTGACTGAACCGATCCCACCGGCGACTTCGCCTCCGGAAGTATGATATTCAAGCCAAGAGCGACGCCTCGACCGCCAGGCCCGGTCCGAACGCCAGGGCCACCAACGGCCGCGGCGGCTTTGGCCTGCCTCAATCGATCGAGGATGAAGAGGATTGTCGGTGACGACATGTTGCCGTACTCGGCCAGGACGGCGGATGAGTGTTCAACCGCACCTCGATGGAGTCCGGTCGCTTCTCCGAACGCCGAGAGGATGCGTGGTCCGCCTGGATGAACGGCCCAGGAGCCGACGTGTCGCGATCGTCAAACCGTGCTTGTCCAGCCAGCCCTCGAGCCACGGTCGCAAGTGGCGGCCGATGATCTCCGGGACGCGCGGCGAGAGTGTCATCTCGTAGCCGTGGTCGCCGATCCGCCACGACATCGCATCTTCCGAGTCCTCGATCAGCGTCGATCCGGACGCGACCACCCGATAACCCTTTGCCGCGGCTGAAGCCTCTCCCGTGACACCGACCAGAGCCCCCGCTCCATCGGCGAACAGAGCGTTGGCGACGATCCGATCGGAGTCCCAGCCGTACTGGTGATGGAGACTGCACAGCTCGACCGCGCAAAGCAATACGCAGGCCGACCGATCGGCGTTGAGAAAGGCGTTTGCCACCCGCAGGCCGTTGAGCGCCCCGTGGCAGCCCATGAAGCCGACGTGGGTGCGGGCGACATCGGCGGACAGGCCCAATTGCTTGATCAAAGCGATATCAAAGCTCGGCGCATAAAAGCCACTGCACGAGACCGTGACCAGATGAGTGACCCGAGCCGGCGTGACCGACGCGTCCTCGAGCGGCCCTCTGCCCCGCGGCGACGGCCAATGCTCCGGCTTCCTCTTCGTACTTCCGCATCCGGTCGCGAGTCGTCGGGTTCTTGAGCCCGTAGAACGATTGCCGATCGATCCAGCTCCCCGGCCGATCTGTGCAGAACCACGCTATGCCGTGTCTCCACACCCGCCCGGCGGTACAGGCTCTGGAAAAGGCGCTCTTGAGCGGCCGTCTCGCAGGAGAATTGCTGAGCGATCTCGGCGGCGTCAGCCTGGGCGATCCGGTGCGGCGGGACAGCGGTACCGATCCCGGCGATCAACGTGGGCATGGTCAGCTCGCCTTTGAAAAGGAGGGAGGTGCATTCAATTGCTGGAGAATCAGCCCCGCCGCGCCGGGAGCCCGGCTCAGGACTTCGAACGCGAGGCGAGTGAGCCAAGGCTTACGCAACACGATCGCCGATGCGCGACAGACAAGCTGCCGGTGGAGGACCAGTCGCCGATGCGTGTCCGACCAGGCCAGTCCTTGCCGCGGATGCCATCGTTCGATCGCCTGAAGCGCGAGCGGTGCGATCGCCCGCGCCGAGGCCAAGGCCCAGGCGATCCCCTCGCCGGTGATCGGCTCGACATAACCGGCCGCGTCGCCCAGCACGAACATCCGCTCCTCGGCGAGCGGCTCCATCCTGCGAGTGAGCCGAGCCGTCCCTTGCCATTGTGCCGATTCGAGCGAAACAACCGGCGGAAACCCGGCCTCGGAAACAATCGCCGCCGCCGCGATGCCCGGTGTTCCAAGCCGTCGTACCAGCTCGGGATCGAAAGCGGCCGCGACATTCAGGCTCCCATCCTCGACCCGGACCAGGCCGACATATCCGTTCTTGCCGACAGCCATGAAGATCGTCCCGGCATCAAAGAAATCAGGGGCCTCCTCGACCCGGCAGCCCGCGCCCATGCGCGATCCCGACACGATTCGAGGCCGGCCGTTGCCCTCGCGCTCCCGACACGAGTTAGCGAGCCCGGCTGGCCAGTAACACCACCCGCGCGCTCACCTCGATCGTCCGTCCCGGGTGCCCGAGCTTCACGAGACGAGCCTCGTCTCGGATCCCACCGACGATTGCCGCGGTTTCGTGCAGGAATCGCACCCCCTGATCGGTGGCGGCATCCACCAGCGCGGCATCGAGACTCGCTCGGGAAACCGCCGCCCCGACGGGCAAAGCGACTCCGCGCCGTCCGGCCGCGGTACCTGGCCTGGAATTCCTTCAACGTCAATCGCGCCCAGCCCCGCGACCAGCTGCCGAGCCCGGTTGATTCCAGCACCGCGAGGGCTTGCCCATTGAGACATGCCCCGCAGACCTTCCATCGAGGGAATCGTTTTTTTTCGACCAGCAACACCCGCGCTCCGCCCACAGCCAATTGACGGGCGGCCAGTGCGCCGGCCGGCCCAGCTCCCACGACGAGGGCATCCCAGGTCGTGCCGGCGATCGCATCGGAGCACTCGAGACGCGCTGTCATGGACATCCCCGACTCCAATGGAGGAGGAATCGACATGGCCAGTGACGCGACAGGCTCGCACCAACGAGCCCAGCCCGCTCCGCCAGCGCGGCCGACTTCGGGGATCGTATAGGCACCGGCAACCGAGACCGGCCCGTCGTGTCGCACGATCGGCGACCGGCTGAGAAGATAGCAGCCAACCCAGGCCAGCCCATACCCGATTCGCCCGCGAACCAAGTCGTTTACCAGCACCAACCGCCCCGCGGCGTTTGCCATCTTGCTCAAGAGCGCGACCGCGCCGGCCTCATCAAGATGGTGCAGGAACAAGGAGCAGGTGACGACGTCGTAACCCTCGGGAATCGGATCGTTGAGAACATCCAGCACCGAAAAGCGAATCGCCGCTCCGTAGCTCGGCTGACCGAGCTCGAGCGAACCGCACGGCTTCGGTGCTGATGTCGCTCCCTTCGATTCGGACGTCCAGCCGCGCCCGCGACGCCCGCGACGTCAATGCCATGGGCACGTCGCCGCCACCACTGGCCAGGTCCAGAACGCGGATCGACTTACCCGGAGAGGCTCGAGCCAACCGAGCGATTGACGGCCAGAGAATCGCCTCGCTCCGGCTCACGCGATTGATCCGGCCCAGCCCACGAAGTGCTTGCGCGTGCTCAACCGGATCCAAGCCAGGCTGGTCCATCAATTCCCGCCGCCGATGCCTCGCCAGGCCGGCAAGGGAACCCGGTCCCATTTCGGCACTCCGATCGATTGCACGCTGGTGATCCTAGCTGGACGGTTCGTTTCCAACGGTCTTCCCACCCAGCATCGTCGATCTCAGATTGTCAAACTACTCCCAACTCCCGTGCCGCGCCAATGCATGGGTGGTTCACCAGGTCAACGAGCAGCGAAACCGCGAGCCGTGATCATGTCGTTGTTGACAATGACGCAAGACACGATATTACAGTTGTCGTATCAAAGTTCCCGGGAGACCGGCGATGCAGCTCCAGTTGACATGCACGTCGTGCAGTGAGGTTGTCGCGCATCCTCAGCGAGGATTCGGTCCCTTTTCCACCGTGTCCTCATTGCGGCCATCGACTGGCCGTCATCTTGGCCGTGGACGGCGAGCCGATCGGCGTGCGACCGAGGATCGATGACGACATTGTTTCCTGGCTGTCCCAGCCGGCGGACTCGAACTCGTCCGAGCGGGATGCGGCCGGCGATTCAACCTGCCAATTCTGTGGTTACGCTGGCATGATTCGCGGGGACGCCGTCTGTCCCGTGTGCCAGGAGGTGAACCCCGCTCAAACGCCGCCCGGCCCGCCGACTGTCGCTTGCCCCAACTGCGGGCAGCCCATCGACCTGAGGGAGAACGATCGAGGGAAGACGACCATCTGCCCCAATTGCAAATACTTCCTCGGCTGCGTGCTCCCGAGCCCGAAGCACGTGTACCGAAGGCACGGGCCAGAAGATAGTATGGCGAGAGGCCAGGATGTCGTACGCCTGACGACTCAGTCGGCGAACGCGTATCGTAGAATGCAATAGAGTGCCTGGAACCCATCCTTGATGCCGATCTTCTTGCCTTCACGATAAGTCCGTCCGTGGTACGAGACGGGAATCTCGTAGATCCGGCACGAGCGTGGATGCTCCCCATTCTCGGCGGGGAACGTGAACCGCGCGACCTTGGCGGTCACTTCGGGCTCGAAGCCGAACCGGTCGCTCTTAAGCGTGATCCCCTGGATGACTTCACGACGAAAGACCTTGTAACAGACTTCCATATCGGTAAGGTTCAGATTCGTGAACATGTTCGAGAGCAGAGTCAACCCTTTGTTTGCCAGCGAGTGCCAGAAGTAAAGCACGCGGTGAGTCTCGCCGATGAATCGTGATCCAAAAACGACGTCGGCCAGATCCTCGACGATCGGCTGGATGAGCTGCGGATATTGCTCGGGGTCATACTCGAGGTCGGCGTCCTGAACAATGACAATCTGTCCCGTGGCATGTCGGAACCCGGTCCGCAAGGCGGCTCCTTTGCCCTGGTTGATCTCGTGGTACACGACTTTCAGGTCCTTGTCGCGCTGTTCCATGTCGCGCAGGATGTCGCGCGTTCCGTCCTTGGAACAGTCGTCAACCACGATGATCTGCGTTTTGATCGGGACCGCGCGCACACGGCGAAGGATTTCATGAATCGTCTTCGCCTCGTTGTAGGCGGGAATCACCACGGAGAGCGTCAGGTCCTTGGGGATGCGGTACAGTCCAATCTTGCGACAGACCGGCTCTCCCAGGGTATCAAGCAGCCAGTCTCGGCGATCGGCGTCCGTGCTGAACGGGGGAATGCTGGAACGCGGAGGCCCATTGCCTGAGTCCGGCGGTGATTGAGGAGAAGAGGGACGCACTTCCATTGCGCATAAACCCTTTAGTTAGGTATTGGCCAGAGCGGTTGACGGCTCCGGCGCATCGGCCGCGGTGCGGATGCCAAGTAAGACGTGCAGTCGCGATCGCGCACGCCAAAAACAGTTGTCCGTAAGTATAAGCAACATCCAGACCCAAAGGGAAGGCGGATAACGGTCTTGATTGGCCGCGTGGCCCCGGATGACCACGAACTCTGGCGATAGCTCGACAGTTCTTTTGCTGAGAATCGGCACGCGAACTGCACGAGTCAGGTCAGGGATCGAACCCATTGAGGTTTTCATTGGAACCGGGAGGAGCCATGAGTACCAAGATTGAGCGCCGCGAGGATGTCAACCCCGAGCGTGGTGAGCACGCATACGGCGACGTCGAGTTCGCCGATCCTGTCAACAACAAGTATCCGGTCGATACACCCGAACACGTCCGAGCGGCGTGGAGCTATATCAACCACAAGGATAACGCCGCCAAGTACGCCGCCGCTGACGTGAGGAAGATCAAGGAACGAATCAAACGGGCCGCCAAGAAGCACGGTGTGGAGATCCAGTCGCACTGAAGCTTAACGCGTTTGAACGCTACGTTTGTTCCATCTCGTCATCCGAGGGCTCGGTTTCCTCGCTGGACCGCGTCGCCTCCAACCAGTATTGAGCCCACGACAAGCAGGATGACGGGGACCAGGAACGTGCCGATCAGCTCGGGGCCAAGGTCCGGGTCCTGCAGGTTGATCCTCGTCAAGGCCACGGATAGGCTCGTCAGGAATGTCAGACCACCCAAGGCAAGCAGCACCGCGCCGCTGAACCTCCGGACGAGCGAGGTAGGTACATACCGGACTTTCTTAGGATCGAATTGGTGCTCGCATCCGTCACACGCGACCGTTCCCGCTTGCGCGGGCCTCGGGAGGCGGCGCCGCACTGCGGGCATCGGATTTTGGCCAGCATTGGGTACCTCGTTAATGTCGTCGTACCCTCCGTGAAAAGGATCGCGTCCGCTCAAATTGGCCGCCATGGATTCTTGATCGTTCGACGGTGGCGGAGCGACATTATTTCCACGCCGACTCCAGCTCGTCCACCTGAAGTGATCGAATCTTCACCGGATGGCCGCTTGAGGGCACGGTCAAACTCAGGAACGGTTTGTCGCTGATTGGCGTGAACGCACAAGAGATGGCCACTCTCCCGTCGTTGCCGAAAACTTCGATCGATCCGCGGTCGATCAGCATGCGCAATCGAACGACCTGACCATCGGGCGCGAGTGGGGCCGCGATCTCGCCACAAGCGAGGGCCTTCTTGATCGCGTCGTAGACGACCGGCCTGCCCGCGATGTTCACGACGAAAATGCCACCGTCACCGACGTCGATCTCGGCGCGAACCTCGAAGAGGCTACCGGTCAGTCCCGGTAGCGGATTGTCGCCAGGCTTGAGGGCCAGGCCGTCAAATCGGTGCGTCTTGCCGCGCAACGAGTTGAGCTCGGCCACCGGCCGGGCCAGCATCCGGATTCCTTCGGATGTCGACCGCAACGTGAGCTCGCAAGGGATCGTCATCTGCTGGTTGAACGGCTGTCCGGGGAAGCTGATTCCGTTTCCCCAGCCGATCTGAATGCGCCGGCGGTCGGGTGTGTCGCTGAACGTCTGCGAGGCGTAAAAGTGACCGTACCAGACCCGCAACTTTTCGGATTCGGGAGTGAAGCGGTGACCGTCGAACTGTCCCAGCCGGTACGCGCCGTCGGCCGCGTGCAAGACCCAGCGTGATTGACCGGGACGTCCCTCGAGCGGCATCTCGAACAGCTCGGGACATTCAAAAAAGCCGTCGATCTTGCTCTCGAACCTCCACGTCTTGAGGTTGGGCGACGAATAGAAGGCAATCGACCGGGTGCCCCCGGTCTCATCATACACCGCCATCACCCAGCGCTTTGTCGGACCGTGCCAGAGCAGGCGAGGATCGCGTCCCGAATGCCGGACGACTGGGTTGCCATTAAACTCGGTCCAGGTCCGGCCCCGGTCGTTGCTGTAGGCGATGCACTCACCCCGCCCGGTGCTGGTGAATGCCACGACCAGGGGAGGCGAGTCCCCGGTCCCCCAGCCGGAGGTGTTTCGGTGGTCGACCACACCGCTTCCCGAGAATGCCCAGTCGCCATGCTCTTTCGGATAGAGGGCGATCGGCAGCTCGGTCCAGTGAACCAGGTCCCGACTGACGGCGTGTCCCCAATGCATGTTACCCCAATCCCAGCCGTAGGGATTGTGCTGGTAGAACAAGTGGTACTCTCCGTCGAACCAGAGCAATCCATTGGGGTCGTTCAGCCAACCGCGCCTCGATGTGAAGTGGAACTGAGGCCGGCGCGGCTCGCGGTAGAGCCGGCCCGCGTCAGGAACTTCGTTCGCGAGTGTCACCTGTTCCAATGCCTTTGAGCTCGGCGGGCAACTGCGCGTCGAGTGCGAGCGTCTGTCCCTGGAATGGCTTCAGGTCCAGGAAGACCTGGAACGACGGATGTTCCTCGGCGAGCTTGATGTCAAACTCGCGGACCGTCCGCCCCGCGGCCGAAACGCGCATGCGGCGCGATGGGGCGTCATCCCGGATCGGCAGGTGTAGGTACCGCGACCCGGCGACGAGCTCGCGATGGGCTGGGGCGAGCCCGCGCTTGTGGTCGCTCTGGACGATCTGGTCGACGTTGATGTGTCCCCAGCCGCCGGTCTCGCGGTCGACAATACGGAGGACCACGGTCTGACCAACTAGCTCGCGGACATCCCACGACGTCCATTCGAGCTGTTCCGAGCCACCGGGCCGGTCGTTCGGTCCGCTGGCGGTCCGCGCGACTTTGTCGCCGAATAGCAGGTCCAGACAGGTCGAGCCCGGATACCGTCCACCCCCGATCAGGAAATTGAGATAGGGTCGCTCAATCCGGAACGGCGTGGACGTCAAGCTTCCGGTCGATCGGTCGCCTCCGGCGAACGAGTTGACCAGGCCCCGCCCGAGAAACCCACCGACAGCCATCTGGCCGGGCAATGTCCCACGAGCCGGCCCCGTTGCCGAACGCCTCTCCCTCATCGACCCAACCCACATAGGTGTCGCCCTCGAAGTCGGCCACGACCAGGTCGGGCCGGTCGGCGAAGGCGACCGCGAGCGGGACCGGCAACATCCCCACCACGACCAGGACGATGGCGGGTTCGAACCAGGATCTTCGGCTCTTGAGGTGCATTTTGTTCTCCGATCGTTTCCCGCGGCCTCGCGATATTTCGACTTTATCTTCGTTCAGCCGAGTGCACCGAACAAGTACGTGGCCGCGTGGCCCTCCTTGGTTCCGATCGCCGTGCAAAGTCCTGGCCTGAACCGAGAATGCGAAATAGAATGCCGTGATTCCGGCGCTCACCATTGATCAGCGCCACGTCTTGCCATGCGGACCATGACCGAGGAGTACCCAACTTGACTACCAGCTCGATCGCCACCCGGCCTGACCAGAGCGAGTACGCCGCCTTCCTACCACGCATATATCTCGCTCGTGCCGCCAGGCGACATTCTCGCCCAGCTCGAGACCCACCTTGCCGAGACGCTCGCCTTATTGAGCGGCCTCACGGAGTCCGAGGCGGAGAAGCATCACGCGCCATACACCTGGAGCGTTAAGGACGTCGTCGGACATCTCATCGACTCCGAGCGAATCTTCGGTGTCCGCGCGCTCCGCTTCGCCCGGCAGGATGCGAAGGAGCTTCCTGGATTCGACGAAAACGACTACGCCGATCGAGCCCATTCCGATGCGCGAGCTCTGGCTGACATCCTGCAAGAGTTCGCCCATGTACGCAAGTCCCATCTCGGCTTCTTCCGAAGCCTGCCCGCCGAGGCTTGGGGTCGTCGTGGCGTCGCCAATGGCAGCTCGGTGACCGTCCGCGCACTGGCATACATCATCGCCGGACACGAGCGCCATCATGTGAATATTCTGCGGAAACGATTGGCCGCGACCTGATTCTTGTCGCGGCTATAGCGGTTCACGCTCGTATGGCGGACCCGCCACATCAACCCGAAGTGTCAGCGCGGCGATAGCAGCCGGAGTCTCGAGTTGGCGAGCCTGCTGCTACATGATATGGCCGAAGTCTACATCTCGGACCATCTGCCGCGAATGGACCGCCTGTACGGCCAGCCAACCCGGCCGCTCGACAGTTTCGAGCAGTACGCTCTGGAAGCCTTGGACCAAGGCGAGGACATTTTCATCACGAAGTGCGATGTGGGTGCGCGGATGCTCGGTGCCGTTCGGAGCACGAAGCATTGCATCGCATGCCACGGCGGTGAAAGCGGAGAACTGCTGGGAGCGTTTGCCTACGCTCTTACGTCCGATGGACGGTGAGCAAGGTCATCATCGTGCATATGATCGCCAGAGGTTTTTGGTGATCGGCGCGGCGCGGCAAGTCCCAAACGAATGGAGCGAGCCGCGCAGCGCGCCGAGGTTCGCGGAATGTTATCTGCTTCCGCCTGGTTTTCGGCTCTGAAGTCAGGGCCGGCCGCTGGCGGCGATTGGTTGTTGGACGTACCGCTCCGGATCGGCATCGAAGTCCCGTTTACAGCTCTGGCAGCAGAAGTAATAGGTTTCACCCTGGTACTCGCTTTGTCCGGCTGCATTGTCAGCCGTCACATCCATCCCACAGACCGGATCTTTCATGGTCGCAGTCATTGTTTTTCGCCTCCGTCATGCTGAGGTTTCACGGTTTGGTCCCGGTCCGCCACCGTCATTTCGATCGGGCGGCATGCGGGAACGTCGCGAACGGCAAGTCGCATAACGATGCAAGCCGCATGCCGTCCGGCCGCCAAACGGAGCAGGTTCGTCGATTCATCGGATTTTTTCCGACGGATGCACGCGCAGGGGTCCCCACGGCCAGTATCATGGAGGAAAGTGTGAGAATAGACCTGACCTGAGAGGGTCATCCGATGAAGAAGGGATCGGCGAATGTCGCCCTCCGCCAGCTCCGGACGCTTTACAGCCTGGGCACGCTCGGCGGGTTGACGGATGCCCAGTTGCTGGACCTCTTCCTCACCCGAGGCGGACCCGATGCCGAGGATGCGTTCACCGCCTTGGTCCATCGCCACGGGCCGATGGTCTTGGGCGTCTGCCGCCGGATGCTGGCTCGCTCCCACGATGCGGAGGACGCCTTCCAGGCGACATTTCTCATCCTGGTGCGCCGGGCTGCCTCGATCGGGCGGCGAGAGCGATTGGCCAACTGGCTATACGGTGTCGCTGTCCGGACCGCCAAGGAGGCGAGGCGCTGCGCGCGGCAGCAGGCGAGAGAAATGCGAATTATGGAATCATCCAAGCCTGAAACGGCCAGCTTCGAGGACCAGGCCGAGTTGCTCTCCCTGCTCGACGAGCAGTTGAACGGCATGCCCCAGCACTATCGGGCGGCGCTGGTTGCCTGCGAATTGGAAGGGAAGTCACGTCGCCAGGCCGCTGAAGAGTTGGGACTACCCGAGGGAACGCTGTCGAGTCACCTGGCTCGAGGCCGTACGCTGCTCCGCAAACGACTGGTCGAACGTGGAATTCGCCTGGGGGTTGGGCCAATGGCGGCACTGCCGCAGTCCATCGCCAACATCACGGTGCCGGAGCGTCTGGCGAGTGCCACAGTCCGGACCGCGTTGGGCTACGCGGCGGCAGGGGCGTCTTCCGGCACCGTACCGGCCGCAGTCGCGGCATTGGTCGAAGGAGTGTTCAAGGTGATGTTCCTGACGAGATTAACCGTGCTCGCCGCGACCGTGACGGTCGTCATGATGGTGGCACTTACCGTCGCGGTCGCCTGGGCCGCGATCCCGGCCCATCCGGGCGAGGCACCGACGGCTCAGCTCGCTCCCAGGACTGACACACCAACAAAGCGCGACACAACAACGAACAACGACGCCAAATCGGACGGAAAACTTACGCTACGGGCCGTCTCGGCGGCAACGAATGAACCGATCCAGGGAGTGGATATCTCCTACAACGCTCGCATCGATAAGAAGTTTCAACAGGCAACCGTGACGACGGGCGAAGATGGAACGGCGGTCATCGAATGGGCTCCCGCGCAACAGTGCAAAGCCTGTGGTTCACTGCCCGCAACGAGAATCTCGTCCCCATCTACTTCTCCTGGGACGACGAGCGGCAGCCGGTAAAACTGCCGGCGATGAAGGAGCTGCGGTTCGAGCCGGGCACCACCATCGGCGGAATCGTGCGAGACGAAGCGGGCCAACCGATCGTTGGTGCCACGGTCCATGTCAATGCGCCACCGACCGAGGACGAAGAATTCGAATTCTGTTTTCACACTCGGGGAACCCAAGACGGACGCCCAAGGGCGATGGCGTCTGGACGTCGTGCCGAAGGATCTGGCCGGGATCTTCGGCAACGTGACCCATCCCAAATATCGCGATGGGCACATCTCCACATTCTCGCGCAATCTCGAAGGTGTGGTTCGTCTCACGAAAGGTCTGACCGTCAAAGGGCGAGTCATCGACGCGAACGGCCAGCCTCTCAAGGGGGCCAGGGCCATGATTGGTACCGAGCGCTTCGGAAACCCCGGGCCGCCGAGAGGAACGACAAACGAGCAGGGTGAGTTCACGCTGGAGAACTGCGAGGCCGGCCCATCGATCGTCACGGTCCAGGCTGAAGGCCTCGCGCCGCGGATCCAGGACGTGCGGGTTGACGAGCGAATGGCACCGCCCGTGATCAAGATGTCTGAACCAGGGTCCGTGGTGCGCGGCCGTGTTGTCGACGTTCAGGGTAAACCGATCGCGGGGGCCCGGGTCGTCGCCGATACCTGTGCGCGAGCATCGGTCGATCGATTTCAAAACCGAGACCGATCGCGCCGGCCGGTTTGAGTGGCGGAGCGCGCCCAATGATGTTGTGCTTTACGCGGTCTGGCACGAGGACTACATGGGGGGCCCCCTCATCCCGTTGAAAGCGTCAGAGCGCGAGCACGCTGTTATCCTCTACCCAAAGACGGTGATCAGCGGTCGCGTAACCGACGCCCAGACTGGCCGGCCAATACCGAACTTTCGTCTCGTGAAAGGCCGCCGCGTGGAATGGCGGGAGGAGATCATCTGGACTGAGGACCAGGCGATTGAGATCTCGAGCAGTCCATATAAAGTCCAGTTCGATGAGGCGAGCAAGGCTCTGTTGGTGCGGGTCGAGGCGCAGGGTATAAGCCGGCGCAGTCGCGGTCCTTCCAGCCAACCGAGGGCGCACAGACGTTTGACTTCGCTCTCCAGCCCGTGCGGTGGATGTCGGGGCTCGTTCTCCTCCCAACCGGCAAGCCCGTCGCCGGAGCCGAGGTCGCGATAGCCACGCGGGAAACCGGCGTCTGGCTTCAGTCGGGCCGGTTTAATCGAAATCGGAATTTCCAGGGAGTTACCACCGGGCCGGACGGCACGTTCAAGTTCCCACCGAGGGACGGCGAATTCGTCCTCGTCGCCGTTTGTGATGCCGGCTATGCCGACGCCTTCTCGGGCCAATTCGCGAAATCGGGCAAGCTCGTAGTACAACCGTGGGGACAGATTGAGGGCGGAGTGCGAATCGGCGCCACGTGGGGTCAGGCCAGGAGGTCATGTTTCAGTCGTTTCCCGACGACGGCAGACCCGGGCGCCTTTTATCAGCCACGGATATTCGACGACGACCGACGAACGGGGACGCTTCCGATTCGACCGGATCATTCCCGGTTCCGGGACGGTGTCGAGGGTGCATGTCCGAAAGATGCAAGGGCGCACCACCAGTCACATGCCTTGCTGGCAGGAGCCCGTCTACGTCAACCCCGGCCAGACCCTCGAAGTTCGGATCGGCGGCAGCGGCCGGCCCGTGACTGGCCGGGTCGTCCTGGGTGGAGTTCCCGAGTCACCGGTCGACTGGAAAAATAATGAGCCGGCACTCATCGAAGGCGCAACCCAGTTCGCCGCGAATCTCGATCAGGAGGGCCGGTTCCGTATCGAAGATGTGCCCGCCGGCCAGTACGGTCTGGAAGTACCCGTTAACGCGCCCGCCGATACCCGTTTCGGCGGCATCGGGATCGTGATCGGTAAAGCGCAAGTGGGCTTTACTGTACCCGCGATGCCCGGCGGCCGGTCGAACGAGCCACTCGACCTGGGAACGATCACGGCCAAGCTGTTCGATAACCTCAAAATCGGCGACCTCGCCCCCGATTTCAACGTGGAGCGGATCGGTGGTGCGGAGAAGGGCTCTCGGCTGAAACTGAGCGATTACCGAGGGAAGCTGGTCCTCCTTCACTTCTGGAACACGTGGGACGTGCGGATCGACATGATCGTGGTCAAGGAAGTCCAGGAGGCCTTCGGTCGCGATCCCCGGTTCGCGCTCATCAGCCTTGCCCGCGACAATGACGCCGGCGCTGGCCGAACGGTACATCAAGGCGAATGCGCTAGGCTGGACGCACGGCCTCGCAGACTTGAAATCCGGCGTTGGCGAACGTTACAAGATTCGCGAGTTCCCGAACGTAGTGCTCAACGTTCGCGATCAGCGAACTCGAAGGATTCCGCTCACGTATCTGATCGGTCCCGATGGGCGAATCCTCGGGCACGACCTGATGGGCGGCGAGTTGGAGGCCGTGCGCAAAGCTCTCGCAGATGAGAAACTCTTCCCCAAGGCGACCACGTCTACACAGCCGCCCTCCAACGCCAACGAGCAGAAACGTCCGCTCCGCTGAGCGGGACCTCCTGGTCCCGGCCTGCTTCGCGATGTCGATGTGGTCATTTCGGCACGGCTAGCCGTTTTTCGGGCAGTGGAGTGGCATCCCAGATCTGGACCTCGGCATCGTGCCGCGACCCTTCCAGAAGGTAGAACAGGCGATGGCCATCGGGGCTGAATGCGAGGCTGTTGTTCCTAATGGATCCGACCTCGGTTGTCGGGAGAGTCAGCAGTTCTCGGCCGGCGGCGAGGTCCCACAACGTCACGTCGGACGGGTGGGGCGGCAGGGCTGCGCACGATGCCAGCCGATACCCATCGGGGCTGAAGGCCAATTTCCAGATCAGGGACCGGTGGCCGGCCAGCGAGTGCAGTTCTCTGCCGCTCGCGGCTGCGAGCACCTTGATCGTCCAGTCGTCGCCCCATGACCCACAAGCTACGGCCAACATTTTTCCGTCGCGGCTGTACGCGGGTTCGCTGATCATGTCTCCGGTCCACTTCTTCGTCAGGATCACCGCGCCCGTCGTCGTGTCCCAGATTCGGAGTTCACCGATCTCGCCCGAGCCAGAAAGCCCTGATTGACCAGCCGCGAGCTGGCGGCCGTCAGGGCTGAAAGCGAGCTGGGCGAGCCAGGGCACGTCGAGGTGCAACCGCTCTTCACCGGTGTCGAGGTCCCAGACCGATGCTGAGTTTTTTCGCGACGATCCGTCACCACTCAACGCGATCCAGGTCGTGGCCAGCAGTCGGCCATTTGGACTGAATGCCGCTCGATCAAAAGAACCCCCATTGGAGTCTCGATGGAAGAGTTCTCGGCCGTCGGCGACATTCCACACCCGCAGCCGGCTTGCCTCGATTAGCTTACCGTCTGCTTGGACCCGATCGTATGCACAATATGCCAGGCGAGTGCCGTCGCGGTTGAGTTTGACGTGCCGAGAGGGACGAAGGGGAAAGGTGTCGGTCTCACGGACCGTGTCTGTCGCCGTGAACAAAACCTTGCCGGCATCGTCCCAGACTTTGACGTGCGTCTGGCCTTTGGGGATTAAGAAAGTCGCGGCGAACCGCGTCGCGGCCTCGGCCACGGTCCCGCTTACGTCGGATTGATCGTCTGGTCCGCGTACGATCAAACGATCGTCGCGAGTCGTGACCTGCCACGTCAGGATCGTACCGCCGGCGCCGGAGACCGAGATGGACCTGCCGCCGTCACTCCAGGCCAAGTCTCGGCTCTGGACGTTGTTTGCTTCCAGGATCCGTTCCGGCGTGCGACGTCCTCCCGAGCCCGCGGGCGGTCACGTCCCAGATCCGGGTTTTCCCGTCAAATGAACGCGCTAGCCAGCCGTGAACCGTCGGGGCTGAAGGCGACCCTCGTCACCAGGTCGACTTCCGCCGCCGCGAGCTCCAAGATCTCCTTTCCCGAACCGGCGTCGCGGAGCTTATGCGACACTTCGCCATCGTTGACCACGGCCAGTCGCTGACCGTCGGGACTGTAAGCCAAGCCACTCGACCCCGCCGCCAGTCTGGAAGCGAAGTATCTCCTTTCCCGAACCGAGGTCTAATATAATCGCCTGTCCCAGCGGCGTTTCGGTCAGGGGGACCAGCGGGCTTCGTCAAAGTGGCCAGCCGCGTGCCGTCGGGGCTGAACGCGAGCGTTTGAATCGCCTCCCACCGCCGGTCTGGTAACGGGACCGTCAGAAGCTGTTTTCCGCCGTCCACATCCCAGACGATCAGGTCAGCGCCTCCCTTCTCCGCCGGGCGGTTGATCCCGAGTGCCAACCGAGCGGCTGTTTGGTCGAACGCGATCGCAGTGGGCCAGTTGGTCAGGTCGGAGATCGAGCCACTTCGCGACCAGTCTCCCAGTCCCAGACTTTGAGTCCCCAGCTCTCACGGCCAGCCGCATCGCGGAAGCCTGCCTCATAGGTGAATCGATTGCTGTTGGGACTGAAAACTTGTGGGGGCGCGGCAAGGGTCACCATCGCGCCGGAAAAGGGGACGATACTGCGGATCTCACGGCTCGAGGAAACATCGAACATCGCCAGCTCGGCGCCTTTCGGCCCTCCAGCTCCCTTTCCGGACTGTTTCCACCGGACGCTGGCATAACGAGTCCCGTCGGGACTGAGCACGCCGGCGAAAACGCAGCGGGTCCAGCCGAGACCTGTGGACCGTCGAAGCCAGTCGTCGCAGATAATGCCATTCGAAGCCGCGCAGATCGGGCTCACCCGGGCCGGGACAGCTGCGCATCCAGAAGGCTCCCGATCCTGAGGAGGTCGCCCGACTCCCGGGCCTCCTCCGCGCGTTGAATGTCCGAGACGTAAAGCGACTGGCGGAGTGATTCTCTGGCCGCCTCAGCTTCCCGCCGCCGCAACTCAGCTTCCTGCCGCCTGGCGTGCGCCTCGCGTTCGGCGTACCTGGCTACCTGCTCTTCGAGCTTCGCCTGACGTTGGGCTTGCGCAGCCTGAAAGGCCAGCGCGATGCTCATGCCGGCCGCGACGAACAACAGGCACGCGACAGCCCATGCGGTGGCAAACGCAGTTCGATGCTTGCTGACGAACTTCCGGAGCCGGTAGCGCGCCGACGGCGGACACGCCTCGACGGTCTCGTCCTTCAAGTAATGCTCGACATCGCGAGCAAAAGCGTTGGCCGTCTCGTATCGCCGGCCCCGGTCCTTCTCCAACGCCCTCATCACGATCCAGTCCAGCTCCCCCCGCACCAGCTTCGCCAGTCTTGTCGATTCCGTCTTGCGCTGCGATGAGATCGAAGGCAGCGTGTCGCGGGATTCGCTGAGCCGGGTGCTCGGTTTTGGCGGCTCTTCCTCCTTGATCCGCTTGAGGATCTCGGCATAGCCCGCCGTCACGCAACGATGCATCTCTCCAGCGGCGTGCTGCCCGTCAAGAGTTCATAGAGCAGCACTCCCAGCGAATAGATGTCGCTCCGCGTGTCGACCCCCAGCGCGCTCATCTCGGCCTGCTCGGGGCTCATGTATTCGAGCGTTCCGACGATCGACCCGTACTGAGTGAACATCGTCCGCTCGGTCAACCGCTGGTCGGTGGCCTTGGCGACGCCGAAATCGATCACCTTGGGGACGGGCTTGCCGTCGTACAGCGTGACCAGAACGTTCGACGGCTTGATGTCGCGGTGAATGATCCCTTTCTGATGGGCATGCTGAATGGCCCGGCACACCGGGACGAACAGATCGAGTCGCTCGCGCGGGGTGAGCTGAGCGTCGTCGCAGTACTTCGTGATCGGCACGCCGTGCACCAGCTCCATGACGAAATAGGGCCGGCCGGTCTCGGTTGTGCCGGCATCCAGAACACGGGCGATGTTCTGATGGTCCATCAAGGCCAGGGCCTGACGCTCCGCCTCGAAACGGGCGATGACCTGCTTACTGTCCATCCCCGGCTTGATGATCTTGAGCGCGACCCGCCGGCGCACGGGTTTCTCCTGTTCGGCCATGTAGACGACGCCCATCCCGCCTTCGCCGATCTCCTGGAGCAGCTTGTACGGTCCGATGGACGTGCCAGGTCCTTCGATGATCGGCCGCGCGGCCAACGAGTCGAGCGGTCGATCGAAAGGAGCGAATGCCGCTGGTGATCTCGGCGGCGACGGCGGGTTTCTCAAGAAAGCTACCGGCGTCGAGATAGGCCTGCAGCAGCGCATCCAATTTTCGTCTCAGCTCGGCGTCGCCCGCGCAGGCCCGGTCCAGATAGGCCCGACGTGACTCGGGCTGGTCGATTTCCACGGCCTCGTCGAAGATCGCCTTCACTCGCACTTGTTCGGTTTGCATGGTTCGACCCCTCGTCGGCGTTGATGGTTCCCAAAGACAGTGCGACGACAGGATTCGAATCGTGCCACGTCGAAAGCGATTTTTTCTCAAACGGCCGGTCAATCCGGCGGATTCAACTGCTGATAGAGCCAGGCGCGGGCATAGGCCCAGTGCCGGTTGGCGGTGCGGACCGAGAGGTCGAGGGCCGCCGCGGCCTGCTCGATCGTCAGGCCGGCGAAGTAGCGGAGCTTGACAAGCTGGGCGATGACCGGCTCCTCCTGGGCCAGACGATCCAGCGCCTCGTTCAAAGCGAGCAGCTCGCCGGACGCTTCGTCGTCAGCGAGGTCGATCTGATCGACGTCAATGCGACCAAGTCTGCCGCCGTGGCGATGTCGACGCTTGCGCCGCGCGTTTTCGACCAAGATTCGGCGCATGGCCTCGGCGGCCGCCCCGAAGAAATGCCCGCGGTTGTTCCACGGCTTGGCGGCCGCGGCATCGACCAACCGCAGGTAAGCTTCGTGCACCAGGGCCGTGGCTTGAAGAGTCTGGCCCGGTGACTCGCGGGCCGAGACGCTGGGCCGCTAGCTTGCGCAGCTCGTCGTAAACCAACGGCAGAAGCTGTTCGGCGGCGACGGGATCACCTTGCTCGATCGCCGTGAGTAATGCGCGTGACTTCACTCATGATGGTAACAGTCACTCGAGCCCGTTCATTTCCGGTCGAGGAACCCTTGATTCTTGAGCCAGGTCTCGCAGAGCTTGGGCCAGGCTTGGAATGCGGGGTCGGGGGCGATCCGAATGCGTGCCTCCCGTTTCCCAACCCCAGGCCGTGCTGGCCGCGCTCGAAGAGATGAAGCTCGACCGGCACGCCGGCTTTTCGCAAGGCGAGCGCGAACAGCAGGCTGTTCTCGGCGGGTACTCCCTTGTCGGCGTTGGTATGGGCCAGGAAGGTCGGCGGAGTGTCCTTGGTCACCTGCCGCTCGTTGGAGAGGCTCTCGACCAGCTCGGGGCGGCGGGTTGTCGCCGAGCAGGTTTCTCAACGATCCGCTATGACCGTACGGGGTTGCCAGCGCGATCACTGGATAGACCAGGATCATGCGGTCCGGACGCGAGCTGACGCGTTCGATCGGGTCGGTGGCGTCGGGCTTGCCGGCGTCGAAATGGGTGCCGGCCGTCGAGGCCAGGTGGCCGCCGGCCGAGAATCCGATGATCGCGATCCGGTTCGGGTCGAAGCCCCAGTTGAGCACCCGCGCGGACCGTCCGGATCGCGCGGCCGGCGTCCTGGAGCATCGCCGGATGGTGATAGCGCGGGCCGAGCCGGTACTTGAGAACGAACGCCGCGACCCCCAGCGAGTTGAGCCATTCGGCGACTTGCTTGCCCTCGTGGTCGTCGGCGAGCATCCCCGTATCCACCCCCCGGACAAACCACGACGGCCGCGCCGGTGGCCAAGTCGGATCGAGGCAGCCAAATCTTTAGTGAAGGAGACATCTCTAACCGGGTCGGCTCCCTTCGCGCCGGCGGCACACCGTTCGGCCAGAGCAGAACCGTCCGGGGCGGATCGGCCGTTTGCCGGCCTTGGGCCTGGCCGCGAACCAACCAGGTTGCTTCCGCACCCAGCGACGCCACGATGACACTCAGACCCATGAGCCCGGATCCATTTCGTCCTGGCTGCCCGCATGAGACGCCTCGTTCCAAAAAACTGGACCCGGTGAGCACAGGTCGAATTTCCCGTGACGCGACACCTTCCACTGAGTCTGACCAGCCAGGTCGACCAAGTCAAACCTTCGCTGCCGCGGTTAACTTACTCATGCTCCCGTGACGGGTGAATTCTGAATGATCGTTCACGTTGAAGTCCACCAACGTTTTCGGACCTTCCCTTGCTTATGAGGGAACCGCCGAACGGACGATGGTGTAGCCGCGTGAACGCACGACCAGAAGTGATCCGAGCAGGAGCAACGGATAAAGCAGCATGATCAGGACGACATAGGTCCACCCGGCTGTGGGGGCGTCGGCGGCGAAGGCGAAGAAGGCCCCGAGGATCGGCGAGAGCAAACACGCAACCGTGCCCCGCCCACGCGGTCGGGCATTCCCCGCGCCGCCCAGAGGGCCGGACGTGCCTTAGCCGTCCCGACTTTCCAATTGCGCGGAGTTATATCGAGAATCCAGGTTCGCACATCCGCAGAATCGCGGTGGCCTAATCTCTATCGAGCGGTATCTATCTTCCACGGTAAGCAGCCCCGTCTGTGTACAGAGGAGTGAACCCGGAATGGCACGCAAAATCACTACGCATCTGATGTTTGAGGGGGTTGCCGAGGAGGCGATGAACTTCTACATTTCGCTGTTCGCGGGGTCTGAGATCAAAAAAGTCGAGCACTACGGACCTGGCGAGCTGGGAGCGGAGAGCACTGTCAAGATAGCGACGTTCACACTGGCTGGGCAGGATTTCATCTGCATCGATAGCCCGATCAAGCATGCTTTCACGTTTACTCCGTCGATCTCGTTGTTCGTCGATTGCGAGAGCGAAGCCGAGCTCGAACGGGTCTTCACCCAGCTTTCAGCCGGTGGCGCGGTGCTGATGCCATTGGGCGACTACGGCTTCAGCATGAAGTTCGGTTGGGTCAATGACCGTTTCGGAGTTTCCTGGCAACTGAATTTGGCGTGAGCATAGCGGAGGCCGGCACATGGA
Source organism: uncultured Planctomycetota bacterium (assembly GCA_963720335.1). Classification (GTDB taxonomy): domain Bacteria; phylum Planctomycetota; class Planctomycetia; order Isosphaerales; family Isosphaeraceae; genus CAVRFS01. Next base: position 61,297 of record CAVRFS010000077.1, on the reverse strand, counting down.
ACGAAGTCGCCTTGGTCGCGGTCGACACGCTTAACATGCGAGATCTTTGACTCGACATCTCTTTTAGCGGTTGATCAAGGCGCTTCAGGCGTGGCCCGTCGTTACCTTGTCAAAAACCCGGCAGAAGTTCCCGCCGCCGATCTTGCCGATCTCGCCGGGCGTGAAGCCCTGGCGCAGCATCTCCGCGACTGCCGCTTTGAAGAATCCGCCGGACAGACCGGGCCAAGCGGCGTTGGTGGATTGGCCGGGCCGGGGGGACAGGATGTCGGTGTCGCTGCCGATGCCGACGTGGTCGATGCCGACGGCGTCCACCATCGCCTTGACGCCCCCGACGTACTCTTCCAGCGAGTCGGACAGTTTGGTCCACACGCCGATCACGCCGCCGGCCTCGGCGACCACGCGGGCGTGGTCCTTGCTGATCAGCCGCGGGGCCATCATTTTCGCCATCCGGGGGTTCTTACCCGGCCGCGTGTCGAGGCTGGTGTGAGAAACGATCATCGGCTGCGTGGACACCTTCAACGCGCCCAGCACCGTCTCGTGGCTGGCGTGGGCGAGGTCGACGACGATGCCCAGCCGGTTGCACTCCTTGACGACGGCTGCGCCGAAGGCGGTCAGGCCGCCCAGGCTGGGGGGTTCGGTGTAAATGTCGCCGAGCGGCTCGACCTTGTCGCCTTTATCATGCAGCAATTGGAGGTGGCGCAGCCCGCGCTTGTACACCCCTTCCACCCGCTCGAGGTGTCCTTCAAGGAAATGCGCCCCTTCGATCGACTGGACGATGGCCGGCTGACCCTTGTCGTGTGCGGTCTGGAGGTCTTTCAGGTTCAGAGCGCGGGTCAGGCGGTCCTTTCCCAACTGACCGTCGATCGCGGTGAGCCCTTGCAGGAACTTGGCGTAGGGGTCGCTGGCGTTGAAGTCTAGGCGGAAGGCCGCACACACGGCCGTCAACCCCGAGCGTTTGATCTCGTCGGCCAAGTCAAGGGTGGGCTGTGACTTCTGTTGCTCCTTCGGACCCTGCGGCGGTCTTGCCTCCGCTGGGGTGACATGGTTGTGTATGTCGATGCCGATGGTGTCGGCCAAGACCCGCGCGACCCGCGGGTCCTCCGTGTCGGTCTGCGCCCGGAGCCATGCCGGCGCGAGCAACCCCGTGACGTTCGCCCCGACCGCTGCCGTGAGAAATTCTCGCCGAGTCTGAGGCCGTTGCATGGATTGCATCCTCGCTATGAGTGAGAGTTGGGTTACGCGGGGCGATATTTCGAAAGTTGCTTGAACCGGGATTTCCCAGATGAGGTTGATCTCGGTGACCGGGACCGCAACCGGCCTCGCTGAACCCAGATTGGACACCGGGTGTATCTCCATTTCAAGGACGAAGTGACGGCGATCGGGACCGGCGGCGCGCACGTCCAGCCACCGGCAGGCCTCGGTCCTTCGACGTGATCCATTTCGAAACCAGCGGCAACATCAAAACGCGCGAGCGAGGGGACCGGCTGTGCGACAGCAACTGTCCTCAACATCGTCATGCGGCCGACCGTCCGCGCACGATTATAGGCCGCGCTTTGCGCGTCACTCCGGCTCCGGCGGGTCAGGCGGGATGGGGAGCCAGGGGTGGCGTCCATGGTAATCGTACTTACGCCGCATGAATTCATGCCATTTGCCCTTTTCAGTCTTCAGTCCGACGTAGGCAGGGCCTTCGTCGGTGATGACCAAGGTCCCTTCCATTCCAGCAAAACCGACATGATTCTCAGACATCAACAAGAAGCGTTCACGACGCCTGATCAGCTCGATACCCATGGCGAGCACCGTCGCTACGACGGCAATGCCGACCATCGTCATCCGCACCGTGAACCGCACGCGGACGAGCCTCATGTCCGGGCCCTCGAGCGTCAGTATGAGACGAGCCGCCTTGAGCTCGCTCGTTCCAGATTCCACTATCCTCCCGCGTCCGAGTCACCGCGCCAATGATGGTCGACCAAGTGTGGGCTCTTTATCCACGGGCAGAAACGCACTTTCGATTTGTCGCGGCTGTCAGCGCAGGACAGGTGCCGGAGTCTCGGCTTGTGTTGAGCCGATGCACGCTCGCTCCAGAGCGATCATTCCTCGCTCCGACTGCCGAGCATTTCGTTGATAAATCCTGCGAGGCTCGGCCAGAAATCGACACACTGATTGGTCTCGTGATCGAACCTCAGCAAACGGCAGTCGCCGTCGTCTGACACATGGTCCAAGTCAAGCGAATACCAATCGCCACTGAGAGTGCTGCCTATCGAAAACATCCGGGATGGCAAGGTGTCATCCCTGGCCTTAAGGTCTTCATGATCAGGCTGGTCTTCCACCCACATTGACGGATGAGAGGGGGACATATCGCCTAAATCCGTCATTCCTGTTTCGCTCAGGAACTGCTGCCAAACGCGGGGCACGACGATGCCCAGGAGGGATGCAGCCGATCGAATGTCGTCCGCGCTGACACGTTCCGCCCCGGCGCCACGAAACGGTATGGCAAGCGCCTCGAGAGGATTCTCCGGGCTCGCTCGGCTCGGTCCTGAGTTCACCGACGTTCTGAATGGAACGGCGTTCCGCGACCCTGGTGAAAAGGAACCGAGGTAATGGGCCAATTTCCTCATCGAGAATCGGGACACGAGCGTCATGGCGGCTTCCGACGACATCGATCGGTCCCAGGACCTCCGTTCCGAACAGTCCCGCTTTCAAAAGGATGTCAGCGGCCAACCGTCTGATGATGATCGAGTCGATCGCCCAGTCGTCAGTGCCGGTTACCGAGGCCAGGCCCGCGAAGTCTGTGTCGGGAAGCGAACTGGCCCAAAGCCGTGGAAAAGATTTCAGATGCAATTGCCCGGGAGGAAACCGGCTACAAAGCTCCGCAACCGCTGGATCAAGCCGGTCGACAACGGCTGTATCGTTCGTGGCCAAGTCCGCCCCGAGGCGGCCATTCCCTTGTTTAACCTCGGGCTTATACGGGGGCGCCCACTCATGGTCGAGACCCCGGCCCGCCAGAGCGCCGGAGAGGCAAGCGAACCAGCCTCGGGAGTCACCTCGGATCGGCTCGAAACACGGCGGACCGAAGACCAGCCCCCGGAGGTTCTCGCGCTCGACAACTCTGCGAAAAAGACTTGAAGCGTACGTCTGCCAGGGTTTGGACAGGAGTTCTGCCGACCCGACTTTGCGGTTTCGGTCGTTGAACTCAAGTTGCGGTTCCAATCGGTACCACTCGAACTGATCCGAATAAGTCAATCTCTCAGTCAAAAACCCACTACCCAGACGGGCCGTGCCTCGGCGTGACAGATCCTGGACATGATCCAATAAGGGCCGCAGAGTATCGTCGAGCGTCGCGGAAATCCAAGCACCCTGAAGCTTCTGCTTGAACTGGCGTGCGAGCTTCTTGCGGAATTGTTGGACCGACTCATCATGTACGCATGCGGCTTCGACGCTCCGTTTAAGCCATTGTGACCCTTCGATCAGGGGCGATCCCGGGCAAGCGTCGATCCGGAACAGCAAGGTTCGTTGCACTGATGACATAGTTCAACCTCAGTACTTCCCGAATGAACGAATTCAGTGAGCTAAGTTGCAACCGATTGTGGTATATTTCTTTCGGTTGCTATCGTGAGAACGAATCCATACAACTCCGCGGCCACTTGCTCCAGCCACAACAACATCCGATCCACCCGCAGGAGGTCCCAGTTGTACCGCCGGAAACCCCGGGCGGACTCGACAGGACGACGTGATGCAGCCACACCCACAGGTTCCTCAGCAGCAGACCAATCGCCACGTACAGGAACCGGACATTGAACTTCTTGGTTGTCGTCCGGATCCGGCACTGGTTCATCTGCCGGTAGCTGGTCTCGATCCCGAATCGCTTGCGGTAGGTCGTCTTGACCCAGTCGGGACGCTTGGGAGTGATCCCCCAGTAGGCATACACCCAGGTGTCCCACTTCTTCCGTCCGTGCCGATCCGTCAACCGGGTGCGCTTTACGCAGATCGACACGGTGGCTTTCTTTTTCTTGGCGTCCTGGAGCGTGTGGGTGAACCACCCGCTCTTCTTCATCAGTTTGAACTGGTTCGACCCGCTGGGTCCTTTGGGATGGTTGGCCTTGCGGCCGTGGCAGACCACCGGCATCAAGAACGGCCGCCGGGCCTGCTGCAGGTAGCGGATGATCGCCACGCTGTAAAAGCCGCGGTCCAGGAGCAATAAGCCGGGTTTGAGCCCCGCCTTGCTCACCAAGGCCAGCAGCTCTTGGAGCACGTCCTTGAGCAACTCGGAGCGGGTCACCGGGGTCACGGCCAGGGTGAACCGCTGGCCGTGGAGCATGACGTATGCGGTGGCGTAGGCGAAGAACGAGTGGGTGCCGGCCTTGGCCTTGGACCGGTAGATCTCACGGCTGTCGAGGGGATGCTTGCCATAATAGGGAGGAGTGTCAGATCGATGGCGATGCGGAGCGGTCGCTTGCGGCGGCGGCGCAGGGCCCTGGGCAAGTGGTGCGGAAGGCGGCATTGACCTTGTGCTTGAGTTGCTCGAGACAAAAGAGGTTGGCGTAGAGGGCGTTGGCGTAGGTCTCCTCGCAGGGGACGCCGGCCAGGCGACGGCAGGTCTCGGAGATCGAAGAGATCCGCGCCGCGGCGGCGAACAAGACCGTCAACAGGATCGCGGCGGTGACTTTGCCGGCCGGTTTGAGGTCCAGGTGCGGCTGGCAGAAATCGACCGCGAAGCGGTAAACTTGGGCGGGTGTCAGTGGGGTGGTGGACTTGCGCATAGTAGCCTCCGTGATGAAGGAACTGGGCACAAGTCATTATCGGAGAAGTGCTTGAGTTGGCCATCCCTTGCCACCCTTATAATCCCCAGATTCGGGGAGTACTGAACCTCCAAATCGTGCGGTCTTTCTAACCCAAGGGATCGATCCGCAAATCGCGCGTCGCCGCACTTCGCACGGACACGGGTTGGGCCGAAACGTTGGGTCGTGGAGCGAACGTTCTCGTGGATTCATCGCTCCAGGAACCTTCGACTTCGTACCGAGCGGCGTACCGGCATGTTCGAGGCAATGATATTCAGGCACCACACGTAAGTCCAATGCCTGCAAGGCTGTGACGGCGTTTTTGGCCCCGCACACCTTTGGGGGTCGTTCTTTGCTGCACTCGTACCGGGTGTCGGGGCGTTCACCCCGTCCTTTCGGATCGTCTGAGTGCGAGGAGGCGGAGTCAGGCCTCACTTTGCGTCACAGCAAGGAACGCGGGCCGCCCACGACATTTCAACGACCGAGTCAGAACTTCGCTGCACCCACCGTCATGGACGGGATGACAAATCACGCGATCGACTGCCAAAACGACAGTTGGGTCCAATGTCTGATTGCGGATTGCTTTTTCTAAACATCAATGCGAAATGGACTAAGGTGATTTTCTGGTCATGGTATATGACTTGCATCATCAGTGGGGCCAGTCAGACGTTTAGGGAGTTGAGCGAAGTCCGAATCGGGCTCCCGCGTCGCGTCGGCAGGGCGAGGCCTTGCCGACTTGTGGGACAACGACGAAGGAGAATCAATAGTGGCGAAGATTTTGGCCTATAACGACGAGGCCCGCCAGAAGCTGGCCAACGGCGTGACTAAACTGGCTCGGGCCGTTCGAAGCACGCTGGGCCCTCGCGGCCGTAACGCGGTGATCGACAAGGGCTGGGGCAGCCCGACTGTCACCAAGGACGGCGTGACGGTCGCCGAGGAAATCGAGCTGACCGATCCTTATGAAAACATGGGGGCGCAGCTCGTCAAGGAAGCGGCCTCCAAGACCTCCGACGCGGCCGGCGACGGCACCACGACCGCAACCGTCCTGGCCGAGGCCATTTACAAGGAAGGGCTCAAGTGTCTGGCCGCGGGCGCTGATGCGATGGCACTCAAGCGCGGTATCGACAAGGCCGTCGTGGCCGTCGTCGAACACGTCAAGGGGCAATCCAAGAAGGTCTCGGGCAGAAGAAGGAAATCGCCGAGGTCGCGGCCATCGCCGCCAACAACGACAAGTCGATCGGGGAAAAGCTGGCCGACGCATTCGAGAAGGTCGGCACCGACGGCGTGATCACGGTCGAGGAGGGCAAAGGCTTCGAGACCACCGTCGACGTCGTCGAGGGCATGCAGTTCGACCGTGGCTATCTCAGCCCACACTTCGTCACCGACCAAGAGCGGATGGAAGTCGTCCTGGAAGACGCATACGTCTTGATCTACGAAGAGAAGATCAGCACGCCGACCAAGCTGATCCCCCTCCTGGAGAAAATGGCCAAGGCCAACAAGCCGCTCTTGATCATCGCCGAAGACATCGAGGGCGAGGCGCTGGCGACCCTGGTCGTCAACAAATTGAGGGGAATCCTCAAGGTTGCGGCCGTCAAGGCTCCGGGCTATGGCGATCGCCGTAAGGCCATGCTGGGCGACATCGCGGTCTTGACCGGTGGGAAGGCGATCTTCAAGGATCTGGGTATCGACCTGGAGAACATCCAGCTCGCCGACCTGGGACGCGCCAAGAAGGTCACGATCGACGGCGAGAATACCACGATCGTCGAGGGAGCCGGCACGAAGGAGGAGATCAAGGGTCGCGTCGAACTGATCCGCCGCGAGATCGGCCAAACCGACAGCGAGTACGACCGCGAGAAACTCCAGGAACGGCTCGCCAAGCTCGCCGGCGGGATCGCCCAGATCAACGTCGGCGCCGCCACGGAAACGGAAATGAAAGAACGCAAGGCCCTGGTCGAGGACGCCCTGCACGCCACCCGCGCCGCGATCGAAGAAGGCGTCGTCCCCGGCGGCGGCACCGCTCTGATTCGCGCTGGCTTCGGCCGCCAGCGACCTCAAGCTCGCTGGTGACGAGGGACTCGGCGCCTCGATCGTTCAGAAAGCCATCGAACAACCCGCCCGCTACATTGCCGAAAACGCCGGAGTCGACGGCGCCGTCGTCGTCAGCCGGATCCGGAAAAGCACCGATCCCAAGTTCGGCTACGACGCCGAGACCGGCGCATGGGGCGATATGTTCGCCGCCGGAATCGTCGATCCCACCAAGGTCACCCGCTCGGCGTTGCAAAACGGCGCCTCGGTCGCCTGCCTCCTCCTGACCACCGAAGCCCTCGATCGCCGAACCACCCAAGAAGAAAGAACCCGCCGGACACGGTGACCCCCATCACGGTGGCGGCGACATGGGTGGCATGGGCGGAATGGGTGGCATGGGAGGAATGGGTGGCATGGGAATGATGTGATCAGTCGGGCTCCCTGAAGCGGCGAGCCGATCGCGGACACAATTGAACCAGTGACGACTCATTGGCGGGGTGCTTGAACGGGCACTCCTTGAAGGATAACCAGAGAACAAGGACACCACTTTATGGGCCAGAAGATTCGACCACTCGAAGACCGTGTTGTGATTCAGCAGATTGAGGCCGAGGAAAAGACGGCGGGCGGCATCGTGCTCCCCGACACGGCCAGGGAAAAGCCGCAACGGGGCAAGGTCCTGGCGGTCGGGCCGGGCAAACTGCTCGACTCCGGCGAGCGCGCTCCGATCGGCGTCGTCGAAGGGGACGAAGTGCTCTTCGGCAAGTATTCGGGCTCGGAAATCAAGCTGGACGGCGAGGAAATCAAGATCCTCCGCGAGTCCGACATCCTGGCGAAGATCGTCAAATAACCCCAGCCAAGGGCCCCGTCGTCTGTTGGTCCGACCGATCAATCGAGGCGACTGGGCCCGCGGCTTTCCATAATATTCCGATTTTGAGGAGCACACGACTATGGCTAAACAATTGCTCTTCTCCGACGCCGCTCGGCGGAAGATCATGGAAGGCGTTGACGTCCTCGCACACGCCGTGGGGACAACGCTTGGACCCACCGGACGCAACGTGATTCTGAGCAAGTCTTTCGGTGGTCCGCTCGTCACCAAGGACGGCGTGACCGTTTCCAAGGAGATCGAGCTGAGCGACCCGTTCGAGAACATGGGTGCCAAGCTCGTCAACGTGGTGGCCTCCAAGACGTCCGACGTCGCCGGAGACGGCACGACGACCGCGACGATCCTGGCCCGCGCGATCTATCGCGACGGACTCAAGAACATCACTGCCGGCGCCAACCCGACGGCCGTGCGACGCGGGATCGAAAAGGCTGTCGAGGCGGCCGTCACCGAGCTGACCACCAAGCTCTCGCGGCCGGTCTCGAAGAAAGAGGAAATCGCCCAGGTCGGCTCGATCTCGGCGAACAACGACCCGACGATCGGCAACATGCTGGCCGACGCCGTGGAAAGGGTCGGCCGCGATGGCGTGATCACCGTCGAGGAAGGGAAAACCGCGACCACCGCCCTGGAATTCGTCGAGGGGATGCAATTCGACAAGGGGTATCTCAGCCCCTACTTCGTCACCAGTCCCACGACGATGGAAGTCATCTTTGAAGACGCGCTGATCTTACTGCACGAGAAGAAGATTAGCAGTCTCCGCGAGATGATCCCCCTCCTGGAGAAAGTCGCCCAGTCAGGTCGACCGCTCTTGATTATCGCCGAAGAGGTTGAAGGCGAGGCGCTGGCGACCTTGGTCGTCAACAAGCTGCGGGGCGTGCTCGAACATCGCCGCCGTCAAGGCGCCCGGATTCGGCGACCGCCGCAAGGCGATGCTGGGCGACATTGCCGTCACTGACCGGCGGGACCGTGATCAGCGAGGACCTCGGGCTCAAGCTGGAGAACCTTCAGCTCGCCCAGCTCGGCAGCGCCAAGCAGATCAAGGTCAATAAGGACAGCACCACGATCATCCAAGGCGCCGGCAAGAGAACCGAGATCCAGCGCCGGATCGATCAACTCCGCCGTCAGATCGAGGAGACCGAGAGCGAATACGACAAGGAGAAGTTCCAGGAGCGGCTGGCCAAACTCTCCGGTGGTGTGGCCCTGATTCGCGTGGGTGCTCCGACCGAGGCCGACATGAAGCAGACCAAGGCGCGGATCGAAGACGCCTTGCACGCAACCCGCGCTGCCGCTGAGGAAGGCATTGTTCCCGGGGGCGGTGTGGCGCTCGTGCGGGTCATTCCGGCCGTCCAGAAGCTCCACGACACGCTCTCGGGCGATGAGAAAGTCGGAGCTGCAATCATCTTGCGAGCACTCGAGGAACCGGTACGCTACATCGCGGCCAATTCCGGTCACGACGGTGGGGTCATCGCCGAGGAAGTCAAGTCGCGAGAAGGCGCCATCGGATTCGATGCCAACGACGGCGAGTTCGTCGACATGTTCAAGGCCGGCATCGTCGACCCGACCAAGGTCACACGCTCGGCCTTGCAGAACGCCGCATCGATCGCCGCTCTCATGCTAACGACTGAAGCCTTGATCACCAACATCAAGGACGACGAGAAGGATAACGCGGCTCGGGTTGAAGGGTCAGTCCGATAATATGTTCGCAGTGTTCGCTGTCAGTGGTGCAGTGTTCAGTTATCCGCAGCCCGAGCTTTACGGACACGAGTAGCAAATGCGCCGCGGTCCTGTCAACATCACGCATTCGCGTTTCAATGCACACGAGCATTCAGAACACCGACACCACTGAACACCCTGCGAGGAGCTTCGGATTCGCTATATCCGAAAAGGAGGCATATGGTATCCTAAAAGGAGCGTGATTCCGGCCGGTCGCGAGCTGCGCCGGCGTAATTTGGCCTAATATCGCAATCCTTACTTGATTGAGACGCCATGCCGATGGCAGCCACCAAACGCGACTTTTACGAAGTGCTCGGGATCAGTCGCGAAGCATCGTCCGAAGATATCAAAAAAGCTTATCGCCAGATGGCGCTCAAGTTTCACCCGGACCGTAATCCTGGTGACGAAGAGGCACCGAAGCGCTTCAAGGAAGCCGCGGAAGCCTACGAGGTCCTCTCGGATCCGGACAAGCGTCAGCGCTACAACCGCTACGGGCATGCTGGTTTGAATGGGGCGGCCACCCACGACTTTCGATCGACCGACGACATCATGTCCGCCTTCAGCGAGATCTTCGGAGGCGGTCTGTTCGGCGACCTGTTCTCGCAGCAGCGGCACGGGCCGCGGCCGGGCCCGGACCTGCTCATGAAGCTGGAAATCGAGCTGGTCGAGGCGGCACGGGGCACGTCGCGAACCGTTAACGTGAGCCGGCAGGAGTTTTGCGCCGAGTGTACCGGCAGCGGGGCTCGCAAGGGAACATCTCCCACGACTTGCAACTACTGCGGCGGACGCGGCCAGATCGTCCAGGCACGTGGTTTCTTCCAGGTGACGACCACCTGCCCTGCCTGCGGCGGCGAGGGCGTGCGAATCACCGATCCTTGCCCCAGCTGCCGAGGAGCGGGACGAGTTCCCTCGCACAACCCGCCTTCACGATCGACGTCCCCCCTGGTATCGAGAGCGGCATCTGGCTGCAACGTCGCAACCAAGGTGAACTGGGCGATGTGGGTGCGCCACGGGGCAACCTCAGGATCCAGATCCTGGTGAAGAAGCATCCGTTCTTCGAGAGACGGCGTAACGACCTGGTTTGCCAGGTGCCGATCAGCTTCGCGCAAGCGGCGCTCGGTGCCGAGATCGACGTGCCCACTCTCGATGGCCCGGAGCGGCTCGCGGTTCCCCGGGGCACTCAAAGTGGTGACGTCCTCACGATCAAGGGCCGGGGCATGCCCGATCTCCACGGCCGTGGTCGAGGCGACGAGCTGGTGCAAGTCCTGGTCGAAACCCCGCGGCACCTGACCGCTCGCCAGGAAGAGCTGCTCCGAGAGTTCGCCGAGATCGAGCATGTAGCAGGTCAGCCCGCGGCGAAGGAGCTTTTTTGAGAAGTTGCGCGACTACTTCACCGAGGAGGCCGAGCCCAACGACGCGGACGAGCCATAGAGTGAGGAGTTAGGAGCTCAGAGTCGAGCCAACTCGGCCGATGCCGCGCGAGGTCAGGATCGGAGCCACATGAACGAAACCACTCAGAAGCCGGACAACTTGGAGGACTCGGATTCCATGCTCTCGGCTGGCCGTCCCGGTGACGGAGCGGGCACCAATCCGGGCCAGGGCCCCGAGTCAGGCGAAGGTGATCCCATCTACGGTGATACGATGTCGGCTTCCCAAGAAATCGCCCTGCTGAAGAAAGAACGCGACGAGCTTCGCGATCAAGCTCTCCGGGTCCGCGCCGAGTTCGCCAATTATCCAGAAGCGCTCCAAGCAGCAAGCCGACTCCGACCGGGTCTACGCGGTCGGCTCGCTGGCTCGCGACCTTTGGATCCGCTCGACAACTTCGAGCGCGCCAACGACGCCCTCCGCGCCTCGGGCGACGGCGGGATCACCGCGGGACTCGACATGGTCCGGAAGCAACTGCTCGAAATTCTGGCGAAACACGGCGTCGAGCCGATCGCCGCGCTGGGACATGCCGTTCGATCCCAACCTGCACGACGCGATCCTACAACAACCCTCCCTCGATTATCCCGAGGGAACCATCGTCGCCGAGCTCGGTAAAGGCTACAAGATCGGAGACCGCGTGCTGCGGCCCACCAAGGTCGCGGTGTCGATCAAACCACAGGCGCTTGATCGTGAAATCCATGATTCGCTCTCCCTCGGTGAGACAATCAATCCCGGTCGACCCGCGACGATCATCGAATGAGAGCCATTTGTCTGAATGAGAAGGCGAGTCAGCCATGCCGACCTACGACTATATCTGCGACTCGTGTGGCCACGAATTTGAGGCCTACGAGCGGATCACGTCGCAGCCGCAGACCGAATGCCCCGAGTGCAAACTGCCCCAATTGCGACGCAAGATCGGCCCGGGCGCCGCGATCTTGTTCAAGGGTTCCGGGTTTTACCAGACCGATTATCGCAGCGACTCCTACAAGAAGGCGGCCGAGGCGGACAAGACTTCCAGCGAGCCCGCCAAGTCAACGACCGAATAGCACGAAGAGCGATACAAGCAGCACCAGCCAAAGCGAGCCGGCCAAACCCGCCTCGAGCCAGCTCAAAGAGCGAGCCATGATTCAAGGCCGGTGTCCGACCTGTTCCAAATCCTACCAGGTCAAATCACTCGACGATCTCCCGTCGTTTCCGTTCTGTAGTTCGCGCTGCCGGCTGATCGACCTTGGTCGCTGGATCGACGAGAAACATACGATCCCCGGGCCGCCGATGCCGCAGCAAGCGCAAGACGAACAGGACGAGTCATCCTCGGATTCGAGTGATTGGCGTAGCCGAACAGTTCTCACGTGGCGACCAGCCATTCCCGAGACTGCGTGTATTCCGTCTCGCTTCGCCGATCTCACCCCATCTGCTTATCGGCTCGGTGAATCAGTTCGACGACGGGCAGACCGTGCGGGCAAGCGGCCTGGGCGGCATCAAGTCGGCCTGGACGAGGTCGCGGGCTTCCGGTGGGAGTGACTGGTATAGCTCGCGGGCGCGCTTGCGCTTGCCGTAGACTTCGTGGTAGCGCAAGTAGCGGAGGATGTCGGCAACAGCCACTCCGCCCGGCGGCTGGCTCGCAGTGCTGGCCGCAGCCGTGGCAATAAAGGTGAGCGTTTGCCAATCGGTGCTCTTCCAGCATCGTCCGGTCGCGGAGCGTCAGCGTGTGGTCGCGGGCGGCACCGATGTTTTCCCGGAGCATGTCGCGGTTGGTCATCTCACTGACCACGGCGTGGATGCGCTGATCCGAGAAAACCGTCTTGATCGCCGCGTCAAACGTCTTGCTTCCTTTCTCGACGAACTCCTTGAACTTGGGTGACTCCACGTCCGCGGAAACTGCCCGCGCCTCCTTGTGTCTTCATCGCGACGATGCCGAGATTGGCCTTCGAAGCCGCGTCCAGGGCGCGTCGGATCGTGTCGGCCTGCATGGTCTGGTAGTTGTATTGGATCATGATCTGATCGATCCAGCCGCATTCGGCGGCGGCCGTGACGATCTGGGGCAACATTCTGTCGTGGCAGCTCAGACCGCAGAAGCGATCTTGCCGGATTTCTTCAGCTTCTCGAACGCCGCCTTCACGTCGGGATCGCTTGAACAAGGGGATCTCGCGGCCTTCGACTCCGTGGAGATAGTAGCAGTCGACGTAGTCGGTCTTGAGCCGCTCGAGGCTCGCGTTCAGCTGCTTCTCGTACCGCGGGATGGCCTGCGGACCGCCGGCCTTGCCTTGGCCGTTCTTGGTGACGAGGTAGACATCCTTCCGCATGTCTGGTCCGTTCCAGGACCTCACCGATCGTCCTTTCACTCTCGCCGTTTTCATAATTTTCCGAAGTATCGATGTAGCGCACGCCGGACATGAGAGCCGCCTGGACGAAGCTAGGGGCGACGTCCCAGCTCGTGCCCATGCCCAGCACGCTCACTTTCTGACCGGTCTTGCCGAGTGTCACGGTAGGGACACCCGGCCGGGCGGGCGTGGCTGGCTGTTGGGCCCAGAACCGAGTCCGTCGACGCGACCGCGGCCGCTCCGCCCGTCGCCATGGCCGCTTTCAAGAAATGACGCCGACTGCCTTCACTCGCGGGATCGATCTGGGAACCATCCATCAGGATCGCCTTTTTTGTCGAGGAGACACCATCGCCAGAGCCATCTCGACGCAACGCCCGAGCGCTGCGCCAGCTCCGTAAGAATTCCTAGTATTCTGACCACTCCGCCAAGCGATGGTCAACAAAGTTTTGACAATTCCGTCGTGCCGGAGTCTTCTCCTGCCAATCAAGTACGGATTCTTGTGGCACCTGCGCACGGCGATGGGTATTTTGAGTCGAAGGCTTGTGGGCACACCGAGTCGCCCAAAGAGGACAAATCGTGGTCGCACGTCGGGCTCTATTTGGGCACATCTATTTCGAGAGGGATCAGCCATGGAACGCGTAGGGATTTGGTTCCAGAGGGATCGGACGCCGTGTCAGGCCGACGGTCCTCGGCCTCGTCATCGGGTTGGTCGTGGCCCTGCCGGCGTCGTGGCCAGTGCCGGCCCACGGCCAGGCGACGCGGCCCGGCGGCGAGGGTGCGTCGAAGGCACCTCTGGCCCGTTACGTGCCGCGACAGGACCTGCTGGCGTATCTGGAATTCGACGGGTTGGATGCCCACGCCGATGCCTGGAAGAAGTCGGCTGCTTACAAACTCCTGAACGACACCAAGCTCGGCGCCCTGCTGGAAGACCTCGCCAGCCAGGGCCTCGAACGCTTGCTGCCGGCCGGAGGGGACAGTCCGGTCAAGCCAGCCGAGGTGATCGACCTGGTCAAGCACGTCGCAAAGCACGGGGTGCGCGTGGCGCTTGGGGTTTTCCCGATGGTGCGGACCAAGGCAAGAGCGGGGTCGTCTTTGTCGCGCGCCGTGGCGACCGCCCCGAAGTGCGACGACATGCTCGAGGCCGCGGCGCACCGAAGGTTCGCCGGACCCGGTCAAAACGGGGCCGAGCCTGCGCCGGTTCAAAAGGCCGGCCGCACCTATCACTCGATCGATGAGAGAGGTGGCTGGTGGTTCGAGAATGGGGATCTGGTTGTAACCAACCGGCCGGACGTTGTCATGTCGGTCCTCGACGGCAAAGAGCCCAACGCCGTCGATCATCCGTTCCGTGTCGATCTTTTCAAGGCGAAAGAGGACTTTCAGCCCGTCGCGGTTGGGTTTCTCGACATCACCGCTCTGCCGCCGTTGCCTCCCCAGGCGGTCCAGCTCGGCCTCGACGGGTTGAAGCGGATCGAGATCCAGTGGGGCATTCAGGACGACGCCATCGTGGCCGTTCTCGGCGCGGTGGCACCCGCACCGCGGCGCGGCATCCTGGCCCTCCTTGACCAGCCCACTTTCAACATCCGGTCGCTCCCTCCCCTGCCCGCCAGCTCGAACGCGTTCGCCGTGTTGTCGCTCGACTTCGCCAAGACTTATGACCTGTTCGTGGAGCTTGTCAAACAGTCCAATCCACAGGGCGGCGACGGATTCCCCCAGCTTGAAGCGGCGTTTCGCCAGCGGTTTGGACTCGAGCTCCGCAACGACTTGCTGGCAAGCCTCGGGCCAAAGGTGTCCCTCTATTCCCAGCCTTCGAATGCGGTTGCGGCCGCGGATCCGGCGACCGCGGCGTTCGCGCCGTATACCGGGTTGACGTTCTCGGCCCAGGTCCGCGGGGACGCCGTCGCCAGGGGCATCGATCCGCTGATGCAGTTCCTCAACCAGGTCATCCAGGCGCAGCAGGCCGGTCTCGTCGAGGTCCACCGAACCCCAACGTCGGAGTCCTCCGCGTTTCGGAAGCGAGACGCCACTCGCCCCACCTATGTGCTCGACTTGGCACAGGGCGGTCTCCCCCCGCGATCGTCGCCATGTTTCAACCGACGATCGTGCTCGGCAAGGACCAGCTCGTACTCGCCGCGACCACCTCGGGAGCCGAGCAGGCCGCCGACCTCTCCGGTGCCGCCGACGAGCGGCTTTGGCGCCGACCGGCGCGTTCGTCCCGATGGCCCGGCGGCTGGCGAGAGACCTGGTCTTCCTGAATGTCAGCGACCCCCGTGACACATTGCCCGAATTGATCCAGAGCCTGCCGGCCTTTCCCAGCAGCTCAACCTGCTTGTCCCGGCCGTGCAATCGGCGCGCGGAGCGGCCCGCCGCGCCCAGTGCACCAACAATCTGAAGCAAATCGCCCTGGCGATGCACAACTACCATGACGCCAATAACGTCTTCCCCAAGTCGGCGATCACCGACAAGGCCGGCAAGCCGCTCTTGAGCTGGCGTGTGGCGATCCTGCCCTTCGTCGAGCAGCAACCGCTGTACAACCGGTTCAAGCTTGACGAGCCGTGGGACAGCCCACACAACAAAGAGCTCATCAAGGAAATCCCGCCGGTCTACCTTTGCCCGGAACGGACGAACGCTGCACCGTTCACCACAATTTATCGGTGTTTACCGGCAAGGGCGCGCTGTTTGAGGATGGCCAGGACGTCGGCGTCGCGCAGATCACCGACGGGACCTCGAACACGATCATGGTCGCGGAGTCGACCGACGCGGTCCCCTGGACCAAGCCTGACGACCTGAAATTCGACCCAAACGAAAAGCCGTCGCTTTACGGTGCCGGCTCGTCACACGATGGCGGCTTCAACGCCGCGCTCGCTGACGGCTCGGTCCATTTCATCGCGAGCTCGATCAAGCCGGTGTTGTTTCGGGCCGCGATCACACGTAACGCAGGTGAAGTTCTCAATTTCGCGCAGATCTCCCGACCGCAGCCCCGGGCGGGCGGTCCGGACGCGGGAGGCCTCCTGCGCGTCGATCCGAACGTGCTTCCTCGTGCGGAGGAGTTGAGGCCCTTGTTGTTCCCTGGCTCGCTCGCCATCGTTTCCGACCGCAACGGAGTCCGGATTGTCTCCCGTGAGTCCTTCCCCAGCGTCTCCTCTCCGGCTGTCAGCGGCGTGTTAGTCGGGCTACTTCTCCCGGCGGTGCAGTCGGCGCGCGAGGCGGCCCGCCGCGCCCAGTGCTCCAACAACCTCAAGCAGATGGCCCTGGCGATGCACAACTACGTGTCGGCCACCAATGCCTTCCCCAAGCCGGCCCTCACCGACAAGGATGGGAAGCCACTCTTGAGCTGGCGAGTGGCGATCTTGCCTTACATCGAGCAACAAGGACTGTACAACCGGTTCAAGCTCGACGAGCCGTGGGATAGCCCGCACAACAAGGAGCTCATCAAGGAGATGCCACCGGTCTTCGTGTGCCCGAGCAGGGCCAACGTCGAGCCGGGCACGACGACCTATCGGGTCTTCGTCGGCGCGGGCGCATTGTTCGAGAAAGGCCAGGACACGGGAATCCAGCAGATTACCGACGGGACCTCGAACACGCTCATGATCGCTGAGTCGACCGATGCGGTTCCCTGGACCAAGCCCGATGCTGAGCTCCCGTTCGACCCGGCCCAGCTCGACCCGGACGCGAAACCCTCGTTGTTCGGCGCCGGCTCAATGCACCCCGGCGGCTTCAACGCCTCGATGGCCGACGGATCGGTCCGATTCTTCAAGACCACGATTAATTTCAACGTATTCCGAGCCCTGATTACCCTGCGCCGGCGGCGAAGTCATCAACGCCGACGCGTTCTAACTCGGGATTCGTTGGGTACACGCGAGTCGGTTGAAACAAAAGAGGCCGCGGCTTTGCTCGAAGCCCGGCCCCCTTCGGATTCTCGATCATATCGGTCGGGTCGTCTCTTCGCGCTCACCCGGCCGTCATTTCGGCAGGGGAGGCAAGTCGATCGCTGGTAATGGTGGAAGGTCGTCTGCCGCCGGCTCCGGTGGGCTTGCCCGCGGGGCAGGGCGGCGGACGGCGTGACTTGAGGTTTGGCAGGTCCGCCGCTCGGAACTCCGACGGGAGCCCGTGACGGCTGTTGGGTTATCGGGGGAAGCATTGGAAGCAATTCAGATGCTTCCGGGGCCGTTTGGGCGGGAGCCGGCGCAACTTGGGTTGGTCTCCTGGACGGCGGAGTCGAGGTCGAAAGTCGCGGTCGTGGTTTTCGCTCCGTCGGTCGAGGATGCGCCCGAGGTCAACCTGGCGTCGGTCTTGGGTGGGGATGCCGCATTGTTATTCAGCGGTCGCAACGGGCCTGATGCCGGGCTTGCCTGCGACAGGTCGGGAAGCAATCGCGCCGGGACTTGCGGTGCGAGCGGATTTGGTCTTGGGTCCAGCGGTCCTGAGGGACCGGGCAACGGAGCCACGTCATGAAAATCTCTCGCATTGGGCGGCGGATTGGGGACGACGGGGTCGGGATTCGGCGGACCAACCGGGACGGCGGGAATCTCCGGGCCATCGGGAGGAATCGGGTGTTGCTTATGAGCATCCTGAATATCGCGTGCCTGGATGTACGCCTTCCGCGGATGCGGACCCTCGGCCACGGCGATATTGTCGTAAGCCAGCAATGTGCCCTTGGCCTCCTCCAATGCGACGATCGAGATATTGTACGTTGTCTTGTATTGGGCTTCGGTCGCCACGGCGGTGGCGTATTGACTGACGGCATCGAGGAAGCGATCGATCGTGATGCGGCCTTCCTCGTAATACGCGCGTTGCGCGTCCAGCCGCTGAGCGGCGGCGGCTCGCAGCCGCGACGCCGTCTTGAATTGCTTGTAGTTGGCGTCGATTTCGAGGAAAAAGCGGGCCAGGGAGTGCGTCGTCTGGTGAACGACCTGCTGCAGATAAGCACGCGCTCGTAATAGGGTGTATTGCGACTGTCTTGTATTGGCCAGCGGAGCTCTCATCCCCAGCGGCGCCTGAAAGGTAAAGCCGAGCTGCCAGGTGACGAAGTTACTGTAATTCCCCGGGTTGGAATTCAGGCCCGCGGCGCGTTCCTGGTTGGCGATGACTGGGTTGAGAGCCTTGAGCGTGGCTCCCGTCATGACCGCCTCGGCACTATCCAATTGCTGGCCAAGGCCGTTCAACTGATAGAGGGCGTTCAGGTTCAACTGCGGCAGCAACTGATTGCGAGCGATCAGCAACTGCAACTCGGCCACTCGCACCAGGATCTGTTGCTGAACGATATCGGGCTGGAAATTGAGCATTTGGGCCAGGCTCGATTCCCAGTCGGGCTCGAGGCGTGCCTCGGTCGGCGGCGTGATCGGAATGATGCGCCGATTGTCGGCCGGAGGCAGGCCGAGGATGTTCCGTAACTGCCGTTCGGTCGTGATGACGTCCGAAGTCCGCGTAACCAGGTCGAGGTTGAATTGTTCGAGTCGCTGGGCGGCTTCGGCCACGTCAGCGACGGTCCCCCGACCGACGATCAGCTCGGCTTGCTCGCGCTTGAGGATCTCATCGGCCAGGCTGACGGCCCGATCGGAGCTCCAGAGCTGGACGTGTGATTGCGAGAGGCTCCAGTATTGCTGCTCGACCGACCGTACGTGTGCCATCACCTCAGCCTTGAACCGCCAGACGGCGGCATCCGCGTTGAGCCGGGCGATCACGATCGGCGCACGATTGGCTTCCAGACCGACCGGCTTGCCGGCCGCCTGGCCCGGCAGCGGGCGCACTACCCAGCAAAGGCTGGGTCAAGGTGAGCTGAATATTGGTGGTGTATGCGGAGGGCCAAACCAGGAACGAGCTGTTCTGGTAGGACCAGGCGATGTTATGGACGACACCCAGTGTCGCACCGGTCTCGGTCTGCTTCGACAGACCCATCTGGAACGTCGCGGAATCGTTCAACGAGACGACGGGGTACTTGGTGCCGGTCAAACTGAGCGAACCACCTTGAACGCCGTTGTTGAAGGGGGTGGTGTTCTTGCCCCAGAGCAGGCTGGTGGTGAAGGCGGTGTCGAACGTGGAAAGCGCGGAGGCGATCTGGGTCTCCAGGATCGCGGGATCGTAAACCGACTGAAGGGTGCCCGCACCCAAGGAGCTGGCGACGCCCGCGCTCGCACCGGTATTCAAGCGGCGTCGGCTCGAAGCCGCCGATCGGGATGCCTTGGGCTCCGAAGGCGATCACTCGGACGATCTCCGAGTTGTCCAGGCCGATCCGGATGGCCTGTTGCAAGGTCATCGGCCAGACCTCTTGAGCCTCGGGATCGTTGGTCGTTCTCGGCTTGGCCAACTTGGGTAACGGCATCGGCAGCGTGCTGCTCAAGAGGTCGGCCTGCTTGACTTCCTTATCTTCCAGTGCGACTCGCCCCAGGCTGTCATGAGGGACCGGCTTGGTTTGGTCGATGTAGGGAAGCCTCTGACAACCGCCGGCGATCACCCAGGCCGCAATCAATGCCACCTGAAACCACCGGTTCTTGCATAGGGTCAATCGCATGGCCAGCCATCCTTGACTAAGATCGCCATGTGACGATACGTTCAAGTCGTGGAGTCCGCCGTGCCATCCTTGGCTTGGCTTAAGGATTTCCGTGTCTCCACGTATCGTACCGCGGTCATGATCCGACATGGTTCCGCGGCGAGTATACTTCGACGCCAGGCGAGGGCCGCGTTCGACACAGAAGGGATCATGCACCCTCGCGTCGTAAGAGTTCAACTTCGGCGTTGGTCATTGCGCCGCGATGACGCACACCCAGCCCATCGATTGATCCGAGAGAACGACTTAACGGATTAGATCGGATATTCGAGACGTGCCGCTTGAGACGAATGGGCGGATTTTATCGATTCTCGCCAAGCCTAGACCAAATTGCTGAGACCGTCACCCACGACTCAAGTTAGGTTCAGAGCCGGCGAAAGCCGGCTTCGATCGACTTGGTCGTCCAATTGACTGAAACGGGCCCGACGCGCCGGCGGTTCAGATTGGTGACCGGGCAAACCGGTCACCTTCTGGCCGATGCTTGGTCGAGAGAAAATGCAGGTCGATCCAAAAACCCTTTGCCGACCCTACCGAAGGGACCAGCCAACCGGCGATCTTCCCGAACCGGTTGAGATCGCGTGACCGGGCAAATCAGTCAGTCACCTTCTGGCAGAGGCCGGTCGAGAGAAATGAAGGTCGATCCAAGAACCCTGCGTCGACCCTACGAATGGGACGAGAGAACCGGCGATCTTCCCGAACGCCTGTACGCTTTTGCGGATTCTGACGTGGGCTTCAAGATGGCGAATCGCTGCGCATCTCCTTCTGCATCGGAATACGGCAGGAAGGGAGCGTTGCAATACCTGGCAGCGTGGGACGTGCATCGCGGGATGGTTCTGGGTAGTTGTGAGGCGAAGACCGGGATCCAGCCCTCTGGCCGACTGATGGATCAGGTCTTGGAGCAGGAGCCTTACCATGATGCGGACCGGTTGTTCTTTGTCGTGGATAATGGTTCGTCGCATCGAGGTCAGGCGACTGTGGTGCGGATGCGTCGGCCGACAAAAGGATTATCCTCGTGCACACCCCGGTGCATGCGAGTTGGTTGAACCAGGTCGAGATTTACTTTTCGATCATCCAGAGAAAGGTGCTGACACGGAACGATTTCGCGACCTTGGACGCGATCCGACTGCGTCTGGCGTTGTGCGAAGAGCTGAGAACCGAACTCTGAGGCCGTTTGCTTGGAAGTTCATTCGACAAGACCTGCTCAAGTGGTTAAAGCGTGCGGCGAGCATTTTTTCTCGGTCTGACCCCAGGTCTCCCTTTAACTCGGTCTGACCCCAGGTCTCCCTCTTCACGTCTGACCCCAGGCTCCAGGCCGGCTCACCCAGGCTGGCTCCGTCTGACCCCAGGCTGGCTCTGACCCCAGGCTGGCTCGCGTCGAGGGTGAATCAGCCATCCGTGCGTCGGGCAAGGTCGGTGGCGAATCGCTCGACGGCCGCTGCCAGCTCGTCATCCTCGATCTCCCAGAGGGATCGTCGGTGGAGTCCTCGCCAAGCATTCCCACGGTCGCCAAGAGTTGTCCGAGACGCATCTCGGGGCATGACCGATGGACCTCTTGCAAGCGTTGGAGCAATTCGGACTGGTGGTCGAGAGCGATCATAGCCGATCTCCAATTTTCGGGTGATGGGCGCGAGGCTGGCGGAGCTTGCCGATTACTTCGACCCGAATCAGGGTACCGGGGGCCAGTTTCGCAATCCGGGTCGCACGGGTTGCCCCGTTGATGATCTCCAGCACACCGTCCGATCCTTCATACACCCAGACGGGCGGCATCCCGACGGTCAAGGCTCCGAACCGAGCGATCTGTCGCTGGAGTTTGTAGGGGTCGGCCCCTGAGAATCGCGATGGGGGAAGCCGTAGCTCAGCCGGATCGACGTCACGAAAGTCAGCCGCCATGAGAAGATGATAGCAGAAAACCGGGTGCCGGGGTAGCCGCAAAGCGCCGGCTAAAGACAAAGCTCAGCGGACTGGCCATGGGCCACCGAGTCAGAACACCCCGCGAACCGTGGCCGGGTCCGCCGCAGCGCCGAGTTAGGCGACGACTGACGATTTGCGCGCGGTCAGTGATTGGGAACCCGCCGACACGGGTGAGGATTTAGACCAATTTATCGCCGCCACACTCGCGCGCGTATGTCGCTTCCTCCTCCCTCTTGCCGAACGCCTCGTATAATTCGACCCAACCCGAGGCGAGCTCGAATCGCGAGGTGAACGAGACTGGCGGCGCCACGATCAGCCACCGATGGTCCGACGCCTCGGGTGTGATCGATGCCCGCAGAGGGACGCGATCGTACGGCGTAATAGGTTCAAGAGCCGGGTAGCGACCATGTTCGAGTAGGATCTGGAACGCCATCAAATGCTGGAGGCGAAGGATGGCCCAATCTCCTTGCTCTGTAGCCCCCGGACGAATTCGTAACCGAATTCGGACGGGCCATCGAAGCGGGGTTCGTCATCTTCGCAGGCGTTCGACATACCCGACGTAACGTACAGGCAGGATGAGCGAGTGGTGGTCGGCCGGAACTCAATGACACGGTAATGAAGCCAACGCGGATCGAATGAGGGTTGTTTAAAAGTTAATAGTCTTTTCCGATGACCCAAGCCGATCCAACTCGTCCTCGATTCGGCGGAACTGCTTACGGACTCGCACGTCGGATCGGAGCCAGGCCGCGTACCGTCTCGTCAAGTTCGGCACGCTCTCCGGCCGCGAGACCCCCAGCCACCTCATCAGTTCGGCGTGGGTCGCCGTCGTCCGCTGGCGTGCCACGTACGCCAACGCCGCCCGTGCCGGCTGCCGGCTCCCGCGCTGGCCCAACTCCTCCGGCGGGATCTCGTAGACCGAACAGACCACGGCACGGACCCGCTCCAGCGGCAATCCCGCCAGCAATCGTGCCTCCCGGCGCCCTGCCGCCCGGTGGGGGATTGACCACGCACCATCGCCCGCACCCGGTCGATAAACGCGCCACTGCCCAGGACCCAACCCTGGTACGCGTCCTGCCAGGGTGATTCGGGCGGCTCCGCCAATCCCGCGGCCACATACCGCCGGTACGTTCCCGCCGCGTCCGAGCCGCCGAACTCCCCCTCCCAGGACGCCAGCAACTCGTCGTAGGCCACCCACTCCAGACGGCGGCCGCGATGGGCATAGCCCGGATAGCTCGACCACCGCCAAGCCGCGGGATGGTCCACCAATCGGGCCCGGACCGGGTTGAGGTGCACGTACCGCGTCACTGTCCAGAGGTAAGTCTCGTCCTCCACCAGTTCGGTGCGATAGCGACCCTGGAAGACGTGACCGCTGAAGCGGTATCGTCGTGCCCAGGCGTTGGCGTAGGCGGAGAGAAACCCCTGCATGCCGCGAGCCAGGTTCGCCTGAGGCGTCTTGAGGACGACGTGAAGGTGGTTCGAGAGAATCACGAAGGCGTAGACCGACCAGCCGCAACGCACCGCGGCGCGCCCCAATTCCTGCTGGAGCCGGTCGCGGTCGGCGTCATCGCGCACGATGTCCTGCCGGCCGTTGCCGCGGGCCATCACGTGATAGATCGCGCCTGGGTATTGGACGCGGAGCCGTCGTGCCATGCCGCCATTGGACCATCTTCGCGATCAAGCCGCAAGGGAAAAACTGGGAACTCGGTCTGACCCCAACTCCCCTGACCCCAACTCCCCCTAGGGAAAAACTGGGAACTCGGTCTGACCCCAACTCCCTGGGTATTGGACGCGGAGCCGTCGTGCCATGCCGCCATTGGACCATCTTCGCGATCAAGCCGCAAGGGAAAAACTGGGAACTCGGTCTGACCCCAACTCCCCTGCCAACTCCCCTGCCCCCAACTCCCCCTAGGGAAAAACTGGGAACTCGGTCTGACCCCAACTCCCCCTTGACTTTCTGATCTGCTTGACCCCGGATCTGCCCGTAGAGGATTTGCTTCAAGCGGAGAGAAGAACAAAAAACAAAGCTTGACCCCGGATCGGCTTTGACCCCGGATCGGCTTTGACCCCGGATCGGCTTTGACCCCGGATCGGCTTTGACCCCGGATCGGCTTGACCCCGGATCGGCTAAGCTTGACCCCGGATCGGCTTCTTTCCGATCTGCTTGACCCCGGATCTGCCCGTAGAGGATTTGCTTCAAGCGGAGAGAAGAACAAAAAACAAAGCTTGACCCCGGATCGGCTTCTTCGCCAATCGGGTCACCCCAAATCGGCGTCGAATATGACTACGTGGGTAAACAGTCAATTCCCACGACCGGACTTTCACCGGCAAGTCCAACGGCATTATGGGCTGCAGAACTACGGTCTCGACCACGAGGTACCTCCGGTCTGACCCCGAGGTACCCCGCCTTTGGCTTGTGGCTCGGGCCTGTGCCGGTGCTCGGCGCGGCACTCAGAGCGACCCGTCGTAAACTTTCGAAATCACAGAAAATCCAGGCTCAGCGGCCCCCAAAAGAACAGAATGACGGACTTGAGCAGGCAGATGGACCACACGAACAGCCCAAACCGATCAAGCGCACGGTGTTGGGTCGATGCGAGCGGCCACGCGATCAGCGCGCACAAACCTATGCAGAGTAGGAGAATTGGCTCAAAATACTTTAGTATCACAAATACATATATATTTGATACTATTGTGATTGTGGACAGTCTTGCCTGGCCGTTAGTACCGCAGAAAAGTTGCGGAACGTTGATTAGACCGCAGCAAAAACCTAATGTTTCTCCTAACGGGATTGGGTATCCCGGACGTGCCCTTCTATACGGAAGGGGTGGTATCATGACAAACGATAAAGCAAGTCCAGTTACGAGACCCGAGAAAACGATTAGCGCCCTGATCGTTTATTCCCCGACCTTGTGGAATCCGTTGGTTAGGGCGGAGCGGATCAATCCAGTTCGACGCTATGAAGGCGGCGAGAAAAGGAAATAGGATGAGCCTGAGATATATACGTTTGCACATATTAACGCTTTTCTCTAAACAGAGACTACGTATAGACGAACACTGAACGGTTCAGCGTGAGAATTCGTCGGCGTTGGCGTAACTTTTCGGGGTCCTCCTTGGAGGGCTTCGGTGCTCCGTTTAGAGTTCAGCGTGAATCGGAATAGCCGACGATGATTGAGTAGTCCCTAAGTCGCGGCTGACGGAGGTCGAAATGTCGAAGAAAGCCACGTAGCATGGTCGGTCGTCGAGGGTTCTTTGTAGAGGTGCGACGATTGGGCTCGCTGGTATATGGTTTCAATGGCAGCTGACTCTGATCGCACGATCCTGTTGCATAGAACTTAGAAGAGAGATCGAATCGCCCGACAAGAAACATCGAAGACGCCGCAAAACTAGGATACTGTAGCAGAACCCCACGTGACGGTGCCAGAGACGTCGTCCGATGGGCTCTCGCGCCTCTAGGTCGTCCGGAACCGAAAGGGGCGACGTTCATCGAAAGTGCGGGCGAAGCCACTCTACAAGCGCTCTCAGTCGGATCTTCCTGAAAGAGACCCTAGAAGCACGCCACGGCGAATTAGAAACCGATCCAATGAGGTGGTTGGTTGGGCCAGCCTGGGGTCGGGTATCCAGGAACCGTTGGCGGCGTCTGCAGGCCGAAACCGCAACGGATTAGGTAGGTAGAAGCCCCCGTATTTGAGTTCGGCCCAGTAGTCGCATTGTAACAAACACGCGCTGCGGTTTGTGCGTTGACGGCGTCTTGAAGACAATTCTGAATCGCAGTGCACGGCCGATTCCCTAGATCCTTGCAAACAGTTCCGGGTTGGAGAATTTCGAAACCGGTACCATATCCCCCAGATTCGCCGATCAAGTAGCCCGCGACACCAATAGGCAGGTAAGCGTTAGCACAGTTACACGCCCAACGTGTTTTCCACTCAGGATGCGAAGTGTAAAAAATCCCTTGGCCGTTACTATTCGTCACCAGGACAAAGCAGTGAGCGGCACCATACCGTGGGGTTGGATAGCAGCAGAGGCGAGCCGTGCACGACCCAGCTGGTGGAAGTCCGCGTGGGGGAATCATCGGCGCCCCAATTGGCGGAGGAGTTGGCGACTTCCCAGGAGCGCAGCCGGCTGAAGGCCAGGCGGATCCACGATGTTCACGGTATTGTTCAAAACATAATTATATATATTCACACTAAATAGAGAAATATAGAAATCTCTGCTGAGCCATCTACCTGTACCAGGACCGTAATACCTTGCCCGCACAAAGAAACAAGTCAAATCAGCATCATAGTAATATAAGTACCGTCCAATGAACCGAAACGGGTTCACGGTCGACCCTGTCGAGATCAGGCTGTTTCCGAAAGAATCGTAGAGATAGCTGTCGGTCACCGACCCCGTGCTGCTCGTCAGTTGGGTCGTCGAGCCGAGCCCGTCGAACAAATAGAACGACGTCGCGCCGCTCCTACGTTGCGAAATCAGATTGCCATAGACCGTCGGCTCGAGCGTGTAGACAACCTGGATGATATTGCTTCCGTTGGTCTCTAGCAAGATGTTCTGTCCGTCCCAGATGTGCCTGGTCGTGCCGGTCGAGTCCTGCTTCTGCACGCGCAGGCCGTCGCCGTTGTAGGTGAACGTGTTCGGCACTCCTGATGGCAGCGCCACTTGCGTCAAGCGGTTTTCGAAATCCCACGTGTTCGTCGTTCGCTGATTCGACGGGTTCCGGCTGGTGAGCAAGTTCCCAGCCGCGTCGGACGTGTACGTGGTGATCCCCGCGACGACCTGGCTCCTGGTCAGCTCGTTCGCGGCGTCATAGGTGCTTGTCGTCCGGGCTCCGCCGTTGATCTCAATCAGCCGATTGCCCACGGGATCATACGTGTAAGTGATGTTGTAAGCGTTCGGCCCGCTCCGCCGTTCGTTCTTCAACTGGTAGGTCTTGTCGTAGGTCCACGTGACACGGTTGCCCGTCGATTCCACCACGCGCAGTCGGTTGCCTACCTTATCAAGGGCGTAAGAAAAGCTGGAGAGCGTCGTGCTGGTCGAGCTGAGGTTGGCCACGCGCAGCAGCCGATCAGCGTTGTCGTAGGCATAGGAGGTGCGCGTGGTGTTGGCGTAGTGGATGCCGGTGACCCGGCTGGCAGCGTCGTAGCTCCAGGTCGCCCGCTGGGCCTGTGGATTGGCCACGAAGTTCGTCCGGCCAGCGGCGTCGAATGAATAGGTGAAACGGGCCCCTTCCGGCTCGACCAGGTACTTGCGCTGGCTGGCGGCGTCGTACGCGTAGGTGAGGCCAAGCCCTGCCGGATTGATAACCACGCTCAGCCGCGCATCGGCGTCGAACGTGGAAGTGGTTCGTCCGGTCGCATCGTTCAGCAACGTGCGCCGGCTGGCATTGTCATAGGCAAAGGTGACCCGGCTGCCATCGGGATAATGCTGGCCGGTGAGCCGGTCGTCGTTATCGTACGCGTAACTGGTGCGGAAGCCCCGAGCGTCGATCCGAAGCGTCTTACGGCTGGCCGCGTCAAATCCGTAAGTGGTGCGGCGCCCGAGGGGATCAATGAGCTGGGTCTGTCGGCCATCGGCATCAAAAGCGAAACTGTTGCGGTGGCCGTTGGCATCGAGCAAGGCGACGAGGCGGCTGGCAGTATCGTACACCTGAGTCGTGCGAAACCCGTTGGCATTCAGAGTCGCCGAACGCGTCCCGCGGCATCATAAATTGTGGTTGTAATGTTCGCATTGGCATCCTGGACACGAATTTGCCTGCTGGCCCGATCGTACGCAAAGGATGTTCGGTTCAGTAACGGATCAACGCTCGCGACCAGCCGGTTATTTAAATCGTAGACGCTGGTGCTGATCAATCCGAGGGGATTAATGCTCCGGATCGAGCGGCTGGCGCGGTCGTACGCGGTGCTGGTGCGGTTTAGCAGGGGGTCAATGGTGGCAACCACCCGGCTGGCCGCGTCGTAAACCGTGGAACTGATAAAGTTCAAGGGGTTGACGGTGCGGATTTGCCGGCTCGCCGCGTCATAACCGAAACTGGTGCGATTGAACAGGGGATCGATTGAGGCAACGCGTCTGCTCGCCGCGTCGTACACGGTGGAACTGATCTGCCCGAGCGGGTTCGTGATGCGGATTTGCCGGCTGACGACATCGAAAGTCGTGGTTGTGCGGTTCAGTAGCGGGTCGACGCTGCTTATGGGCCTCAGAAGCTTATCGAATACGGTTGTCGTGATAAAGCCAAGCGGGCTCGTGGTCCGGATCAGATCGTCGGCGAAATCATAGCTGAAACTGGTGCGATTGAGCAGCGGATCCACAGTGGCAATGAGGCGGCTGGTGGTGTCGAACACGTTGGACGTGGTCTGGCCGAGCGGGTTTGTGGTCCGCACCGGGTTCCAGGCCACGTCGTAGCCGAAGCTGGTGCGGTTCCCGAGAGGGTCGATCTCGCGACCAGCCGGTTGCCCAGGTCGAATACACTGGTGTTGATCTGACCTAATGGATTGACCGTCTTCACCAGGTTGCTGGAGGCGTCATAGCCATAGCTCGTACGCAAGCCCAGCCCGTCGATCACGGCCACCAGCCGGCTATTCAAATCATAGATCTGCGTGATGATCGCACCGATGGGATTCGTGGTCCGTCGAAGCCGGCCGTTGGCGTCGTACGCGTAGCTGGTGCGGTTGCCCAGCGGGTCGATCTGGACGGTCAGCCGGTTCATGTTGTCATGTAACGTCGTCGTGATGTGGCCGAGCGGGTCCTGCACGCGCAGCCGCTGGCTGTTGATGTCGTACGCGTAGCTGATCCGCTGACCCAATGGGTTGATGTCGGCAAGCCGCCGGCCCTGGCTGTCGTAGGTCTGCGTCGCCCGCTGCCCGAGCGCGTTCTCGACCGCCGACAGCCGGCCCATCGCGTCGTAGATGTAGCTGGTCCGCTCGTTATAGGGATCGACAACCGCGATGCGGTTGCCCATGCTGTCCCAGATCAGGGTCGAGCGGTTGCCTAACTCGTCGACCAGCGCCTTGACCTGGTTGCTGCTGTTGTAAACGAAGGAATACTGACCCTGGCCGGTGATGGCGTTGTAACCGGTCTTCTGGGCCCCCATGAGCGAATAGACGCCGGTGCCGAATTGCTGATAGGTGAACGAGGTTCGGACCCCGCGGGCATCC
The DNA here is from genome assembly GCA_963720335.1 of uncultured Planctomycetota bacterium. Lineage (GTDB taxonomy): Bacteria > Planctomycetota > Planctomycetia > Isosphaerales > Isosphaeraceae > CAVRFS01. The sequence goes on along the minus strand of CAVRFS010000077.1, from coordinate 32,561 downwards.
TTGCACCCCAGAGCTGTTGAGAAAGGCCTGGGTTATAGTTGTACTCGGTCTGGTTGCCAAAAGGGTCGGTTGATGAAGAATGGGAAGCCATGAAGAATTTAAAGGTCGTGACGCCGCCGCGCGGGTCTGTGACGGTGGTCCCTGGTGGGATAATGGAGTTGAACGTGGTCACCTGCCCGAGGGGGAGCTCGACCGTGCTGATGACGCCGGCCGACGCGTAGGTGAACGAAGTGCGATCCCCCAGCGGGTTCACCCAGGCCAGCAGGTTGTGCGAGCCGTCGTAGATCAGGCTGGTGACGCAGAGCTCCGGGGAGACGATCTGGGTGAGGTCCTTGTTGGCATTGACCGTCAGGGTGGTGATTCGCCCGCCAGGATCCTCGATGCGGCGGATCAGGTTGGAGCCGGTGTAGGTAAAGGAAGTGCGTCGGCCCAAGGGGCCCTGGATGGCCTGCACCAGGTTGAAACCGGAATCCCAGGTGAGGGTCCAACGGACGTTGGCCTTGTTGCGGATGGTGCGGAGGACGCCGGTGTTATCGTAGGAGAAGGCCGTGCCGTCGGGCTGGGTCTCGGTCCAACCGGCGGTGCTCGAGCCCACCAGCGAATTCTGGCCGGGGAACACGGTAGTGTAATTGGGACCGGGGCCGAGGTACGAGTAACCATAAGGAGGCGTGTTCAGGCTGATTGGTGGCGGGTTGATCGTGACGACGACCTCGGCGAAGCGGTGGTAGGGCGGGACCAGTGGTATCCCCACTCGGTGTTGTTGGTGCAGTCGCTCTTGTAGGTGAAGACCAGGGGCAAGTCGGCGGGGCTGCCGGAGGGGGGAGCCCACTGGAGGACCAGGAAGAAGAGGAGTGGGTCGATGTGGACGGTCCCGCCCCGGATGATGCAACTACTGACCGGTGGCATGACGCAGCCGCCCGCCGCACAGCCCGGCGGTAGCGGGGGGCGAGTATGCTGCATCCGGTTCATGGCGTTGGATTTGGCGAGGACGTGCTGGCCGGTGCCGAAAGCGGAAGAGTCCATGGTCGCGGTCCGTAAAGAGGGTGGTGAGGTGCGAGCGGCCGGTCGGCCGCAACGGAACGGGTTTTTCAGATTCTTTAAGAGCGCTTAACGCTTGGACTGGGCGTGCGTGGTCACCCCCCGAGCCTTGGGGTGATGAAAAGTTCGGCTTGCACAAGCCTTGTCTTCATCCGGATTCCGATGCGCGTCGTCCCCCCCTTGAGAAGGGGGGGCAGGGGGGGTATCCCCGCGTAACCCCAGCCTCGTGCGCAGGTTCCGGGACGGCTGTCCTCCCCGGAATTGTCGCATCGGCCCAACGTACTGGCTTTGCCACTTAACCCCCCCTGCCCCCCCCTTCCACACCATTTTTCCTGATCGATTGATTTTCAACCGGCCTGGGCCGATCACCAAATTCCAGTCTCATCGGATGGTACCCACCCCCTCGGTCTTGAACGGTTAGGCCCCGCTACTCACTGCGGCTCTTCGCTTCGCCCCCTCGTTCTCACGCTACCTCTCTGTCGGCTTTCCTCAGTATCCCTCTGATTTTCGTGATCGAGAATGCTGCCGAGTTCCAAGCGAACGCAGCTCCCCGACTCGCTCTCGCTCCCCAATTCGTCTCCCCTCGCAACAAGACCCTTCTCGCCTTCTACTTGATTACTTGATGCCGCTCCGAGCAATATAGCAATCATGGATGTCAAATAAATTTTGGCGGCATCACCCCGGCACCCCTTTCTCGCTGTCCGCAAAAAACCGCAGAATAATTCGTCAAGCCCCTCCAGCCTATGGCAATAAACCGCCAAAATTTATTTGACATTGTCACGCCGATTCCTTATCCTCTCTCTCGACAACGCGGCTCCATCATCCCCAGCCATATTCGTCCCCCGCCGAGGGCAGGATCATGATCTACCAGCTTTCAGAGCGGCTCATCGTCGGACCCACAGGCAACCTCGTCATCCCCCCCAACGACGAGATCACCCCGCGGTTGCTCATGCTCATCGAGGGAGAATGCGAACAACTCGGCCGATCACTGGCGGCCCAGAAGCATGGCATAACCAGACAAAGATATCATCAGGTGCTCTTACAATTCAATGAGGGGGGCGTCCTCGCCCTCCAGAACCAGAAACGTGGACCCAAAACCAAGTCGGTCCGGACCGAGGAGGTCGAACGACAGGTCATTCGTCACCGCTTCCTCGATCCCGACGCTTCCATCGACGTCATCGCTCAGAAGCTCCGCCAGGCCGGTATCGACATCAGTACCCGGAGTGTCAAGCACGTCATCGAAAAGTATGGCCTTCAAAAAAAAACTCTATCGCTACCGCCCTAACCCTGAGCCCCCTGTGGAAACGCAGACCACCAAGACGCGCACCAAACCTATGCCCTGCGACCCGCGCAGCATCGAATATGGAGTGCGACAACTCCTCGCCGACAAGGTCACGGGAAACCTATCCGGCGTGTGGCTGCTGGCCCCGGAATTGCTGCGCCTGGGTGCCTGGGACCTGGTCTGCGGCTGGACCGGGCAACGTCCCGAACGAGTCGAGCCGCGACTGGCTTTGCAGCTCATCCACGAGGCGGCCCTCTGTATCACTGGCCTGCGGCTGCGCCGCGGCCTGAACCAGCACGTCTTTGAGTTGGCCAATGGCCTGCCATTCCTTGCCGCCGATACGGCCATCCACGAGCTGCTCGCGGCCCGAACCATGGTCGACAGCAAACGCCTGCAATTGGCCCTGGGCAAGGTGCGCCTCGCTTCGGGCGATTTCCAGGGCCGGGTCCTGGCCATCGATCCGCATCGCGTACGCAGCTTCAGCAAGCGCCACATGCCGCCGCCACCGCCAGGACGAAGCCACTCGACCAACCAACATCGCGCAAACCTTCTTCGTGCTCGATGCCGACACCAACCAGCCGGTCTGTTTCACCACCGGCACCTCCTCACGCACGGCCACAGCCGCGGCTGAGGAATTACTCGGGCTAGCCGCCGACATCCTCGGCACCAAACCTGGGCAGACCCTGGTGCTGGCCGATGCGGAACACTTCACGGTCGAGTTGTTGGACAAGGTCAAGACGCAGACGAATTTCGACCTCTTGGTCCCCATGCCCGATCAGCCCAGCCTCCGCGCGAAACTCCGTGAATTGCCCGCCGAGACGTTCCAGCGGCGTTGGGCGGGTTTCGCCACGGCGAAGCTGCCTTACACCCCCAAGAACAGCCAGGCGGGACCATTCTATCAATACGCTCAGCGGGAGGGGGAGCGGCCCGAGGAGTACCACTACAAGGCATTCCTCGCGACCAAGGACGGCGACGAGGTCGAGGAGTTGACCGGGGATTTTCCCAAGCGGTGGCATCTCGAGGAGTTTTACAACGCGAATCAAGCATTGGGTTGGGACCGGGCAGGGACGTGTAATCTCAACATTCGTTATGGGCAAATGACGATGGCCCTGATCGCTCAGGCAGCGATCGCAAGTTTTCGCAAGCGGCTTGCTCCATGCGATGCGAGCTGGGACGCGAAGCACCTGGCCAAGGCTTACTTCGCGGGCCTGGAAGGGGACGTTCGGGTCGAAGCCAATATAATCGTGGTAACATACTATAATGCTCCCAATACTGACAAACTTCGGGAGCACTACGAGAACCTGCCGGCCAAGCTCAGAGCCGAGGGCATCGACCCACGGATCCCTTGGCTCTATGGGTTTGAACTCGACTTTCGCTTCCGGTAGTGTCAAATCAATCGACCCGGAAAAATCGCTGTTCTCAAGGGGGGGACGTACCGATGACGCGCAACAAAAACACATGTCTTGAATCCACCATTCGAGCTCGATAAACCCCAATTTTTCAACACCCCAAGGTTCGAGGGGGTGGTTTGCCCGGCCGCGGCATGTGCTCAATCCAATCGTTAAGCGCTCTAAAAGCGGGACATCGGTTGGTTCCCGCCAGGCCCACCGCCGCTTGGTCCGCCCCCGCAGCAGGTCCCCGTAGGGCAGCCGCTGGGTGGGCCGCATACCTCGAAGGGGTCCGCGACCCGGGCCATGGGCGGGTCCGTCGGCCCATCGGACGGGCCCGTGCCCGTGTAAGGCGGGTAGGTGCAATCGTAGCCGGGCGTTGGCGGAGAGCCTTGGCCGCCTTTGTAGGTCTCGGGCATCGCAGCAGCCTCCTGGGGAACTCGTGGTCCACGGCGTGGTCGATATGTCCGGTCATGCTTCTCATCTACTGGATACGTATCGAGTCCGGTTTTCCTTGCGAGAATTCCTCGCCGACTGGCGTTTTTCCGATAACGGCCGTCCCGGGAGCGAATCCGGAGGTCCGGGTCGACTGTGGTAAACGCCCGGCTGACATGAAAGGGCGCTCCGCATCCGCAAAGGGATGCCGCCGGAGCTGGACGAGTTGGAGCGGAACGGCCTCTTGAACATCCCCGTCGAGATCGTGCAACGACTCAAGAAGTCGTCGTGGCGATCCTTCCAAGGAGAAAGTAACGGATAAAATGTGCCCGGCCCTGACAAACACGTATTAAGACCCTCTCTCTCTTAGAATTGAAGCTAAGCTCCCGTGTTCAGTCGGCGCGCCAGTATGGGTCGAAGCTTCAGGCTCAATCGATGATGGCTGGACCAGATCTGTGATTCGGCCATGCCGAGACGCTCGGCGATCTCCCTGACACTCAACCCCTCGACCCAGCGCAAGGTGAACGCGCCGTAATCGTGCTGTGCGACGTGCGGGCGGATCTCGGTCAGGGCTTCTCGCACCAAATCCACGAGACGGCTTCGCTCGAACGAAATGGAGGGATCGGGCTCTCGGCTGGCTAGCTGGTCCGCCGCCTCGCTACCGAGGCGCCGCATGAAATGATTCTTCCGATGCCTATCATCGTCCACCAACCGGTGCTTGGCCGCCGCCGAGATCCAGTCGCTAAGCTGACCACGATCCGGGTCGAACCGAAGGTCGGGCAACCGAGTAATGAGCATCAACCAGAGCTCCTGGACTTCGTCGTCGCAATCGTCTCTGCAGCAATGGTGGCCGTGAACGATCCTCGAAAGGAGGTGCGTCTGACATCGGAAGAACCGATCCCATTCCTCGCTGTTCAGAGCCCCGGATCGTGGTGCTGCCTCAAGTGTTCCAAATAGGCTTGAATCCGCCGGACAACTTCGACGTCATCCTGCCCGACGTGGGACGGTTCGTCGGAACCCGCCGCAAGATCCTCCGGCATTATAGCCCTCCACAGTCGCGAGGCTTCGCTCTTACCACCCTGGTTCCAGACGCTCGCTTACCGCGCACACCGCAACTTTCCGATTGGCCTCGTATTGAACCCCCAAGCGGTCTGTTCTACCGCGAAAGGTCCCTTTGACGCATTTAGTGCCCCACATGCTTCAACTCTTCGCGGGCAACGGCGTCGTCCGGTGCCAAGCGGAGGACTTGCTGCCAGGCGGAGGCCGCCTCGTCGGGGCGACCACTCTCCTTCAAGGCATATCCAAGGTACAAATACGTGGCGGGTGCATCGGCACGATGCCGCAACGCCTGTCGAAACGACCGCGCCGCCTCATCGTACCGCTTGAGCCGCATGAGCAGTGTGCCCAGGTTGTGGTGGGCGGAGGCTTCGGCCGGGCGGCGTTCGACGAGATCCCGCAATGCCGCCTCGGCCTGCGAGGGCGGACCTTGCTCGAACAACATCTGGCATCTGGTTTCGAGTCGCCGTATGATCGCTCGGATCATCGGCGATGGTCTGCTCGATCTCGGCCCACGCAGTCGACGTATCTCCGGCAGCCATTGCCAGCCGGGTCTTGAGCAGACGGCCCTCGACCCGCAGTGCGGGATCGCGCAGACAATGCTCGGCGACGGATACGGCTTCTCGGAATCGGCCGCCACGGAGCAAGACCTCGCCCAGGCCACGCCAACCTGCGCGGTAAAGCGGTACGTCCCGCGTTACGCGCCGCCATTCTTCCTCCGCGGATCAAGTCGCCCAAATCGGTGTAGACGACCGCGAGGTTTTGCCTTGCCTTGAAGCCGGTAAGACCGCGGTCGATGCTGGTGAAGTGCCGGCCTTCGCGTACGGCCAAGACGTTGCGGTACGCCTGCGCCGCCTCCTCCAGCCGGCGCAGTTCGTGCAAGACCACTCCCTCGCGAAACCTTAGCTCCACATCCTGTGGGAAAAGGTCCAGCCCCCGCCGGCATGTTGCCAATGCCTCCTCACGCCGTCCTTGACGCATCTCAGCATAGACTAAAAGGGCATAAGCTTTGCGAAGGTGTGACTCATCGGGGGCCGAGTGGCGAATGCTACGCCTCAGAAACTCATCTGCCTCTTCGAACCGGCCACCATCGGCATAGGTCATGCCGATGTTAAAGAGTGTGAATGGATGACGCGGTTGCTCGCCGAGCTCGAGATGCAAAAGATGTAGGTCGCGGCGCCGTTTCCGCTCCTGGGCTTCCGGGCTGGGTCGGAGCCCGAATGCACGACATAGAGATCGGTCCACGCAACCGTACCGCGTGCACGGCGGATCGCCGGCAGGATCTGCTCGTGCACTCCGCCCCTCGAATCGCAGCTCCGGACGATTGCGGATCAGCTTGACATGATCGACAACCGTCACGTTCGAGTCCGGTTCTCCGTCCTCCCCGCCTCCGGGACAATGGACCTGCATGACGTACCCCAGCACGTCAGGCCCGCCCTCGCTGTCAACGAGTCGCGGAGCTTCCGGCCGCAGTCGGCCGGGATCGTGTCATCTGAATCCATCCAGAAGAGCCAATCGCCTTGCGCATGCCGGAGCGACTCATTGCGCGCGGCCGAGAAGTCATCGCACCAGGGAAAATGGAACAGGCGACCGCCCAACTCGTCGACAATGCGTGGAGTCTCATCAATTGATCCCGTGTCGACGACGACCATCTCGTCGACCCAGGGACGAATGCTTTCGAGGCAGGGACGCAAAGTAAGAGCTGAGTCACGTACGATCATGCAGAGCGAGAGCCGGATCGTTCGTCGGATCGCAGCAACAAGCCGCCATTCGGTGCCAGCGTGGCTGAGAACGAGATTGCGGCGTTTCGACGGTGCCGGCGAGCTGTGTGCCGGCGTGACGGTCGGCCGGAATCCAGACCCCACTTGTCCCGGAAACGACGCCCGTTCTCGCGCAAGATCGCGGCCAGATCGAAACCATTGGCAACAAACGTTCGTCCGCCGAAGTGGTGAACAAAGGCGTCCTGAGCGATCACAGCACGCCACCCCGCCTTGATCGTTCGTAAACAATAGTCGTCGTCCTCGAAGCAGCCGACGCCGAACCGCTCGTCCAATTGCCCGACCGTCTCGATGACATCCCGACGGATGAGCAGACAGAAGCCGATCAACCGGCTACTCTCAACCAGCTTCGCGTCATTGGCTTTACCCCATTCCCAGGCAAAGGCGTCGAGCCCCGTGGGGCTTTCATAGCCCACCTCGATCTGCTGTTCGCTGCCGACGAAATTCGAGCATGGGCCGACGAGGCCGATCTTCGCATCGCCGTGGAGCGCCAAGAGCAATCGCCGAAGCCACCCGGTGGTCACGATCGTGTCATTGTTAAGCAGCAAAACCTGGCTTCCGGCGCGGCAGCGATTCCCTGGTTAACCGCGGCGGGAAAGCCTCGATTGTCCGAGTTTCTGATCACCTTTGCATCAGGCTGGGATTCCAGGTACTGGACGGTGCCGTCGGTCGAGGCGTTGTCGACAAAGATGAGCTCATAGGGCTCGTCGGTCAGCCGGCGGATGCTCTCGACGCATTGGCGTGTGTATTCAAGCTCATTGAAGGTGACGATGATGATCGAGGTAAGCCCGAAGCCGACATCCGGAATCCGGACAGCCTCCAGCAGGAACCCGCGTGAGTAAAACTCTTCGGCATCACTGGGCGATAGACCGTCAACAGCAAGCTGGCCGACCCTCAATCGCCCGGGGTGATTTTGGGCGACCCACGTGCGATGACCGGGACCAGGTATAGGCTCAACGAGCTCGGCGGCAAAGCCGGCGCGGTACAAAAGTTTCTCGATCCGTTTCACGATCCAATAGGCTATTGTTATTGGCATCTCGGTTCTGCGCGTACTACTACCCAGTTTGCGCAATACGTTTTGCGAACGAACGGCGAGATTCATCCCTCGGATCGGTTAGCGCATATCACTTCCTTCGATGTGGGCTGGCGTTCGATTCGCTTCCGTGATTTCCCGGTCTTTCGACCTTGCGTCACACCAGCGTTTGCAACGTCAACCCTCACGTGTGTCGCATGATTCCAAATCACTTACACTCGTCGCATCGCATCTCTCATGCCGGCGTTTCCGACGGCAACAGTGAAGGCGACGGTTGACCCTCGAATCAGTTCTCAACGCATTCCTTCAGGAAACCATACACCGACCGGCCCTGTCCAGCACACGTGGCTATCGTCGTCCAAATGCGTTCGCTCCAACGCCGGCCGGTTTCGCTCCGTGTACCCTGCGTGATGTGCCGATCAATCACGACGAATCGAATCGCTTGCTCCGCACTATTGTTGGTCGGATCCACTTCCGGCGTCGTCACAAACGTGAAGAACGCCTCGCCGTGCTTGCGAAATCGCTTGGCCATGTTTTCCGCATGCCGGGTCGTCGGCACGTCCCTCATGCCTGCGTCCAGTACCACATCACGGGCTGCTTTCAATTGCCGCTCAAATGCAACTGCCGACACGTCGTCACGCCGATGGATCACCTCGAACAACGCCTTCAACGCACACCGCAATCGCTCGCCGTAGGCCTTTGTCGCCGCGTTCGGCAGTGTCGTCAAGAATTTCACGTCGCGGATCAAGTGCGCGAAACAAAACTGAATACGAATGTCGCACTCACGCATATATCTCCGGTACGCCGAGAAATAATCGCAACCGATCGTGCCCTCGAAATCTCGACCCAACAAATCCATTAATACGTCGGCGCTGCGATGCGGGTCGATCTTGAAAATCGTGTACAAGTCCGCCCGCAAACACCACGTCCACCATAACTCCTTGTTGCACTTGTGGCCCGTTTCATCAATGTTCAACACCATCTCGGCGGGCAGCATGCGGAGCAATTCGTCATAGGGGCCATCAAGCGCCGTGCTGACTTTGTTGATCGTGTTGGCCAACGTGCTTCGCGCGAGGGTAACGCCAACACAATCGCGGATAAACGTCCGGATCGTCGAATAGGATGCGTGACAACCACCCTTCATGAACGCGATGAGCACCGTGAGGTGCGGGCCAACCAAGCCGCCGCGTTCGATTCTCAGGGGCAGCTTCGCCCAGCACGGCTTTCGACAGCGATCGCACCAGTACTCGGGGCACGTGTGCTGTTCGATGGTCAATGGCGTCCCTTCGATATCGACCTGTTGGGCGACGCGAGGATACGTTTGGTTGAGCCGCAACATACCGCCGCAGCAGGGACAGGCATCGAGTTCATGAGTGACAAAAGCAGTGACTTGCTCGGGCGGGAAGGGTTCGCGTGCATGCTTGTCGTGGCCGGGCTGGCCGCCAATGGAACGCTTTTGGCCGTCGTGAGTCTCGGGCGGCTTCGGCTTGACGATGTCCGAAGAGGGCGGCTTTGACGACGTCGCGGAATCCTTCTTGGCAGCAGCCAACTGCTCGCGCATGTGTGCGAATTCCGCTTCGATCGCCTCCACCTTGGACAAAAGGACTTGGCACTGGGGACATATTTCAGACGTCGATTTCATTGCCAATGTGTAACCGACTCAAGCCGAAAATGCTAGATTGCCCCGTTAACGCTTACAGTTTCTCGACCTCGCGGAGCGTGTAAAAACGAATCGGTCGGCACGCCTCAGCGACATCTCCGCCAGCCAACCAGCGTCCGGCCAGGATGCCTTCGACAATCGGGAGCGATCGGACAGTGCGAATGGCTGTAATCAAGCGTCCGCCCGTAACGAGCCAGTCGTTCAATCTCTTGAGAAAATGCTCCGGCCGGCGCACTGCTCGAGAAGACCAGAGGCCACGATCGCATCGAAGGGATCCGCTGGCGAAGTCAAGGCCGTTTCCCGTTTCATCGGCGAACCGAGCGGTCCCGCAGTGGCGCAGGGTTCCTTCAAGTGCGGACTTATCCATCTCGACGACGCTTAGCGCAGCCGGGTTTCGAGACTTGAGGTGCTCGGCCGCGGCTCCGACATCACGGCCGATCAGCAGGACGCGGTGTCCGCTGAAGGAAACGCGGCCCAAGCCAAGGCCGGCGCCGTCGAGTGTGGCTTGAGACCCATCATCGGGAAGCTGATCGCGCTCGTGGCGGGAATACGCATTGCCCGTCGATTTGGGGACTTCGCCGTTCCCAACCGCGTCGGCGCGGTACCAATGATAGACGTAGACTCCTTCCATCAAGTAGACACGGTGCCCGTGGTCGCGGGCCGCCTGGTGGATGGCATTATCGACCCCGAGGAATCCGCTCGCGAACCCTCCCAGTTGGATCCACGTCTGCTTGGACAGGAGGATCACTACTCCACTCATCAGTGACTCATGGGTGACGTCGCGGAGCGAGCTCCTTGCCGCCGACTGGACCGCCGCCCGATCCGTCGGTGGTAGTCGATCGAATGGTTCTCTCGATCGACGCCCGTGGCGCCAGTTGCCAATGCGACCCCACGCGATTCGTCAGAGCCGTTAATATGCAGGGTTCGGTCCGCTCAGCCGTGATCTGTTCAAGTTGAACGTACCAGTCATAGGTGGTGAAGCACGCGTCATGGTCGATGAAGCAGGCCCAGTCTTCGTCACGAAGCCTGGTCATCAGCTCGTTGTATGCAAAACCAAGGTTCTGCCCGCCCGAGCGTGGGCAATAAGGAATCAACGTGACGATCATCGGTCCGCCCCGCTGGATTTGAGCTTGTCGGCTGGTCGAGAAAGGTACGGATGCGCCTTCGTGGATCGCCGGAATCGGCCGTCGGCGATCGTCGCGGTCGATAGTAGGAGGAAAAAACTAAACTGAGTACTCCCCGAATCTGGGGATTATAAGGGTGGCAAGGGATGGCCAACTCAAGCACTTCTCCGATAATGACTTGTGCCCAGTTCCTTCATCACGGAGGCTACTATGCGCAAGTCCACCACCCCACTCACACCCGCCCAAGTTTACCGCTTCGCGGTCGATTTCTGCCAGCCGCACCTGGACCTCAAACCGGCCGGCAAAGTCACCGCCGCGATCCTGTTGACGGTCTTGTTCGCCGCCGCGGCGGATCTCTTCGATCTCCGAGACCTGCCGTCGCCTGGCCGGCGTCCCCTGCGAGGAGACCTACGCCAACGCCCTCTACGCCAACCTCTTTTGTCTCGAGCAGCTCAAGCACAAGGTCAATGCCGCCTTCCGCGCCGACTTGCCCAGGGCCCTGTGCCGCCGCCGCAAGCGACCGCTCCGCATCGCCATCGATCTGACACTCCTCCCCTATTATGGCAAGCATCCCCTCGACAGCCGTGAGATCTACCGGTCCAAGGCCAAGGCCGGCACCCACTCGTTCTTCGCCTACGCCACCGCATACGTCATGCTCCACGGCCAGCGGTTCACCCTGGCCGTGACCCCGGTGACCCGCTCCGAGTTGCTCAAGGACGTGCTCCAAGAGCTGCTGGCCTTGGTGAGCAAGGCGGGCTCAAACCCGGCCTATCGCTCCTGGATCGCGGCTTTTACAGCGTCGCCATCATCCGCTACCTGCAGCAGGCCCGGCGGCCGTTCTCGATGCCGGTGGTCTGCCACGGCCGCAAGGCCAACCATCCCCAAGGACCCAGCGGGTCGAACCAGTTCAAACTGATGAAGAAGAGCGGGTGGTTCACCCACACGCTCCAGGACGCCAAGAAGAGAAAGCCACCGTGTCGATCTGCGCGAAGCGCACCCGGTCGACGGATCGGCACGGACGGTAGAAGTGGGACACCTGGGTGTATGCCTACTCGGGGATCACTCCCAAGCGTCCCGACTTGGTCAAGACGACCTACCGCAAGCGATTCTGGATCAAATCCAGCTACCCGCAGATGAACCAGTGTCGGATCCTGACCACAACCAAGAAGTTCAATGTTCGGTTCCTGTACGTGGCGATTGGTCTGCTGCTGAGGAACCTGTGGGTGTGGCTGCATCACGTCGTCCTGTCGAGTCCGCGCCTGGGTTGCCGGCGGTACAACTGGGACCTCCTGCGGGTGGATCGGATGTTGTTGTGGCTGGAGCAAGTGGCCGCGGAGTTGTATGGATTGGTTCTCACGATAGCAACCGAAAGAAATATACCACAATCGGTTGCAACTTAGCTCACTGAATTCGTTCATTCGGGAAGTACTGAAACTGTGATCTTGCGGACGGTACTCAACAGTCGACTCCGAGAATCACCGGGGCCGCCGATTCTGGCCGTCCATTGCCAACTCCATCAACTCCTTTGCGTGTCCCCAAGGTCTTGACGATCGTCGCGCAAAGTTCGCGGACGCGATCCTCGTAGGTGAAACGTCCGACCACCAACTCTTGTCCCTGTCGGGCGATAAGTGACCGTTCCTCGGGCCGGGCGAGCCAGTAGCGGATCTCCTCGACCGGATCGGCACCCAGCGGAGCGTAGTGAACGCCAGGCTCGAAACCCTCGTCCCGCATCCCCGCGACCTCGGGCGCGAGAAGAAGCCGCCGTGGCCGAGCACGACGTAGACGCGATCGCTCCAGTAGCCAGGTGCGCTGGGTAACTCGGACCGACGATGATTCGGTGACGGCGAATGACCGCCGAGAGCTCACGTCCGAAGACCTTCGAGATCACGTTGACCCGGAAATTCCGGCGGATCGATGTCAGCTCATTCCAGCGATCGCCGTAGAGTTGCCCCACGAACGCGAGGTCTTCACGTTCGTGTTCCGGGACCTCGATCATCTCGACCGTGGGGCGGCTGATCCCCTGCCTTAGGGCATGCCAGTTCGCCCAATCGGTGGTGGCTAATCCTGCGTCGGTGACGAAGGCTACCCGACAGAGCGGGGCAACGTCGCCGCATCCACTCCATTCGGGACGGTTCCGCGTCGTAACCATGCACGCGATCGTAATACCACAGGTACGCCGGGACCGGCAAACGGCGGAGCACTTCGACGAGGCGGCTCGGGTCAGGACGCAGCACCGCTCGCGCATCGTTCGGATCAACACCGATCCGCCCCTTGAAGAAAAGCAGGCAGTCCGCCCGCGAATCCTCAACTCTCCTCAGTGTGTCGGCGGCATCCCTCACGCCATACTCGTGAATCCGGTGCACCGAATGTCCAATCCGCTCCAAGGCGTCCGCCGCATATCCCTCCGTCGACCAGGATTGCTCGAAATTCCCCAGAAAGGCAATCCGCATGCCCGTTCAGCCGTGCGTGATTCACATCGTCCGACCGCGCCGATTGTGGCGACGGCTTCGGCTGCTTCAGCTCCACGTCCGGCGGGTTTCGCCCGTTCCGTGCCGAATGTGGGGCTCGCCACGACCAGGTATTGATAAACGAAGAACTCCTCGGCCTCTTCGGGCGGGATGTCGGCGATCCGTAGCCGCCCCACCTGGACCGCACCGGGACACCCAAATTGCCGCCACTGATCATATCCCGAGCCGGGCACGATGCGCAACTCGTCGACATGGAAGCCCGCGTGCTCGAACAGGTCTACCATGTCGCGGCGAGTGAAGAAATGGAGGTGAGTCGCATCGAGCAGTCCTGCTGGCTCGTAGGACCAGTTCCCCTCGAGGAGCGCGCTCACCACGGTGTGATGCCGAACATTCGGCAGACTGGCGACGACCCGGCCGTCCGGGCCGAGCCAGCGACACACGCGGCGGAGGAACCGCTCCGGCTCGCGAAGGTGCTCCAACACGTCGCCACACACGACGCAATCGAACGCGCCGCTTCGTAGTCAAGCGCCAAATCCTCCGCGTCTCCCTCGAATACCTCGTCAAGGCATCCGCGGGCGTAAGCAGCGGCTTCGGGTACCATCTCGATGCCGACGACCCTGGCTGATTGGCGGGCCTTGATGGCCGCGCCCAGCCGCCCCGCGCCGCAACCAACGTCAAGCACCCGGCCGGCGGAGCCGGGGACCAAGGCCAATAGCTCGGGCCGGTCAAATGCGTAATAACCCGGCAGCGCGGCAGTGTGTCCATTGACGCCGTTCGATCGTCGCGCGTGTTTGTGCGTTGCCTCCCGGGCGACCCGTTCCAGCAGGGTCGCATGCGGTGCACGTAGGTGTGCTTGGCCGTCGCTTCCGCTCGCCCGGCCGCGGCAATCCGTTCCCGCAAGGCTTCGTGCTCGAGGTAGTACGCCGCCTTGTCGAGCAGCTCCTCGGCGTCGCGATAGGTCGCGAAGTGCACTCCATCGCGGAACAGCTCAGCCTGACCGTTCTCGGCAAGGCAGTTCGTTAATAGGAGCGATCCGCACGACACCGCTTCGAAGACCCGCATGTTCACATCGTTCTTCAGGCTCCGGTTGAACGCAACCCTGGCTGCCGAGTAGGTCTTGGCCATTTCGTCGAAGTACGCTCGCCCAACAAACACCGATCGAAACCGTCGCTGGATCAGTGCGCAGCAAATCGGCCCGTGGGCCGGGGAAACATTGCCGACAAACGCGATGTCATGAACTTTATCGACCTCGAACCGCCTGTGCACCTCCGGGTCACACGCCAGTGGCAGCCACTCGGCCGCGGCGATCCCTTCCGCGTCCAGTCGCCCGCCTCACGCTGGGCCGCGAAGACGAAATCAAACGTTCTGGCCTTTTTCCGGCACCAATCGAAGTTGATGTGGGTGTCGATCGCCCACCAGGCGGAAGGACGGAGGTCGGCTGGCAAGCGATATTCCAAGCCATCGTCGATATTGAGATAGAGGTCGAAACCCGCGTGTGGGACGGCCCCAAATCGTCGGGACGGAAATGAACGACCTCGACCAACGATCGTACTCGAGCGCCCGGCGACAATTAGACTCCCGCTGGTCTCAGGCCGCTCTCGGTCATCGTAGATCACCGCCACGCGACAAATCTTCATGGTCCGACCCACACTACATCGGTTTGGCCTACTTCCTGTCGATTCGACGATGCCACGCAGGAGCGGTCGATAATGCCGCTCGATCACAGTCTCCCAAGTGAACTCTTGCTCGAAGCGCTGGCGGCCCGCCAAGCCCATCCGCTTTCGCAAGGGAGCGTCGTCGAGCAGCCTGGCGATCTGGCGGGCGAGGCCGGCTGGATCACCAGGCTCAAAGAGCAAACCGGTGACACCGTCGCTGACCGTGAACGGCAGGCCGCCGATCCGGCTGGCGATCACCGGGATTCCGGAGGCCATCGCCTCAACCGACGTCCGGCTCAACCCCTCCTGGGCAATGGTCGGGACCAGGCAGACTCCGGCCGTACGGTAGTGGCGCGGCAGATCCGCCTGCGACTGCCAACCGACCGAGCGAGTGAACTCATCGATCCGCCCCGGAGGATCGAAGGTGATCACCAGTTCGAAATCCCTGCGAGTTTGGCGAAGCAGCCGGCATGCTTCATGGGCGATGTGGCCGCCCTTGATGAATTCACCAGCTAACGCCGCCATGAAAAGTATGACCGGCGGCGCGCCGACCGTTCCACCGGAGTGTCGGGCAACGGCCATGGGAATCGCGCCGGGTCCATTCCCCATGGTACAACGCAAACGCGGCGGGCGTGGGGCTCCAGCAGTTCCCCAGTGAGCGGGTTCAAGACCAGCACGGCCTCGGCCTCTTCCAAAGACCGCCGAAGCTTTTGGTCATATTCCGTCGTTCCGACTCCGGCCAGCCTCGCTCCCACTGATGCAGCGATCCCGATTGAAGACCGCGCTCACCCAAACAGCGACGACACAGATCAGGCGTGGTGAGCTGGTTCCCGGGACATTGTTCGAATGTCTCGGGTCCGCTCGCCAGCAGCCGCAAGTTGTTGAGCGGACACAGGCACTCCTGCGCCTGGAATCGCAGCAAGTAAGGATAGCCCCGCACGGCCTCGGCCAGGATTGGCTTCATATTCCAGGCGTCGGTGATAATCACGTAATCCGGGTCGATGAATTCCACGGCTTGGCGGTAATCGTCTTCCCGGTGAACGATTTTTGAGGTAAACTCCAACCGATTGTGGTATATTTCTTTCAGTTGCTGTGGTGAACACCAATCCATCAACTCCGCGGCCACTTGCTCCAGCCACAACGACATCCGATCCACCCGCAGAGTCCCAGTTGCCCCGCCGGCGACCGCGCAGATCGACGGGACGACGTGATGCAGCCACACCCACAGGTTCCTCAGCGGCCGACCAATCGCCGCATTCAGAACGAACATGAACTTATTGGTCGTCGTCCGGATCCGGCACTGGTTGATTTGCAGGTAGCTCGTCTCGATCCGATCGCTGCGGTAGGTCGTCTTGACCCAGTCGGGACGCTTGGAGTGATCCCCCAGTAGCCATCACCCATGTCCCACTTCTTCCGTCCGTGCCGATCCGTCGACCCGGGCGCTTCACGCAGATCGACACAGTCGCTTTCTTCTTTGGCGTCCTGAGCATGTCGGTCGACCACCCGCTCTTCTTCAGCGTTGAACTCGTCAGACCGCTGGGTCCTTTGGGATAGTGGCTGCGGCCGTGGCAGACCACCGGCATAGAGAACAGCCACCGGGCCTGCTGCAGGTAGCGGAGATCACCACGCACGAGCCTGAATGTCCGCAAGGTTCCAGTTCGACGCATCGAATTCCAAGGCTTCACCCGCGATGGGAAGGCCGTCCTCCACGCGCCCGATTCCCCATTCCGGGTATCGGGCGTGGACGTGTCGCACCTCATAGCCAGCCCGTGCAAGAAACCGGGACAGCTCGACGGTGTGGATGTTACCGCCGCCGGTCGATGGCCAGTTAAAGAGAAAACTCAAGATCATAATCTTCGTCGACCGGCCATCCGAAACTGGCGGGCAAGGCTCCGGGGCATCCAAACCACCCGGGCGAGCCGCGCTTCGCGCAGGCCAATCCTCGCTCGGGCACTGGGATTGGGGGGACTCTGGTTCACCATGTCGAATTGCGCCTGCACAAGGTCGCGGTTCAACCGGGCGGGAAGACAGTCGCTGTCGAGATCCAGTGCGGTCTGCCAGCCCTCGCGCGCCTCCTCGAATCGGCCGTCAAGCGCCGCCAGCACGGCCAGATCATTGGCGATCAGAGCTTGGAGCCGGACATCCTCGGATTTCGTTCTGAGCGCGGCAAGAATGCGGCGTGCCTGTGTTTGCCGGCCTCGAACCGCGAAGCGGCGGGCCCGACCATAAGGACGCCAGGGAGACCGGACGCGGCGGTGTCTGAGCCCTTCCTCCGAGCCGATGCCATGTGATCCAATGTCTCCGCTTGAGTTGCCACGGCTTCGACGATCCTCTCGGGCTGGTGGCTCACGCACAAGAATCAATCGGGATCAGGCAGATAGGGCCGGGTTATAGCACTTCAAGGCGTCGCGCAGGGCCGCGATTGCCAGCCCGGGACTATGGAGCTTATCGGGCGGAACGCCATCCAACGCTTGGATGAGCATCTCCGTGGTCAGTTCAAAGCAGTCGGAAATCGTTCGGCCGACGATCATTTCCGTGAGCATCGATCCGCACGCGATAGTCGGGCCGCATCCGTAGGTCTGGAACTTGGCCGCGGCGACGTGGCCGTCGTCGATCCGCAAGTAGAGAATCAGGAATGGCCCGCGACTGGACCGCCGGCGTGTCCGGTCGCATCGGGAGATTCAAGCGTCCCCGAGTTTCGGGGCGCGCGTGAAGTGGTCCATCAAGGTATCGGAGAATCGGCCCATGGCGGGTCGATGGTCAGCAGTCACTCGGAGAGTGTGATGTCTTGCAACCGGGCCCCTCGCTTCAGCCGATTAGTTAGCTACTGGCGCCTTTGCCACTGGATTGAACAAGGGACCGAGAGCACGCCGAAATCTTTTTTTTTTTTTTTTTTTTTTTTTTTTTTTTTTTTTTCCCTCGCTGACGCTTCGGGATCCACCAGGCTAAAGACTACTGTTGTCACGCCATCACGCCATGCGATAGTATCAACCTCCGTTCTCTTGGAGCTGGCACGTTGGTGCCAGCAACGTCTCGCCTGCATGGAGGAACAGCACCGATGTCATCACACGGACCCAAGCGGGCAGTCCCCCCCGCCCACGCCGCTCCCACTTCTTTGCCAGGCGATTCCTCGCTGGCAGGAGTTGACCCCGCAACTGCAATCCAATCTGCTGATCCAGTTGACCCTGCTGCTGCTTCAACACCTCGGCCACGCCGCTCACGACGGAACGGAGGTGGACGATGACAACCTCTGAATGCCGCCCGGCCTTCAGACCCAGCCAAAATCGCCTCACACCATCTGGAGCGTTGGGCCATCGTCTATGTCCGCCAATCCCATCCCCAGCAGATTCAACGCCACCGCGAATCGGCCCAGGTCCAGGTCAATCTCCAACGGTTGGCTCTGGGTTGGGGCTGGCCCCGCGAACGCATTCGCATCCTTGATGGCGATCAAGGGCGTTCCGGCACCAGCACCGTCGGCCGCGACGATTTCGCCTGGCTGCTCTCGGAAATCGCGCTGGGCCACGTCGGCATCGTGTTCGGTTTTCAGGTCAACCGCCTGGCCCGCGAAGACGAGGCCTTTTGCCGCCTGATCAGCGTCTGTGCCGCCTTCGACACCCTGTTGGCCGATCATGATGGCCTGTATGATCCTCACGATTTCAACGATCGCCTTGTCCTGACCTTCAAGGGAGTCATGGGAGGGTTTGAGTTGCATGAAATCCAACAGCGTATGCAAGACATCGCTTGAACCGCGCCCGTCGCGGCGAATGGATGGGCGATCAGTTCCACCCGGCTACATCATCGGCCCGGACTACAAATTGCAGTATGATCCCGACGAGCAGGTGCAAAGTGTTATCCGGTTGATCCTGGACCAGTTCGTCTCTTTGGGCAGCCTCAGTGGTCTGTTGCGTTACCTGCGGCAGCACCACATCGAGATGCCCTACCGCGTGTCGAGCGGCCCGAACCGGGGGCAGTTGCAGTGGCATCGACCGCACCGGGAGACGCTACGCCAACTCGTGCGCCGCCCGGCCTATGCAGGGGTTTATACCTGGGGCCGGGGGCCTTTGACCCGCGGCGGAAGGTACCGGGGTTCCGTGGCCGTGGTCGGGTCGAACGGGAACCGCAGGACTGTGCGGTGTTCCTACCCGATAATCACCCTGCCTACATCACATGGGAGCAATACCAAAACAATGTCCGCCGCCTTCACCAGCAGCGTTTGCGGGGACCGGTGCCGGGGCCAGCACGGCAGCAGTTCGTTGTTGGCTGGTTTAGTGGTGTGCGGCTCATGTGGTTGTCGCATGCAAACGCGCTACACGCGGACTTTGCGTTATGACTGCCAAAGGCACGCCCTCGATTACGGTACCCGTGCTGTCAGAGCTTGGTTGGCGAACCGCTGGAGCAGTTGGTTGCCGACCAGATTCTGCAGGTGGTAACACCCGCCAGTCTGGAATTGATCCTGCGGGCCACCGAGCATTGTGAGCAGGAGCAGGCCGCCCTGGAAAAGCAATGGCGGCTGAACCTGGAGCGGGCCCGGCAAGAGACGGCACGTGCGTCTCGGCAGTATGACGCCGTGGAGCCGGAGAATCGCTTGGTGGCACGGACGCTGGAGCGGAAGTGGGAAGAGGCTCTGCTGGCCGAGCGGGCCTTGGAGGAGGACTACAGGCGTTTCCAGCAGGAGCAACCCCGCGGTTTGTCGGTGGCCGAGCGTGCCGAGATCGAGACATTGGCTCGCAACCTACCGGCGGTCTGGCACTCGCCGCACAACGGGGTGGTCGAGAAGCGTCGGTCGGTGCGAATTCTGCTGGAAAGGGTCGTTGTCTGGGCCCCGGCATCGAGCCAGGAAGTGACGGTCCATCTGCACTGGAGCCTGGGGACTGTGACAGAACATAAGTTAATGCGACCGGTTAATCTTGGGAGCGGGTAGCCGGTGCCGCGATGATGCGTCAGCGCGTGCAAGAATGGCAGGCAGCGGGTTGGACGTCCGGCGCATAGCCGCGGAGTTGAATGCGGGGGGCTTTCAGACACCGCGGGGCAAGTCGTTCACGGCCGAGAGTGTACGGCAACTGCTGACACGTGGGGAAAAAAAAAAAAAAAAAAAAAAAAAAAAAAAAAAAAAAAAAAAAAAAAAAAAAAAAAAAAAAAAAAAAAAAAAAAAAAAAAAAAAAAAAAAAAAAAAAAAAAAAAAAAAAAAAAAAAAAAAAAAAAAAAAAAAAAAAAAAAAAAAAAAAAAAAAAAAAAAAAAAAACCGAAAAAAGGTGTTTCCGGTCCATCACAAGAACCCCGAAAAGGCATCCAATGCCGGCCGATCCCTACTGTCGATGCCAGATACGAGAAGATATCAATCCGAAATGGACAGTCCAATCTTAATCGGTTCGTCGCACTCGTCAAGTGGCCAAATTAATTAATTTTCTTGTTAGGCTATAAGTGTATCTGAAAAGTCATCGCATTTTGTGCATACTCGTCCGTAACCCGATTTTCGCTGTCTTTTCTCTCTCTCGCCACCGACGTGTTCCCCAAACGCCCTTAGCGCCCGACCATCCGAAATCGCCGGATCAGACGCATCTATGGACCGGCGCGGGGAACGACGAGCAAGATCCGGACCGGCTCGTCGCGGAACACGCTTGTCTTCCCATCAGGCCACACGATCCGGATTAATCTGTTGTGTGGGTCGTGTTTCAGATGCGCATGGGGAGAGCCCCTGACAATGCGTACACGTATCGGATCGCGCCGTCGTTTTCGGTCACCGACACTGGACGAGGCCTCGGGCTCAGGTCGCGGCCGCCGTCAGGCGGTGACGTCGCGGGACACATGATCAGAACCTCTCGATCAAGAATCGCGGGAAGGGTGGAGCAGAACTCCTGACTCCCGGCGTGGAGCTCCCCTGAGATTGGAACTGGTGCCTTCGGTAGGCGACTTGGCCCATGCCTCCGATAGACAGATACGATTGAGACGGAAACTGCTTGCGAGAATTCTGCAAATGATTTGGCACCTGCCCACCGGACCGCGTTCCGCGCGTCGATCGGGGGGCTTGGGAGGAACAGGCCGAAATGGCGAAATACAGCCGACGGCGTACGCCGCGGACAGAGCGAAAATGGGGGCCCGCAACCTCCGGTCGTCGGAATCGTTGCGATATTGAACGCGGCCGTCTTGGTCGCGAAGGCGCGAGCGCCGCACCAACGTTTCCGGGCAGGTCGATCGATGCCCAAGCGACAGCGAATCCCGGCTCCGGGAGCAATCTACCACGTGATGCTACCCGGAAATACCCGCTCGGGGTGTATCGCAGGGATCAGCCGGCGACGTCGAATCACGTGGAACTGAGCGCGAAAAAGTCTTCCATCAAGGAAGACACGGAACCGAGCTAAGGGGAATATCCTTGCTTTAGAACTAGCCGGAGCGAACGCTCAATGTGCTCAAGATCATTGCGGTCCCCCCCCCGACACATTGAACAAAGAACAAAATACAGAAGGCGGCGTAATTGAGTAGCTCGGGCGGTTTGTTGTTATACATCTGCCCCCCCGGTCTACTGACCTTCCGATCTGCTTGACCCCGGATCTGCCCGTAGAGGATTTGCTTCAAGCGGAGAGAAGAACAAAAAAACAAAGCTTGACCCCGGATCGGCTTTGACCCCGGATCGGCTTGACCCCGGATCGGCTAAGCTTGACCCCGGATCGGCTTCTTTCCGATCTGCTTGACCCCGGATCTGCCCGTAGAGGATTTGCTTCAAGCGGAGAGAAGAACAAAAAACAAAGCTTGACCCCGGATCGGCTTATGACCCCGGATTGGCTCACGACCCCGGATCGGTCTAAGCTTGACCCCGGATCAGCTTGACCCCGGATCGGGCTCTCGACCCCGGATCGGCTTTGACCCCGGATCGGCTTTGACCCCGGATCGGCTTCAACTCCCCCGCCTGAGATGAGGAGCGGATGCATCTAACGTGCATAATACCTCCATTGTCACAAGGCCCCGACCGCTCTTGGCGGTCGGGGCCAACCACTTTTAAACAACCGTATAAATAAACACAGTTCTCAAATAACGAACTCCACTGAGGTGGATCTTACTCAGGGTTGGCCATGAGCCTCCGCAACCGCCGTCGTTCCTGGCCGTCGGCCCAAACGACCCACGGTCCTCCCGGCTGAACTCGCCGTGCACGAACTTTCCCGTGAAGTGCCCAGTCGCGAAGCCTGTCGTAGGAAATCCCCAGCTTTTCAGCAAGGTCTGGCATCCACCATTCGCCGCTCTCGAGCTGTTCACGGCCGACCGCCCCCCCGGTGAGACCGCGGCGACACAAAAGCTGACGCACCGACGTCGGCGTGTAGCCCTTTTGGGTTCTTGGCGTCCGATACCCCTCTCGCGTGAGCTGGGCCGCCACCTCCTTGATCGTCAGGCCCTCCCGACGCAGTTGCACGATCCTATCCATCATCCGATCGTATTCACCCAGAGACTCGTACCGGGAAACCGACCTGACGATCTCGTGACTGCGTGGTCTGGCCACCTCGCCACGTGATCGTAACTCCGGCGCGTTCGGTGTTAGCGCGAACATCGACCACGATGCGCTCGGTGAGAAGCCGGATGATCTCCTTGCGATCCCTCGCTGTCGTCTCGGGCGCGTGCCAGAGTGTCGGAATGTCGGCGGAAACCGCCAGGATCCGACTGCGCTCCTCTTCCGTGAGCCGAGGTGGTTGTTCATTTAAGAATCGATCGTATTCTTCCCGCAATTCGCGGTGTGCGCGCAGTGCCGCCTCCCACTGCTGCTCCAGGCCCCGCGCCACCAAGCGATTCTCGGGCTCGACGGCTTGGTACTGGCGTTCGGCACGCTGGACCTCATAGGAGGCACGCTCGAGCCGTTGCTCCCAGTGCCGGTTGAGACGCTGGCGTTCCCGCTGCACGTTCTCGATCGCCTTCAGGCTCAACTCGAGGGCTGCCGGCTCCAAGGCCAGAAGGACCTGCTTTGTCACCAGGTCATCTATGGCCGCCGACGCCAGCCCCCGACAATCGGAGCGCTCGATATGCCTTCGCATGCACACATAGTATGCGGTCGACTTGCTTCGGTAGGTCGCGTGCATCCGCCGACCGCAATTACCGCAAACCATGATACCCGCCAAAAGCGCCTTGCCGACACGAGGCGCACCGACTGAGCCGGGCTGGTAGCGATTCTGCAGAAGTCGCTCTTGGTTGGCCAAGTAATGTTCCCACGTGATGTAAGCCGGCAGTCGATCCCTTTGGAGTACCTTCCATTTTGACATCGGCATCTCGCGCATCTTGACCTTGGTGCCACCTGAAGCCGATTGTTTGTGATCGACGCAGCGACGCCCATAGGAGTAGGCTCCGGCGTAGATCGGATGATGGAGTATTCGAGCGACCGTGCCCAGCGTGGGCCGGCGCCACTCCAATTGGCCCCGCCGCGCGCCTCGCTGCACTCGCATCCCCAGGCGGATCTTGTTCCGCACCAGATAGCGGTAGAGCCGCCCGAACGAGCCCAGCTCGTCGAACTTGTCGAAAACCAATTGGACGGTCGATCTCGCCTCCTCATCGGGATCGAGAACCGCCTCGCCGGTGGGTAGTTTCAAGTACCCGCACGGTACGCTGAGGATCAATTCGCACCGCTGAGCCTTGTAAAGTTTGCCCCCCTCCAGGCGGTTGTGCATTGTAACCAGCTCATATTCACTCATGGTTCCTTTTAACCCCAAAAGGAGACGGTCGTTGGGGTCCCGCGGATCGTAGAGACCGTCCTCATCCGCCAGGATCGTTCCGAAGATAGAACACATCTGCAATAAATGATGCCAGTCCTCGTTGCAGCGGGCCAACCGACTCATCTCGATCCCGAGGATCAAGCCGACGTGTTCCATGGTAACTTCGGCCAGGATACGGTGAAATCCGCTCCGATTTTCGGCAGTCTTGCCGCTGAGTCCTTGGTCGTCGTCGATGATCAGGATTCGGTCGCTGGGCCATCCCAGTGCGATCGCGTAGTTGACCAGCGCGTACTGGCGTTCGCGCGATTCTCGGTGATCGCGGATTTGCTGAGGAGAGGATTGGCGGACGTAGATGATCGCCAGCAGATCCAAGGTGCCAATCCGTGATCAGACCAGGCCGGGCGCGACGCAATGTCGGAATCGCGGTGGGCATGGCCACCGGTTGCGGCGTTGCGGTAGGGAGTGGGCGGATGGTCTCACGAGCACTCATGCGTCACCTCCTTGCTGTCGGGAGGCTTCGTCAGTTGTTGGGCGACGACGCGGGTCAGTGCGCTGAGAATTCGTTCTTGTAGCTCGACGGGGAAGGTCACCCAGAGCTGCTGAGAATTGGGATGACTGTTTACCTTCCTTCGGCGCGGGGGGGACGACGGCGGTTCGAGATTGGAGCATGACAATCCTCCTTGCTGAGTTTTCCGCCGGCGCTCCTGATACCACTCCACCAATCGGAGTAGCGCCGGCAACCCGATGATAGGCAGGGTCGACGGTGTCTGGCCAGGTGTGACTAGATGAGCATTTTGCTCCACAGATCCGGACAGGCGGTTTTCCCGCACCCGGCTTTCGGACAAGGCTGTTCTCATCTGTGCTTCACACTTTCGCCCACGAACATTGCCGCTAGGTTCGTTGGAGCCGGTACAGTCCCAGCTCCTGGTACAGGTTGGCGTCAGGATATTGTGTTCGACCCTGACCCTGCACCTTGAACTTCGCGCACAACCACTGGCGCACCCGATGGCGGACGTGGCTGTCGACGGTCCGGTAGGCTGTGCTGACCGTC
Organism: uncultured Planctomycetota bacterium; assembly: GCA_963720335.1. Classification (GTDB taxonomy): domain Bacteria; phylum Planctomycetota; class Planctomycetia; order Isosphaerales; family Isosphaeraceae; genus CAVRFS01. The sequence goes on along the minus strand of CAVRFS010000077.1, from coordinate 7,906 downwards.
CCGATGCGAAAGTAGTTGGACCAACCCTTTAATTTGCGGTTGATCCTCCCAATCTGCTTCTCGACGTCTAGCCAAGCCTTCTTTCGCGTCGTCAGCTCACCAATCTCGCGGCAAAGCCGGTCGATCTTCTTCCGCGACGGACGCGGTCCCACATAGGACTCGCCCGTCCGGCAGTCGTAGTTCCGGCCAAGGGTGTAACCCAGGAAGTCAAACGTCTCCTCCGGCAGGCGGCACAGCCGCGTTTTCGTCTCGTTCACCGTCAGCTTCAGCTTGGACATCATCCCCCGCATCACGATCATGGCCTCGTCGGCCGTGCCCTGGCAGCAGATGACGAAGGCATCCGCGTAGTTGACGATTCGCGCGGCCAGACGCTTCTCGTGCCCGCCCGTCTTCCATCCCTTCACAAATCGCCGCATGTAGATATTGGACAACAATGGGGAAATCGGAGACCCTTGCGGCGTTCCCATCCCCTGGTCCTTGTTCCGGGTCGTGCGATGGCGGTTCCCTTTCGCGTCGGTTTCTTCCACCGGTGTCTCCAGCCACATCTTGATCAGCCGCAGCATGCGGCCGTCGCTGATCCGACGGGACACCGATTTCATCAACTCGGGGTGAGGGATACTGTCGAAGGAGAAGTTGAAGTTCGACTTGCTCGCCGACGGTTGTCTTCTCGTTGAGCTAAAAGCCGTCCAAGAGGTCCTGCCGATCCACAAGGCACAGTTGCTCAGTTACATAAAACTGCTAATTGTGCCGCTGGGGCTTTTGTTCAACTTCCCTGACGTCAAACGCATTGACGGGAATCTCAAGGCTAGTCCTGGCCGGTACGAACAAACCTTGAACAGAAGGGAACGAAGGGAACGAAGCGTGAGAACCAAGCCTGAAGCAGCGGACCGTCTCCGAATGTCCGAACTCCCTATCAAGAGGAACACACCCCACGGCGACTGGATTACGAGATTCACCCCCGCAACTCAGGACGCCAGTTCGTCAGTTATTGTTTTCAGCCTGCCTTATTGGCATTCTTATGGGGGGATCGACCCAACGGCCGCCGCGCCGCGGGCGAGTTGGCTTCGAGGGCGTCGAGCAGGGCGACGGCTGCCTCGGCGTCGGCCAGGGCCTGAACGGCGATCCGCGCGGACACGAACGGGCCCGACTGCGACAGTTGGTAGTCCGCCGCGTTGCGCAGCCGGCCGAGGGCTTCGAGCGTCAGGCCGATCCTCTTGAGGTCGGGATCGGTCGCGTAGACGAGCTTGAGCCGGGCGAAGGTGTGCACCTTGTCACGAGGAGGGAGCGAGAAGCCCCAGCGTCGCAGCGTCCCGAGCACCTGGTGCAACAGCGCGTAGTACGCCCGTCCGACGCTGGACCTCCAGTGGGCCTCGCTCGAGCCAGCCGCCAGCTCACGGGCGACATCGAGTAAGGCCCTACCGTCCATGGTCGTGATAGACCGGCAGCAGAGTGAAGTTCTGGCAGACGTCGGGCGAGAACGTTGCGGCCATCCAGTCGATCCAGTTTCGAGGCGTCGGGTCGTTCCCCGGGCCGATGTCGTCGCGATGTGTCCAGAGCACCACCCCCGGCGGCATCTCCTCCGTCGCCTCGTCGAGCACCACCTCGATCGACCTCAGACCGGGCACGACGTGTCTGGCCCGGTCGATCATCGTCTCGAACTCCTCGCGCTGACCAACCTGGTCGATGAACGCCTCGGCTTCGGGTGAAATCGTGACGGGAACTTTAGCCGTGGTGGACATGGTCTCCCACTGCCGCCGACAGGAAGCGGCTGTCCCTGGCACCGCCCCACACGGGAAGAGCGATCCACCTGATTCTAGCAGTACGCCTGCATGCGGCAAACCGCGTTCGAACGGCCCGGCTCTTGCAAGGTTGGAAAAATGCTTAACCGTCTTTCAAACCCCGCGTGATTCTCATCCAACAAAAATGGTGCAAAGCGTTTTTCCACACCTTCACTGGCGTGCCTAGGAATCCCGTCGCGAAGTGATTCCCAGCGTCGCATGTAGTCCGGTTGCTGGTCCATCGAAGCTCCATTGTAGCTGGCGCGGACGAGTGTGCGTGTCGGTCTCGTAGAACCCCCGGCATCCTACGAGAAACCCGAAGTGTAGGCGTCGTTGATCGTGTGGCGGGTTTCCTAAACCGCCTGGACGATTCAAGGATTGAACGAGCGGGTTAGGAAACCCGCTCCACCGATCTTGCTATCCACCACCACGGACTAGCCCGAAGCGTCAGTGAGTATTCTGGCTGTGTCGCCTCGCTGACGCTTCGGGTTAGTATGATCGCCGCTGCTGTTGTGGCGTGTGCAACTCGTCAGTAGACCGCTCTATTGTTCGAACGATCCGGGCTGAGCGGTGTGCAACGCGTAAGTAAACCGCGGTAAGAAAATAGGGTTGCCCAAGTCGTCAGGAATCCCGCGCTGAACAGGAGTGTAAGGTTTTCGGACGGCGTGCGTTTCAGTCCATGGAAGGCGGGAAGAAGAGAGCTTTCTTCCGCTGAGGACGAGTGCCGCTGGAGCACACCGGAGAAACCATCGATGAAAAACACCTGGAATCGAAACAATGATCGGCGCCGGTATGCGATACAGCTCACAACCAACCCAGTTTTCTTGTGGCTCGGAGCGCTCGACATCGATTATGCTCTGTGAGGAAAAAACAACCAGGTCAGGTCATCAACCTCACGTCAAAATCGAGCATAGGTTTATGTCAAGTACGGACACCCGAGGTTCTATCATTGTCGGGATCCGCCAGCAGGACCCCAAACGGTGGTGCGAGTTCGACGCCATCTACCGGCCGATGCTCTTCGGGTTCCTGCCAAGCAAGGTCTCGACGAGTTCGATGCGAATGACGTCATTCAAGACGTCTTCATGAAGCTCCTCCGTAAGATCGACACGTTCGACCGGACGCGGTGCAAGTTCCGCACCTGGCTGTTCGGCCTGGCATCAACACGCTGATCGACAAGGCCCGGCGAAAGACCACCTACAACAAGGCTCTGGACGGATGGGCTCGCAACGTGCTCCAGGCCACAACCACAGACAGCGTGAAGATGGCCGAAGCATGGGGCAAGCTGCACCGCACCAAGATCCTCAAGCACGCTCTGGAAACAGTTCGCCCCCCGAACTTCGACCCGTACCTGGGCCTGCTTCGAGCAGCGGATCTTACGCGATCGCGCCGGCACGAGATCGCCAAAGAACTGGACATCACGGCCAACGTCGTCTTTGTGAATGCCCACCGCGTCCTGAAGCAAGTCACGATCACATTTGCCAAGAATTCGACGAGGATCCACGCGATGCCCTCGACTCTTCTCACTTGTCCCGACGACACTGAGCTGCTCGCACTGGCCATGGGCGAGCCCCTCGATCCCCGATCAGCCCACGTGGCCAACTGCGCGAGCTGCCAATCGAGACTCGATGGTCTCAAGGTCGAGGTGGCGATGCTCCGCGCCACACCGGCAGGGTGTATCCCTCTCACTCTCGCCCACGATCGAGCCGACGTCGCCTCCGACCGATCAACCAGACGCGACGGCCACCTGGAAATCGCCCGGTGGGGCGGACGATCCTGGCTCGGGATCCGCGACCGACCTCGGCGACGACGAGCATTTCGCGTGCAATGATGAGCCGTTCCCGGCCACGATCGGCAAATACCTGGTCGTCGGCCGCTTTCCTCCGAGTGGCCAGGCGGAGGTCTTCCGCGTCGTCCATCCTCAGTTCCAGCAGGAACGAGTGCTGAAGCTCGCCAAGGAGCCGGTTGGCTCGGACGGGCGGTCCGGGATCATCGAGGAGGGAAGGATTCTGTCGGAGCTGGAGCATCCTTATCTGCTCCGGGTCTTCAACTCGACTTCCTGGGCGATCGGCCCTTCCTGGTGATGGAGTACGTCCGCGGCCGCAACCTCGAGCAATTCGCCGCCCAGGATCCGGTCAGTCCGCGCTCGGCGGCGGAACTCCAGTGGCCAAGGTGGCCGGTGCGGCGGATTTTGCTCATCAGCGAGGAGTCGATTCACCGTGACATCAAGCCGAAGAACATCCTGATCGACGGGTCCGGCGAGCCCCGGCTAATCGACTTCGGCATGGCACGATTTAGCACGGCCTGGTCCGACGACCGCAAACAGCCCGACGGCGGGCACGTTCGCCTTCATGGCCCCCGAGCAAGCCGCGGTTCGAAATCACCCGACGACCGCCAGAAAGTCGGCCCTCGGAGCGACGTCTTCGCGCTGGGAGCGACGCTTTACTACGTCCTGACGGGCAAGGCCCCATTCTCCGGCCGGACGTGGAACGAAGCCTGGGACCGCACCCGCCGCTGCATCTTTGACGCAACCGCTTTGAATGATCGCAAGGCTCCCGCCCCGGTTGCGGCGGATCTGCCTCAAGGCCATGGCCGCTGATCCGGCCGACCGCTACTCGTCGGCGGAAGCCATGAGCAAAGCTCTGGATTCCTTCGTCCGCCCGCCGCTCGGTGATCGCTTCAATAGCGCTGATTGTGCTGGTTCCAGCGGTTGCCCTGGGAGGCTGGTACTCCCTGCCGAGCCCACCGCCAGACTCGGCCATCTCCGTTTCCTCTGCCGACGCCGGCGCCTGGACCCGCGCTCACCGGCGAGTTGACAGTCCGGGTCTGGTCGAAAGATTAAGGACGTAAGCACGGCTTGGAGGTCGCCGAGCCTGGCGGGCCTGCCGCTACTTCCTGGCGAACAGGTACACCTTCGAAGCCCGCCTCAATCAGCCGGCGTACTCGTATCTGCTCTGGCTTGACGGACAGGGGCATGTCAGTTTGCTCTATCCGCGGCAGGATCATAAGTTCGGTGGCAGTCCTTCCGACGGGTCGGCACGCGAGACCGTGCATATCACCAAGGCGCAGGACGAGGGGCTGAAGATGAAAGGCCCCGGCGGGCTGGAGACGGCGCTGCTCTTGGTCCGTCGCACTCCCTTACCCCCGAGCATTGACCTGGCGACCTCGATCGGACCCATGCCGCCGTCACCCTTGCGCAACCAGCTCGAAGTGGCGAAGCGAGGCTTTGACGAAGGTCAACTCCGTTGTGGGGCGGTCTGGGCGTCAACCGGGGCATCGACGAGAGAGACCGAGAAGATCGACGACCGGCTCCTGCAACTGATGGAGCGGCTGGGGACGCACAACCAGTTTGATGTCATCAAGGCGGTGCAATTCGCCTATCGGGGTGAGTGAGTAAGGGAGCCGGTTGCGGTGTCGTTTGTCCGGCGGGCCCAAATCCCCCGGGGGTATCTATAACGCTATGGGGTATTTCAGACGATGCCACATTTGCTCAAGCCTCTTCGGGCAGGCTCACTCCGCTCGATCTCCTCGTCGAGCGCCTGAGCAATCGGGCTTAGGCGTGTCCCCCCCAAGGTCTTTGTCGTGCCTCGCCCACTCCGGCCAGGGTCGTGGCCAGGACCATGCGCCGGCATCATAACGCCCGCCATCGCGTGAAAACATCGGCCCCCACCACGTTGCCATCATCGGCACCCCAGTACAACTTCAAGCGGGCATTGACCCGCTCCACCGCGGTGCGTCCCTTGTATACCGCTCGAACTGCTTGGTCATCCGCGGGATCGGCGGGAACCGCCGCAGGTCCAACTCGCTCTTGATTCACACCAAGCCATAGCGACGCTCTCCGTTGCACCGCAAGTCGCTGGGGCACGACCAGCCTTGATAACGTACGGACATCGGTACTTCAAAGTCCCACGCTTCTCTTCGTGACCGATGTACGCCATTCGATGCCGGACCAGCGGCGTGCTCACCTTTCATAACAGTGGAGCGTCCCGGATTCGTCATACACCAGGTTCGATCGCCCCGTATGTCCCGGCAGCATGCGTTCCGGCTCGCTTTTCCAGAGGGCGCGGTTCTCGATCAACGGCTTGATCCCGGCCGTGTGCAGCAACCGATGAACCGCCACGTCATCGGCTGCCTTGTCGTAGGCCAGCGATTAGATACGTCTGGCCGGTAAGTTGGCGCGGGCTTCTCGACCAAGGCCCCGATCATCTCGTTATCGCCCACCGCTGGTTCAGTGATCCGGTAAGCCAACGCGAGTTCATGACGGACATCGACCAAAAGATGGAGCTTGTAGCCAAACCACTCGACGAACTTCGTCACTGCCCCTTCGGCGTCCTTGTACTCCTTGCGGCCGCCGGCCGGTTGCGGCGGGCCTAGCTTCGTCTCGGCCTCTTGCCGTTCACATCACCGCTCCGCCACTACGCCGTGGCATCCCCGGCAACCCGATGTCCAAGGTCGCTAACCACCGTTGCTAACCGTCGAACCATCGCGTCGAATCTCGCCAGCATCGCGGTCAGATGGGCGGGGTGCCCCAACACATCGAGGAACCGCAACAAATTCCAGTGATTGGGGATCTGGTCCTCGGTCTCCAACCCGAGCAAGCGATGCAGAGGCGGGATTGCGGCGCACTTCAGCCAGGCGGCGTCATACGAAGCGTACCGCAACAGCGGGGTCAACACCGCGACACCCCAGAGCAGCGACACGGGATAGTCATCGCCGCCGCGTCCCCGCACCAGGGACAGCCCTTGCCGTAGGGGCCCGTCCGGGATGGCCTCCAGGCAGCGGCGGATCGTCCCCAGGGAGGGGAAATCCTCGAGTGCGGCCCAGGCGAACAGGGGTTGTGTGTCTCGTGACGTTCATCGTTGCGGCTGCTCCCACGCCGGGGGCCCCAATTATACATCGCGTACGATCCCCCGTACAAGAGGGCAGTGGGGTAAAAATCGTGATTTTGCTGACTTTACGACGCCAAGTAGCGAAAAACGCGGCAAAAATCGGGTGCGCCTGGGGTAAAGACTTTTGTACACTTTGCCGCGAGCCTAAAAATCAAGGGGAAATAACAGCGCACGCGGCTCGTAAATTCCCGTCTTGCGTTCATTCTCCTTGTACAGACATGCCGTCGTCATTACCCCGGTGGCCCGCTGGGTCTGGGTCGTTCGTGAAACAGCGTATTCCAGCCGTTTACATACTCGCCAGCGGCTGCGGCCTTCCCCATCCTAGTGCAAGGTCGGCCCCACACATTGGTGGTTTCGAGGCCTGCTCAGACGTTCACTCAGTTACGGCCTGCCTGCTCGCTGCATCGCCAAAGCGACACATTTGTCTCGAAGGCTCCGACGGTTTCGTTACCTCCACCGCCGCTCCGATAGCTACTGGCTGGAGCGACCAACTTGCCAGGCGGGAATTGCACCCACTGAAGACCAACACCTTTATCACGGCGCACAATAGGTCTGACCACGAGACCACGAGTCGGCAAATGTGGCCAACTTGCGAGGAGTTCGGCCAGTGCCGCGCTCCGCCCAACCCATAGTGCAACCTTTGGCACCCCCGCATGACGCAATTGCGATGTCGGGATTCGGGTTGTGGAACGGCGTTGACGGGTGCGAGTTCCGCAGCCATCGCGGATTCGATGGTCTGCTCCAACCTGGCACACCGAATGAGCGTCCCCGGCACGGTAGCGGATTCACGACTCGATCATCGTCTTCGATAGCCAAGCGTCTGACTGGGAAGTTCACCGAACAGCGTTTTATAGTCGGCTGCCAATGAGCCGGAATGGTCTAATCCCCAATGCCGGGCAATTTGATGGACCGAATCCGTGAACGGATCAGCATCCTTGAGATCCTGACGCACTCGATTCAATTTCAAGCATCTTGAGATAGGCTTTGGGGACACGCAGGTCCGCTCATGGAAGGCGTAAATGAGTGTTCGCTCACTAACGCCGATGGCCTCGCAAATTTCCAGGAGAGTTATGGGTCTATTGAGATAGGCGAACATGTAACTCTCAGCCTCGCGAAAGACCTGTGCTCTCCGCTGTAAACCAAGTGAGGGCCGGGCTGCACACCCAGTGATCCGGGATGAGATTCCCAAGCAACCCCGACAGCCAGTCGATGAGCAATTCATGGAGAATCTGAGACAAAGAG
>CAVRFS010000076.1:0-74493 GCA_963720335.1 uncultured Planctomycetota bacterium | reverse complement strand
TCCCTTTTGACTGGGTTGCGGATAACACTGGCTGGATGCGAAAACCTCGGACTCACTCCAGCCTCGAAGCTGCCTGGAGGATACGGCGCGGACCTATCGGCGTTCGGTCTGGGATGACCAGGGGGCGTATGTCGAGATCTGGCTAGAGAAGGATGCCCTCGCCGGAGTTCTGTTGCCAGTGACTGAGGCTTGGGACGCCCCGTTGATGGTCACACGAGGCTTCGCCAGCCTATCGTTTCTGCATTCGGCCGCTGAAACGATTCGAGGACAGGGCAAGCGGCGTTTCTCTACTACTTTGGGGACCATGACCCCTCGGGCCTTGAAATCCCGCGGATGATCGCTGCACGAATCAGGGAATTCGCGCCCGAGTCGGACATCACGTTGAGCGTGTCGCAGTGAATCCAGAACAGATCGAAGCGATGGCCCTGCCGACGAGGCCGACCAAGAGGTCGGATTCGCGCAGCAAGAACTTCGAGGGGGGGGCTCTGTCGAGGTGGACGCCAGCAAGCCAGCCACCCTGCATGATGGCGATGAAGTGCATTGTGCAGCACATTGACTCCGATGTTCACAGCCGCATGATCGACGTGGAGACGGCCGAGAGCAGACGGCTACCGCGATCGCACAGCGAGGATTTTGGAGCGACCTTGATCGGCCCGAGGATGACGGGGACGACGGATCTTGGGGGAAACCTTGATCTGCCCGAAAATTGAGGGGGACGACGACTCATTTCCCTGCTCGCAGACGCCTGGCCCGAAAGCCAGGCGGCTCGGAATACGCCTTGAAGGGAGGAATGCTTCCCCTAGACCTCCGGCCGAAGGATCCGCGTTGTGGTTGGCGAACCCAGGCAAGAACCGACTGAAACGGCATGGTTTTTTGAGGGCTTCGATCCGCGCGAATTCCTGCGGGCGGGACTTTGGCGGTACGCGGAGGCCGTACGCTACGTGGTTGGGCGGGTGGCCAGCCGCTCGGTGGTAGCTCCGCGCACTCGCATGCGAAGGAACGGGTGGGTGCCCCTGCGGTGGAAGGATGTAGTCCACTATTTGGACGAGGCGGTAGGTGGAACATGGTCCGAAATATCCTAATGGATCTGGAGATTTTGGAGTGTGATGAGGATTACGAGATTAACAAGAAGGCGAAGTGGTACCGGCTGGGGAGCAGATGTCTGGGCTGCCGGCTGGTGTCTGTGAAGGTGAGTACACGGCTATCGTCTCGGCTCGCAAAGATTCGTGGTGACCGATCGGAGCGAGGCGACCTGACGCCGGAGGTTGAACACCTTGGACGGTGGCTCAGGGAGCTTCGCGTCGATGAAGAGTTGGCCAGGCCGTGGGTGTGCCGGCCGCGATGTTTGAAGCAGCGTCTGACTCGCGTGAAGGTCGATCTCATCCAGAGCGGGAAAGCCTGCCCGATTAGAGATCGGTACGGTCGTGTCCACTCGCCGCTCACCAACCTCCGCCGACAGCTTCGGCCCGCACTTCGGATTCATGGTCAGGAGCTAATCGAGATTGACGTCTCCAACTCTCAGCCCCTGATATTGGGCTTCATGGGCGCGAAGATCCTTGCGGGCGACTGGAGCCTGGAGGATGTGAAGCAACTGGGCTCGGCTGGATCGATCCGAGAGCCGTTCGCCAATCTCCCGATGGTGCCGTGCGGTGGGGAGCTGCCAGCGGACGCGAATGATTTCCTGGATGTGTGCCAGACTGGTCGGTTCTACGAAACGGTAGCCGAACTTTGGGAGCCATTGCGTCAGTCGCCAATAGCGAAAATTGCAATTAAGCGATTGAGCTTCAAGTACCTCCTGTTCGGCCCAGTTCGGCGTGGCAATGTATTTTGGGAAGCGTTTAACGAGCGTTGGCCCAGTATGGCTCGCATACTGGAAGCGCTCAAGCACGGAGACCACGGGAGAACGTCGCGGGCCAGTCAGCGGATCGAGAGCCACTTGTTGATAGAGGGAGTGGTGGGGCAATTCCTGCTGTACCACCCGAGGGTCCCGATCCAAACAATACACGACTCGGTACTAGTCACCGTCGAGGCCGCAGAAATAGCAGTAAGCGCAATACACGCCCAATTCGACCGAATCGGACTCAAGCCACACATCAAGCAAAAGAAGAGGCAAGAGGCAGAGCAAGGCACCACACAAAAGAGGAGGAGCAAAGAGAAGACACACCAAGAACAGAGGCCGTACCTCGTGTCATCCCAAATTGCACCTATTAAAGATTGAGATGTATTAATTGATTTGGTATTAATTTCTGGGCGATCGCACTCTTGCCGGGCGCCGTTCGCAGTTGGATAGCCTAGGCGTCAGGCTGTCGGTTGCGGTCGATGGCAGCATTGCGTATAGCTGGACAAACTTTATGGATAAACAAATAGTATTTGACACGACGACACATACTACTGTACAATGGCACCATGAGCGAACCATTCTCAGATCAACTCAGAGAAGCTATTCGCGAGTGCGGTATGACCCGGTATGCACTTGGCGTGAAGGCTGGCGTTGATCAAGGTGCGTTGTCGAAGTTTGCCGCGGGCAAACGGGGGCTGTCCCTGGCCGCGGTCGACCGATTGGTCGATGTTCTTGACCTCGAATTGAAACCCCGACGCAAGCGAAAGGACGGCTGACGTGGCATCGCTCCGAAAACGTGGGAAACATTGGTACTACAGGTTCACGGATTCCGATGGCGGGAAGCACGAACGGAGAGGCTGTCCGGACAAACGGGCGACGGAGCAGATGGCGGCCGCGGCGGAGTTGGAGGCCGCCAAGATTCGCGGCGGGCTGATCGATCCCAAGGAAGTAGCCTTTCGGGATCACGCTGGTCGGCCCCTGTCAGAGCACCTCGACGAATGGCAACAGGACATGTTGGCCAAGGGCATGACGCCCAAGCACGCGGACCTATCGCGCGATCGGGCCGGAAAACTGATTGCGATGGTCAAGGGCGTCGCGCTGGACGATCTTGTTGCCGGCCGCAAGGCGGACGCGATGGCGCGTGCATCCCAAGTGTTGATCGGCACATTAGGCCAAGCTCGATTCAGCGATTTAACCGCCGAGACGATCCAAGCCGCGCTGGCTCGACTGACGGATGAAGGTCGGTCGGCTCAAACAGCCAATCACTTCCGCGCGGCAATCCGCCCCTTCCTAAAGTGGTGTCATCGGCGCGGCCGCGTCCGGACGCTGGCATCAGACGGTGTCGAAGGGCTCAACGTTGAGGAAGACCTCCGCCATGTTCGCAGCTCTTTGGCCGATGAGGAATTGGCTCGACTCATTCACTCTGCCGAATCGGGACCAGACCGCCTCCGCATGTCGGGGCCCTGCGAGCGATCGCATACCGCGTCGCCGCCCACACTGGGTTCCGAGTTGATGAGCTGAGGAGCTTGGCTCCGGAGTCGTTCCACCTGGACGGCCCGAGGCCGTTCATCAGGCTGGCCGCATCATCGGCGAAGAATCGCAAGCCGGTCGATCAACCGGTCCCATCATCCCTTGTCGGTCCGCTCCGCGACTGGTTGGCGGACAAGTGCCCGGGGAATCGGTGTTCCCTCTCCATCACGACACCGGCAAAGCGATCCGATGCGACTTGGAAGCCGCCGGCATTCCGTACGAGACCGAGGAGGGCGCCGCCGATTTCCATGCCCTGCGAGTTTACTACGTCTCGGCATTAGTGCGTTCAGGCCGGTCGATCAAGGAGGTCCAACAACTTGCCAGACATTCCAAGCCCGAGACCACATTGAGGCATTACGCCAAGGTCTCGGTTCACGACCTGTATGGCGCCGTCGAGTCGTTTTCCGTGCCCGAAAAGCCTCAAGATGGGGAAAGTGCACGCATGTTTGTGGCCGTAACCGGGACGGATGGCGCAATCCATAAGCGAACTCTTGCCCACGATTTGCCCACCGACACGGACGGTTCGGTGCGACTTCATGCGGCTACAGGCGTGATAGAGGGTTCACACTCTCAAGCTTCGATGGGCGAGGAAACCCTCGAAATAAAGGCTCCAGCCGCGTCTGTGCGGTTCGGGGCTGGAGTTGACGCGGATATGGGGGAAGAGGCTCCGCCCGGATTCGAACCGGGGAATAACGGTTTTGCAGACCGTCGCCTTACCACTTGGCTACGGAGCCAGCATGTAGAATCTTACCAGCCCAATCGCAAGCGCCGCAATCCCGGTCGCAATCGCTCGGCGTGTTAGCCGGGCGACTTGGGAGCATGGTTCAAATTCTGTGGCAGAAAGGTAACAGATCGTTCCGGCGAGCGGGGGGCGTGAGCCCCCTGATCTCTCGGCATGACGCTGGGTTGCGTCATCAGGGGGCTCACGCCCCCGCTCGCCAGTGTGACCATAAGCTGAACCATGCCGACTTGGGTAACACGCCGATTCGCTTTAACTCAAGCGGCGACAACGCTTGCAACATCGTACTACGCCGGGCTATTTGGGCCGAGTTACGAATGCTCTTCCGGTTGGAGGAATGCCAGGAGTTCCCGTTCCAGGTCTTGGGGAAGAGTGATCCGAACGACCTGCTGGGGCCATAATTCCAGGGGTGGGGCGGCAATAAGCTCCTTTGACAGCTTGACCGAGCGCAAGTCGTCGTGCAGGTAGTGTCGCCAGCCGCAGTGGAGTGCATCGCACGACATCCGAATTCCGGGACGGCACTCCTTCCAGTGGCAGGTGCGTCCGAGGTACTTGCCCTTGGGATTGGCCAGGAAAATGTCGCCGCCTCGGTTGATGCTCTGGGCGCGGCCCTGGAGCCTCCGCCCCAATCGAGCCAGAGGTTCCAGGTCCGCGTCGTCGGTCACGGTGACCAGGAGGTCCGCGTCCTTCGGCTCGGGTTTCTCCGTCGTCAGCGAGCCGATCAGGGCGATCCGGGTAACACCGGAGACTTGCCGCGCGGCACGGACGAAAGCGAGCACTTCGGCGATGAAGAATGCGCGGACAGACGGGTTCTTCATGGAACGACGACCCACGCCACCAGGACTACTCCGGGAAGGCCTCGTTGAGTACCATCGCCAGCCGCACTCCACCCTGAACCAACCGTCTCCCTACAACCGGCAGGCTCGCCGCCTGGTATGCATCGGCCAGTTTCTGACCGGGCTTGAGCCTTTGACCGTTCTCGGGGACCTTATAGGCTTGCCGGGCCGCCAGCAGGCTCTCGGTCGCCCAGTCCTCGACGGTCCCTTTCATCCACGCGGCGCGGTTTTCGAGGGTGTCCAGTGTGATGAGATCGGTCAGCCAGAAATCCTCCTTGTCGCTGAGGTGTTCGATGATCTGGGAATCCCACAGTCGATGCATGTTGGTTCCCTCATCGAAGAATCGGACCTGGGTCTGATTTCCGCCTTTGTCGTTGTTGTCGCCGACGTGCAAGGGCATGTGGAGATCCTCGACGCAATGGATGAGGAACCGGAGGGCGAACCGGCGGTCCTCGACCGATCGGCTGGGGTCCTTGAGTACCACTTTGAAGTCATGGATCTTGTCCACGACATAGCCCCTCTCCGGGAGATCGCCCGAGAACAACGAGTTGTATCGCGGCTCGTCCAGCGGAACGTCAACATAGTGCCAAGGAGCGGTCCTTGGCAGCTCCCGGCGGTGCTCGTCCGCCCATGTTGATGCATCCGCCAACGACTCACCCGGCTCGAGCAGGGCCGCGATCGCCAGCTTGGCTTTCGGGTTCAGGTGCTTTTCGGCGATCCGGGAGATCACCCGGTGTCCCAGCCTGCCCCAGGCCCAGACTGGGGTCGCGGATTGAAAGCACGAATAACAGGGTGACGGCCGATTACCAGGCATGAACGGCGAGGCGTACGTCCCGGCATTGATCGGCTCCAGGGCCCTTAGTATATGATCTCCGATGGATGCTCGATTATCATTGTCAGAATGTGTGCGGTCAATCCGAAGCGACGAAGGTTGGTGACCGTCAATCGGAAGCCGTGGCGAGTCTCGACCATTTTCACACCCATCAGGTGCGGGTACCATCATTCGATTGGATGATGTGCGGCGGGACGGTCCGCCTGGAGTGCGTGGGCCGGGCTGGTGGCTTGCATCATGATGCGAGCCTTCTTGTAGTTGGGAGGAGTCATGAGCGATGTCGGCGACGTCTTTAGGTCTTTTTTCCTTGCTGTGCTCAGCTTAGCCTTTCTCTTTCAGACATGGGAACTCGCCCGGCTCCGAAAGCGCCTGCCGGCGCTGGCGCGGATCGAGGCGAAGCTCGACTTGGTGCTCCAGCATGCGGGTCTCAAGTATGTCCCGTACGCGAATCTGCCTGCGCCGGTTATCGACGCCCTGCAAAACGGAAAGAAGATCGAGGCGATCAAGCTCTATCGGGAGGCCACCGGGGCCGGTTTGAAAGAAGCCAAGGATCTCATCGAGGAAATCATGGCAACCAGCAAGTCCCACGAGACGACCCTTCACCGACAAAGGATGAAGGAGAACTGGGGCGTGTGGTCGTGAATGTTCCAGTCCTGTTCTATCCTTCATCCTTTCGGAGCGAAGTTGTCGGATCTCGACGTTGCGGAAATAGATCTCGGCCGCCTCGATCTCCAAGGCGATCCGGCCTCGGATGATCGGCCGGATGGTTGTGCCGTCGGTTTTCGGATCACGATAGCGGACCTTCAGACCTTGGTTGACGACATGGCCATTGAGAAGATGCACCGTGGTGTCGCCGTGCGCGATCACCTCGGCGGTATTCCATTCCGGCAATTCCCACTCGCCTGCCAGGTGTTTCTGGTAGGCGATGCCGCGCCCGCCCAGGACGCGCTCCTGGCCGCCTTCCTTCGGGTCGAGATAAGCCGGCTGTGCGTTCTCGCGCGTCTTGGGATCGATCCAGGTGTCGACTGTGATTCCGTAGAGGGCGATCATGTCACCGACGTTCGTCTCCTCGATCTGAAACTGGAGGGCGGTCGGCCAGACGGCGTCTGGCCCGATGATGTGGTAGTACAGCCCAGCGTCTCGCTTGAGCCGGTACCGCGGCTGGAACTTCTTGGTCCCCCAGCGGTACTGCAACCTCAGGTGGTAGTCGCCATACTCCTTCTCGGTGGCGATGTAGCCCATCACCACGTCGCTCCCCTCGCTGGCGTGCTTGTACAAGTGGATCGAGCCATCCTCGATCGTGATCACGCGATCCGGGTCGTGGTTCTTGCCGTGCTTCTGCAAGAACGTGTACCAGCCATTGAGGTCGCGCCCGTCGAAGAGCGAGACCCAGCCTTGGTCCGCTTCGGTGGACTTCGTCGCCGACTTGGGCGGCGTTGCCGTCCCTTGCTCGCCGCTCGCCGCGCCTCGGGACTCTTGGCCCCATCCCATCAAGGTGAAACTCATTACGAGCGAAAGTGCAACCATAGTGGTGAGCCGCCGCGCAAGAGTAACCGTCACAAAGGGCTGTTGGTGATTTCGCGAGACTATCCGATGACGATGGCTCCGTCAATTCACGAGTGATGTTCTGTCCTACGACAGCCGATCCAGGTGGGGTTGGCGACGGGGTCTCCGTTCGATTAAACTCACATCTCTCTCGCTTGAGCCCGGGCCGCGTTCTCTTCGCCTGACTTGAACCAGTACGGGTTCGTTCGTCCGACCTTTGTATCCACCAAAACTCGACTAAATTCGATCCGCCAAGAGGTTTTGAGCTATGCGGTCGTCGCGCGTATTTGCCCTGATTCTGCTGATTATCCCCGCCGTGGCCTTGGCCGCCGACAAACCGTTCGGTCTGGAGCGGCGCATTCCCTGGAACGACTCGCGCGTGGTCGGTTCTCCCGACCCAATGCCTCCCTACAAGGTCGTGCGCGCCTTCCCCAAGCTGTCGATCAAACAACCCTTGGTCTTGACCCCCGAACCAGGGACCGACCGTCTATTCATCCTCCAGCACCTGAATGTCTGGGCCGGGCCGGGCCGTCTGCTTGCCGTCCCTGACCGCCAAGACGTGACCGCGGCCGACGCCAAGATGCTGATCGAGATCGACGGCCTGGCCATCGGCTTTGCCCTCCACCCCGACTACCAACGCAACGGTTATATTTACTTTGGCTTGAATGGCCCGATTCGGAGAAGGCCGAAGACAACGCAGGTCGTGCGCTACACGGTCAACCGCCAGGCACCCCACGGCATCGACCCAATGTCGAAGTTGCTCATCATCGAGTGGGCCTCCGACGGCCACGATGGCGGTGACCTCGCCTTCGGCAACGACGGGTTTCTTTACGTTTCCTCGGGAGACGGTTCCAGCGGCTCCGACGCCCACATGACCGGCCAGAGAATCGACGACTTACTGGCGTCCGTGCTGCGGATCGACGTCGACCACCCCGACCCGGGCCGGAACTACTCGGTGCCCAAGGACAACCCGTTCGTCGATCGCAAGGGAGCTCGGCCCGAGCTGTGGGCCTACGGCCTGCGCAACCCCTGGCGGCTGAGCTACGACCGCGAGTCGGGCCAGCTCTGGGTCGGCCAGAATGGGCAGGACCTCTGGGAGCAAGTTTACTTGATCAAGAAGGGTGGCAACTACGGCTGGAGCATCTCCGAGGGGAGCCACATCTTCGTCGCCACGCGCCAGGCTGGCCCCGACCCAATCTTGCCGCCGACCGCCGAGCACTCCCACAGCGAGGCTCGCTCGCTCACCGGCGGCCGCGTCTACCGCGGTACGCGCCTGCCCGACCTGGTCGGGGCCTATCTCTACGGCGACTGGTCCACCGGCAAAGTCTGGGGGATCAAGCACGACGGGACTAAGGCCATCTGGCACCGCGAGCTGGTCGATACCCCCTTCAACATCACCGGCTTCGGCACGGATCACGCCGAATGAGCTCTACGTGATCGACCAGGTGACCGGATTCTATCGCCTCGAGCCGACGACCGAGGCCGACCGGCCCAAGCAAGCGTTCCCGACCAAGCTGAGCGAGACGGGCCTGTTCGAATCGGTCGCCAGCCACAAGCCACACCCGGCCGCGATCCCGTTCGACGTCAATACACCTCAGTGGGCTGACGGGGCGACGATCGAGCGGTTCGTCGTGCTACCGGGCCTGGAGCGGATCGAGCAAAAGCCCCAGCTCAACGCGGGCGGCTCCTGGAGTCTGCCCAACGGCTCGGTCCTGGTGCAGACGCTCAGCCTCGACGTGGTCGAAGCCGCCGGCAAGCCCGTCCGCAAGCGAGTCGAGACGCGTCTCTTGGTTCGCCAGCAGGGAGAATGGACCGGTTATTCCTACCGATGGAACGCCGAGCAGACCGACGGCGTGTTGGTCCGCGGCTCTGGCGACACCCAGGTGTTCGAAGTGCCCGACCCGGCCGAGCCGGGGGGCCGTCGCGAGCAGGACTGGCGGTTTCCTTCCCGGACCGAGTGCATGGTCTGCCACTCGCGAGCCCTCGGCTTCAACGCGGCATTCAACCCACTCCAGCTCGATCGCGACCACAAGTACGGCCGCATTATCGACAACCAGCTCCGCGCGTTCGAGCACATCGGACTGTTCCAAGGTGAACTACCGGAGAGGCCGGCCGACCGGCCCCGGCTGGTCAACCCGTACAAGGCCAATGCGGCGCTGGAGGCCCGGGTCAAATCGTACCTCCATGTCAATTGCTCGACCTGTCACGTCAATGAAGGTGGCGGCAACTCGCACATGGAGCTGGGTCTCGCCACGCCGGTCGGCCAGTATGAGGCTGATCAATGAAGTTCCCGAGCACGACCGCTTTGACATTGCCAATCCCTTCCTCGTCGCTCCCGGCTCTCCCGAGCGATCCGTGCTCTACCAGCGGATCTCGCGGCGAGGGACCGGCCAGATGCCTCCACTGGCCTCAACTCAGGTCGATCGCACGGCGGTCAAGATGATCGCCGATTGGATTCGCGGCTTGCCCGTCGGCAAGCAATGACAGTTTGGCACGGTCGCGTAACGAGGGTTGGTGATCAGTGGTCCAATCAGACCGGACCCATGAATGCGGCTGGGTCCACTTCAAAATACTTCGATAAGGTTGCGATATGTTCGCGGGTCAAAAGCTTCTTGATTTCTTTGATCTGACCCCGTTTCTCGGCGTCAACGTAGATGTGTTTCGAGAACTCGGTCATCAAATCGGCCCAACTCGTCGCGTGCAGCAATTTCTCGCACAAGCCCTCGAGTCGTTCCAGGTCGTCGATCGATTCGATTGTGGCGAGGGTCGAATCGTCGATAGGTCCGAATCGCACGTCGCCCAGAAGAATCACGATCTTCATGGTCTGCATCGATCTTGCCGTGTCTCTCTCCAGTCTCGTAAATGTCTTTTGTGAACGCGGATTCCCTGAGGAGATTCATTGTCCGAAGTCCCCCTCGCTAAGACGTCGATCTAATCCACGTCAGTCAGCAATTCAGCCCAACTTGCTACCTTCTGAGTTTTCTTAATCAAGGCTTCGAGTCGTTTCCAGATCGTCGATCGATTCAATTTTGGCGCGGGTTAGCCTTGCCTAGCCGGCCAAATCGCTCCTGGCCCAGATCGGAGTCAAGATCTTCTTCGCCTCGGCGATATGGCCCCGTTTCTCTCCTTCCTCGTAATAGGGTCTAGAGAATGAGGATTCCTTGAGAATGTTCATTGTCCGAAGCCCCCTTTTCAAAGCCTTGACGTGTTCTGGATCCATTCGCATTCCGGCCAGGAAGAGCGTCCTCACCATCATTATAGCGGCATTTTCGGGCGAGGTCTCCGCCATGAGCCTGGAATCGATCTGATGGAGGATGTCGGGCAGGTCAGCGACTGGCACGTCCGCCAGGGTCGCCATGGGCAAGGTGGCCAGCGAACCCGTCAGCAACGGCTTGACGGGCTGTTGCCAGGCGCGGACGACCGAGTAATGAAACTCGACCACGCGATCGCCATCGGGAAGACGGAGGTCGAGCACACCGGTCATTTGCTTGGAGTCGGCCGTCGGCCGGAGTAGGAGCGCAACGCTCCGGACCCGGAGATCATACTTGAGGTCGAGGAGAGCGTTGTATCGCCACATCCGGCGGGCCAATGTGTTGTCCCAGCGGGCCTGAACCTCGATGTGAATCAAATGCGGGCGTGGTTTCGCCACGCGATAAACCTGGTCGATCTCGGCGGCGGTGGACGCGACATTGGAATCCATCACCTGCATCAACCCGCCGGCATGGAGTCGCATGTAGGCGACCCAGGCGGGCGGATTATCGGCGAGCAGTTCCCGGGTCGTGGTGTCGACTCTCTTGGGCTGGAGCTTGGTCTTTCGTCGCGGCTTCCGCAGCCGGTCGGACATCGATTGGCCTCGATCAGGTGGTCAATCCCGCGTCGGCTCGCGGCAGCGCACCCCAGCCGAGCTTGTCGCGGAGCGTGCGGTAGAAGCTGTGGCCGGGGAGGCGGACCATGGGGAAGGGGTTCTTGCCGCGGCGGATGGTCACCCGGTCGCCGCAACGGAGCGGGACCTGCACCTGGCCGTCGATCACCAACGTGGTCGAGATCCCTTCGCCTTGAGGGACGATCTCGAATACTTTGTGCGCACTATCGACCAGCGGGCGCTGGGTCATGGTGTGCGGACAGAGCGGGGTGACCACGAACATGTGGGCGTTGGGGGGAGGATCGGCCCTCCGGCCGAGAGGCTATGTGCCGTCGAGCCGACCGGCGTGGCGATGATCAGGCCATCGCCTCGATAGGTCATCACGCTCTCACCATCGATCGATAGACCGATCTCGACCAGGTGAAAGAGCGGGGCGGCCCGGACAACGGCGTCGTTCAGGCCGCGAAAGCCGCGGGTGGGACCGTTCTGGGGAGTCAAGACGCACGACAGGGTCATGAGGTTGTCGATGGTGAACTGACGCGCGGCCAGGTCGGGCAACCGAGCACGGAACGCGGCTGGGGTCAGGTCGGCGAGGAACCCGAGCCGGCCCATGTTGACTCCCAACACGGGGGTGGGATGGTCCTCCATCCGCCGCGACGCGTGGAGTACGGTCCCATCACCACCCAGCACGACCGCAACGTCGGCCGGAAGGTTGGAGAGGTTCGAATCCTCCGACAGGTCGACGCCGGTCAATTCGATGCCCGGTGTCTGAGACAAGACCTCGGCGAGTCGCCTTGGCCTCGACAGGGACCTCGGCCTTGATCCCGTTGCCCAGGATCATCAGTTTGAGCGCAGCCGGGGAGTCATTAGCCATTGGTCATAAAGCCGATTTCGGATTGTCTTCGATGATGTGTCTCACCGCGCCAATGAGGGACGTTTGCCATTGCGGGGAGTGAGCGGGGCGATTTCGGAGTCAGAGCCGGTTTCTAGCTCCGCGGGCAGAGACAATCCGACGGTTCTGGCTAGATCAATGTGCCGCCTGGGTGATGCCGTCCGCGTCGAGGCCGGCTTCGGCGAGCTGTTCGTCGCGTTCGGCGTGGAGCACGTAGCGGTCGGGCAGCCCGAGCCGGCGGAGGTGGGTGGTGGAGAGCCCGGCGTCGTTGGCCGCCTCGAGCACCGCGGAGCCGAACCCGCCCATGAGCGCGCCTTCCTCGACGGTGAGCACGAAGCCGCACTCCTCGATGGCTTTGCAGACAGTGTGCTGATCCAAGGGCTTGATGAACCGGGCGTTGACCACTCCGACACGCAAGCCGTACTGGTCACGCAGTCGATCGGCCGCTTGCAGACAGGCGCCGACCATTGCGCCACAGGCGAGGAACATGCCGTCGGTCTCCCACTCGAGGATCTCGGCCTGGCCCAGCTCGACCGGTTGGACCTCGCGCTCGATCGTGTCGAGGTTGGCCCTGGGGTATCGGATCGAGACGGGTGAGCTGTGCTCGAGGGCGAACGCGAACATCGGGGCGATGTCCTTGGCGTCGCCGGGAGCCATGACCACCATGTTGGGGAAGACGCGCATGTAGGACAGGTCGAAAGAGCCGTGGTGGGTGGGTCCGTCGGCACCGACCAGGCCGGCGCGGTCGAGGCAAAAGACGACCGGAAGGTTCTGGAGCGCGACCTCCTGGAAGATCTGGTCGTATGACCTTTGCAAGAACGTGCTGTAGATATCGACGACCGGCCGGGCGCCGGCCTTGGCCATGCCGGCGGCGAAAGCCACCGCATGGCTCTCGCAGATGCCGACGTCGAAGAACTGGTCGGGGAAGGTGTCGCGGATCTTCTGGAGCTTGTTCCCCTCGCACATGGCGGCGGTGATCACGGCGACCTTGGGCTGCCGTCCGCACGCCTCGAAGAGCGCATCGCTGACCGCGTCGGTGTAAGTGCGGCTCGATGAGCTTTTGAGCGGGACGACTCCGTTGCCCGTCTTTTGAAAGGGGGCTGGGGCATGGAACTTGACCGGGTCCTTGACCGCCGGCTCGAAGCCATGCCCCTTGTTGGTCAAGACGTGCAACAGGACCGGTCCATCCATGGTCTTGACCCGCTCGAGGTAGACGCGCAAGGTCTTGAGGTCGTGGCCGTCGATCGGCCCGAGGTAGACCAACCCCAGCTCCTCGAAGAGCATCCCGTGGTGCAGCGAGGCCTTGATCGCATCCTTGAACTGCTGGAGCCAGCGCTCGGCGTGTTCGCCGAGCAGGGGGATGTTGGGCAAGAGCGACTTGACGCGTTTGTTCCAGTCGTGGTAGGTGCTGGACATGCGGGCGCGGTCGAGATAATCGGCCAGCCCGCCGACCCTCGGGCAGATCGACATTTTGTTGTCGTTCAAGATGACGAGCAGTTTCTTCTTCAATCCACTGGCGTGGTTGAACGATTTCGAAGACGATGCCGGAGGGCAAGGCGCCGTCGCCGATGACAGCCACCGCGTGTCGATTGGCCTGGCCGGTCAGCTCGTCGCCGACTTTAAGCCCGAGGGCGGTCGATGGAGCGCAGCCGGCGTGCCCGGTCATGAACAGGTCGAAGGGGCTTTCGGACGGGTTGGGGTAACCCATCAGACCCCCTTTGGTCCGGATCGTGTGCAACATGGCGGCCCGGCCGGTGATCAGTTTGTGGGGATAAATCTGATGGCCGGTGTCCCAGATCAAGCGGTCTTGAGTGAAGTCGAAGGTCAGGTGCAAGGCCAGGCAGAGCTCGACCACGCCGAGGTTGCTGGCGAAGTGCGCCGACCGCCGTCCCACGACGCCGATTAGCTCGGAGCGCATCTCGTCGGCGAGCTGATTGAGCTCCGACTCGGACAACCTCTTCAGATCGGCCGGTGATTGGATGCGCCCGAGCACGGAGCCAAAGTCCGGATGATTCATCAACGATCCCTTTCCAAGAGAGCTAGCGCCAGGCTTCTGAGGTGGTGGCCGTCGGGTCCGAGCGGCTCGATCGCCGCCACGGCCTCATCGGCCAACTGCCGGGCGCGGCGGCGGCTGCCGTCGACGCCCAGAAACCTGGGGTACGTCCATTTGCCGAGCTCGGAATCCTTGCCCACGCGCTTGCCCAGTTTGGTCTCATCGCCCTGGACGTCGAGCAGGTCGTCGACGATCTGGAACGCCAGACCAACGGCTTTGCCATACCGATCGAGCGCCTCGAGATACGAGTCGGGGGCCTCGGCGATCACGGCCCCCATGCGCAACGGGGCACGGAGCAGCGCCCGGTCTTGCGACGGTGAATCGCCTCGAGCGCCGTCAAGGTTCGCGGGGGTTCGACCGTGTCGTGCGCCCCTCCAGTTCGGTGCGCCCTTCGGCCTGAAGGTCGGCCATCTGGCCGGCCACCATGCCCGTCGGGCCCGCGGACTCGGCCAGGATCTGAACGCACCGCAGCGCGGCCGTCCCGGGCCTGACCTCGCGCCAACCAACTCGAATGCCAGGGTCAACAGACCGTCCCCCGCCAGGATCGCCGTGGCCTCGTCGAACGCCCGGTGGCAGGTCGATCGGCCACGCCTCAAGTCGTCGTCGTCCATCGCCGGCAGATCGTCATGGATCAGCGAATAGGTGTGAATCATCTCCAGCGCACAAGCCGCCGGCAGCGCCGCCTCGCCAGCACCACCACACGCCTCGGCCGCCATCAGGCAAAGAATCGGTCGCAGCCGCTTGCCGCCGCCAAGGACGCTGTAACGCATCGCCATCGCCAGACGCGCCGGGCACGCCGCCGCAAAGTCCGGGTCAACCTCGGGCAGATAGCTGTCCAAGGCTTCATCCACCCGATCCCGTGCTCGGTCTAGATACTCACCCAGCGCGGACACCTCGCTCGATGTCGTGGCAGAACTGCTCATATTTCCATCCGCTCCCGACCCAGAGGCCGGGAGACCCCGACGATTCGAAAACCACGAACTGATGGCCCAGCGTTCCTCGCTCGGGAACGCACGCCGAAGCGGGTCATCCATCCCCGGGCCATCAAGAACGTTCCGCTATTGTTGACATTCAAGGCCCGAAAGTCCACATGAGACCCCCAAAAACTTTGTCGTGCAAAGTGATCTGGTAGGATGGGTAGTCCGTAGGGGCAGTAAGCCCTCTTCACCCAGCTCTGTGTACGGTTGATCGCTCAAAATGGGGGATCAGTCGCCGGGTCGACGTCATCCTGGGGGCTCGCTCGAGACTTTCGGTACGATGTTCGACTCGAGGACTTTGGCTGAGATTCGTCCGGGCTGGCGACGGCAATGGTCGTTACGCCAACGGCCGTCGCTGAACCGGGCTGTGCGCAACCGTCGCCGAGGCGTCGAAGGGAGCGGTCAGCGGGTTCCCTTGGTTATCGACACCGGTCAAGAGCGCAACCGAATGCTCGGCCTGATCCAACAGGCTGTGACAACGGGTCAAGAGTTTGACGCCCTTCTCATACTTGGCCAGCGCGCTGGACAGCTCAGGCTCACCGCGCTCCAGGTTCTCGACGATCCGTTCGAGCAGACTCAGGGCCTCCTCGAAGCTCTGCTCGGTTTCCGTTTGGTCCGGCATGGCCATCTCCTTTTTTAGTAGGTCAGGCTTTCCAGCCTGACATGGAAACCGTCAGGCTGGAAAGCCTGACCTACGGCGATTGCGATCATGGTTTGATGATGGTTGACACGACGCGACTGACGATCTGTCCGGAGGCGAGCCGCGTGTGCAGGATGTCGTCGGGCTGGACGTGATTGACGTTGGTGACGAGGGAATGATCGTCGGCCCGGAATGTGAGGCTATAACCTCGCGCGAGAACTCCAAGGGGGCTGAGGGCTTCGAGGCTGGCGGCGAATCGGGCGAGTTTGTGCCGGCGACGGACGAGGTCTTGGTTGATGGCCGCGCGGCCGCGGTCCGCCAGTCGATCGAGGTAGGCGCGGGCATTGCGGAGCTGGGTCAGCCCCCCCAGGCGGAGCCGATCGGCGAGGTGGTCGAGGTGCAGCGCGACTTCGCGGGAATCGGGTACGCAGAACTCGCCGGCTTCGCTGGGGGTCAAGGCGCGGCGATCGGCGGCCAGGTCGGCGAGCGTGACGTCGATCTCGTGGCCAATCGCAGAGATGACCGGCAACCGCGAGCTCGCGATGGCGCGGACCACGACCTCCTCGTTGAACGTCCAGAGGTCCTCGAGGCTACCGCCGCCACGGGCGATCACGATGACGCTGGCGTCCACGACCCGGTTGGCCAGCTCGAGCGCGGCTACGACCTCTTGGTCCGCGCCCGCTCCCTGAACGCGCGTCGGGGCGATCAGGAACTCGGCGCAACGCCAACGACGGGCCGTGACCTGGAGCAGGTCTCTGACCGCCGCCCCGGTGGGACTGGTCACGATCACGATCCGGCGCGGATAACGCGGCAAGGGCCGCTTCCGACCCGGCTCGAACAAACCTTCCAGCGCCGAGCTTGGCGTAACGCTGCCGAAATGCCAGCTCGAGCGCGCCGATTCCCTCCGGCTCGATCTCTTTAATCGTGATCTGATATTCGCCCCGAGGTGCGTAGACTGTCAGTCGCCCCAGCGCACGCACGGCCAGTCCGTCGGTCAGATCGAACGCGAGCCGTTGCGCATCGCTCTTCCACAACACGGCGCGGATCGACGCCGAGTCGTCCTTGAGCGTGAAGTACACGTGCCCCGACCTCGGCCGCGCCACGTTGGAGACCTCGGCCTTCAAAGCCACCTCGGCGAAGTCGGTTTCTAACGTCCGCTTGATTCGCGACGTCAACTCGGAGACCGATTGAAACATCGGTCCGAACGGGTCGTCGGCCTTGGCACGGTCAAGCCAGGGAACGTTGGTCATCAGCGTGTCGCCTCCGATTGGTGCTCGTAGGGTGCTCTCTGAGCACCGATCCGGCTGTGAGCACCGATCCGGCACTCGGTGCTCAGAGAGCACCCTACGGGCTTTTCCTTGACGCGGATCTTCCCGCATTCCGCGATCGCGAGCAAGATACAATTAAGATCACCCTGGGTGTTAGTCGAGTCTGGTCCGGAGTCTCCTGTGCAACCGAAGCCCGCGCGAAACTCGAAACTGTGGCGGACGTTGGGATTGGTCCTCCTGGTCGTGGCCGGTGTCTGTGCATACCTCGTATGGGCGCTCCCTCCGCCCTGGCTCCGTTTTCGCAGAGGCGCCGGCGCGCGCGCTTGAGCGGCAGGCGGCCATCGTGTTTCTTGATGGGCTGCTGGTCGTCTACGGCCCTGCTTTGATCGTGGCGGTGGTGGGAACATTGTCCTTGCTTGGCTTGCGGCTCCGTGCCCGCCATTCCTTAACACGCCTGACGCAATCGCGATTCCTGTTGCTGGGTCTCTCGGTCCTGCTGAGCTTCCTGGCGATCGAGGCCGGCGCGGCCGCCTGGCGGGCCTGGCTGCATCACAGTCCTAAACTACCGGCCGTCGTCTCGAATCCGAAGGAGGGTCACGCCACCACGGACGCCGCTCCAGATCCAGCCCTGCCCAAGCGATTTCCCGTGGCCAGCGCCCAGCGCCAACGTAAGTCCCTTGCGGATCTTGGTGATCGGCGAGTCGAGCGGACGGGGCGAGCCGTACCATCCCTGGCTTTCGGTCGATCAGATCGTCGCCTGGCGATTGAAGCGGGTATTTCCGGAGCGATCGATTCAGCTCGACAACTGGGCTTTGGGCGGGGCCACACTCGAGGTGATGCACAATAAACTAGCGGGTTTGAGCTACCGGCCCGACGCCCTGATCGTGTATGTCGGCCACAACGAGTTCCAGGCCCGCTACTCCTGGATGCGTGACGTGGACGACGATCGCGACTCCGGCCAAGAGCCGGCGCAGCCAGTGCCAGTGCTTGGGGTGAACGCGATCCTCTCGCTCTCTCGCTTTTCGCCCCTATGCCAGTTGATCCTGGAAGTCCGCGAACGGCAGCAAGTTGACATCAAACCGCCGCACGCGTCGTCACACGTGAACTTGTCGACGGGCCTGTCTGCACCACGGCGGAAGCCGGCGGACTGCTGTCGGATTTTCGACGACGGTTGACCGACATCGCCTCTTACTGCGAGTCGATCGGCACGCTCCCCATTTTCATCATCCCAGCCTCGAATGACGGTGGATTCGACCCCAGCCGATCGATTCTGAGTGCCGCCACATCCCAGGCCGAGCGAAGGCGTTCGCCAGGTCCGTCGCGCAGGCCCGCGCTCTGGAAACGAAAGACCCGGCCGAGGCGATCCGCAGCGACCGCGAGCTGGTCAAGCGCCATCCCGAGTTCGCCGAGACGCACTATCGGCTGGCCTGTCTGCTGGAGCAGTCAGGCGGTTGGGATGAGGCGCGGGCGCACTACATCCTTGCCCGCGAGTGCGATGCCATGCCCTTGCGCTGTCCCGAGGCATTTCGGCAGGTATTCCGCGAAGTGGCTGCCCGCCATCCGGCTGTTCTGCTGGTCGACGGCCCGCGAGTCCTCGAGGCCCAGAGCCGGCATGGAATCCTTGACGACTCGTTCTTCCACGATGCCCAGCATCCCAACCTGCGCGGTTACGCCGCGTTGGCGGAAGAAATCCTCAATCAACTGGGCACCCGCCGCGCGTTCGGTTGGCCGGCGGACCAACCCGTACCCGTCGTCGACGTCCAAGCCTGCATCGACCACTTCCAGCTCGACGCGGCACGTTGGATACAGATCTGCCGGCGCGAGATCTGGTTCTACCAGTCCGTCGCCTATATCCGCTACGATCCCAGGTTCCGCAACCAGCGCACCGCGGCTTACACGCGAGCCGCCGAGGCGCTCCAGGCCGGTTGGGATCCCGCCGAGGCCGAGATCCCTGGTTGGCCCCTGCCACCCAAACCTTCTTCGTCTCACCGAATCCCACCTCACTACAGCCAGCGATAGGCATGTCGATTTGATTTTGAATCAAGGCGTCTCACCGGTGGGTCGTAAGACGGGTGCGAACCAACGCCGCAGCTCATCGCGGTCAGGAGGATTGAATTCGAGCAACGACTCGAGCTCGGCACGCACCGCTTCAACATTGCCGAGGCGGAGCTCGGAACGAACGAGCAGCTTCCTGGTCTCGAGGTGAGTCGGATCAAGACGAAGGCTCTTTCGGCATGACTCGGCCGCGGCGCTCCAGTCGCGATTTTCAAAGTAAAGGGGAGCCAGCTCGACGAGGTAATCCGACCGCCAGGGACTGATGGCGATGGCGCACCGCCAGAAGTCGATGGCGGCCTTGCGATCGCCGGCTTGGGCGGCCAGATAAGCCGTCCCCATCAGTGTTGATTCTCGGCCTGGTTCCTTGCTCAGCGCGATCTGGAAGGCGGCCAATCCCTCCGCGGGCCGTTTGAGCTGGCCAAGCGCGAATCCCTTTGACTCCCATGCGGGCACGTCATCCGGCTGCGCGGTCAAGGCTGTCTCCAAGAGCGGCAGCGCGATCGCCGCGCCCGTCGGGCCGTCACGGCACAAGGCGATACCGAAGTCTCGTTTCGCCAGAGCAGCCTCCTGGTCATTCATCAGCTCAGCGTGAAAATTGACCAGCGACTTCTCGTCAAGGTGTGGGCTCTCGGATTGGCTGGGCGTACGGTCGTCCGGGTTCGCCCGGCGCATGATGCGATGATCGGTCATCGCGACATGCGGAAGGTCCGCGCTGTTCAAACGCGGCATGTGGCAGGCGGCGCAATTATTGTCTCCGTTTCGCTGAGCCGCGCGGTCGCTGGCAGGCCGCAACCGCGATCGGCGTGGCACTTCAGGCAGCGATCCCGGTAATACATCACCTTCTCCGTCGGCGAGGGCAATCGATGAGGATCGTGGCAGGAGATGCACCCCAGGCTCCCTTTGCCGGTAATGTAGCAACGGCTGGCGTGCATCTGCTCGACCTGGCCGATGAACCGATTGTCGGCCGTGCTGGCTGGCTGCACGAACGCCGACCAGAAGCGATAAAATGGTAGCCCCGGCCGAAAGTCCTCACTCCGTCGAAGAGCACGCACGACTCGCCGGCGGCCGATGAGATGGCATTGCTCGCAGACAGCCTCTCGGATCGAGGGTTCCAGATCCGCCGGATTGACGATCGTCGCGTCCTGGCCGTCGACGAGCGTCGGACTCGTGACATGAAGCTCCCCGGGGCCGTGACACCGTTCACAGCCGATTGCGTGTCCCAAGAAGATCGGCGGCCGATAGCGGTTGAGGGTCCCCTCCAAGGGCTCGACCCGGTTGGCGTGACAGAACAAACATTCCGATAGGATCGGCCGTTCGAAATGAAAGTTTCTCGCCCGATAGCCGGGTGAGAGATCCCACCGCCCTTGCTGGGTGTACCAAGAGATCGGCGACTGGAAGAGGAAGCCTTCGCGCTCGACCAGATAGGCGATTCCTCGCCGCCCGGACCCAAGTGCGAACGCGACCTCGGCCTCGCTCTGGGCGATGTCCTTGCCCGCTTCATTCCGTCGCGATTCCTGATGGATCACTCGCCCGTCCCGATGTTGGATCGAGTAGTGAAGACCTTGGGCTTCAAACGACGTTTCCGCAACTCGCTGATCATCGCCTATCGCGGGCGCTATCGCGATCGGGGTAAGAGATCGACCCATGGGATGCTCGCGGTAACTCTCGGCGATTTCCGCGTGACAGCGAGTACAGGCGGCATCCCCGACATACTTGACCACAGCGTCGGTATTCCGATAAGGAGAACCTGCGTTCGCTTGCGAGACGCGCGCCGTCGCGGGACTGCGCCTGACTTCACACACCAGAGCGAACGCGGCCCCGAGGGCGACAACCGCGGCGAGGATCAGCGCGATACGTCTTTGCGACAACCAACGTTGTGGCTCGGATTCCGTCGCGTGCGCCACCTTGATACTCGGATCAACAGTCCGGTCAGCCGCCGTTGCGGTGCGACGAGCCCCGCGCGGCCCGAACCGGCGGCCTGCTGCTAAGATCATACGAACTCGTGCGGCCGATATCCACGCTGGCCGCCTTCAGCGATCAGCGATCAATAGAACGGCGCGGAAACGCGGATGAGCCACTGCTATTCGAGTGACGCCCCTCTGGCAGAGAGCCGATCGCTGACCGCTTTCTCGGCGAGGAGCCTCTCCGCTTGCGGAGTTGGGTGGAAGGAGGGGGAGATTGATAACATGGCCAGAGCAGGTGGGCGATGGCCTCGGCCGGCGAGGTGGCGATTCGGGCTTCGAGCTGTTTGAGGTAGTCGGCGACGGCGGTTTCTTCTTCGCCGGGCCGCAATCGTCCGATCTCCTCGATTTCGAGCGAGAATCGGCCGCCGGGCTTGTGGATGCAGAAGACGAGGAAGATCGGTGTGCCGGTGAGGATGGCCAGCTCGGTCCAGATGGCCAGCAACTGTTGGGGACGGCCCAGCAGCACACCGCGGCAGGTATTGGGGCCGCTCCACGGGATGTCGCCGTTCAAGTAAATCGCCAGTCCGTCGCGCAGGGCCGCCCGGGCTCGGAAGATGCGCTCAATCGCCACGGCTGGTGACAAATCTCGGCGCAGAAACATCGCCGCTTGAGGGTGAGGGCCGTCGTCGTCGAACCGGCGATTGAGCTCGACCCGAGATGTGTCGAGGCCGTTGGACCAGTAACCGGAGCGGGACGCCGCGGCGAAACAGCCAGTGGACCCCCGCGATGTGAGCCCCGAGGTGACTGCCGACCAGGATCGCGCCTCGTCCGTCGGCCATCGTGGCGCGAAGTCGGTCGTAGCCGCGAACGTCGAATCGGTCCAGGACCGCCTGGTCGGACAGGCCGTCCAGTGGGTAGTCGCGCGCGATGAACCGCGCCGTGCTGGCCGCCAGCGCCGGCCAGGTCGTCTCGATCGGCCACTCCGCGTCCAGTGCGTCGCTGGCGCGCTGCAGCGCCTCGCGGAACTGTTGCTTGCGACTCGGACGCATCGCCGTGGCCAGGAAGCCCAACAGGCTCAGAATAGCATCCCCGCGCACGGGCCGAGGCCGCGCAACACGGGCAAGAGAAGCTCGTAGAATACAAACTTCCAACTCCAGATCTGGCGAAGTCGTCGCTTCACGAGCGTGGTCCCCGTTCCGCGGCCAAGGATTTCAGGCGTTGATAATCCACCTTGTCGGTCGAAGTGGCGGGCAGGTCGTCCAGAAACGTGATCGAGTCGGGGATCATGTAGTGAGGCAAGTAATGGGTGCAGTGCCGCTTCATGGCGATGATCGACTTCTTATGGTTCGGCTTGAGCGCGACGAACGCCGAGATCGAGACCCCCAGGTCATCCGCCTGGGCCACGACCCCGGCACGGTCGACGCCATCATGGCGATAGAGGGCCGACTCGATCTCTCCCAGCTCGATGCGGTAGCCGCGCTTTTTGACCATGCGATCGCGACGGCCGTGAAACACGTAACACGCGGTCTCGTCACCGCTAACCAGATCGCCGGTGCGGTACCAACGGACGCCTTCGCCGTCCACCAGGAATGCGCTGGCTGTCAACTCGGGCTGACCGAAATAGCCGCGCATCACCCCGGGCCCAGCGATGACCAGCTCGCCGATTCTGCCCGGCGGCACGTCGCGGCCAAATTCGTCAACAACTCGGGCGCGGAGCGGATGGCAGACCTGCCCGATCGGGTACGCATCCGTGCGATCGGCGGGGATCGTCGCAGGGATCGGGAAGGCAGTGCAAACGTTGGTCTCGGTCGGCCCGTAAAGGTTCCACAACGTGGCGCTGGACCAGAGGGCTCTCAGCCGTCGTAACGGGACAATCGGAAAGACCTCGCCGGCGAAGAGCACGATCCGAGGCACCTGCAAATCCGGGCGGTCCAACCGCCCGTGCTCGGTCAACAACGCCAGGATCGAGGGCGCCGAGTACCAGACGGTGATCCGACGGTCGGCCAGGAAGTTGCCCAGCCGGACCGGGTCTTTGCCCAGGCTCTCGCCGATCAGCACCAGCGTGGCCGCGCTCTGGCACGAGACGAAGAGGTCGAACACCGACAGGTCGAAATGCAATGGCGCGTGCGAGGCGAATCGGTCGTCGTCCTCCCAGGTTCCCAGGGTTTGGCGGCACCAATCCAGGAAGTTGAACGCGTTTTGGTGCGAGAGCATGACCCCCTTGGGTTGGCCGGTCGAGCCCGAGGTGAACAGGATGTACGCCAGGTCGTCGTCGTCGCGGGTTGGGAGCAAGCGGCGTCGGCGCGTCGTCGGCGATGACCTCGGCCCAGGACGCATCACCGGGCTGCATCGAGCTCAATGGCTCGGCCTCGGAGCCGGAGTCCGGCTTGCCGTCGACCACGATCAAACGGGGCAGGGGACCCTGACCGGCCCATGCCTGGCGGAGAGCGGGTGCCAGCTCGGCGGCGACCACGGCGGCCTTGGCGCCGCTGGCTTCCAGGATACTCGCGGCCCGAGCCGCGGGCCCGGTCGGATCGACCGGCACGTAGGCGGCGCCCGTAGCGCAGGATGCCGTGGATCGCGGTCACGGCCTCCAAACCTTTGGGTAACCAGAGCCCCACTCGATCGCCTCGGCCGACTCCCCAACGCGCCAGCCGGGTCGCCAAACGGTCCGCGCCGCGCCCGAGCGCGGCGTAGCTGAGCTGGAGTCCGTGTTCGTCCTCCACGGCCGGATGATCGGGCCGTCTCGCGACGGCCTCATCGAGCAGTTGGCTTAAGTGACGTCCATCCATGGGCCTCTTACCTATCTCTTCTATACAAATGCCGCCTTGAAATTCCGACCATTATTTCAAGGATTCTTGAGAAAAAAATAACTGTTGAGAACCGGTACGCCGGACAGTTCCCTGGAGATGGTGGTCCGTTCCGGTCGAGCGTCTTCTCATCCGACTGAAAGATCAGATGGTACAGATCCCGGTCCTCGACGACCGCCCCCTAGCGCCTGGAACAACCGGTGGTGGCCCATCGCGTTGGGGTGGTTATCCCAGGCGGCGATCGCCAGCGACGCTGGGTCAATCTGGTCGAATGTGTCGGTGAGGTCGATGACGGGAAGGCCGTTATGCGCGCTCATGGCTTTGAGCGCGCGACCGGCTCAGCGCGGGCAGCCGGGACGTCCTCCTTGCCGACGCGCGGGATGAGCACCACAACGAGCGGTATATCCGCGGATCGGCACTCCGCCGCGATCGCGCCCAGGGTCTGATCATAGAGCCCCCAGTACAGGGGCCGCAGCTTGCTCTTGAGACGCTTCTTACCTCGGGGCGTCGTTCGCAGGTCCTTGTCGACGATCCCGGCCCGAGCGGTCGTCTCGCGGATGAAGTCGTATTTCAGGTCGACTTTTTTTCGGAGCAGCTCGCAGATGTTGATCTCCATCAGCCGGCTGTCGAGCGTCGTCGCCGAGTAGATCACCAGGTCGGGGTGGAACGCCAGCACTTTGCGCCTGAGCGTCTCCAGCCGTTGTAGTGGACTGTAAGCCGCGACGGCGAAGTTCAACACCTCGAACCGTCGCGGTGATGACGGCTGCTGGAGATCCTCTTGAGCGCCGAGCCAATCCTGAAGTTTGTTGATGTAGGTATCCTGAAACTTGACGCCCCAACCCATGTCCATCGAGGCGCCCAGGACGGCGATGCGAAAGGTCCGCTCGGGCTTTTGGATCGCGACCGGATCGTCGTGCATGCCGAACGACGTTGGTCACGAACGGCTGGCCGAACAGGGTGCGACGCACCCCCGGTTTGAGCTCGAATTGCAGGAAATCATGCTCGAGGAAGCGGACGACTTCTTTGGCTTCAGCGCCAATCCACCGGGCCTGCCAATGAACCGGAGTGAGAGTTCGCCGAGAGCACCGTCGGCCCCGTCGCTTCCCCCGATCAAACTATCGTAATAGCCCATCGCATGGCCGTCACGGCCGTCGCGGAGGGACTCTGGGGAGTCGCGCGCTATCCACGAAGTCGCAGATCATGTCCCAGTTGTCCGGCCAGGGAATCAGAGCCAGGACCAGGACGAACAAAGATTTCAATATGCCGATGCGCACCCTCATGAACGAGGCTGTCTCCGTCGTCATCATCGTGGTATGCCTCCTTGCAAGGCCCAGGAGACCGCGGTACTGACTGACGAAATCGGCTGCCTTTGGACGACGTCGACTTGAACCCGTCCGCGACAGGCGAAGGCCGGCGCCCACGAACGCGACCGGCCACCCCCCGAGAGCCGGGCCAAAATCACAACAGGTACGAGCAAATGCCTGCTTGGCATTATTTCATGATCCATAGATTCCTCGGTGGACCATGTCTGAGCCATTCCGACAGGCTGGGGCTCGACCATAATGACCAGAGTACGGCGACGATGGTGAACGTGCCGGCGACCTTGCCGGCGCGCACCAGAAACGAGAAGGGCGACAGCCAGGTCTTCGGGGAGGATGACTCTCGAGCCGACTGTCGCACACGGCTCCGGCGGGCGTCGAGCTGAACATTGACCAGCACCAGCAAACCAAGGATGCCCCAGAATAGGGCGTCCGGAACCGTGAAGCCCCAGCTCCCACGCAGCCAGAACGACTGATACGCATGCAACAGCCAGGTGGCCACGAAAACCACCAGGGTCGCCACCGCCAAGGCCGCCGGCTGGGGCCATCGCTTGAGCCGGAACACCACCGGATTGAAGAAAAGCCGCACCATGAAATCTTTCCAATAGATGTTGATCCGTCGCCAATAATCGGTGAAACCCGTCGCCAGCAGGTAATTGTGGTGCGTCTCGGGAAGCTGGAAGCCGAACAGGTGCAGCATGCCGCAGGCCATGTGGAACTGGCCCGACACCTGGAGATACAGCAGGTAATTGCAGACCAGGTAAGCAAGCAGGCTCGCCGGGTCATGCACACCGGCGGCTGGAATCAACAATTCGTGATAGATCATCCGGTAACACAAAAGGTGGACCGTGCCCCGGAACATCATCTGCAAGCCACGGCGCTGCATGGCATGGACGTCGTCGGCGAAGTAGCCCCGCTGCATGGTCCGGTAGTCAACTACGGGAAAGAGCGGGAAGCAGTAGTTGGGCAGCAAGAAGAAGTAGCTGAGCGTATCGACCAGCTTTTCCGGTTTCTTGATATGCTTTAACTCGTAGATGTAAATAATCAGACGGAACATAAACATCGAAGCGAGAATGGGCCAGACACTGTCGGGGATGGTGATGGTGGTTGAGGCTGTCTCGGACCGCGCCCGGCCATGACTGTGGCCACGGCGGCACAGATCGCCGCGCGGCCGATCCAGGGGATGGGCAATAAGCAAGTTCCGATCAAGACGCCGGCGAACAACAAGACCGTCGCCGCGACCGAGACGCCGCAGACCCCGAACAAGCCCGCGATCGAGACCGCCACGAACAAAGGCTTCTTCCAGCGGAACGGAGCCAGGTAATGCACGGGAAGTGCCAGCAGTGCGATGGTCACCAGGGTCTGGAAAGCGCGGCCCTGAAAGGGACGTTCCTCGAGCCGATAGACCCTGAAGACCGCCAGAAGCAGCGCCAGGTGCCCAAGTGTGAACAAGAACGGACGGAGCCTGCGGCGGCACGTCTCGGGCTCGCCCGGATAGAGGCCCTGGCCGGACTCCGGTTGCGGGAAGAGCCCGGACTGTCGGGGCGCCATCGGATCCGGGACAAACTGCTGATGGAGTGCCCGCTTCGGTTTCGCGGGTAACCAAACCTCGATTTTCCGCCCCCATGGGTCCGCCCCCTCTCGGCTCATCAGATCCACGGGCGTCGCCTTGATCGCCGCCTGTTAGGCCGGTTGCTCCGGCCGGACATTCGCACGCACGACTCCGCGGAGCGCGGGCTTGGAACGTGTTCCGT
The DNA here is from genome assembly GCA_963720335.1 of uncultured Planctomycetota bacterium. Lineage (GTDB taxonomy): Bacteria > Planctomycetota > Planctomycetia > Isosphaerales > Isosphaeraceae > CAVRFS01. The sequence goes on along the minus strand of CAVRFS010000076.1, from coordinate 47,637 downwards.
TTGTTCCAACAGGCTGAACCGCACCACCCCAGCCGTCTTCCGGTTGGCGGATCCGGTCCTCCAAATCCACTCCACGTCGGTCAGGTCCAACTCATAACAACGCGCGTTTCTCGATGGGACGAGCGCTCGGGATTACCGGACCGCCAGACGTGAGGTATTCCCCGTTTGGGTTGGAATTGCGGGGACCGGTTCATCCGTGAACCGGTGCGTTCCCCGCTGCGGCCGCGCCATCCTTGATACGCCTGTAATTTCGGACAATTCCGTCGTACTGCCGCTTGTCTTCGATGAATCAGGGAGGAAACACCAAGACAGGATTGGTTGTCGAGAATCCGTTCAGTACTCGTATCGTTCTCTTCCTTCAGCGCGGGACCACGCACTAAGGGCCCAACAGACTGGGTCTCCTCCCCAATGACCTCCGCGATATACCCGATTCTCCGGCAGGGCTGTCAACCCGACTGGCAGGGCCAGCGCCGGGCACTTCTTCACGAACCCTGAGAGACGACTTGAGGTTCGGTCGATTCCCGACTGTGAAATAATTTTTTGAAGAACGCGGAGTTCGTCCGACCTTCTTCGATCGGTCCCCCTTGGTGAGGCATCGAACGCCATTTCGAAATGGATGGCTCAGGCCCAGACGGCAGGTCGCCGATTCTCATATCCCTGCCCATCTCGCCGCCGCGTCGTCGGTTTACGTAGCCCGCCTGTTTGAGTATCTTGCAAGGAGCGTCTCAGGAACGTACGGGCGCGGATTGCGGGGTCTGGACTGGATGGGAAGGAAGCGAGCTGTGGCCCATCGTTTTCGCCGAGAGCTCGGGCTGGTGATCGGCTGGCTGGTGTTTCCCCTGGTGCCAGTCATTCTCGAAGATTTCTATTATCAAACTTGCAATCTCAATCTTTTCTCATCCGCGTCACGACGGGTCCCGATCCGCGCGATTGGGGCTGGGGTTTGTGGATCATCATGCTTGGGCCGCTCCTGGGTTATGGTTTCCTCGCGGGCGCGACCGCTGACATACCCGACGACTCTCGGGCCGTCCTGCCGCGGATTGCGCCGCCTTCTGTCACGGCGGGCGGTGTGGGTGGCGATCGGACCTTGGTTCGGCTTCCTCTTCTGGTGCCGCGGGTTTTTCGGAATCTCGGCTGGCGAGCCAGATTCCTGACAAGTCTGACATCCGGGAAAGTCCGAATCCCGACAGTCCGAAAGTGAATCTCCATGTGCCGGAGTCATGGAGGGGGGGCTGGGTCGGAGACCGTGCTGTCATGGGTTTTCGTGGCTGGTTCTCGGGGGGATTCTGGCCTATGGTTGGCTGTGGCCAGCGCGGGCCGCCCTTCGGCGGGCGGCGCGGATCGGCCGGTTGCGGTGGGCTCTGGTACCGCGGCTTGCTCACGGCGCTGGCCTTTGTCGGCTCGCTCTTCGGCAGTTTCTGGGCGGCCACGTCCATTTGGAGAAGCTATTTTTTCGATCCGCGGATTGTGCCCCTGGTCGCGGTTGCCGTGAGCCTGGTGGTGCTCAGCGGCTGTGGCGCCCCGATCACTTATGGTGAAGTGCGGCGTCGCGAGCTGTTCCACGCGATGCTGGTGGCCTGGGTGATCGGCCTGGCCCTGATGTGGCGCTGGTGGAGCCGGCCGCGGCCCGGCTCACCCGGGAACGACCGTTCCGACTGAATTGCTGAAGAAAAAGTGGCATGACGCTGAAGTGACGACTCCGGTCCAGCCGATAACTTGAGATGCGGTTCGGTGTGCGCACTTGAAGTCCAAGTCGCCCAGGACCGCCAGCGACTTGACTGGCAGCGAGATGGGGAGTCGACGCACATGGCAACGCGGCTGGGACGATTCATCTGTGGGGTGACTTTTCGCGGATTCGGTTGTGCTCTTGCACTGGCGATTGGGTGCGTTCCACTCCTGGTCCAGGAGGCACGCGGTCAGACCCCTTCGGCCGCGACCTCGCTCGACGCGTTGTTGCGAATGAGCCCCGCGGAGCTGGAGGGGTTGTATCGGCCAAGGGACCGTGGTGGCGATCCCGGAGGGGCCGATCCGAGGCACGGCGCTTTTGGCACCGGGGACAAGGCGGACGCGTACCTTATCGCGAGGCGCTCGGTTGTTCTGGCAGGGGAAGGTGTTCGAGCCGGGCGGGGCCACCGCCGTCAACCGCTTCTTCGGGATTCGGATCGTCCGGGCCCAGGTCGAACAGGGACCCAGTTGGCTCGACGGCGGTCCGGCCTTGGTGCTCGACTACAGCCGGACATCACGCGTCTACGCCGACAATCGCGACGAGATCCGCCAAGTCGCCCCCGGGCTATTCCTGGGCTTGATGTACGACCGAACGACATCCCCGCCTCGACTCCAGATGTACTTCGCGCTCGAAACGCAGCCTTGAGCCCCTGGTAAGCCGACATTGCCCAAAGCGGCCGTTTCGGTTAGCTTTCCCCTCCTGTTGGGTGCTCTGTGAGCACCGATTCGGCTGTGATGTGAGACATCCGGCACTATCGGTGCTCGCGAGCACCGGCTCGAGCACCGATCCAGGGCGTGCCTCAAGGAGGAGAAGGATGCCCACGGAGATGCTGGCCGCGCATGCAACTCGTGCGATGCGTCGCTGGTGGCCCGAGGCCTTGCTCGCCGTACTGGCTGGCGTGGTGTTCCTGGGCTGCCTCGGCTCGGTCGACTTATGGGGCAAGCGCGAGCAGCGCGCCTCGGCGGAAGCGATCGATACGGTCGACCACCAGCACTGGCTCGTGGCCCAGATCCAGGGGCGTCCGCGCCTCGAAAAGCCGCCGCTGCCGCGGTGGTCGATCGCCGCCTTGATGGTTCTCACCGGTCGGCGTGATGAGTGGATCGTCCGGCTCCCCGGCGCGTTCTCGGCGCTGGCGACCGTGGCGCTCATTTATTTCTTGGGGCGACGGATCGGCGGCCGTCCGGTGGGATTGGCCTCGGCCCTGGTCCTCTGTTCCTTGGGATTCTACGTGGGCGAGATGCGCCAGGCCAGTAACGACGGACCGCTCGCTCTGTTCACCACGCTGGCGTTGTGCGCGGCCTGGTGCCGGCTCCACGTCGACGACGACCCTGCGGATAAGCCTGCCCGGCGATCGCTCGGCGCGTGGGTATCTTGGAACCTGGTCCTGTATGCGGCGCTGGGGCTGGGGATTTTGACCAAGGGCCCGGTCATTCTCTTGCTCGTCGGCGTGACGGTCATCCCTTACCTGGCCATTTCCGGGAAGCTGGCTCTGGGGCCTGCGCCGGCTGGCCGACGTTCGAGGTCTGTTGCTGTTCGCCACGATGGGATTGATCTGGCCGGCCGCCGTCCTGCTGCAAGATCCGAGCGCCCTCGGTGTCTGGTCGCTCGAGATGTCGGAGAAGACGGGTCTGTCGCAGATCTTTCCCCATATTCGGCACACGTTGCTGCTGGAGCAGTGGCCTGGCATCGTGCTCCCGTGGTCGCTCATCGCCGTGGTCGCGGTGCTGTTGCCATTTCTTCCCAAAGACCTGGACCTGAGCCTGAACCCGGACCGAGCGGCCGGGATCGATCCATCGTCTGGTCGAGGGTCTTGGTCGTCGCCCCACTGGTTTCCTTGGTGGTGGGCCGTGGGCAACCTGGGGATGTTTTGTTTCTGGACGGTCGCCAAACCGAATTATTACGTCCCCTGCCTGCCCGGTATGGCCTTGCTGATCGGTTTGACATGGGTCCGCCTGGCGCGGGTGGCCCGCGCTCGAGAAGGCGGGGGTGGCGGCCCGCGTGATCTTGCAGGCCCAATGGGTGGCAATCTTTGTCGCGGCGATGGTGGCCCCGCTGGTGCTCCGGCCGTGGATCCCCGTGGCTGTTTGGCCTTGGTCTTTGGCGATCGCGCTGGCGTTGGCCATTTCGGTCGTGGTCAGCGTTCATGCCTGGAGGCAAGGGGCCGACGCCTTGACCCTGGCGCCCGCTCTCGGCCGCATGTGTTGCCGGCATCGTGGTCGTTTACGGGATCATTGCCCCAACCGAAAACTCGCAACGCAGCCACCGCGCACTGGCTCAAACCTCCCGCGCCTGATTCCCGCCGGGGTCCGTACCCTGATGTTCTTCAACGAGATCGACGAAGGACTGTGGTTCTACTTGAACCGACTCGGACTGGACGTCAACCTTGCTCCTGTGCCCGGCTGCCATCCGCGCTACAACTTGGCTTATGACCTCGTCGAGAACTATCGCACGCATCGGGGCTCATCCGAGTCCATGGCGAACCTCGAAGCCAAACGCCAAGTCCACGACAAACAGGCCCTGATCGCCTGGCTCGACCATCCCGACCCGGGCGCCTCGCCCTACCTCTTGATTCGGAATAGTCTGTACGAAAGACTGGCCGGCGACCTGGCCGGTCGCGTCGCGCCGCTTTTCCGCGAAACCGGCATGAAACGCAACGAGCTGGTCCTGCTCCAGGTCATCGGCCGTCGCCCGGGCGGTGCCAGCACCAGCGCGATCGCGACCACGCCCGGTCCGACCCGCCGCTGAGGAAAAGCCCACATTCCGGCTGGTACGGGAGACCCGCGCACAGCAAGAACGTCCTTGTCCTGCGTAACAAAACCCGATATTTCAAACAATCCTCGAAAACCGTGTGAATGGCAACGTTGCATCAGCCTAGAGCGGTTTACGCATGAGTCTCACCAACGGATTCCGGCGGACGAAAGGCTCGCCGACCAGCCGAATATGCCAATCCACGACGCTTGAAGAGCGCACACACTTTGCAGGTTCGAAAAACAGCCATTCGGCTACATCTGGTGACAGGCCTAAGACTTACGTGTGACACAGGAATAATCGGAACCGCGGCGATTAGCCGTAACGTTCTGCTTCTCTTGTGGTTATGTGTGACACAGGAATAATCGTTAAATTGCGTACGCTGAAGAGGTTTCTGACATATCTTCCTGTAAGCCAAGAAGTTACGTGTGACACAGGAATAATCGGCAAAACTGACCGGAGAGCGTGCTTTTCTGTATCTCAGTATCGACAATTGAGTTAAACGTGACGCAGGAATAATCGTTACATTTATAAGATCCGTAATACGTTACTGGCGTTGGAGTTAGAGCAGTTCACGGTCGCATGGCCCACGGGCCATGTTAGCCCGAAGCATCAGGCGAGGGGGTTACCCGCCGGAATCCCGCCGACCATTCGGGCGAGTATGATCACCGTTGTCGTCGTGGGGCGTAACGCCTAAAGTAAACCGCGAAGCCTCGCCCCGCCAGGATCATGCAACGCGAATCGGTTAGACCGGGCCGTTAGTCGTGTAGAAGCTGTAGAAGTCGTTGTCAAAAACGAAATTTGTGAACGAGATGGTCACGGCGATATCGAGTCCTTGCACGAAATGGAGACAGCCGATCGGCAAGAACAGGATCTCCCCTGGATTGAGGATGCATTCCAGAATCTGCGGTGCCTCGAGCGGGGGTGAGGAGCAGACGGCGTGGTGCATCCGTCAACTCGCGAATAGCAATGAAGGTGATTGAGCATGAGAGGCAAATCCCACGAGGGAGCGATCTTGACCCGCTTGCGACCGATCACCTGGGCCATGAAATTATTGGTGAGGTCGTGGTGGAACGGCGTGATCGTCCGGCGGACCCATCCAGAAGAAGCCCCCGGGATCGCTTGCTGAGAGATATTCGGGAATCTGCATGATGTCGTCCCATAATTCCGGCAGACCTTCTGGTTGGATGAGTTATTGTTGGCCGTCAGGTAGAAGTCGTTGGTCTCGCCCGCGGAACGCACTTTCTCGACGAAATCGCCGAATTTGATTCGAGTGCGATGTATTTTTCTTGCTCGATTTCATAATTGGCGCCCGCAGTTCGCCCCATCTGCACTTCGACCACGCGATCGCCGAAGTTTCCGGGCAAAGTAATCGAGGTTCCACTTTCGCATGGCCGGCCAATCATCCATCATGCCCGTGATGATCACTGGCCGGTTGCGGCTGTAGTACTCCACGAGGAATTCTTCACGACAGAGCTTGGATCGTCGCTCGATCTCACCCGCCCTGGGATGGAGTCGGTGCAGTTTTCGGTAGAGTGACAACAACCAGTCACGTTTTTTCAATCGGTTACGCAGCAGCTCCGACCCTCGGAAATAGGGACTCTGGTATGGCGAGGTTGATCTCATGAGCCGCTTCAGCCCTTGCGAAACCGCTTGCTATCATCGTCGTGAAGATGTCGTCGGCGGAAAGCCCGATCATCAGGTTTTCCGCAATCCAGCGCCGCCAATCATCATCCACCGGGCGGTTTCCCGCGGGATCGGCGGCCTTGGCGGCGGCGATCGAGGAGCCATTGGTGCCGCGCGGCGCTATGCTGTGGGTGATGCATCTGGGAGTCCGGAAGAACCGCCTGCCTTGGCTGCGATGCAGCGGTCGGGCTATTAGCTTGAGATTGAGTCATTTCTGCTTGCCGATCTTGTGATTGAGTGGAGAAAATGCAGCCCGATTGGGGTTGCTGCCACGATAACTTTGTTGGCTTGATCGAAAGACTGGCTCGGCGTACGGCTTGGTGCGTGGAGGTGGGGTGTTGAAAATGCGGTCTTGTGCATGCCTTGTCTTCGATCCGGAATCCGTTGCACCACCAGTCCCCCCCTTGAGAGGGAGGGCAGGGGGGGTATCCCTGCGTAGACCACTGGCCTGGTGCGTTTCCGGGTCGACCGTCCTCCGCGGAATTGTCGCGTCGGCCCATCGTATTGGCTATGCCTCTTAACCCCCCCCGCCCCCCCTTCTCAAGGCTGATCATTACCCACAACTTTTTCCCGATACTTTCTCCATCGTTAACCTGGGCTGGCTTTATAAATTTAGCGAGCCCGTTGTCAGGATTTCCAAGGGGACGGATTCCCATGACCTTCTGTCATACGGTTTGGGCCGAGCAGGTGTCCTCGTCGGCCGAGTTGCCCGATGAACGCCTCCAAGCTCGGCTGACCACAATCATTGTAAATTCCATCGAACACCCTGTCTGCCTCGATCCCACAGGCGGCCGGCAGCACAGGCCAGGCCAACGCCACCTACCGCTTCTATGCCAACCCTCGTGTGACCGCCGACATGCTGCGGTTGGGATTCACCACCGACACCGCTCAGCGGTCTCTTGAGGAGGAGGTCTTGCTTGTGGTCCAAGACACGACCTCGCTGAATTTTACGGGATTGCACATGATCCCGGAACCGGGCCCGATCGATTCCGGCGGGCTAGCGGCCGTCGGCGTGCATTTGCACACCACGTTGGCCCTGACCGTTTCGGGACAGGTCATCGGGATCTTGGATCAGCGATGCTTGGGCACTACCCCAACCTGGTCAGCCTGGTCCCCAGGAAATAGAGAGCGGCAAGTGGATCAACGGCAGTCACGTTGATGCGTCCTGCGCCAGATTCCTACGAGACAGCCGGCGAGCGTCCGGTTCCCCCGGCTGATCCATGTGATGGATCGCGAGGGTGATGCTTATGAGGTGATGATGGCGGTGATCGATGCTGGTGATAGTACCATCATCCGTTGTGCCCAGAACCGCCGAATCGATGACCCGCTGGCCAAAGCACATGAGGCCGGTGCGGAGCCAGCCGGTGCTCAGTCGGACGGAGATCGTTGTGGTCGCAAGGCGGGCGTCCCCGAGCGGTATGCGCAGGTGGAAGTACGGTCGATGCGGGTGACCTTGGCTCCCGGATCCGCAGAAGTACCCCGCACGCCTGGCCGATGACCTGGAACCTCGTGGAGGTGTGGGAGCCTCAATCCGCCGGCTGGGTACCCTACCGGCACACTGGCTGCTTTGGACGCTCGAACCGGCGGCGAGTGCGGAGCAGAGGCAGATGGCAGGTCGTGGCGAAAATACACGTGTCGATGGCCAATCGAAGAGGTACACTTCGCTACTCAAGAGTGGCTGTCTGGTGGAGGATTTGCGCTTGGAGGACTGGGACGCACTGGAAAAAGCCGTGACAATCGAAGCGGCGGTGGCAACGCGGATTGTGTCCTTGCGGGATCTGGCGCGGGAAACCCCGAGGCGCCGGCTTTGGAGGTCTTGAGCGAGGATGAGGTCGGGGTGCTGGTATGCCGCTTCGGGAAAGGGATGAAAACCATCCGAGCTGACGATCGGCCAGGCGGTGCTGTGGATCGGCCGTCTGGGCGGGCACATGAACCGCAAACGCGACGGGATGCCTGGTGCGAGGACGTTGTGGCGTGGGCTTCATGACCTAACCTTGCTCGTAGCGGGCTTCCAAGCAGGCAAAAAACTTACGCGAATAGTTGTGGGTAATGATCAGTCTCAAGGGGGGGACGTTGTCCAACTAATGCGCAAGAACAAATACAATATCTTGAATCCACTTCTTCCAGCTTGGTAAACCCCAACTTTTCAACACCCCAGCGTAGAGGTCTCGTGAACTGGGAGATCCTCGTTCAACGAACATGGTGATATGGCTCGCGACGACTCGTTCCGAAATCGCGTGAGACAAATCATCGACGCGAGAACGCACTCATCCCCCCGGGCATCGCCATGCGGCCTTGACGCATCAGCTCGCCGCTTGCAGTCGGATCATTCGGCGCCAGCCGCAGTGCCTGCTCCCAGGCCCCGACGGCCTCCTCGATCCGGCCGCTGTCCTTGAGGGCGTATCCCAGGCTGACATAGGTGGCCGGATGGTTCAATCGAAATCGCAGCGATTGCCGGTAAGCCTGCACGGCCTCGTCATAACGGGCGGTCCCGAAGCAGCAACGTCCCCAGGTTGTGGTGCGCCGAGGCGTCCTGCGGGTCGTGGTCGATCAGGCCTTTGAGCGCCTGCTCCGCCTCGGCCGGCGTCCCGTGCTCGAAGAGGAACTGGCAACGCCCGCGCAGCGTTTCCAGGTCGTCCGGACCTTCCGCAATGGCCCGATCCAGCTCGACGCGCGCCTCGTCAAACCGGCCCAGCCGCAGGGCCACCCGGCTCTTGATCAGCAGCCCCTCGACAGGTGTCGACCATTCCGGATCAACTCTTCGGCCAGCGTCGCCGCCTCCGCCAGCAGGCCGCCCCGACAACGTCTCCGCCAGCCCGCGCCAGCCCGGCCGATACCCCGGCACCTCGCGGACGACCTCGCGCCACTGCCGCTCGGCCTCGGCCAGGTCGCCCATGTCGGCGGCGACCACCGCCAGGTTCTGCGCGCCTTGAAGCCAGTCAGTCCGCGATCCACGCTGCTGAAATGCCGCTCGTCGCCGTTCCCAACACGTCGAGATAGGCCCGCCTCGCCTCGTCCAGCCGGCCCAGCTCGTGCAGCAGCACGCCCTCACGGAACCGCAGCTCGGCATCGTCGCGGGAACATCCCCCGGCCTCGCCGGCAGGCCTCCAGCGCCTCCTCGCGACGGCCCAGCCGCATCTCGGCATAGACCAGCAGCGCATAACGCCTTCGCAGGTGCGACTCCGTCCGGGCTGGACCGCGCGATGCCCGCGCCGCAGGTAGTCCACCGCCTCGGCGAAGCCGCGATCCATGCAGCGTGACGTCATCCCCAGGTTGAACAGCGTGAACGGGTGCTCGGGCCGCTCGGCCAGCTCGAGCTCGAGCAGCCGCAGGTCGCGCTGGAGCTTTTTCTCCTGCGCCGGCGGGCTCTGGTCGGAGCCGGAATGCACGACGTAGACGTCGGTCCACGCCACCTCGCCCCCGGCCGCGGCGGATCGCCGGCAGGATCTGCTCGTGAATCCGCCCGTCGAACCGCAGGTCCGGCCGGTTGCGGAACAGCTTGACGTGGTCGACGACCGTGACGTCGCGACTCGGGCTCGCCGTCCTCGCCGCCGCCCGGGCAGTGGACCTGCATCACGTAGCCCAGCACCCTGCGGGTCGACGTCGCGCTCGACCAGGTCGCGCAGCTTTCGCCCGCACTCGGGCGGGATCGTGTCGTCGGAGTCCATCCAGAACAGCCAATCGCCCTGCGGCATGCCGCAGCGACTCGTTGCGCGCGGCCGAGAAATCGTCGCACCAAGGGAAGTGGAACAGCCGGCCGCCGAACGATTCCACGATCCGCGGCGTCTCGTCGACCGAGCCGGTGTCGACGATCACCATCTCGTCGACCCAGGGCCGGATGCTCTCCAGACAGGCCGGCAAGCGTCCGGGCCGAGTCGCGGACGATCATGCACAGCGACAGCCGGGGCCGTCCTGCTTCGGCTCGAGCCGCAGCCCGCCGCCGGGTGCCATGTCGACCGCGAACTGGCCCCGGCCGAAAGCTTGCGTCCTTGCGCGGGCAAGATGGCCGTGGCCAGTGCGTCCATGTGCATGGCCGTCCGACGCGATGCACGTCGAGACGGCCAGTCGATGCCCGTCCGCCACGCCCGCCCACTTCGCCAGGAACCGCCGCTCGTTCTCGCGCATGATGCGGCCCGAAATCGACCCCGCTCGCCCACGAACGTCCGCCCGCCGATAATGATGGACGAACGCGTCGGCTGCGATGACGGCGCGATAGCCCGCCTGGATCGCCCGCAGGGTAGTAGTCGTCGTCCTCGAAACAGCCGATGCCGAACTGCTCGTCCAGCAGCCCGATCGCTCGATGACCTCGCGGCGGATCAACAGGCAGAAGCCCGACCAGCCGGTTGACGTCGATGAGCAGGCCGTCATGGGCCCTGCCCCAATCCCAGGCGAACCCGTCCAGGTCGGAAAGGCTCGTCGTAGCGCACCTCGACCTGCTGCGGGCCGCTGACGAAGTTGGAGCATGGGCCGACCAGCCCGATCCGCGGATCGCTGTGCAGCGCACGCAGCAACCGGCACAGCCAGCCCGTCGTCACCACGACGTCATTGTTCAGCAGCAGGACCTGGCTGCCGCGTGGCCGCCGCGATCCCCTGGTTGGCCGCGGCCGGGAAACCGCGATTGCCGTCGTTGACGATCAACCGCACGCCGGGCATCGCGCGCAGGTATTCGACCGTGCCGTCGGTCGAGCCGTTGTCGACGACGATCAGCTCGTAAGGCTCGTCGGTCAGCCGCCGGACGCTGTCCAGGCACTGCCGGGTGTATTCGAGCTGGTTGTGCGTGACGATCACGATCGAGGTCAGGCCGAAGTCGGGCACTCCGGCCGGCCGCGCGCGGATCAGATACTGGTAGGTGTAGTACTCGGCGGCGTCCGTGCTCGGAGAGCCCGCCGATCGACAGCCGGCCGACCTGGACCGGTCCGCCGCAGATTGCGAAGCCGCGTCGTCGTCGCCCGGCGCGACACCGACCTCATCTCCTCGACGGCGAAGCCCGCGCGGAAGAACAGCTTCTCGATCTCGCGGCGGGTGAAGAACCGCAGGTGGTGCGATCGAGCAGCCCGGCCGACTCATACGTCCAGTTGCCCTCGAGCAGCGAGCGGACGACGCTGTGGTGCCGGACGTTGGGGATGCTGGCGATCAGCCGTCCATCGGGCGCGAGCCAGGCGCGGGCCTGGCGGAGCAGCCGGTCGGGATCGCGGAGGTGCTCGAGGATGTCGCCGCAGACGATCGCGTCGAACGAGCCGGGCGGAAGTCGGCAGGTCGAGCCGCTCGATGTCGCCGACCCAGACCTGATCGAGCCGCTGCCGCGCCGCCGCGGCCGCGACCTCGTTCGAGCTCGATGCCGACGACCTCGGCCTGCTGCCGGCCTTGACGCCTCGCCCAGCCGCCCCGCGCCGCAGCCGATGTCGAGGACCGCGGCGCCGTCACCGGCATCAGGGCCATCACCTCCGGCCGGGCGTGGCCGAAGTAGAACGGGTCGGGCACTGATGCGGTCGGTGAAGCCGAAGGTGGATCGTGAGCCAGGGTGCTGGCGCGAGCGGAAGCCTCGCCAGATGAGCCGAAGCGTTCCATCAGCCGCCGTCGGGTCTGCAACGGTCGATCCGCGACAAGCACCTCCGTCTCTCGCCGTCCGCAAGATCCGCTCCATCCGATGGCGCGTAGGTGTGCTTCGCCAATCGCCTCCGCCCGGCCGGCCGCCGCGATCTGCTCCCGCGAGCGCCTCGCGATCGAGATAAAACGCCAGCTTGTCCAGCAGGTCCTCGGCTTCGCGATAAGTCGCCAGGTGCACGCCATCGCGGAACAGCTCCGCCTGGCCGTTGTCGCCCAGATCGTTGGTCAGCAGCAGCGACCCGCAGGCCACCGCCTCGAAGACCCGCATGTTGACGTCGTTCCGGATGCTCCGGTTGAAGACGATCCGCGCCGCCGAATAGGTCCGCGCCATCTCCTCGAAGTAGCCCTGGCCGATGAACGAGTCGGGGATACCGTGCGGCGGATCAGCTCCAGCAAGTCGGCACGAGGGCCGGGGAAGACGTTGCCGACGAAGGCGACGTCGTACTGCTTGTCGACCTCGTGCTTGGCAGTGGATCTCCGGGTCGCAGGCCAGCGGCAGCCAGGCCGCCGAGGCGATCCCGGCCGGCGCAAGCTGTCGGCCCCGTCGCGCTGGGCCGCGAAGACGAGGTCGAACCCCGACGCTTTTCGAGGCACCAGTCGAAATCGACGTGCGTGTCGATGGCCCACCAGGCGCAGGGCGCAGGTCGGACGGCAGGTGGTACGGCAAGCCCGTCGTCGATGTTGAGATAGAGGTCGAAGCCCTCGCGGGGATGCCGATCCAGCTCGTCGGGCCGGAAATGCTCGACCTCGACCAGCTGTTCCAGGGCGCGGAGGCAATAAACGCCCGTCGTCTCGGGCCGTGCACGGTCTCATAGATCAACGCAACGCGACGGATCTCCATGAGCGACTCCTCGCACGCAGGTCAAGATGTCAGCCGACGGATGAACCATGGATGCGAAGGCACGGATGAACTTCACGGAAATCAGAATGAGACATCAGATGACACTGTCTTAAGTCGATATTAAGATACTTACGATTATTGATTGTTCTGATCCGTGTTCTCTGCGCTGACTCATCCGTCGGCTTCATCGGCATTCCTGGCGAATTCTCGGCAGTCAGAGTGGCCGCCAGTGTCGTTCGATCACGGTCTCCCAGGTGAAGTCCTCCTCGAACCGCTTCCGGCCCGCCAGCCCCATCCGCCGGCGCAGGTCGGGATCATCCAGCAGCCGGGCGATCTGCCGGGCCAGGTCGGCCGGGTCGCCGGGCTCGAAGAGCAGCCCGGTGAGCCCGTCGCTGACCGTGTACGGCACCCCGCCGATCCGGCTGGCGACCACCGGGATGCCCGACGCCATCGCCTCGACCGACGTGATGCTCAGCCCGTCCTGGGCGATCGTGGGCACGAGGCAGATGTCGGCGGCCCGGTAATGGCGCGGCAGCTCGGCCTGCGAGCACCAGCCGACCGACCGGGTGAACTCGTCGATCCGCCCCGGCCCCGGCGGGTCGAACGTGACCACCAGCTCGAAGTCGGAGCGGGTCTGGCGCAAGCAGCCGGCACGCCTCGTGCGCGACGTGGAACCCCTTGATGAACTCGCCGGCCACCGCCGCCATGAAGAGCGTATCGGCCGGTCCGGCGACGGGCGCAGCGCGGCTCGTCGGGCGGCGGCCAGGGGAACCGCGCCGGGTCGAGCCCCAGGGAACGACCCGCACGCAGCGGGCGATACGGCTCCAGCATCGCCGCCGTCAGCGGGTTGAGCGCCAGCACGGCCTCGGCCTCCTGGAGCGACCGGCGCAGCTTCTGGTCATATTCCGGCGTGCCGACCCCGGCCAGCGCCCGCTCGCCTGGTGCAGCGCCCCGGAGTGATGCCCGCGCTCGGCCAGGCAGCGGTGGCAGACGCTCGGGCGTGGCGAGCTGGTTCCGCGGGCACTGCTGGACGCGGTCCGGCCCGTCGGCCAGCAGCCGGAGGTTATTGAGCGGGCAGAGGTTTTCCTGGCCCTGGTACAGCAGGAAATAGGGGTAGCCCCGCACGGCCTCGGCCAGCAGCGGCTTCATGTTCCAGGCGTCGGTAGATGATCGACGTAATCCGGGCCGAACTGCCTCCACCGCGCGGCGGTATCGGGCCTGGATCTCGGCGACGTTCCAGTCCGCCGCGTCGAACTCGAGCACCTCGCTCATCCAGGGCAGCGGGTCCACAACCCGGCCGATCCCCCAGGGTCGAGATAACGGGCGAAGAGTGCCGCACCTCATACCCGGCGCGAGCCGAGGAAATCGACCAGCCCGGCGGTGTGCATGTTGCCGCCGCCGGTCGAGGGCCAGTTGAACAGGAAGCTGAGGACGGCCACCCTGATCGGCCGGTCAGTCGCGTGCGGGTGTTGTGCTGCATCCGGTGGCGGAACGAAGCTCAGTTCTTGCCCGTCATCGTGATTCACCACGTCAAACTCGGCTCGTACCAAATCGCGGTTCAACCGAGCCATCAGGCAGGAGCCGATCGAGTTCCAGCGGCGTGCTGCCAGCCCTGGCGGGCCTCATCGTATCGCCCTTCAAGTGCCGCCAGCACAGCAAGGTCGTTCTGAACCAATGCATCCAGAGAAGGCGCCGACGGTGGAATGTTCAGCGCGGAATAAAGCTGCCTCGCCTCTTCGTACTTCCCCTGTTCCGCCAACCGGCATGCCCGCCAGTAATCCGGCGGCAGCCCAGCCTCGGTCTGGTCTTTAGCACCCGGCGGCGGATCGAGCAATCGCGTGCTTGCCGTTACCTGTTCGCTGCCCTGGTTTTTCCGCTTGGGCCGCCTGGACATCGCAGTTTTTCCTCAGGTGTGGTCGATCGTGTGCATTAACCCCGGCGGGATTGTGGTTCATAGCCAGGGTCGCTTGCCGCCCCTAGAGCTGGGACGCGCCGACAATCAACCTCCGCTCCGACAAGGTCAACCGAACACCCAATTAATGATCAACTGCATGTTTCTTCCGGCCTGTTACTGAGGGCATCGCGCAAAGCCGCGATCGCCAGACCGGGGCAGTGCAGCTTATCCGGCGGGACGCCATCGAGCGCCTCAATGAGCTTCTCGACCGTCAGATCCCGGCACTCGGCGACCGTCCGCCCCGTGATCAATTCCGTAAGCATCGATCCAGCCGCGATCGTCGGCCCGCAGCCATACGTTTGATATTTGGCCTCAGCGACACGCTCGCCTTGGAGTTTTAGATAAAGGACCAGGAACGCACCCCGACCAGGCGTCCCAGCATACCCGGTCAGGTCGGGGATCTCCATCATAGCGGCAGTCTGCGCGGAGCCATCACATGGTCCATGAGTGTTTCGGAGTACTTGCCCACAGGAACAAACCCTGAATGTCCTGGTTCCCTCGAGCTGCTTCAAAAAAAATCGCTCTTTACGCAGCGGCCTCGAGCAGCCCTCCCAAACCCCACGGCTACTGGCGACGTTCCGCCCGCCTAGAGCCTACCCAGGCTGCCCGATCCGCCGCAGCAATTAGTAATGTCCCCTTTTCCGTCCCAAGCGTCAGTCCCGTGGGGTGAGCGGAAGCACAGTTCGCCGATCGTCATCTTTGACCACCAATCTGAGTGTTTTCTCTTTCTCGTCGACAACAAGAAGAAATCTGTGCTGCGCGTTTTGGGATGCTTCACCTTTGATTTGATAAACCTTGCGTCCGTGCCCCGTTGGGTCCTTCTGGCTATCGAGTGCGAATATGATCTCTGTGGTGGACAGAATGGCGGAGTTTCGAATGCGGTCCCCAAAATCGTTAAGGTGCTTGGTCCCCCCCGTCCAGGCGCAGCTCCCCCTTCCCTTTGTCTCCCTCGATCACGCCACTCAGTTCAATGCGGTAAAAATTGCTAATAATCGATCCAGTTCCTACCGTCGGCGTTTGGTGATTCAGAAGAACCTTGCCGCCGGTCTGCCGCTCTTGGCCAGACGTGGCGACCTCAACACCGAATCCGTCGCCCATCAGCAAAAAAGCCAATTCAATTATGCAAGCGGCCAGCGGACGCAGACCTCGCATATTCGGCCATCCCTTCAAAAAGCAAAGCCAATGATACGCGGCCGTTAATAGGGGCACGTGCACGAAAGCCTCTACGGTCGCAGCCAACGCGTTCGGCCGGCGCCCTAGCCCGGCACATGCCGACCGACACTAGGGCTTGTCGGGTCAGACGTGGTTTCGGGTTAACCCGAAACCACGTCTGACCCCAGAATCCCCCGAAATCACGTCCTACCGGAGGATCCCCAGGACTCCCGTCTGACCCCAGGATCCCCGAACCGCTGCGGCAATTAGCAAAGTCCCCTCTCCCGTCCTTTTCCAGCTTTCGGTTCTAGCAATGTCAGCCACGGCGCTTTGCGCTCTTATTTCTTCCGACTCGCCCGCCGCTGGTTCAACTCCGTTAGAAACCCTTCCAAGCTGTGGTCACCCCACTTCCCTTCGGAGAACTCGTGCAGGGCTCGTGGGTGCTCGGCCGGTACAGTTGCGAGTAGTGGCTACCGCCATTTGAATGCTTAACATATTCGTCCCAGATCCAATCGATCGTACTAAGATTAACCTTACCAATGAGTCTGCGGTCAAGCTGAGCAAGGAATGTGTTCCTGTATTTCAAATCGAAGTATTCATATGTACCGTAGTTGGAATGGAGGTTCCATGTCGAATGCAGACAGAACGCCCATTGGCTCGGGCTCAAACCTTCCGGATTCTTTTCGGCCAGTTTCAATATACGATCTTCCACCATTCGGTACCAACGCTGATGTTCCCAGTGAGGAAGCACGGAGTACCGGAAAAAGAGAACACATACGGAAAGACAGATTGCAGCGAAGACGATGCCTCCGAATCCCCGCCCAAGGCGATACCGCGAAGGCGTCATGCGATTACCCACCACCCGTCAAATTGGGTATTTCGTTGGTCGGTTCATTGCCAGTCTTGCAACCGGGATTGTCGTCCCTGGAGGGTGCGAACCCTCCAGTGTACCAGTTGTCGTCACCTCCCAACAGACATCCATCGTAATTGATAATACCGTCAAGCTTAAGGCCTATGCTCGACATAGTCGATATTATGTCAGACATCATGCAATTAGAGGGGACACCATTATCACCGCCGCATATAACAGCGTGGCAGTTTGGAAACCACGCGTATTTTTTAATTGAGTGCCAGCATTACTATTAGTCGTACCAAAATGATATAGGGACCTTCTGGGGTCAGACCAAGTTAACAGTCTTTTCCGAAGCCCCGAGCCGATCCAACTGGAAACTCGGTCTGACCCCAACTCCCGCCAAGTTAACAGTCTTTTCCGAAGCCCCGAGCCGATCCAACTGGAACTCGGTTCTGACCCTGAACTTCCGCGGGTCTGTCGGCGAGCAGCCGCAAGTTATTGAGCGGGCAGAGGTTCTCCTGCCTGATACAGCAACAGACAGGGGTAACCGCGCATCGCCTCAGCCAGCAGCGGCTTCATGTTCCAGGTGTCGGTAATGGCCACGTAGTCGGGCTGAAATGAGTCGACGGCGCTGCGATATCGCGCCTGAATCTCAGCGGCGTTCCACCCGGCCGCATCGAACTCGATCGCCTCGCTGGCCACGAGTGGATCAGAGACTTTACCGATCCCCCAATCGGGAAAGCGGGCATAAAAGCGCCGGACCTCATACCCAGCCCGAGTCAAGAAATCGACAAGGCCCGCGGTGTGCATGTTGCCGCCACTCGTCTTGGGCCAGTTGAACAAAAGACTCAGGATGGCGACCTTGATCGGCCGGTCAGTCGCGTGCGGGTGTTGTGCTGCATCCGGTGGCGGAACGAAGCTCAGTTCTTGCCCGTCATCGTGATTCACCACGTCAAACTCGGCTCGTACCAAATCGCGGTTCAACCGAGCCATCAGGCAGGAGCGATCGAGTTCCAGCGCGTGGCTGCCAGCCCTGGCGTGCCTCATCGTATCGCCCTTCAAGCGCCGCCAGCACAGCAAGGTCGTTCTGAACCAATGCATCCAGAGAAGGGCCGACGGTGGAATGTTCAGCGGGATAAGCTGCCTCGCCTCCTCGTACTTCCCCTGTTCCGCCAACCGGCAGCCCGCCAGTAATCCGGCGGCAGCCCAGCCTCGGTCTGGTCTTTAGCACCCGGCGGCGGATCGAGCAATCGCGTGCTTGCCGTTACCTGTTCGCTGCCCTGGTTTTTCCGCTTGGGCCGCCTGGACATCGCAGTTTTTCCTCAGGTGTGGTCGATCATGTGCATTAACCCCGGCGGGATTGTGGTTCATAGCCAGGGTCGCTTGCCGCCCCTAGAGCTGGACGCGCCGACAATCAACCTCCGCTCCGACAAGGCCAACCGAACACCCAATTAACGATCAACTGCATGTTTCTTCCGGCCTGTTACTGAGGGCATCGCGCAAAGCCGCGATCGCCAGACCCGGGCAATGCAGCTTGTCCGGCGGGACGCCGTCGAGCGCCTCTATGAGCTTTTCGACCGTCAGATCCCGGCACTCCGCGACTGTCCGACCCACGATCAATTCCGTAAGCATCGACCCAGCCGCGATCGTCGGACCGCAGCCGTACGTGTGGTACTTCGCCTCAGCGATGCGCCGTCTTGAAGTTTGAGATAAAGGATCAAAAACGCTGCCCGTCCGGCGCCCGGCATGCCCGGTCAAGTCGGGGTTGTCCATGCGCCCGCCGTTGCGTGGGGCCATCACATGATCCATTAGCGTTTCGGAGTACTTGCCCATTGGATGCGACTTGGAGCCCTGGCTTCTTCGGGCTGCTTGAAAACCCGCCTTCTCACGTTAGCTGTCTCGGCCGGCGTGCCCAGACCACCACGATGATTGAAAACGCTCTCCTGTCTCGGACTTGCCTAGATCGCCCCAATCCGCGGCGGTAGCAAGCAGTGCCCCCTTTCCCTCTCGTGGAAGTGGCTTCTTCGTTCTCCCGATGAGATAGCAAAACCGCGAATAAGTAGCAAATCGTCAAGACGATAACCGTTCCAGAGTAGAACCTTTTCGACGTGTCCGGCGGTACAACCCTTCCGTATCGGAACCCAGCCGGCTGGTCATAGAACAAGTACCACTCATGCCACATCTCGACGGCCCATTCAGCAAGAGCGTACGTGTTGGCGAGGAGTGCGAGGATCGCAAGAAATCGTCGTGGAGGCGACCAGTATAGCATTCCACCAAGTATGAAGAAAAAAGTGAACACACAGAATAGATCAGCCCATTGCGCGATAGTCCACGGCCAGAGCGATGGATAACACATGTGACCAAACGGCGATCGACGCGGCGACGAAATCCCTTTTATGAATAGATCCAAAGGATGATCGGGCCATATATTATAGCCAACGCCTCCGTACATGCATCGCACCGGCCTCCTCAAGAACACCCATGACATCAAGACGGTACCTGCCGAACAGAACCCGAGCCAAATGATGCTCGGCGCCGGGATGGCCGCAAAATTGCGATGGTGAGAAATGGGATAACCCAGAAAGCGAGCCTTGGACAAAAAAGCCATTTCGGTGATGCCCACGAGATTTGCTCGCGTCCTCGCCAAATGGTGTGCGCAGAGAGTGCAAGGACGTCTAATCGGGAAAAAGCAAATGAGAGAAGGGCAACGACAGCCACGCTGATCATCAAACCTTTCGTCCTTATTGTAGGGAGTCGCATTGCCACGCTGCCTCCTGGAAAAACGTTACGCCTCCGCGGCCTCGGATCGTTGAAAAACGATGCTCGGGACTCTCACGCGAAATCGCATGCACACTAATAAATACTTCAGGATCTGTAGATATTTCTACTCCCCACCAGCGAGTACCTTGGTCATATTGGTATTTGATCCGCGCAACAGTTCCACTCAAGCGTAATCGTTTTCTCCTTGTTCACAGGCCGATTCTTAGGAAACGGTTGCTGGGTCATTGGCAAACTGGTTGGATCGGTACAAGAGGAAGGTAAGGCTTGAGACAAAGGACAGGGCTTTGACTGAGGATTCGAGAAAGGAGGTTTATAAATCACACCACCGACGTTAGAAGCGTTAGTTCCAAATGTCAGGGGCAGTGTCTTAAGAGCGTCTGTCCAATTGGTACCGGCTCCGTTGAATACCCAAGGCCACTCGTAAAATATTGTTGTACCCTTCCACTTCCACGTTCCTTTTGTATTAGCCAGCGAGCATTTTGGATTGGTCAGGGCATTATTTTCCCACCCGAATGTGTCGGTTTTAATTCCTTCTGTGTTTTTCGCGTTGGCTGCGACGAACCAAACCTCCCAATAAGGGGGACAATCCACTGAATTAAGATTCGCGTCGTTCGACATGCAGGCCTTTTTTGTAAAAGGAGTGCCGGGGCAAGTGCTGCAATCGACGGCGTCACTAATGGTCCATTCGACCTTTTGGACCAGTACCCCCGTTCTTCTGCGCTGGAGGGTTAATAACCCAAGTTGTCTCCCAAGAAAACGCACCACACTCACCGGGCACAGGCGCGAGGGGTGTAGGAAACGCCCACGTTACCGGACGGATCGAAATAGCGAAGAGGGTTGTTATTGCAATAGCTATAGTTATTAAGATAGATGTTATATATGTTAAAAAACGATCGAATTAACGGATTATAATATCTATTTCTAATATAATAATCTTGACTATCTATATCATAATAATATCCTTGGCGTCCTACAAACAGGAAGGAATTTAATGTGGGGCCAGTAGATTTTACGATAGCACCCCACGAGTTATAGAGATAGCTATCAGTCACTGACCCTGCGATACTCGCCAGTTCCCTTGCTGAACCGAGAGCGTCGAAAAGATAGAAGGAGTCCACCCCGCTCCGCGATTGCGAGATAAGGTTGCCGTAGTCCATGGGTTCCAGCGTATACACAGCCTGGATGACATTGCCGCTGTTGGTTTCCAGCAATATGTTTTCGCCGTCCCAGAGTGAGTTCATTATTCCAGTGGAATCCTCTTTTTGAACCCTCAGACCGTCGCCACGGTAGGTAAAAACATCCACGATCCCCGATGGAAATTCGACCTGGGTCAGCCTGTTCTCGCCATCCCAAGTATTCGTGGTTCGCTGATTCCCCGGGCGGAAGGGATGTCAGCAGATTTCCACTTCCATCGTAGGTGCTGGTTGTCAAACCCGCGCTGGTCTGACTGGTCGCCATCTGGCTTGCCGCGTTGTAGGTGTATGTCGTCGGAGTCCCGCTGCTCGACATCAATGTCTGGTTGCCGACTGGGTCGTAACTGTACGTGATATTGTAGCTGTTCGCGCCGCTCCGACTCTCGTTTGTCAATTGGTAAGTGGGATCGTACGTCCAGGTAACCAGCGAGCCGTCTACCTCCAATACTCGCAATCGGTTTCCAGCGCCGTCGTATTTGTAGTTAAAGCTCGAAAGGGTCGATCCGCCCGTCGTGAGGTTAGCCAACAGCAGCGTCTGGCTGGCGTTATCATAGGTGTAGGATGCCTGGGTCGAGTTGGCTAGAAATATCGCCTTGACCTGACTTGCAGCGTCGTACGACCAACTCGTGGTCTGGCCTTCAGGATTGGTTAGGATGCTGATCCGGCCGGCGGGGTCGTGCACGTAGGTGAAAATGCCCGTCGGCTGGTCCATCTCAGCGCGCCTGCTTGCGGCGTCGTAGCTGTAGGTGATGGCTAGCCCAGCCGGATTGACCACACCGCTCAGCCGACCATTTTGGTCATAAGTCGAAGTATAGATGCCGGTCCAGTCGTTGAGCACAGTGCGATTGCCGTTGGCGTCGTAGCTCATCGTGACACGCGTACCGTCCTGATACTCGTTGGCCCGTGGGCCGGCTGGCGGCATCGTAAGCGTAACTGGTTCGCAAACCTTGACGATCCACTCGCACGGCGAGGCGGCTGGCGGCGTCATATTCGTAGGTCGTTAGGTTGTTCAGCGGATTGACCGTCCCAGTCTGCCGCCCCGCGTCGTCATACACAAAGCTGGTTCGATTCCCACGGGCGTCGATGATGGCGAGACGTTGACCAACGGCGTCATAAACCTGGGTTGTGACGTAGCCGTTAGCATTGACGCTCGCCAAGGGCCTCCCAACGTTGTCGTAAACTGTCGAACTTGCGTTCCCAAGAGCATCGGTGACCAGAATCTGTCTGCTCGCGGCATCATAACCAAAGCTCGTCCGAAAACCAAGCGAATCGATCGTCGCGATGAGACGGCTGGCGACATCAAAGACGTTCGTGATCGAAAATCCCAGCGGGTTGACATTACCAGTGGGTCGGCTTGCCCCGTCGTAGATTGTCGAACTGACGTTGCCCAGGGATTCCGACGCTCGCAATGGGCCGGCTCGCCGAGTCGAACACCGTCGTGGAGATGAATCCGATGCGCGTTTGTTGTGCTCACGGGTCGGCTTGCCTGGTCGAACCCGTAAGATGTCCGATTCGCAAGTGGATCGACGGATGCGACCCTGCGGCTCGCCGCGTCGTAGAGCGTCGACGTGATGTTGCCAAGGGGATCGACGCTGGCAATTCGTCGGCTGGCCGCGTCATAGACTATCGAGCTCACGTTCCCCAGCGGATCCACGCTCGCGACGGGACGTCCTGCCTGATCGTAAACCGTTGTTGAAACGTGGCCTAGAGGATCGACACTCGAAATCACGCGGCTCGCCGCGTCATATACGGCTGAGTTAAGTATTGCCGAGTGGATCAATGCCCGCGACCTGTCGGCCCGCTCTATCGAACACCGCCGTCCAGACATTCCCAAGTGCGTTGATCGTGCTCACCGGCCGGCTGGCCGCGTCGTAGCCATAACTCGTCGGGTTGCCGATCGCATTGATGGTTGCCATCCTGCGACCGGCCGGATCATACACCGTTGTACTGACGTTGCCCAGAGGGTCTACGCCAGCGATGATACGGCTGACGCGTCGTAGAGGGTGGAACTTATGTTGCCGAGTGGATCAATGCGGGCGATGGATCGGCCTAACTGGTCGAAGACGGTCGTCGTGGCGTCACCAAGTGGATTGATGCTGACGACGAGCCGGCTCGCCTGGTCGTACGACATGCTGCTCCGATTGCCCAAGGTATCGACGCTCGCCACAAGTCGCCCGGCGTCGTCGAAGACGCTGGTTTTGACGTTTCCCAGTGGATCGATGCTGGCGATGCGCCGATTCGCCGCATCGTAGGACAAGCTGCTACGATTGCCGAGCGGATCGACGCTGGCGACGAGCCGGCCCGCCGAGTCATAAACTGTGGTTGCTATATTGCCAAGGGGATTGATGCTGGCAACAGGTCTGCCCGCCGCATCATATACCGTCGAACTGATGTTCCCGAGCGGGTCGATACTCGCATGCGCCGGTTCGCCGCGTCAAATGTGACCGTATTCACATTTCCGAGCGGATTGATAGAAGCGACTGGTCGATTCGCCGCGTCATAGATCAGTGAGCTGGTGTTTCCCAGCGGATCGATCGAAGCAACTCGGCGGCTTGCCACGTCGTAAACGAGCGATGAGACGTTCCCGAGCGGGTCCGTGGTACTCACCCAGCGATTCGCGGCGTCGTAGCCCAGGCTGGTTCGATTGCCGAGCGGATCGATACTCGCGACTCGGCGGCTGGCTACGTCGTAAACCAGCGATGAGACGTTCCCGAGCGGGTCGGTCGTACTGACCCAGCGATTCACGTTGTCGTAGCCCAGGCTGGTACGATTGCCGAGCGGATCGATACTCGCGATCCGGCGGCTCGACGTGTCGTAAACGACCGATGAGACGTTCCCCAAAGGGTCAGAGGTTGTCATGCGCCGGCTCGCCGAGTCGTACCCGAAGCTTGTGCGGTTCCCGAGCGGGTCGATCCGGGCGACCAGACGGCTGGCCACATCGAGGACGTTCGTGGCGACATCGCCCAGGGGGTCGACCGATCCAACCCTTCGGCTGGCCGCGTCGTAAAGGATCGTGAAGATGCTCCCCACCGGGCTGGTCGTGCTAATCAGACGACTGGCTGGATCGAAGCCGAAACTTGCCCTGTTGCCGAGCGGGTCGAGATGCGCAACCCTGCGTCCAACGGCGTCATACACACGTGTTGAAGTAAACCCTAGCGGATTGGTCGTGCTCTGCCAGCGATTCGCGGCGTCGTAACCAAAGCTGAAGGCGTTTCCCAGCGGATTGATGCGTGCGGTCCTGCGACCGGCCGAGTCGTAGATACCTGTGAACACGGCACCCAAGGGATTGGTAAACACCACTGGGTTGCCTGCATTGTCGTAGCCGAGGCTGGTCCGATTCCCGAGCGGGCCCACGGTGGCGACCAGGCGCTGCAAGGTGTCGTATGTATGCGATGCCGTGTTCGCTAGCGGGTTTGTCACGGCCGTGGGCAGGTTCGCCGCATTGTAGGTGTACGAAGTCCGGCGCCTGTGGGGTCGATCGAGGCGATCGGACGAGCCTGCTGGTCATAAACCCCCGTCCAGAGATTTCCGAGCGGATCGGCGGTCGAGGCCCGGTTTCCCGCCTTGTCGTAGTTGTATGATATCCGGTTTCCCAACGGGTCGACCGAGCCAATCAGCCGGTTGGCGCCGTCGTAGACCGACGTGTACGCCAGGCCAAGAGGATTGGTCGAGCTTACCTTGTTCCCCACGGCGTCATAGCCGAAGCTCGTTACATTCCCCAGTGGATCGGCGCTGGTAATCATCCGGCCGTTCTGATCGTAGCCCAGGGTCCAGGTGGAACCGATCGGATTGACCACATTCGTGCGGCGGCTGTTGACGTCGTACGAGTAACTGAACCGGTTTCCCAAAGCGTCGACCCACGAGGTCATCCGATTTACCTGGTCGAAAACGAACGTCGAGATCGCGCCCAGAGGGTCCTGAACGCTTTGCGCAATGCCGTTCGCATTGTAGGTATAGCTAAAG
The DNA here is from genome assembly GCA_963720335.1 of uncultured Planctomycetota bacterium. Classification (GTDB taxonomy): domain Bacteria; phylum Planctomycetota; class Planctomycetia; order Isosphaerales; family Isosphaeraceae; genus CAVRFS01. Next base: position 23,133 of record CAVRFS010000076.1, on the reverse strand, counting down.
CGCTGTCCGAGCGGATTGATGATGGCGGTCTGCTGGCCGACCGAGTTATAGACCGCGGTCACGATCTGACCGAGTGGGTTCTGAACCGCGGTGATCTGACCGAAGCTGTTGTACGAATACGACGTTCGGTTCCCTTGGGGATCGATTGCCACGCTCCGAAGTCCCGAGCTGTTCCAGACCAGGCTCGTGGTGTTGCCCAGTTGGTCGACGATCGTGCTGACCTGGCCATTGCTGTTGTAAGTGTAGGTGAACCGGCCGCCCAGGGGCTGTTGGATCGATGCCAGGCTCTCGACCTGGCTTGGGCTCAAGGTGACGTACGTGAACGACGTGCGATTGCCCAAGCCGTCGCCGATCGCCAGCAACCGACTGTTGGAATCCCAGGCGTATGTGGTCAGGTTGCCGGCCCCGTCGACGGCCGAGCTGACGCCCCGCGGGTGTGAAATTGAGCGTGGTGACGAAACCGAGCGGGTTGGTGACGAGAGTTTGATTGGTGTTGTAGGTCAAGGACGTGATTTGACCCAGCGGAGTTCGCACCTGAATAACCCGGTTGCTGGAATCATAGGTATAGCTCGTTCGGTCGCCCAGGGGATTGATCCATGCGTTCACGCGATTCGAGCTATCGTATGATAAGCTGGTGATGCATAACTCGGGGCTGATCAGTTGGACGAGGTTGCCCGAGCTATTCACCGACAGCGTCGTAAGCCGTCCCGCTGAGTCTTGGATACTGGTGATCTTGCCGGAAGTAGCGTTGTACGTGAATGACGTCACTCGCAAGGCGGGGTCCGTGACTTGCGTGACCCGATTCGAGCCGTCGCGAGTCAGCGTCCAGATGCTACCGGCGGCATTCTGGATGGACGTGAGGCGCCCCGGTGCACTACTACCGGTAAGTTGGAAAACCGTCCCGTCCGGCTGGGTCTCGGTGAAAGGGGGTGAATTTCGGACCGCGCTGAACAGAGAGTTCGGGGAAACACTGTTCGAGGGGTAGAATCCGTTTGTCCATAGACTGCTGTAAGAGTAAGTATTACCCGCACCGGTTATGACGCTAACCGAGCCCGACCCGCCTATGGCAACGGTGCGATTGAAGACGCTGGTCCAGCCATTGCCAAATTCGGTTGGGCCCAGATTCGTGCTGTTGAAGGACAAGATGGGGGGGATATAGAAAGCATCGCTTGTGGGCGGGGACGTTTGGAGCAGGAGGTTTCCCGTGGAGGGGTTGATTTGACAGCCGCCGCCAAGTGAGTTACATCCGCCAGTGGGAAGCGAAACCGGGGGAATCGCCTGGTTGCGTGCGATGTTCACCATGCTCGCCGCACGCCCGAGGGCGACGTCGCCGCCACCCAGCGGGTTCATCACCGCGGGAGGCGACGAGGACCCCGAAATGGTGACGCTGCCGCCAGGAACGAATATGGCACCAAGATCGGAGCGGATGCCAGACGCAATCCTCCTGATTACGGTTGTCCCGCTAGTGCTGCCCGAACGATTGTTTGGCGCATGATTTGAAAGGAGATCTCTAATTTAGGAGTGGAGCGGGTTTCCTAACCCGCTGGTTCCCTCCTTTGCGCATCCAGGCGGGTTAGGAAACCCGCCCCACACCATCAACGACGGCGGAATCGGGATTGCCCCTCGAGCATGGTCAACGCCAACTTTTCATCAGCCCAGGGTCAGGAAGGGGTTCCCGCACGTGCCCAATCCAATCGTGAAGCGCTCTGGTGGTCCCTCCAGTTGTTCGGGTGCCAGCACCAGCGAGATCGCGACCACGCCCGTCCGAACCGCCTCTGAGGAAGAGGCCACATCCGTCCGATGTCGACGGGTCCGGATGTATCAGCCGTGCCAATCCTGCTGATCGGCGAAGAGGGATCGTGGCAAAAAGTGGGATTGCGCCAGTTGTGCGGACCTCTCTTTTTGTGCAAACCCCCTGTTTTGCCCGACCGCGATGATCGTCAGGTTTGTCGCCCTAAAGTGTTGCTACAAAACACGAAGCGTATTCAAGCGTGTTGGCTGCGATGACGATATAACCGGTGACTCGCCGAGGTTAAGCCCAAGCGAGAACACGGGAGTACCAAACTGGTGGCATTGTTCGGAGCAGGAGGCCGAAAGGCTTCGGGTCCCGGGAAGACCTGGTCTGACGAACTGGTGCCATGGACGACCGATGCAAATCAGGGTCGAGCGAGACGGCCGGCCGGAATCGCTACCCTTATGATCTTTGTTTGTTAGCCAAGGAGAGTCTTCTCCCATGTTGAAGCCCTTGACGTTCAGCCTCAGCCTCGCCGTCGCTCTCGGAATCTGCAGCGTGAGCATGGCAGGCGGTTATGATACGAGTTGCGCGACCTGTGGACTCGCCTCGCCTCAGGGCGTGGTCGCCAGTCCTCAAGGCGCCACTTATGGTGGTTGCGATACCTGCAAACCTGCCCATAAGTTTTGCTTCACGATGCCGAAGCTGCCTCACTTCAGCCTGCCCAAGCTCAACTGCACGACGAGCTACGAGTGGGTGCTGAAGAAGAAGCACAATATCTCGATTACCCACGGTGGCGGCCACGCGAATAACTTGTGGCCCGGCGTACTCGACCGGCCACGGTGTTGCTCCTTCTGGCCAGGCCGGAATCGCGCCGTCTGGTCAGGGCTACACGCCGACCACCTATCCTGCTCCTCAGGTCTACGGGGCTGGCCAGCACGCCTTCCAGGCTGCCAGGCCCACCCCTGCGATCGCGTCGGTTCCTTCCGAGCTGACCCAGCCAACGATCGGCGGTGAAGAAGCTCCGCCAGCCCCCGACGTCCGCGGCAATGCGATCAACGTTCCTCAGAACGGTGGCCTGCTCTTGCCCACGGGCTCGGGGAACTGAGCCGAAACCGAATGTGGACTGTCTAACGCATTCGATCGGATCAACAACGACAGCCCTCGCATCGCCGTCATGGCGGTGGGAGGGCTGTTCGCTTTTTGTAGAACGGAATTCATTCCGTTTCCGTAAGACGATCGCATTTCTCGCTCGGACGGAACGAAGAAACGGAATGAATTCCGTTCTACGCGTTGGCGCGATTGACAAACCGGGCCGATTGTGGAAACTCTCCGCCCGCGGCGCGGTCTCCCGCGTGGCGATTTCCAGGCGCCATGATGATTGTTGCCTTGTGCCGGGGGAGGGTTGATGGGAATCATCAATCGCCTGACTGCCAGCGCGGCCGTGACACGGTTCCGCGCACCGGTAGGTCGACTCCGGCGTTCGATCATGTCTCAGCGTCCGGCGGTTCGATGGGGCCTGGCCGTGGCCACCCTTCTCGGTCTGGTGTCCGCGGGCTACTGGGGAGCCACGTCCTTGGTCCCCGTCGGTGTCCGCTATCTCGCCTCGGAGCGTCGTTTTTCCTCCGAGGACCTGAACAAGATCTGCCGCGTCCTGGACGCCCAACGCATCGAGTACCGCACCGACGATCAGCACAGGATCGCCGTCGATGCCGACCAGTTCGACCAGGCTGCCGCGCTGGTCGCCAAGCTGGATGTCGGGCCTCGCCCGATTGATGAGGCCCGCGATCAGTTAAACTCCTGGAGCGTCTTGATCGAAGGACCTCGCGAGCGGGAACAGAGAGAGAAGCTGGCTCGTGAGAAGATCGTTGAGTCGATGATTCGCAAGCTCGCGGGTGTCACTTGGGCGTTGGTCTCGATCAATCACCCCCGCGCCTCGGTCTGGCATCGCACGGCCGCCAAGCCGACGGCGTTTGTCTACATCGAGACCGAGGGTGATCGTCAACTGCCGTTCCGAATCATCGAGTCGATTCCCAAGTTCCTGGTCGGTTGTGAGCCCGACCTGACCAACGGCTCGATCACGGTCATGGACCGCCGCGGCCACCGGTATCTCGACCCGGGCAACCCGTCGCTCGGTGATATCTCGCGCAAACGTGCCTACGAAGAGGAGTTGAGCGAGCAGATCCTCGAGCAGCTCGACTATATCAAGGGCGTGCGCGTCGAGGTGCGGGTGATCACATCCACATCCACGGCTGCCGAACCGGCGCGCGCCCCGGGCCGGCGACAAGCCACCGCGATCTCAGACCGACGGCTTCAAGCCGGCAATCAGCATCAATGGCCCCCTGGCGCTGGAGCCCGAGCCCCTGCCGTCGCCATCGGTGCCAGCTCCGGTCGCCGTCGCAGTGCGCGAGAGAGGGAAGGTTCTGATCAACGTGCCGCGCAGCTTTTATTTCAAGGCGATGATCGACAAGAACGATAGCCGCGAGCCTTCGGCTGAAGAGTTGCACCAGATGGCTCTGCGGACCGAGAAACAGATCCGGCACAGCGTGGACCTGGTCGTTTCCGAGTCCGGATCGTGGGAAGTTTTTGTCGATACGATCCAGGATGAGGTACCACGGGTCCGATCGCCAGTCCTGACCTCCGCCGCCGACCAGCGTCGGAAAATCGTTGGATTTGGGGATCCTGCGGCGCGGTCGGTGTATCGATTTGCGTTTTGGTTGTCGTGGTGACGCGGATTCAAGTCGCGCGCCGGCCGGCGCGGCTTCCCGAGCCCGTGCACAAAACCCGTCGGTATCATGCGGACTCCGCGTCGGACCCCGGCCCTTCGGAGCGGGTTCGGGAGCTGATTCGTCGTAATCCCGAGGCTGCCGCCAGCGTGCTCCAGCGGTGGACCGGGCAGGGGGGGCGCGTCACATGACGGTGACACGTCAAGAACTCTATCCTCCGCGCCCGCACGGAGTGTCGTCTTCCCCCGACCCGGAGGTCAGGGGAGGGCTCGCCGACACTCTCGGCGACTTCCGATCGCCCATTCACGGCCGCGATCTCCTCGGTGCGCAAGGCCGCGATCGTGCTGGTCAGCCTGGACCAGTCGCTGGCCTCGCAATTGCTGTCTCATCTCGACAGGTCGGCCGTCGAGGCGGTGACCTGGGAGATCGCACGGCTGGAGCGGATCGATCCCGACGAACGGGCGGCCGTGCTCGAGGAGTTCTACGGCCTGGGTCTGCGCCGGCTCTGCTTCGTCTTCGACGACATCGTGAAGATGAGCGACAGCGACATCCGCGCGGCCTGCCATGACGAGGACCTCGAGACCTGGGCCCTGGCGCTGGCCGGCGCGGCCGCGACTGTTCGCAACAAGGTGCATGGCGGCACTCGCCGACCGCGCCCGCGAGCCGGCTGCGACATGACCTCGACCATCTCGGCCCGTTCCGGCTCTCCGATTCCGAAGCGGCCCAGCTCGAAATCGCCGAACGGTTGCGACGGTTGTATGACCGTGGTCGCATCGTCCTGCCGGAACCCAACGGACGCGAGGAAGTCTTGGTGTAGGGTGCTCTGTCGAGCACCGTTCCCTCGATTTCGCGGCCTCACCCGAAGGAACAGCCGATGCCCCGAACGCGAGCATCTCTCAGTGCGGCTCTCGGACTGCCGTTGTGGCTCGCCATCGGTGCCGTCGTTGTCGACTCCACGACGGCCCTCGCCGACACACCGGTGACTCCGATCGAGCGTTCGAAGCCCGGTGACCCGTCGGTCTTGAGAAGCTTTCTCAAAGGGTCTCGGCCCAATCGGCCGGATAGTCTGGACACGTCGTGGTGGGGGATGGCCGGCATCACGCTGGCCTTGGCGGTCTGCGGTGGGATCTACGCCGGATGCCGCCGGTTCTTGCCTCAGAACGCGGCCGGGGCCATGCAAGTGCAAGTGGTCGGTCGCGTGAGTCTTTCCCCCAAGCACACCGTTTACCTGCTCCGGGTTGGCCGTCGCGTGCCTTACTGGTCGGAGCCGGCCCGCAAGGGCGCACCTTCGCTCATCACCGAGCTTGACGACTTCCCGGCAGTCGAGCCAAATCCTCCACAACAGGGAGCCGAACCATGAGCATGAGCCAGCGCTCGCGGAGCTCGATCGGCCCTGTCTCTGTCCCTGTGCTTGGCCGCGGGCTTGTTCTTGGCCGGATCCTTGGGGATCCCCCGCCAGGCACGCCGCGACGGACGGACCCTCACCGGGCACGGCCTCGCGGTTCCCCGGAATGGGGGCGATGCGGCCGCCAAGTCCGGTGCCGCATCCGTCGAGATCAACAAACCCGCCGAGCTGGAGACTCCGGCCGCTTGCCGATCAATTTGCCGGACAAGATGGGGCAGACCATGCAAAACGTGGTGCTGTTCGGCTTGATCTCGCTGGCGCCGCGGCGCTCTTGATGGTGACGTCATTCGTGCGGATCAATATCGTTCTGATCTTGCTGCGGCAAGCCCTGGGCAGTCCTCAGGTGCCCGGCAATCAAGTCCTGACCGCGCTGGCGTTCTTGCTGACGGCCCTGGTGATGCGCCGGTGGGCGAGCTCGTCTATCACGACGCGATCGTCCCTTATCAGACCGAAGACGCTCGACGAGAAGGCGGCGTGGGCGGCCGGCTCGCGGCCGATCAAGGCGTGCATGGTCCGCCAGATCGTCAAGTACAAGCATGAAGACTACCTCCATGTATTCCAGGAGTACGCCGTGCCCCCCAGCCCGGGCCGAGTCGAGTCCGCGCCGGCCGTCGTCGAGGATTTCCCGCTGACGCGTGGTGGCGCCGGCATTTCTGCTCAGCGAGCTGACCACGGCGTTCATGATGGGTTTTTTCTGTACTTGCCGTTTCTGGTGATCGACCTGGTGGTGTCGTCGGTCCTGGCGGCGACCGGTCTGTTCATGCTTCCGCCGACCCTGGTGGCGATGCCGGTGAAGCTGATCGTGTTCGTGCTGGCCGACGGCTGGATGCTGGTGGCGACGATGTTGCTGTCGAAAGCTTCTCCATCGCGTCGGGCGGCCCTTGACGCTGAAGGAAAGAGAGAGAGACGGTCATGGACCTGAATAATGCGATTGATTGGTCGCGCGAGAGCCTGCGGATGGCCCTGATCCTGGGCGGACCGCTGTTGGCGGCGGCCCTTTTGGTCGGGCTATTGATTGGCATTGGCCAGACCTTGACCCAGTTGCACGAGCCTGTGGTCGCCATGGTTCCGCGGCTGTTGGCGGTGGGCCTGGTCCTGTTCCTGATTCTGCCCTGGCTACTGGGCCGCTGGGTCTCGTTCGCAGTCGACCTGATCGGGTCGATCCCCGACATGATCTGATGGAATTCAAGGGGCCGATCGCGCTCATGGCCTTGAACACCAGTGCATGGGATTTGGCCTGGATGATGAGCCACGCGGCCATCTGGGCTCTGGTGCTTGCGCGGGTCTTCGGGTTGTGCCTGACGGCCCCGTCGCTGGCGATTCCCGAGTTGGACTGGCGGTTCCGCCTCGCTTTGGCAGCCGTGCTCGTCGCGGTCTTGGTTCCGGTGGTGGCTCCCCTGGTGGTGCCGCCGGCAAGCTGGTCGATCACCAGCGGCGTTTGGGCGGGGCTCGCGGAAGTGCTCACGGGCGCTGTGCTTGGCTGGTCGGCCGCCTTGATCGTGGCCGGGGCTCGCCTGGCTGGCGAGCTGGTCGCCGCGCAGGCGGGGTTCTCGACCGCGACGCTCTTCGACCCTGTCAGCGGTGAAGAGATCACTCCTCTGGGCCGGCTTTACGGCTTGATCGCGATGGCTGTGTTTCTGGCGATGGACGGCCCGATGGTGTTGGTGCAGGCGCTGGTCGAGAGCTATCAAGCCGTACCGATGGGTCAGCTCTTGATCTCGAATGAGACCGCCGCGCTGGCCTTCGGCCAGGTGAGCGGTGCCTTGGTGCTGGCGCTCTGCGCCGCCGCGCCCCCCGCGTTGGCCCTGACACTGGCGGGCATCGCCATTGGCTGGTTGGGCCGCGCCGCGCCATCACTTCCGTTCATCACCCTGGCGCTGCCGCTTCGCGCGGTCCTCGGTATCGTCTTGATCTTCCTCAGCCTGACGACTCTCGTCGCCACATTCTCGACAGCCTGGAGCACGCTCCCTTGGGGACATTGAACTCATCTTCGTAGTCGCTCTGACATCCAATGTGTCCAGAGCCTGACCTCACTGAGGCCCGATCCATCATGTCCGAGGATCGGACACAGCCACCGTCGAAGCGTCGCAGGCAACTGGCGCGCGAGCAGGGCCAGGTTGCGCACAGTCCCGAGCTGACTTCGGCCGCGGGCTGGCTGGCGGCGGTGGTCTTGCTTGGAGTCATGGGCGATGATCTGGTGCTGGGGATGATCAAGCTGGTGAGTGGCTCGCTGACCGATCCGCCGGTGGCGTCGGTCGATCCGGCCTGGGTGGGCGGCGCATCTGCGGGGGCTGGTTCTGAGTCTGGCGTGGCCCTTGATCGTCATTTTGGCGGCCTTCGCGGCGGGCGCCTTGGCGGCGCATCAGGTGCAAGTGCGCGGATTGTGGACGCCCCATCTGATCGCACCCGACCTGGCGCGGCTTTGGTCCTTGTCGCGCGGACCGGGCTTGGCTGTCCAGGCCGAACGTACCTCCTGGGCACTGGTCAAGTCGGTCTTGCTGATCTGCGCCTCGGCCTGGACCATCCGCGCGGGCTGGGCCGACATCCTGCGGGACCAGCGGCCTCGAGGGACCTGCGCTGGCTCGTGTGACGGGTGGACTGGTGCTCCACCTGGCTCGAGTGCTGGCTGCGCTGCTGGTGGTATTCGGTATGGTCGACTATGCGCTGCGTTATCGCCGTTTCGAGTTGATGCTGCGAACCACGCCCCAGCAACAGCGTGAGGACCGTCGCCTGATCGAGGGTGACGTGGTCTCGCGGGCGACACGGCGACAGATCGCCCGATCCTGGCGCGGCGACTCGCCCGAGCTGCTTGCCGGTGCCAGCCTGGTGCTGAGCGGTCCGAATGGATTGACCCTGATCCTGGCCGGCGGTCCGCCGCCACGACGGGTCACGATCCGAGCCGCCACCAAAGGGAATCCGGGATTGCGGCTCCGCCGGTCCGCCGAGGCACTCAAGATTCCTCAGGTCGATGCCCCCGATCTGGCGCGCCGGCTGGCCCAACGCCCCGCGGCGGGCTCCTCCCTCACCGCCGAGCTGGTCGCCGAGCTCGCCGCGATCTGGCCGGTACTCTGATGTGGAATCACCGCCCGAAGCTCTTTTCTTTATGCCCCGTTACCGCCGGCCGCGGGGCGGGACCCGAGGGTTCTGGCATAGACTTCGTCGACGGCGATCTGCCCAACTTCGTTGCCGTTGATCATCAACCCGGCACGGACTGCCCGGCTTGACGACGTCGCACGTCGCATAACCGTCCGGGCCCGGATCGGTGTAAACCTCGACCTGTTGGTCGATCGCGTTGACGATCCAGTAGATCGGGGATGTTGCTTGAGGCGTACAGCGGTCGTTTCTTTCCCTGATCTTTGCGTCGAGGGTCGACACCGACACCTCGATCAGAAGCATGACGTCGCAGGCTTGGGGTGCCGCGTTTCGTAACGTTCTTATCGCCGCGCACAACGGCGATGTCCGGCCGTCGTTCGTTGAAATCCGGAATCCGGAGAGGCTTATCGTCTCGGACCGTACAGCCCTCGGGGAGCATGCGCTCAAGCCGCTTCCGCAGCCGCTCTGTAGACCATACGTGAGGCGGATCCATGTCCGGCTTTCTTATTAATTGGCCGTCGATGAGTTCAAACGGTCCATCTAGGCTCTCATCGATCCGGTCGAATTCATCGACCGTCATTCGGCCGCCGGCCGCGAGCGGCGTCGCTGCTTCAACGATCGTGGACATCACAAGCCCCCTTTCCGTCTTTGCCATGTCTCGTGACTCCAGGGCGTAGTGCATTCCATTTCCATGAATGATAACAGTCTGAGACGATTTTTAGAACCTCCGTATCAGGATTATACCTCCGCCACTCCGCCGCTCTCCGCCGGCCGGCTCGCCAGCGGCCCTCGGGATCGTGCCAAATCGCAAGATTCTCACTTGACACTTCTTAATCGAATCGTAAGCGTTCACGGGGCAATCTAGCATTTTCGGCTTGAGTTGGTTACACATTGGCAATGAAACCAACATCCGAAATATGTCCGCAGTGCCAAGTGCTTTCGTCCAAGGTGGCGACGCTCGAAGCGGAATTGGCACATATGCGCGAGCAATTGGCGGCTGCCAAGAAGAATTCCGCGACGTCGTCGAAACCGCCCTCTTCGGACATCGTTAAGCCGAAGCCGCCCGAGACTCACCACGGCCAAAAGCGTTCCATTGGCGGCCAACCCGGCCACGACAAGCATGCACGCGAACCCTTCCCGCCCGAGCAAGTCACTGCATTTGTCACTCATCAGCTCGATGCCTGTCCCTGCTGCGGGGGCAGGTTGCGGCTCAACCAAACGTATCCTCGCGTCGTCCAACAGATCGATATCGAAGGGACGCCATTGACCATCGAACAGCACACGTGCCCCGAGTACTGGTGCGAACACTGTCGAAAGCCCTGCTGGGCGCCGCTGCCACTGCGAATCGAACGCGGCGGCTTGGTTGGCCCGCACCTCACGGTGCTGATCGCGTTCATGAAGGGTGGTTGTCACGCATCCTATTCAACGATCCGGACGTTTCTCCGCGATTGTGTTGGCGTCACGCTGGCGCGAAGCACGTTGGCCAACACGATCAACAAAGTCAGCGCGCGGCTTGATGGCCCCTATGACGAATTGCTCCGCATGCTGCCCGCCGAGACGGTGTTGAACATCGATGAAACGGGCCACAAGTGCAACAAGGAGTTATGGTGGACGTGGTGTTTGCGGGCGGACTTGTACACGATTTTCAAGATCGACCCGCATCGCAGCGCCGACGTGTTAATGGAATTGTTGGGTCGAGATTTCGAGGGCACGATCGGTTGCGATTATTTCTCGGCGTACCGGAGATATATGCGTGAGTGCGACATTCGTATTCAGTTTTGTTTAGCGCACTTGATCCGCGACGTGAAATTTTTAACGACGCTGCCGGACGTGGCGACGAAGGCCTACGGCGAGCGATTGCGGCGAGCGTTGAAGCAGTTGTTCGAGGTGATCCATCGGCGTGAGGACCTGTCGGCCACTGCATTTGAGCGGCAACTGAAAGCAGCCCGCGACGTGGTGCTGGACGCGGGCATGACGGACGTGCCGACGACCCGGCATGCGGAAAACATGGCCAAGCGATTTCGCAAGCACGGCGAGGCGTTCTTCACGTTTGTGACGACGCCGGAAGTGGATCCGACCAACAATAGTGCGGAGCAAGCGATTCGATTCGTCGTGATTGATCGGCATATCACGCAGGGTACACGAAGCGAAACCGGCCGGCGTTGGAGCGAACGCGTTTGGACAACGATTGCAACCTGTGCTGGACAGGGCCGGTCGGTGTATGGTTACATGAAGGAATGCGTTGGGAACTGGTTCGAAGGTCAACCGTCGCCTTCACTGTTGCCGTCGGCAACCTCGGCATGAGAGAAGCGACGCGACGAGTGTGAGTGGTTTGGAATCGTGCGACACACGTGAGGGTTGACGTTGCAAGCGCTGGTGTGACGCAAGGTCGAAAGACCGGGAAATCACGGAAGCGACTCGAACGCCAGCCAAGATCGAAGGAAGGGCTATGCGCTAAACCATCCGAGGGACAAATCTCGCCGTTCGTTGCAAAACGTATTGCGCGAACTGGGTGGTAGTAGCGCAAAACTCAGATGCCGATAACAGTAGCCAATTGCGCCGCAAACGGATATCTCGAATGGCCGATGGTAGACCACCAGGCAATGTACCACTACGCGCAGGCTGCAGAACAGCAACCGTTACTACCCTGGTGAACGGCAACATCGAATCAAAGTTCACATGCAAACCCATCGAAATGCTCACCGATCCATTGCAGCCCTCGAGCAACGGAGCCTGTCGAGGAACGGTTGGTCCAGTTGGACCTTCACGGTGCGCCAGTCGACGCCCAGCCGCCGGCCGGCCTCCCTCAAGTTTCCATCGGACAGGTGGAGTACCAGGGCGTAGTACCGCCCGAGAAACTCGTCCCTCGTGGCCGTGGCCTCGCGCACCTGGGTCAGCAACTCTTCGACAGGATTGAGTTCACCGACGCGGTTTCGAGCGGCCGAGGGAGGGCGGTAGCTCCCCCGGATCATCACGTTGCGAAAGCACTGACCGAGTTCCCGAAAATTCCCCGGCCAGGCATAGCCGCGGCCGAGTTCGCGATCGATCCAGGCGACCACTTCCGCGGTCAGTCGCTCAACCTCCTCCGTGAATCCATCATCGGCGTCATGCCCGAGGTCCAGGCCGTTCGGCTCGTCGCTCCGCTTGACGAGGACCTCGTGCGCGATGAAACGGACCATTTCTGGGAGATCCTCGGGCCGGTCGGCCAGTTGCTCGGCGAGCGAGGGGGTCACGATCTGGTCGGCGCAGAGCCGGTAGTAGAGGTCGTGGCGGAACCGGCCAGTGTGCATCTCAGCCGCGAGGTCGCGGTTTGTCGCGGCAATGATCTTGCCCTTGAACGGCAGGGTTTCGGTACTGCCGACCTTTTGGAACTTCCGCGTCTCCAGCACGCGGAGCAACTTCACCTGAATTGCAGCGTCCAGTTCGCCGATCTCGTCCAGGAACACCGCGCCATGTTCGCCGCACCGTTCCAGCCAGCCTTCCCTGTCCTTGTGAGCGAATGTGAACGCACCCTTGACGTGCCCAAACAACTCCGACTCGATCAGGGTCGGGGCCAAAGCCGAGAGGTTTAGCGGGACGTATGTCTCGGCTTCATTGGCCACGAAGCAGCGCTTGCCAGGGTCGAACGGGACGAAGCAAGACAGTCCGATCGCACGAGCGACCAGCTCTTTACCGCTGCCCGAGGGACCCACGACGAGGGTGGGCAACTCGGCCATGACCCGATGCAACGACCGGGTGTATCGCCTCATGTCGCGCGTGAAGATCGACTCCCAGACCGACGCCCGAAGCCGGGCCGCCGGCATCGAGCCGCCGACGATGCTGTCGTAGATCTGGGCAAACGCTCGCTGGATCTGAAACAAGCCCGCAAGGATGATCTTTGGGTCGTGGTGTGAGGGCAGGTCGCGCCCGTTTGCCAGGAAAAATTGCTGAAAGTCGGAGAGAAAATCCTTCCAGAAGCCGACCTGTCCGTCCCACTTAGTGGTCCGTTTCACAAATAACGTCGTGGTTTCGGCAGACTTTTGGTAGAAGGAGGTGAACTCCCCAAAAATCCCGGCATGGAAAGGAAGCCGCTATGCCAGGACCAAATCCCGCTCTTTGTACTTTCCCTGAAGATTTCGTGCAAGAGGCCCTCGACACCGTCTCGCCGCCGAACCGTGGCGGTCCAAGCCGTCCAACGCTTTCGGCTTGTGTTGCTTCTTCATGAGCATCCTTCCCTGGGAAACGACGAGGCGGCCGCAGTGGTCGGCCTGTCGGCTCGGCAAGTACAACGCTGGCGAAGTCGTTGGGCCGCCGGCGATTTCTCCGTCGAAGATCGTCCGGGGCGTGGCCGAAAGGCCGCTTTTTCCCCCTCTGGATCAAGCGTTGATCCAAGCGATGGCTTGTGAAGTGGTCGCCGAAACGAAAGTACCGCTCAGCCGCCAATCGTTGGCCGACTTGGTGCGACGAGCCCAAGCGACCTTGGGTAAAAAGATCAGCCGCACGACGGTGTGGCGGATGTTGCATGAAGCGGCGATCAAGCCCTGGCAATACGAGCACTGGATCTTTCCGCGGGACCCTCGGTTTGCCGAGAAGGCCGGGCCGATCTTGGACCTGTATGCGCGGGACCTGGGAAGGCAAGCCGCTGGGGCCGAAGGATTACGTCTTGAGCTATGGACGAGAAGACGAGCATTCAGGCACGGCGGCGCTGTCATGAGGAAATGCCGCCGGAGCCCAAGCAGAGCCGGCGGATTGAAACGGAATACGATCGGAAAGGAGCCTTGCAGTACTTGGCGGCGTGGGACGTGCATCGCGGGATTGTCCTGGGACGTTGCGAGGCAAAAACGGGGATCAAGCCGTTTGGCCACTGGTGGATCAAGTCTTGGCGCAGGAGCCCTACGACGAAGCGGAGCGGTTGTTTTTCATCGTGGATAATGGCTCCTCGCATCGTGGTCAGGCGTCGGTGGAGCGGATGCGTCGGCGCGATAAGAGGATCATCCTGGTGCATACGCCGGTGCATGCGAGTTGGTTGAACCAAGTGGAGATCTACTTTTCGATCATCCAGCGGAAAGTGCTGACGCCGAACGACTTCGCGACTCTGGACGCGATCCGCCTGCGTTTGGCGTTGTACGAAGAGCTGAGCAACCGAACGCCGAGGCCGTTTTCGTGGAAGTTTACTCGACAAGACTTGCTGGATTGGCTAAAACGTGCCTCGCCGCACTTTTTAGCAGCTCCCGCTGCCTAAGCAAAGGACCAGGCTAACCACGACGTTATTTGTGAAACGGACCACTTAGCTTGCTGCAAGGACTTCGAGACGAGGCCGTCAAGATTGCTCAGATAACGGCAGTAGAGGAGATAGAGCGCGAGATCCTCGTAAACCAGCAGCTCCGCTCGAGTTGCCGGCTGTCCCGCCTCCAGGCGGCGTCCGATCTCGGTGACAAGCACCTTGGCTCGCTCCCGCATCGCCGGGACGTTGCCGAAGAGAGGCTGCAATCCCTCCCCCGACTGAGCTCGGATGATGGGCCCTGTCTCGATATAGCGTGGACCGAGCGCCCGCCGCTCCAATTCGACTCGCTCCGGGAGGAATGGATTGCAGTATCCGATGCCGGCGATTGCTTCGGCAACACGCCATTCGGCGGACGGCAACAGTGCCATGACCGACCTCCAGACTGAACGTGATACGACATTTTTTGTTCCTCAGCCTACAAGCAATGTCGAAGCGAACTCAATACGACTCCGCGGCGATATGGTCTCGGATTCTCGAAACGTTCTGGATGAAAGGACTTATCACTTTTGAAGATCTTTGGCACAGGTTTTGTTAAAGAGTACGACGCGATCCCGATGCAAATCTTGCTTTAAACCATGAATTGGAGGAGTAACGATGATTCTTCACACCGCCGAGTTGGGTCGGACCGGGCGCCTCGAAGCCTCTGCCGAGCTTTCGCAATTGCGTCGTTTTATGCGACGCCCCCAACGCCACCGGCTGTTGCATGGCTATCCCCTGGCGGCGGCCATGCCCCGAGTCGTGGAGAATCAGCGGGGAAACAGGATCCTCCCGGAATTCGACTCGCGACGGGGGCTGCTCGTCGGCGTGCTGCCACATCCGTTCTGCAACCCGTCGGTTGCCGGCTGTGGGTTCTGCACCTTCCCGCACGAAGCGTTCACGTCCCGCAAGGCCGCCGTAGTCATTGACCACGTAGTGCGAGAGATTGAGCAGACGCTTCAGGCGCGGCCGAGCCTCGCCGGGCGGCCGATCGCGGGCCTCTACTTCGGCGGCGGCACAGCCAACCTGAGCCCGGCCGAGCCGTTCCGCACGCTGTGTCGCGCCCTGGCGCGGGCCTTCGATTTCTCGCACGCGGAAGTCACTCTCGAAGGCGTTCCGGCGGCGTTCCTCAACCGCACGCCCCTGCTCGTGGATATCCTCCGTGACGAGATCCCGGCCCGCCATTACCGCCTGAGCATGGGCATCCAGACGTTCGACGAGGGCCGGTTGCGACAAATGGGCCGCCTGGGCTTCGGCAACGCCGAGACGTTTCGCGAGGTCGTCGACCTCGGCCATACGCGCGGTTTCACCGTCTCCGGCGACCTGCTGTTCAACCTACCGGCACAGCCACTCGATGCGATGAGGGATGACGTTCGCCGCGCGATTGATATCGGCCTCGATCACCTTGGTCTGTACCACTTGGTGATGTTCGCGGGGCTTGGCACGCCTTGGTCGCGTGACCCCGCACTTGTGGGCTCGCTGCCGACGAATGCGCAGGCCGCCGACAACTGGCTGGAACTCCAGCGGTTGCTCCACGGCCTCGGATTCGACCAGACGACACTGACCAACTTCGAGCGTCGAGAGTTTCGTGGGGACGATCGGCGATTCGTCTACGAGGAGTTGAGCTTTCGCCCTGACCGATACGACATGGTCGGCTTCGGTCCCTCGGGAATCTCGTTCGCGGATTCGGGAGAGGTCGCGGTCAAGGTGATCAACCCGGACCGCGCGTCCGATTACATCTCAGCCGTCGGTCGAGGTCGGCCAGCCTGGGATCGCGCGTTCGAGTACGGTCCCCAGGACCTACGGGTCCTGCACCTGACCCGCCGCCTCGCCGCGCTGCGAATCGATCGCCGCGATTACCGGGCGTTCTTCGGGAGTGACCCAGTCCGCGACTTCCCGCGGGAAGTCGAGGCGCTCGAACAGGAGGGGCTCGTGGACGTGACTGGTA
The DNA here is from genome assembly GCA_963720335.1 of uncultured Planctomycetota bacterium. GTDB lineage: Bacteria > Planctomycetota > Planctomycetia > Isosphaerales > Isosphaeraceae > CAVRFS01. The sequence continues at coordinate 6,990 of CAVRFS010000076.1, read as the reverse complement.
TAGCAGTCGAACCAACCGCTCACGGTATGTTCTACGCCGACTCGATCGCGGGCCTCCTGTCCTGGAAACTGCTCGATTGGCGCCAGAACGGTCGAATCGTCGACTCTGTCCGAGGAAACGACAACGGACACGGCCATATGTGAGACTACTCGCGGGCCGCTTCTCGGTTTCCCTGAGCAGTCGGGTGGGGCGTCGGGGCCTCGATCGTCGCCAGGTGCACTTGCAAGATATGGTAGAGCTCGCGGGTCACAGCGGGTTCTTCCTGCGAGACATGGGTGCCCGGGACGATCAACTCGGACTTGGCCCCGTCGATATGTGAACTTCGATATTCCACCACGCCGTCGGTGTCCATCACGCCATCGATCAACGGAATGATCGAGTGGTAGGGTACGGATTGATGGATCCCAATGCGATTCAGCGAGGCCAAGATCGGGCTGTCGGTCCGGAGGCCGGAGATGGAATTAATCGCATGGCCACGCAACTCCTTTGAGACCGCGTTGGGTCCGTTGAAGGCCTCGATCTCGGCGATCCGGGCGTCCATTTTGCCCGGAAGCCGAATCCGGTCCGATATGATCTGTCCGAACGTGCTGTCGGCGATTGGACTGCCGCGATGGGGCGTGGCGATGAAGACAACGCGCTGGACGAACGGTAGTCGCTGGAAGATCAGGGCATGGTCAAGGGCCTGTTTGATTTCCGGTGTGGCCTTGAACTGGTCATGAGGGACCGTGATCACGGCGTTCCAGAGCGCGGTTCCGGAATCCTGGGCCATCATCTTGGAGAGGAGGCCGCCCATGCTATGACCGACCAGGACCATCCGGTCCATCGCGGCGTCGGTTTGCTCGGGGTTGAGCGAGCCGCGGGCCCGCAAGAGCGACGCGCGCAACTGCGCCGCCGATAGCGGGATCGGCTGGCCGGTCGGGTACATGAACAGCCAGAATTGATATCGCGAAGCGAACGCCGGGGTGTTCTGCAACTCGTTGATGGTTTGCACCCAGGCGCGAGGGCTGGAGAACAGGCCGTGCACGAAGACCACCGGAATCTTGCCGGGTTCGTAAGGCCGGATCATGTAAAGGCCCGCCTCCAGGCCTGGCCGCTCGAAGTTGGAGTCGAACAGGCCGGTCCATTCCAAAGCCGCGAGCTGTCCCCGAGCCACCTGCATCGCCAGCGGCGTTGTCCGATCGCTGGCGAGATTGACCGCTTCTTTGCCAACCGCGATCGCGCGCTCCTGGAACGGGTCGAACAGAACGAGGGTGATCGGCTGGTGCTTCCAGTCGCCGCCGGCCAGTCCACCGGCGGGAGACATGACGGCGGTGGCCGCCGCCCGCAGCTCGCCTGGCAAGAACTGTTCGGTCGCGTCACACGGCTGCGAGGCCCCTGCCAGCCGGTGCGCGACCACCGGCACGCCCAAGCCTTTCGTATAAAAAAGATGGTCCATGCCCTCGACCCGGAAATCGCTCGTCACCCGCAGATCGGCGATCCGAGTGGGTTCCAGATACGCGGACGAGCCACCAACCGCGATTTGCTGCTCGGCCAGGACCTCCCGCCAGCTCCGGCCGTGACGAAGGAGACTCGACTGGGAAATCCGGATCAGTCGAACAACCGAGTTGTTGTGAATCTGAACCGCGAGATCGCGTTGCGAGCCATTCGCCTGGGCCAGGGCCAGCGCGGCAATCGCCGACGCGTCGCGATACCAGGCGATGGCCGCTCTCGGATCGATTGTCTGCCGCCTGAGACCGGCGCGATACGACAACTCGGCCAGCGCCAGGGCCTCATCGGGTCCTGTTTGCGACTGGCATCGAAGCCGAGCTTCGAGCAGGAGAGCCGCGTTTCCGGGGTTGTGCTGTGCCTCGGCAAGCAAACCCTGCCGGCCAAGGACTGTCTCCGTGGCGCCACTCACGTTCAGAGCGTATGCCGCCTCGACCCGCTCCCAATGGTCGTCAATCACATTCTTGAGATGTTGGTCGCGGGTACTGATATTGGCGCAACCCGTCATCGCCACGATCAGCACGCAGGCAACCACGGCGCGGATAGGTCCAGCCCCAAGTCCAGGCAAATACCATGATTGCGGTTGCCCGAACAGGCTAGCCATGCCACGATCCATCCTTGTAGGCCGGTTGCCGTCCGCAACAATACCAACTCCCGCGGGAGGAGAAGCCGCACACCTTTTACCAGGCCTCATCACTCTTGGAAAGCCGAGGCCGCCGCGAGCTCCGCTTGGCCGATCGACGTTGGTTCATGGAGTGCTTTTAAGTAAGATGAGACGACTATGACCACAGGGAAGACCTGAACGCAGACATCCAAGTGGAATAGGAATGGTACGAAGCGATGAAGTTTGCGTAAATCTCTGATTGCCAGGCATCGCCCGGAGAAAGCGTGATGAACGTTAAGAAGACCAGGCGACTCGATCGAAGGTGGACAGCAGCCGAGTTGCGGAAACTTCCCCCCGCGGAGCGGGATGCCGTCATGGAGGCCGCCGCTGCCCTTGCCGAGGAAGACTACCGGAATGATCCTCAACTGACTGCCTTTGAAGCCTTTGGCAAGGACGACCTGTATGGCGAAAGTTCACAATTCCGAGACGAGGTGAAATCTGGCTGGTCGACTTCGATCCGACAGTTGGGGCGGAGATCCAAAAGGTTCGACCGGCGGTAGTCATCGGCGTGGACTCGATCGGGCGTCTCCCCTTGCGAATGGTGGTCCCAATCACGGACTGGAAGATACGGTATGTGAACTATCCCTGGATTGTGGAATTACCCGCTTCTCCGAACAGTGGACTGGCCAAGAATTCAGGAGCCGACGCGTTTCAAACCAAGTCGGTTTCGCAGGCCCGCTTCGTTCGCCTGCTGGGCCAGATTACGGTTGCTCAATTGGACGACATCGCTTCAGCGATCGCGTTGTGTGTTGGCGCACCTTGAGGGAGAAATGGGGACCTTGCGACCCGCGACCTCCGCTTGGCCGATCGAGGTTGGTTGATGGAGGTTTTTTGGGTAAGATAAGATTCATGGAACCGACAACGAGTCAGAATCAGGATTTTCCCGCAACGGTGGGGATGTCCACCGTCATCCGCGAGCACATCGTCAGCACACCTGACACGTGCGGTGGTAAGCCACGCATCGCTGGTAGCCGCATTCAGGTTAAGCATGTCGTCGTCATGTACGAGCGCCAGGGGATGACGCCTGAGCAGATTGTCTCGGAATATCCCCATCTGACCCTGGCGGGCATCGACGCGGCGATCGCCTACTACCACGACCACAGGGAAGAGGTCAACGCGGATATCCAAGCGGAACAGGAGTGGTACGAGGAGATGAAGGCCAAGCATCCTTCTCGCCTTCAGGACAAGCTCAAGGCAGGGAAGGCCAATGCCGCGGACGATACGCTTTCACCTCGACGAGAACTGTGCTAGGGCGATAGCCACAGGCCTGCGGCGTCACGGTATCGACGTTACGACGACGCCCGAGGCCGGGTTGCTTGGGGCATCTGACCCCGAGCAAGTCGCGTATGCTTTGCCTCTGGGTCGGGTCATCTTCACCCAGGACAGCGATTTCTTGGGCATCCACGGTTCGGGGCGCCTCATCCCGGCATCGCTTATTGCCCCAAGGACAGCCGCACCATCGGCGAAATCATCCATTCCCTTGTTCTCATCTGGGAAGTTTGCGAGCCCGAGGAGATGGTGGATCATGTGGAGTTCGTCTAGTCGAAGCTGTAAACACGAGCGGCTCACCGACGGGTGGGAGGCACTCAAGCTTGGCCGGCCTTTGCCGCGACCTCACCTTCCTGTTTTCGCTCTGGACAGACGCGGCGATCGGCGATATCGTTCCGGCCACACGTCTCAAGAACTCATCCATCGGCTTTATTGACGAATCTTGAATGGCCCTCCCTCCCGGACCATACATGACCGGGATTGTCAGGTTGAGCCGGTGGCATGGCGGGTACAGAGGCTCGCCACGGATTGGTGCTCACCAAGCACCCTATTTTCCCGGCGGGGCGGGCCGCCGCGCCATCGCCGCTGGTTTGTTGAGGGGAATGGATGCCTCCCACGACGTCGAGCGAATTGGGGTCGGAATCCGGAGGAGGTTTCCTTCGGGGATTGGTCCTGCCGGTCACGATCATCGGCGCGATCCTCGTCTTCGTCGTGCCGATTCCGCCGGGGCTGCTCGACGTCTTGTTGTCGGCCAACTTGACCGTGGCCGTCGTCGTGCTCTTGACGACGCTGGCGATCCGGACGCCACAGGAATTCAGCGCGTTCCCGACCATTCTTCTGACGACCACGCTCATGCGACTGGTATTGAACGTCGCGACCACGCCGGCTGGTGCTGACGCGAGGCGGTGAGGACCGGCCTGGACGCGGCCGGCGGCGTGATCCGCGCCTTCGGCGAATTCGTGGCCGGCGATCAGGTGATCGTCGGGTGTAATCTTGTTCTCGATCCTGGTTGTGATCCAGTTCGTGGTGATCACCCAGGGGGCGACCCGGATCAGCGAGGTGGCCGCGCGGTTCACGCTCGACGGGCTCCCTGGACGTCAGATGGCGATCGACGCCGACTTGCACGCCGGCCTGATCGACCAGCACGAAGCCCACCGCCGCCGGGAGGCAGTCTATCGCCAGGCGGATTTCTTCGGCGCGATGGACGGTGCCAGCCGGTTCGTGCGGGGCGATGCGATCGCCGGCGTCGTCATCCTTCTGGTCAACATCGGCGGCGGTCTGTTCCTGGGCATGGTCAATCACGGCATGAGCCCGGGCGAGGCGATCAACGTCTTCACCAAGCTGACGATCGGCGACGGACTGGCCAGCCAGGTTCCGGCCTTCTTGATCTCCCTGGCCACGGGTCTGATCGTGACCCGCTCGTCGTCGATCGACCAACCTGAGCCGCGACGTGGTGGGTCAATTGTTCGCACAGCCTGGGGTGCTCGGGACCGCCGCCGTCTTTCTGGGCGTGATGGCACTGACGCCCTTGCCGAAGCTGCCGCTGCTGGCCCTGGGCGGCAGTCTGGGCGCCGGCGCCTTGATCCTTAATTCCCGTCGCGAAGCCGAACGACGCCCGAGACGATCGGCCGACGATCGGCGAGGTCCGCGGGTCCCATGCGCCGGCTCAAGCCCGGTCTGCGACACGTCCGGGTCTGGCACGGCGGCCCGAGCCAGATCAGCCCCTCGGTCACGACAACGATGCCGACGCCTCGGGCAACTCGGCCGAGGCCGGTTCGGATCGGATGGAGGACCTGTTGCACGTCGACCCGCTCGAGCTGGAGATCGGCTTTCGGTTGATCGGACTGGCCGACCCGACCCGGGGGGGCGATCTGCTCGGCCGGCTCAAGACGGTTCGGCAGCGGGTGGCGCGCGAGATGGGCTTGATCGTGCCCCAGGTGCGGATCCACGATGAGATCGGCCTGGCTCCTCATGAATATCGGGTCAAGATCCGCGGGACCGTGGTGGGCCAGGGGATCGCCTATGCCGGCCGGCTGCTGGCCGTGCCGCCGGCCGGGCTGGTGACTCGTCCCGACGGTCGTGACGGCGTCGACCCCGTCACGGGACAAACCGGCGGTCTGGATTCACGTCGATGGCCGCGAAGTCGCTGAGCTGGCCGGCTGCCGGGTGATCGAAGCTTCGGCGGCCGCTCGCCGGCCACTTCGGCGAGATCGTCGCCACCCATACCGACGAGCTCTTGACCCGCGAACAGGTCGAGCGACTGCTCGACCGGGTCCGTACCACGGCACCGACCCTGGTCGGCGAGGTCGTGCCCGGGCTGCTCCGCGCCGGCGAACTCCAGCGCGTCTTGCAGAACCTGCTCCGCGAACGGGTCAGCATCCGCGACCTGGAAACGATCCTGGAAACACTGGCCGTGCACGCCGGCAGGACCAAGGACATCGACCACTTGACCGAGCAGGTGCGCCAGAGCCTGGCGCGGCAGATCACCGAGACCTATCGAGGACCCGACGGCCGGCTCCGCGTCGTGACGCTGGCCCGGCCGCTCGATTCGCGACTGACCGCCGCGGCCAGCCAGGCCGAGACCCGCCCCGCCGAGGCGCTCGGCGACGACATGATCCGGAGCATCGTCCGCGCCGTCGCCTTTGGCGTCGGCACCCTCGTCGAAAAAGGTCATCCCCCGATCATTCTCACCTCGGCCGGAGCCCGCGCCTCCTCAAGGACCTGACCCGCGCCGACTTGCCCCGGCTGGTCGTCTTGAGTCAGAGCGAAATCCCGCGCGACACGCCCATCGAGGTCCTGGGCAGCGTGATCGAGGAAGAGCCCGAGGCCGTGACCACCTACTCCACCACGGGGGCCTTCGCATGAATCAATGGCCCGAGTTGCCTTGCGTAGGTCAGGCTATCCGCACCGCAGATTGATCAAGGTGTCGGTGACCAGGCTTGACGGGATCGACTCGGTAAGGCGTTCAGGCGATAAAGCCGATCCTACGTCGATATAGAGGCGAGGTTGATGCGATCGAAAACCTACCGCGCAAGACGATGCAGGAGGCCCTGACGCGGGTGCGGCGTGACCTGGGCGGCGATGCCGTGATCCTGGCGGCGCACGAGGTCCGCCGCCGCCGGCTCTTCGGCCTGGGTGCTCGGCCCTGGTCGAGGTGACGGCCACCGATACCATGCCGCCCGACGTGATCGTCACGGGCCCGCCAGGGACGGGCCGCGGCCAGCTACGCGCCTTCCGCGTCCGCGGCCACCTCGTCGGCCTTGCAATCGCGGTTCGGCGAGCAGCTCAGCCGGCTGCACGCCATGGTCGAGACCTTGAGCCGCCAGGGCGGATCGACCACCTGCTGCCCGACCTCCCCGCTGCGCTGGTGCCGACGTACTCTCAATTGATCGAGGCCGATGTCCCCGAGGTGCTGACCCGCCGGCTGGTGCGGCACGTCGCCGAGACGCTCGAGCCCGATCAGTTCGATCATCCCGAGTCGATTCGTGAGGCCTTGTGTGAGGCAATCGAGCAATGCATTCCCGTCGCGCCGCCCATCCAATCGATTGCCGGGACTCGTCGGGTCGTGGCCC
>CAVRFS010000075.1:0-105954 GCA_963720335.1 uncultured Planctomycetota bacterium | reverse complement strand
GGCGGACTCCGGCTCGATCGGAACCGGTCCGAGCTCCTGAGGCACCAGCAGCCGGCATTGATGCACGGCCACGCCGAGCCTGCGCGCCGCTTCGTTCGGCCTTGCCCAGGTCGGCCACGAATACCGAGCTCTCCCCACGTCGACCCTGGCCTGGCTGAGCTCGACGTCGTGCGCTGCTTTTCGCGGAGCTTACGCGCCACCAGCCCGAGGGTTCCCGACGCAACATAGGCGCCGGCGTTCGCGACGCGTTGGCCGTAGCCAATCTGCTTGGCCTCGAAGTACCGCGCGCCGCGAGCACGGCCTGGGCTCGGCGAACGAGTTGCTCCATCAACTCCTTGGCGCAACTCCTCCTCGGCGATCGGCATGGCGGTGATGTGTCCAGATGGGTCGAGCGGCAGGTAGATGTTGAACCGGTTGAGCTCGGCGTTGGTGAGCCCGGGCTGCGTTGCAAGCGGCACGCCACTGGTAATGTCGGGGAAAATGACGTTCTGATTGCTGATTGCGGGGCCGGTGACCCGGCTAAAGCCAACCTGAAGCTGGGGCAGGTCCATGAGTGGGATGAACGCCTTCAGCGGCTTGAACCGCGGCTCTGGGCTGTCCGGACCGAAAGGTTCGCCTGCACCGTCTCGACGTTCCGCAGGCTCAAGGCCAGGGACTCCGCGAGTCGGATGGGCCGTCCGGCGCGGGGGGTGCCGGAGGAGGCAGAGATGGCCGGTCGTTTTCCTCGCGAGCGGTCTGCTCCGGCAACGCGGGAGGGAGGGTGTCGCTCCCAGACGAATCGATCGCGCTGCGGTGGCGGGCGAATCTCCTGCGCGGGACTCCTTGCCAGTAACCGCCGGCAGCAAGAGGGCGACCGCGGTCACCGCGATCTGCGTCTTGATCCCCACGCCGCCCTCCTTCTTGGAATTACCACACGCGATCGCTACGGCGAACCACCGTCTTATCGTCGATGTAGACCGTCGCCGACATCCCTGGGCGGATTCGATTCTGGTAATTCTCCGCCTCCGCGAACCGTATCCGCACCGGCAGACGCTGCACGACCCTGACGAAGTTTCCCGTAGCGTTGTCCGGCGGGAAGAGCGAAAACACAGACCCGGTGCCCCCCGAGGTGCTCTCGACCCAGCCTTCAAACGTTTTGTTGGGGATTCCGTCGAGCGTGATCAGAGCACGGTTGCCTGCCTCGACGCGTTCCATCTGGTCCTCGCGGAGATTGGCCACGATCCAAACATTGTCGAAGTCGAGGGGAACGATGCTGAGGAACGGCTGTTTCGCCGCCAACGTCTCGCCGAGCTGGATCGTCCGCCGGCTGACGATCCCTCCTTGCGGTGCCCGGATCAGGCAGTGGCTGAGGTTGAGCTGCGAGGTGCGGAGCACCGCCTCGCCCTGGTTGACGCGACTCTTCAGCGCTTCGAGTTGTGCCGTAGCGATGTCCGGCTGCAACTGGGCCGCCTGGGCCTGAACCACCGCGGCGTCGGTGCTGCTCAAGGCCTTACGGCTCTGCTCGAGCCGGACGCCGGCCTCTTCGAGCTGAAGTTCGCTGGCGAGTACCTGGCGCTCGCTGGCGGCAATGTCGCTGTGCAGCGACTCGAGCTTGGCCGACGCCTCGCGATAAGTTGCCTCGCGGTTGTCCCGATCCTGCACCGGCACGTCGCCCGAGGCCGCCAGCCGCGAGAACCGCTGGAAGTACAGCCGCGCATTTTCCTCGAGCGCGGCCAGTCCAGGGACCCGCGCACGTTGTGAGGCTAGCAATTCTAGCTCCTTCCGGTGCATCTGCCCGCGCGTCTGGACCTCGACCTCAGCGGCACGCACCGCTCGCTCGGCCTCGCCCCGCCGTGCGCTTGCACCGTCCAGAAGCGCGCCGATCCTGGCGAACCAGCCGCACGTTCACGGCCGCCGCGCGCACTTCAGCCTGTGCGTTCCGCAGATCAGCCAGCACCCGATCGACCTCGAGCTGGAACGGGACCGGATCGAGCTGCGCCAGCGGCGCTCCCGCGGCGACGATCATGTTGTCGTCCGCGTATAACGCAACAACCTGCCCGCCGACTTCAGAGGAAACGGGGTGATGTTTCCCACGACATAAGCGTTGGTCGTCCGCACCTGGAACACGTTCCAAATCCACCAGCCGAACACGACACCCGCCGTACTCAGTAGGAGCACCAGGGAAACGGCCAGCCGAAGTGCGCGATGCCGGCGGGAGGCGCGGACGACCCGACCGCCTCGCTCCCAAGCGGAGCCGGCCCGGGCAGGGCCGGTCGCAATGGTTCGCTCGCTCCTCCGGCCATCAAAACGGCCTTTCGTCACGCAACGCGGAACCGGAATCCTCCATTCAACTCCATCGGCCCGTGCTGGATTCCTGTCTAAAGCAACGAGCACCAGTTTCGGCACGGCCGAGGTCAGCTCGAGACCCGTCCCGAGCCCTGCGTTGGAGCTGATTGCCCCTCAAAATAATCCATGATCGGGCAGGTTTTTCATGTCGGACGGGTTTGCAATACGCACCGACATTCGGATTTCCCCATTGTTACCTTTTTAGCCGAACTTTGAGAGAGCGCACTTTCTATTTCGGCAAGACGCACTGCTTGCAATGAAGAGAAGAGTTGTGACGATCGTTTTTTCTTGAGAGGTTATGCGGCCGGCGTCGAAAGCCGAAGAACGGAGACACGCTCGAACTGGCGGGGATGTCCCCAACGATTCGGTCTCCCGAGTGAAACAGTCTTTGTTGGCCTTGGACTTCGGTTGCCGTCGCGAGCGACCGTCACTGTTGTCGTCCCGGTTTCGGGGCCGGCTGCGGCGTTGCTGCCGGAGCGCTTGGCGTTCGTGTTGTTTTTGCGGCGGGCGTCGAGAAGTTCAGGCTCCCACTGGAACCTCGGACCCGTGCCGGGTTTGTAACCCGCAAGGTGACTTTCGGCGAGGTCCGTTCGCTTGTCAGGCCGTACATAACGCCACGGGCCATCGCCGAAGACCTCCTCGACGAGCCTCGCCAGCGCGGGGTCGTAGGACTTCAATTCGGCGCGTGTGTCGACGTGGTTATGCGAGGAGTCGTTCTGGCGATTGGTGTCGAACCACGACTGCACGCCCTCGGCCCAGTACTCGCTGATGTTGCTGATGGCATAGGTGTTCTTCCAGAGCCCTTTGGTCTTCGCGTCTTCGTACACCTTCGTCAACCGTGGCTGGAACGTCGGGTCGACCGTTCGCAGGCCCATCGAGTGAATCGCGTGGGCGAACTCGTGGATCATGATATTCTCGGTCGAATACGGGTCACCCTGGTAATTGAGCAAGTTCTCCTCGGCGGAACTGACAGCCGGTCGCTGGCGGCTGGCTCCCAGGCCCCGCGCACGGATGTTCCAGTAGAGTTTGGGTTGCAAGTCGCGGTGCTCGGGAATGTCAGTCGTCCGCTCCGAGTAGGCCATGACCGCCAGCCGAACCTTGTTCCGGATCATCGCGTCTCGGACCTCTGGCCGATGGGCCAGCATCTGGTCAGCCAGGTAAGCCGCCTCACGCAACGCGTAGTCCGAGACCTTCGATGATCCAACGACCGGCAGGCCGTGAGCGCTGAGATACTTAGTGTAGAACGGGTCGAGGCCCAGTTCCTTGGGCGGCGCGGTTACCGGAGGCAACTCCGGCGGCGCCCCGGCTGCCATCGATGGCCCGATCAAGGCCAAGAGTAGACAGAGACCAATATGGCTCATGAGCCCGTTCGGACCTGCGTGCTTCACCATCGTATTGCCCTCTTTGCGACCGATTACTCGTGACGCGTCCACGGCGAATCAAAAGGTTGGATTAGCGAGTGTATCGACTCCTCGCGACTTGGCGACCAGCGCCGGGCATCGCGGTACGATACGGGATTACAACAGGACATAGCAGTTCGAGTCGAGGGTCAAGACGCGAAAAAGTCTATGAGTGAGCACCGAGGCCCGAACGGCCACGACGGGCGGGCCACATCACGCTCCGACCCTGCCTCTTGCATCCCCTCAACTTACTCACCATACTTCGGACGTGGGGGCCCTCTCAAGCCGTTGCAAACACATTTTCTGTCGCCGTGGTTGAGTCTTTGACAGCACTTCCCAGGCATAGAGGCGCGATCAAATGGTTGGCAGTTTCCGGAAACGCCTTTGGGCACGCGAATCGCTGATCGGCACAATGGTCACGCTCCCCGTGCCGGCCATCGCCGAAATCCTCGCCGAACTCGGCTTCGACTGGTTGTTCGTCGACGGCGAGCACGGACCGCTGGAGACGCGCGAGATCCTGGCGATCCTCCAGGCCGTCGGGGATCGCGTGCCGTGCCTTGTGCGGGTACCGGGCGCCGAGGAGCCTCCGATCAAAAAGGCCCTTGATCTCGGCGCCGAGGGAATCATCGTCCCGCAGGTGAACACGGTCGCGCAGGCCGCCAGCGTCGTCCGATACGCGCGGTACGCACCGGCTGGTTCGCGCGGGGTCGGGCTCGCCCGCGCCATGGGTACGGCCTGCGGTTCCAGGAGTATCTGGACGCGGCCAACCAAAGCGTGGCCGTGATTGTGCAGGCCGAGCACGCGCAGGCCGTGGAGAACATCGAGTCGATCGTAAAGGTCGAGGGGATCGATGCCGTCCTCATCGGCCCCTACGACCTGGCCGCCAGCCTCGGCAAGATGGGCCGGATCGATGACCGCGCCGTGACCGATGCCATCGACCATGTCACGAACGCATGCCAAGCCGCGGGCATCCCGCTCGGCTACTTCGGCGTCTCGGCAAAGGCGATTCGCCCCTACATGGAGCGCGGCTACACGATGATCGCGGCCGGGGTCGACACGCTGTTCCTCGCCGGCGCGGCCAGGCGTTTGCTCGAAGAGTTGCGCCTGATCGCTCCGGAGACGTCCCCAGCAGTCAACGAGCCGGATGCCGTGGTTTGGAACCCTTGAGGTACTTGTCGAGGAAGGCCAGAACGGCCGAATAGCCTTCGATCTGATTCTTCTTCTTCGTGAAACCGTGGCCCTCGTCGGCGAAGACGACGTACTCGACCGGCACCCCGTTCTTCTTCACCGCGGCGACGATGTCGTCCGACTCCGGCTTGATGACACGCGGGTCGTTCCGGCCCTGGAGAACCATTAGAGGCCGGCAGATCTTGTCGGCATGGAACACCGGCGAGATCGCCTTCAGCATCTCACGATCCTTGACAGGATCGCCGATCTCCTGATAGAGCGCCAGGCGCTGAGCTTCCCAGTACGCGGGCATGCTCTCGAGGGTGCGCAGCCAGTTCGACACGCCGAAGAGGTCGACGCCGACGGAAAACTCCTCGGGTTGGAAGGCCAGCGCCGCCAGGACCATGTAACCGCCGTAGCTGCCGCCGATGATGCCGATCCGATCGGGATCGATGTCGGGCATTGCGGCGAGGAACGCCTTGGCCTCGACGCAATCGCGCAGCGGCTCGTGGCCATGCTTGCGGTCGTCCGCGGTGAAGAACGACTGGCCGTAGCCCGAACTCCCGCGGTTGTTGATCCCCAGGACGGCGTATCCGTGGTTGACCAGGTACTGGATGAATGCGCTGTAGCCCTTGCGCGTCTGTCCCCCCGGACCGCCGTGAACCCAGACCAGGGCGGGCACCTTGTTCTCCGGCGAGGCCTGGTGCGGCTTGTAGAGGATCGACGGGATCGACAGGCCGTCGGATGCCTTGAAGCGGACGACCCGCGATTCGACGAGGTCTTCGGGGTCGATCTCCTTGCTGAGCGAATCCGTCAACCGCGTGGCCTCGGCCGACCCGACCCGGCTGGCGTACAGGTTCGAGGGGGAGCGGTCGCCGCTTAAGGTCACGACCATCCGCTGCTCGTCGCGGGAGAAGACGACCGAAGTCACGTCGCCATCGGGTAGCTTGGGCATCGGGACGACGCGTCCTGTTTTCGAGTCGTGCACGCGAACGATGGTCCGCCCGTCCTCGTTGACGGCGGAGACGCGGTAGCGGCCGCCGCGCGAGAACCGCGAAAACTGAATGTCCCAGTCGGCCGACTCGACATCGTCGTGCTTGTCGGTCGCCAGCTCGTACCGCCTCACGCGGATGAACTCGCCCCCGGCATTGGTGAGATAGTAAAGCCATTTCGAGTCGGGGTCGAACCCGGCGGTGCGGTACTGGGTGGCGTCCTTGTGGGGCGTCAGGTGGGTCAGCCGGCCCTCCCGGGTATCCCACACATAGATGTCGCCGTCGGCGGTCGACTTCGGCTTCTCGAGCGCCACCCATCGGCGGTCGCCGGAAACGTCGGTGACCTGGTAACCCGCCGAGTTCTCGTAGATCAAGGTCCGTCCGAGTTTCTCGGCATCGTAGCGGTAGACGTCGAAGAACCGCGAGTCGCGTTCGTTGGTCAACACGTTTAACGAAGAGTCATCGCGCGACGTGCCCAAGAAGATTGCCTTGAGCTTCGCGCCCGGGGTCAGGTCGGTATCGCCCTTCGGGCCGAGGACGTAGAGGTGATTGTTCTCGTCACCCCCGCGGTCGTGTGTATAAAGGATTCGCTCGTCCCTGGGGAAGTAAGAGACCGCGAAGGTCGAGTCGGTGCTCGACCGGGTCACTGGCGTCGCGGTACCGCCCTCGAAGGGGACGGTGTAGGCGTTGGGTATGCCCGAGGCATCGGAGGTGAAGAGGACGCGCGAGCCGTCGGGAGAGAACGATGGGCCGCCGACAGCCGTCGTCGCCAGGAACTGCTGGATGGTGTATTGCCGGACGATACGCCCGTCGGATGGGGTCTCGTTCCGGCCGGCGTGCAGGTTGTCGTGATGGAGGGCCGTGTTGAGCACGAGCATGAAGCTACCGTGGGTCTCGTGCCTCCACATCGGGTTGTTGCCGAAGAGGACGACGTGGCCCTTCCCGACGGGCACGTCGATGACCGCGGGCGTCCCCGCGAGCTCGGAGCCGCCCGCGAGCATGCCGCTGACCCAGAGGTCTTTTTCGTCCGACCAGCGGAGGACCACGCGCGGCCACATCCGCGGCGGGTAGGATCGTGCCGGCGAGGAACTCGCGCATCTCGGGGTCGATGTGGAGTTCTCGCTCGGCGGGCCCCAGGACCGGCTCGCGCTCGAACTCGCGGAGCGGGCGCCCTTGCGGGATGTCCGGATCGCTCGCCGAACCGCGGCCCGACGGCCTCGCGGCGTCCTCACCACCCGGCCCTCCGGCCCCGCCCCGGCCGAATCCGCCCCCCCGGCCAGCGAGAGGCGGAAGACCGGGGCCTGGTTGAAGTAGAGCGCGACCGTGTCGTCGTAGCCGTAGGCGATCGGGCTCCGTTTGTCCTGCACCCCCGCGCGGAGGACGGACCCATTGGCCTGGAGCTGGCGCGTCTCGGCGATCGTGACGTACTCGACCATGCCGAGCCCCACGGGCAGGCCGGCGCTCGCCGTGATCGGGACGAAGACGCCGCCCTTCTCCACGAACGTCTTCAGGTGGGCCAGCCCCTCGAAACCCAGGCCGCCGCGGATGTCGTCCGACTCGTCGACACCCCCGAGGTTCGGGGTCAGCTCGGTGGACTTGAATGGGACCGGGCCGCCGAAGTCGGAGCCATCGTCGAGCAGGCGCTTCCGGACGCCGTTGATGAGCGTCGGGAGACTCGACGTGACGGGGGGAAAGATGATCACGTCGTATTTCGCCTTCAGGTCGGGCGTGGCGCGGATATCCCGGTCGGAGATGTAGGAGTAGGGCACTTCGCATTCGTCGAACGCCAGGCGGAACCAGCCGTCGTTCTGCGTGTTGACCCAGGTATGGAGCAGGGCGATCCTCGGCACGGAGACGTCGTGGCGCTTGACCTTGATCTCACTGCCGACGGCATGCGCGCGTAGCCCCAGCGACGCCGTATCCGACTTGAGTCGCGACGCGAGGTCTTCGGGGTTCCCCGAAGACGGGATGAGGAAGGAGCCCGCATTGAATTTCAGGCCCTCGACCTCGAACGGCTCCTCGGCCGCAAACACCTTGACGTCCTTCAGCCGGAAGCGGAGCGTGGCGAGGGCCGGCTCGGCATTGGCGTTGAGCACGAACCAGGCGGAGCCGTTCCCCTCGACGCCTCCGGCCGCGCGGACCTCGCCGTCGATCAGCGTCATCGGGACGTCGAGGATCGACGGATCGACGACCCGCCAGGTGGCGACGTTCCGAAGGGGACCGAAGGTCCAGCCGGTGTCGTCGTAGGGGCGGGGGTCGGCGGTCGAGTAATACTGGGTGTCGAGCATCATGTCGACCATCCGGCTGTATGGCTGATCCATCCGCAGCACGAAGCTGCCCGCCGCGACCTTCTGGGCCTGCGGCTTGGTCGCTTCGGCCTTCGACTCGGGGGCGGGACCGCTCGACGGGCCGGGCGGCCGGCCCCCCGCGAGCGGGCGCGGGCATCGCGACCTTGACCTCCGCTTCGCGATCGAGCCGGTGCACCTCTGCCCCCTGGCGTTGCAGCAGCCGCGCGAGGCTGCGCGGCCAGGGCGGGACGCTTGCCGTCGTTGGGGATGATCCAGGCGGCGGGACCCTCGGTCCTCGCCTTCGCGACGGAGCGCTTCGACTTCAGGGCGAAATTGCCCATGAACTCCTCGCGGTTGTCCGCGACGTACCGGAGCGCGAGCAGCAAGGCGCTTTGTTGCATGTTGACATTATTACGCAACGACCATTTGACTCGCGGTAGCGGCGGGTTGGGACGGTACCAGGTGCGCGAGGTCGCGGAGTCGGGGAGCTTGCGCTCGCGGGTATCGGCCCCCCCGTTGCCGAACGTCTCGTAGAAGCGGCCGATCGCGTTGTGGCCGTTGGCGATGTAGAACATGTAGTTCGGGGCCCAGCCGTCGTAGAACCCGTGCGTCCAGACTCCCGGCACGCCGCGACGGGTCATCCCCTCGATCTCGTGGTACGCGAGCTTCTGCCACTCGCTGACGACGATGGGGTCGAGCCAGGAGTTATAGGGGCCGGTGCCGGTCGACGTGTAGAGGTACGGCACGGACTCGTGCAGGTCGTGGAAGACCTGCGGGTGCCATGCCAGGAAGGTCTTCATCATCACATTCGACAGCGCCAAGGCCAGGCCCATCGCGTCGCGGTTGTTGTCGTGGGCGACGTACTTGCCCCAGTACACCAGCCCCGGCACTTGCTTGCCCGGATTCGCCTTCCGGTAGCGATAGAGGTCGACCGTCCGGTCCCGGCCGTCGACCTCCACGACGGGCGTGATCAGGACGATCAGGTTCTTGCGGATCGCCTGGACGTGCGCCGAGTCCTCGACGGCGAGTCGGTAGGCCAGCTCCATGAGCATCTCGGGCGAGCCGGTCTCCGGCGAGTGGATCGAGCCGGAGAGCCAGTAGAATGGCCTGGCCTCGCGCACCAGGTCGGCCGCCTCGGCGTCCTTGGACTTGCGGCGGTCGGCGAGCTTGGCGGTGATCTCCTTGTAACGGTCGATCCGTCCCAGGTTCTCCTCGCTGGAGACGGCCGCGAGGATCATCTCCCGGCCCTCCTCGCTCTTGCCGATGGTCCATACCCTCACCCGCGGGGACGCCGCCGCGAGTGCGCGGAAATAGGCGTTGATGTCCTTCGTGTACGTGAGCCTCTCGGGCGTGCCGACGACATAGCCCAGCGCCTTCCGCGGCGAGGGGACGGTGTCCGACAAAGGCAGGTGGTCGACGAGCTCGGTGAGGAAGCACGGCTCCGTCGTGTACTCGCGGATCTTCGCGGAGTAATCGACGTCGACCGGCTGCGCCGGCGGATCGTCGGCCGCTGGCGCCGAGGGAGGTCAAGAGCAGAAGGCTCGTCAGTAGCCACCGCGCGAGCTTGCGAAGCGTCATCAAAGTGGTCCCCTCTTACGGGTATGGCAGCCGCCTGTGCGATCAACCGCGCATGTGCAAGTCTCTCGAACTCCGAGCGCCCGGATTCTCCGGATCGGTCTTCTTCGACCCTCCAGTCTGTCTCACGCGGTCGACAATAAGGAGTAGTTGAATCGAACGGCTGACTTCGATCAAGTGAGGTCCGATCGGAGCAGCTCTGAGAAATAGGCCCCTCGGGCGGGGTGCATGCGTGCAACACGAGGCCAGCAGTCCAACCGAGGGCCGGAAAAGGCAATAGGGGGACGGGCTCGAAGGGTGCTTCGAGTGCGACCGCCATCAGACCCAGAGCGACACGGCCCAACCTGGAACACGCCCGCACGCCACTAACGGCTAACTGCTGTCGATTCGGATCTGAATCGAGCCGGCTGCCGTTGGGTCGAAGACCTCATCCGGCCAATGCCGAAACCGCAGGCTCTCCAACAACCGCTTCGCCATGTTCTTCAATGAGCCGAACAGCTCCACTGCCGTTCGCTTTCCCTGGTCCTTTGCCAACTGCCGCAGCAGGCTCCCCTTCTCCAGCAGTTGCAACAGCAGGTGAGCTATCTGCAGCAGGAAATAATACGCCTTCCAGCAGGTGTGACTGTAGGCATGTTCCAGGTTGAGGCCACTGTTCTTCTGCGTGTTAAATCCCTCGTTCTCCGTGCGCCAGCGTTCCCTCCCTCCGTTGGTCGCTACCTCCACCACGGTCTGGTGGTTCACCTCCAGGGACGTCACCCATGACCACACACTCTTCTCTCCATCCTTGTTCGTCTCGGTACACTCAATGGCGTTGAGGGTCCACTCGCGGCCGTCGCTGTCCCTGTAGTTCAGGTCGTTGACCCAGCGATAGACCTGCCGAACTCCCCTCGGCGTCGTCAGCTCCACGCGCTGGTCGGGGCACAACAGCAGCAACTCCTGGAAGTCCTGCCAGAGGGCCGGCGTCCGCCCGGGCTTAAATACATAGATATAATCGCATTTATAGTCTTTCGCGATCTGGAAACCTTCCCCGCAGGCGTACAGGCTGTCACCGTTGAGACAGATGCGCAACTGTGGGAACTCCGCTCGCAACCCGGCCATCAGACGTCGCAGCGCCTTCAGCTCGCAGTCCTGCTTGAGTTGCTCCTGGCTCGCACCCGCGGGGCGCCCGAGACGTCGCTGTTGTCAATGAACTCGGTGGCGATCGACACGACCGTGCCGGCCGGCCCCAGCAACTTGGCCTCCAGGACCTGGTGCATGTACAGCGTCGTCTCGCCGTGCCGTTGCGTCAGGCAATGGTCGCAATGCCGAGAACGAAACACCAAATATCCCGATCCGTCAATCAAGACGACGAACCGCCCCTGCAGCCGCGCCGCGTCCAGGGCCTTCATGCGGATCAAGCGCTGGACCATTTGCTGCCGGAGGCCGGCGATGGGGGCGCTGCCGATTTTCTTCAGGAGGTACTCCAAGGTCTTGTTCACGGGCCGGCTGTCCTGCGTGGTGCCCGCCAGGCGATTGAGGTTGGGCAGCACTTCCGGTCCGTCGGTGTTGAACTGGAAATCCAGTTGTCGCCGGCTGCTCAACTTGCACAGGAACAAGCTCAACCCCAACCACACGAGGAACCGCTTGTTATAGACCACCATCGGGGGGAACCGTGGGTCGTCGATTTCGTCGATCCAGGTGTTGAGATCGGGGAAGAAGTGGCGAATCGTCTGAACCAGGATGGGGCCGATGTTCAGCGTCGTCCCCGCCGCCGCTGGCGGTGCGCAACGTGTCCCTTGATCAGGGCCACAGACAACTGGCTGACTTCGCGGATCAGGGTCTTGAGACGTTGGGATTCCTGCACCCATTTTCGGACCTCCTTGAGAAGATCCTGGGGCACGTAAACGGTGCGTGTCTTGCCACCGTCCCTGAAGGCGACGTGGTGGGCTTGGTGCAACGGGCCACCGTGATGGCAGGCGCAGGACGGCTGGCCGCAGCGTTTGTTCACCTGCATGAGGCTGGCCGCCAGGATGGGGCCGGAGGGAACAAGTTGCTTGAGTCGCCGGTCCAACATCCGGCGGACCAGTGTCGGGTGGCTGGGAACACGCATGGATGGGCCCCTAGGACTTCCGGTATCTCGACGTTACACCGGAAAAGGGTCAAAAAACCAGCCGTGCGAAGAAAAAAAAGAGCACCCCCCGAGGCCGATCGCCTCAACGGAAGTTCTGCTTTGGACTTGTGCTGCCGTGAAGGTGCGAGGAATTTCCCCATTTCTCAGAGCTGCGATCGGAGCTCTGTCGGGAATTACTGGACCAGGGCATTCCCCAGACGCGGCAGGTGTGAGCGGTCGGTCACCCTGGCCACCGACATTCCCATTCGGCCCTTAACCCGGGAAACCCGTATTGCCAGTCCGATCATGGAGGTGCTCCTCGAGTTTGGTGACGCCATGTTCGAGCCCATCGAATTTTGAAACGGCGATCATGTCGGACAAGATGGCCCGCAGCGCCGCCAGCTTAACGGACTCGGAATCGGCACTCTTGGCGAGCTTGGCGATCCCGTCGGTCGCCCAGGTGGCACGCTTGGCCTTCCGGCCGACGGCTCGATCAACGGCGCGGCGGCAACACGACTCAATGGCCTTACGGACCTTGGGCTCGCGCGACCACCTGTACGCCGTCCGCTTGGGCACCTTGTTGCCCGCGCCCACGCGGCGACGGATGTGCCGTTGGCGATCGCGAGAACGAGCTCGTTTTTTGGGCTTCTTGGACGCTCTCCGGACGTGGCACTCATAATGGTAATCGACGGCAACCGACCGCTTTCTGTCACAGCGGTGACATTCCACCGAGTCTCCGTTTGGCCCCGCTCGCAGTTCTCAGCCCGGGGCCCAGGCTGGCCGGCACGCCCTCAAGGGGCAGGGAATTGGGGATGGTTCAAAACCTGCGTTTTTCGGCTAGCAAGATATAGTGTACGTACGGAATGGCACGAGGATAATCCAAAACATGTATGATTAATGATTTAAATCACATATAGTTGCAATCAAATATATCGGTTTTTATTGTATGGTATTTTCCCGCCCTTGATCAGGCTCTTGGCTTTCCTGCGGGTCATTTTCAGCAGCGGATGTGGCTTCGGCCGGCATGCTTCACTGCTCTGGGCTCATAGCGGTCGGGGCGGTCGCCCACACGCTTCTTGCCGATCAACGACAGCAGCCGTGGCAGGTCCCCCTCGATTCGCGCCGGATCATAGAGGTGGGTTTGCTCGAACGCACGGACTGTGTGTAATGACCCTTTGAAGCTCAAAGTCCGTGGCTTCACGTTTTCAGCTCGCGCCGCTTCGGCCATGATCCCACGGATGAGGTTGTACGCCAGCAGATGCATTGCTACCTCCTTGCGTACCATCTCGGGAACCTTGGTCCTAATCGTATTCATATGCATATCCGTCTTCAGCGATCGCAGATCCAGCTCCGCATACCACCTCTGACGGAACAGGCCACCCAGCTCCTTGGCCCGGTAAATCTTGGCGTCCCGTAGCGTCGTGACGATCACCAGCTTGCGGACTCGCTTGGTCTTGTCCTTGACCCGGACGCGGGTCTCCCCGGACCGTCAACTGGGCGGGCATCGCCTCGTACTCGGCACGGCTTCATCCAGTCGGGTACGTCTTTGGGCTTCGGCCAGGTGACGATGTGATCCTCCCGGCCCAGCCGACGTCCGCGGCGGAAGTCGGCTGTGCGGCACTGGTGCAACCGCACCACCACGTCGACGCCCCGCGCCATCCAGGCCGCTATCGCCCAGTACGAACAAAAGAACCGGTCGACCAGAACGATGTCACCGGGCTGGAACTGGGCCATGACCATCCGGAGCTGGGCCAATTCGCTGGTCTGCTTGCCCTGATAAGGCCCGATCGCGGCCTCGAGCACCGTGCCCACGGCCAGGCTGAACACCACCAGGATGCGCGCGATCGGGAACCCCAGGCCAGGCTTCTGGCTGTCCGACTGGGGGTATGCCTCCTGGTTCGCCGGGGTGTCGGGCATGACCACGGTGGAACCGTCGATGATCTTGACCGGCCGCTGATGAAACAGCCAGGATTCTTCCGCTTTGTCATGGATCGATTTACCGCTTCGATTAACCAGATCCCAGAAGACGCTCTCGGGCAGATTTTGCCCGGCCTCGCAGTAACTGGTTGTCTCGGTGGAGACCGCGGGGAGTCCATATATATTGACTACTATATAGATTCGTCATCTCGTATGTCGCAACTTGATTAGAGTGGTTTTCCCGTGAATTGCACACGACCCACACTAACCCGACGCGCGAGCGAGGGGATCGGCTGTGCGTCGGGCGCGGGCCCAAGCGTGCGTGCCTCGCTTGCGCAGTCGGGTTAGTATGATCCGACAGCGCAGACGTGTTGTGCGCAACCCGTGTGATAACCGCTCTAATGGCAAGGTTTTGGATTATCCTCGTGCCATTGATGCCTGACCCCAGGTTTCCCCCCGGTCTGACCCAGGGTTTCCCCCGATAAAGGCGTATGTCCGCGGTTTTCCCCTGTCCCCGGTTTTCCCCCGGTTTTCCTCCGGGTGAGCGTCTTTAAAGTGGGCAGAACTCCTACACCGCCTTGCGGCGGTGTGCCCAGAACGCATCCCATTGTACTTTCTCGCTTAAGAGCAGAGCTCGCAGATGGCAGACCGCGTCGGCTCCCTCATGGCCCCACCGCATCCCCGATCCTTTCATCCGTTTGCCAACGACCGTCTTGCACGCCGCCTCCACCGGGCCCGAGCCGATCTGCCAACCCTTGGCTCGATAGCTCGGGTACTCCATCCGATGGTGCTGGTTACGAAAGTAGGTCACGACCTCCTCCCAGGCCGCCCGCGCTCGGGGACTTCCCTGGATATCGAGGCCCTCAAGCCATTCCAGGATTGCCGCCCCGCCCTCGTGTTTGAGTCGGTGTGCCCATTCCGCGTGCTCCTTCTCGACCGCTGCGGCGTCTCCGGAGCACCATGCCTTGGCGAAATCCCCGAGGTGTTCGGAGGCGTGGTAGAAGTCCAAGATCACTGCGTCGACCCGGCCGAAGTGGCCTCGCAGCAAATCCTCCAGCCCTGCTCCGCCATCGCTCAAGGCAATCCACCGCTGCGCTTGGCCCATACCGACCTGGCTCGTCTGGTGACGCAACGGCTCGGCCACCGCCTCTTGGCCCTCCAAACTGGCCACGTATCGCGCCTGCCAAAGCGGCCGCCGGCCATTTGGTTTGGCCCACTGTCGGCGATCTTCAGGGACCGGGTTGTAGACCATCCCGACCGCGACCATCTCCCCCTCGGCGGCCACTGCTCCTCGTCCCTGCTTGGCGACTCCTGTCGAATCGATCGATACGTAGGCGCAGGTCTTTCCCTCGGCGTCATGGTGCCAGTCCCACGGTCGGGCCTCACCGAAGGCGACTTTTGCCTCCAAGGCTTGGCCGAGTTGGCAGCCGATCGCTTCGGTGGTCCGCTCCACGGTCGATTCGGCGATCGACAGTCCGCTCATCTTGGGCAGGATCACGTCGGCGGCTTGGGGGAAGCTGTCCAAGGTTCCAGCCAGAGCTAGTCAACTCGGCCGCACCGGAGGTCAGGTCGCCAGTGTCCAAGCCGAAGGCGTCGTCGCCGGGGCAGTGGCCGTGATGGCAGTGGGAGCAGTGGTAATAGGCGCGTTCGATGGTCAGGGGCCCGAGGACCGAGAGCAGCCCCTTTTCCGGTAGTCTTTGAATCGCGCCGATTCCTGGCAGTGGGGGCAGGTCATGCTGGAACCTCGGTAGCCCCTTTCCGCTGCAAAGCAGCGGTCTGGAGGGCCTCGGCACCGAGCCGATGGACGAGATCGCGAAGTTGGAACTCGGTCGAACCGAAGAGTTGGTCGTCGGGTTTGCTGGTCAGTAACTCAGCGATGGCGCAGGAGGTCGTGTTCGGTGGACGCCTTAATAGATTCGATCAACTGTTCAGCACGCTGCACCTGCTCTTGGGGAAGATGGGCAAAAAACATGAGACCCTCCGTGAACAAAGGACTACTGATTCCTGGGCGACACATCAAAGACCTCTGTTCTACGAAATTTTCCACCCACTTTCGAGACGCTCACCCTTTTCCTCCCACGTTCGCAAAGGAGCGCGCACGGTGGCCATGCAACTCGGCGTCGAGGTCGATATCATGAGTCGGCGTTATCCACCATCGCTGGTGGCAGCGAACACGAGGAGCGGCTCGTGCCACGGGATCGTAAGGTCGTCAGATTCACGCAATTGTTTAGAAGGGGCTCTGTCATGCCTGATGCAAGGCGAACGCTCGAAGAACTTTTGTACGCCCTCGGCGAATCCTCCCAATTTGTGACGTCCGGTGGAATAGCACCGGTGCTGCCGGGACTCGAGGTCAAGGGAGTCGGTCCCATCGGATTTCCGGTTACCCCGGCGGATGCCCAGCGGTTGATCGCCAAAGCGACTCAGGCTCCCTACGGCCGAGGCGAAGGCGACCATCGTCGATACCGACGTCCGCCGCGTTTGGCAAATCGAACCGTCACAGTTCACACTCCGCAATAGCGAGTGGCAGGCCTTCGTGGCGACAATCGTCGCTGCTGCCAAGCGGGAGTTCGGCATTCATCAGAAGGTGAGTGCGACACTCTACAAACTACTCGTCTACGAAAAGGGCAGTTTCTTTGCACCGCACCGCGACAGCGAGAAGGCGTCGGGCATGTTCGCCACAATGGTCGTGTGCCTGCCGTCGCGCCACGAGGGCGGAACGTTGGTTGTCCGGCACGATGGCCAAACGAAGAAGATCGACTTCGGAGGTGAGCATGCGGAGTTCCAGTTGCAATACGCCGCTTTCTATGCCGACTGCCAGCACGAGATTACTCCCGTGAGCGCACGGTTACCGGATCTGCCTCGTCTACAATCTCGCGATCACTGGAAAGAAACGGCAGCCCGCTGCGCCCCAAAACGCTTCCGCCGTCGAGAAAGTGGCCCAACAGCTCAAGGAGCTCTTCACCGACCAGTCGAGCAAAATCAGCAAGATGGCAATCCCTCTCGAGCATGAGTACACGCAAGCCAGTCTCGATCCCAAACAACTGAAGGGATCCGATCGCGCTCGCTTCGACGTCATACTGCGCGCCGCCGAGTCTCTGGATTATCAGTGCCATCTGGCCCTGCTGACGCATCATCAATCCGGTGAGGTCGATTACGACACTTGGGGCTATGACAGATATTCATCGCGCCGCCGATCGTATGGCTGGTCGGATGACGAAGACGAAGACGAAGACGAAGATTCCGAGGACAGCGATGACTCCGGGGCCGAAATGGGTGAAGTCTACGAGGAAGAGCGGACGCTCGATCACTGGATCGATCCACTCGGCGGTAAGCAGCAATTCGGCGAAATGAAACTCGAAAAAAGCGAAGTTCTCAGCGAAGAGGACGAGGAGGGCTGGTCGATCCGCAAGGAAGTTCACGAGGCGACGGGTAACGAGGGCGTCTCGTTGGAGCGCTGGTATCGTCAGGCCGCGATTGTGATTTGGCCCCGCGACCGCTACTTTCGCATCCTGGCAGGCGAGGGCCAGGGGTCGGCGATCCCTTCGCTCGAGAAGATGGCGGCGCGCAGCAAGAGACCGACCGCATTGGCAGCTTGCCGCACCTTCGCCGAGGAAATCATCGATCAGTGGAAACCTCGACAGTCGATCATCGGCAGCGATTCTTCATGGTCGGCGAGAATGTTAAAACTGCTCGAACGGATCGGCACCGCGGGACTCGTTCAGCGTTTCATCCGCGACATTCTCCCGAAGGACTTTGACGGCACCGAAGGCAAAGCCCTCGTTCGGCTGTTTCAGCATTTCGGGTGGGAAGCCTTCGGGACTTCAATCCAAGATTTCCTTGCCCATCAGAAGCCGGCGGACCAATTCACGCGACTCGAGCAAATCGTGTCGATCTGCGACGCTCTCTGCTGCGAATCGCCGGCCCTGACGAAAGAACGCCGTGAGGTTTGCGCGTCTCTCGCCGATCCTTTGGCGCAAGTCATTGAGCGATGGGATGCGGCTCCGACCGTTGCCTGGTATCGACCAATGGAAAAACGAGCCGGCGTTGTGGCGGGAATCGTCCGCATTTTCGCCACGATCTCGGCGCCGGATCACCTCGATCGCTTCATTACGCACGTGCTGGAGGACCAACGGAATTACGGCCTTCACGACGTGCTCATTCCCGATGTGAAGGCAATTTACCAGTGGATCGCGAAGGTCCCCGCAGCTCAGCCAGCCGCCTCACGACTCTTGCAGCACTGCCTCATGGCGTTGCGTGCGGCGACGGCTCAACCTGTCAAGCCGCCGAAAGACTGGGCACGCGACTCCGAAATGAGCTGCAAGTGCGAGGACTGCCAAAAGATCGTCGTTTTTCTGCGCGATCCGGAGCAGCGAGTGGGACGCTTTCCACTTCGCAAGGATCGCCGCCAGCATCTCCACCAGCAAATCGACAGGCATCGCTTGGATCTCACACATGTCACCGAACGCAAGGGATCACCGCAAACGCTCGTTTGTACGAAGACGCAAGCATCGTACGAGCTAAGGCTTAAACAATTTAAAATTGACCAGAAGCTGCTGGCTGATCTGGAAGCGATCGCCGCCAGTGAACGCCCGTCGGCGGTCAAACAATCGCGCACCCCGCGAAAGGCGAAAAAGTGACAGCATTCACATAAGTTAGAAAATTTATATACATTAATAAATGGTTTAGTGATCAACGTCGTGTCGGTTACAGCCTCGAGGACGTCTGCGTCCCTCACCCCAGCCCTCTCCCCAAGGAGAGGGAGCTAGTTTTTGGTCGCGCCGATCGCTTCTGCTGGCCAGGGTCTCTCGTCGCCAGTCATTCGACCTGCGCTGGCGTGTGCAATTCGATCGTGCAGCCGCTCTAGGCCCGATCCACGGCGGATCATTCGACCTAGGTTCGCTCACCTTGCCGCACCGTCGCTAACGGAATGACTCGACGCGAGCGAGCACACCCTGGCAAGAGTCGGCCAGCCGCCCGAGGCGATCGTCATCGCGTCCGCAGGCGTCGATCGCGGCTCGGTAATACCAGAGGACCTGCTCACGGTCGGCGTGAAACTCCGACCAGACGGGACGTCCTTCGAGCAAATCCAGCTCCATTGTGACAAGGTTGTGCAGCTTGTCGGCCAGCATGACGCCCCTCGCAGCCATTGGCGCGACGGCGATGGCTGCGATGTGGTCGCGCTTGCGATCAATCCAGGGCCGCTTGTTGCCTTGAGCGTCAAGTTTCACCTCCGAACAATGCCGGACCGTCTCGGCCACGTCGGCCCCGAATCGGGCGGCCACATCCTCGAAGGTCGCCTCGGTGTCCTCGATCACATCGTGCAATAAACCAGCGATCACGACATCTTCGCCAAAGCCGGCTCGATCTAGCACCAGCGCGACGGCCATGACATGCTCGTAATAAGGTGTCGGGCTCGAGCGACGCGTTTGTCCTTGGTGGCACTCCGCCGACCATCGCAACGCCCGCTCCAACCGCAACGTCATCAAATCGATAGTCATTGGTCTGCGTACTGCTCGCTCCAACCTTGTAACGGCTGTTGTGTCAGCCGATACTATCACACTCGCGGAATCGTGACGATTGGGCGGAGGCGGCGCGCCATGCACCAGTCCAGACAGGCCTTTACATTGATGTTTCTGACGTTCGAAGGTGTTGCCATGGCGACTCAACTCGCGGCCGCCGAACCACCTCATTCCGAGGTTCGTTCTCAGATCACGATCCGAGGAATCTACGGTGGAGTGCCCACACAGATCTTCGACCGCGGCAAATCCCTCGAGGATTATGGCGTCAACGCCATCTGGATCGGTTCCGGATCCGTGACGAATGAAGTGATCACGAGCCTGAAGGCGAAGTCGAAAGGATTGAAAGTCTTCGCCGAGTTCAACACGATGCACGAGGCCGGCTACCTTCGGGACCATCCCGATGCCAGACCGATCGGCGCTGACGGGCACGTTTCACCGCCGCCGGATGACTGGCAAGGCGTCTGCCCGACGCATCCCGGCTATCGCCGGTCCCGCATGGCGGCTTTTCGACAGACCCTCCAGGCCGCGCCGATCGATGGCATCTGGCTCGACTATCACCACGCCCACGCCAGTTGGGAACAGGCTCGACCCAACCTTCCGGATACTTGTTTCTGCGACCGCTGCTTGTCCCAGTTCGAACACGAGACCGAACGTCGTCCTCCCTTCAGGATCGACGGCCGAGCGCGCTCAACACTTGCTGAGCGTTCAGAAAGCGGTCTGGGTAAATTGGCGATGTGGTGTCTTCACGGACTGGGTCCGGGAATTTCGCGCGACCCTCGATCAAGAACGACCCGGCACGCCTGCTGGGAACGTTTCACTGTCCGTGGTCCGATACCGATTATGAGGGCGCGATCGTCACCAAGCTGGGAATCGATCTGAAAGCCCAGTCGAAGTACCTCGACGTCTTTTCGATCATGCCCTACCACGCGCGATTCGGCCATGCCGACGATCCGTCCTGGATCTCGCGGCAGACCTCCTGGCTGGGACGATTTCTCGAGATCAAGGGTGAACCCGGAGAACGGCTCAAGATCTGGCCGATCGTGCAGCTCTCGGATTGGGGAGAAAAGGTTCCGGCATCTCAGGTCCGCGACGTCCTCGACCACGGCACGCGTTCTCCGTCGACCGGAGTCATGGTGTTCGTTTGGGGGACCTTGCACCCACAGTGGGACAAGGTCGAAGCGATGGGAGAAGTCTACCAGGCAATCCAGCCATCGCGCGGCAAAGGTTTCTAGATTGCCGCTCGCTCAAACCGCGGCCTTGGCCTTTTGCAAGTGCCGCCGGATATTGCGGACGAGTTCGGCCTGATGGGTCAAGAATCCGATATGTCCGGCATTCTCGACCAATTGAAATCGAGCGCCGGCGATCGCCTCGGCCAAGGCGCGCTGTCGCGCGGCGGGTACGATGACGTCGCGGGAGCCGGCCACGATCAAGGTCGGTACATCGATTCGCCAGAGCCGATCCGAGACGTCAAACAATTCCAGTTGAGCAAGCCGCTGAGCCATGACGCTCTGGTCGGTTTCCCAGATGCGGTCGACGACGAAATCGATGAGCGGACCTGGATCGGGCTTAGCACCGTAAAGGAGATTGAAAAACTGGTTGACGAATCGATTGTCGCTGGGCAACGGGAAACGCTCGAGCACTCGGCGCGCGATTGTCGAACCAAGACTGGATCGGAAGCGGGCTTCGGCTCCATGCACGATCAAGGCACCCAAATCTTGGGGATGCTCGGCGGCAAATTCCAGCGCGATCGCCCCTCCAAACGAAACACCGAGGACGGCTGGGCAACGCAGGTCAAGTTTCTCGATCAAACGCGCCAGGTCGTTGGCATGTTCCCCAATGTCCGAGAGCCGTCCCAACGCCTTGCCAGAATCATCCCAAGGCGAACGATCGCCTCGTAAACCGTAGACGACGACTTCAAAGTGCCGCGCCAGTGATCGTGCCAGCGGTAAAACGAGCTTCCAGCTCCCCGCCAATCCCGGGACCAAGACGAGAGGATCTCCGTGACCCAATCGGAGAAGATCCACGCGTTCATCGCCGAGTCTGATGGATTCAACTCGTTCTTGAGACATGCCCGGCGAGACCATCGCCCACGAAGTCTGCCACTTCGCCGCTAACCGCATGTTGTATCCTCGTTGAGCCGATTTCGGAAATCGGCTCGGTGCGCCTCGCTCAAAGATGCGTTCCAAAGATCCAATTCTCATGGTTGCATTTACGTACACAGAAGCAGCTTTCATGCCCTGTCCACTTTGTTCCCCGCAATAGCGGAAGTGCGCGAGAAATGCCGCGGATCACGGTGGTGTTACCATTGGAATGTGGCGAAAGTTCGGCGCCGAAAATCGAGAATGAAATCGAATCTGGACGCAGCGAACTGCTCAAGGTCGGCTAGGACTACCTAGACTCACTATACTAAAAAGTCTTGACGTAGATCTCGTTTCGCGCTCGCGTCAACAATCCAATTAAGGTAAAAAACAAAGAATAGGTAGAATTAGCGGATGGCGGCGTAGTGCGGGGAGTGCTGATCTGGTTATTGTCGAAATTTCGTTAACGAAATCCTTGCGTCTCGGCGCCGAATCGTTAGGGTAAGAGGTAGCAAGTTGGTTTTGGCGATCGAGTCGGCCTCTGTCGATGTGCGGCTCGCCAAACCTGAAAAGCCCTTTGTGTAAACACCAATGGTTTTGCCCGAAAAGTCACGAGCGATCGCACGTGGATGGTGTCTGACCAATCTTCTCGGCTGGCGGGCTGGAGGTTCTTGGTTCGGGTTTCGTCCTCGGCCGTCCACGTTCACAACACTGGGATCGTCCTGGCGTCGAAGCCTGCTGCGGAACCTGTGGATGGGATGCTCCCTCTTGGTCCTCATTTATTCCATCGCGGTGCTCGGACACGTGGCGTCGATGGGGACGATCGGGGTGCGATGCATGTTCGGCACAGAGGTGGAGGAAGAGATTCCCGACGGCTACGGATGGCACGATGCTCGGCCAACGATTGGGGACTCGCTCCTCGCCATCGGGGAGGTCCGGATCAGCGAGGGGAGTTATGCCGACTACATCAAGGCGCTGCGAAGCTTGAGCGCTCAGGTTGGCAAGAAAATCGAGGTTCGGTGGAAGGATCAGCATACGGCGGAGATGAAGAGCGCATGGGTGGAGGTGCAACGTCATCCCTCGTGGACCTATTACCGGTCCTGTGTGTGGTTCTTCCAAGAATTGCTGATCTTCGCGATCGGTGCCCGGGTTTTTTGGAAGCGGCCTAATGACGACTCGGCGAAGTTGTTCTTTGCGCGTCTGTATCGTCACGGTCGGCGCCTTCATGGGAGGTTATCACTGGACCGAGATCGTAGGCGAGTGGGTCTTGATCTACTTATTCGCGGGATTCGCGGTGTTCGTGCCAGTGGTGAACCTCCATTTTTATCTGGTCTTCCCCCGACCCAATCCCATTCTTCAGCGGCATCGACGTTTGGTCTTGGCCGCGCTGTACGGGATCTCGACGGGGTATCTGCTGTTCCTCTGGGGCGCGATGCTGGCGGCGCGCTGGCTGGCGTTGCATGCGGGGGGCTGGCGAACCCTACTGGCCTTTCGAGTGGTCCTCTGGCTGGCCGTGGGGTACATCGCGCTGGCCGTGCTCCTGTTTGGATTGTGCATTTTTTGCATGGTGTCCAGTTACCGAAACGCGCGAACTCGCGCCGAGCGAAACCAAGTTCAGTGGATTTTGTTGGCATCGTTGATTGCGTTAGTGCTGATCGCCTACTTGCTGACCCAGGCCTGCCTCGACCTTGCGACCTTGGGGCGGGGCAATGCTGCGTGGCCGATGTTCGCTGTTTCGCTTTTGTACACAATGGCTTATGCCTTTAGCATCACGCGTTACAAGCTGATGCAGGTCGAGGCGCTGATCAACCGCAGCGCGGTTTATTTTGCACTCAGTCTGACAGCCGGATTGATTTATTCGGGCTTGCTCTTGGTCAGCGGAAAATTGATTGGCGACCAGTTGTTCTCGCCCCAGTCGACCTGGCGCGGGGCTGTTGTCGCCGCCCTTTCGGTGATCTTGGTCTTGATTCTCTCCGAGCTGGCGCGCGGCCGGTTTCAGCGGGTGATCGACCGGCAATTCTTCCGTGAGAAGTATAAATTCGATCGGGCAATGCAGAAGATGCGGCTGGCGGTGGGGAGTCTGATCGACCGGGTGACACTGGGCCGCCGGCTGCTCGAGGCGGCGGCCGAGGTGCTCCGGCTGGAATGGGGCGCGCTCTACCTCGGAGACGCTCCAGGCCGATCACTCCAGTTGGTGGCCGCCCACGGGCCCACTCCCGACGAGACGAGCCTTGCCGCGGATAATCCTCTTGTGATCCGGCTGCGACACACGCCCGCGGTCCGACTTTCCCACGCCTTGGCGGAAAGCGGCGCGTCAGACCCGGCGACCGACGCCATGATCGCACTCGGCGGTGAGGCGGCGACCGCACTGGGAGGAGGAGGCGATGGCCACCTCGCGGGACTCCTCGTGCTCGGCCCCAAGCGCAGCGGCATGCCCTACGAAGATGAAGAGATGGCGTTCCTCGGGGCGCTCGAGCTCGGTCGCCACCTTGGTGCTTCACTCCGCTGACGTCCAGCAGACGCTCGAGGGTCTGAATCAGGACCTACGCGACAAAGTCGAAAAGATTTCCGAACAGCAAAGAAGAATCTTGATCCTCCAGGATCAGCTCCGGGACCGAGCCGAGCGTGAACGTGAGGGTTTGAGTCATTCGGCCGACAGGACGACTGCCGAACAGACGGTCGACTCGCACATCGGCGCCATCGGGGTCTTCGATAAGCTCAAAGGTTCCAGCGCGGCCGTCCGCAAGATGATCGACATGGCCCGCAAGGTCGCGGTGAGTCCCTCGGCCGTGCTGATCCGGGGCGAGAGCGGAACGGGCAAGGAACTGCTGGCCGCGGCGATCCATCAGGCGAGTCCCCGCGCGACGCGGCCTTTTGTCAAGGTCCATTGCGCCGCCTTGTCGCAGAGCCTGCTTGAAAGCGAGCTCTTCGGCCACGTCAAAGGGGCCTACACCGGGGCGGACCGCGACCGTGTGGGCCGGTTCGAACAGGCCAACGGCGGCACGCTCTTCCTTGACGAGATCGGCGATATCAACCTGGAGGTCCAAACCAAGCTGCTCCGCGTGCTCCAGGAGATGTCGTTTGAACGCGTCGGCAGCTCGCAGCCGATCACGGTCGACGTCCGCATCCTGGCGGCAACCCACCAGGATTTGGAGACCTTGATTCGCACCGGGCGGTTTCGCGAGGACCTGTACTATCGGCTCAACGTGATTTGTCTCTGGACTCCGCCCTTGCGCCAGCGTCGCGAAGACATCTTCGAGCTGGCTCTCTACTTCCTGAACCTGCACGCGCAACAGTCCGGAAGCCTGGTCAACCATCTGGATCCCGAGACGGTCGAAGCCTTGGTGGCCTATGACTGGCCCGGCAACATCCGGGAGCTCGAGAACGTCGTGGAGCGGGCGGTCGTGCTCGCCGAGGGGCCGGCGGTCACGCTCGAGGACCTGCCACCGGAATTGCGACGGCCGAGCCGCCGTCGGCTTCGCCCGCGACTTCCGGCTCCCGTCGCCTCCGGCGCGTCGCCGGCCGGCAATCTGTCCGGCACTGGTTTGTCTGCGCCGCCGGTCAAGTCCGGCATCACCTTCCAGCCCCGGGACTTCGGCGCCGGCTCGAGAACATCCCCGAGCTGGAACCGGCCGCCGCCGAGGATTGGAATTCCGAGTTCATCGCGTACGAACGCCAGCGGCTACTCGACGCCCTCAACGAAGCGAACGGCAAGAAGAGCGCAGCCGCGCGGCTCCTGGGCATGCCGAGGAGCACCCTGTGCAGCAAATTGAGAAAACACGGGATCGCCTGATAGTCCATGGTCCGTTGTCCTGATTTGTCAGTGGTCCGTTGTCCGTTGTTCGCTTCGCGGCAGCAGTGGCCCGCGGACTTGACGGGGCACTAGAAAACAGCCAACCCAACCACGCGATCCCCATTCCAAGACAACGGACAACTGACAACTGACAACTGACAATTTAGTCACGGCTGAAGCGTCATCGAGGTGGTTGAGTCGGTCGTTCGGCCGATTTCCCGGCCGCCCTCGGAAATGAGCATCTCGGACTTCTCAGTTCCACGGGTATTGACGATTCGTCCGGCATCGGCGTCGAAAGTCAAAGTTCCCTTACCCTCCTGCGTCCGAATCTTGGCCGTGACGGGCGAGTTCGGGATCGGCTCGAGGGCCACTCTCGTCTCCATGCCGATTACCAGAAGATTGGGATTCTTGGCATCGGCCCCCTGGAACGTGAAGATCTTGTCCATCACCATGTTTCCCACAGGCGTGGGAATCTTGGAGGGCTTACTCGACCAGGTCTTGCCGGGCTCGAGAGCCCCTGCTGGAAAAGGGGGTGGACTTAACTGCATCAGCATGTCCTTGATTGCTTGTTCGGACAGTTGGCTCTCTCCAGCCCCGGCCCCAGCTCCCGCCGGTGGTTTTACCGCGTCGCGCAGCCTCTTCACGGTCGGGGCGGTAATCGCGATATCAATGATTTCCCCGGTGGGCTTCATTTTGAACGTAAACTCGACGCCGGCCATGGCTTTGGTCAGTTGAGCCACGGCTTCGAACGGTCCGGGAGCGTCGACTTTGGGAGCATCGGAATCGAAGTCAAACGGCATGTATGGCGGGGCTTCGATCCGCACTCGCACACGTTCAATCCGATGTGTGATCTCGGCCTCACCGTTGCTGGCGACGTTTTTGACGGTCCAGCTCAAGTTGGTGATATCGGATCGGGTCGACTTGGATTCTCGTCCACCTTCCTTAATGCTTTCGACCGCCTTTTGCTCCAACGCGTATCGTAGCACCTCGCCGGGCTTGAATTTCCATTGAATGACTTGTGCCTGAGCGACCCCCACCGAGCCACTCCCGAGGAGGACGGCCAGCAACGCAAGCGTTGTCCAGAACAACCAGGCCGCTCCAGGTCGGCCCCGCTTCGCGCGCGGGTTCGCGAACAAGGTCTTCCGCATTATTTCATCCTTTCGCAAAGACGAGGGCATATCCATTCCAGCCAGCATAGCCACTGTGGCCGGCTAAATCATCATGACTTGTAGAGCGTGACGACCCACTTCACGTCACACGCGGCATCGAGCGGACGGGGATTGGCTCAGTCCCCTCGCCGAAAGCGAAGGAGGTACGCGAGCGCCGCGAAGACATACGCGGCGTGCACGACCATGACCGTGAGGAGGTTTCCGCTGACGATATAGACGGTGCCCAGATAAAAACCAATGATGCAGGCGATTACCACATAAGGGATCGAAATGGGAAGGAGCAAACCAAACAGGATGCTAGTCAAGGTCAGTCCCCAGGAGGAGCCGAACCAACTCGTGAACGAGGGTTGGAGTACGCCTCGAAACAACATCTCCTCCCCAACGCCCGCCGACAGCGAAATCAGGGCAATTTCTGACCACGAGCTTTCCGCGAGGAGGGGGACGACTTCGGTGTCCCAAAACTTCCGGACGCCTGACAGCGGTCCGATCGGCCATTGCATGATTGCCACGAAAAACAAGATCAGCGGAGCCGAAGCCACAACTCCCCAAGCGGCGTCAGGTCCGTTCCAGGTGAACAAATTGAGAGCTTGGTGATTTAGCAGCCAACCGAGGAATAGCGATAGCGGTGCAAGTCCACCTTCGGAAGAAGACGAACAACACGATGATCTCGCCCCGGCCAGGTTCGGCGTCAGAATCCTCCAGGAGCTTGTCCTCCGTTGCAGACTCCTGTTCGTCCCATCCCATCGCCTCCTCCACTCCGAGAGTGCTCTCGCGTGGCGGACTCGCGCCGCCGAGCAAATCACCGGCTCAACCAATCAAGCTAGCAGCTTGTCCTTCCAATGTCGATGGCGATGAAACAACGTAGGATTCTCCGATTCTTTCATCGAACGTGAGCGTGCTTCGACCCACTTCCGGAGCAAAGTCCAGAATGGAATTCGAAATCGTGAGCGGTCCTATATGTTAGCAATGCATCCCGTCGTGTGGATTTCCGCTGGCTTGCGCGCGTTAGTACAGCGTTTTACTCACGCATTGCGCACTGGGCGGAAGAAGACCCAGCCTTCCGTCGGGTGCCGCCGAGATACCAACCCGAGGTGTGCGCGAGATTGAAACCGCGGGATCCCTCGCTCACGCGTCGGGTTTGTGTGTCCGCCGTTGCCGTGGCAGTCTGAGCGGCTCAAAGGCAGACCGATCGAGGAGAGCTTATGAGATAATCGATGGTCGATCAAGAAGATGGGCGGCGAATCACTCGGATCGGCCCGGACGTTCGCGCCCGCCGTCATGGCAGTAGGTCCCTTGGTCTGGCGCCGGGCGAGTTCGAGTCGATGTCACCGGCTGAGCATCGATTGTGTTGCCGGGTCGCCAAGGCTGATCCGTCGGGGCTGAATCCCGCTCTTGCGGACAACATACAGGAGAGCGCTCTGGGTCTGGGCGGTCTCGGGTTGTCGCAGAACATAGACGATGTTGTCGGCGCGGATGGTTTCCCAGTGCCGGCTGCCCACGTTCATGCCGACCAGGATGTCACCTTTCTGGATGGATGCCGCCGCCGCCGGGCTGCCGGGTGATACAGCCTGCACATAGAGCCCTCCGCGAAGTTTGGGCGAGACAGACGCCACGTACTCGGTCGACACGGGGAGTGTCTTCAGACCGATCAGCCGCCAGACCAGGTCATCCGTGTCGGGGGCCGCTAAGGAGGTCCCCAGCGGCTTGACGTCCAGCGACAAAGCGGTCTCGGTGCCGCCACGGCGGACCTTCACGGTGGCGGGTTGGCCCGGACGGACGTCGAACAACCCACGCTCGAGGTCCAGAACGTTGGCAACAGGCAACGTGCCGACGCGAAGCAGCTCATCGCCGGGCTTGAATCCGGATGCTTCAGCCGGGCTGCCGGGTTGCACCTCGGCAATCACCACTCCGTGCTTCGAGCCTCGCCGCTCATCAGTGGCGACCAGCCCGTGCCACGTCGACGCCAATCGTCGCGTGCTCAACATCTCCGCGGCGACCCGCTTGACTTCATCAATTGGCAGGGCAAAACCGATCCCCTGAGCACCCGCGCGAACCGCCACGTTGATTCCGATCAGCTCGCCGTCGATGTTGATCAAGGGACCGCCGGAGTTTCCGGGGTTGATGCACGCATCCGTCTGGATCAAGTTGCGGTAAACCTGATCGTCGGAAAGCGTCACGTCACGATGCAGAGCACTGACGATTCCTACGGAAACCGTATTCTCGTAGCCGAACGCGTTGCCAATCGTGATCACGGACTCCCCGATCATGAGATCAGATGAGGTGCCGATCTCAATCGCGGCCAGTGGGCTGAGAGGGTCGATCTTGAGCACCGCCAAGTCCATCACCGGATCATTCTGAATCACACGACCCGGATATGTCGTGCCGTCGAATAGTTCGACGACGACACCTTGAACTTTGTCGACGACATGATGGTTGGTGAGGACGTAGCCGCGGCCGTCGACAATGACGCCGCTCCCCATGCCGCTCACCCTTGGACGTTGGTTCTCCTCGGCCGAGAACGGCCAGCGACTCTGGGAGGCGGCTTTCTTCTCGCTCGAGATGTTCACAACGCAGCGGTGCACCTTTTCAATGGCCTCGACGACCACTGTCCGCCGCGAGTCGGACGCGGCGACGGTTCCTGCCGGGATCGCCGCCACCGCGACGACCGCGACCACGCAATTCCGGATAAGTGTCCCACGCTGTCCCTCTTTTCGACTCATGAAGGGCGTTGGCACGGCGGTCGTCCTCTCAGCGATAGACAAAAGCTGCACTCAACTCAACTTTACTCGCTTCCGTTCGGTTCAAGCCGGTTGCCGCTACACCCCCTCGGAGTCGCGGCGGCCGGCTTGGTTTTGGATCGGTTACCCTGTTTCCCAGCTTGAACCTAGTCGCGCCGATCTTCCCCAGTTTTCCCTGTCTCCGCACTTATCCGCACGTTCGTTCCAGTTTGCCCAAACTGGGTGGCGATCAATCCCGATCCAGGTTCTCGTCTAGCGAGCTCGCCCCAGCCGCGACGCGGCGCTTTTTCGACGAGCGCCAGGCGTCTCGGCTTTGTCCCGGACGCCAAAAAGGACAGGCTTTCGCAAAAATGCGTTGGCTCGATCGCGCGCTCGGACCCCGGCTTGGAATCGCCGAAAAAACGGGTTGCGGCGGTTGTACGAATCAGCAGGCTTGAAGTGCGTCACAAAGATGGATGCTTGGGAGTATTCTTAAAGTACTCGGGGAGCATTGACGGTTGGGAGACAAGTCCGATAGGTTTAAGTCTAATCAGGTTGACCTGTCTCGGTGGGAGGTTCGCGAAGGGACTTGCCGACTTTCGTCGATGTGGTGCCAGCCCGTGTGTGGGAAAGGAAGCCGGTCATCCGACGTGCCTTATAAGCCAAAGCGTTCGATGGAATCCAGGGGCAGTATGTCCGAAAAATCACGCCGGCGATTGATGCTCGAACAAAGTTTGGCCGACGACCCGACCGATCTCTTTCTCCGCTACGGCCTTGCAATGCAGTGCCTCCGCGAGGGAGACGTCGAGGAGGGTCGTCAGCGGCTTCTGGATTTGATCGGCGACGATCCGGAACATCAGGTAGCCGCTTACCAGCAGCTTGGCCAGTCATACGCGGACGGCGGCGAAACCGAGGCGGCGCGGGCGACGTGGCGAACGGGGATCGCCAAGGCGAGGACCTCGGGCGATTCGCACGCGGCCGGCGAAATGGAACAGGCGCTGGCGATGCTCAACTGATAAAGCGGTCGAAACGATTGTGTCATGGCCTACAATATATACGAGCGGAAGACGATCGAGGGGATCAGGCCGGCCTCGGTTCGAGTTTCCTTGAGTCAAGAGCAAGATCGGCGATCAGCGAAGTCTCGCCAAGAAATGAGCGTCAGGGCAGAGGAGCGTGTGTTTTGAGTGTGACGGCGACGATCTCCATCACAGCGCAATCCAAAGATGGCTCCCCGGCGACACGTCGCCATGATGATGGGGCCGATCACGAGCCAAAAACGCCGGCGGCTTCGATATTCACCTTCCCCAATCGCATCTTATTCGGCGGCGGAGCCAGGGGATTGCTGGCCGGAGAACTGGCCCGATTGGGGATCACTCGGCCGTTGGTGGTGACTGACCAAGGTCTCCTGGCCGCGGGGCTGGCTGAGGAAGTCATCGGCCCGCTGGGAAAAGCAACGGTTGTCTTTGGTGAGATCCACGCGAACCCGACCGAGGAAGACGTCCTGCTCGGTTTGGATCGCTATCGCAATGAATCTTGCG
This sequence comes from uncultured Planctomycetota bacterium, assembly GCA_963720335.1. GTDB lineage: Bacteria > Planctomycetota > Planctomycetia > Isosphaerales > Isosphaeraceae > CAVRFS01. The sequence continues at coordinate 75,387 of CAVRFS010000075.1, read as the reverse complement.
ACGGCCTAGTCGCCGTGGGCGGAGGCAGTCCCATCGATGCCGCCAAGGCCATTCGGCTGCTGGTCACACACCCCGGTCGACTTGCGGAGTACGACTTGACTCGGGGAGGTCAGGAGAAGATTCGAGCGGCCATGCCACCGATGGTCGCCGTGCCAACGACGGCCGGCACCGGCAGCGAAGCGGGGCGAGGAACCTTGATCCAGCTTCCCCAGACGGGCCGGAAAACGGCCATTCTCTCGCAGCACCTCCTGCCGAGCACGGCGATATGCGACCCCGACCTTACACGCGATCTCTCCCCGGTCTTGACTGCGGGGACAGGTATGGACGCCCTTAGCCATTGCGTGGAAAGCTACCTCTCAACCACGTTTCACCCGATTTGTGACGGAATTGCCGTGGAGGGACTGAAGTCGATTTCCAAAGGATTGGAGACGGCGGTCCGCGACGGCACCAACGCTGAGGCTCGTACCGCAATGATGATGGGAGCCCTGCTGGGAGGGATCAGCTTCCACAAAGGGCTGGGTGTGGTCCACGCGTTGTCACACGCGCCTCGGGTCCCAGGGCCGCGTACATCATGGGACGCTCAACGCGGTTTTGCTCGCGACTTCACTCCGCTACAACCGCGAGGCCGCCGGAGCCCGCATGGCCGAGCTGGCCGGACGACTAGGGCTCGGCCGCAGCGGTGACGCCACGGGGCACCTGATCACCTTGACGGAACTCGTCCTTGCGCGGTTGCCGCTTCCCCGCCGCCTCGGACAGATCGACGGGCTCCGCCACGACCAGATCCCCGAGTATGCCCGACTCGCCCTGCTTGACCACTGCCATCGCACCAACCCGCGCCCCTGCACTCAAACCGACCTGGAAGACCTTCTCGACCGGGCCTGGTAGATGCGAGCGGTCCGACCACACGGCGGCCGATGTGCCGTTGGCGAGCGCAACTGCACGCGCAGCTTCCTGACCTCTTGGTCGTTCGTCGGGCGTGGCATGAAGAGGTTGAGATTTCGCGCGCTCGGTGTGACCTTTTTGTTCGTCTCGCAGGATTCCCATGAGAGCCGGCGACCGACCATCGGGGTGCGGGCGAACAGGAGAACTGCGGCATGAGGTCGGGGCCCGATGGCACAGGATGAGGGCTGGCTGAATTGAATTTGCTTGTCTGCTCTTCGCCATCCTCCGTGCCGAGCCGGCAGTCATTCAGCTACAACTTGGAACAGATAAAGTTATCGCGACTACCAGCGGACGATAGACACCTTGCGGTGGGCATCCGAGCGCCAGACGCCGTCGACCAGCGATGCCCTGTCGCGGATTTTGGGTTGTTCCGCCCCAATTGAAGTTGGATCGAACTCATTCGGGCCATGCGAGTTGAATGCGAATCGAGCGGCCGATTGGGTGCGGCGATTGATCTCGAGCCGTACTTGCGCAGACGCGACCGGTCTCCCACGCGCACGCCGGCCCGCACGTCGATGGACAAAGTGGCGAGCGTCACGGCGGCCCGACGAGTCGGTCCGAAGGTGGTTCGTTGCAACGATCGCGCCCGGAGAAGCGATTTGGGTAATCGTGAGAGACTGCTTGCGAGCGAGAATCGAATCCGAATCATGGAGGAGTAATCAGGATGCTGGTCTTGACACGTAAGGCGACTGAACAAATTTTCGTCGGTAATTCCATCCGGATCACCGTGTTGGAAATCCGCGACAGCGAGGTCGTTCTGGCGATCGAGGCTTCGGCCGAGAGTACGATCCAGACAGCGGAGACGCTCTCGAATGGTGGCGGACGGAACGCAAAGTGATGAAGTATTTGGGAGAATCACGACGCGTGAGTTTCGTTCGCGGGGCTTCGCATGCTTCGGGTCATCATTTCGATTGGTCCGTCTCGATCATCGTGATTAGTCTCGGGTTGCGATCGCGGACGAATTCGCCGGCAACAAATCGGAGATTGTGCGTGTTTCGGGCGACTCGCAGGATTGAATAACAGGCGAGCCTCAGAGCGCCAGGTGGTCCCGGACCTTCTGATCCCCTCAATCAAAGGCAGACGCATCACGAGATCGATGCCTGCGTAGCATCGCGCGGCATAGGTTGTTACTATGACCGTTCGAACGGCAGGATATACTCTGGTGGAATGGCTGATGGCCACAACGACGGCCTGAGCCGGTCAGAAGAACCGGAGCATGGCTCGGGCGTTTGTTGGCTGCCGCGCGCGATCCGCCGTCGAACCGCCGAAGTCATCGCCAGTTGGGCTTGCTTTTTTCGATTTAGCTCGTGCCGGCGATTCCAGGCAGGCCAGACGGGAACTGGCGATCTTACACCAGGAATGACCAGAGCCTGCTTCTCATGAACCCCAAGCCACTTTCATCGGGCCCAAGAGTGTTCGTAGCTGGGCTCGTGGCTGGACTCGTGGCCGGATGGTCGGGCGGTTGTTCCCAATCCGGCTTCGACGAACGTCGATCTGAAGAAGGCCAGGGAAGCTCTCGCCAAGCGGAGATCAGACTACGGCGAGACTCCTCGAAACCAATCGTGGGCAAGAGACAAAGCCCCTGTGCGGCATCGATGATACATGGCACGAAGCGATCTGCCTCGCTATCGTTCGAGTTCTCAGCTTGAAATGGGGCCAGCGATGCACGGCGGCACGCCTGACCAGCAGCGCCGAGGGTTGACTCTCGTTGAATTACTGGTCGTCATCGCCATCCTCGGTATCTTGATCATGATGTTGCTGCCGGCTGTCCTGGCGGCGCGCGAAGCGGCCCGGCGATCGAATTGCGCCATTAACCTCAAACAGATCGCGCTGGCGACATCAACCTACGCCGACGTGTGGGGCGCTCTGCCCGCCGGTGTTCAATTCACCTTCAACTACAGCACGGCCAGCCAGCATGTCGCGATCTTGCCGTTCCTCGAACAGGCGCCCTTGTTCAATGCCGTCAACTTCGACTGGGTCATCTGGTCCGCGGCGAACACCACCGTCATGGGTGCAAGACTCGAGGTCTATCAATGCCCCAGTGACCCGATGGCATCGATGACCGACATTTACCGGGGCGACCTGTTCTTCGAACCGGGCCACGATTTCTTTTATTACGGGGCGTTCGACGTCGCCTACACCAGTTACGCCGGAAACGCGGGTACCTGGTTTCACCACAGTCGCGACCTGTCCCGACTGGCACAATGCAACGGCCTGTTCTACCGCGGGAGCGCAACCCGCCTCGCAGACATCACCGACGGCATGAGCAACACGATCTTCTACGCCGAGCATGCCGTGTCGCTCTTGATCGATGACACCGAGCGGATCGTGGAGGGACCGCAATGGGCGGGAGGTTGGTACGGCTCCACGATCTTCACGTCGTTCTATCCGATCAACCCCCAGGGCAAGGTGAACGACGAGTACGGCGACGGCCTCTGTCGAGCGTATCATCGGCGCGGTCTCGAGCATGCATCCGGGAGGGGCAAATGCCGCCTTCGTCGACGGCTCGGTCAAGTTCATCAAGGACACGATCGACTCGTGGGCGGTCGACCCCAGCACGGCGACCCCGCTGGGCGTCACCCGCGACCGTAGCGGCCTGTTCCAGCTAGCCCCTGAAACGCGGTTTCACGTCTGGCAGGTCCTCACGACGCGAGCTGGCAACGAGGTCGTCGGCGCAAGTGGTTTCTGAGCCGGACGGCGGGCCGCTAGCAACTCAAGGGGCCGATGCCTGAACGCGGCCCACGCTAAGCATTGAGCTGGCCTTCCACCGAAGACCGACCGTCGGCCGACGCGAAAGTGTCTATAGAGAATCCTGCTCGGCGTACCGAGAAGGTCACGCCTCACCGCATTTTTTTGTTCGCATCGCACGGCCCACATCGGATCGCGGCATCGTTGCAAGATCGCCTGCTGTCAGGCGAGAATCGTTGTGACCGTGACGTTCACGACGACAGGATACACTCTGGTGGATTCGCTGATGGCCTTGGCATTACCCCCGGGCGGTCCCGACGATACTGATCACTTGCTCAGAAACGCCGCCGCCGGCGACACCGCAGCGATTGAAAGGCTTCTCGAGCGCCACCGGGAGCGGTTGCGTCGCATGATCGCCTTGCGGCTCGATGATCGGTTGGCGGCCCGCGTGGACGCTTCTGACGTCGTGCAGGAGGCGTTGGCCGACGCCGCGCGAAAGCTGGCGGACTATGCGCGCGATCGCCCTTTGCCTTTTTATCCCGTGGCTGCACCGCCTGGCCGCGGAGCGGCTGGCGGCGGTGCACCGCCGGCATCGGCGGTCGAAGGCCCGAAGCGTTGCGAGAGAGGAGGCAGACGCCTTCGCCTGGCCCGACAGCTCGGCCCAGCTCATGGTTAATAGCCTGGTGGCGAATGACACGACGCCCGGCCATGCCCTGCTCCGCGAGGAACAACGCCGGCACGTGCACGCGGCCCTGCAAGAGCTGGCGCCGATCGATCGCGAGATCCTGATGATGCACTATCTCGAAGAGCTGAGTTTTCCGGAAATCGCCGCGATCCTCGACATCGGCGAGGGGGCGGCCAAGATGCGGCACCTGCGTGCTTTGCGGCGCATTCGCGCCCTCATGGACAGCGACGGCCCCGAGGTGAGCCCATGAACGATTCCGCGTGGATCGACGGCCGACGACGGCCTGATGGGCGAAGATGCCGCACTCGCCGAGCGGGCCGCCGCGCTCGCCGAGCGGCTCAGGCGCGGCGAAGCCGTCGACCTCGACGACTGCGACGGTGAAGAACTGCGCAACCTCCTGCCCACCATCCGCATGATGGCCGGTTGGTCCAAGCAATCTCCAGCGAAGACCGACCTCCGCCACCTGGGCGACTTCCGGATCGTCCGCGAGTTGGGCCGAGGCGGGATGGGCATCGTCTACGAGGCGGTCCAGATGTCTCTGGGCCGGCGGGTTGCCCTCAAGGTCTTGCAAGACTCCGTGGCGCTCGATCCCAGGCGTCTGCGCCGATTCCAGGTGGAGGCACAGGCCGCCGCGAGCCTGCGACACCCGCACATCGTGCCCGTTTTCGCCACCGGGTCGGAGGATGGGATCGCGTACTATGCGATGCAATACATCGAGTGCCGTGACCTCGCCCGGATCATCAACGAGTTGAGGCAAGACGACAGCACCGAAGCCAGACAGGGTCGAGGGTCGCAAGATCGCGCCGCGCAAGCCGCTCTTTGACCAGGGCACTTCGTTCGAACGCGACGTCGCCCGGCTCGCCCGGCAGGCCGCCATGGCCCTGGAACACGCCCACGCCAACGACGTCTTGCATCGCGACGTCAAGCCCTCGAACCTCCTGATCGATGAGAAGGGCCACCTCTGGATCACCGACTTTGGCCTGGCCAGGATCAGAGGCGGCCTCGACCTGACTCAAACCGACGAGGCCCTCGGCACCCCGCGATACATGAGCCCCGAGCAGGCACTCGGCCGCCGTACTCCCCTCGACGGGCGCACCGATGTCTATTCACTGGGCGCCACCCTCTACGAGATCTTGACCCTCGCGACCCCGTTCCCTGGCGACGATCGCCTCGATGTCTTGCGCCGGATCACCCAGGAAGAGCCGATCCCACCACGAAAGATCGACCCGAGGATCCCCGTCGAGCTCGAGACGATCGTGCTGAAGGCGATGGCCAAGGTCCCGGCCGACCGTTATGCGACGGCCGCCGATCTGGCCGATGACCTGGGTCGCTTCCTCGACGACCGGCCGATCCGCGCTCGCCGGCCGAGCCTCCTCAACCGGGCCGGCAAGTGGACGCGCCGGCATCGCAAGTTGATGGCCGTGGCAGGGGCGACGGGCCTCGCTTCTCGCCGTCGCCCTGGCGGCGGCCGTGTTCCAGTACACGGTCTGGCTTCGCCGCCACGGCGTGGCCCTCGAGACCGAGGTCGCCCGCGCCAACCGCAATGCCGACCTCGCCAACCGCCACCAACGGCTGGCTAACCGGCATCTTCACGCTGCGCAGCTTCGCCTGGCCAGCGACGGCGATCGAGAACGGCCAGCTCGAACGTGCCCAGGATATCTTGCACGACCAGGTCACGAACCCGGGCGAGGACGACCCGCGTGACTTTGCCTGGCATGTCCTTTGGGAACGCGCGACACGGCAGATCGCCCCGTTGTACGGCCACGAGCGAAACGTGAGGGCCCTGGCCATGAGCCCCGACGGCCGGACGCTCGCCAGCGGCGACGAGGTCGGGATGGTCAGGCTCTGGGACCTTCGAACCGGTTCCGCCGTCGGCGTGTTGAAGGGGCACGCGCTCTCGATCAGCCGCCTCGTGTTCTCCGCCGATGGCAGCCTGCTTGCCTCGGCGGCGGACACGGACAGCCACTCCCACTGCGAGGTCTTGCTGTGGGAAGCCGCCACCGGACGCGAGCTGGCCCGGATCGAAGGACTCGACAACTGTATCGCGGCGGTACCCGTCTTCTTGAGGAATGAACCCGCGCTCAGACTCCATACCTCGTGGCGCGAGTCGGTTAACGGCGAGTGGCGCGAATCGGCGATCCGGGAAATCCGAACCTACGATCTCTCCCACGGCCCCTCCCGGCTCGTGCTGCGGTCATCGTGGCGCTCGCGAGATTACACCTGCCTGACCGACGCGGGCCAGATCGTGACGTTCACGAGCGCGCCGCTGCCCGAACAAGACCGCTGGACGCTGAAAGACGCGGAGACCGGCCAGATTGAGTGGGCCTTCGACTCCGCTCGCCTCGGCGCCCGAGTGTTGACGGCATTCACTCCCGACGGGCGCATTGTCGCGGCGGCGTTTGGCAACAATGCCGTGTCTTGCCGGGAATCCAGCACCGGAAGGGAATTGTTCCGTTACACGAGCGACTCGCCGCTGCGACGCGCTGGCCCTCAGCACCGACGGCCGCACCCTCGTCGCCGCATGCGAGTCCGGAGTGGTCGAGCTCCGCTCGCTCGCCACAGGCAGGCGGGTCGCGCTGTCGATCAGCGAAGTTCCGACGGAAGAATGCCAGCCTTCACCTTGCATTTTCACCCGATGGAACCAGGCTGGCGACGACCGAATGGGCCATCCCCGGCGGGGCCACGCCGGTGACCATCTGGGACGTCGACACCGGAAAGCGTCTGGGGCAGTATCCCGGTCATCGTGACCGGGCCGCCGACCTGCTCTTCGCGGCCGACGGCCGTTCGCTGGCGATCGCCGCCGGTCCGACGATCCGGCGCTGGTTCCTCGAAGGGGAATCCGAGCCCCCGCCGCTCGCGGGCCACAAGGACGAAGCGTGGGCCGTGGCGTTCGCGCCCGATGGTGACCTGCTGGCCTCGGGCAGCGACGACGACGATCCCGAGACGATCAAGCTCTGGGACCCGAAGAGCGGCCGGCTGATCCGCGGCTGGCACGGCGGGCCCGGAACGACCGCCTCGCTCGCGTTTTCGCCCGATGGCCGCATCCTGGCCTCCGCTCACCTGACGAAGCAAGACAACGTCCGCCTCTGGGACGTCGCCACCGGCAAGCGGCTGGCCACGCTCAGCGGACACACCGCGCGTGCCCGTACGCTGGCCTTCCATCCTCATGGCAAGCTGCTCGCCTCGGCCGGGTCGGACAAGACGATTCGTCTCTGGGACGTCGAAACGCGAACCTGCCTCCGCGTGTTCAACGGTCATGACGATACGATCCAGCAACTGGTCTTCGCACCCGATGGCACGCAGTTGGCCTCCGCGGCCAGCGATGGTACGGTACGCTTATGGGATTTCGCCCAGGGCCGGATCCTGCGCACGCTCGCGGGACCGGAGAAATTCACGTCGGTCGGGTTTTCCCCGGATGGTCGAACGCTCGCCGGGGCCGACGAGGATGGTTCCATCACGCTCTGGGATGCGGCAACCGGCGCACAGCGCGGCCTGCTCCGCGATGAAGTGAGGGTTTTGCGCGCACTGGCATTTTCCCCCGACAGCCGAATCCTGGCTTCGGCGGGCGAAACCGGCCCGATCCGTCTGTGGGACGTGCTGACGGCCCAGGAGCTGCACTCCCTCCCGGACTATTCCGGGCATGTCCATTCGCTCGCCTTCGCCCCGGATGGATCATCACTGGCATATTCCAGCCACGATGGTGCCGTCGGGATCTGTCGGACCGATCTCGCTTTGTCTCGTGCCCGTCGCGGCGCGGATGAATCACTGGAGTCCGAACCGGGTCGACCGAAGCCGGCGCGACTCACGGGTGGAGCGGCGGCCTCAGCCGCGGTCCAACAATCACGGGAACAGAAACGAACGTTAAACTCCTCGACTATCGTACTTTCACCCTCACCGAAACGCATCCGGCCAGTCCATTAGAGCGGCTAACGTTTGGTTGGCGCACAGTTGGGCGACGGAGCCCTCCGCTGCAAAAAAGACGCCCGACGAACGGTCGTCTTCCTGTCGGAGCCGGCACTGTCCGGCGATCTTCGTGACCGTTGAGCATGTTGGCCGTGCGACGGTGTCACGCATCGCTCTTCCGCTCAGTTTGCGCGTTCGATCCGGACAGCCGTGCCGTACGCGAGGACCTCGGTCACGCCCACCGCAAACTCGGTCGCGTCGTAACGCATGCCGATGATCGCGTTGGCACCATGCTCTTCGGCGTGCTGGACCATCAGGTTGAACGCGTCCTGGCGAGCACTTTCGCAGACGTTGGCGTATTGCTGTATGTTGCCGCCGACGATCTGCTTCAAGCCACCTAAGAGGCCCTGGGCGATCGTAGGCGAGCCGCACCACGATCCCACGGACGATTCCCAGATATTTGGTGATTGTATGGCCCGCGATTTCGTTACCCGATGTGACGGTCATGGTCGATTCCCCTGGGGCTTTGAGCGGTTCGACGGCGGAACGGGTGATAACACTTCACCGTGCCGCAAAACATTACCACCTGCTGACTTCGTGATCAACCGTCGGCCGTCGAGCCAGACCTTGCCGTCAATGCCCTTGGCTCGGCGTGCTGGCTCATGCGAAACTTGAGGCCGTTCCCGTCCGGCCTACGACAAGGCAAGGATTCTTTTCCTCGGACCTTCCCGCTAGGTAAAGGCATCAGATGGCCAGCCCTCACGGCGCCAGCCGGCTTTCATGCGACGAACCCGCTGTTGACGCGGACCCTTACGACGCGATTCTCGTCGTCGGTTTCGGCGGCCCGGAGCGTGTTGAAGACGTCTTGCCGTTTCTGGAGAACGTCACGAGGGGACGGAACATTCCGCGGGACCGCTTGCTGGAGGTGGCCGAGCACTACCACCACTTCGGTGGAGTCAGCCCGATCAATGCTCAAGTCCGAGCGCTGATTGGCGCCCTGAGGCCTGAGCTTGACCAGCACGGGATTTCCTTACCGATCTACTGGGGAAACCGAAACTGGCACCCGTTTCTGGCCGATGCATTGACCGAGATGACCGGCGCGGGAATCAAGCGAGCCTTGGCGGTCGTGCTGGCGGCATACAGCTCGTATTCCAGTTGCCGGCAATATCGGGAGGATATTGAACGGGCTCGGACCGAGGTCGGACCAGGTGCACCCCGAGTCGACAAGCTTCGCGTCTTCTACAACCACCCCGACTTCATCTCCGCCAACGCCGAAAGGGTTCGGTTGGCGCTCGAGTCATTTCGCTGCCGACCGTCGCGACTCGGTATCCGTCGCCTTCACAGCACACAGCATTCCGGTCTCGATGGCGAGGAACTGCGACTACGAACACCAGCTTCGCGAAACATGCCGGCTGGTCGCTGACGAAATCGGGATTGACCCGGAGTTCTGGGCGCTTGTATACCAAAGTCGGAGCGGCCGGCCAGGTGATCCCTGGCTCGAGCCCGATATCCTCGATCATCTCAAGAACTTACAGAGTCGCGGAGTCAAGGAGGTCGTGATCCATCCGGTCGGATTCCTTTCGGACCACATGGAGGTAATGTATGACCTAGACGAGGAGGCCCGCCAGCTCTGTGACGCAATCGGTCTGACGATGGTCCGGAGTCAGACCGTCGGTACCCATCCACGCTTTGTCGGTATGCTCCGCGAGTTGATCGTCGAGCGGATCAAGTGGCTTCAAGGGATCAGCCGCCGCGCCGTCGGCGATGGGCCTGGCCATGAAGTCTGTCCCGAGACCTGCTGCCTTCCGCCATTGCGACCGCCGAAACCTCACGTTTCGTAATAGGGCTCACTGGCCATCTTGGTTGTCGGACGATTGACGTCACCTAGACAGTCCACCCCAAATGGTTTTATCGTGGAACACCGGGCTAAGTTGAAGCGATGGTCGCAAAGGAGAAAAGGCTGATGGCGGCGCGTCGCCTCTTGTTGGTTGAAGATAGCTCCACCATGCGACGGATGCTGTCGACGATGCTCAAGGAGGAGGGCTACGAAGTCGAGACGGCCAACGACGGTCTCCAAGGCCTGGCGAAGGCGCGCCTGGAGCCACGGCCCGAACTGATCCTGACCGACTACGAGATGCCCGAGCTCGACGGGGCGGGATTTTGTCAGGCGATCAAGGCGGACAAGGAGTTGCGCTCGATTCCCGTCCTTATGCTGACCACCTTGGGGGAGGCCCAGAACAAGATCGCCGGACTCAAGGCCGGGGCCGACGATTATATCGAGAAACCCAAAGGCCAGGATGACTTCCGCGTCTTGTGCGCGCGGATCAACGCTCATTTGAGGAGTGCCGACCTTGTCGCCGAGCTGGCCAAGCGAGAACCGGCTGAGGGAAGCGGCACACAAAAAGCTGACGTTCGAGCTTGATCTGGCCCGCAAAGTCCAGCTTGCCTTGATGCCGCGTCCCCCAAAACCGCGGGGAGTGCTTCGATTGGCTGTCCGGTATACGCCGGCAAATCAGTTGGGCGGCGACGTTTACGATTTTTACCGCCTGGAGAACAATCGTCTGGGAATCCTGGTGGCGGATGTCTCCGGACATGGTGTCAACTCGGCGATGCTCTCGGGAATGGTCAAGGCGCTGGCGGCGTCGTTGTCGATCGCCGTGCTCGAGCCCGGAGAGTTACTGGCGGGGCTTGACGTGTCGACCGAGCAGTATTTTCCCGAAGGCTATTTCTGCACAGGGTTTTATCTGATCGCCGACGAGGAAACCGGGCTGATCCGCTACGCGGGAGTGGGCCACCCACCAGCGATCGTCGTCGGACCCAATGGACCACGCACGCTCCCATCCAACCCGGGGATGCTGGGCATCGGCATGGTCGACGGCACCGCCGGCGCGGCCGACCGGCTCGGGCCGGGCGAATCGCTGGTAATCTACACCGATGGTTTGACGGATGCCATGGATCCATCCGACGCCCTGTTCGGTGAAGACCGGCCTCAAGACCTTGCTCCAGTCGTACTACGGCGCCGATCCCGCGGAGATCCTCAACCAGGTTGACGGTGCGCTCGAGAAGCACACGTCGCCAGGAAGCCCGGCCGACGATATCAACATCATCGTTCTCCAACATCTCGTCAAGTGAATGCTCCCCAAGCCACTCTCAGCATGTTAAGCTAGTAAGAATGGTCGGCGCCCTCTTTCGGTCGGCCATTTGTGCGTTCCAGCTTCCTCTACGTCGGTTCAAGCACAGGTGAGGCCAGCGCAACTCCGGCTCACCATGAGGGTTGGAGCGGGATCGCATCATGGCGGCTGAACAATCAGAATGGAAAACGATCCTGCTGACTGGGCCGATCACGCTGTATGAGGTCTCGGCGGTGCGCGAAACCTTGCGCATGGCGTTGGCAGAAGGGAAGCGACTTCGGATCGATTTGAACGATTCAGGACCATGGGACCTGGCTGGTCTCCAGCTTCTGATCTCCTGCGAAAGGACCGCCCGGGATCGCGATCAATTGGTACGCCTGGCCAACATCCCGAGGGGTCTGTACCGAGATCGCCGAGCGATCCGGCTTGTCGAAATGGTTGCTCACAATCCAGGAGTAAGGATCACGGTCAGAACGGCCGCTGATCTCGTCCGGTGATGAGCTCTGACCGTCCATTGATCGGATTGGGCGGCTGATATTCGAAGTAATTCGAGCATTCGCTGAAATGAGCACGTTGAGTTGAGCCATTTCTCACAGTTTTCGCCGCACGCGATGTCGATTGAATGAGCATGAGACAAACATCGCCGCCGCTTGGGCATAGAATCTGTCATGAGCAAGACCGTCCTGCATGCCGATGACAGCGCTTCGGTGCGACGCTGGGTGGCCGAACAGCTCAGCGACATGGACCTCAAGATTATCTCGGTGGCCGACGGTGAGGCTGCGCTTCAGGTCTTGCGAGAATCGCCATGCGACCTGCTCCTAACCGACCTGGAAATGCCAAACCTCGATGGTCTGTCGCTTGTGGCCGCGGTTCGCGACCTGCCGATGCACCGGTTCTTGCCGGTGCTGGTTCTTTCTTGCCGGCAATCCGGGGAATTCCAACCGGAACACCGTCAGGGTGTCACCGGGTGGTTGGTCAAGCCCGTCGAACCAGAAAGCCTGCGACGATGGGTTCGGCGGGTCTTGCCACGTTGATTCTGTATTCCTATTAATCCGATTGGGTCGTGATAGAATCGATAATCGTTGCCTAACTTGAGGGTCAAAAGATTTGAGCGGCGGCTCGGACGACCGTTTCCGCGAGATGTTCTACGAAGAGGCGCGGGAGCTCTTGATCAGTCTCGAAGAGGGACTGATGGATCTTGAGCGGCGTCAGAGCGACCGTGCGCCACCTCGATAAAACGTTTCGCGCGGCGCACAGCCTCAAGGGAGCCGCGGCCATGGTGGGGCTGGCGTCCATCGCCGAATTCACTCATGGCATCGAGGCCGTGCTGGAGCGAGTCCGCGCCGGTTTGCTGCCAGTCGATTCCGAGATCATCACCACCTTGCTGGAGGCTGCGCGATCACCTGGCGGCAATGGTGGAAGCCGAGGCAGCCAAGTCGCCCATCCCTCCCTCGGGCGAGTTGAGCCAGCGCCTGGCTTCCCTGCTACGGTGGCAGAGTTCACCGGGAGCAATGGGCCAGTCCGGCCCTCCACCGCCTCCGAAGCACCAAGCACCAGCAGTCGGCCCCCCCGCCGCAAATCCGGTGTCGCCGCCGACGCCCCTTCCTTCTCGTCAGCAGCCGGTTCCTGGACCGGGAGAGGCCAAAGCCGAACCGACTCCCAATGATTTGTCGTCGGTAAAGAAACTACCGAAATCCAAATCGTCATCTCGCAAGGCAGCAGGCACGGCCGGATCGGAACCCGGGGCGAAAGCTCCGACACCGCGCCGCAAGACCCAGAAGCGGGGACTTTCCTCAGCTCAGCCACCAATTTCCGGCTCGGGCAAGGCCGGGGAGGGTCCCGAAGTTCCGGATCTGACGGTCTATCAGATCAGGCTGGCCCCGGGACCAGAGGTTCTGCGCAGGGGCATCAATCCCGTGGGATTGCTGGACGAGCTCCGTGATCTCGGCGAAGCCACGATCACCACCAACGCCGACCTGGTTCCTCCGCTCGATGTGATCGATCCGGAATGTTGCTACCTCACCTGGACGATCACTCTCAAGACCGGGGCGGAGCCGGACCGAATTGAGGATGCGTTCCTGTTCTTCGCGGAAGACAGCATTGTCACGATTCAGCGTTGGACGTCCGATGGCAAGCTGGTGCCGGTCAGACCCGCCGAGTCGAAACCTGCCGCGACCGCTATCGTCAACGGAGTCGGAGTATCGGCGGCACCGACTGCGGAACCGTCGATTTCGACGGTCAGTCAGCCCGTGATTGCGGCGACAACCGGGTCGCCTTCGCCGACGCACGGAAACGGAGCCGCCGCGGCTCACCCCGCGACACCGATCCCGGTTCCCGCCCAGTCCCTCCCAAACGGGCCGTCGTCCGCGAAGCACCTGATTGTGCGACCGCACACCCGCATTCGGGTCGACGCCGCGCAACTTGATGATCTGGTGGGACTTGCCGGCGAGCTGGTTGTTGTATCAGACAACCTGATGGGGTTGCGGGAGCTGGCTGGCGTGGAATCTTGGGTGCATGCTCTTGAGTCGCTTCAACGAGTCAGCCGGCAGATCCGTGATACGACACTCGAGTTACGGATGGTTCCCGTCGATGAGCTGTTCTCCCGGTTCCCGCGGGTGGTCCGGGACCTGGCCGACCGCTCGGGCAAAGAGATCGAATTGCGGATCATCGGTCAGGAAACGAAACTCGATCGCACGATCGTCGAGCGGCTTAGCGACCCGATGATTCACCTGATCCGCAATGCCGCCGACCATGCGCTGGAGACGCCTCAAGAACGGCTGGAGAAAGGTAAAGCCGCGAGTTGGTCGAATCACACTTTCGGCCGGCCACGAAGGGGACCGAGTCGCGATTCGGGTGGAGGACGATGGCCGAGGATTGGACCGTGAGAAGATCGTGCGCAAGGGGATCATGCTCGGCATGGTTCCCGTCGGGGACGCCGGCCGACGACCCGAGGGTGGTCGGCCTGATCTTCGAGCCGGGGTTCTCGACCCGCGACACCATCAGCGAATTGTCGGGCCGGGGCGTCGGGCTCGATGTGGTCCGCGACGCAGTCCGGGCGCTTCGCGGGCAGCGTAGCCGTCGAGAGCGTCCCCGGAAAAGGGACGGCGTTCATCTTCCGCTTGCCTCTGACGCTGGCTCTGATCGATGGGCTCCTGGTCCAGACGGGCGGTGGTCGATACGTCGTTCCACTGGCGCAGGTCGAAGAATGCGTCGCGCTCGAACGGCATGCGAGCCGCCCTGGCCGAAGGGAGGCCCTGCGTGGCGGTCCGAGGGGAGCTCGTCCCGATGGTCTCGCTCAGGAATTTGTTTCAAGCCAATGGTCCCATACCGGCGCGGCAAGAATTGTTATTGACGCGGCACGCCGGCCAACGGGTCGGCGTTGCCGTCGATCGGCTCCTGGGACGTGTTCAGGCGGTCATCCAATCCTTAGGTGAGGGCTTGCACGGCCTGAACCGTTTTTCCGGAGCCACGATCCTGGGCGACGGCTCCGTCTCCCTGATCCTTGATCTATCAGCCCTGGTGTCGGAGTCACGATTCGCTGAGCACAGTGCTCGAATCCATCCTCGGCCGGCGTAAGGGCGGAGAGTTTCCGATGAGAATCAGCCTACGAAAACAGATAACGGCCGCGTTGGTCCTGTTCGGCCTGGTCCCGGCAACGATCGTGGCCTGGTTCGCCTATCAGACCAAGACGAGTTCAAGGAGAAACAAAACCTCATCATACGGCAGGCCGCTGAGGGGATAGCCCAGAGGGCCGGCGTCGTATTGAGTCAGAACAAGAAGACCAACGGGGAAGATCCGGCCGGCGGTCGGCTGAGCGACGAGGAGAAGATGCCGCTCAAGAGAATCATGGCGAGCGTCGTCGGTGATTTTAAGCTCGACGACCTCGCAAAGGCGGCCACCGCTCATGTCTTCATCGTCGATATAGACGATAAGGTGATCATCGCGCGTCCGGAAACTGGGAGCTATGCGATCCCGAACAGCAATGTTGTTTCTGAGCTTCCATTCGATTATCAGCAGGCGGCCAAGTACGCGAAGGAGAAACACGAAAAAGGCACCATGCGGATCCCGGGGCGGCCCGTCGGACGGGTCGATCATGAACTGGTCGTCATCCAACCACGCCGAGATCGTCGGATACGCCCCGATCGAGTTGGACAAGGGCGTGAAAGGCTCGTTGCCACCCGGGTACGTCGTCATAACGTCCCAGCCCCAATGGATTGCCTACGGCATGATCTATAGCAATCAGCTCCAGATCGGCTTCATTCTCTCGCTGGCGTTTGTTCTGACCCTTTTTCTGGGTTGTCACTTCGGCCGCTGGTTCATGCATCCCCTTCTCGAGATCATCGAGGTCACACGGCAACTTCAGGAGGGGCACCTGCACGACCGCACAAACGTGAAACGGAAGGACGAGCTGGGCGACCTGGCGACCCAGGTGAATTCCGTGGTCGACAAGCTGGCGAGCGTGATCAGTCGAATCCGCCAGATGACCGGTTCGGTGTCGACCGCGAGTAACGAGCTCAATACCAGTGCCCACCAATTGGCCCAGGGATCCGAACAGCAGGCGGCGACGCTCCAGGAAATCGCCAGCAGCTTGCAGAACGTCGATGCCTCCGTGGGGCGCAACGCACAACATGCCCGCGACACGGCAAGGATGGCCAATGAGGCCAGTTCCCAGGCCGAAAAGGGCGGCGAAGCGGTCCGTGAGACGGTCGGTGCGATGCGTGAGATCACCCAGAAGATCCTGATTGTCGACGACATCGCCTATCAGACCAACCTTCTGGCCTTGAACGCGGCGATCGAAGCGGCCCGGGCCGGGACGCACGGCAAGGGTTTCGCCGTGGTGGCCGGCGAGGTGCGCAAGCTCGCCGAACGGAGCCAGGCCGCCGCGCAGCAAATCAGTGATCTTGCCAAGAAAAGCGTGGCTGTGGCCGAAAATGCAGGCACGCTCCTCGATCGGACGGTGCCGATGATTCGCGACACGTCGAACTTGATTCAAGAGATCGCCGCGGCTTCGCAGGAGCAGATGGCGGCGATCCGAGAGATCAATGTCGGTGTTAGTCAACTGGAAGAGGTTGTGCAACAGAATGCTACCGCCAGCCATGAGTTGTCGGCCACGGCCACGGGACTGGCGGAGCAATCCTCGAGCTTGCAACGTGAAGTGGATTTCTTTCAGCTCGACACGTCGGGAAACGGCTACGTGGGCGCACCCGCGCCTCAGGTGCGCTCGCATTCTGGGGCGGCGGTGCGAGCGCAATCACACCCGGTCAGGCCGCTCTCACCTCCGGTACGCCGAGCGATTCCCGCCCAGCGCTCCGACGGCCGGACAGGTGGCACCCAAACCGGGAGCGCATCCGCCCATCCATCCAGCCCGACGGCATTGCCGGCCCATCCGAGCCCACCCAATCCGCAACCGGCCTCATCGACAAACAATTTGGGCACTACGCCCCGGGGAGGAGTTGTGATTAACATGGACGACGATGACAACTTCGAGCGGTTTTCTTGAGAGCGACATCGCTCACTGATCCGTCACGATCGACCGGAATGGCAGAGAAAGGCCCGCGCAAGCGGGCACAATTAGCGGGAACCGAACTGGAACTCATTGAGCGCCTTCGGATTACACGATGTAAGGGTGGGATGATGGTCGATGTCGTGATGGAGCCCAGTGCCACTGACGATCGCGATCACGCGCAGTCCTACGTCGTGTTCCGGCTGGGTGGAGAGGGATATGCACTCGAAGTGATGCGCGTCCAGGAAGTCTTGGACATGCAGTCATTGACTGAAGTACCCGGTGGCCCGAAGTCGCTGTTGGGCGTGATCAACCTTCGCGGTCACGTCGTACCGGTTTATGATCTACGACTGTCGTTTGGGCTCGGCAACGACAAAAACCAAAACCGAGCTCCGTGCGTGCTGATCGTGGAGTCGACCGTGGGCAACGATCCCCAGATCACCGGACTCTTGGTGGACCGGGTTTCCGACGTCTTGGAGTTTTCGCCTGAAGAAGTGCAAGCCGCACCGCAGCTTGGGCTTGGCAGAGCGACCCCATTCGTGCGCGGCTTGATCCGTCACCAAGACGCCTTCTTGCTCGTATTGGACGTAGATCGTATCTTCTCGACCCTCGGGTCGTTGAACGGTGAGGGAGCGTAACGTGGCGACATCGGGCATGCTGCCACCCCCGCCGGCGGACCCCGAACCCTGGTCTGAGAAGGACTTCGCGCCGATCACGGCGTTCTTGCGCCATCAGATCGGAATTACGCTCGAACCACACCGCATGGGTTTGTTGCAAGCACGTTTGCGCTCTCGTCTTCAACTCAAAGGATTTAACAGTTTCAACCAATTTCACGAGAAAGTGCTCAAGATTGATCCGACTGGGTGGGGTGCGCAACTCCTGATCGATCTGAGCACGGTGAATCACACCTCTTTCTTCCGCGAACCGGCGCACTTCACGTTCATGGCCGAGCACGTGTCGGCGTGGCTGAAGGAATCGCCGACGATGCCAGTGAGGATCTGGTCGGCGGGGTGCTCATCCGGCCAGGAACCGTACAGCATGGCGATGGTACTGGCCGAGACATTCGCCAACCTGGCCTCCCAGAAGGTGGAGATTTACGCCAGCGACTTGTCGCTGGAGATGCTCAAGGTCGCCGCCGGGGCCATCTACACAACGCGAGACGTGCAGGGAGTCTCGCCGGCACGGCTCCGCCGGTTCTTCCTATTAGGGCGCGGGCCGCGCGAGGGTTCATTTCGAGTCGTCCCCGAAATCCGGGACCTCGTCAAATTCCGCCACCTCGATCTCCGCAACCCGACCTGGGCTGTTCCCAACGATTTCCCGATTATTTTCTGCCGCAACGTGTCGATTTACTTTGCCGAAGATGAGCGCATGACTCTCCTGCACCGCCTGGCGCAGCACTTGCGCCGGGAGGCTGGTTGGCCATGGGCAACGGCGAAATCCTGCCCGAAGTCCCACCGTCGCTGCGCAAGCATTCCCCGTCGTTATTCCAGAAGGAGGGGTGACCCATCATGGCGCGGCGCGAAGGTCGCACACCGGTGCAACTGCCGCCGGACCCCAACCCGACCGAGGTCCTGATCGTCGACGACAGCGCCGTCGTGCGACAGCGGCTGAAGTCGATCGTCGAGTCCGACCCACGGTTTCGGGTGGTGTTGGCCGCCGATCCATATGAGGCGGTGGAACGGCTGAAGAAGTCCGTCCCCGGTGTGATCGTCCTCGACGTCGAGATGCCGAGGATGGACGGCCTGACCTTCCTGCGCAAGCTGATGCGTCAACATCCGATGCCCGTCGTGCTCTGCACCTCGCAAGCGGAGCGGGCAGTGACGGCACTCGAGATGGGCGCGATGGAGGTAATCGCCAAGCCGGACTGGAATGACGCGAACCGGTTGTCCGACTGGTCGCAAGGCCTTCTCGAAAGCATTCGCAACGCTGCGAGAGCTGGACGCTTGCCGTTTGGAGAAGATCGTCCCGCGGTCGCGACTGACGCGCGGCACAAGGCCGACGCGGTCTTGCCCAAGCTGGCTTATTCACCCCGCGCAGGTGCCAGCGATCGGATCATCGTCGTGGGAATCAGCACCGGCGGTGTTCAGGCGCTTAAGCCATTGCTGGCGGGTTTCCCCGTCGAATCGCCAGGAATTGTGATCGTCCAGCACATGCCGGCGGAATTCACCGGGACGTTCGCCCAGCGGCTCAACGACGACCCCAGGATCCCGATCGAAGTCGGTGAGGCGCGACAACACGAACCTATCCGGTCCGGCCGCGCGCTCATCATGCCGGGAGGGGAGATGCACGGCATCATTCGCCGCTCCGGCTCGGGCTATCGTGTCGAGCTGGTTGACGGTCCTCCCGTTTGCCGTCACCGTCCCAGCGTCGAGGTCCTGTTTCGCTCCGCCGCGCAGGCAGGCGGTCCGTTCGCGGCCGGCGTGATCATGACCGGGATGGGCGATGACGGCGCCAGCGGACTGCTCGAGATGCGCGAGGCGGGGTCGCTCACGATCGCACAGAATGAGGCAACCTGCAAAGTCTTCGGAATGCCCCAAGAGGCCATTCGACGCGGCGCGGCCAGATTTGTCACGGCCCTCGATTCGATCGCTCCCACCATCATGGCCTGGGTCGCCAACCCCGACTCGGGATCATGGCATTAAGGCCAGAGGAAAGCCGGCGATTCCGCGCCCAAGGACGAGCTCAAGCGCGGATCGCCGATCTTTAACTTCGTCGTTCGGCCGTACCGTTATCCTCAATAGGAATCCGAGCTGATCACCTCGCCACCATTGATCGTACCGAGCGCGACCCAGGTTAGCGGGCTGATCGTGCTTTTGAGGAAGTGGACCGAGCCGTCTCCAAAAGCCGTATTGACGCCGCCCGGATGCCGGCTTCGCGACGCCACGTACTCTAGCCCTTCGCTTCCTTGGGTCCAACAGCCCAGCATTTGGACGGGCTGACTGTCGCAGAGTGAGAATGGACCCGCGGGGCTCTGGCCCGGCTGGTAGTTCGAGCTGCCGCCGAAACCAGTGACGTTGTCCATGTTGCTGCCAGCCAGGCCGGCCTGCAATATGTCTAACATCCCGTTGGGCGTGAATCGTGTATTGAACGAACCTGCGCCGGCATTATCGACCCAGATCGTCCCGCGGACGTCGTCGTTCGCCCCTGGAGGATCTCCGATGCGTATGTCGTATTGCTCAATCCGTCCGTGACCGAGGCGATCCTGACCAACTGGGCGCCCGTCCCGGCCTGGTTGCGGCCGAACGCAGACTGGCGATACAAGTTCGGATAAGCTCCGGTAATTCCGCTGGTGCACCACTGACCATAATCCGTATTGCCCCAATTGACACCGTAATTTCCCTTGGTCAGCGAGTAAGGCAAGGCAGGGACCTGGCCTCCGCTCGCCGCCGACACCGCTGACAACGCGAGTGCGTTGCTGTTATCGCTCGGGCACTGAAAGGAGGGGATCTTGGTCGTAAAGACCGTGTTGTTGATGACCAAGCTCTGAAGTCCAGGTCCCTCCATGCCGATCGAGGCGTTGAAGGCGTTGTAGAGCGGCCCTTGTTCGATAAACGGCAGCATCAGGACGAACCAGGGCGTGTTCTGGCAATTGTCGCCGAAGCCTGGACTCGTGCAGACGAGTCCAGGCATTCCACTAGTCTGAGGAGCAGCCGAATTGAACACCGTACCGATGGGCAAGGAATTGTTGGCAGACTCGTAATTGGCAATCGCCAGGCCCAATTGTTTGAGATTGTTGGTGCACTGGATCCGCCGCGCCGCCTCCCGGGCGGCTTGCACGGCTGGCAAGAGCAAGGCGATCAGGACCGCAATGATTGCGATCACGACCAGAAGCTCAATCAACGTAAAACCACGACGTCGTTGTAGCATGGCTCCCGACCTCCCCGGATTGTTTTTCTGAGATAGTCGCTTCAGATAGATGGGCGCGCACTCGCCCATGAAAGAGAAAGGCTGCCACGATCAGTCAAACTCCGATCGACCGAACTGTGGCTTCAATCACACTAACATGCCTGACATCGCCTTGCGAGAGGTCAGTTGGAAATATTCCACCGAACCAAACCAACACAAAGAAGATGATCTCACGGGCGCCCGGTTTCAAGGGGGCGCCGATGAATGAGCCTCACAAATCGATGCTCCGCTCCGAGCCAATGGCCACCGAGCAACTCCACACTCTGATTGACGAGGCAAAAAAAGGGACGTGCCCTTAAGTTCACTTTTGTTCTTGCTTGACGATCTGCAGCGCACTCTGAACCGAATCTTCCAGGACCGACCACGCGAGTCCCTTGTCCTCTTGGCGGGAGGTGAGGTTGCGGAGATTGAAAGTCTGCTGCAGCCTGCTCGTCGGGTCCGACAATCACACCCAGCTTATGGCCACGAGTTGAGCCGTAGCCCATCTGCTTGCCGATCGCGATCGGGTCAGGATACACCTCGGCGCCGATGCCGGCGGCGCGCAAGCCGCGCGGCCAGCTTGAACGGGATGGCAGGGTCTGTGCCGGGGAAGTTCGCCACCAGCACCGGGACAGTCGTTCCCGCCGACTTGAGCCAGCCGGCCTCGTCCATCAGCGCGAGCAACCGGTCCAGGCCGATCGAAGCACCCACGCCGGGGAGTCGTCGCGACGTGAACAAGCTGGCCAGGTTGTCATATCGGCCCCCCGAGGCAATGCTACCAAACTTCTCCCAGCCGTTGACCGTGGTCTCGAAAACGATCCCGGTGTAGTAATCGAGACCACGTGCCAGGCCCAAGTCCAGCGCGATCCGGTTCTGGGGCACACCGACTGCGTCTAGCAGGGCGAGGACCGTGCGAAGGTTGCTGACGCCCCGCCCGACGCTGGGATTCGATCCCAGCATCGCTTCGGCCTTCCCAAGACCTCGACTCCGCCACGGCCGCCCTCGGCAAAGTCGAGGACCTGCTGCGCCAGATTGGCGGTCAAACCGGGACCGGTCGTGTCGCCGCCTTTTTGAAGCTCCTCGATGACTCTGTCACGACCGATCTTGGCCAGCTTGTCGAGTGCCCTGAGCACTGGCCCGCTCCGGCCGCTGAGACCCTGGGAATCGAGGAATCCGTCGAGGATCTGTCGGTTGTTGAGCGTGATCGTAAACTCGGGCACGCCAGCCGCGGCGAGTGCGGCGTGGATCACCTGGGCAATCTCGGCATCGGCGACAGCGCTCTCCGTTCCAATGGTGTCGAAGTCGCACTGAACAAACTCGCGGAACCGGCCTTTGGCCGGCCGCTCGCCCCGAAACACCGAGCCGATCGCGTAACGCTTGAAGGGCACGCCAAGCTCGTCGATGTGCTTGGCGACAAATCGGGCCAGTGGTACCGTCAAGTCGAACCGCAAGGCCAGTTCACCGGGCGTCCCTCCCTTGTTGGTGACCTCGAAGATTTGTCGGAGCACTTCGTCCGAGCCGGCCCCCTTTCCTGTCAGCACCTCCATTCGCTCGATGTGCGGCGTATCGATCGGCACGAAGCCGAAGCCGGCGAATGTCTGGCGGAAGAGCGTGAGCATTCGCTCGCGCGGAATCATCACCGTGGGAGCAAGATCTCTCAAGCCGCTGGCCACGCGGGGATCGATCATGGAATGCCCGCTTTCCCGGAGAAACAGAAGTTGTCAGCTCGCCTTTTCATCGAATCACGGGTGGCCTTGGAGGTCTCCCGGCCGTGAGGCGTATCGTCCGCCATTGGCTTGGGCGATCCGCTCGAGATCGTCGCCAGCCAGGCCGCCCGCGAGGTCGACGCAATGGATCGGAATCTTGCGCGTGTTGAGCTTGGTCACGATGTCGACCGTCCCCTCGGGAAAGAGGCCATCGGAGAGAAGGAACACGGCGTCAGGCCGCATCGCCAGAGCTTGTTTCAATGCCAGCCGGGGGTCGGTCCCTCCATCAGGTTCGATCAGTCGGAGCCAGTAGAGCAACTGGTTCTTGGCCTGCGGGTCGGCCGGTCGGGACCTGGGACCACCCGGCATCGGGATGGAGTCTTGATTGTAGAAAATCACTTCGAAACGCTGTGGCGTCTGGAGCGCGAAGACGCTGCGCCGCAGCTCCATCGTGGCGCGAGCGAATCGATCGTCGTCGATCATGCTCCCCGAGCAATCCACAACGTAGACAAAGAGCTGACCCCGAGCACGGATGCCAAAAAAAGTCGCCTGTCGCCAGGGTGGTATCTCGTTCCAGTCCGCGGTTGCCGTTCCATCGGTGCCGAGCGCTGCGGTGAGTAGCGATCGGCCGGCGCCTCGCCGGGGAGTGTGAGGAACGGGCTCCGCGGCTTCTGAAGCTCGGCCTGCGAGCGGACACGAACGCCTGTATCGCCCGAAGTGGAGGGCAGCGGCGCCGGCGCTGCTGAGGCCGCCTTCTTTTTGCCTACCGTCGCGACCGGCTTTTTCTCGGACGCCGTCGCGGCCGCTTTCTTCACCGGGGCAGGCGGGGATGCTGGAACCTTGGCCTCAGACTTGGTTTGGACTAGAGGATGGTCGCCGGATCGAACCTGGGACGATTGGTCCTGGCCGGCAATCACGCTCAACAGAGCCAGAACAGGGGCCCAAGCCACGGCGATGACTCCCTCGCGATCGTTTACGTCGAACTAATCGGGCCAGCGGGTGCCTGGTCGAGACGGCCCCTCACCGTGAGTGAGTGTACCACAATCCGTGTTGCCGTAAACGGCCCTACTCAGAGACCGGCTACGACCAGACGGGTAGTTCACCCAACCGTTGCACGATCCGGCCGAATATTGCTGGTTAGATCGTATTCTTGTACGATCCTAACGGAGGGATCACCCAGATGGTTGAGTCGCGTGCATCGATCATGGAGCGGTTTCGCAAGAAGATCGCGGCTGGTTCACCGATCGTCGGTGGCGGCGCTGGCACGGGGATCAGCGCCAAGTGCGAGGAGGCTGGCGGAATCGACCTGATCGTCATCTACAATTCGGGCCGGTTCCGGATGGCCGGGCGAGGCTCCATGGCCGGGATGATGCCCTACGGCAATGCCAACGCGATCGTCCGGGAGATGGCTCATGAGGTCCTGACCGCGATAAGCTGCGTTCCGGTGCTTGCCGGTGTGTGCGCCACCGATCCGTTCATGATTCGCGACCGTTTCCTGAGAGAGCTCAAGGACATGGGGTTCGCCGGCATTCAGAACTTTCCAACAGTTGGCCTGATCGACGGTGTCTTTCGCGCAAACCTCGAAGAGACGGGCATGGGATTCGCGCACGAAATCGCCTGTATCGCGGCCGCCCACGAACTCGACCTCTTGACGACGCCGTACGCTTTCAACCTTGACCAGGCTCGGCTATTGACCGAAGCAGGCGCCGATATCATCGTGGCTCACATGGGACTCACCACAAGGGGGACAATCGGGCCAAGACGGCGAAGTCACTTGGCGATTGCGTTCGGGAGGTCGCGGACATCGCGGATGTCAGTAAAAGCGTCCGTGCCGACGTGCTCGTGCTCTGCCACGGCGGACCAATCGCCATGCCTGTCGACGCCCAATTCATTCTCGACCGCGTGCCGGCCATCGACGGCTTCTACGGCGCCAGCTCGATGGAGCGACTCCCCACCGAGCAGGCGATCGCCCAGCAAGTCCGCGACTTCATGGGCCTCAAACTCTGTTCACGCAAACCCGGGTAGAACCCGCCGCGGGGCAAGCGCCGATGCGCAGGACAGGTTCTCCGCCGCAGGGCACGGTCCGCCTCGTTGTCATCAGTGCCCGTTTCCGCCACCAGCGGCCTCCTTCGACCGCTTGCCTCTCATGTAAAGAGGGACTTTCAAGACGGTGTTCATCCAGTAGTTGTGCAAGGTCCCGACCAGATCGCGATAGCTCGGATATTCGGCCGGCTTGGGAATGTACGAGTTGGCTCCGGCCGCGTAAGTTTGCAAAACGTCCTCCTCGCGATGGGAAGTCGTGAGGATCACGACCGGGATCAATCGGAGGTAGGGATCGCCCTTGATCTGGGATAGGACCTGGCAGCCGTCGATCCCTGGCAGATTCAAGTCGAGCAGAATCAGGTCGGGTTCATTGTCGGTCTGGCTGGCGTCGTCGCGCAGGCCAAACAAGTAAGCCAAGGCGTCACGTCCATTGGCAATGACCGTCAACCGATGCGACACGTTTGCTTCCCGAAACGCTCGTTCGATGATCTTGGCGTCGGCGCGACTATCTTCGATCAACAGAATCCGAAACTCAGAGAGTGTGGCGTTCATCCGCGGAGACCCGAATTAGTGTCGTTTTCGGCATGGAATGAATGGGCGCCGCCGATTCAGATAGTGGGCAGAGTGGATCACGACGATTGAGACGGACCCTGACCTTCGGCGGGTGCCCGCGTCGTAGCTGGATATAAAACGTCGCGCCGTCGCCAGGCGCGCTCTCGACCCAAATTCGACCACCGTGTGCCTGTACGATCTTGCCGCAGATCGCCAGACCGACTCCTGTTCCCTCGTACTCTTCCTGCGTGTGCAACCGTCGAAACAACTGGAAGATCGTGCCGTGAAACTGGGGCTCGATCCCGATGCCATTGTCCTTGACATAAATGATGGCATCATCGCCAAGATCGCCATCGTCCGCTCTCCGCCCGGCAGACCTACGTCGGCGGAAGTCACCGCACCAATCTCGACCCACGGGCTCGGACTCTCGTTGTATTTTATCCCGTTGCCGATCAAATTTACCAGTAGTTGCCCAATTCGATCTCGATCGCCCCAGAGACGCGGCAATGGTCCGACGATGCGCAACTCGCCCCTCTTCGCTCGGAACCGCTCGCACAAATCCGTCTTTACAACCGCAACCAGCTCTTCCAGATCGACCACCGCAAAGTCGCCGATCACCTTGCCGGCTCTCGACAGGTTCAAGAGCCCAAGAATCATGGCCCTCATCCTTCGAGAGGCGTCGACGAGGTAACGCACATACTCCTGACCCGCGTCATCGAGCCGGTCACCGTAGTCCTTCAAAAGGAAATCTGAGAATGCGATCAGAGTGCGCAAGGGTTCTTGAAGATCGTGGGAGACAACATGCACGAACTCGTCGAGCTCGCGATTCCTCTGCGAGAGCTCATCATTGGCCCGAGCCAGATGTTGGTTCTTCTCTTGCAGTTCGGCTTCCAGGCGGTCGCTTGGACGTGACATCCTGTGCCACGCAACGTGCATGGATCGTCGAGTCCTTGGGACTCTGAATGACCGTACCGACGACCCAGACGTCGATGATCTCGCCGTTAGATTTAACCCATCGGCTCTCATTCTGTGCCGACCCGTGTTGGAGAAACTCTTTGAATCGGACCCGGGCCCTGCCGCGGAGCGACTCCGGTAGCAGGTTGTGATAAGGGAGGCCGACGATCTGGTCGCGAGTCGATGCAAGGTCGACAACATGGTCTGATTACACTCGATCACCTTCGCCTCGAGATCGACGCTAAAGTACATGGCCGGGGCATTTTCATAGAGGTCGCCATAACGATCCTTGAGGTCTTCGAGCTCGCGGTTGATTCGCCGCAATTGCTCGTTAACCTGGGTCAGCTCGACCGATCGAAGTCGTAGCTCGCGCTCGCGCTCGAACCTTCTCGGTGACGTCGCTGAGATGGCAACGCAGATGGGAGACCTTCTGATTGGAGCCATAGCGAGCGCCCACGTTGACCTCGATGACTCGGGATTTGCCAAGTGCGGTCCGGACCCGAACCACCAACCCCAGGGCTTCGCCGCGGACCAGGGCTTGACCCAGGGTCTCCTCGGCTTGCTGCCGGTCGTCGGGATGGATGATCTCCAGAAACGATTTCCGTCTCAATTCGCTGATCGGCCAGCCGAGAAAGAGCTGTTCCGCCGGACTCGACTCGATCCAGTGGAACCCGACCGGATCGAGTCGATTGACCATGTCAATGGTCGAGTATTCGCCCGAAACCTTCGGGTCGAATTGTTGACCGAGGTCCAGTGAAGGTGCGTCGAACAGTCCACTCTGAGTGAGCGACACGCTGGTTCGAGGTGGCGTTGGCGGTTCCTCACCGCTCATCGAGGAAGGTGGGAAAACGGGTGGGCTGGCCGCCGAGCGCCGCCGAACGAGCTTGGTGAGCCCCTCGATCTCGATGGCCAGCGCCGCGAGGTCGGGCGAGGAAGCAGCGAACGCGCCGAGCTCACGATGACGCCTCGCGACGTGTACCAACTGCGTCAGGTTCCGGATCGGACTACGCCAGCGTCGCGCGTTCGGCCCACGCGACGATACAGAACGTAAGCGCGGCGGCTGCCGAACCCCGAGATCGCCACGACGATGCGATCATCTCGCGGTAGTTTACGGACAGCCAGGGCGACAACGGCCAACCATGCCAAAGCGATCAGAAACGCTGGCGTCCAGCGACTCGGCCGTGCGATGCGGTTCCGGCGAGCGATCGTCTCGGGCATTGATCTGGCTCTTTCGAAATCGAGTCCTCCCGGGCGATGCAGGCGGGCCGTCCGGGACCGACCCGGAGCCGCTCGATCGCCCCAATATCAAGGTTTATGCGTACCGCTCCACTTCCCCGGCAGATTCCCCAGAGCATTGACCGAGGGTCCGACTCCTCGGGAAGCCAGATCGTGAATGTGGCACCCCCTGCCGGATTATTCTGCACCGAGAGCCGTCCGGCGTTTTCCTTGAGAATCTCGGCGGCAAGGTACAACCCATATCCGGTCCCATTCTCCTTCGTTGTGAAGAACGGATCGAACAGGCGATCGATGTACTCCTCGGGTACTCCGGGTCCATCGTCCACTACCTCGACCAGAACCCACCGCCGACCCTGGTCTTCGGACGTGCAGGCCCGCACCAGGATCCGTCCTCCTCGATCCGAGCTCGATACCGCTTGCTGCGCATTACTCATCAGATTGAAAAAGACCTGCATCAAGCGGCCGGCGTCGACTCGGACGCGAGGCGTCATCGCGTCGCATTCCAGCTCGATCTCGATCTTGCGATCAGACGGCGACAGTCCCTTGAGGAACAGGTCGGCGGATTCTCGTAGGAGGGGCCGCAATGTCCATGACCTGGACGTCCGAAGATCGATTCCGAACCGCCGCCATCAGATGGTCGAGCCTGAGCTGAAGCAGATGGGAATTCCGGAGGATCGCCTCGACCCATTGAGAATCTTCGCCGCCGAGCGACTCGCTCATCCGCAACAACTCGGCGCTGCCGCGGATCACGGACAGGGGCCCTCGGATCTCGTGCATGATTCCGGCCACCAGCCGGCCAATCTGCACAAGCTGTTGATTGAGAACGGCCAGCCCGGACATTTGGCGGAACTCAATCAATCGACGCACCCGTCCCGAGTACGATCGTACCGGCCGAATCCTTGGCGACGTAGTCGTCAGCGCCGGCTTCCAGTCCCGCGAGCACGTCGGAATCGTCGTGCCGCACGGTCAACATCAAGACCGGAACACTCGCAATCTCGCGATCCGCTCGAATGGCACGGCAGACCTCGAAGCCATTCAAATCGGGCAGGTTCACGTCGAGAATGATCACGTGCGGCCGAACCTCCCGCGCTTTCTGACGCACTTCGCAACCCTTGGAAACCTCGTAAACCTTATAGCCAGCACGACTTAAAATCGTACGGAGCAGGATACGATCCGCCGTGCTATCATCAACGATCAAGACGGCACCCATCGGCTTTCGCTCCGCGGCTGGTGCTCCTTGGTCTCGGGACATCGGCACGATTTCAAGGAAGCGGATCTGATTTCATGGATTCACTAATGATGACTACCTGGCAGGGGAAACGTCCCACGACAGTGGGAGATTCGCCGACGCTCGACTCAACGGTATAATACGACTGAAGGCCATACTCGCGACAGACCTCGTGGTATTGTCGCTCGTGAACAGGGGCAACGGATCCCTCTGGGACGAAGGCCGGATCTAAGGGCTCAAACCACTGACTGGCAAGACTTTTCAAAGTGATGACCCTATCGAACACTGTTCCCGGAACGACCGAGGTTTCCTCGCTCGGATTTGAACCTTACCGGGAGATGGACAATGCCGAGCTAGAGAGGCGGATACTCGCTGTCAAACGGCAAATGGGCGAATCGCTCCTGATTTTGGGACACCATTATCAGCAGGACGAGGTGATCCGGTTCGCCGATCTCCGAGGGGACAGTTACAAGCTCAGCCAGCTCGCCGCTCAGAGCCGAGCATGTCGCGCGATCGTGTTTTGCGGCGTTCACTTCATGGCGGAAACCGCCGACGTGCTGGCCCGTGATGAGGTCGAGGTTTATCTCCCGGACCTGGCCGCCGGATGCAGCATGGCCGACATGGCCGACCTCGAGTCGGTCGAAGCTGCCTGGGAAGATCTCGGCGAGATCATCGACACCAACGATTTGATGCCGGTGACCTACATTAACTCGGCGGCCGAACTCAAGGCTTTCTGTGGACGCCACGGCGGCATTGTCTGCACCAGCTCCAACGCGCGCGCAGTCCTGGACTGGTCGTTCGCCAGACGCAGCCGCGTGCTCTTCTTCCCCGACCAGCACCTCGGTCGAAACACCGCTCGCGCCATGGGTATCCCGCTTAGCCAGATGGTCCTCTGGGACCCTCGCGAACCGTGTGGAGGAAACCAACCGCAACCGATCCAACAAAGTCGGGTACTTTTGTGGAAAGGCCACTGTTCGGTCCACCAGATGTTCAAGCCGGCCCACGTCGACCAATTCCGACGCCGGTTCCCCGACGGTAAGATTTTGGTCCATCCAGAGTGCATGATGCAGGTGGTCGATGCCGCCGATCTTGTCGGTTCGACCGAGTCGATTATCAAGACCATCTCCCAATCCGCCGCCGGCTCGATCTGGGGCGTCGGCACGGAACTGCACTTGGTAAACCGCTTGGCCCAGGAAAATCCCGATAAATCGATCCACTTCCTTTCGCCCATGGTCTGCATGTGCGCGACCATGTTCCGGATCGACATGCCCCACCTGGCCTGGTGCCTGGAGAACCTGGCTCGAGGAACTCCTGTCAACCCGATCAAGGTCCCGATCGGAAACCGCAGACTGGGCACGCGTCGCTCTCGAGCGGATGCTCACCGTCACGTGACCGACCGGAGATTTCATTAATAAGCAGAGAATACGGCTCAACCACCGAGAGAAGGGAGAGCGCGGAAGGAATCGCTTGGCCACGGATGCAACACGGATTGAACACTGATTAGGCGATTAATGAAAAATTGAGTTCACTTCGCCGTGTATTTCGTGGCTAAAAGTATTTCTTGGTTCGTTTCAAGCAGTGCGTGTCAACGTCAGGACGATGAAAATCCAGCGAGTCAATAATCATGCCCGTAATGTCGCAGACGAAACGCAGGACTCCGCAGTCCGAGATCGATTCGATCGTTTATGGCAAGCCACTGGAACCCGTTCGCGGTCTTGGGCATACACGAGCTCGCGTCGAATGCGGCGGGGTTGAAGACCTGGGTGGTACGGGCGTTTCTTCCGGAGGCTCAGCACGCCTGGGTCGTCGACCTTGCGCGAAGTGAGCCGGGAGAATTGGTTCCGATGGAGCGAATCCATCCGGATGGTTTTTTCGAAGCCGAGTTCGCCGGCCGAGGCACCCCCTTCTCTTATCGGCTCCGGGTGGAGAACCACGAAGGTCATGCCTGGGATTTTGTGGATCCTTACGCCTTGGGACCCCTGCTGTCCGACTTCGATCTTCATCTAATGGCCGAGGGGACACACTATCGCAACTACGAACGCCTGGGCGCCCACATCCGGACGCACGACGGTTTTCGAGGCGTCCACTTCGCCGTCTGGGCACCAAACGCTGAGCGAGTCAGCGTGATTGGCAACTTCAATCATTGGGACGGCCGGCGCCACCCTATGGGCAACCGCGGCGCGACCGGGGTCTGGGAGCTCTTTATCCCCGATCTCACTCAGGGCGAAGTCTACAAGTACGAGGTCAAGAGCCGCCAGGACGGGTATCTCATTCAGAAGTCCGACCCCTACGGCTTCGCCGCGGAGTTGCGGCCAAAGACAGCCTCGGTGGTGTGGGACGTCACTGATTTTTCGTGGCACGACCGGGCGTGGATCGCCTCGCGCCCCCAACGCCAGGCTCTCGACAAGCCGATCGCCGTCTACGAGGTTCACCTGGGTTCGTGGAAACGCACCGGCAACGACGGGAGTCCGTTTCTCAATTACCGAGAGCTGGCCGACCAGCTTGTCGCGCACCTCGATCACACTCACTTCACGCACGTCGAGTTGCTGCCGATCACCGAATATCCGTTTGACGGGAGCTGGGGCTACCAACCGGTCGGTTACTTCGCTCCCAGCTCGCGCTTCGGCACGCCCGACGACTTCGCCTACTTCGTCGACACCATGCACCAGAATGGATACGGTGTCATCCTCGACTGGGTGCCCGCTCACTTCCCCAACGATGCCCACGGCCTGGGCTATTTCGACGGGACTCATCTCTACGAGCATGCCGACCCGAGGCTAGGAGAACATCGCGATTGGGGCACCAAGATCTTCAACTACGGCCGCCCCGAGGTGGGTAACTTCCTGTTGGGGAATGCGCTCTTTTGGCTCGATCGTTACCACCTCGACGGACTGAGAGTCGACGCCGTGGCCTCGATGATCTATCTCGACTACTCGCGCCAACCCGGTGAGTGGATTCCCAACATTTACGGCGGCAACGAAAACCTCGAAGCGATCGATTTCCTGAAACGGCTCAATGAACTCTGCCATCGCGAACACCCGGGCATTCTGACGATCGCCGAAGAATCGACGAGCTGGTCGGGTGTGTCGCGGCCGACTTACCTGGGAGGCATGGGGTTCAGCCTCAAGTGGAACATGGGCTGGATGAACGACACCTTACGCTACTTCTCGAAGGACCCGGTCCATCGCAAATACGAACACGGCTCGTTGACATTCAGCATGATTTATGCGTTCAGTGAAAACTTTGTTCTGCCCCTCTCTCACGACGAGGTGGTGCATGGCAAGGGGTCGCTGCTTGACAAGATGCCGGGCGACCTCTGGCAAAAGTTCGCCAACCTCAGGCTGCTGTACGGCTACATGTTCGCTCATCCGGGCAAAAAGCTGCTCTTCATGGGCAGCGAGATCGCGCAATGGCGCGAGTGGGGTCATGATGAGAGCCTCGACTGGCATCTGCTCCAGTGGAGCGACCACCAGGGAATCCTCCAGCTCGTCTGCGACCTCAACGCCCTTTACCAGTCGCAGCCTGCTCTCCATCAGGTTGACTTCGAATGGCAAGGATACGAGTGGCTTGAGCTGCACGACTGGGAGAACAGCGTGATTGCGTTTCTGCGAAGGGCCAAGAATCCCGACGACTCAATCGTCGTGGTGTGCAACTTCACGCCCGTGGTCCGCGAGAATTACCGGATCGGCGTCCCGTCCGCGGGATTCTACCGAGAGATCCTCAACACCGACTCCGAGATCTACGGCGGGTCGAACGCCGGCAACTCCGGGGGGGCTTGGGGCGTGCCTGAGCCTTACGCTGGCAGACCCTTCCAGCTCTCGCTCCGCCTGCCGCCGCTGGGCGTGTTGTATTTGAAGACACCTGTGGTTTCATGAATACACAAGGTGGAAATCATGAGCGAGGTCATCGAATATCCCGCGCCAGATCTGTCACTTGCCCAGGCCCCGGAAAACGCGTGGGAATGTGAGCGTCGGGCATTCTGGAATCTGATGCCGGAGCTCCGCCGGACGCACTATGGCCAGTATGTCGCGATCCACGCTGGGAAGGTCGTCGCCAGCGGCTCGGAGAGGGTGCCCGTGGCCATGGAAGCCTATTCCCGCGTGGGGTATTTACCCATTTATCTTGGTCACGTCACCGACGAGCCCCCGAGGCCGGCTCGAATACCGTCGCCGCGGATCTGGCGGGGCGGGAGCCATCCCTGAGATGAGCCGTTACCGATACAACCGACAAGTCTCGCCTCCGGCACCATTCGTTCACGTGTCGGTTCGGGCGGTCGCGGTGAATTCGGCGGTCGCGGAATGCCCCGCTCAACTCGACACCGCCGCCGATCTGACGGTCATCCCGACGCGATTGGTCGACGAGTTGCGACTCGACCAACTCGGTGAACTTTCGATACTGGGATTCGGCGCTCATCTGGAGACGCTGCCGACTTTCTTGGTTCAAATCCAGATCCGCGATTTGCCATCCCAATTGGTAGAGGTTCTAGCCAGTCATGATGAGCCCTACGTCTTGCTGGGTCGAGATATCCTCAATCAATTCCGGATCATGCTCGACGGGCCAAATCTGGTGTTGGAGATTGAGTGAAACTGTCGCTGCTCACTTGGCAGAAGCGAAGGGGTCAGGGAAAAAGGGCCACAATGGCTCCTCTGACCCCCGACGGTCTCCAGTGTCCGCCAGTTCAGGAATCTGCTAATTATGGCGCGGCTGATTCTGCTGGACAGCGGACTGCTCGGCCTGCTCGTCCGAGGGTTTCATAGGGGTCAAGAACCGATCGCCTGCGCCAACTCGTCGACCGTACCCCCCGTTGCGAAGAAGGCTCGGACCATCAGGTCGATGGCGACCCCTGCGCGCATCCCCTCCACCTTCGCGACCCGCGATTGGGACGATCCGATCTTCAAGGCGAGCTGGGCCTGCGACAGCCCGGCCTCGGTCCGGCGCCGCCGGACCTCCCGGCCGAGCCTGACTCGAAGTTCCACGATCTGACGCTCGAAGTCGGTCAGCTCGAGCCAGTCGGCCGCGTCGTCCACGACCGCGTAACCCATCGCCTCCATCTTCGCCCGTTCTTCCGCGTCCATCCTCTCAACCTCTCCCTTCATCTCATCTCATCGACCTTCGTACCTCTTGAGCCGGGCCTGGCATGCCTCGACGACCGTCCTTGGTGTGGCCCGAGTGGTCTTCGCAAAAACCTCCACGATCAGGATGCGGTCGGCGTCAGTACGGTAGATGATCCGCCAGTTGTGTCCTGCGTCCCTGATCCGCAGCTCATGCACTCTGGGCCGCGAGGCCGGCATCCCTAACGCCTCGCCTTCCTGGAGCTCCCGGAGCCGCGTCCCTGCCTCCAAGCGGCCTTCCGACGTGAAAGGCGGGCTCTTGATGGAGCCTTGTAAGAAAACTAACGGCTTCCGGGCAGGCCCAGTGCTCATAACCGGATTATGTCCGATCGGGCATCGATCGTCAAGACCGATCGAACTCGTCCAGCCGCATGCTGGGCCGAGCTGGAGGTTTTTGCGTCGATGAAGGAGCAGGGCTCGGCGAGGACGGCGGCGGGGTGCGGATGACCTGGGGGATTAGCTCATCGATCGAGACGTCCCAGGTCACATGGCCGATCGCCACGACGGCGGTCTTCTTGCGTGGGTCGAGCTTGACAACCCTTCCGGGCCGGTCATATCCCAGCCGAGGGACGACCACCCGATCACCGGGCTGTATCCTCGCGCGGGCATCGGCAATGGTATCCGCCTTTTGGGTTTCATTCTGCAACTCCGCGAGACGCTTTGCCAGGACTTCCCGAGTTCGTTCGGCTTCGGTCTGGGCCTGAATCGCCTGCTGCCTCGCCTCCTCGGCCTCCTTCCGCAGCTTCTGGAGCACCTCCCACTCCGGAATTCCCCCGCTCAGGCGGTCGGATCGGTACGACTCAGCCCGCGCAACCACATGCTCGGGCAGGTGCAGGTGTCGTGCGATCTTCAAGGCGTTGGATTGGCCGATATCGCCGATATGCAGCCGAAACTTGGGCCGGAGGGTCTCGTCATCAAACTCGACGGCGGCGTTTTCGGCGCGAGGGTTTGAGAGTGCATAAGTCTTGAGGTCACCAATGTGAGTCGTAACAATCGATTGGCAGCCGATACTGTCGAGTTCGTCGAGGATCGACCGGCCCAGGGCGGCCCCATCGGCGGGGTCGGTCCCGGCGCCCAATTCATCGAGTAGGACCAAGGAGCGAGACGTGGCTTTCCCAAGGATCTCCGAGATCCGCCGGACGTGCGACGAAAATGTGGAGAGCGACTGCTCCAGGCTCTGTTCGTCGCCGATATCGGTGAGGACATCGTCAAAGACCGGGAACTCGGAACCCTCGCCGGCCGGCACGTGCAACCCCGACTGCGCCATCATCGCCAGAAGACCAACCGTCTTGAGAGCAACCGTCTTTCCCCCTGTGTTCGGGCCGGTCACAACCAAGGTCTGAAAGCGAACTCCCAGATTCACGTCGATCGGAATCACGGTCCTGATCTCGACCGCGGCACGCACAGCGTCCCTGGGTTCGGATGCCGCGACAGGAACGCTCTGCCCCAGATCGGTCTCCGGGCGAGCCGACTCTTCAGAGGCGCAGTGAGAACGGCCGGATCACCACGAAAGAGGGCTTCGAGCAGGGGGTGCCGGCCAGCGCGGAGCACCAACCGCCCCTCCTGGTTGAGGTGCGGCGCGGACATTCGATAGTCGTTGCTGAGACGAGCCTGCGCGTGGACCAAATCGAGCTCGGCCAACGTTTCCAGCGTGCCCAACAGCGACTCCGCGACCATGCCGACCTGTGCGCTCAGCCATCGTAGAATCCGCCGCACTTCCTTCGCCTCCCGCGCGCGGAGCAAGGATAGTTGAGCCGACTTTTCACTGATGACCATGGGCTCGATGTAGACGGTCTCGTTGCTCGCGCTGGTCCGGAGGACTGAGCCTTGGATCTCACCCCGGTGTTCCTTGGAAACCGGCAAGACATAATGGTGCCCGACCATCGTGAAATTGGGGTAGCGCAGATACCGCCGGATGTCGGGCGAACGGAGCATGTGACGGAGCGTCTCTTGAATTCGCTCCTCAACTTGTCCGATCTCGCGTCTGAGAACAGCGAGCCGGCGGCTGGCGGTATCGAGCACGATGGCCCGGCTGTCGAGGCACCCTTCAATCGCGACGGCAAGTCCCGAGAATTCACCGACACCCTGCCGAAGCCCGCCGAGTCTCGGAAACTGGTCGCCGTTTCGGGCGATCCACTGATCGAGGTTGCCGATGGCGCGGAGCGTCTCGACCGTCTCGGCCAACTCTTCCGCCTCGAGGATGCCCCCGACCTGGGCGCGTCGCACAAGCTGGCGAATGTCATGCAGTCCGCCGAAGGGAGGTCGTAATCCCGCGCCGAGTGCTTCGACCATCTCTGTGGTCAGAGACTGCCGGTTGTGGATTTCGCCGGGGTCGACACTCGGTTCGATTTGTCGTGCCGCCATCTTGCCCAGCGCGCACGCCGCGCGCGCGGCAACCAGCGTGCGAACCTTTTCAAAATCCAGAAGCTCAAGCGAATGACTGTCCATATCCCCTCGAGACCCGCTGACGCCGCCCTGCCCCGCGACCGAAGCGGACATGACTCGCCTCGGGCTCGCGCCCCTCCGACACGAGCCGAGCCTTCGCAGTTCGCAAAGAGCACTTCTCATTATCGCCAGGGTCTGTGCCCATCCAGCCATGTCGAGTTGTGGTCGAATCGCGAATTGTCGGCTGCTCTGTAAGCACCAATCCCCTACTCGGTGCTCACAGAGTACCCCGCTATGAGAATCGGGAGGATAAGCCGCCGGACCACCGAAGTTGTGCCGATCGGACTGAGCCTATGATCAGATCACATCGGTATTTCTTCAATAGAAAAGCCTGTTTGCTTTAGAGCCACTAGCCTGACTGCGATCGGAATGAGTGCGAATAGGGCGAGGACGACCCAGAAAGGAAGTCGGAAGTAAACCCATGAGAAACCAAGCGCACCGCCGCCAGCTATGTATAATAACAGGAGGGCCACCCAAAAGAATGATTTGTCTCGAATGTACTTGCTCATCATATAGGACTTCAGAGTTACGCCGTTCTTGAGAAGCGTACATTCCAACTGTCCTTTCAGCAGGTCGATTGTTTTGAACCAAATCGCATAGTTATCGCCGTCTATGGAGAAAACATGCACGCTTTTCGTTCCGATACTCCTGTGCTCCGAAACGACGCCGTCATCAACGTAGACTCGCTCCAAGCCGGAGCAGCCCCCCCACGCTCTGATCGTTCTGCCCGCCAGCGGAAAAACAAACCAAAACCCTCTTGAGAGGCTGGCTTCCGATGTGTTGGGTAAACTTTCCATTGTTGGACCTTCGCGAAGGCGGGCAAGAAGCTTGGCGGACCGACTCGACCGGCCAGACAAGTTATCATAACACGGTGCAACTGAACCTGCTAGGTCGATATACAGGAAACCCCGCCCTGCGCAAGCCTTGCATCGATTGGGTCATTGGAGGAATCGAGCTTTCTCTTCCGCCGAAGGAAGGCGGCACGTGTCCCGTTTTCCAAACCAGCGATATCGGTTTCGAGCGATCACGCGGTAAACCGGATTTCGAAGCCAGCGCGGGAAGAACCGCGCGAGGCTCAGCAACCACCACGGACCTCCCAGGCGCCGGTAGACCTCGAGTGAGGCGTCCGACTGGTCGTGGATTCCCGATTCATCGACGTAGACCATCGACCACTCGCTGGGGTCACTCGACAGTGGAGGAAGCATTTTGCTGGAAAGCTCTCCGCCGAGCGGGGCAAACAAGAACTGTTGTCGGCGATCGGCCTGGAGAATCATGTTGACAAAGCCGTTGCACATGACGCACACGTCATCAAAAAAGATGACCGGTTTTGTGACCCCGGCTGCCGACAGCACATCACTCCGCGGAACCTGTTGCATCTGTAGCACCTGAATCGGACGATTATCCAAGATGGAGAACCGCTGACCTCTTACTTGAGGAGATAAAACACGTCTGTCCGAAGTTTGTTTGGATCATCATCCCAGTGGTCGTAAATTTCCCACTTCGGACCCGCGAGGGGGTAATTGTGACCTTTGCACCGAATTCGCACTGCCGAATGAGCTTCGGATAGTTTGTCGTAAGGTCCGATATGCGCGACCGTGGCCACAGTCCCGCTTGGCGTGACCGAGCAGACCACTCTCCCTGCTCCCGCGAAGGGCTCGGCGACCTTCACGCCTGCCTCGATCGGCATACCTTGCTCGGTGTCGAGCAGGCACTTGTCGTTTTCGTCGTAATAGAGGAAGACGTTCAGCCCCTCATGCTTGATGTGAGGATTGGCTCGGAGAAACGTCCACACTTCGTCAAGAAGCACGAACAACTGGGCTAGGAAATTCTGAGCATTGGCGTGGCCACGCACCGCCGCCAACGGCTGCGGGCCAACGTCGCATATCTTAATTTCGTATCCCATGGTTTCCAGCTCCGTGTTCTCCATTTCGAACCGTTTCGTTCGCAACTGAACGAGTCATCGTTTCGGCCAGTCCATCGCCTGGATGCGGCGGAATTCAGCCTCCACGTCCTGCCCTTCATAGAATGAGAGCCATCCGGAGACGTGCTGCGTCTCGCCTGGTGCGCAGTCGGGGAACTGAGGGTCGCTGTGCATACAAGGACAGGACGCATTGGCCCACGGCCGGACGCATGGCTCCCAGGCCGTGATGATCCAACGATTTCCTTCCGGATTGCGACAGGCCACGAACGGTTTCCGGAATACTTTATTGTCGTTCGTGAGCTGGTTGAAACCGGCTACACCCTTGAGCATCGCGCAATTCTGGACCGCCAGCCCGGTGAGCGTCTGTTTTGTGCCGTTGGTGATCCAGAGATCCATCCGGACCGCGTTGGTGTCGGGCCTGATCGTGGCGCCGAACGTAACGCCGTCGGGCAACCTCCGGGCCACCGAAAGAATACCTCGGGCTTGCGCCTCCATTCCAGTCGCTCCAGCTCGATCCCCTGCGCATCCCACTTGGTCGGGACATGCGTGTGTGCCAGATAGAGGAGTTCTCGACGCCCGGCTTGTGCATACCAGATCGCCTCCGGGACGTCGATCACGACGTAGCTGCCATCGTCCCAAGGGGCGAAGACGCTGATCTTCGTCTCTCTCCTGGGCCGGATCGCGCCATCGAGGAAGCTGATTCTTGGGTGACGGCCGCCCGGATAAGGCAGGACGAACAGCCGATCAACGTCTCTTCGTTTCGGCTGAACGTTCCGATCGAGGCCCAATCGCGACAGGGCGGCCTTGGCCTCATTCGTCGTCAGTCCCGTCGCGGCGCCGATTTCCTCCAGAGTATACCGATGGAAAACCGTCATGTTTTCCAGCCAGTCGCGCAATTCGTCCTCGTTGTTCGGTCGTCGAAAATCGTCGGGGGTTCTCGCCGAGGCAATTAACTTCTTGCGGTCCTCGATCACGCCCGTGGGATCGCTCGGTACGATGTTCGGGTCGACAAACTTCGTCAGGTCCCGCATCGAAATCACGCGATAGTGATTTCGAGCCAGGAACGACATGAATGCCTCGAAGTTCTCGGGCGTGGTATTCACCCAAGGATGAGCCTTGTCGGGGACGCCGTGAAACTGGAGCACGGCGATGCGGCCACGCTTGGCCTGTTCGACCGCGGCGATGAAATCCGCGAGCGTCCAGTTCGGCCGGGCGTCACCCGCCGATGGGATCAGGAGCGGATGATCCAGCCCCGGCTCATAGGCGAAACCTCGCCCATTCGCATACGGATACTCGGGCGCGCCGCCGCGCCGGGCAAAGAGGATTCCCTGCCCCTTGAGGACCGGCAGGGCGGCGGGGTCGAAACCGTTTCCCGCCCAGGCAAACGTTACCGGCGGCGGAATGTGTCGTTCGCGGCAACGGTCCGCGATCGCTCGAACCTGTTCGGCGAGTTTGTCGACATTCTCCTTTTTGACTCCAAAGTGGTCACGCGTGTGGTTGCCGATCTCGAACCCGTCGGCATGTAACTCGCGCGATTTCCTCCCAGGTCATGTAGTCCGTCTTGTTCGTGGGGAAGTCGAACCCCTCGGTCACGAAAAACGTGGCGCCGAAACCGTATTTCTTCAGGATCGGCCGGACCACCGAGTACTGCGATTTCACCGCGTCGTCGAAGGTCAGCACGACCAGCTTGTCCGGGATCGGCTCGCGAGCGATCGCAGGTACGGGTAAGAGGAAAAACGCGAATGCCAGAATGATCGCGTGCGGGATCAACTTGCCGTGGCGATATTTGGTCATATTATTTCTCGTTTAATATGGTAATCCCGCTGTCCCTGGGATAAGAAGGATGGCCCCACTTCCCGCTCACAACATCTCCCACTCATCCCGGTTGATCCCGACTTGACGCAGGATTCTGGCCAAGAGTTCCATCCCGATATCAGCCTGATGCGGGTTCGGAACTCGGATGGTGATCTCGCCCCTGACCATGAACTGGTGTTTGCCGCCAGAATAGGGCCCCTCAAATCCAAGCTGCTTGAGATGCCGGATCAGATCTTTCCTCTTGATTGGTCCGAAAGGAGGCATCAGGCAACCTCCATGACGTTGAGCTCAATCCCATCGATGGCTGGCAAGGAAAGGTTCCTGTGAACCCGCAAAAGAACCCATCCTTCGAGGACCTCTCGCAACTGTTCCCGGCAATCCTCGAGAGTCACTGCGTTCGCGTAAACACCAGTGCATTCCGGGATCGCCCCATAGTAACTGCCGTCGTCCGGAAGAATCTCATATTTTGCATGGCGGAGTCCCGCCTGAACGTATTCGAGGAGCATTGGCGATCACCTTTCGTTCAGAAGTCCTTCAGAATCGGTTCCTGCCTCTCCTTCGTTCGAACGGTCTTCGGCAGGCAACCTCTGGAATCCCAGCATACCCATCAGTAGAATCCAATCCAAGCATTGCGGGTACGATCGACCCGTGCCGACTTCCTTGACGCGACATCGACAACTCACCCGACCAACCAACACGAAGGAGACGCCATGAGAACGCGCACCACCCTGGGGCTTTCGCTCTTATTCACCTTCGACCCTGGCCCATCCGGCCGGGGCCGCCGACAAGCTGTCGATGCAAACGCTGAGCGCCCGCCTCGCGGCCAAGCCCACGGGCGCGGAAGCCGAGGCGCTCGCCCAGGATGTCCGCGACTGGTTCGGCAAGGACAGGGCCGGTAAGGTCAACGTGATCAACGGCGCAAACCCGAAGGTCGAAGGGCTGGAGACCGCCTGGGCCATCGAGGCGCCGGAAGCGAAAACGGCCGCGGTCGTCACGAGCGACGGCAAGACCCTGCCCTTGACTCGAATCGGCGACACACCCCTCTTCGCCGCCACGTTCCCGCTCGCCCACGGGTCGGCCTTCCGCTGGTCATACGTCATCGACGGCAAGAAAGAGGCGAAGAAGGGCCAGCTCGAAGTCTACACCGACCAGCCCGAGCTCGCCGAGAAGCCCGGCGTGCCCAAGGGCAAGCTGACACAGCAGAAGCCCTGGGAGAGCAAGATCTTCCCCGAGACCAAGCGCGACTGGTGGGTCTACGTCCCCGCGCAGTACAAGGACGACCAGCCCGCCTGCGTCATGGTCTTTCAGGACGGCGGCGGGTACACCAGCTTCGTGCCCACCGTCTTCGACAACCTGATCGCCAAGGGGGAGATGCCCGTGACCGTCGCCGTGTTCATCAACCCCGGCACCGGGTGCGGCGAGGCGCAATCAGCGCAGCATCGAGTACGACACCTTGTCCGACCGCTACGCCCGGTTCCTGCTCGAAGAGATCCTGCCCG
This sequence comes from uncultured Planctomycetota bacterium, assembly GCA_963720335.1. Taxonomy (GTDB): domain Bacteria; phylum Planctomycetota; class Planctomycetia; order Isosphaerales; family Isosphaeraceae; genus CAVRFS01. Next base: position 34,140 of record CAVRFS010000075.1, on the reverse strand, counting down.
AGGTCGAGAAGACGGTGAAGCTCCGCCACGACCCCGAGAGCCGGGCCATCGCCGGGATCAGCAGCGGCGGCATCTGCGCCTGGACCGTCGCCTGGGAGCGCCCGGACGAGTTTCGCAAGGTCCTGTCGTGGGTCGGCAGCTTCACCAACATCGCCAGCGGCAAGACCCGGCGCGAAGGGGGCCACAACTACGAGGCCTTGATCCGCAAGACGCCCAAGAAGCCGATCCGCGTCTTCCTCCAGGATGGCGCCAACGACCTCGATAACGCCAACGGCAACTGGCCCCTGGCCAACCAGCAGATGGCCAAGGCACTGGAGTTTTCCAAGTACGACTATCAATTCGTCTTCGGCCAGGGCTTTCACAGCAACCGCCACGGCCGAGCCATCCTGCCCGACTCGCTCCGCTGGCTCTGGCGCGACTACAAGCCGGGCGACGAGACGAAGAGCGGCAAGTGACGAATGCACGGGCGCGATTGCCGGTTCGACTTGGGAACGACAATTCGTCAAGTCGGATTGGAATTTCCACGCGCATTTTTTCCGTTCCTGAGGACAAACGTCGAAGGATTTCGCCGGCTCCGGGCAATACTCTAACGGAGGAAACGATGCCACCGGGGCTTGCGGACGATGGACAACGAACTCCGTTTGTTGCGGGCGATGGCCCGACACGACCAGTCGGCGTGGGCGGTCATGTACGATCGCCACGTCGGCGACGTGTTTGGAGTGATCTATCACCTGCTCGGCTCGGACCGAAGTGCTGCCGAAGACGTATGCCAGGACGTTTGGCTGCTGGCCATTGAGCGTTTTGACCGGTTCGACCCCAGTCGAGGCGAGTTTCGGAACTGGCTGTTGGGGATTGCTCGCCATCGCGCGTGCCGCCATTTTCGCCGAACGGCCGAAGCCGTCGGTGCTGGGCGGCTCGACGAGCCGTCAGTGGATGTGCCGCCGATCGAAACGCTCGAAGCGGCCGAGGCAGCCGCCGTGGTCCGCGCAGCCCTTTTATGTTTAGACTCCGCCCACCGGAGTGTGCTCCTCGATAAGTATGTCGAGCGTCGGACGGTGACCGAGATCGCCGCGCGCACCGGGCGTACGGCCAAGGCGGTCGAGTCGCTGCTTTCGCGGGCTCGCGCCAGCTTCGAGTGCTGTTGGGGGATTATTTCTTGAGTCCGTCGGGAGGCGAAAAACATGAACCGAGCAATGTTCGACCATCCTAAGCCTGGCGACGAGGATCTACGGCTAGAGCGTCTGCTCAGCGAGGCTGGCGATCCCACGGTCGAGCCTCGTCCTCAATTCGTCTCGCACTGCGGTCGACGATCCTCGACCGATTGAAAAAACCGAAGGCGCACTGCGGTGTGGCGCACACGGCTGCTTCTTGGTTCGGCCGTTGCCGTCGCGGCGGTCATGGCTGCGGCGATGACAGTGCGCTGATCCGGCCGGCCAATGCCTGGGCACAAGTCGCCAAGGCAGTGCAAGATCGACCCTGGGTCCATACTCGAACGCTTGGGCCCGACGGAAAAGAGTACGGCGAATCCTGGTTCAGCGTGAAAAACAATGTGAGTGCTGTTCGGCACGGGCCGATCGTCGAGTACCATGACAAAACCCTTAAGGTGGTTGCCAAGTATGTCGCCGATGAAGGCGTGGTCTACCGCATCCCCGAGAATCCCGAACTGAGCGCAATCGACCGGGGTGATTTTTTCGAGCAGTTGCTCGACTCCGAGCGCCCGGCCAATTCGCCAGTGCCCGGCATGGAGGTCGTCACGCGAAATCGGCGTGATGTAGTTGAAAACGGCCGCTCATGGGTCGAGATCGAACTGACATGCAAGGTTGTCGGGGGCGACCGACAGCAGCGGATGCGGTTCCGCGTCGACCCAAAAACCAAGCTGCCGCACTCGTGCGTTTTCCAGTCGATTGAAGGGCCGGAAGGCACGAACCTATTCGACTATCCCGACCGTGGCCCGGTGGACATCTACGACTTGGGTGCGCTTCGCTCTGCCAAGATCGTCGACCGTATGCCGAGCAACGATCTCAAGAGCGTGCTCGCCGGCCTGAAGGCCGGACGCGTCCGATTCGACGATTACTGCGGAATTTTCGAGACCGGAATCGGCCCGAACGTCAACCGCATGTGGCGAAAGGGGCGAAAATGGCGAGTCGAGCTGTTGCTGCCAGACCCCAAGAAACCGCAGGAGTTCCCGAAAGACGCCGACGCGGCGTGGTGGAAGCAGCACCAAGGCGATTTCACATTCATGGTGCAAGCGATCTGCGACGGCGAAAAAGTCTACTATTACCCATGGTGAAGGGAACCCGTTCGCGGCCGATGCGCCGAGGCCACCGCGTCTGAAACTTTCCATGACCCAGGTGATCAACCCATCAGATGACCCGTTCATGCCCTGGCCACACGTGTTTCCGGAGCACGTGAGCCATCCCAATGTGTGGCAACCGACGGACGACCGTACCTTCGAATTGGACTCGAAGCCGGCTGACGGTCCACCAGGCACGACACGTTCTGCGGGTGCTCGACCAGAAGCTCGCTTCCGCCAATCAGCCTGATCGCTACAAACTTTGGATCAATCCTGAGCAAAACTATGTCGTGCTGCGTGCCGAGACAGCCGTCTTCAAATCGACAAACCCGCCGAAACTCGCCTACATCGACACCGAGATTTTCGAAGCGCTCGCTCGATCCCCGAGCGGCCATTGGTACCCAACGCGGGTTGTCCGGACGACCTCCAACTTTCCGGGGAAACAAGTGCGGAAATACTTCCTCGAATTCCACGCGCCGATTCCCGACGAACTGTTCCGCCCGCTGGGTCCGTGATCTGTTGGACGACCGACGGCGGAAAACAATGGTTGTGAGTCTCTCCATTGGCTCAAGGTTGCTTCCCGGTTGACGCGGACCCGACTTGAGCGGCAGAGCTCGCCGTTGAACTCTTGGTCGCCGGAGGCTGAGGCTCGGGGCCAGGCTCGAGCGCTTTCCGCCAGGGAGCCGGATCGACACCCAGGTCCTTGCCCGTGATCCGTCGAAGCGCATTCAAACATTCATACCGGATCGCGGGGTCGTCGTGGTCCATGCCCTCGAGGAGGATCCGATTGATTCGCGGGTCGTTGGGACTTGAGCCAGCCGAGCCCTTCGATGGCCGCGACCCGGCAGTCCTCGAGAGTATCGACAGTCATGATCCTGGCGAGAATCGTCGCATCCTCGGGAATACCGACCTTGCCGAGTGCGCGACAGCCCTCAACGCGGATTACCGCTTCGGGGTCGTTGACCGCCTTGATGACGGTGTGACGCGCACGCTGATCGCCCAGAGTTCCCAAGCTGCGAATGATGACGGCGCGGATCGCGATGGGCTCCTTGTCTTCCTGATATTTGGCAACCAGCGTCTCGACCGCTTCGTCTTTTTGCGCCTTGTTTTCGTACGCGCCGGGCGACCCTAGCTTGGCGTACGCGACGTAGCGGACATTGGGGTCCGTACTGTTGCGAACTTGATTGAGGAAGCTCTTGGAGGTGGTGCCAACATAGGTCGAGCATCCGCCAGTGGCCGCCAGGTTGACGAGCGACCACCACGACCGTGCACCAGCGAACCGACGATTTCAATTGAGATGCGCCATCCATGACCGTCTGACCTGTTCTTCACGAGAGAACGGAATCGGCCGCCGCTGATCCGCCATCGGCAGCCGGCGGGGGCAGCGGATCGCACAGATTCTAGCTCGACGAATCGAGAGACGACCGACAATTGACCCGAATTCGACCGTGAGGATTCATCCCAGCGGCGGCATGTTAACCACAAGGAAGGGATCCGCCAAGGTCAGGTCCCGAGTGTGATCGGGAACTGAGAAGAGTGCACAAGCGCAAGCAACACGAACAAAGAAACGCCGACCCTGGAGGCCAGAGCCGGCGCGAAACATGCGATTGTCGAGTCAAGATGTGGACGATGCCGATCGACCCGGATCGAGTCTCAGGATGGGTTGTTGGTTCGACACGAACCACCGACGCCACTCGGTTGCGAAGTCTCTGCCCGCGCGAACGAAGATCGCGGGACCTGTCCGTCAACGGCGAAGCGGCAGGCTCGTGCTCGGAGAAGGCCTACTTCTTCTTTGGAGCGGCCTTTTTCGGTGCGGCCTTCGTCGGCGCGGCCTTGGCCGGCGCGGCCTTGGGCTTGGCCTCGGGCTTTGACGGGCTGCTCTTCTTCGGCTCGGATTTCTTCACCGCCATCAGTCTAACCTCGTTCAAAAACATACTCGCTTGCGTCCGACCGGCATGAATCGACCGGTCCCTGCGCCAATTCATACCAAATCTTTCAACTTTTGGAAGACGAAATTTCACGAATTTCGTCGGATTTCTCGCAATTTCGCAAAATCAAGGCCGACTCGCCTGGCCGGCACCATCGAGAATTGGCACGGCCTCTTCTAAGTACATAAACTATTTGCATGTTATATTTTATCAGAGAAAGCGTCTGCTTGGCTCTTATTTTTAAGGGATTCTCATGGCTGAACGAGTTCGAGCACACTCGAAGCAACGAGCATTGAGAGAGCCAAGTGATCGACTGCGCGCCAGTCGATCCGCCAACGACCGCCTCACGCCGTGTGAACTGGACCTGGATGAGACCGTCCGACTCGACTTGCAGCCGAGTTTTTCTTTTGGGACAATGTGTGAACAAAATTTCAGAGACCCAATCCGACTTGGTACGCGAGAAAGGACGGTCAGCGCGGTGATCACGAAAGTTCGAGGCATCCTTCAAACGGTCACCGACGAGTCGGTCACCCTCCTGGTCGATCCGTTCGAGATCGAAATCTTGATCCCCGAACAAACGCGTCGGGTGCTCCAGTCCAAGCTGGGCGAGCCGATCGCGCTTCATACGATGTTTTATATCGAGGGAAACGCGATGGGCGGCCGGATGGTTCCCCGGCTGGTGGGGTTCCTCTCGGTCATCGATCGGGAGTTCTTCGATATCTTCTGCTCGGTCGACGGGGTGGGGGTGCGCAAGGCCCTGCGCGCGATGGTCCGCCCGGTCCGTGAGTTAGCCCGTTCGATCCAGGACCAGGACCTCAAGGTGCTGTCGACCTTTCCAGGCATTGGCGAGGCGACCGCCGAGCGAATCGTCGCCAAGTTGCGGCGAAAAGTCGGCAAGTTCGCTCTCATCGTCAGTCCGTCGACACCCAGCGGCGCCGCGGCTGGCCGAAGGAAATGGGACACCCGAGAACGCCGAGCCCGACGTGATCCGCGACACCTACGCGGCGCTCTTGTCGGTCGGTCATACCGAGATCCAAGCTCGGGAGGCGATCGACCGCGTCCTGTCCGAGCAAGAAGAAATTCAAGTCGGTGCCTGATCTGATCGAAGCCATCTACCTGCAAAGTCGGTAGGGAAGCCTCGTCTTCAGCGCGGCTGGACCGTGATCAAGCCGTTAGATTTTATCTAATCGTCAACGAACACAGGAGCGATCGATGCGAGAGCCCATCATTAAAGGCAACCCGGACGGCGGTGGCGGAGGTTCCCGACGCACTGGCCCATCTGCCGAATCGACCGCCAGCGAAGGTGATGCGCGCTCCCGAAGGGATCGACGACAAACTTCGCCCGCAGCGGCTCTCTGAAGTGATCGGCCAGCGCGCGGTTGCCGAGCGACTGGCGATCAGTCTCGACGCCGCCAAGAAACGGGGCGAACCACTGCCCCACATTCTTTTCGACGGACCGCCCGGGCTCGGAAAAACGACCTTTGCCATGGTCTTGCATAACGAGCTCGGCGTCGAGTTGAACATCACCAGCGGGGCGGCCCTCGACAAGAAGATGGACGTCATGCCGTTCTTGACCAATGCCGCGGAGGGCTCGATCCTGTTCATCGACGAGATCCATCGCCTGCCCCGGGCGGTCGAGGAATTCATCTATCCGGTCATGGAAGATTTTCGGGTCGATGTTGTGCTGGGCGAAGGAATGTCTGCCCGAACCATCAATCTCTCCGCTCAAGAAGTTCACGATCATCGGAGCGACGACCCGGAGTGGCATGCTCTCCGGCCCGCTCCGAGAGCGATTCGGCATGCACGAGCACCTCGAGTTCTACGATGTCGAGGACCTGGCCAGGATCATTACCATTAACGCCGCCAAACTTCGCGCGAACATCGTTCCCGAAGCGGCCTGGGAGCTCGCCGCGCGCAGCCGAGGGACCCCTCGGATCGCCAACTCGCGGCTCCGATGGGTTCGCGACTACGCACTCGCCCGCGCCGACGGCCACGTTAGCCTCTCTGTCGCTTGCGATGCGCTCGCCATGCAAGAAGTCGATAGGGAAGGGCTGGACAAGCAAGACCGCCGCTACCTGGAGACCTTGATTCGCGTTTTCGGAGGCGGGCCGACCGGAGTCGAGGCCCTGGCCGCCACCATGAACGTTTCGGTCGACACCTTGAAAGACGAGGTCGAGCCCTATCTCCTCCGACGCGAATACGTGGTCCGCTCTCCCCGAGGACGCGAGGTCAACGCGGGCGGCCTATCTTCACCTGGAGCTTCCCGAGCCGCCTCCCGAGCCGGAGCTGCCATTGTTTGAACCGCAACGACGACTCTTCGAGTGATATCGTCGTTCGTACGGCCGACACAGCCGGCCCTACCCGCTTAAGTGGAAGCGTCGCGCGACGCAAGCGGTCACGAACGGCCTGCCACTCGGGCGAGTCGGGCGGCATGACCACAATAATCGACTCCCGGCCGAGCGAGTCGCAACGATGAAGAACGTCGTAGATTAATCGAGCGGCCAGCGCGGGCGAATCGAGGTCGAATCGAGAGGCAGTCCCGGGAACGGAGGACACATCCGTGCTCCCCGATCACGACCAGCGCCACGTTCTCCCAATGACGAGATCTGTTCCAACTCCACCAGTGAATCGACGCGAAACGACGGCATTCGCGGCGCGTAGTGAACCGCCATTTGCCCGGGACTCGAAAGACGCTCGCCAGGTTCTCCAGGCGACGGATCGACCACGCGGCTCGATTCCAAGTACTGCTTCCAATTCCCGACTCGTGATCGGTCCGGGCCGGAGGAGCCGCGGCGGTGTGGTCGTCAGGTCGAGAACCGTGGATTCCAGGCCGATCGCGGTGGGGCCACTATCGATGATCAGGTCGATCCGGCCGTCGAGGTCGGCCAGGACATGTTCAGCCCGGGTCGGCGACAGCCGGTTCGACCGGTTGGCGCTGGGGGCCGAGATCGGCAAACCCAATCGTTCGAGCAAGGCGAGGGCGACTTTTCCGGCGGGAACCCGCACCGCAACGGTATCTTTGCCCGCCGTGACCAGGTCAGGGATGATGTCCGCGCGGTTCAAAACCAAAGTCAGCGGGCCGGGCCAAAACCGCCGCGCCAGTGACTCCGCCGCGACGGGCCATTCGGTGACGCAGTCCCTCGCCTGTGCGATCGACGCCACATGAACGATTAATGGATTGATGGCAGGCCGGCCTTTGGCCTCGAAGATCCGCGCGACGCTTTCGACATCGGTGGCAATTCCGCCCAGCCCGTATACGGTCTCGGTTGCGAACGCGACCAGCCCGCCCCGCAACCAGGTTTGGACCGCCGCGTCGAGCACGGACGCATCGGGCTGGTCGGGGTCCGTGGTAAGGACGCGAGTGATCGATCGGAGATGGCACGTCAAGCCTCTCGATGTTGGGCATTACTTCGACGGCCGCCCTCTCGCCTCGGACACCCATTCACCGGTGGCAGTTTCCGTAGCGGTTTGCTTAAGCTTGGCTTCATACTGGGTCCGCAGCACTTCATAGTCCCTGGACCGTTGCTGATATAATCGGCGCAAGGGTCGTGGATCGTGGCGAGCCAGGGCGTAGGCCGTCAGGAGAGGAAGCGCGATCGTCGAGTCGGTGTAGCAGGTGACGGAATCGGGCAAAGTGTCGGGGTCGACTTTACCCCAAGTCATCGCCTCGCTGGCTGTCGCGCCGGAGAGACCTCCCGTGTCGGGACGGGCGTCGGTGATCTGGAGAAAGTAGTCGTGGCCGCTCTCACTCAGTCCCAACACCTCCTGGATCTGCGGTTCTGTTTGCAGAATGAAGTTCTTGGGGCTGCCCCCTCCCAGGATCAAGACTCCCGATTTACCGCCGTGGGCCTTGGCACTGTAAACGATGGCCGCCGTCTCGTTGACGTCGCGCAGGCTGTCGATCTGGAGCTTCCCGCCTTGCAAGCTCAGGGCGGCGAGATTCATGCCGATCGAGCTGTCGCCGGGGCTCGACGTGTAGATCGGCACATCCGCTTCGAAAGCCGAGGCTAACAAGCTGTGCGACGGCCGGCCGATCTCCCGCGCGCGACCGTGGAGGTAACGGCCGACTTCGTAGTGGAACTCCGCGGTGCCCATCGGGTGGGCAAAAGACTCATCCCGGATCAGCTCACGGTAAAACGAGTCGGTATCGAGCAACGTCTTGTAATCGAACACGATGTCGTAGATCCGGATCACGTCGTTACGACGCAACGCGAAATCATCCAGGTTGGGACGGCTCTGATGCAGCGGAAGATCGAGCGCGTAGTGTGTGTCGTGATAGAGATTGGCGCCCGTCGACACGATCCAGTCAATAAAGCCTGCCTTGATCAAGGGGATCAAACAGCTCATTCCCAGACCGGCCGGAGTCAGCGCCCCTGAGAGCGTGAGGCCGACGGTGCAAGCCGGCTCAAGGAATTTGCGAGTGAAGACCCGGCAGATCTCCCGCAACCTCCCCGCGTTGTAACTTGAAAATGCCTGGTCGATCAGGTCGGCGACCGTCTCGGACCCGGACAACTCCGGCGGGCCGATGCGATGCTGGCTGATGCTCTCGAGATAACCCATGATTGTCTCTCTCGGCAAAAGCGGGATCGCGTCGTCCGCTCGCCGACTCAAACTGGCTCGGATCGTTGTTACGTCGCACCCGGACGGCACCCGGCGACAGGTCCGATTATGGTGGCGAGACCGACTCGGCATCAAGGCCACAAGATCACCAATGCACCCGCGCGGCAAGCTCGGCTCAAGCCCGGGCACGTAGGTGCCAGCCACCGCGCAACAGCGAGCGTCAAGAAGTCGAGTGTCTGTGCTTCGGATCGCGAAGCTCCCGCTGTCGTGCCAGGTATCTCGACACCGCACGAAGATGCGCGGGGAGTTCGTCCGACTCCGACGGCCTGGCCTTTCGATGTTTCGACGGAGACCTTCGTTGTCGGAAAACCAACAGAAGTAGGCCCAGCACGACGATTTCCAGGAACAGTGAAGTTGCGACACCAATCAACGCATGCCAGGTTTCCGGAGTCATGGTGGTGATCAGCTCCTAACGATGTCCAAAGGGAAAAATGGAATAAGTTCAACAATGAATAGCTGAACTTATTCCTCATTCCTTGTCACGCTTGTCGGATTTCGCCGCATCGGGAAGCCGCATCGGCGATTTTAACTTGCTGCGACTATGCAGCACGCCTGCGACGCCGCAACCAGGTTACGAACGATAGGGCGATTAGCGCAGTACTTCCCATGACGGCCGTGGACGGCTCCGGGACGGATACACTCCCCAGCACTAATCCGGGCAGTGAGAGTCCCGGAGTCAAGGTCAGGTCGGGGTTGATCGAACTGATACTGGCCGGGTCTGCATAGAACGCCAGCGTCGAGGTGATGCTGATGCTTGTGCCGGCAAGGATTTTGGCGGAATAACTGTCGATGGACAATCCCGAAAAGCCGCCCGTCAGCGGGTTGAAGGCAACGCCAGCACCGCCGAACGGGCCGCCTCCAAGGGCAACATAGGTGAAGGTCCCGCCGCCGGTGTTGCCGATTGCCAGCACCTCCGGTGCGAGTACGTAGGTCGTGGATGCGCCTCCTTTAGTAAAAGTCACCTCCGACTGCACGCCCGCAACGGCCGATGAGCCAACGAAGGGAAGGAACCCTCCGATCGAGAGGAAGGTCCCGAACGTTCCGTTGTAATTGGTGGTCTCGACATAATGCGAAGTCCAGGTTTCGAAGCCGTACGATTCCGTGCCGCCGCCGCTCCGGGCGGAGTCAGTCAGTCCAAAAGTGGCAAGCGGACCGAAGATCGCCCCCGAACCCGCGCCAAACGGTGCGCCACTCAAGGGCGCGTTGCCGCCAACCCAATTCAGGAACTGGAAGCTGCCGGGCCCAAAGCTCCGTTCCGGGGTGATCGCAACATTGTTGCCCAGGGCATTGTTGGCGACCCCGAACGCACCACCAGGGCTATCCAGAATATCATTCAGACCATCGTCGTTATTGTGGCCCCATTGCAGATTGCCGTTGCCCAATCCGACCGGAGAGGCCCCGAGGGCAATTTGAGAGTTCGTCGTGCCGGTATACACGAGTGCGGCCTGCGCGTTCTCAGGCCCGACGAGGCCCAAGACTACAATGGCCGCCAGCGCGGAAGCCAGCCGAACGACACACCGAGCGCACACGGTCAACCGCTGAATTACCATTGGTGAAATCTCCTTCTCTTTGGATTGGTTTTGCCTTTGTGAACTTAGACCGAGTTACCGCGCACACTGCGACCGCCGAGCCGTTCGGTCGCCCGATCGACGGACGCGGATCCATTGCACCGATCAACCCTCGCGAGCGGGGCCACGTCGGTGCTTGAAGTCTCGTTGAAACGGTGGGAATTGTGGTCCACAATCCCTTTTTCGTGGCACGCTCAACAACGCCCTCCGAATACCTGTAAGAATGCGGGGACGTTGCCGTCTTATTAGTTCATTTCGCTGACGGCTCCGTTTTTTCGCAGTCGCCCATACCACGGCGGAGCTGTTCCAGGATGCGGCTCTTGCGTAGGCTGATCGTCGCCTGGCTGCGAGAGAGCAGCCGGGCGATCTCGACTTCCGTCTTCCCCTCCCAGTAGAGGCACCGGATTAGCCTGCGATGGTGTTCTGGTAGCCGGTCTAGGCCGCGCTGTAGTGAATCGGAGACGTCGACCGCGGAAAACCCGCGGGAGTTGATGTCTTCGAAGCGGTCGGTTTCTGAACGAAGGCCGCAGCGCCGGGCATACGACCATTCGCGTCGATAGCGTGTCAGGGCCCGGGCCAAGACCCGCCCGTGAACGAAGGCCGGCAAGGGAACACCGCGCGTCGGGTCGAAGTCGAGCTCGGCTTCCCACGCGGCAGCGTTGGCCTCCGCCCTCATTTCCTCGTTCCAGTCCCGCCGTGACCAGTTTGGCGGCACTCGCCAGGCGTAGATCTCGCGCAAACACCGGTCGGTCATCAACGTCTCCCGGGTCTTTCCAACCGTCAGGCCGGCGCAGAAGAGCCGCGTGGCACGTGTCCTTGCTCTTTGTCAGAGGTCGGCAAGATGCGAACGTCTGTCTGTGTCTCGCCCGATCCTCGAGCTGCGGGTCAGTGTTGCTGACTCGGAATTCCCGCGGCCTGCAATCTCCGAATAAGCACTATCAGAAGAATTGTTGCCATCTTTCGCGATTAGATTCGTTGCCCATCGGAGTGTTTGGTTGATAGGCCGGACCGGCCGGTCAGCGTGAATGCCTCATGCGTCAGACAGCGTAAGTTCAACGCGTTGGTCAAGGGCCACCAAGCAGTCGGGCCGCGCGGGCAGACCGCCGAGCGGCCTTGGAACCGTATATAGTACGTCGATCAACGCCGCTGATCTGAATGAGAGAGTTGCGCGTGCAGCGGAACCGCAATGTTCCTTAATGCGGGGGTGCTTCTGGCGGGAGATGATCAGACGCGCCGGCGACTGTGCCCCAAATGTTTCCCCTGACGGCGAAAGGCACAACCCGCGAGCACGCCGAGAACTCCCAATCCAGCAAGGACCAATGACGAGGGTTCCGGACAGTTGTAGATTTCGCCTTCGTCGTCGATTTCCAGTTCCGGGTCCTCAATGATGTCCTCGATCTCGGTGTCACTACAAATATAGATTCTGCCGTCGACCACGATGTAGTCTTCGTCAGGTTCAAAACGCTTGGGATTCAAGGGGACGACCATTCCATACAACGGAGCGGGCATAGAGACGCCGTTTTCCGTCAGAGTGCCGCTGGTACCGGTGTAGAAAAGTGTACTGCCATTGTCGGCCCCGCTGATGGTTACGTTGGTTACCATGGTGTTGGTACCGATGGCCAGCGTCGAATCATAAGCGACTTGAAACGATGTGGACGTGGGGAACGTGAACGTGGCTTCCCCGAAGCTGTTCCAGGCTTGGCTCCCGTAGCTGCCAGTACTCGTCCAAGTGATTGCTCCTCCAGGGAACGCCGAGGAGTCTCCAGAATAGGTGACACTGAGGGTTTGTCCGAGGAAGGAACCCGTCATGGTTTGAGTGAAACCGGTTGTCGTATTGGTCGAGTTGGTGCTGAGGACGTCCGTCATCGAGGTGCCTTCAAACTGGTTCAGCGCGTAGAAGTCATTATCGGGGATGGTGTTGTTGAGAACCAATCCGGCGAGCGCCGCATTGCCGATGTCACCAGCACGAGCGTCTGTGTACCCGGCGAGGACGGCCAGGGCGGGAATCGGCATCGCGAAGAGGATCCTGAACTTGTTCATCGCTACTCCCTGAAGTTTGAGACTTCGGACGATGCGGGCGTAAGACCGAACTCAGGCGCAACGTCGCCGAGTTAATTCGGGTCGCCGTTCAAGATGAAAGCCGCCCAGTAAAACGGATGCTCGTAGGGATGGGCCGCTTTCGCGGCGGCGCGAGGCGGCCCGGCGACCTTGTCGAGCCGATCCACAGCCGGCACGCTGGCGCATAGCCGTTGCGCGTCGTTCGCGCTCAGGCTTCGGAGCCACTGCTTCGCCTCTGTCAGCGCGCTCGGCCTTCGGCAACGATCGCTCCAGACCAGCCCGGTGGCCGAGCAGGTTTTGGTAGAACCGCGTCATGAGGAGGTTCGTCGCCGCGTCATCCACATTCCAGAGGCTCATCACGACGCTCCTGGCCCCCGCCTGGATGAGCGCGCCCGAAAAGCCGAGAGGGCCCGCGCGACCGCTCACGTGGCCCAGCCCACTCCAGCAGGCGCTGAGCGTGACCAGTTCGGCGTTGAGGTCCCAGGTGTAGAAAACCTGCTCGGCCGACAGCTCGCCGTCGTAGACGACTTTGCCGTCGCGAATTTGCTCGAGCGGGTCGGACAATTGGTCCCGCGCCAGGAGGAGGGCCGAGCGCTGGGTGTTCCCGCCGTCGAGCTTGCCGTGGGTAGCCAGGTGGATGAAATCGAACTCGCGCAGCCGCCCGGATCTGGCCAGGGCGTCCAGCCGCTGCTCGCTCGCATCGGAGCCGAGCAGGGTATTCGCCCGGTCGAAGAGTCTGGCGATTGCCAATACTTCGCGGCGTGTGCCGGGCAACTGTCGGGGCGTTTCGCGTGGAGTCGGAGCTTGGCTCGCGCGCTCGACGGGCGACGAACTCGAGCCCGACGGCTGGACGTCAACAGGGGCTGCGAAGAGGGGATCACCCAGGGCTAGAAGACGTGGTGCGCGGCTCGATCCGGCGCTCTCTCCGGGCCGACCGCGTATCCAGGCGAAGATTCGCGCCGATGGTGCGTAGCTGACAATGTACCTGGGCCGTTTGTCGGCCGGCGAATCCGCCAGCGCCTCGATCGGTACGCCTGACAAGGCTGGCGAGGGCAGCACGATCAGGCGGGTGACCGCGGGTAAGTCACCTCGGCTTGCCAAGTGCGGTTCCAACGGTCCCAACCATTGCCGGGCTATGGCGCGGGCGACGTCGCGCCATCGCCCCGGCTGACTGTCGGGTCGTTGCGATAGCATCTCCCGAAAACGATCGAGGGCGTCGTCATTTTCCGCGGTCCGATCGCCCCCTTGCACACCGCTGAGGATCCTGACCCAGACCGGCTCGCCGCTCCGTCGAACGACGCAGGCCCAATGCTCGTGGGTTGGCTTTAGCGCGCTTCGCTTTCCGCCCGCTGCACCCAGGCAATCAGGGCCGCGTCGTCCGGCAGTTGCGCCTGGATCCTCTCCAGGTGGAGGACACGTCCGTTGGTCGCGGCAGACTGCTTCGTCGACGGTGGACTGAACTCGGTCACCTCGATCCAGCGACGGCCCTGCCCATCGGCCTTACTGGGGCCCGCGACCGCGTCTTTGCCCGCGCGTGCGATCCCGCCAAGCGACCTGTTGATCCGCAAAATCCGAACGCCTTCTTCCTTCGCGGGCAGGCTCGGCTCCGCCTTCCGCGCCGCGATCGCTCGCTTCGATTCCGCTTCGGCCTCGGCCTCCTTGCCTTGAGCTTTCAAGCACGAGGCCAAGAGCTCGTGGTAATTCCCCGTCTTGGAGTTTACCTCGCCCAGATGCCGCTCACCGACGACCAGCGCGGTCCGGCAAAAACGCTCGGCTTCGTTTTCTTTCTTCTGGCGGTGAAGGCAACGCGCAGATCATACGAAGCGATTGCGATTCGAATGTCACTCGCGAGCAGGACGCGCTGATAGATCGCCAGCACTTGTCGGAAAGGTAGCTCGGCGTCGGTCACGAGCCCTTCGTTTTCCAGCCTCACCGCGAGTCTGGTCAATACCTGCGCGTCTCCAGACGATCGGGACGCTCGATCGTCCTGCATTTCGTCAGCGCCGTTTGAGTCAGCCACTTGGCCGCGGCGAAGTTGCCTCGTCGATGTTGAAGCGCGATGGCGTCGAGGTAACAAGCGATCGTAGCGACGTCATCATTGCGTACCCGCTTGAGCTGGATCTTGAGCGCCTCGCGCTGCAACGGCTCGGCCTCCGCAAGCCGTCCGAGAGCTTCGAGAGTCGACGCAAGACTGTTGTAACTGTTCTCGACGGCCTGGTCATCCTCACCCAGCGCCTTGAGCCGGATTGCCAGCACCTCGCGGCCGGGCGCGATCGCGTCGGCGAATCGACCTTCCTCTCTCGCCTCGCTGACAGTCTTATCCAGCGACACGAGCCGCCGTGCATCATCCTCGGCGAGGACCAGCCGGACCGTGGTCGGGCTCGCGTTCAACACAGCAGCGTCAGAGGTCCCCTCGCGACCGGATTGCGTGGCGGCCGCACAGGCCACAGCGAAGCAGGCGAGACCAGCGTGAACGACCACCAAAGCCTTCGAAGAGCGCGAGCCTTATACCACCTGGGACGTTCTCGCGAAGACGTGCTTGAGATCTGCATCGAGTCCATCGATATTCTCCGTCGGATCTCGACTCATCGATTCTTGGGAGCAGGCTTAACCGGGAAGGCAACGGCCCGAACGGCCGCGATCTCGGGCCGGGATGAGACAGCCATGCAAAGCTCGGTGAACGGCTTAAGTCCGTGGGACACTTTCCCGAGCCCACCGTCGCGATCGCGCACCAGGGGCTCGCACCGTTCGCCGTCGAACAACCAGGAAGCGTCAGTCCGCGTCTAGCCTCCACGCCTCGGCGTCGACGCGGATCATCTCCAAGGCCACGTCAGCCGAGAGCGGCCGACGCGAGCCGAGGAGGATGAGCCCGACGAGTCCATCCTCCAGCCGCAGATAATGATCGCCGGCGGGGTACTGAAATCCCTTCCGCAACGAAATGGCCGAACCCTCCTCGGGGAACAGCAACTGGCGGGTCCCGTCAGGGTTGATCGCGAATAGGTACGGGAAGAGCGGCTCGGCGAAGTCCGCCTCGACAACGATGCTCAACTCGGCGACAGCCGCACCCTGCGGCCCGTCACGCGGGTCGCCGATCCGTCCGAGATCCTCCAAATCATCAGGTTCCTCGCCGACGCGATAGAGCCTGATACTCAAAGTCGCGGGGACCAGGTCGCCCGCACGAACCGCCGTCTCGTGTACCGGTGCCGTTGTCTCCTGGACATTGCCCTGGTTCCGCGTCGGATCCGGGTCCAGACGTTGCCCACAATTCCAGATCGAATGGGCCAACAGCAGAACGGTCATGAAACTGAGGACGGCGGGAATGGCAAACGGTTTGGAGAATCGCGGAGGGTGCGACCAATCCCACCGCGGTCGCCATCGGCTCGGCGTACGCTGGAACGGAGCGGTCTCACCTTCCGCGGTCCGATCGGTGACGGACGGCTCAGCGAAGCCCGCGACCGCCGGGACGAACCGGTTCGGCGGCAGGAACGACGCCAAGTTATGGCCCGCTGTGAATGGCTCCAGGGCTCGGGCGACGTCGGCCGGTGGTCGCGTACCGATCGCGGCGAGACTTGGCCAGCATCCGCTCGAGGACGGCGGCAAGCGCAGCCGGCACCTCGGGGCGCAGCTCGCGGATCGGTGTCGGCGCGACCAGCGCGTGGGCCAGCATCTTCTCCTGGCGGCTCTCCCATTCCGAGCCGGGCATAGGGCGGCGCGACCAGACAGGAGCTCGTAAAGGGTGCATCCCAGCCCGTAGACATCCGTGCGGATATCCGCTCCTCGGCTCATTAACCACTGCTCGGGTGCCATGTAATCGTAGGTCCCGACCCGCTCCTCGACGTCGGTCAGGGGGGCTCGCCCGGATCCAGCGGCGCCCGGGCGGCCGGGTCAATACGGGCGATTCCCAGGTCGAGGACCTTGACGAGCCGTCGGGAGTAATCATCAGGTTCGACGGCTTGATGTCGCGGTGGACCATGCCGCGCGTCCGGTAGGCGTACTCCAGGCCGATCGCGGCTTGCCGGACCACTTCGCAGGAGGCGGAGACGGGGAGCGGCCCCGCTCCGCGCCAGCAGCCGCCACAGGTCGAGACCCTCGACGAATTCCATCACCAGGAAGATGACTCCTGCCTCCTCGCGGGCGTCGAATGCTCGGACAAGATTGGGATGTTCCAGACCGCCGAGCGTTGTGATCTCTCGCTGAAACCGCTCGATGGCACGGCGGTCGCCCGCTCGATCCGGCCGGAGAACCTTCAACGCCCTGACCTGGCCCAGCCGCGTGTGCCACGCCCGGTAGACGACACCCATTCCGCCCCGGCCCAGGGGCTCGACCAGCCGGTAATCGCCCAACCGTTCCGGCACCGGCCGATCATTCGTCGCGCTGGCCTGAGAGTCGCCCGTTCGGTCCGCCCGTCCAAACCGTGGGTCGACGCCGTCGCGCCTGGTCGGTTCCCGGAAGATCTCTTCATCACCGGCTGCCGGATCCGCCGGTCCGCGCAATTCGACGATCAAGGGATCGGAACTGTCGTCGACCGACTGGAGCTCCGCCAGGCATGCGTCGCAATTCTCGAAATGACTCTCGACCGCGACCCGCACCGCACCGCGCAGCTGCCCGACAGACATCGCCAGCAATAGCTTGCGACTCGGGCAGCCGGAACGGTTGTGGGACTCGATCCCTTGAATCATCATCTATTCTCCGAGACGGGCACGGCCTGGGAGGCCGTGTCGGTCTTCGACTCGCCGAGCTCTACAAGAATCTCGCGAAGCCGGGAGAGGACCCGCGACTTGGCGACATAGACCGCATTGGGAGTCATGCCGTGTTCGGCGGCCACATCGGCCGGGCGTTGGTCCTCGACGACAACTCGCCAGACTGCCTGCCAGCTTCGTGGCTCGAAATCGGAACTGACTAATCGGAGGGCTTGGCGGAGCAGGAGCCGTCGGTCGGACGGATCGTCCCAATCGGCCTCTATCCCCATGGCAGCCTCACCGGTCGGCTCGGCGATCTTATCGATGTATTGTTGAGCATCCGTCCCGCCAACCGCTCGCGCCTGATTACGTGTCCGCCGGAAGTGGTCGCCCAGCTTGTTCATCGTGATTCTACGCAGCCAGCACCGGAAGCTTGGGCCGGGCCGCTTCTCAAATCCCATGATCTTCAGCACCACGGTCTTGAAGACATCCTGCTCGATATCTTCGGAATCCATTTCCGACAGGCCGTGTCTCCGGCATTGGCATCGAACTAGCGGCCGATACAAATACCACAAACGCCCCCAGCTATCGGGCTCACCCTGCTTAACCCGTTCGATCAGGCTCAACGAGGTGGTCAAGTTGACCCCATTCCGAATCACAATTTGAGAATTGGCGGGATCTTTCGCGATCTTTCCGATCCGCTCAATGGGGGACGATCTCACAGGCTCGGTGATGGTCGGCAGGCCCTTCCTCGCCTTTTTCGGCATCCTTACACATCCTCTACGTGCCGTTTCAGCCATTGTGATTACTCCACTCTTGCCTCTCCACCCAACGCGTGGATCTCCCGTATGGCGAGGCGACCGACGCGACACCGACTCTTTTTCCGATCCATTGACACTGGCGCGAAAGGATCGCCGTATTGCGCACAACCTTCGCTGCGAGTTGCTGCCACGCGCGAGTAATCTCCCGGCTGATCGTCTGCACTTTACGTTGAACCAGCGCGTACCGTCGACGCCACACTCGCCGAGCGCACTCGTGTTTCGCTCGCCGGGCTTGCGACGATGCGAGGGCGACTCACCGCATCGCGCCGGACAGTTCATCGCCGTGTCGAGTGACCTTGCCGATGCTCGAATCACACACTTGATCGTGGTCCGTCAACCTTGCTTTGACGGTTTTGGAGTACCGCCTCTAGGCGGACCGGACCGGCTGAAGCCGAGAATCCAATCTGAGGACCGGACCGGCTGAAGCCGGGACTCCAACTTGTCAACTGAAGATCGACGACACACTAGATATCTTTCCAACTCGCCGAATCCCCTCATTCGATCTGAAGATTCTCCGAATCGGCAATCGGTGGCGAGCACAGCCGAGGCCGGTCGACCGGAAATCTCGGGAGACTTTGACGGGGAGATCCCTCTTTTCCGAATGGTATCCGCACCAGTAGAATCGAAGGAGAGTTGAGAATCATCGTCAGTCAGACTGAACCGACGGGGGAACGCTGATCCGTTCTTGATTGTTCCAATACATGCAATCGAGATAGGTGTATCGGCTTGAACTTTCCCATCTATTGAGGGAACCTGACCATGGTCGAGACTGGGTCGGTTACGGAATGCATGAACGACCTGGCCAATGGTGGAGCTCGGTCCGGGACAACGCCGCCCTGAAACTATGGGAGCACTTCTTCTCCGACTTGATGTGCTACGCCAGCAAGCGGCTTCGGGCAGCGAATGCGGCGAGGGGCTGGGCCGACGGGGAGGACGCCGCCGAGCGTGCCTTCACCAAGGTTTGTCTCGGCATTGAGCGTGGCCAGCTCAAGCTAGGCAATCGCGTGGATCTCTCGAAAGTGCTCCACACCGCCACCACACGCGAAGTGCTCACGCTGCTCCAAAATGCCAAGCGGGACGCGAGGCGCACCATCGAAATGTCTTCACTCATCAACATCCCCGACCCGGACCTGACGGCCGAGATTCTCGTTCCCGCCTACGAAGCCTGCCAGCGGCTCCTCAATCTGCTTGATAATAATTCGCTTCGGCAGGTCGCGCTCTGGAAGTTGGCGGGTCATACCAATGAGGAGATCCGGCTCAAGCTCGGTTGCTCGGTCGTCACTGTCGAGCGTGCGCTGGCTGGCATCCGCGAAACCTGGAGACGGAAGTTGGACCTGGCGCTGCCGATAGGACCGGCGAAGTCGGGTCCCCGCCATAACTCGCGAACCAGTGAAACCGCTCACGAAAACGATGGAATCAGCCCGATCATCGACGACGACAGCCAGTTCTTGCGCTCCCTCGCTGGCCTCGGGTGATTCGATCGATAGTGGCATTCGGGGCAGGAGTCGATTCGAAAAAAAGCCAGATTATCGCACCGACGGTCGGCGCGGAATCGACCACCAGACCGCGTCGAAGGCCGCGCGGGCCTCGTCGTCGAACACGAGCTCACCAGCGGCCAACGTGGCGTCGAGCTGGTCGGGCCGGCTGGCGCCGACGATCGCCGCGGTGATTCCCGGCTGTTGCAAAACCCAAGCGACGCTGGCGGTCGCCAGGTTCCAGCCGCGGAGTTGGCAATAGCCCTTCAAGGCGGCGATCGCCTCGAACTGAGCGGCGTGCCAGTACCGGTCGCGATAGAGCTCGCCCGATGCGCCCAGCGTAAAACGTGTCCCTGGCTCGGGCGGCCTGTCGGACGAGTGCTTGCCCGTCAAGAGGCCGCCGGCCAGCGGGTTGTACACGATCACGCCCACCCCTTGATCGCGGCAGAGCGGCAAGAGCTCGGTCTCAATCTCCCGGTAACAGCGCGTTGTAACGCGGCTGGACACAGTCGTATCGCGCCCACCCGTTCCGCTCGCTGGTTCCCAACGCCAGAGCAAGTTGCCAGGCGGCGTAATTCGAACAGCCGATATACCGGACCTTCCCGGAGCGCACCAGGTCGTCGTAGGCGCGTATGGTCTCGTCGATCGGCGTTTCCGGGTCGGGCGAATGGGCCTGGTAAAGATCGATGTGATCGGTCTGAAGCCGGCGGAGGCTTGCCTCACATGCGGTCAAGATGTGCCGGCGCGACAGTCCCTGGTCGTTCGGGCCCAGGCCCGACTCGGGCCCGGCACTTGGTGGCGACTACGAACTGGTGCCGGCGCCCGGGTGCGGCCGCCAGCCAACGACCGATTACCTCCTCGCGTGCGCCCAGCCGTCTTGATGTCAGGAGGAATCGGATAGACGTCGGCCGTGTCCAGAAACGTCACTCCGCGCTCGGCCGCTACATCGAGAATTCGGTGCGATGTCGCCTCATCGCACTGACCCGCGAATGTCATCGTCCCCAGACAGATCTCCGACACCTTCAGACCAGTCCGGCCCAGTCGTCGATGCTGCATGGTCGACTCCTCCCCGGTGTTGCAGGTGCGAGCTCGAACTGACGATTACCATCAGCACTCGCCAACCCAATTTAACGATTGACATGGTACACTTCATCAGGTTTCCTGGTCGAATCCGGGCGTAGCCCGATGGACGTGGCGAATGGGCGATCGAAATCGATCGAGAGGCTAGATGTGACGGTTCGAATCGTTGATCGAACACGAAACGGTCGAGCGACCGCCTGGCACTCGATGCAGCCGCAAATGCCTGGAAGAACGCACTGCGCGAAGAGCTCGATCGGACCATTGCGAGTGGCAACGGCCGCTGGTCGCGGGCCTTGATGGCGGTTGCCTGGATCCACTTGGTGGCTTTCCTCGGCTGCCACGCGGCTTCACAGCCCGAGCCGGCGAGAGCGATCCCCGCCACCTCCTGCGTCTGGTTCATCGAGCTGGTAGCCGTGTTCGTGGCCATGCGCGTATTCGCGGGCAAAGGCTGGTTCTGGTCGCCGCCGGCGATCCATCTGGTGGCGAGGCTCTGGCTGACCCTGCTGATCCTCTCGTTCAGCCTGTCGACCTTGAATGCGACGATTGGCTGGGAAACGCTCTGGTTCAAAGCGGCCTGGGGCACACTCAGCAGCTTCTTTTTCGCCACACTGGCCTGGCTCATCACCCCTCGCTTCTTGATCCTCGCCGTCCAGATGTATTTCACCGCGCTCTTGATGGCACGCTTCATGGAATGGAACAACCTGATCTACGGCGTCTCGTGGTGGCTGGCCTTGATGGCAATCGCCTGGACGGTCAGAAGGAGGGAACGGGAAGGCCGTGACGTAAGCCGGTTCCGACCTCAGGTTGATTGAATCCGCTTCAAATCTACCGAGCCGGTGCCGAAGCCGATGCGACGACGGCATGGTGGGGAACCGACAAATGCCAGGGGCGATGGCTCTCGCTCGCCCGGGGACATGCCCTCCCAGGTCGGCAAGTCGCACAGTCCACCACCCAGGTAAATGTGGTGCCAGAGCTGGGTGGCGATGACGCAGGTCAAGCTCAAATCCATGATGATGCGTCTGGGAGTGATGCGAGGGAAGCGGACCTGAGCGGCTCGCTCTCTGGCGACCCCTGCTGGATCGAACCATCCCGTCGTCTTTAGCGACTCGGGGCTCAGGAGCTGGTCAACCCAGGGCGGCCGGTCCCGGTGAAAAAACGCGTCGGACCGGCTGGCGCGGAACATCGTCTTGGGTCGATTGGCGATCTGGATCGGCAGCGTCCGAGCGGCCACCTGGCGCAACAGCCATTTGTCGGTAAGCCCGCGCAGCTTATACTCCGGCGCGATCGAGGCGCAAAAACGCGATCAGATCGTCGTCCAGGAGCGGATAACGGGCCTCGACCGACGAGTTCATCGCCACGCGGTCTCCTTTGCCCAGGAGCAAGAGACCGGGCAGCATCACCTTGTAGCCCACGTACAGCGACTGGTTCAGCGAATGCCAGCGACGGAAGCGGTCGTTGGTGATGTCCAGGTCGTCATAACGCAGAGTAACCGGCCAGCCGGTTCCACATCGCAGCGGAGTAAAGCCGCGACCGGGCCTGGCCCATGAAGTCGTAAACGTCCTGCTGGGCCGTCCGTGTCCCGTTGATCCCGAGCAGGTTGGGCCGATGGGTCATGCCGCCGATCGAGGCCAGGGCCAGATTCCGAGCCCCCTTGAGCACGGCGGGAACAGGGCCCCAATTCAGGATGTCGCGGATCTTCTGGGTCTTGAACCAAGCGTAGCCGGCCAGGGCTTCGTCAGCCCCCTCGCCTGTCAGCACGACCTTGTAATCCTGAGCGTGAACGGCCCGCGCCAGCCGCATCAGGCAAGCGGCCGATGAGTCCATCACCGGTCCCTCGGCCGCCCGGATCAACTCGGGATAGGCCGCCACGATGTCGGCTCGATTCATGGTGACGGTCGTGAGTTTCGAGCCCAACGCCTGGGCCGATTCCGCGGCGTGCGACCGCTCGTCGGGACCGGCCTTGTCCAGACCGATCGTGAACGACGGCACGGCGTAGCCGCGCTGCCGCGAGCTCAAGCCCAGCACGACGGTCGAGTCAAGACCTCCGCTGATATAGCTGACCACCGGCACATCACCGCGCAGCCTTCGCTCGACCGCTTGCCGCATCAAGAATTCCAGCTCGTCCACCAGCGGCGCGGGGTCGCTCGACCGGCGCTCCTGGCCTGCATCGGGGAAGTCCAGGTCCCAGTACTTTTTGAGCTCGAATCGGCCGTCGTGGACGCGAAGGTAATGGCCTGGCGGGATCGACTTGACCCCTTCGAAAAACGTGCGAGTCGTGCCGGCGCAGAAGGTGTTGAAGAAGAGGTCGATGCCCTTGGCGTCGGCGCTCGCTTCGACCAAACCCGAGGCCAGAGCGCCTTGATTTCCGAGCCCCATAGCAGCCACCCGTCGGCCTGGGCGTAATAAAGGGGACAGATTCCCACCCGGTCTCGGCCCAGGATCATCGTCCGCGTGTTCCGGTCCCAGAGCGCGACGGCGAACTGGCCGCGCGCCTTCTCGAACATCCCCTCTCCGCGTTCTTCGTACAAATGCGCCCACAACTCGGTGTCGCAACGGGTCGCCAGCCGATGGCCGCGACCTTGAAGCTCGTGTTGAAGCTCGGGATACTCGAACAGCTCGCCGTTCTGCGTGACCCAGATCGAGCCATCCTCGTTGCTGATCGGCTGTCGGCCCCCCGCCAGGTCCACGATCGACAGACGACGCGCGCCCAGCGCCACTCCCGGCTCGACATGAATCTGCTCGTCGTCCGGTCCCGCGATGGGCGATCGCGCCGGTCATCGCCAATAGCCGGGAGGCGGAAAACTCACGCCGACCGTTCAGATCGATCGCACCCGCGATGCCACACATCTCAAAACGGACTCCAAGAGACCGAACCTCTTCCGCCGCCGATACTTCGCGACACCAACCTCTGGGCCGGTGGCCTTCGATGGCGACGGAAGACTCGTTCAACTATAACACGTCCAGTCAACGGGGGCACGAGGGACCGTGGTCCGAGCAAGCCGGCGGCGGCTGCCGCGTTTCGGATCGCCCTGTGGTTGCCGGTCGCGATCTGAATCCCTAGCGCAGCAAAGCGGCAATCGGTCGTAGGGTGGGTCGAACGATGCTCGGCGTCGTGAGGCCCACGGATCGCCATGGCCTGTGTGGTGGGCCCCGCCGCGACCAGTCGCGGCTCGACCCACCCTACGGCACCCTTCCACGATCGCCTCAGCCCGAGATGCGCGCACGGCGCGGAAATCGTACGGAAGAAGACTCTACTCACCGCAGTTTTCGGCATCCCATGGCCGTCTGGTGAATAAATGGTGGGCGCCTGACCTTACGCTGCAGCGAACCCGATCCACTCCAACCTCGGCGTCAGGATCTCTATTGCGCCACAGGTGAAATACTGCTTGACTCTTATTGCAATCTGCAATAGCCTCCATCCGCACGGGCGATGACGCCCGGCGTGGCAGTCTGGTCAGAGCAATCGTCCGAACCAGCTAAGGATCTTGGTGCTCCAGTCCGGGGGTGCGAAGATTCACCGACATCCGCTCGGGATCGATGGCCAGGTGGAGCTGGTTCTGCGTCAGTGCACGCAGGCCGAGGACAGGCAGACGTGGCCCGATGTCATCCGGGTAAACGGCGATGCCCTCCTCCAGCTTCAGGGGGTGGGGCTCCTGGTCTCTCAAGGCCCGTTCCCCTGGCCGATTCCTGTGCAGCCAGACCGAGGCGGCATGCAGAGGGATTCGCTGCTGCCGTTCCCGAATGGCCCCAATGATCCGCAGCGCCTCGGGCTGGAGGCCGGCCCATCGCAGGAGATGCCCTCGGCTGATGGAGAGGTTGTGGTTGTTCCCTGTGTCCAGGATGGCGGGAAAGCGCGGCGTGCGCGGGTCCCATTCCAGCAGGGCCTGCAGGCTGACACTGACGGCGACAACGATCTGGTACGGTTTCACCCGCACGCTCCCTCCAGGCGCAGAGACGAACGTGGCATCGGAGGAGTAGGGCAAGCGGTCGAGGATCTTCACGGTTCGGTGGGGTCGTCTTCCAGATGGTGGGGGCCGAGCGGCTCGACGTCCTCGGGCTCCCACGGGGGGAGCTCTCGGGGACGGATTCGGCCGAGGTAGAAGGCGTCGTCGGGAATTCCACGACGGCCGCACTGCCGAATCAGCTCGTCGTAGGTGCCGATGCCGATCCGCTCGTCCCCGTGGTAGCACACCCACCGCCCTCGCAGCTTCGGTTGGGAAAGAAGGTGGGGCAGGTCGCGCCAGAACGCCTGCTGGGAACGGAGGATGCCGGGGGGGATGCCCGGGGCATCTTCAGCGACCCGGTGGGTGGGCTCCGGCTCGCTTTCCACCAGGGAGCGCATCCGCTCGTATTGCTCGCGGGCGAGGAGGACGTAGGCGCATTGGGTGTCCGGGTCGATCACCTCGACCGGCCCTCCGGCCTGCTCCTGGACCGCCTGCCGCTGCTGTTCGGTGAGTTCGAGCATCATCGGAGAACCCTCCGAAAGCTGACAGGGGTGCAACCTACGACCCCGGCACCAGAATCTCCATCAGATTCCTCGGGCTTTTTCAAGCGGAGAAGCCCCACGGGCGACATGCGGGCTCGGCCAAAGAGACGGAAAGCCGCAGCGAAGATGCCTGCCAGATAGAGACTTAGGCGTGCCAGCCACGTGACAACTCTGAAGATTTCAGCGCCCACCGGCGATCCCACCGGAGCTTGCTGTCGTCGCAAGTCTTTGCTCCGCTGGGATTTCGCAGAGGCCCTTTTCGACGCTCATTCCGATGAAGCTGAAGCTGCCACTTCTCTGAAGGCCGTTGGACACTTAACCACAGACGAAGCAAGGACTCCTGATTCTAAGTATTGCGCAATTCTCTGAATGGGGCACAACAAATATCTAGATTTGTTCGTCACTAGCTTACTGTAAGTCTTTGCAGCCTCAAGGCTTGCGAAGCGAGGATGACGGGGCTCGAACCCGCAACCTCCGGCGTGACAGGCCGGTGCTCTAACCAATTGAGCTACATCCCCAATTGAAAACAGCGTTTCGAAAGGGTCCTAGTGATTATCCATTCCCAACCTGGCGTGTCAAGAGACAGGGGTTGATCGGCGGCATCACCAGAGGTTAGTCTAAGCCCTTCGCCGGAAAGGGGAAACTCCGTGTTCGGAGTGTGCTGATTTCCCCCTTTCCGCGTCGCGAATCCGTCTTCTCTTGAGGATCAAGCTCGGTGCAGATTTCCAAGGCAGTGATCACGGCGGCCGGTCGAGGCGCCCGACAATATCCGGCATCCGACACCGTGCAGAAAGCCATGCTGCCTCTGGTCGATCGTGACGGGCTCACCAAGCCCGTGCTTCAGATCATCGCGGAGGAAGCCCAGGAGAGCGGGATCGAGGAGATCTGCGTCGTCGCCGCACCGGGCGACGAAGCCGTTTACCGCAACCATTTTCGCAACTATGCCGCCAACCTGCGGTCGACCTACCGGGACATCGATTGGGCCGAGGAACAGGCTCGACGCCTGGTCGAGCTCGAGCAGCGCCTGCAGTTCGCAGTCCAGCCCGATGCCGAAGGCTACGGTCATGCGGTCTGGTGCGCGCGATCGTTCGTGGCGGGTGCCGCCTTTCCTTCTACTCCTGGGCGACCATCTCTACATCTCGTCGGAATCCCGGCGGTGCGCGCGCCAGTTGATCGATCTGGCGATCGCCGAGAACTGCGCGGTTTCGGCAGTCCATTCGACACGCGAACACTTGATTCATCAATATGGAACCTTGACGGGTCGCCGGCTTCCCGAGCATCCCGAAGTCTACGCGATCGATGAGATCATCGAGAAGCCGAACCCGACCTTGGCCGAGTTACGACTGCACGTGCCCGGCCTCCGCGCGGGGCACTATCTCTGCTTCTTCGGCATGCACGTGCTGACGCCGGCTGTATTCGAGCTGCTCGATGACCTGGTCCGGCGAAACGTGCGAGAACTGGGTCAGATCCAGCTCACGAACGCACTTAATGCACCTGGCGCGACGCGAACGCTATCTGGCCCTGGAAACCCGCGGCTTCCGGTATAACCTCGGCGTCAAGTTCGGCGTGGTCGAGGCCCAGATCGCCCTGGCCATGGCCGGCGTCGATCGACGAGCGGATTCTCGCGCTCTTGCTCGAATCGATCGTTCGGATCGAGCAGAACGAACAGCCTTGACGACCGAGTTTCGACTGATGTGCCAGCTCAAATCTCCTTCTCTCGCAACAGATTGATTCTCATCCATGTCGCAAGTCGGCCAGCTCCTTATCGAGACGATCACTCACTCCGATCCGGAGATCCGGGACCGTTCGATCCGCGAGCTCGTCGCTCACACCAGCTTTGCCGAGAAGCTTCAGGCCTGTGAGGAGCTCGAGCAGTTTCGTCAGGCCGGTCAAAACCTGTACGAGCGCGTCCGCGCCTCGCTGTTTCTTCATGCGATCTACCGCTACGCGATCCAGGATGCCCCGGAGACACCCAGCACCGGCTTGATCCCGTTCTCCGGGTTCATCGACCTGATGCAGCGCCGGTATGAACAGGCCATCGCGACCTTTCGCGAGGACATGAAGCAGGACGGTCCCAACGGCGCGATCTGTAGCGCGCTGGCCCAGGTCTACGAGCAGATCGCCTTTCAAACCCTGGCCGATCAGGTACGGCGCTCGGTGCGGAGCTGTCGAGGGAATCGCTGGATGTTCCGGGTCGGAGGTGCGGACGAGCACCCGTTGCGGATCCATTCCCAGTTGTTGTCGCGCGAGACCGACGACGCCCTCTTTCCCATCCTGGTCGAGCGGACTCCAGTGCGATTGGATCTCTCGCACAGCGGGTGGTCCGACATCTTCTTCCTCGGTATGGACTACCCCGAAGGCGCGCGGGTGCTGAATATTTCGGTCGACCTGGGTGTGCATGGCCGCGATACAACGCCCAGCCCACCGATCGAAGCCAGGCTGCGCGTGATCACCGAACCCATCCTCCGCTTGACCAGCATCGATCTGAACGCATGTAAGGACGTCGACAGCCTCGAGGAGCTGTTCAATTTCGGCAACGACTATCTCGGGCTGGTCAAGGCGGCCGTCGTTGCCTCAGGTCTGATCCCCCCTGCCCTGGAAGGTACGAACACGCGCCTCGCGGACCTGCTGGCTCGGGTTGTGCGACCCGGTCACGGGCTGGAGATCGTCAGCAAGGTCAACGACATTCCCAAAGGGTCGCGGCTAGCCGTCTCGACCAACCTGCTGGCCTCGCTGATCACGCTGATGATGCGCGCGACCGGCCAGACACGCAACTTGACCGGTCCACTTGACCTTGAGGAAGCGAAAGTCGTCGTGGCCCGGGCGATCCTCGGCGAGTGGCTGGGAGGCTCCGGCGGTGGCTGGCAGGACTCAGGGGGAATCTTTCCCGGGATCAAACTGATCCAAGGAGTCGCCGCGACCGAGGGGGACCCCGAGTGGGGCATTAGCCGGGGTCGCTTGCTGCCCAGCCACAGTCTGCTGAACAGCCAAACGATGACTCGGTCTCATCCCTCGCCGGATGACGCGGCCCGATTCGATCCGTTTCCGGAGGCACTCTCCAAGAGCCTGGTCCTTGTCCACGGCGGCATGGCGCAGAACGTCGGCCCGATCCTCAACATGGTCACCGCCAAGTATCTGCTACGCAGCCCCGACGAGTGGCTCGCTCGCGGAGATGCGCTGGAAATCTTCGACCAGATCCTCGCCGCCATCGGAGCCGCCGATGTGCGCGAGTTGGGACTCTGGACGACCAACAACTGGGACGGACCGCTCAAGCGCATTATTCCCTGGGTGACCAACGAATTCACCGAGTCGATCATTCGTGAGGCTGGTGAAGTGCTTGGAGAGGATTTCTGGGGATTCCTCATGCTCGGCGGTATGTCGGGGGGCGGAATGGCGTTTTTCGTCGCCCCTCATCGCCACGACGAGTTCCAGGACCAGATCGCCGCGATCATGAAGCGCGTGAAATCGAAGCTCGACGACGCCGTCCCCTTCGCGATGGAGCCTGTCGTCTACGACTTCCGCATTAACCCTCATGGCACGTACGCCACACTCGACTCGGGCACGCACGCGATGATGCCGCCGCAGTACTACACCCTCCAGGTTCCGCGGATGATTGCCGTGGGCAATCAGTCGGTTCCATACCAGCGGCGGGTGGACATCGACCACTTCGCAAACCGTTGCCGCGAGCCCGAGGACCTTCTCCGCGTCTTCCGGACCACGATCAATCATCTCTTCCCCGTGACGAGGTCGGCCGATGACTGCATCCCGAGCCCAGTGGGACGCGGAAGCCGCGCAAATCCGTCACGACAACGGCTTCGACTCCGTTCAGCACGAGCAGTTGCGAGAAGATCTCGTCCGGGGACGAATCGGACTGGCCCGGAACCGGCTCCCCGTCGATCTGGATATCCGCGACGTCGACGATTCCGAGTTGATCCTGGCACAAGGCGCCTTGGCCACAAGCGGCTGTAGAGCACGGTCAAGCGGCCTTACAAGAAAACGAGGTTGCCGTCGTCACGCTGGCCGCCGGTGTCGGCAGTCGTTGGACGACCGGTGCCGGCGTGGTCAAGGCCGTCAATCCGTTCGTCTGGATGGATGGGCACCATCGCAGCTTCCTGGAAATCCACCTCGCCAAGACGCGAAAGTGCCAGCGCACCTTCGGGACGAAGATTCCCCACGTCGTGACCACAAGCTACCTGACGCACGCCGCCATCGAGCGACACCTGAACGCCTCCGGCAATTACGGCCACGACGGTCCCGTCTATCTTTCTCGCGGCCGGTCGATCGGGCAACGGCTCATCCCCATGACTCGTGACCTGACCTTCCTCTGGGAAGAAACCAGTCACGAGACCCTCGATGAGAACAAGCAAAAGGTCCGTGATGCCAGTCGTCGCGCGATCCTCGATTGGGCCAAGAGCCAGCGGGAAGGGGCCGACTATACCGACAACCTGCCGATCCAGCGGTTCAATCCCCCCGGCCACTTCTATGAAGTGCCCAACCTGTTGCGCAATGGTCTCCTCGCTCGGCTTCTGGAAGAATATCCCAACCTGAAATGGCTGATGGTCCACAACATCGACACCCTGGGCGCGACCATCACGCCGGAAGTGCTCGGACTGGCGATCGAGTCCGGCGCAACCTTGAGCTTCGAGGTCATTCCGCGGCGGATCGACGACCGGGGCGGCGGCCTGGCCAAGGTTGCCGGCCGGATCCGCTTGCTCGAAGGACTGGCCCAGCCCCGCGAAGACACCGAGTTCAAGCTGCGTTATTACAACACACTCACGACCTGGGTCCGCATTGATGGATTGCTCGACAGCCTTCGGGCTCACCCGCCAGATTCTGAAGCAAGACCCAACTCGCGTCGACGCCGCCGTCCGCGCCATGGCGGCCCGAGTGCCAACCTATGTGACGATCAAGGACGTCAAGCGACGCTGGGGACACGGCCAAGAGGACGTTTATCCGATCGCCCAGTTTGAGAAACTATGGGGCGATCTCAGCTCTCTGCCCGACCTGAACTGTTCGTATCTGGCCGTCAGCCGGCAGAGAGGCCAGCAACTCAAGGACACCGCCCAGCTCGACGGCTGGGTCAACGACGGCAGCATGAGCCACGTTCAATCCTTGTGTGATTTTTCGCGGACGGGGTGAGAAGGACCAAGAACGGTTCGTGCCACCTTTTCGTTGTCCGCTTTGGGGTCGGAAGATGAAGACCAAATGGCAATGTCGACATTGCGGCGAGTTCCACAAAGACTTGCCAACTCACTACGGGGCACGTGCTCCAGCGCTTTGGTTCGCTATTCCAGAACGGGAACGTGACGAGCGGGTGATGCTGTCAACGGACGTGTGCTTGATCGACAAGCAGCATGGCTTCATCGTTGGGAACTTGGAAATCTCGATCATTGGCTCGTCGGAGCAGTTTTCATGCGATGTGTGGGTATCGCTCAGCCTTCCTAACTTCGAGCGGGTCCTCCAACTATGGGATCAAGCCGGTCGGGAATCAGAGCCACCTTACTTCGGGTGGCTAAGCACGTCGTTGTCCGCCTACCCAGATACTCTACACCTGAAAACTACAGTCCAAACAGGGGGGTTCGGGCGACGGCCACGAGTCGACCTTGAGCCGACAGACCACTCCCTGGCAATCGAACAGCGCAATGGGATAACTTGAGAGCGCGTTCAGGAGATTGCGGAGTCGGTTCTGCATAAATAAATTTGGGACACCGTAAGGGGGCACGAACCTTTGTTTTGGCTCCTACCCCGTTGCCGTTCCTGTCCCAGCCCCGCCAGGCACCTCGCGGCTCGACAAATCCCCTCAGCCAGTCTTGGTTCGGGGGACACCATAACGAATTACTGGATCTGAGTTGAGTATGGTGTCCGCGGAACCTGGTGGTCGCCGGCCGGATTGGCTGTCAGGCCCCGCCGCCGGCGGAGGTCCGAGATTCTGGTCGGATTCCCCCTTGCAGTTGGCGGGGGCGGCGAACGCGCCTTCGCAGCCCGGCCAGGCCGTGACTGCGGAATCGGCAAGCGTTCCTATTCCCAATGCGCCATCTGGTCACCAAACACTTAAGGGGGGTTCAAAATTTTTTTTCCGAGCATCGAGCCGGCGTCAACTTCGACCAATTGGCTCGTGGCGACCCTTGCCGGCGTCTCGGGCTCGCACGGCTACTCGGAGTGACCGAGGTCTTCATCAACGTGATGCATCGACTCGCGGCCGGCGATCTCGACGCGAAGCCAGGCCCGCGCATACGCCCAGTAGCGATCGGTCGTGGATATCGACAAGCCGAGAACCTCGGCCGCCTGGCAGATCGTCAGGCCCGCGAAGACGCGAAGCTGGACGAGCTGGCCCTTGACCCGTTCGATTTGAGCTAACCGCTCCAGGGCCTCGTCAAGGGCCAGCACGTGGTTGTCAATCCCGGGGGCGGCCAGGTCCACTTCGTCGAGGTGGACTCGGGCACCGCCGCCTCCTCGCTTGAGGCGGAGACGGCGGCGAGCGTTCTCGACCAGGATCCGTCACATCGCCTCGGCGGCGGCGGCGAAGAAATGACCTCGGCCGTCCCATGGCCGATTGGGAATCTCGCCGACCAAACGCAAATAGGCCTCATGGACCAGCGCCGTTGCCTGGAGCGTCTGACGACGGCCACCCTTCTTCGTCCGTTCAAGGACGGCACGGAGGATTCTGCAGGGCACTTCTCTTTTTGGCTGCAATTGCGTCAGCCCGTTCGATCCTTTCCATCCCCCTTTGGATTATTTCGCGCGAGACGGCGTAGGAAGCCAAATGTCTAAAATGCTCCCCGTCGTCTCCGGCCCCAAGCATGATTTCTATCGGTCCCTCCTCCATGACAATACTCAGGACCCAGTCGCGCAACTGCTTTTTCAATTGCGCGTCCCTGCAAGGTCTTCAAGGTTCCTGGGCTTCGCAGTGCCTGTTCCAACGCTGATATATACATTTGTACAAACGTCAGATGTTTCCGCATCTGCTGAAGCTTGGCAATTGCGTCTTTGCGCACACCCGGATCATCCGCGCTCTCGCCGACCGACGACGAGAATTGAGGTTTATTGACCCCAAGTACATCCGAAGCCATTGGAAATTCTCCCTCGTGTAAATGAAGACCTCATGGGTAAAAGACACTCCAGTGACATTTCAAGACGGCGTTTGCGGGGGAGACCCGCCGCAAATGACGCACCGGGAAGCTCGATGTCAGTTCATTTTTTCTCAAAAGCGGGAAGCTCGATGTCAGTTCATTTTTTCTCAAAAGCACGATCGGACACCGATTTTCTCCCGATGAACTTGTACGGGAAGCTCGATGTCAGTTCATTTTTTCTCAAAAGCGGGAAGCTCGATGTCAGTTCATTTTTTCTCAAAAGCACGATCGGACACCGATTTTCTCCCGATGAACTTGTACGGGCCGATCACCGTGCCGGGCGCTGGGCGGTAGGTTGGTTGATGGTCGCCCTGAGATTTCCCGTCGCTGGACGGTCCAGCAGGCTGTCCGGGCCCTCGGCGGCCGCCAGCAGCGCCTCGACGAGCGCGATCCTGGTCTCGTCCCGCCGCACTCCTCCCGGACGTACTCCCGCCGGCAGTCCGGGTCGGGGATGTCGCGGGCGGCGTGGAAGATCGCCTCGTTGTCGGGCCGTGATGCGGTCATGGGAGCCTCCGCGGCGGGCCGCGTGGCCCGTCCAGAATACAATGCGAGAAACCGGGGCCGAATCCGTAATGTTTTTTTGCCGGTCGGTCAGGACCGATGGCCGGACATGCGGTCGATCGCCACCCGGAGCCAACTGCGGGCGTACGCCCAGTCCTTCTCGGCAGTGGAGGTGGAGACGCCGAGCGCGGCGGCCGCCTGCTCGGTGGTGAGGCCGGCGAAGAACCGCAGCTTGACCAGCTCGGCCTTGCGTGGGTCTTCCGTTTCGAGCTGCCGGAGGGCCTCGTCCAAGGCCAGTAAGCGGTCGCCGTTCTCCTCCTCCAGGGCCGGCTCGATGTCGTCGAGGTCGAGCCGGCGGTGTCCGCCCCCGGCCTTGCGGGTCTGCTTGTGTCGGGCCCGGTCGATCAGGATACGGCGCATGGCCTCGGCGGCGGCGGCGAAGAAGTGCCGCCGGCCGCCCCAGTCCTGGGTTTGCTTCCCGCCCAGCAGCCGTAGGTATGCCTCATGCACCAGCGCGGTCGCTTGCAGGGTCTGGCCGGGCTGTTCGCGGGCCAACTGCGCGGCCGCGAGTTGGCGCAGCTCGTCGTAGACGAGCGGCAACAGTTGCTCCGGGGCGTGCGGGTCGCCCTGTTCGATGGCGGAGAGGATATGGCTGAAGTCGTTCATCGCGATGGCCCCCGTCGGCCGGCCCGGTCGAGTCTCCGGCCCGACTCCGAGCGACGTCGCTCGGCCGATCGCGCCCGGGCCGGTCTCTGAGACGGGCGGCACCAGTCCAGGATACCTCCGGACCGACGACGGGGACAGCCCGGGCTGCCCCCAAGATGGCGGCGAGGACGGCTGGAGGGGCTGGCTGACGGCAACACGGGGATCGTCTACCAGGCACGATAGTTCTCGCTGATTTGGGTGGATTCGCTCCGGGTGAACCTTGCCGGCGGCTTGACTTCGGGTCGCGAGATTCGCCCGCTCGGCACCAAGACCGAGGCAGCGGCCAATCTTGATCAGCGGCTTCCACCCGCGGCTCGGCACTGGCTTTGTGGGCCGCCATTCTCCACTTGCTCAACCGGCGGTGAGCCGAACTCAGACGACTTGCCTGACTCTGGCGCAGCATGCTTCGGTCTGACCGACCGAAGCACCTCTCCGAGAGGTGACCGTGGACGGCGATCATCGGTCTGATGGGCGTTTCCTCGAAGCCCGTGAGTCCTTGCAGGTAGAAGTCGCACACGTGAACTAACACACACAGCCGTGCGCGCATGGCTGTCCGATTGCCATCCCGAGGCCGAGTTGCGCGGAGCGTCGTGCGAGGTTTGGGGCAAAATCGTTGAGGGTCGCCCTAAAGTGATGGTCCGTAATCAACGAGGGTCTGAGCGAGATCAATGCTGCGTTCCCCGCTCCGCCGCCCAGTGAGAGCAGGGAACGGAACGACGATCCGGAGTAGAGAAAAGAGGCCACCGGTACTTCTATCGTGATCGGAAGTAGGTCAATTATCGCGACCACTCTCATA
>CAVRFS010000074.1:0-30339 GCA_963720335.1 uncultured Planctomycetota bacterium | reverse complement strand
CGGTCCTTGTTCGTAATCTTGCCACGTCCCAACAGAGCCGAAGACAACGCCGGCACCAGCGGCCGTCGTTCCCTCAAGACAGCGTTCAAAACGCCTGGACAGATGGCGGACGTGAGCTCCGCGAGGGGCGTAAGCGCCGGCTTGTTTTTATCGGCATGGGCCGGTGGCGGAGGCAGACGCGGGAGATTTCGGCGCCCTCCACGGTCCAGCGTGACAACGTGGGAGCTTGGCCGCCGCGCGGTTCGTTTCATCGGAGGAGACTCATTGGTAGATTTCATTCCCGTCCTTGGCCAGCACGTAGTCGCCCCAGCGGGCAGGAGCGTTCATATGCATTCAAACAAAAACCCGCGCCAGAGCGTCGGACGGCAGCAGCCCAACGGCCGTCCTTGTTCGTGTTAATCAGGGTCCACCTTGCGACTTCGGGTGGATCGCTTGCGTTTGACGGGCGTAGGTTTCAACGGCTTGTCCGCGACGCGCGGACCTTTGCCGAATGCCGGGATTTCGATGTGCAGCGCGGCAAATGTATAGAGATCGACTTCGGACCCCTCGTTTCCGAAATAGCCCCAAGGACAGTACTCGCACGAGTGAAGGTGTGCTGCCGCTGGCAACTCGGAATCGTTTTCCTCATCGGGCCGCCACGAGGTACCATCGGACGTGGGAGGAGAATCGAGCCAGGTGATGCCGAAGTCGCCCTCGTCCTCGGAGCTCGCCCGAATTGGTAAGACCTTCTTGAGACGGGCGGAATCCATCTGTGACCCAAGTCTCGCTTTTTCACTGCGCGTGGGAAAACGATCAAGCTGCCAGGTTTCATCCGCGGAGTTTTCGAACATGTATGGGTGGAATGCAACTTCCAATCCCGCTTGAAGTGCAGTCGCCGCCGCCAGGTGATCGCGTCCTTTGAGCATGGTCACAGACTGCGCGGTGATCGGGCTCTGCTCTTGCTGGAAACGCGCATCTTGATGGTAGAGATGACAACAAGGATAAGCAAGCGTCCCGCCCTCCGGCAGGAAACTGCCGTCCGCCAGCAATGCAAGCCATGCTTCTTGCACGCGCGGCGCCAAATCTTCGTGAGCGGCTTCGCGCGACGGCGCGCCGCCGGCGCCGTGTCGCAGTAGGTAGGTCAAGGCGACGCGTGCTCCGCTCCAGATTTTCTCGATCTGATGATCCACATCGCCGAAAAACGCGGCCCAATGAACTTGGTTCGCCTTCTGTTGTGTCTCAATCGCGTGTCCCCATGCGAACCGTTGCACGACTCCCCGGTGACTCAATATCAATGTGCCGTTCGTGAATTGCGACGGCAAACACACCACCAGCGTGCCAAACATGTCGCTGCCGCGCGGCGTGTCCTTGTGTGGGGCAAAGTGCCCGCCACCGGTATAGACGTTGACGCTATAGAGTTCCGCCGAGATGGGATTCGGGTCGTGCGGAACAAGTTCTCGCTCAATCGCTTTCAAAATGCCGGCCGATCCAGGGTCGAAGTTCTCGACTGCGAATCCTCCTTTCTCAGCTTTGAGTTGAAGTGCGTCGCGCACCGTCCGATCGTACCGGGTCTTTTTGCCGTCGCCGAAAGGCGCTGGCTTGCAATGTGCGAGTAACGGCTTCAATTCGTTCGTCTGGTCGTAGGGACTTTTCGCTCGGGTGACTTCGAATCGGGTTTGGTCGTTGAAGAGAAATATGAGCGGCTTATCGGGAACAAATGTTCCCTCACAAGAAAACGGAGAAGTCACTCCATGGATTGCCAACCGCAAATTCTCGAGTGCTGTTTGAGCATTCTTACTCATGGCTTCCGATGTCCTGATTACAGACCCCGTTACCGCCCTTAACCTTACCCCTCTTATCCCGGCGCCGTGCCGTCTTCCGCCCCGGCCGATAGCCCTTATTGGACGCAGGGTTCGGGATCTGGTGGACGTATTTTCCCTCGCCCAGCGACTCGTTCGCTTTCTCCATCCGTGCCTGCACGGCCGCCTTGGGCGGCTGGGCGGGAATGAGGCAGTCGCAACCCGCGCCGATCAGATCGGACCGGCCGGTCGCCGATAGCGCCTGTCGCACCTCGAAATAATTCTCGGGCTTGAAGAACTGGAGCAACGCCCGTTGAAGCTTTCGATCCCTCAAATGCTTGGCGACATAGACCTCCTCACCCGTGAACGGATCGAGACCCGTGTGGTACATACACGTAGCGATGTCGAACGGGGCGGGAATGAAATCCTGGACCTGATCGGGCTGATAGCCGTTTCGCTTGAGGAACACGGCCAAGTCGATCATCGCGTTCAGGTCGCTGCCCGGATGCGAGGCGATGAAATAAGGGACCACGAACTGCTTCTTGCCCGCGGCCTTGCTCGCCTTGTGGAATGCGTCGGCGAAGCCCTCGAAGTCGCTGGAATCCGGCTTCTTCATCATTTTCAAGACGTTGGAGTCGGTATGCTCGGGGGCAACCTTGAGATGGCCGCCGACGTGGTGCTTGACCAGCTCGGCCATGTATTCGGGAGACTGCTGCGCCAGATCCATCCGGATTCCGGACGCCACGTAGACCTTCTCAATGCCGGGAACTTCGCGGCTTTGCCGCATCAAATCGACGAGCGGGCCGTGGTCGGTACCCAACAACTTGCAGATCTTGGGATGGACGCACGACAGCCGCTTGCACTTCGCCTCGACCTCGGGACGCATGCATTTCATCTGGTACATATTGGCGGTCGGGCCGCCAATATCCGACACCACGCCCGAAAAACTCGGATCCTCGCCCATCCGCCGCAACTCGGTCAGGACTGATTCCGAGGACCGAGACTGAATGATCCGGCCTTGGTGGGCGGTGATCGAGCAAAACGTACAACCGCCAAAGCAGCCGCGCATCAGGGTCACCGAGTCCTTGACGACCTCAAAGGCGGGAATCTTCTGGCCTTTGTACATCGGGTGCGGCTTGCGTGTGTACGGCAGGCCGTAGATCCGATCCATGTCCTCCTGGCCGATCGGCAATGGCGGCGGGTTGCAGACGATCGCCTGACGGTCATGGTACTGAACGAGCCGCTTGGCATTGAGCGGGTTCGTTTCCTGGTGAATAATCTTTGTGGCTCGAGCGAACAGTTTCCTATCGGCTTTGACCTCCTCAAAAGAGGGGAGAACGATTGCGCCGGCAGGTGGTGTCCGCGACTCACTTGCTCCCAGAGCGTACGCCACGCCACGCATCTCTCTGAGATCCTTGACGGTCTCGCCGGCGGCAAGTCTCCTTGCGATCTCGACGATCTGGTGCTCGCCCATCCCGAAAACGATCAGGTCGGCCTTGGCGTCCAGCATGATCGCGCGGCGGACGGTGTCACTCCAGTAGTCGTAATGGGCCAGCCGCCGGAGCGAGGCCTCGACCCCTCCAGCAATGACAGGTACGCCGGGAAATGCCTCGCGGGCGCGCTGGCAATAGGGGATTGTCGCGCGGTCCGGTCGCAGGCCGATTCGACCGCCGGGTGAATAGGCGTCGTCGTTGCGGACCTTCTTGTTGGCCGTGTAATGGTTGATCATGCTGTCCATGTTGCCAGCACTGATACCGTAGAACAGCCGGGGCGGTCCGAACTGCCGCCAAGGCTCGGCACTGCGCCAATCCGGCTGGCTCAGGATCGCGACGCGAAAACCGGCCGCTTCCAGTACCCGGCCCAGGATTCCCATCGCGAACGCCGGATGGTCGATATAGGCATCGCCGGTGACAAACACAACGTCGACGAAGTCCCACCCCCGAGCCTTCATCTCCGCCCGGCTGCCCGGAAGATGAGGTAGATCGGGCGTAACCACCGGCAGGGCCGGCAACAAGGTCGGCGCCAGGTTCGATATGACAGGGAGATCGGAGCAGGGGGCATTCATCACGGGCGTCGTATCTTCCCAACAGGATGAGTGCGGCTGTCGACGTTTCCAGTTGCCGGCGTCAGGCACACTATGAGAATCCCATTCTATCGCCTTCCTGCATGAATGTCGAAGGTGAATCGTCTTTCCAGAGCGAGGTCCGATTATTCAGGCGTCACACGTTACCTCAAGTCCTGTGGAGAGTTATATCGATCGGTGAAGGTCCGATTATTCAGGCGTCACACGTAAGTCCAATGCCTGCAAGGCTGTGACGGCGTGACGGCGTTTTTGGCCCCCCGCACCTTTGTGTGCGCTCTTCTTGCTGCAATCGTACCGAGGGTCGGGGCCTTCATCCTTCGAAGCCGCTCTGCCCAGCGGTGCCCGATTCATCCCGAAAACGGGTTAGCCGGAAACGCCAGGTCGAGCAGGAGGAGTTGGAAATCCGACCGGTGGTGGAGTGGGGCGATGTCGGGATCATCGCGCATGAGCACGTAGTCAGTGAACCCCGGTGTGACGCCTCGTTGCAGCGCGTTCATCGCGCGATCGAGCAGCACGTCGCGGTCGCCACGGGAGCCGGTCTGAACGCTGAGTTGAGCCAGGGCGCAAGCCAGGTTGTACTGAAGGACGAGATCGACCAGTCTTGATCCGGCGTATGATTGACTCGGCCGTTTGGATCGCGCGCTCGGCCTCCTCGCGGCGGTGGCAGTCGAGGAACGTCAGAGCAAGACAGAGCTGACAGTTGGCGGTGATCGCCAGCGAGTCGTCGTCGGCGGGGTCTTGCGTGAGTGCTGACGTCTGGTCGAGGGCGCGTCGGGCGGCTTTGTCCGCCGCCGAGCAGTCGCCGTCGGCTCGGGCCAGGAAGATCTCCTGCAACCGGACGCGTAGCACGCCGAGCCGGTATTGGTTCACTCCCGGGTATGATTTCACGAGGCCCTCGTACAGCGATGCGGAGCGGTCCAGCGCGGCGTGCGCGGGGAGCTTGGCCGCGAGCTGACGGGAAGAGTGGTTGCGCAGATTGTCGGCCAGCGCCAGCTTGTACCGGGGTGTATTGGGGTAGGTCCGCGCCATCTCCTCGGCCAATTCACACGCCTGGTTCGAGGCAGACAACATCGCACTGTATTCCTGCTGCGGCCTTGAGCGCATCGGCCAGAGGGTTCAAGAAGTCGACCAGCCACATCGTCAAGTGGGCGTCGTTCGGCCGCTCGCGGTGGATCTCCTCAAATTCTCGCCGCGCGCGTTCAAGCATCGCGACCGCCTCGGGAAGCCGATTGAGGTGCCGAAGGCAGATCGCGATGTCGAGCCGGCTCCAGGCTCGATCCGCACTGTATCGGATGTTGCCGTGCTGCCGGCGGACCAAGGCCTCACGGATCTCGAGGACCCGCAGATGCGTGCGGAGGGCCTCGTTCGGGTTGCCGGCGACCAGTTGCGTGGCGCCAAGGTTCCCCAGGCACCATGAGAGCTCAAACTGGAACTTCTCGTTTTGGGGGTCGCGGCGGACCAGAGAATCGAGGAGGGCGTGCGCCGCCTGATAGGACCGCTTTGCCTGGTCATTCCGAACGAATCGCCGCTCGATGCCACCGCGCTCGGTCAACGCCATGGCCTCTTCGAAAACTCGCCAGAGGTTGTCGGGCTCTCGGGCGGAGAGTTCATGGCGGATCTCGATGGATTTGTCCAGCGCCGCGCGGGCGATGTCGGCCGAGCCGACTTCCGCGGTCAGCGAGCCGAGCCGGATGTACGAGGCGGCGAGCTGGGTGCGCGCCTCGGATGTCGGGTCGCCTTCCAGTGATGCTTGAAGCTTCTTGTAGAGCTCGATGATCCGCAGCAGCACGCCTTGCCGCGACCCGTGGGCATCGGTCAAACGAAGGATCGACGTATCGCCGGGCCCCTCGATGGTGTCCTGGACGGCGCGGAGGGCCAGGCCGAACCGCTCCTGGCGCGGAGGCGGGCGTCCCGCTCGAGGTTCCGCGCCTGCTCCGTTCGCGGTTGGAGCGTCGAGCTCGCGGTTGGAGCGGTTGAGTCCCTCGAAGGAGAGCTGCAGCAACCGGCGGGCATGCCGCTCGGCGCGGAGGCTGGCCTCGGCGCGGAGCCAGAGGCCGTCGAGACGGCAGTCCCCACCACCAGCGCGAGGATCAACGCGGCGGCCAGCCCCGCCTGGGTGGGATGGCGGCGGATCGACAGCCAGGCGCGGACGGTCGTGGGCACGGGGCGTGCCGTGATCGGCTCGCCGGCCAGCCAGCGCCGCAGATCGTCGGCCACCGCCGACGCCGAGTGGTAGCGGCGGGCCGGTTCCTTCTCCAGGCACTTCAGGCAGATCAGCTCCAAGCGATGGAGGCACGCTCCGGTTGACGCGAGACGGCGGCTCAGGAGGCTCGGCCTGAAGCCGGGCCATCGTCTCGTGGAATGACCGCCCCTCGAACGGGGGCCGGCCGGTCAATAGGGCGTAGAGGATCGCCCCCAGGCCGTAGACGTCGGTCGCGGTGGTGACCGCCGCGGAGTCGCCCTCCGCCTGCTCGGGGGCCATGTAGCCCGGCGATCCCAGCACCGCACCCGGTTGGGTCAGCCCGGTACCGCCCTGGGCCCGTTTGGCCAGGCCGAAGTCGGTGACGTGCGGCCGGCCCGCGTCATCGAGCAGGATATTGGCGGGCTTCAAGTCGCGGTGGAGAATGCCCTCGCTGGTGGGCGTGATGGACCGCGCCGGCGATCTCGACCATGACCCTGGCGACGGCCCGGAGATCGGCGGCCAGGCGGGGTCGCGCCTCCGGCGAGGCTGCCGCCGGTCAAGAGCGGCATGGTGAAATAGTGCAGCCGCTCGGACTGGCCGACCTCGAGGATCGGCACGACGTTCGGGTGGTCGAGTGCGGCGATCGCCTCGGCCTCGTTTTCGAACCGAAGCACGTCATTCGGAGTGGCGAACCGGCCTTCGAGGATCATCTTCAGCGCGACCAGGCGGTTGGGCTTGAGCTGTCGTGCACGGTAGACGATCCCCATGCCACCGCGACCGATTTCGCCGAGCAGCTCGTAGCCGGGGACGACCGGGGCCGCGCCGTCCTCGCCCGTGACGCCGTTCGCCTGCGGCCAGTCGTGCCTCGGCTCCGGCGAGGTCGACGTCCGACAGCGCCTCGTGGACCTCCATCTGGAGCCGGAGCCGTTCGGCGAACTCGGGGAAGGCTCGCGCGTAGTCGCCCTGGTCGGGCCGTTCGCCCAGTTCCTCGCGGATGAGGATCTCGTGGTATAGGAGCGCGAAGAAAGCCTCGGGGTCGCCGCGCGACGGCGGGGAAATCGCGGGGGTACGACCGCACATCGATCCTTTCGCCGGCCAGCCATCGGCGGCGTTGGTCCACGCGCAACACGGCGAGCAGGTGCGTCGAGTTCCAGCTGGCGGCCCCCTCGCTTTGTCAAGAAGGCGCTGACGTCGGGCCGCTTGCCCTGGTCCCACATGGCTTCGAGGGCCGAGACCACCGTCTCGGCAGGGGCCTGCTCCGTGAGCAGGTCGTGGGCTGGGGTCAATCGTCTTCATCCGACGTCCCGTCCAGGCCGAGCTCCTCGGATACCCGCTTGACGGTGCGCGACATCTGCTTCCGGCGGGCCTGGGGCGTTCCGCCCAGATCCGCGGCGATCTCGGCCCAATCGTGACCGGCGGAGCGGAGGTCGGCCATCCGCCGCTCCTCGGTCGAGAGCCTGCTACTGGAATGCATCGAGCAGTTCCCGGCCGATCGCCAGCCGGCTCGGGCTCGGGCTCGGGTCGGTCGCGAACACTCCTCGCTCGCCGAGGCTCACGTCGCGGCGCATGTCCCGCCGCTGAGCCTTCTGCTTCCGCGCCTCGTGGGCGATCTTGTTCCGCGCCATTGCCCGAAGCAGGGCCAAGAGCTTCTCCTGACTGTCCAGCTCGAACTGGCCGGTGGTCACCCGGATGAAAAAGCTCTTCAGTACCGACTGGCACAGGTCGGCCGGGTCCAGTAGCCGCCGCAGTTTCGGGTCGGTCATTCGGAACTGGACCTCCAGCCGCAGCGCCGGCTCGTACCGTTGGACCAGCTCGGTCGCGGCCGACTCATCGCCGGCGCAGACCCTCCGCAGGAAGTCGGCGAACGTCGCGGCGTCTCCCCCGGTACGGGCGGACGCATGTCCTCCCTCGGTCAGTCGCCATGGATCTCCTCACCCCGGGGTCGGGGGTTGGCCAGATGCCCCGCGTCGGCCCAGCCTTCGCCAGCCGGTCGCGAACAAGGATCAGCAGCCGGTCCCGAATCGTCTCACAACTGAGAAGTTCTCCAACCACAATAGCACACGCGATGCAGTTTTGTGACCCTCCTCATCGACGCGAGAGAGACGCCAGAACCGCATTTCCGTCGCGGACATGGTCGGTGACAAGCCGGCATTGCGTCTTCCTGATCCCGGCGACAGACTTTCGGCCTCGCTCTCCCAGTATGAAAAGGACAGCGGTTCCCAATCATTCACCGCGTGCGAACAGCCGCGCGGCCAGCCGTGGCGCTGCGGCCAACGCCGCCATCTGGACGGCCAGCCGCGGGTCAGCGACGATCGTCTTGATCAGGCCAGGCGCGAGGCGGAGACCCTGACGTAGCGCGTCGCGGGCCAGGTCGGGGCGGCCCGCGCGGAGAGCTTCGTGGGCTCGATTCAGGTACGCGCGGCCCAGCCGATCATTCGCAAGACGCCGAAGCCGGTCGACGTCGGGCAGGTTCTTCAGATCGACCGCGAACAAGTGCTGCTGCAATCGCATCATCTCGTCGAGGTCGGCCGTGCCGGTCTTGAAGCGATGGGTCTCGCTGGCCAGGTGCCATCGAACTTGAACGGTCGGCCGCGCGAGCCACGCCACTCTCCAGTGTCTTGACAGACGCAGCCAGAATTCCCAGTCGAGCGCATAACGATAAGACGGGTCGAACCCGCCGACGTTTGCAAACGCGGCGACTCGAACCGTGGTCGCCGAGCAGCGGAGCGGGTTGCCACCGGCCATCGCCTCGGCGAGCTGGCCCTGCTTCAAACACCCGATCCATCGGCCCGAGACCGCCCCGTTCCACCACCGTCTCCGGTACAGCTTGCCCGCTCTCGTCAATCACCACCGACGCACTGGCGACCAGCCCGACCAAGTCGTAGGCGGCGAAAGTCGCGCTAATGGGCCGAAAGATGGCCGGGCATCATCACGTCGTCTTGGTGAAAGATGGCAACCAGAGGCGTTCGTGCGAGAGCGACGCACTGATTCCAGTTACCCGCCAGGCCAAGACGCTCGGAGTTGACCGCGACCCGCGCGATCTCCAGCGACCGCGCGAACCAATTCGAGCGTTTGGTCATCTGAACGGTCGTCCGAAATGACCAGTTCGAACTCCGGACCCTCTTGCGTCAAAATGCTTCGTAGGGTTTCGGCAAGATGAGCCGCCCCGTTACACGTGGGTACGGCGACAGTCAGGAGCGTGTTGGCATGCGAGTCCGCCACGCTTTTCTCCAACCTCAGTTGGAACCTGAGGATCGATCGCCGAGCTCCCTTAAGGTCTCCCAGGAGAAGAGACCCGAGGAATGTCCGTCGTTCCAGCCGAGCTGGATCGCGTAGGTCCCAACCGGTTGCATGCTCTCCACCTTCAAGTCGGCGGCGAATCGAGGCCGGGTCGAGCATGCGCTCGCCAGTCCATTCATTCCGGCAAGTGGCACACGGGCATTCGCTTCGGAGAAAGCGATAAAGCAAACGATCGACGCGGTTGTCGGGCCAGGTCAATTCGAGGATCTGGTCGGCTTGAAGGGCCCGGATATTCGTGGGAGGATCGGACATTGAGGTGGCTTTGTAAAGTGCGTGGTGAGGGACTACATCAAGGCAAGTTGTCGAGGTCGGCGAGGTCCTTCGTCCTGCCGGATGCCCGTTTGTTTATTTTCAAGTGATCGGCAGAGATGAAGAGACCTGGTACTCCGTCGATCACATCGACAATCCGCCTTGCGTAAGCCTCGGCGAACTCTAACCCAGAAATGGTCGTCAGGATTTCGATCCGGAGCGGTGGATTACCCATCCGGGTGACCTTG
Organism: uncultured Planctomycetota bacterium; assembly: GCA_963720335.1. Taxonomy (GTDB): domain Bacteria; phylum Planctomycetota; class Planctomycetia; order Isosphaerales; family Isosphaeraceae; genus CAVRFS01. Next base: position 20,499 of record CAVRFS010000074.1, on the reverse strand, counting down.
TCAGGCCCAATGAACAGTTCGGGAGTCATACCTGTGCCGGCGAAGCCGAAAGCCTCAAGAGCCGCGATAATCTTGGCTGCGTTCGCCTCGTTCGTTGCGACCCAGACGTCCATGTCGGCCGTTGCCCGTGGTAACCCACTGCGTAACCGCCGATAAGCATATACTCAACGTGATTTTCGCTCAACAACTGTAAAAACTCTCTCAACTCTGTCGGAAATTGGATCGTATCCATACATCACCTGGCGCATCAATTCGAGAGCCTGGAGTCGCGCGGCCGGCGATTGCGTCCGCCAGAACTCCTTATCATCACCCTCGTCCTTCAAGGAGATGACAGAAAAAGCCGTTTTGTCCATCCGCAACGCTTCGAGCGGCGTCCGCAGTTTTTTGTTGGCTGGTATGACTGGATCGTCGTCTGGCATGCATGACCCTTTCGATAATAATGAGTCCGCCTTGGACATCATGGATCATAACAGACGCGAGGGATTCGAGAAACGCGAGATGGAACCGGACCGCACTTTCTACGTTCGCGCACCCAGCACGAACGCGGTCCGGCGGGCCTTGCACCGCGCCCCGGGAGGGCGCGGGTGGTCGGCCGCCATGACCGCGCGACGATTCAGTGCACACACACGATGGACGAGCACAGTTTGGGCCGGCACTGGCCGGTCATCGTCAGCCGGCTGGGAAAGGCGGGCCTGGCGGTCGTTCCACGCCCCGCGAAGGGAACGACCGACCTGACGGAGGACACCGCCAGCGAGTAATGCCGCTCACTTCTTTTCCTTGGTGGCCTTGCTCAATTCCTCGATCGCCTGGACGAGCTGTTTGAGCTGGGCATCGAGGGCATCGAGCCGTTTGGAAACCTCGGCGGAAGCATCGGCAGGTTGCTTCGGATTGACTGATCGCCGGCATCATGGCGAGGGTCTCGTTCAGCGGTATTGACCAGAAGTATGGGGCGTTCTCATAGCGGTGAAAGATTACCGCCGGGACGAGCAACTTCGAAATCGTAAAACCAACGTTCATCGACTGATTCTGCGGAACCGTAACTTCAGTTTTCTTCCGCCGCTCGGGCGTCACTTCGACAGACAGATGCTCCTTGCCCTCGCGAATGACATGGAACCGATGGGCTTTTCTCCATGTGAACGGACGACGTCGACCAGCTTGGCCGAGTCAGGCATCGGCTTGCCATCCACCTCGAAAAGGATGTCATTGACCTTGATATCCGTCTTGGACGCCGGGCTATCCTTGACGACATCATTGACGATCAGTCCCTGACCGTCGGGAAGCTGAAGTTGTGACCGCAACGCCGGCTCGACAGGGGTGAGCGAGACGCCGATCCAGTATGGGTTCTCGGGGGCCTTGGGCGGGACCGGCCGTAAGGTTACCTGGAACTGCGGTTGAATCTGGATCTTGGTCGCCTTGCCAAGGCGAAGAAGATGGAGGGTGACCGGTTTTCACCTGCGGACTTCAAGTGCTTCTCGAGATCCTCGGGTTCGCTTGAGCGGCGTCTCACCCAACGTGGAGCAACACGTCGTTAAGCTGGATGCCCGCCTGATGGGCGGAAGAATTGGGATTCAGCCCGGTCACCACCAGCCCTTGATCCTTTGGAAGTTTGAGGTGAGCCCTCACCGTGTCGTCCGCCGGTGCCAAAGTGAGACCCGCCGCTCGGCTCTCGTCGTTCCATGCTCCCAGTTGCGGCAAGTACAACGACTCCGGGCTCCTGTTTGCGTGGAGCCCACCGAATTGTGTGTGTGTTGGTCGTCTGATTCGCGTCAGGGGTAAAAACCCACGAAAGGTTCTTTTCCAACCACTGGCCTTGAGATTGTTGCCCACCACGGCGGATCTCCTGACGGTTGAAGCTGGTTCTGGCCCGGCTCGGTCTGGCCATGCACCGAGACGGCCTGAATGAGGCAAAGGCTGATCGTGACGACTGACACCAAGCGAAGTTTCATTGTCGATCTCCTGTTTTGGAGTTGTTGAAGACGTCACAAAGTCTGGTTGCCTGTATAGTGAATCTGGACCTGATCGATCGGGAACCGTCACGCGCCGGCCGTCGGACAAAGTCGTGGTAATCAGGCGCCGGCGCTGGTCGACCTGATACCCGATGTCGCTGAAACACGACCTGCTCGTGTTCGGAAACCGGCGGCGGTTGATTGCTGGACCCACTCGGAGTCGATCCCTGGCCCGGCCAGAATCGGTACCTCGGCCTTGGCGTCTCCGAACGGATCAGCAGCCTCGCCACTTCCCGGACGGTCTCGGCTCGGGTTGGGCGGGGACCGATCCTCGCCGGTCGATTCCGAGACGGTGTGAGCGGGAAGTGGAGGTTCATCGAGCGAGGACGCCTCGGATTCCTGTGCCTGTTGGACCGTTATCGGTTTGAGCCAGGCCAGGGAGTTGTGGCCGGGAGCGATCAACGGCCGCCAGGTGTGGCCCACCCAGCCCAGCACGAACGACGCGGCGACAGTCGCAGCCAGCGTCGCCCTGCGCAGCCAGCTTGCCGGCTTTTGACTTGATGGCGTGGCGGCCAGCGGAGATCGACGACGGTTGCGAGTCGACTGGAAGTCCGCGTTGGTTGACCGATAGCCCGTAACGACTCGCGCCAGCATTGGGCTTCGAGAAACGCCAACGCGCAGCGCTTCCAACCATCTGGCTCGACGATCCAGGCGATCGATGGCGTCACGCAGCTCGGCGGGTGTCAACTCTCCGTCGACGATTCGATCGATGAACTCGTCGCTGAGTGGCTTGAGCGGATCAAGGTCGATCATGGTCGGATGCCTCGAATTCGGCGGCCAGCCCTGCCAGCTCCGCACGGAGCCGGCGTCGGGCGCGATGCAGTCGGGCTTCAATGGTGGAAACGGCCACGCCGAGCCGTTCGGCCAGCTCGCGCGCTGTATAGCCCTCGGCGTACTTGAGAATGAAAAGCTCGGCATCCCGAGGGGGAAGCCGGCGCAAGGCATCCTGAACCATTTGCTGGCGTTCGTCGCGGACCAGCCAGCCCAGCGGCGACGGGGCCGCGTCGATCTCGCGCACGTCTTGTTCGGGCCGCGTAGCGATCGACGAGCGACCGCTGACGGCCCGTCTTGCGGCGATAGATCAGTACCTGCCGCACCGCCAGGCGATAGAGCCAGACAGCCACCCGCGCCGGATTGTGCAAAGGCGAGCGCTGAGCGACGGCCGCCAGCGCCACGTCTTGCATGACCTCGTCGACCGCTTGCGGCTCGCCCAGTCGCGAAGCCACCACCCGCCGCAGCCAGCGATCGTGCTCGGCCAGGGTCGCACCCCAGTCGAGTACGCCCGACAGATCAGGCTCAGGAGTGGGTAAAGTCCTCGGCTCGTTCATGGCTTACAAGAGAGTTGCCGCCGAGGAGGATTTCCTTGCGGTGTCGATCAGATTTTCTCAAGATAGCTCATGAGGCGTGGCACTCTGCGATGGCGTGGCTTTCGTAGAACGGAACTCATTCCGTTTCATTCGGTTCGAGAAACTTGGCCGCCGGGGAGAAACGGAATGAATTCCGTTCTACGAACGAACGTGACGATGATCCGTGGTGTCGTTCAACGCTTCGTCTGGCGGCGGGAATACGTCTGCGCGCGGCCACGGCGACGATCATGAGGCCCATGATCGCGAAAGTGCTCGGCTCGGGCACGGCCGACTCGAGGGGAGTGAGGAAGTATTCGTTGGTCTGGCCGGAAGCATCGGTGCCGAACGCCACGATCTCGCCGGCCGAGTCGATCCCGACCGCGCTCGTCAGGGTGATGCCCGAGAGGGGCGGGATGAGCAGGTTCAGGTCCTGCATCGTGCCATTGGAATAGAGAAACGCGTGCTGGGCACCGCTGGCGATCTGCGACCAGCCGACAACCTGGTTGGAGTTGTTCAGGGCGTAGGCCGCGCCGTTGAGGCCACCGAGGTTGCCGAGAGAAGTCTCCGCGTATCCGTATGATCAGGTGGGGAGTCACGACCGTCTCGCCGCGCTCGGAACAGGTGAATTCGGTCACGGCCAGATTGTTGTGGTCGTTGATTCCCGCGACTTTTCCGAAAAATTGAACCGTAGGTGATTTGTTGACGAGTTCGAGAACTCGCAGGTATCCCGGACTTGTTTCGGTCGTCGGAGGACACGATGGGCAGCTAGGGATTCTGGGACGTAAACCGTATGGGGGTCGGGTGTGAAAATGACGGCCTGGTGTATAGACTTCCACGTCCCGCACGGTAAGTGCTCGACTCGGTTCGCCAGCCCCGGCATTCACGCCGAGGTTATTGCTTGTCGTCATAGCCATGCTGGTAAAAGCTTAGGTACTCATCGGAGTCGCGGGTATCGATGTCGGTTGGCGTCGATGTCGCCCGTTCGGATAATACATCGGCAGATTGCCGGCAGTCGCGGGATGCGCGTAGATATCGAATGACCCCGACTGGAAAGCGGCTTGCTGGCTTTGGCTGAGCGCCGAGGTAATTGCCATTCGTAAAGTCGGCACGGTGACCGCCTCGGACCGCAGCTCGGGTCGGCCCGCTGGCCCAAGGTTCGTCACGGAATAGAGCACGTCGGCCCTGGCTCGCTGACAGAGGAAACCACTCAACGCCAATGCGGCCACAATGCAAAGGGCAAATCGACCGATGATACGCACGTTCGTCCCTCCCTGGTCGAACCGAAAGCTCAATGCAACCATGCCGGTTTGGACACGCGGGCGAGATGCTCAACAATTTTTTACAAATTGTCAAGTCGACTATCCGAACAGCCGAGTGATCGGCTTTCCAGCGGCGATGGGAAGAGGCCGGCCCAATGTGTCGACGACCTCGGTGGCCGGGTCGATGCCCAGGGCCCAGAACATGGTTGCGGCGATGTCGTCGGGGCTGACGGGCTCGGTGGCGGGATAGGCGCCGATCCGGTCGCTCGAGCCGTGAATCGCGCCGGGGATGATCCCGCCGCCGGCGAAGAGGACCGTGTAGCAGTACGGCCAGTGGTCGCGGCCGTCGGGTCCGAACTTGGTGGTGTTCTGCACCTTCGGGCTTCGGCCGAACTCGCCCATCCAGACGACCAGCGTCTCGTCCAGAAGACCACGCGCCTGGAGGTCCTGGATCAATGTGGGGACGGATTGATCGGTGATCGGCAGCAGCCGGTTCTTGAGCTGGGTGAAATTGTTGCCGTGAGTGTCCCAGCCGCCGTTGCCGCCACCGATGAACGGGGCGAAGTAGACCGAGACGAACCGGACACCCGCTTCCACCAGCCGGCGAGCCAGCAGGCAGCTCTGGCCGTAGGTCGTGCGGCCGTAGGCGTCGCGGAGCCGGGCCGGCTCTTCCGAAAGGTCGAAGGCACGCTTGACCTTGGGCGCGCTCAACATCGTCAGGGCACGCGAGTAGAAGGCGTCGATCCCTTGCGCGGTATCCGACCATGACGAAAGATCGGTCTGCTGGTCGATCAATCGCTGAAGGCGCGACGGTCATCGAGCCGGTCGAGCGACATCGACGAGGGCAGGCTCAGCTCGGGGAGCCGGAAGTCCTGGCCGATTCGGATCCTGGCCGATGAAGAACGGGTCGTACGCCTTGCCGAGGAAACTCGCGTGCTGGCCGGGAGTGACGCTGCCGTCGCGGAGCACGTGCGGATAGGAAACGAATGCGGGAATCGCCGGATCGTCGGCCGGCTTGAGCTTGGCGACCGTGCTGCCATAGGCCGGGTACAGATCCTGGGTATCGCGGAGGCGGATGTCGTCGAGCGGCGGGGCGTGACCGGTCAGGCTGTAATAGGTCGCCGAGTTGTGGTTCTTGATCCGGTGATTCACCGAGCGCACCTGCGCGAAACCGGTCGATTACGGTGGAAAACCGCGGCAGATGCTCGGTCACCGATAGCCCGGGCTGGCCGGTCGCGATCGGTTTGAACTCGCCGCGAATTCCCGAGGGCGCATCGGGCTTCATGTCGAACGTGTCCACATGCGAAGGACCGCCGAATTGGTGCAACAGGATGATGTGCTTGGCGCGTGCGCTCGGAGGCTCGAGCCTCTCGGCCGCCCTGAGCAGGGTGGGAAGGCTGAGGCCGAGGACTCCCGCCGAACCAGCTTGCAACAGCCGCCGCCGCGAAAAACGGCAAGCCATCTGATATTCAGGGCAACCTCGTGTCATGTCGAAATCCTCGCTTCTCGACGTCAAGCTCAAATCTCCACCGCTGCGAAAGGGAGGGGAAGTTTGATCGTATCTTACGGACAAAGAAGCAAGTTGAGCTTTCATCGTGCTACCCACGAGTTCATCGCAACCTCATCGTTCAGTGCCTCAGCAGAAACTCTTTGCTGTTGAGTATTGCCCACACGACATCTTCCCAGGCTTGGCGGCGATCGCGAGCATGCCCCAAGTGAACCGTGACGGCCTTCTGCTCGGCCTCGGTCGGCCTTCGCGCGAGCGCGGCCAGGTAGAACTCGCTCAGGAGATCGGGATCAGTCACTCCAGAAGCGAGCCGCCGGCCGATCCGGTTATCGGTTTCCTCCAACTTTTTTCGCACGGTTTCCCCGTTGATCATCTGAAAAGCCTGGGCCAACGTCGTCGTTTCGGATCGTTCACACTCGCAAGTGAGCAGCCGGTCGGGTTTGCCGAAGGTTTTCAGGAACGAGCCGCCGGTCGCGGTGCCCGGGAGCTGGGACGGCGCGAAGCGACTTCGGTGCATGAGTAAAGCGTTCGGGGACCGCCAAGACCTGGCTGATGGCGTCCAGCAGCGCCTCGGCTGGTAGCAGTCGAACGGTCGCGTGCGAGAAGTTCGCTTCGTCCTCCACGTTCGTTGGGTTCGGGAGTCGCGCTCAATTGATAGGCCCGCGACTTCATGATCCAGGCCACCAGCGGCTTGAGCCTCATCCCGTTCGCCTCGAAGTAGGCCGACAGGGCGTCCAGGAGCGCAGGGTTAGCCGGAGGGTTGGAATCGCGAAAATCATCGGCCGGTTCGACGATGCCCCGCCCGAACAGGTGGAACCAGACTCGGTTGACCACGTTGCGGCTGAATTGCGGGTTGTTCCGCGTTAGCCGATCGGCAAGCGAATTGAGGGCATTATCCTTTTCGGAGCGCGATCGCGTCTCGCTCCGTCTCGTGAATCCAGGTCGGTCGCAACACCGCTCCGGTGCGCGGCTGAATCATAGACGGACTACCTTCGAGGTAGATGAATTCATCGCCGTTGATCTCGTGCTTGTCGAGGTTGTCCTTTGCGAACATTGTTCAGCTCTTTGCGAGCCACGTTGCCGAAAAACGCGGCCAGGCCGTAGTAGTCGTCCTGGGTCCAGACATCGAAGGGATGGTTATGGCAGCGCGGCGCATTGGAGCCGAATGCCCAGGAAGACCTGGCTGACGGTTTCAGCCGCGGCCGTGGGGTCGCGGTTGGTTCGGTGAAAGCTGGACGGGGGGTTTTGCCAGGTTGAGCCCAGCCCTGCGACAATCCGGCGAGTCAGCTCGTCGAGCGGTGTGTCGCGCGCGAACTGATCGCGCAGCCAGCGCTGAAAGACCCACGCACCCTTCTCCCCCATCGTCTTCTCTTCATTGCGGAGAAGGTCGGCCCACTTCAAGGCCCAGTGATCGGCGAACTCGGGGCGCTCGACCAAGCGCTCGAGCCAACTTGCCCCGCTTATCGGGCTCGCGCGAGTCCAGGAACGTACGGGCTTCATCGGCATCGGCGAGCCGTCCAATGCAATCCAGGTACGCGCGCCTGAGAAACTCGGAATCGCTCGACAGGTCGGACGGATTGATCCGCAGTCGCTTTGAGCCTGGCAAAGAGGTGCGTGTCAATGGGATGATCGGTCACCGGACCCCGCCAGACGAAGCCCGGGCGATCAGCCAGAAAGGCGAGCCGACTGGTGCAGCGGCCGTTCATGTAGCGAATGGCGATTGTCGTCTCGCACGGGACCTTGGGCGTGAACCAAGGCGGCTTCCGACACCTCGGCGCGGGTCGGATCGCTGACGTCATAAGCGGCCTGACGCGTCACGTCGCGGGACGTGCCATCGTCAAACTCGGCCGTGACGATAAGCTGCTGGTCGAGTGCGCCGGGCGTCGCAATCCGCTCGGGAGGGAAAGCCCGGAGCGACTTGAGCCGGGGCGCGGCCGCCCCATCGTCGCTGGCTCCCGCGCCGATCCAGCGCAGCAGCGTTTGGGCCTCGATCGAGTTCCGGCTGAACCGTTTGCCGCCTTCGTGTGCGATCAGGGCCGTTGGCTTGAGGACGATCAAGCTCCGCTCGGGCGCGATCCGGCTCAAACGCCGGCCGGAGAGGTCGTGGGTCAAGGCTTGAAAATCGAACGCTGGCTCGTCGCCACGCAAACTGAGCCGGAATCCACCCTTTCCATTGAGATTGCCGTGGCAGGCCCCCATGTTGCAGCCAGCTTTGGAGAGCAGGGGAGCCACGTCGGTCCGAAAGCTAGCCGCCGGATACCACGAGGCGCGCTTGACGCGCACCTCAACCTCGGCCGACTGACTCTGGAAGATCGCACGGAGCACGGTCTGCCCGTCGGCGACCGGCAGCACCACACCGCCGGGAGTCACCGAAGCGACGCCGTCCGGATTCGCGACGAAACAGCACTGGGCCGTGATGTCGCGTATCGTGCCATCGTGCTCGTTGAGTGTCACAGCGAGTTGCTGCCGGGACCTCCCGCCGGTCAAGACGACGCATGAAGGTTCGACGCTGATGCCGACCCCACTCGCATTGGCAGGCGGGGAGAGTGAGCTCAACAGTAACAGGATGACCAGGATGCCAAGAGATAACCGCGGAAGGGGTTGGCGTCGCTCGGCAACCCGCTCTCGCCAACGACTGATTGACCGCATGGCCGTCTCCTCCCATCGTCTTCGGAATATCTCAACCGCGCGAGACATTCTTGTACGATCGGCCGAGCCAGGCCGGAAGGTAAGAGGAATGTTAAACCGTAGATTAACAGTCCTGAGTTGTTGCGGTCAACCGCGGGTCAATTCCTGACTCTATTCGGCGGGACGTGGAGCCGGCTCGTCTTGACTGGCTGAATCAGCGTGGATCTTGGGAAATGATGGCTGTTTCGATTTAGGGATGTGAGATTGGGGAAATGTGGAGGGATTGCCCTGCTCTGACGAATGGTCGAAGCCGTAGCTCGCACCGTTGGGCACAAGAGTCGCCGTCCCGTGCTGGTGCTGAGTCGGGCGCACTGACCCGGAGGGTCCAGTCTCCGTGCCCGCGGGTGTCAATATGACAAAGCGATAAATGCTCTTCTTTTTCCGCGCTTTGATCCTTACTTGATCTCGTCCGCTGAGACGGTTTCGCCCCCGGCGCGGGTCATGATTTTGTTCAAAACCAGCTTGTTGATCTGCGCGGTGACCGGCCTTACCGAGCCGTCGCAGAAGCCGAAGTTGACAAGACCGGGATGCTTGCTCGCCCAGTACGTCCAGTAGTTCGTCACTCCGCCGTTCTGGTTGGTCAACGGTAACCGGCTTATTGATGGTGCGGTCAATATTGGTCCGGACGCAAGAGCTCGTCGCCGATGCACCAGATACCCTGGGGGTAGATGGTCTCGCCGAATATCACTGTTGTCGACGTCCCGTCCGTGACGTCGGCCAAGCTCGACCGTTGAGTTCTGGTAGGTAACGCCGTTGTCGTAGACCAGGCAATAGACGTTCGTTGGATCGAGCGTTGTACAATTACTATTTGAACCGGGGACGACCATGCCGGCAGCCATGTTGCCCCGGTAGTCAGATGGCCCGAGTTGCTGGGTGGTGCCTGTTCCCGCCACAGTCTGCGGGCGGCGATTGGACGGGCAGACGAATCCGTTGATGGTCCGGCGCACGGCGGTGGCGTTGTCGGGCCACACTGTCACGTTGTCAGCCGGATTGATCGGAGGCAGGTTGAAGTTGATCTCGTTGTACAGGTTGCCCTGTTCCATTTTGAGAAACAGGCCGGTGATCCCGCTCCACATATAGGGCCAGTAGGGCGTTCCGACCGTGGCGCAGTTGACGTCCCCGCTGGTCAGGTTGTTGTTCGCGTCATAGGTCGGCACCGCACAGTACCAGCCAGCGGGAAATGAACTGAACGAATCATGGTATTCCTGGGCAGCAAGCCCCATTTGCTTCAGGTTGTTCAGGCAATTCGCCCGATTGGCTGCTTCGCGCGCGGATTGAACCGCGGGCATGATCAGCGCGACCAGAACGGCGATGATCGCGATCACAACCAGCAACTCGATCAATGTGAAGGCCGCTGTCGATCCTGAACCAGCATATCTCTTGTGTTGCATCAGAGTTCCCTCGGGAATGAGGCGATCTTTCCGTCTGCGCAGCGTTTGGACTCTTAATATCAAACTACACGATCCGATCAATTGTTGCCATCGTCCTTGCTCGCTTTCTTTTTCGATGACCCGAGACACCGGCTAACGACGTCGCCGGACAACGCTGGCTCATCTAGAAATTGTGGGCGAGGAGCTTTGGCTCCCGACCCGAGCTCGAGAGGTCGCGGGACAGAGCCGGCTCCTACTCGAGCTCGACCGACCAATAGGCATTATCGAGGAAAGTCTTCCAGCTCCTGTATTTGCGGTGGGACAGTTTCAGACTCAAGACCGGACTGGTCTTGGGCTCGACCGGGTCGCGGATCAGTCTCATCCCGGCTTCCCGGGGCGTCCGACCGCCTTTGCGGACGTTGCACCGCAGGCAAGCACAGACGATGTTATCCCAGGTGGCCCGGCCCCCGCGACTACGCGGCACGAGATGGTCCAGGCTCAGTTCGGTCGTCGGGAACTTCTTGCCGCAGTACTGGCAACGATTTCCATCCCTCGCGAACAGATTCTTGCGGTTGAATTTCACCTTATGACGCGGAAAGCGCTCGTATGTGAGGAGCCTGATAATGCGCGGCACCTGGATTTCGAATTGGACCGTGCGGATAAAATCGTCGTCTGGTTCCTTATAGAGGGCCCGCGCCTCGGAGACTTCGCGCCAGCTCGCGAAGTTGAACGACACGTACTGGCCATCGTCGATTGTGATGACCTCGGCCAACTCCTTGCAGAGTAAGCAGAACGCTCGGCGAACCGATATGACATGGACCGCCATGTAATATCTGTTGAGCACGAGCACGCTGGCATCCAGGGCATGACTCGCGCCGTGGCTCATGTCTCTGTCGCTCCTTTAAATAGGAATCAGGACGAGCGGCTTGTGGACGTTACAGGAACTCGCGCACCGCCCGTCCGACAGCGGCGGTGGTCGCATCTCCGCCAAGATCGGGCGTCCGGGGCGGCGGTTCGGAGCAAAAGTTGTCGGACGGCATTCCGGATCCGGTCCGCGGCTGACGGCTGCTTCAAGTGGTCGAGCATCATCGCCACGGACAGGATCGCGGCCAGGGGATTGGCGATTCCCTTTCCGGCGATGTCGGGTGCCGAGCCATGCACGGGCTCGAACATGCTGGGCGCGGTGCGATCCGGGTTGAGGTTTCCGGATGCGGCCAATCCCATTCCCCCTTGGAGCACGGCCCCGAGGTCGGTGATGATGTCGCCGAACATGTTGGTCGTCACGATCACGTCGAACCGTTCTGGGCTGACCACCATCCTCATGCAGCAGGCATCCACGTGCTGATAGTCGCACTTGATGTCGGAATAGTCACGAGAAACTTCCGTGAAGGTGCGCATCCAGAGGTCGTGGGCGAACGTCAAGACATTGGTCTTGGCCACGAGTGTGACCTGTCGAGTCAATCCGTTGCTGGCGTTCAGCGGCGGTCAGGCCCCGAAACGGGCCTTGACTCGGCGCGTCGGCGAGCCAATTCGAAGGCGAAGCGAAGCGTGCGTTCCACGCCGCGCCCGGGTGTTGATCGACGTCTGGATCGCTACTTCCTCGGGCGTCCCTTTCCGTGCGAATCCACCTGCGCCCACGTACAAGTCTTCGTTGTTCTCGCGGACGACGATCATGTCGATGTCATCGGGCCCCTTGCCTCGGATCGGCCCCTCGACCCCCGGAAAAAGCTGAATCGGCCGAAGGTTGATGTACTGGTGAAATTCGAACCGGAGCCGGAGCAGAATTCCTTTTTCCAGCATTCCCGGAGCGACCTCGGGATGGCCGATGGCCCCGAGTAGGATGGCGTCGCAGTGCGCGGAGCCCTCGCATCTCAGCGTCCGGGAGGATGTCACCGCTCCGAAGGTAGCTGCTCGCCACCCAGGTCGAACGGCACGAGCTGGTATGCGAAATTCGTCGGTCCGGCGCCACGGCCGAGAGTACCTCGAGGCCTTCGGCGGTCACTTCTGGGCCGACACCATCGCCAGCCACGACTCCGACCTTGATCAAATCCGCCTCCGCCCATTCGCCGTTGTGTCGATTGCCGATTCGCCCAGATTCAAACGTCACCATCTCCGGCACGACTCGTAGTGACTATACTTTCTGTCGATCATAGCGGACCCCCTCGACTCTCACAAGTGTCGGTACCTATCGGACTACTCGACGTCGGCTCAAGCAGCTCGATTCGGGCAAAGATCGTGCGACAACTTGAGAATTCCGTTGACAATTGGGAGAGGGGAAACATACTTTGATGCACCAACGCTCGCGCAATCCTGTTCTTCTTTGCAAACCATGGAATCCCTTCGAGCGGATCGATCGCGTCGAGGGCGACCGCGGTCTGTTAGTATAATAGTGGATCATCGATCAATCGCATCTCCTCGAATGAGTAACCAAGGAGACGGCTCCATGGCCAGTCCGGTCGAAAGCAACACGTCGGGGAAGGACCCAAGAGGGTCGTCCGATCTTTCTGAATCCCAACTGGAAAAGTCGATCCTCCGCCGCGGTCTGGCCACCGCCGTAGAAATCGAAGCCTGCAAAACCCAACGCAAGCAGTTGGCAGCCAAGGAAAAGGAGGCCCCAAAGAGCCTGCTTGAAATCATGGTTGAGGCCAAAGTCCTAACGCGAAGCCAGATGATGCGCCTTGTCAAAGAGGCCGGGGTGGTCACGCGAAAATTCACCATTCCGGGTTACCAGATGCTGCAGACGCTCGGAAAGGGTTCGATGGGGGTCGTCTTCAAGGCAAGACAAGTGAGTGTCGACCGCGTTGTCGCCATCAAGGTCCTGCTCGACCCGCTCGCCCAGAACAAGGAATTCATCAAGCGGTTCGAGCGAGAGGCGAAGATCGCCGCCAAACTCGCTCATAATAACGTGGTCAATGCGATCGATGCGGGCGAGGTGGACGGCCACTACTATTTCGTGATGGAGTATGTCGAAGGCGTAACGATTAAGGATTTCCTCGATAAGCACAACCAGTTCGAGGAGAAAGACGCGCTGCGGATCGTGCTGGCCGTCGCCGAGGCTCTCAAGCACGCACATCAGCGAGGCCTGATCCACCGCGACATCAAGCCGGAAAACGTGATCCTGACCCGCGATGGCGACGTCAAACTGGCCGATCTGGGTCTAGCACGGTTGACCGACGATGAAAAATGGGGGTTGTCCGAGGCTGGAATGGCGATCGGAACCCCTTATTACATCAGCCCCGAGCAAGTCCGCGGCCAGACCAATATCGATATCCGCGCCGACATATACAGCCTGGGGGCCACGCTGTACCACATGGTGACCGGCAAAGTGCCGTACGGCGGCGAAACCCCTAATCGATGTTATGCGTAAGCACGTCGATCCCAACATCGCGATTGTTCCGCCGGACCATCTCAACACCAAGCTCTCCGGCGGGTTGGGGATGGTGGTCGAGACCATGCTCGCCAAGAATCGAGAGCAGCGTTATCAGTCGCCCGACGACCTGATCCTCGATCTCAAGTGCCTGCAACGGGGTGAGAGCCCCATGATCGCCGAACAAAAGACTGACACACCTGGCTCCCCTGGCTCAGGGTGAATCAGATCCCGACTGCGCCCGCGGTCCCGGTCCGAGCCCGGAGGTCATGATCGAGCTGGCTTCGTATGTCAACAATCGAAATCAGATCATCGCCACGATGGCAATGCTGTTGGCTGTCTCGGTCATTACCAACTTGATTCTTTTCGTCGTTCGGTGAATACGGCGCCAATCCCGGCGAGCGTCCAGAGTCCGTCTCGCCGAGATTTCCGATGATTTCGCGTTTGCCGGGCGTCGTTGTCGCCAATCATCGAGAACATCGGTGTCGAGCGCACAACCGCTCCGGCTCGTTAGTACGTCGCGGGATCATCCACGCAATTGTTCTTATTCAGTTTTGGCTGAAATCGAAGGAACGGATCGTATCCTTGCCCAGAGGATCGTTGACGAACTTGTGATGGCATGCCGGGCAGAGATCGAACCGAAAGCCTTTGTTTAGCGGCGTGGCGAGGTCTTCGGAGAGAAGGGCCTCGTCGCGTTGAAGGGCTTGGGCGACTGCTTCCATCGGATCATCGTCGAGATCGTCCTCCTTGATTTCCGTCGGGTCAAAGCCGGGGTAGGCTTCAATCTTGACCACATATCGGCACTCGCCGGAAGCAGTCAAATCCTTGCCGCATAGATCGCACGAGAAGTGGACCATCAGCGATTAATCCCTCAGTTTTGATGAGCCGGTAAACGAGTCCGGATGAAGTTGTACCTTCAATTCTAACTCCAGGGCTCGGCTCAATCCAAGCCCCAATCAGGCATATTCCAGGAATTCAAAATAACCGAATTCCTGTCAACACCAGAATCAACAAAACCAGTGCACAGGTCGAGACGACCAGGCCGAGCGCGAACCTCGCCAGGATCGTACTCCAGGACCAGCTCATGCCGACCTGAAGGAATCTGAATGCTCAGGAAAACACCAGATTTCGGCTGGATTTCGACAGGTTTTCCGTCGAGCAACGCCCGCCATCCCGGGTCCCAGCTCTCCCTGACCACGAGCCGATCGGCCGCGATCGCATCGACCAGAATCCGGGCCCGACCATGATCCCGGACGAAGGCGATGCCGGCTCGTCCCCCCTCGGAATCGGCCCAGGGCTTGCCGTCGAGCCAGGCGATCCAAACATTCCCGGCCTTGTCGAGACGAGAAAATTCACCGTCAGGCGGCGGGATGGCCGCGATGATCGCACCCACCGCCGACTCAATCGAGACGATCGCGCGATCGGATCACCCCCGCCCAGTTGAGTTCCGATCGGCTCGTCCACGTTCCGCTCGCATCGTCAGACAGCGGCGCGAACCAATCCATGCTCCGGGCCAGCTCGACCGAATCATAGTTGCGCACGTCGTCGAGTCCGAATCGCATCAGGACATTGGGCGGCAGCTCTTCACCGAGGCCGATGGCTCGCATCCCCGGCGGCAGCTCGGCACGCAGCCGGGCGATCACTGGTGGCTCGAACCGATGCAACTCAGGGCTGATTGCCGGGTTGAGACCAAGACCCAAGATGCTGAGATCCCAAAGTGTCAAACCAAGGATCACCGGTTGAATTCGGGAGGGCCGCACCGAGACCGGCGCAGCCAGGCGGCCAGCGCAGCCAGTACTCCGAGCTCAATCGCGATCATCGCATCGTAGCGCGGCAGGAAATCGAGCGTCTGCCGAACCTGTCGCTCGGCCCGTTGTTGGTAAACGGTCAGATCGGCTCCGCGGGTCGACGACGCAGCATGGCGATAATGAGCGATGGCCCGATCGCGAAGTGCCGGCTCGAAATGGCGAATGGCGACTGCGAGCGACCCGCACAGGAGCGCGGCCACCATCCAGAGTGCGATCCAACGAGCGGAGAGACGCCGCGTTTGACCAAGCTGATCCAGACCGATCCCCCCGAGCATCGTCAAGCCGAACGCAACCCAGAGCGTCAGCCTGCGGTTATCGGTGACGTCGAGGACGGGTAAACAGCGGAGCAGGTTGTCGACCGGCGGCAACCGAAATGCGGCCATTGCCCCGAAGACCACGATGCCCGCCAGATAAGCGACCCGGGCGAGCGGCCTCGGGTGACGACGGCCAGCGGCGCCAGCCAGATCAAGGTGGCCAGCCCGGCGAAGCCTCCCGCCGACTCGTTCAGGTTGTGCACGCCCACGGCCCGTGCCAGATTGGGGTGACCCCGGCGCTGACTTCCATAGGCGTAGGGAACCGCCGTGCAGACGGCATCGAGCAGGCGAGGGCGGGCGATTGTCCACCACGGAGTCTGCTCGCGTAGCCGATCGCCCCAAACCGGACTCTTTGCCAGGTAGAAGCCCAGCGGCAGAATCTGGACGGCCGCCACTCCCAGGCCCAGGCCGGTCCCCATCACCCAAGTGATCGTCGCTCTTCGAAGATTGGCCGTGGTCGCTCGGTCCCTCCAGCCGAGCGTCAAGGCGTAGATGCCCGCCGCAAGCAGCACATGCGCAGCTCGTCTGGATATGTCCGCCCAGGATCACGAACGCCACGACAACCGCCAGCCAGCCAGCCGACCGCGGCCCCGGACGCCGAAACACGCGATCGGTCGCCAGCAACAACCAGGGCATCCAGATCGCCACCGCAGTGACCGGGAACAAAAGCCAGACGACCAGGAACCCGCAGAATGGATAGACCAGGCCGGCAAACCAACGTCCCCAGAAGCCGAGTCCCCAGACCCTGGCCAGCAGGAACATCCCCAGCCCAGCCACCCACAGCCGGCAGGCTGCGATCCAGGCATATGCCTCCGGCAGTCGAGCCCAGGTACGCCAGAAGATGGAATGGGTCGAACACCGCACTCTGGCCGTTGGCGAGATGCGGCGCCCCGCAACCGGCATGGCCGTTCCAGAGCGGCAGCCGGCCGCTCCGGACCATTCGCCGATTGAACTCCAGCCAGGGCTGGAACTGAAGCACCGGGTCCATCAAGAGCCGATTCGCCGGCTCGTAATCCGGCCCGCCCGCCTCGCGGAAGCTCGCCGAGACCAACAGAACGTCGGCCGAGCTCAGCACTTTGCCGCCGAACAACGTCTCGTGGAAAAACAAGCCGACACAAACCGCCAGCACCGCGCAGAATGCGAGGATTTCCCGGCGCGTGCCCATGATGCAATGCCTCCGTGCATTGGCGTGGATGTCTTCTCCCTGATCGCGTCTTCAGACAGAACTATCCGATCGGATGTCGGTAGGCAAGGCGAATGTGGGAGTTGGTATAAGCGAATATGCGAATGATATGCGGCAATACTTACGCTCGATCGTTTCAGGCCGGAATCGCGGTTTCGATTGGCTCAATCCGTTCAATCAAGACTACGAGATCATTTCCATGCGTTCGTAGGGATCCTCCGGCGCTCCGACAAACGAATAAATGTTTACGCTCGTAGCGACCGACTCGAAGCATTTCCGGATGGCGAATCTCGTAAGTTCGGCCGCTATTCAAGCAAAGACGGAACGGCACAAACGGAGCTTGTCGCAGCCATGCCAACAGATCGGCCGGTCGCATCGGCGAGAGCTCCCTTCAATCGGAGTGAAAATCGCGTGGGTAACGGTACGCACGAATCCGTGAATCCTAGGCTTGTTCGACGACGGCGGCAAGCCGCAATGGAAGCGCAAGAGAATCGAGCACACTTCGAAACTTGGCGATCGAAACCCATTATCGCCTCTGGGAGGCGGCTGCTTCATTGACAAGCCTTGCGAATTCGCAGAATCCGCTCATCCGTCTCGCGTGCGAGGGCCCGGCTCTGGTATAAGCATGTCGGCTCGGGATGGCTGGACCCACCGTCGAGTTGTTCGCGCGCCTTTCCGTTCAAGGAAACGTTCATGGCCTATTGGCTGTTCAAGTCCGAGCCGACGGCCTATTCGTTCGCCGACCTGCTCGCTGAGCCCGATCGGACGACCGGATGGGACGGGGTGAGGAATTACCAAGCGAGGAATTACCTGCGCGATCAGGTGAAGGTCGGCGACGGCGTGCTTTTTTATCACTCGAGCGCCGATCCGCCCTGCATCGCGGGAATCGCCGAGGTCGTGCAGGCGGGGCATCCCGACCCTACGGCGTTCGACCCTAAGGATTCGCACTACGATCCCAAGAGCGACCGGGCCGATCCGACCTGGTATCAGGTCTCGATCAAAGCGGTCAAGGCGATCGATCCACCGCTCGACTTAGCCAGCCCTGGGTGATGTTGCCGCTCTGGCCGGAATGGAGTTGTTGCGCAAAGGGAGCCGGCTTTCCGATCCAGCCCGTGACCGACGGCCAGTGGAAGACCATCCTCACGCTGGCAAAAAGCCGGAAGAAACGCTGATTCGCCTTCTGGAATCTGGAATCCACATTATGTCCCGAATCGAGCATTTCGCGATCTATGGCGACGACCCGGTCGCGCTCAAGGATTTCTACGTCCAGGCGCTTGGAATGCACGTGGTCTTCGAAAGTGGCGAAGTAACCGCCAGGCTTACTTCCTGGCCGATGACCACGGGATGGCGATCGAAATCCTGGGTCGAGCGGCCGGAACGTCCGGCGATCAATCAGCGCTGGATTTGTCACCTGGCGTTCTGGGTCGACGACGTGGCCGCCAAGAAGGCCGAGCTCGAGCAGCAGCGGCATTGTCTTCGAGACCGAGACCCTCGCGGACAATGACGAGATTAAGACCGCCTTTTTCAATGACCCGGCCGGCAATCGATGCCAGATCGTTTGGCGACGGAAACTGCTGGACAATGACATTGAGAAGCGCGGCCGACTGCTTTCGTTACGCCTTCTTGCAGAGCGGCTGCTCATGCGCTCGCGGCGATCGTCGGCGGGGATCTGACCGCGCCACTCGATCTTATAGCGGTTCTCGTCGGCGAATGCCTGGATCTCGGCTTTCGACTGAGGTATCTCGATACGCGAGGTCTCGCGGTAACTGCCGCTGCCCGATCGCTTCCATGTGACTTCCTCGCCGAACCAGTGACCGTTGTTGTAAAAGACGATCAGACATTTCATCAGCATGTCTCCGAGAGTGTGACCAAACCATTCCGTGAACATGATACGGCATGCTCGCGGATCCGCCAAGCGGAGCAGGGGAGCGATCGCCGGGGTCGCGTGTCCCAATCGCGTGTCCGCTAATCTCATGCTTGTTGCAAGCTGGCGGCGAATTCTGCGTGTTCGGGTGAATTCAAGCCTTGCTGCAACACGGCCAATACCGTCGCCAGGTCGCCGCGCAGCAACGCGGCCGGGTCGAGCCAAAGTCCGGGAAAAACGGTACTGCGCAAAGTGCCATCGGCCCCCGCGAGCGAGAGGTTCGTAGCGTCTCCCGCGCAGCACGAGCCAATCAATCTGCCGGTCGCGCACGCGCCAGACGACGTATTCGCGGACTCCGTTGCGCCGGTAGACCTTGAGCTTCTTCCCGAGGTCGTAGCTGACGCTGCTCGAGGAGACTTCCGCGACCAGCTCAGGGGCGCCTTCGACCATGTCATCCTCGCTGATCCGGGCCTGGCCGCCTCGCTCGGGTTCGATCAACAGGAAGGCGTCAGGCTGGGGTTCGTTGTCGAGGTCCAGTCGAACGCTGCCGTTATCGCCCGCGTCCACGCCGGGCGTCGCGGCCATGTAAGACCCCAACCACCAACCGATTTGAAGGTGCGGCCGACTATGCCGCCTGGAATGCACGGGAGAACCCACGTAAACCTCTCCTTCAATCAGCTCGGCCTTTTTAAGGTGTGGCATCGCCTCGTAGCGTCGCTCGAACTCATCGCGGGTCAATCGGTCGCCATTCTCCAGCGGAGGAATGTCTTCCCAGTCTTCCGGCGGCTCCGCAGCCTCAGTGGGGGGTTAAGATCAGACATAGGCTCGGCCTCTCGCAATGCCGTGTTGTCCACAGAACGATTTAAGCCATTATACGGACTTTCAAGGCGGCATGAAAATCGTGCGCTTATCCAGGACCTCCAGGACCTCAACCTTTGATCACTCCCACTGGCCGCAAGCGAGCCACTTTCCGGGAGATCCCCAGTTTGTCGACCACGTCGACCACGTGATCGACGTCTTTGTACGCGGCGGGCTGTTCTTCGGCCAAGCCTTTTTGGCCGCCGTGCCGGGCGACGATCCCGATTGCGGCCAGCTCCTTGTCGATGCGGCGACCCGCGGCCAGCTTGACCGCCGCGGTCCGGCTCATCAATCGGCCGGCGCCGTGGCAGGTCGTACCGAACGAGCGTTCCATGCTGCCCGGTTGGCCGACCAGGACCCAACTGGCCGTGCCCATACTGCCGGGAATAATCACAGGCTGACCGATCGCCGAGTAAACCGCGGGAATATCGGGATGACCCGGCGGAAGCGGCGGGTTGCGCCCTTGCGATGGACGCAGACCTGTTTGTTGAAACCTCCATCACCCATGTGGTTCTCGAATTTGGCGATGTTATGGGCGACGTCATAAATCAAGTCCATGCCAAGACTTTCCCAAGTCTTGCCGAAGACCTGAGCGAACACCTCGCGAGCCTGGTGGGTCAGGAGTTGACGATTACACCAGGCGTAGTTGGCGGCTGCACGCATGGCGCCCAGGTACGATTGCCCCTCCGGGCTCCGGACGGGGGCACAAGCAAGTTGCCAGTCGGGGAGTTCGAATCCATAGCGTTTCGGAGCGTTCTTGAAGTTCGCCAGGTAATCGTCGCACACCTGGTAGCCCAGCCCTCGCGAGCCCGAGTGGATCAAGACGGTGAGCTGGCCTTGGTGCAATCCCATCACTTGAGCCGAAGGCGTGTCGAGAACTTGGTCCACGACCTGGATCTCCAGGAAATGGTTGCCTGAGCCAAGCGTCC
>CAVRFS010000073.1:0-31361 GCA_963720335.1 uncultured Planctomycetota bacterium | reverse complement strand
CCTCCTCAAGCCCAAGAAGGACCGCTCCTTCCTTGAGAAGGCCCAGAGCCGGAATCGGGAATGGAATGAGTTAATGCGGGTCCGGGCAACCAGGAATGAAACGCCGGTGAAGCCCCAGGTGGTCGCGCGGCATGTGAACGACCTGTTAGAAGACGATGCAATCATCACGACCGATTCGGGGACGATCACGACCTGGGCGGCCCGGCATCTGAATATGAGACGCGGGATGATGTTCTCTTGTTCCGGCAACCTGGCCGACCATGGCCCCCGGACTGCCCTACGCGATCGGTGCGAAGGTGGCCTATCCCGATCGCCAGGTGGTCGCCTTCGTCGGCGACGGCGGATTCACGATGCTGATGGGCGATTTCGTCACTGCCGTCAAGCACGAGTTGCCGATCAAGATTGTCATTATCAAGAACAACACCCTGGGCCAGATCAAATGGGAGCAGATGATTTTCCTGGGCAATCCGGAATACGAGGTGGCGCTTCACCCGATCGACTTCGTGAAGTTTGCCGAGGCTTGTGGCGGCGTCGGATTCCGGTGCGAGCGGCCCGAAGAAGTACGGCCGGCCTTGAGGCTGCATTTTCGTCGCACCGGCCGGCGATCGTCGAGGCCGTCGTCGACCCCTTCGAGCCGCCGATGCCGCCAGCGCGACGCCGCAACAGGCCATCCGTCTGGCGGAGTCGTTGATCCGCGGCGAGCCCGACGGGGCAAATCATCAAGTCGATCTTCAAGGACAAGGTCAAGGAATTGGTTTGATTGCAGATCGCTCGGAACTCGGCGTTGCACGTTCGTTGTTCTGCCCTTGGGAAAGGAGTCCTACGAGCATCATGCGTACCCCGTTCGGACATGAGGGTGACCCATCGAGCAAATCGAGGTGTCTGCATACAAGGTACCGACCGACGCCCCGGAATCCGACGGCACATTCCATTGGGAATCCACGACGTTGGTGGTCGTCCATGCGACGGCCGGTGGCGTGATTGGCATGGGCTATTCCTATGCCGACACGGCAACCGCCCCTCGTCCGCGACCTGTTCGCGGACGTTGTCAGGGGCGGGATGCGATGGGCGTGCAGGTCCGGTCGGCGATGGTCGCAGCAGTTCGCAACCTCGGTAGGCGCGGGATCGCATCGATGGCGATCTCCGCCGTCGATACGGCCCTCTGGGATCTGAAGGCCCGTCTGCTCGGACTCCCGCTGGTTACGCTCTTTGGGGCCGTCCGCGACTCGCACCGGTTTACGGCAGCGGTGGTTTCACGTCGTACTCGCCGAGCGAGTTCCGCGAACAGTTCGGCAGGTGGGTGGGCCAGGCATCACGCGAGTCAAGTTGAAGGTCGGCAGCCATCCCGGAAGGACGTCAACCGCGTTCGCGCCGCCCGCGACGCCATCGGGCCCGACGCGGAGCTGTTTGTCGACGCCAATGGCGCCTATAGCCGCAAACAGGCCCTGGCCAAGGCCGATGCGTTCGCCGAGTTGAGCGTTTGCTGGTTCGAGGAGCCGGTCTCGTCCGACGACCTCGCCGGCCTCAGGCTCTCCGAGACCGCGCCCCGGCCGGCATGGATATCGCCGCCGGTGAGTATGGCTACGACCTCTTCTATTTCCGACGCATGCTCGAGGCAGGCGCCGTGGATGTTCTCCAGGCCGACGCCACCCGTTGCGGCGGCATCACCGGTTTCTTGCAGGTCGGCGCGCTGTGCGAAGCCAATGCCTGCCGCTTTCGGCCCACTGCGCACCTCCTTGCACGTGCACCCGAGCTGCGCCTTGCCGGCTTTCCGCCACATGGAATATTTCCACGACCACGAGCGCATCGAGCATCTTGCTCTTCGACGGCGCCTTGACGCCCGAGGAAGGCGTGTTCCGGCCCGACTTGTCGCGACCAGGCCTGGGTCTGGAGTTCAAGCGACAAGATGCGCGGCCCTATGCCGCTCTAAGTAGATCAGCAATCGAATAAAGGAAGAAGATGTCCTGGCCTCCGCGACCGCGACGACGCCTGCTCAGCGCCACCGCAAGGAAGTAAAAGGACCGCTCTTTATCGACGCCGGCGCGATCGAGGCCGAACTACGCAGGCGATTCGCGGCGAGGTGCGCTTCGACGCCGGCAGCCGTGCCCTTTATGCCACGGACGGTTCGAACTACCGCCAGGTGCCAATCGGCGTAGTGATCCCGCGGGACCTCGACGATGTGCTCGAGACTGTCGCTGTCTGCCGGCGACATGGCGCACCCGCTGCTGTCGCGCGGCGGCGGCACGAGCTTGACGGGCGGATGCTGCAACGTCGCCGTCGTGATCGACTGGTCCAAACATCTGAACCATGTCTCTGGCGATCGACCCGGCGCGGAAGCTGGCCCGCGTCCAGCCTGGCACCGTCCTCGATATCCTCCGCACGGAGGCCGAAAGCACGGCCTGACGTTCGCTCCCGATCCCTCAACCCACACGCACAACACGCTGGGCGGGATGATCGGCAATAACTCTTGCGGCGTTCATTCCCTTATGGGGCTGGGAACGGGGCGGACGTCGGACCAGGTCCACGAGCTTGATATTCTGCTCTATGACGGGACGCGAATGACCGTCGGGGCCACGAGCGAAGGGGAGCTGGAGCACATCATCCCAGCGGCGGCCGGCAGGGAGAGATCTACGCACGGCTCAAGGACCTCCGCGACCGATATGCCGATGAGATCCGCCGCCGATATCCCAAAGACCTGCCGCGGCGGGTCTCGGGATACAACCTTGACGACCTGCTGCCCGAGAACGGTTTCCATGTCGCCCGAGCCCTTGCCGGCACGGAAGGAACCTGCGTGACCGTACTGGAGGCTAGCCTGCACCTGGTCCACAGCCCGGCCGTCAAGTCGCTGCTCGTGCTCGGCTATCCCGACGTCTATCAGGCCGGCGACCATGTTCCTGAAATCTTGGAGGCCAAGCCGATCGGGCTGGAAGGGCTCGACGACCTCTTGGTCAGAGACATGAAGAAAAAGCACATCCATCCGCAAGATGTCGACGCTGCTGCCCGAGGGGGGCGGCTGGCTGCTCGTCGAATTCGGAGGCGAGACCAAAGACGAATCCGACGGCAAGGCGCGCGATCTGATGGAGCGCCTCAAGAAGGCGAAGAATCGGCCCTCGATGAAATTGTTCGACGACGAGGCCGAGGAGGAACACCTGTGGAAAGTCCGCGAGTCGGGCCTGGGCGCGACCGCCCGCATACCCGGCGAGCACGACGCATGGGAGGGGTGGGAAGATTCGGCCGTCCCGCCGCATCGCGTCGGCCCTTACCTTCGCGATCTGCGCAAGCTTCTGAAAAATTCGGATATAACTGCTCGCTTTACGGGCACTTCGGCCAAGGCTGCATTCACACCCGGATCGACTTCGAGCTCGAAACTCTGAAGGGGTCAAACGTTTCCGCAAGTTCCTTGACGAGGCGGGCGACCTCGTCGCCAGTCTATGGTGGTTCGATCTCGGGCGAACATGGCGACGGTCAATCGAAGGCTGCACTACTGCCCAAGATGTTCGGGCCCGAGCTTGTCAAAGCCTTCGGCGAATTCAAGGCGATCTGGGACCCTGACCACAAAATGAATCCGCACCGGGTGGTCGACCCCTCTCTGCCGGGTGAAAATCTCCGGCTCGGTCCGACGTACCATCCCCCACAGGTCGAGACCCATTTTCAGTTTCCCGATGACAAGGGCAGTTTTGCCTATGCGACGGAGCGCTGCGTCGGGATCGGAGAATGCCGCAAGGAAGAGAGCGGGACGATGTGCCCCAGCTACATGGTGACCAAGGAAGAGATGCACTCGACCCGCGGCCGCGCTCATCTGCTCTTCGAGATGTTGCAGGGCGATCCGATGCAGGGAGGCTGGCGGAACGACACGGTCCGGGAGGCGCTCGACCTGTGCCTGGCATGCAAGGGATGCCGTACCGAGTGCCCGATGAACGTCGACATGGCGACCTACAAGGCCGAGTTCCTTGCCCATTACTACGAGGGCCGGTTGCGGCCCCGGCATGCGTACGCGATGGGGCTGATCTACTGGTGGGCTCGACTGGGCTCCTTGATGCCGGGGTTGGTCAATTTCGTCACGCACCTGCCGGTCGTCGGACCGGCGCTCCAGTCGCTTGGCGGGATCTCGACCGAGCGCAAAATGCCGTGCATTCGCCCCCGAGACGTTTCGAGGCCTGGTGGCGCTCGGCGACCGATCCGGAACCAAGGAAGCCCGCGGGTGATCCTCTGGCCTGACACGTTCAACAACCATTTCCATCCCCAGACCGCCCAGGCGGCTGTCGAGGTTCTGGAGGATGCCGGCTTCCAGGTCGTCGTCCCGCGGAAATCGCTCTGCTGCGGCCGCCCGCTCTACGATTTCGGCATGCTCCCTACGGCCAAGGCGCTGCTCCGCGAGATCCTCGATACGCTTCAGCCCGAGATCGCGGCCAGCACGCCCATGGTCGGCCTCGAGCCGAGCTGTGTCGCCGTCTTCCGCGACGAGCTCATGAATCTCTTCCCCATGGACGAGGACGCCAAGCGGCTCAGCTCACAGTCCTTCATCCTCAGCGAATTCCTGGAGCAGAAAGCGCCCGATTACCGTCTGCCGCGGCTGAAGCGCAAGGCCCTGGTGCAGAAGCATTGCCATCACGAACATGTCATGAAGTTTGATGCCGAGAATTGCCGTCCTGAAGCAGCTCGGCCTGAACTATGAGCTGCTCGATTCGGGCTGCTGCGGCATGGCCGGATCGTTCGGATTCGAGAGCGGCCACTTCGAAATCTCCCGGGCCATCGGCGAGCGGGTGCTGCTTCCGGCCGTGCGCCGGGCCGACAAAGATACGCTGATCATCGCTGATGGGTTCAGTTGCCGCGAACAGATCGCGGGCCTCACCGGTCGCGGGGCGTTGCATCTGGCCCAGGTACTTCAAATGGCGATGCACGAGGGTCCCGATGGTCCATCAGAAGCGTTACCCGAGACGCGGTATGAGCCGCTGGGCCAATGGGAGCCGGCTCCATCGGCCATGCTCCCCGTGTTCGCGGCTGGAGCCGGCCTGCTCATCGGCGCCGGAATGGCCTGGGCAATGACTTGCAACGGCCGTCGATCGTATCCATCGATACCACAGACGACACGCTAAGAAGGAGGAACAGTCATGGCCAGCCGATCCGCCCAGCCCGGCACGGGCCAGGACGAATCCCGATTGCACGTGATCGATGGTGTCGTCGTTTATGCCCGAAGGACGAGCACGGTAAACTGTCGGTTCTGGATGCGATCGACCAGGATGAGCGGAAGATCTACGCCATCGCCGATCGCCTCTGGCGGCCGCGGTTTCGGGGTGCTGCGCCAGCGGATCCACGCCGGCAAAGTCTTTTACCTGTTCAAGGCGATCTGGGCCGGTCCCGACGAACCGCCCGATGATCCGTTTGATGATGACATGAAACTGATAAATACTTTGGAGGCGGGAATGAGATCCAAACTGATCCACAAGGAACATGGTGAGAAGACGTTCGCCCTGATTTTCGATACGGGCGAGGAGGCCATGTCGGGTCTGGTCGAGTTCGCCAAGTCGAACTCGCTCGGCGCCAGCCATTTCACCGCGATCGGGGCGTTCCAGGATGTGACGCTGGGCTACTTCGATTGGAACTCGAAACAATACCAGAATATCCCGATCCGCGAGCAGGTGGAGGTCCTTTCACTGATCGGCGATGTGGCGCTCAAGGACGGAGAGCCAAGGTCCACGCCCATGTCGTCGTCGGCCGATCCGACGGCTCGACCCGCGGCGGCCACTTGATCGCGGGATATGTCCGACCGACCTTGGAGGTGATCTTGACCGAATCGCCCGCACACCTGCAGAAGGAAATCGATGAGGAGTCTGGACTCGCTTTAATTCGGATCTGACGACTTGAGGGTTAATCATGTCCACCCGAACGAAACGCATCGGAGAGACTGGTCAGCGCAGTGCAACGACGGATGGGGCCGAGCGTGTGGTGGCGAGTCTTGAGAGACGTAGCCCCGCCTGGCCGAATCAGAACGGGGAACCCCGCATGGCACCGGGAAGGCCCGGAGCGAATCCGCGCTGGGCCCCAGCACAAAAGGACGGTGTCGGCACGGCGCTGAACCCGGCGGGCGGAGCGGCGAGCCAGGTCTGGTTCACGATCGGACGGGGATCTTGACCGAAGTTTTCTATCCCCGCCTGGATCAGGCCGGCATCCGCGACCTCGGGCTGGTCGTCACCGACGGCCAGCAATTTTACTCGGACGAACGGACTGACTGCGAACATCGGCTGGAACCTCCGCCCCAGGGAGTCCCGCTCTACCGGCTGGTCAACACCTGCCGTCAGGGTCGGTATCGCGTTGAGAAGCAGATCTTTTCGCATCCTCATCAGGATGCTGTCCTTCAGGTGGTTCGATTTGCAGCCCAGACGGCGAGTCTCGACTCGTATCACCTTCACGTGCTTCTGGCTCCGCATCTAGGAAACCAGGGGGCTGGCAATACCGCCTGGCTCGGTAAGCATCGCGGGATCCCCATGCTATTCGCTCGGCGGAACGGTCGTGCTCTGGCCCTGGCCTGCTCGGCTCCTTGGCTCAAAGGCTCGGCCGGATACGTGGGTGTGTCGGATGGATGGCGAGATCTGACAGAGCACAAGCGGATGGACTGGGAGTACGACCGCGCGGAGGAGGGAAATGTCGCGCTCACGGGCGAGATCGACCTCCGCGCATGCGGCGGATCGTTCGTGCTGGCGCTGGGCTTCGGTTTCGACGAAGCCGAGGCCGGGTATCAGGCCGTCGCGAGTTTGATCGCCGATCCCGACGAACTTCAGATCGAGTACGCCCGGTGTTGGGAGGAGTGGCAAAATCAGCGGACCATCCCCCAATGGGAACATAAGGCGGGTCGGGACCTTGGGCGAATCAGTGCGGCGGTCCTGCGGGTTCACGAGTCGGCTTTCGCTCCAGGGGCGATCATCGCCAGTCTCTCGACGCCCTGGGGTGAAGTCCGTGGCGATGCCCAGCACGAGTTGGGAACGGGGGGTTACCACCTGGTCTGGCCTCGCGACTTGGTCGAGGCCGCCGGTGGATACTTGGCGGCTGGGGCGCGCGACGAGGCGGCCCGGGTGCTCCGGTACCTTGAGGCGACTCAGATGGCGGACGGCCACTGGACTCAGAATATGTGGGTCAGTGGGGCCACGTTCGCTAACGGCGTCCAGCTCGGTGAGACGGCACTGCCAATCCTGCTGGTCGAATTACTGGCCCGCGAGAAGGTGCTCGGCGCGGAGACCTCGCGCGCTACTGGCCCATGGTCCGCCGGGCTTCGGGATACATCGTCCGGAGTGGCCCATCGACCCAGCAGGACCGGTGGGAGAATGAAACGGGTTATGCGCCGTTCACGCTGGCCGCCGTGATCCCGGCCTTGCTAGTGGCTGCCGAGCTCGCCGAGAGACAGGGTGAGCCCGCCGTCTCCGCCTACCTGCGGGAGACCGCTGATGCCTGGAACGCGGCCATCGAGAGTTGGCTGTACGTCGTGGATACCGACTTGGCCCGGCATCTGGGCGTGGAAGGTTACTACGTGCGCATCATCGCGCCCGAGTTGGATGAAGATTCCACGCCTCGAATCGGCCATCTCACCCGAGAAAAACTCGACACGCCGAATCGGGATCGCCCCGCCTTCGAAGTCAAGGGCTCCGACCAGCGGGAATCGGGCATCCGGATCGATGAGGTCGTTAGTCCCGATGCACTCGCGCTGGTGCGTTTCGGCCTCCGGGCGCCGGACGACCCTCGGATCGTCAACACCCTCAAGGTCATTGACGCTCTGCTGAAAGTCGACACGCCACGCGGGCCAGCCTGGCGCCGCTACAACGGCGACACATACGGCGAAAAGGCCGACGGCTCACCGTTCGAGCCCACGACACGCGGCATCGGGCGAGCGTGGCCGCTCTTGACCGGCGAACGGGCGCATTACGAGCTGGCGGCCGGCCGCCGCGACCAGGCGATCCGACTCCTCCACGCGATGGAATCTCTAGCCGGAGATGGCGGCATGATCCCCGAGCAAGTGTGGGATGCTGCCGACATCCCCGAACGCGGTCTCTATGCAGGCAGGCCATCCGGCTCAGCCATGCCACTCGTCTGGGCGCACGCGGAGTACCTCAAGCTCCGTCGCTCGCTCCAAGACGGCCGCATCTTCGACCAGCCACCCCAGGCCGTTCGACGTTACTTGGAGCAGAGGGCCGGCTCAAACCGGGTGATCTGGAGGTTCGATCACCAACGACGGTTCATCTCCGCAGGTGAAGTCGTGCACAGTCGAAGGTTCTCTGCCCGGCCACGATCCGCTGGACGCGCGACGCCTGGCGCGGGATTCATGAGGCCAGGACGCGCAGACACGGGTCTCGGGCTCCACGTCGCTGACCTCAATACGAAGGATATGAAGCCCAAAGAAATGATTGAATGGACCTTCTACTGGCCCGACGCCCATCGCTGGGAAGGTCGTAACTTCCACGTCACCGTAGTCTAATTGGGAAGCCCAAGAGTGTGGCAGCCATCGTTCGTGAATGCAAATGGCGACACTTCTGGCTGAAGGCCGCCGCTGCCGAGGCCTTCATGACTCGCATATGGGTATCAACTCGAAAGTCCTCCCGACCTTGAAAACGCGTCGATGGCTCCGGAACGCCCGTATCGACGCGGGAGTCGAGTAATCGGCAAGAGCGTGACATGCTTGGGTCACCGCTTTCGAAACAAGAGCTGTTGGATTTTTCCGTCGGGCGTCCGGTAGAGCAACCCTCCGAGCTCGGCTGTCTTGAACGTGAGGTGGATCGAAGCGACCTCCATGCCCCCGCGCTCGGAGACGCTGACGACTTCGACCTTGTCCGGCTCACCCAGAGCCTTCAGCCTCGGTGCGGCCGCTTTCAAACGGTCGTCGGTGAGGAACAGCCCGAACTCCTCGCCCAGCTTGGCGCGGTCGACCTGGCCCGCCTGCATCTGGTGGAAGAAGCTGAGAGCGGCCTCGATGGGGGGCGGCCCGTTCACCTTGGGGACGTGGGGCGTTCCCTGCTTCTTCTGATCCTCGAGCAGCAGATTGAGGATCGTGGAATGCAGCGAATCCGCGGGGAGGTGTTCCGTGTTGGTCAAGAGGATCACCGCGGATTTGGTCCGCGGGACCATCGCATTGACCGACAAGAATCCGCTGACAGCACCTCCGTGCGCAGGATGGTCTCACCGTCGATCCGCCGGACATTCAGGCCGCAGCCATAGCCGGTGTTGTGGCCGCTCTTGAGCGATCGCGGGGTGGTCATGAGACGGTATGACGCAGGCTTTACGATCCGGCCCTCCATCAGGGCGAGGTCCCAGCGGGCGAGGTCCGGGGCAGTGGCCCATAGACCTCCCGCGGCGTGCAGCCAGCCGCTGGCCTCGGGCTCCGCAGGCTCCAGCGGCCCCAAGGCAAACGACGTGTAGCCCCGCGTTTGTCCCTTCACATCCGGACCCGGCTCGAAGGCGGAATGCGTCATCCCCAGGGGGTCGAGGATCCGCTCTTTGAGGAACTGCCCGAACGGCTTGCCGCTGACCTTGGCAACCACGGTGCCCAGGAGCGTGTAGCCGGTATTGCTGTACGACCAGCGCGCGCCCGGCTCGAAGTCGAGCTTGGCACCGGCGTACTCAGCCACAAGGGCCTCGGGCAGAATGGGCTTGACCAGCCGGCGGTCCACGAAGTCGAGTGGATAAAAGTCGGGATATCCCGACATATGAGTCATCAGGTCGTGGAGTGCAATATCAGTCGCACACGTCAATTTCGGCTCATACTTCACCACCTTGTCATCGACGGACAACTTCCCTTCCTCGGCCAGCAACAGGATGCAGGCGCAGGTGAACTGCTTGGTCACGGAGCCGACGGCGAACGGGGTGTCCGGCTCGACGTTGGCTCCCTCCTTGAGCAAACGCTTGCCGTACCCCTTGGCCAGGACGACCTTGCCTTCACGCATGATCGCCAGGGACAGACCGGCATAACCTTGGTCACGAACCTGGGCCGCGACGTAGGCGTCGATGGCCGCGAGGTCAAACGTCTTGGGCGGTTCGGCCGCCTTGGGCGACTCCGAACGAGCAACGCGCAACGGGGAAAGCGAAAGGAGGACCAGCAGGACGCCCACTTCGAAATCCCAGGGGAGCTTTCCATTTCGGCATCGACGGTACCTTTCAGTTCACTTCGCTCAGTCCGCTGAATTGACCTTCTTCATTCGTGCGGACAAGCTGCACGCATAATGAGGCGTCTATATTCTACCCGAACGTCTTCCGAACTCCATAGTCGCGTGAGCCGCGACAAAATCGGAGGATTCCTCCGCGGACTGGCGTCCGGACAGGGCTTATGAATGGTCAATTCCACCGGCTCTTTGACTCTTCACTCTAAGAACTCTGCACAAAGAATCATGGACAACCTCCGCCTCGCACCAAAATCTGGGTTGTTTATGACACGTTCCCGGCGAAAATGGAGTGTGTGCCGGAAACTTCTGAGAACCGCCGCGGTTTCAAGGGATCGACCTTTGAGCCAATGGCTCTCCAGCTCTTGAGGAGACAATGATCATCGAACTCACCGAACAGCAGTTGCGGGACGTCGCCGCCAGCGGGGAGACACCGCCGACAGTGGTGGACCCGAACACGCAAACAACCTACGTGTTGATCCGCAAGGATCTGTACGAGCGACTGACCGACGAGGAGTACGACGACACCCCGTGGACTGCCGAGGAGCGAGATGCCGTGGCGTGGGAAGCGGGCAAGCACGCCGGATGGGAGGACATGGATGAGTACGACGATGACCTGGAGAAACCATGAACCGCGGAGACGTCATTCTCGTCCGCTTTCCGCATCCCTCTGGCGTGCGCGGCAAAAAACGGCCAGCCGTCGTCGTGCAGTCCGACGCCTACAAACAGGCCGTCAAGACAATCGTCGTCGCGGAGGTCACGAAGAACCTGACGATGGCCAGCGACCCGGCCTGTCCGTTCATCGACGTGAATACCCTTGAAGGACAGGCAACGGGGCTGAAGCGGAATTCTGTCGTATCATGCCTGATCTTGGCCACCATCGACCGTGACCGAGTCGACCAGGTACTTGGCACGCTCCCGGCAGCGATGAGCAACGGCCTGAATGATTGCCTGAAGGCGGCATTAGGGATCCCGTAAGCAGAGGCGCCGACTTGCTGAGCTGGCGAGCTACGCCGGAATTTCATATATATGAATATCTATATATAATCGATACAAATGTGCTGCCTGACATTCAAGATGTGGTGCGACCACGATTCCCTGATTTCGTGCGGGACTTTCGCACCTGGCAGTACAGGCCAACCAGACCGATGCCGAGAAGGGTGATCGCCGACGGTTCGGGGACGACGGTTACGACGCGGTCGAAGCTCGTTCCGACGAGCGTGCCCGCCAAGAAAGGACCGAAATCATTCTTGACGTAGATATTGACTGCGTCCGACCCGCTCGGGTCGGAGAACGCCGTGCCAATCGGGAAAGGGAGAGTCGGCACGTTGGAAGCCGCGAAGGTGGCGTACTGCGTGGTCACCAAGGAGAGGCCATTCAGCGACCCGCTCGTGACATCGAGCTCGAAGAGGAGCGAGAATGAGAGGTTGTAGCCCGAGGGAGTCGTGGTCACCGTGCCGGTGGTGTACGCAGGGATGTTGTAGAGATTATACGTGTCGTACTGGCCAGGGACGAATGGGTCCGGCAAGTCGCCGCCCTGAAAAGCCGAGGTCACGTTGGCCGTCCCATTGGTCGTGTCGATGGTAAACGTTTGCGGACCGCTCGCATCGAGCGCGAAAGTGCCTAGCAGTGGTGAAGAGATCATCTGATCCGCGGTCGACTCCGTGTCGAACACAATGACCCCTGCCCGAGCGTGGGGGCAAACGCCCAGTCCTGATAAGAGCATTAAACCAACTGCGGTCAAAGTAAAACGCATGCAAATCCTCCAGTTGCTGAACGCAGAAAAACCCAATCGCGAATTAACGCTTGTGATTTCGCGCAGGCTCGCTTAACCTAGAGACATGCATCCGTGATCGGTGCCGATCTCCGTGCAAAACGCAAAGGTTTTGTCTGCCAGGTCGATGCGGTCCGTATAGCCTCTTTTGCGAAGCGGGCGAAAAGGTCACTCAGATTTGCGAATTTTGTTTCAGAACACTTGCCCCGTCGTCTTAAATCCTGACTAGTTTGATGTATCCGTCAGCGAGGCCGCTTCCGTCCCGAGAGGAGTTTGACGTGATGGAAATCAACAGCCTCGAGACTGAGGAACTACTGCGGCGGGCCGAGAAGGGCGATGAGGGGGCGATCCGCGGGTTGTTCGAGCGGCATCGGGGCAGGCTTCGACGCATGGTGGCTGCGGACTCGACCGGCGGGTTGCCGCTCGGGTAGACGCCTCCGACGTCGTGCAGGAGGCGCTGGGCGAGGCGAGCACAAGGCTTGCCGGGTTCCTCCGCGATCGTCCGGTCCCTTATTACTCCTGGCTGCGACGGCTGACGCTGCTCCACCTCGCATGGTTGCACCGCTTTCATGTGGGATCGCGCAAGCGATGCGCCGCGCATGACCAGGATCTCGAAACAAGACCCTTCGACAAGGCGTCCGACATCGCTGTCGATCGTTTGCCAGGGAGCGACACGAGCCCGAGCCAGCATGCCGTCCGCGATGAGGAATGCGAGCGGGTCCGGGCGGTTCTTGACCAGTTGGAGTGTTCCGACCGGGAGCTTCTCGAACTCCGATACGTCGAGCAGCTTTCGCTCGCCGAGATCGCAGATCGGTTGGGAATCAGCCTGAGCGCCGTCGAGATCCGCCATCTCCGCGCGCTGAAGCGGTTCCGCGGCCTGGTCCAGGAACCCTCGCGGAGTTGTCCTTGTGAGCGAGCCGGATCTCGACAACCTGGCTTCGATCACGGACGAGGCCGGCCGTTCCCTGACTGACGTGGACGATACCCGGCTCGACTTGGAGCTGCGAGACCTGCTTCCCGTGATGGAGATGCTCGATCGCGTCGGCCCGCGCATGGGGAGAGCCCCCTCTCGGCAGGATGGACCATCGCTCGAACCCGAGGCGACGGGTTTGCTGGGCGATTTCTTGATCGTCCGGGTTATTGGCCGCGGCGGCATGGGAGTGGTGTACGAAGCCGTCCAGAAGTCGCTCAACCGCCGGGTGGCCCTGAAGGTCCTTCCCTGGTTCTCCGCCGAAGATCCTCGCAGGGTCAAGCGGTTCCAGGTCGAGGCGGAGGCGGCCGCTTGTTTGCAGCATCCTCACATCGTCCCGGTCTACCTGATCGGGTCGGAGAACGGTCAGCACTATTACGCCATGCAATTCATCGAGGGGCAAACCCTCGCCGAGATCATCGGCACGACATGGCGCGGTAGCGAGGCCGTGGCGTCGGGCTGTGCGTTTTCCTCGCCCCGAATGGCCGCCGAGCTGGGCCGGCAGGCCGCCGAGGCGCTCGACTTTGCTCACGAGCAAGGGACCATCCACCGAGACGTCAAGCCCTCCAACCTGCTGATCGACGGGTCGGGGAAACTCTGGGTCAGCGATTTCGGGCTTGCCCGGATCGCCGGGCAAGTGGATTTGACTCTCTCCGGCGTCGTCATGGGGACCTTGCGTTACATGAGCCCCGAGCAAGCCTTTGGCACTCGCGTCGTGGTCGATCACCGCGCCGATATCTACTCGCTGGGGGCCACGCTCTACGAGTTGATTACCCTCCGCCCCGTCTTCGACGGTTACGATCGCCTGGAGCTGCTCCGGAAGATCGCCAACGAGCAGCCCCGACGGCCACGGAGCTTCGACACGGCCATCCCCCGCGACCTCGAGACCATCGTGCTCAAGACGCTGGCCAAGGATCCCGGTGACCGGTACGCGACGTCCCGCGAGCTGGCCGACGACCTGGGCCGGTTCCTCCACAATCGGCCGATCCTTGCTCGGCCTCCCAGCCTGCTCGACCGCGCAGCCAAGTGGTCTCACCGCCATCGACCCGCGGTGGCAGCGGCGGTCGTGATGCTGGTCGCCCTCGTGATGAGTCTTGGTGGCGCAGCGCTTTGGCGCTACGAACTGCTTCGCCGGCACGACGTCAAGCTGACCACGGCGCTCGACCAGGCCGAACGGAACCAACGAACCACTCGCAGGCTCTGGTACGATTCCCAGATGAGACTGGCGCAGCAAGTCCATTCGTCCGGACAGGACGAGTTCGCTCAAGAGATCCTTGAAGAGTTTGAGCCCGAGTCAACCGGAGAAGACCTACGCGGTTTCGAGTGGCGTTTCCTGCGGCGGGCCAGTCATCGCAAAGTTTCGCTGCTTTCCAGCCATCAGATCCGGGTCCTCAGCCCGGCTTTCTCGCCCGACGGCCTGACCATGGTCTCATCAGACGATGACGGCGGTTTGATCTTTTGGGACCTCGTTGCGGAGAGGGAGCGCGGCCGATCACAGGCCCATGGCCAGCGAAGCTTTGGCAGGACGTTTTCTCCCGATGGACGGACACTGGCTACCTGGATCGCGCCGGACTCCGCGCCGAGCGAGGTGATGCTCTGGAATCTGTCCACGGGCCGGCGAATCGGGCCGGTCTCGGGCATCCCCGAAGTAGTTGTTGCCATCGATTTCTTGCCCGATTGCCGTAGCGTAGCCGTCCGCACCATCGACCGGACTGGGGACTGGTCGAAAGGCAAAGCTATCTTCTGGGACCTCGCTCTGGACACCACGTATTCCCGTTCCCAGCGATCTCCGATCGACTGCCGGTCCCTCGCCTATTCCCGGGATGGCCGGCGGCTGGCGACGGCCGGCCCGTCCGGGCCCATCACGCTGAGGGCGTCGGAAGCTGGACACGTATTGAAGACGATCGCCGGCAGTCTCTCTTCGATCAACTGCCTCGCCCTGTCGCCCGACGGCCGGACCCTGGCCGCCAGCCATGAGCGAGGCCTCACAACCTGGGATACAGACAATGGGGCGGAGCTCGGTTCCATCAAGTTGCCCATCATGCACCACCTCTTTTTCTCCTCAGACGGAGACAGGCTTGTCGGCGCTGAAATTCGAGCGTGACGAGATCTTCTTGGTCGGCGACCTGCGGACCAATCCCCGGCGTGTGCCCCTTGAAGGCGTGTCCGGCGGCGAATTCGAGGTCGTGTTCTCCGCCAATGGGAAAACCCTGGCCGGAGGAGGCAATAGGCTAGCGCCAACCCTCTGGGATGCCTCGTCGGGGCGAAAGCTCGATGAGTTCTCCGGTAAGGCCGGTCGCATGTATGGACTCGCCTTTACGGCTGATGGCCATTCGCTCATCTTCGGCAGCCATGATGAGCGGGCACGCTCCTGGCACTTCGGCCAGAGGCCCGAGCCAGTCTCGCAGTTAGCCGGTCACAGGGCAGAGGTGTGGACGCTGGCGTATACGCCCGACGGCACGATGCTGATCTCAGCGGCGGACGACCACTCGATCAAGCTCTGGAATGTTCGCGATGGGACAATGCGGGCCATCTTGAAAGGGCACGGCGCCCTCGTCACAGCCATCGCGGTCAGTCCTAATGGGAAGAAGCTGGCCAGTGCTAGCTTCGACAACACCGTTAGGCTGTGGGATCTTCCCGACGGCAAGCCTCGCGCCGTTCTTTCCGGCCACACCGATCGGCTGCGGACCGTCACATTCTCCCCCGACGGCCGGCTCCTCGCGTCGGCCGGCTCCGACAAGACGATCCGACTCTGGGACCTCGCGGGTGGCAAGCTTCTCCATATCTTTGAGGGGCACACGGATTCCGTCCGCGGCCTTGCCTTCGATCCGAGTGGCGAGCTTCTCGTCTCGTCGAGTAATGACCGGACCATCCGGGGCTGGAACCAGAAGGATGGCCGGGAGCTTTTTTCCCTGGGCTGTCCCAAGCCCAATTCGGCGCTTGCCTTCTCGCCAGACGGTATGCTTCTGGCCGTGGGCGATGACTGGGGAAGCGTCGCGTTCTGGGACGCCGCCACCTGGTTGCGGCGGACGTCGGTCAAGGGGTCCGACGCGGCGATCTGGAGCCTGTCGTTCTCGCCCGACGGCCGCACCCTCGCCGCCGGGTGCGACGACGCCAAGGTGCGCCTCTGGGACCCGATCACGGGCCAGGTCATGCTCGTCCTTGATGGTCACGCCCAGCGCGTCAACGCCGTCGCCTTCAACCCCGATGGCCAAACCCTGGCCTCGGCCAGCCACGATGGGGCGATCATGTTGTGGCACGGCGAAGCGCCGTAGAGTCCGGGCTTCCTGCCACGTAGACCAGTTTGGATTCTGGTCTCATCGTCTAATTCGAGCACCCGCCTTCGCGCATCGGTTCGGCTTGCTGAACGAACTGACGGTGAATGGTTTCGAGCGACTCGGGAAGTGAAGAAATCCCCAAAGACCGTGCAATCGCGGACATTCGTGCGATCGTGTTTTCTGGATCTGTCCTCCAGATCAGCATGGCCGCGCCAAACGGGTTCGGCAAACCAATTCTGATTCAGGTTCCAGGTGGGTGATCGACGAACAGATCGATACACAGATCCGAGAGGACACGGGCGACTCGCTCGATGACGGCATATTGACATCGCCGGTCACTCCATTTCGTGCTTCCCGTCCGATGGAGATCCGTCCATGACGCGGCGACGACCCGCTGGGCTCGCGATCCTGGGCCTTGTTTTGCTCGGTATGACCGGGTGTGACGGGGGGATACCGCCGAGCGGCTCGCAAGCGAGAGTGCCCGCCGACTTCCTGGAGCAACAGCGAGTGAGGTTGGCGGAGACGAAGACGAAAATGAAGTCCCAACCATTCCCCAAGCCCGTCAAGCGCCGATGAACGCGCATGTGACCGCCGCGTCGGCCGACGTCGACTCTCAGCCGAGCGAGTCCCGTTTTTCTTGCCAGGTCGCTCCTCCTATCCATCTCATTTTCATTTCCGAGGCTATTGCTGGAGGTCCTGCCATGGTCGGCTCGTCTCGCAAAGGGTTCACGCTGATCGAGCTCTTGGTGGTCATTGCGATCATCGCGGTCCTGATCGCGCTTTTGCTGCCCGCGGTCCAGTCGGCGCGTGAAGCCGCCCGGCGCATCCAGTGCACCAACAACCTCAAGCAGATCGGCCTGGCCCTGCACAATTACCATTCCGCCTCCGACAGCTTCCCACCCGGGGCCGCACTCAATGGGATCGCGTCGGTGCCCGGTTTGTACGCGACCTGGGAACCCAACATGAGTGCGCAGGCGATGATGCTGCCTTACCTCGAACAGTCGCCGCTGTATAACTCACTCAACTTCAACTTCGGCGCCGAGTTCGACCTCGGCATGAATTCGACCGGGGTCCTGACGATCGTCGCCGGCTTCCTCTGCCCGTCGGACCCGAATGCCAGCAAGGCGAGAAACACCAACAACTACTACTCGTGCATGGGGACCACGACCGATTACATGTTCAGTCCAGGAGTCGCCGGCGGGGCGAACTGGGAGGGCACGACTCCCAACGTGACCTTCACCGGATCCACGGGCCTGTTCGCGCAAGCCGTCTCTTACGGCATCAGGCACTGCACCGACGGCACCTCGAATACGGTTGCCTATGCCGAGTCATTGCTGGGTGACAGCATGGCCACCGGCGCCACGACCAAAGTCGACTCCACCCCGCCCAGTAAGTACCGGGGCAACATGGTCTTCGGCGCTGACCCCGGCGATGACCTCAACCGTCCCCATGACGCCTTCCAGAATCCCACCCTCGTCATAAGCCTGCTCCAGAGCTGCAATGCGATGTTCCAATCGACGACCACGAACATCGGCGACGACCACGGCTACCGCTGGTCGATGGGGATCACCGGCTACTCCTTGTTCAACACCATCCAGACCCCAAACGAATCCCAGTACCCGTTCTCGGCCTGCCGGCTCGACGGCGTCGCGGGCGACTATCCGGATAGCGGTTTTGCCTATGGATCCAGCAGCATGCATCCCGGCGGGATCAACGTCTGCTTTGGCGACGGAAGCGTCCGGTTCATCAAGAACAGTATCAACCGGACAACTTGGTGGTCGTTGGGAACCAAGGCCAACGGCGAGGTGATCAGCGCCGACAGCTATTGAGTTCCGTCGCCATCAAGAACGTCGAGGAACGCAAGGTCATCCAGAATCGCCTCCCGAGGTGTTATACTCCGGCTTCCCGTCCATTGGGACGGTTCTCAGTCGAAAATACCTCGATCAGAGCATGCAGCTTGGAGAACGACCACAATGCGACGATTCTTGGCGGCCCAAACCGTGTTGAGACGGCTTCTCGTCGGATGCGTCTGCGTCTGCGTTTCGCCAGTGCCTTTTGGCAACTTCCCGCGGCTTGGGCCGAGATTCAGGTCGGAGCGGCGGTCCGTGTGATCACGCCCAACCCGCTTTTGCCCGTCTCGGGCGGGATGGGCGCGCCCAATCCGTCCCGCGAGAAAAAGGGCGAGCTCACGGCCCGGGCCGTCGTCTTTCGCAAAGGGGAGGTCTCCGTCGCGGTGGTCGCGCTCGATCTGCTCGGGTTTCCGTCGGTGCTTGGGCGATCGAGTGCGTGCGAAAGTGACGCGAATTCCGGCCAAGAACATTCTCATCGCCTCGACTCACACCCACAGTGCTCCCGATTGTTACGCGTTTCCCGACGGCAAAGGCGGACATACGGGCGACCTCAATTACATGAACTTCGTCTGCGACAAGGCCGCCGAGGCGGTCAACGAGGCGATCGACCGCCTCCAGCCGGCCTCGATCAAGATCGCGACCGGTCCGGCCGAGGGGAAAATCGCCTACAACTACTACGCGCCCGACCTGTACGACCGGCGAATGAGCGTCATTCAGGCGATCAGCACGAATGGAAAGACGATCGCCACGCTCGTCAATTACGCGATCCACCCGGAAGTGCTCGGCAACGACGTCGGCATTCTCAGCCCCGACCTGGTCGGCCCGCTTTGCGACCAGATCGAATCGCAAACCAAGGGGCATCGCCCTGTTCATCAACGGCGCCCAAGGAGGCATGATCACGGCCGACAACCGCAACCTGAACCAGCCCAGAGATCCGCAACGCGGCTACTGGTCTGATTCGCGATCCTGGGAGGAATGCCTGCGGATCGGCCACCTGATGGCCTCGGAATCCTTGAGGATCATCAAGGATGCCCCGGAACAGAAAGATCCGGCGCTCTTCTGTGACGCGATCACCGTCCGCTTTCCGGTCGATTCGAAGCTGATGTGGGCTGTGATCGCCGGCTCGCCTCTCAAATATCCTCACAACGACGATCACTCGATCAACGCACGCATCAATCTGATCAACCTCGGCAATGCTCAGATCTTGACCATCCCCGGCGAGGCCTTGCCGAACATCGGCTTCTATCTCAAGCGCAAGATGCACGGGCAAAACAACCTGCTGTTCGGCCTGACCAACGAAGCCTTCGGCTACATCTTGACCAAGGTCGACTTCCAGAGCTTTCCTCGGTACGACTACGTTTCGCGCACGTCGCTCGGCGAAATGACGGGCGAAATCCTGATCGAGAAGTCGCTCGAATTCGTCAATAAATCACCGATGCCGGATCAATCCGAATCGGGCCAGGCTCAGGAGCAACTTCGTAACACCAATCCGACCGGCTCAAAACGCGGAGAGCAAGAAGTCATCTCCGGAGCCGGAAGTCCTCCGCACCCGAGGTCGTCAACGCCCAAGTGACCACGAAGCGGCCGGCCGATCCGCTCGACGGGCCGCCGTTTGTCACCGCCCGGACCTGGGCCATCGCCGACGGGAAAACCGGCGAGGTCCTCTGGGGCCACGACGAGGCCAAGCCGGTCGATATCGCCAGCACGACCAAGATCATGACGGCCTTGGTCATCCCCCGGCTGGCGGCCAAGGATCCGGCCGTCCTGAACGAGACGGTCACGTTCTCGGAGCGGGCCGATCAGACCATCGGCTCGACTTCCGGCGTTCGGACAGGAGAGCGGCTGCCGGTTCGCGAGCTGCTCTACGGGCTGCTCTTGCCCTCGGGCAACGACGCGGCCGTGGCCTTCGCCGAACACTTCGGCGGTCGCCTGAAACCCGCGGCCGATTCGCCCGACGGGCCGACCCGTTGCCTCGGTTCATCGCCGAGATGAACCGCCTCGCCGATGAGCTGGGCCTGCGCGAGACGCACTTCATCAACCCCAACGGCTTGCCCGCCCCGGGACACCACTCGAGTGCCCGAGACCTCGCCAAGCTCGCGCACGCATCGCGCTGGCTTAGCCCATCTTCGCGAAGACCGTTTCGACTCCGAAGCACGGCTGCACGCTGGTCGACGCCAAGGGCCAGCGGCGCAACGTCCTCTGGACCAATACCAACCGCCTGCTGGACACCGAGGGCTACGACGGTGTCAAAACGGGAACGACCCGAGCCGCCGGCGAGTGCCTGGTGGCCAGCGGCCGTCGCGGCGGCGATCACGTGATCGTGGTCATTCTGGGTGCCAGCTCCACCGAGGCCCGCTATGCCGACGCCCGGAACTTGTTCCGCTGGGCCTGGCTGTCGCGTGGTCACCGGCCATCCCAGGGACGACCGACCCATGATACGGCACTACCTCAAGCGGCAGCGCCGCAACCGGTCCATAGTCGTAGGGAAAAGCAGCGAACGAAA
The DNA here is from genome assembly GCA_963720335.1 of uncultured Planctomycetota bacterium. Classification (GTDB taxonomy): domain Bacteria; phylum Planctomycetota; class Planctomycetia; order Isosphaerales; family Isosphaeraceae; genus CAVRFS01. The sequence continues at coordinate 10,847 of CAVRFS010000073.1, read as the reverse complement.
AGCACGCGGTGCTCGGGACGACTCTCGATGAAGCCAATGAGTTCGACCTCGGGCTACTCGGCTGCTCGGGCGTCAAGTGAGCCCGTATCGAGCTGAACCGCTTCGTCGCACAGTTTCCAGAACTGAGATTCGATGTTCATCGGCTGGGTCCGTTCGCCAACTTTCCTGTTATACTTCACGCGGCCATAAATGAGACATCATACCGCCGAAGGCCGGGCGTTGGTAGCGGCCTCTCCGGTTGTGCGGGGGATTCCGGTTGCGCGAACGGATTCCGACGGACGAAAGGCTCGCCGAGCAGCCGAAGATGCCGATTCACGACGCTCGAAGAGCGCACACACTTTGTCAGGGTCGAGAAACAGCCGTTCGGCTACATCTGATGACAGGTCTGAAACTTACGTGTGACACAGGTATAATCGGAACCGCGGCGATCAGCCGTAACGTTCTGCTTCCCTTGTGGTTATGTGTGACACAGGCATAATCGTTAAATTTGGTAATCTGAAAAGCTTTTTGATCATATCTCCCTGTAAGCCAAGAAGTTACGTGTGACACAGGAATAATCGGCAAAACCCGACCCGAGAGCGTGCTTTTCTATATCTCGTTATCGATAAATGAGTTAACCGTGACGCAGGAATAATCGTTACATTTGTCTGATCCATAATGCGTTACTGACGTTGGAGTTAGGTTGTGGCGCCGGTATAACCGGACATCCCGGGAGTCGCCAACGGGATACGACTCGCATGGCGTTGCTGCTCGAAAGCCGCGAATATGCCGTGAGCGAGGGCGCGGGCGGCGACGACCGATGCCGGCCGTTCGATCGGATGGTCGCACTCAAACGGCGTGATGGTTAATACGGCTCGCGGAAGCAAAGGCGCTCTTTAGGTCCCCAGGGTCGCGAAATGTCTGAGTTGAGCTGGCATGCCGTATAGGTTCCCAGCGTCGCGGAATGTCTGAGTTGAATCCGCGCGCGGTATGACGCTCTGCTCTGGCCCAGTCCATCCGTTCCGCCTCCCGATTTCGTCCTGCGCCTGACTGTCCGCGCCAACTATAGCTTCATCCGAAGCGGCCTGAAAGCCTTGTTCCGGGCTTCAGACCTCAAGCTCACCTTTCTTGTTTGAGCAGCCCAATGGTTTCCAGGTCCTGGCTTTCGCGGGCGAAGTCTAAAGGTATTTTGCCGTCCCAACTCTTCGCGCCCCGGTTCGCATTGTGGGTGAGAAGCAGCGCCACCACTTTGGATCGGCCATAGGAGGCGGCCCAATGAAGGGGGGTGAGCTTGCTCTCGCCGTTCTGCAGCGTTTATGTCCGCGCCATGAGCCAGCAACACCGCCGCGACTTTGACGTGCCCGAGTCGGGCCGCGAAGTGCAAGGGCGTCGCGCCATGGGTGTTCTCGCGCCAACCAACGCCTTGTCCTTTGCCAACAGACCTTCGACCACATCGGCACGTCCTGCGAAGGAGGCGACGAAGATGTCAGACGGTTCCGCGCCACCAGCGAGGAGCATCTCGACCGCGTTATCAAAGTTGATACCCAGTTGCGCCGGAGTACGACGTTGCAGGTCTTTGATATTAGGATCAGCCTTTCGATCTAGGAGCGCGCCGTATGGCTCCGAACCGGCCATATTCGGCGGCCACATGCAGGGGTGTTTGGCCGTTGGCGGCGCGGGCGTTGACGTCGGCACCTTCGAAGATCAGATCCTCGATCCTTTGCGGTTCGCCCATTTCGGCGGCGACATGGAGCGGCGTCCATCCCAAGCGTCCGCGCATTTGCTCAAGTTCCTTGCGGCGCTTCTTGTCGGCCCCAGGCAGGCGTTGCTCTACATACCGCCGGATTTCCTGGTCCGCGCCTCGACCCATCAGGTACCTTGCGCACGCGATCGCCAAGTAATCTTCCTCGGTCGACCGCAGAATCTCCCGCACGGCCTGATCGATCTTTGCGCTCGGGAAAAAGACCAGTGTGTCGATGAATCGAGCTTGCGTGCAATTCTCCACGGGGAGGACGTGCGGCTGGTCCTCGCTCATCACCGCTTCGGGATACCCGAAGAGTTCCACCAGGCAGGCGCGGGCGGCATACTTCTCTTTGAGCCCGGGAGATACGATGGCCTCCCTCGTCGGCTTCTTGAATGTGCAGATCCTCGAAGAGGTACACGAGAATGCCCTGGCGTGCAACGTCACCGCACTTAGCGACGAAGGCATCGAAAAGCAGTCTCCGTTCCTTGGCATCCTTGGCCGGATACAGCTTCTCCCGGATCAGGGCCCAAACCTCGAAAACGTCGTAGCGGGGTGCTGCGAGTTGCTTCAAGGCCAGGGGCTCCAGCAACTCCGGGTAGTAATAACCCAGCCGCAGGCACGCCCCAGCGCGGCGGAATTCAGAATCCGGCTGAAGGAAGTCCCGCACAAGTGACTCCTTGTGGTGCTCATTCGTGAGGCCGCCCCACTCCTTCTTGATCACAATCCGCAGGTGTTCCGACGCGGTAGGCGAATTGATCATAATGCACGCAGTCGGCTGATACCGAACCGCGTTGAAATGCCGGTTGACGATCTGGCCAATTGCAACAAAGCAGAGATCACCGACCGTGACGGTGTGTGTAGTGCGTCGATCCCCTGCTTGACCTGGTTCGCGATTGACACCTTTTGGCGGTTTGGTCGTTTCGCGGTTGTAATCGTATTCGTCTTCGAACAACATGCCACTCATGAGGGACTCATGGTGGACGGTGATCTTGGTCGGCCGCTTGTCGTCGAGGTGGGCGATCAGTGCGGGAATCGCCGCCGCACCACGCTTGACGAGGTCGCGCATTGTGCCCGAAGCAGCAGCCGGCCCCTGGCCGAGGAGGAATGCTCCCGGCTGGGACGTTCCGAGCGGCAAGAAACCGCTGCCTGACATGGTCGCCATGTACCCGACGTCCCCCTCGGCCGACTTCTTGCAGCTTGTCAATGAGCACCGAGATATCATCATTCCGGGATCGATCTTTTGTTCCCGGATTCTGGGAAAAGGCCCGGTCAGTGCAAACCGCCAAAACAAGCAGCGCGATTAAGCACCTAGAGCTTGAATGAACCGAGAGCATGATTGCTGTTCTCCAACGAGCGTTCTCTCTCCTGAGTCAACAGGAGTGGCCTTCGAAACTGTCCAGTGCTCTAGATTACCTGGACAGGATCGCGGCTACCCGCATTTTCTGCCGGAAGACCGCATGCAATCCAACAACGGCGAGACTCAAAAACACAATACTCAACCGGGGCAGTCGCATAGATTGGCAGTGTCAACTCTCGTTTCTGGATCATCCGTTACACCGCCAGGTCGCCAGGAAGGGCAACGTGAACCGTCCGCCGGGACCACCTCGAGGTCGTCGAAGGCCCGCCCGGTCTGGGCAGTGAACCCGCCGTCACCGGAGACAGTTTTCGGGTAGACTTGAATAGATTCGCTCCGCCGCGTCGAGGCGCCGGATCGGGCCAGCCTCGGCACGGGCTCCTGGGCCCTCTTGTTCCCTTCCCACGCCCTCAGGAGATCCTATGATGACGACCAAGGCGACCATCCACGTCCCCGGGCTCAAGGTCACGGTGCCGCTGGCCGCCGACGTTCTGCCCCGCGACCTCGTGCCGATGGAGGGGCCGGCCGGCGAGCCCACCTCGAGCTGGTCCTCGATGGCGGTCCGCTGACGGCGCTGGCGCGGCTCAACGGCAAGAACTATCGCAAGATGCTCAAGCAGATCGCCGAGCACGGCGCCGGCAACGTCGTGGTGGTCCTGCAAGGGGTCTTGCGGCCGCCGGCGGCTCCGGGTGGGCCGTTCGTGCTGGAGGGGGCCGGCTTCCAGGTCAACATTAAGACGCCCCGCCCGGCCGAACCAGCCGGGGAGTCGTCGCAGAGCTGAGTCGGGTCCGGCCCGGACGCTGGCTCGCTCGTCGCTTACATTGATCCCGCCACGGGATCGGCACTGAAGCAGGCTATCGACGAAAAGGGAACGCTGAGATCGCGGGACGATCCATAGCAGGAAACGCAAAGGTTCGTTGATCCGGCGAAATCGGCGATTCGCCAGCGAAAGATCGATCGTCGTGATCGTCCCAACCACGACCGACACTTGGCACGACACTTGGCCGGATCGGCCCAATTCGATAAATTATTGAGAAAGGAGCAGGCAGTCATGAAACTCGAAGAAATCCGACAGGCGAAGAATCAGCGCCCGTTTTTGCCTTTCCTTGCACACCGCCGACGGACGTGGACTCCGAGTGAGCCATCCCGATGCGATTGCATGGAAGGAAGACTCCCCTCGGATTGTGATTTGCAGCTCGCCTGGCGGCTGGGAGATCATTGACGTCGGTCTGATCGTCAGTCTGGCGATTCAGGAGCCATCAACGACTTGATGTCCACGGATTCTTGGATTCGGGGTTTCCGCCACACCACAATCAAGGAGATCAGGACCGACCAAAAACAGAGAAAGCCGTACGTGGTTATTTGCCTTGGGTCTGCCAAGGGCTGGCATCTCCTGGCATGGTCCCCATTGACCACTCCACCATGTCCACCCACATCTTCTGGAATCGGGCCGGTCCCAGACCTCTCGGCGATGGCCGAGGCCGTTGTAGAGGACACGGCCCTTGCCGTACTCGCGGGCCCAGATGACCGCGAAGTCCTTGTCTTTGCGATGGACGCCTCGTTTGGACAGGTCGACCTTGCTGGCATCAAGGCTCAACAGCACGCGAACGTTGTCTCGCGAGAAGTCCTTGATCTGGTAGATCTCGTCCTTAAGGGTGAATCTCGGAGGGAAGTACGCCATGCCGGGGAACTTGGCGTCCTCCACCACCAAGGGAGCGTCGAACTGGCCCCAGGGGTGCCCATCGAAGTAACCGCCGATCATCTTGCCGTACTCCGGCCAGCCAACGAACGTGATGGTGGCGCTGTGGATGCCGATGAACCCTTTGCCGTCATCGTGGATAAATGACAGCAAGTCCGCCTTTTGCGAGTCATCCATATCCAGGTTGCCGTCGGTGAAAAAGACGATGGCGTCAAAAGCATTCAGGTTCTTGGCTTCGTACTTCAGGGGCTTCTTGGTGATGGCCGTGCAATCGGTCCGGAAATAGGTGTCCCACTTCCCCGTGCTTCGCCCCAATTGATAGAGCGTGGCCATGGCGTCGGATACCGAATCGTGCTGATATCCTTTGCTCTGACCAATGAACAGCAGGTTCCGCTTCTTCTCCTGGGCGAAGACCGCGCCGGCCATTCCCAGGCTCAAGAACAAGAACAAGACCAGGATGTGCCGCATCCGTCTCATGAGGATCTCCCGAAGTCGCCGGGCGATTGGTTCTGCCCAGGGTTACTTGGTTTTCAGTTTCTCGATCTCCTCGTACAGCGTCTTGAAGCACTTGACGTCGGAGTTGCCGGAGTTCTTCTTCTTGCCTTCGACGGCCGGCCTGCGCCCGTAGTACTGGTCCATGAAAGATTCGGAGCCGGACCAGACCGTCTGCATCATGCCCAAGAAGCGGGTTTTCATCGCCCGGGTGGATCGCTCGCGAAATTTCAACGTATCCTGGAGTTGCATCGTCGCGGTGCTGGGGTTGTTCCAGGGACAGGTGACAACGCTCAACCCCTTCATGGCGAAGTAGACGGCCGTCTGATCGGGTCGGGGGTAATGCCAGTCGCAGATGACCACATCTTTGGGAATCATGTCGATGGCCCGATCGGTGCCGTTGGTGCTGGCCTCCCATTCGCCAAGCCCGGTGGTCTTGCCGTCCAGAAGACGATCTCCCCACATCCACATCTGTCGGCCCTTCTGGTTGAGATGATCGCGGATCACCTTGACTTCGCCGGCGAAGAGTTCGGCCTTGTCGTGGCCGGCGCAGCGCGGGCACTTGTCCTCGCCGATATAAAATACCTCGTCCAAGCCGGCATGGAATGCGTCGGCCTCGAAGGCGTCGCATAGCTCATCCACCAAGGCGAACACGACTTCGTGGACCTTGGGATGTAGCGGGCAATAACTCTTGCAGTAGAGCTTGTCCGGGTTGGGCCAGGCGTACTTGGCGGGCATCTTGACCCAAGGGGTCTCGTCGAAGTCGGGATATTTCTCAAGCAGACGATTCGTGTGGCTGGCCCATGATTGGTGACCCAGCAGATTGACTTGGGGGATCACGCGGATCTTGTTCTGCTTGCAGGCCGCCGCCAGGCGAGCGACGTCGTCCTTGGACAGCCCATGGGGATCCCCAACTCGGGATGGCTGGCGTACTGGTAATTGAAGTCAACCCGGAGGATGAGGGTATTCACCGAGCACGGCGCCAGTTCTTCCTTGATAAAGCGAATGAACTCGTCGAGCCTGCCGGGCCGCGGAGCGCTGATGCAGAATCCGCGGACCGGCAGGGTTTTGTCCAAGGTTTCTTCAGCCCCCACCCGGCCGCCGAACACGGAAAGCAACAAAAGAAGCGGAACGGTTCTGGTCAGTTTGCCGCATCTCGTGTCACCTCGGAAAGAAACGCCTTGGTACGCCCTTCTTGGTCATCTCCCGCTCAATACGCCGACCTCCGCATTGACCAATTCGCGCATGAACTCGGCCGCCAACTGGGCATTCATATCGGCGAATTCGATGCCGACTGTCTGGCCGTCGACGACGGGCAACTGGTGGCACAGTTCGTAGCCGATGTAGCCATCGTAGCCGATCTCGTTCATGGAGCGAACGAAGTCGCGATAATACTGGTTCGTGTCTCCCGTGATGACCCCGTCGTAGCGGTCGAAGCCGCGGATTGACCCGTCGGGCCGTCGCTCAAATTCGCCGCCGTAGTGCGACAACACCTGAAGCGAGCCGACCGCCTGGGCCGCCTGTTGAATGGCGTCGGCGCTCTTGTCGGGCATGAGGGGAGCGTCGAGGCAGACCTTCAGGTGGGGAGAGCCAACCTCTTCGACCATCCTCAGGACGTCGTTGTGATCCTTGATAACCGGCCGATGATTCTGCAGGGCTAGCGTCACTCCGGCATCGCCGGCGTATTTGGCGCACTCGATCAGAGCTTCGCGGCCCCAGCCCCAGATCTCCTCGTTCGAGAATTTCTCGTGGACGATCGGCCAGTGACTCTTGACGATGTTGTAGGTGGCCAACTGGGGATGACGCGTGATTCCCCACCAGGCCAGGAACACCCGCAAGTCGGGCGCACCGAAATCGGCCGTCATGCGGATGAGCTCGCGCATGAAGCAGATCTGCGCTTCGCGGACTTCGGGAACAGGGCTGCTGAAGTCGTTGTTGGCCGCGACCGCGTAGATGTCGATCCCCTCGCCGTCGGCCCTGGAACGCAGGTCGCGGCAACGGGCAGTTGGCCAATCGAGCGGATTGCCGTGCGGGCGCTTGCCGTCGATCTCGATTCCGTCGTATCCATATTTCTTGGCCCTGGAAATCAGTTGCGGGAGGGTGAGCGCCTCGCCGCGATACCAGCAGCCGAGGTAGGTGATGCTGTAAAGTCCCAGTTTCATCTCAGAATTCCTCTCTTACAAGAAAAAAAGGTGCCTTACTTGGTTTTTCCCGCTGCCCAGAGGATGGCGTTGTGAACCAGGGCACGGTACGAGGGATGGCCATGTGCCATGTGGCCATGGCCGAGTTGGATCGCGACGACCTTGGCCTGAGGGTTCGGACCAATCCAGGCCAGAACGGGGTCGCTGTAGGGATTATCGGTGGTCAACAGCGGTTTGATGGAGGGGGACATCCACATTCGCTTGTAGGTCTCATCAACGACCTGAAAAGGCTCGATCCCCGCCGTGACCGGATGTTGACCGACGGGGGTGACGGAGATCTGCTGGTCATTCTTGACCGTGGAGGAGAGACGGTCCCCCTCCTTCTGGAGCCGGTAAGAGCCGCCGACCGTGTCTTGATACCACCAGTCCCACTTCTGGTAATTGAGCAGAGCGTGGTGCAGCACGACGACACCTTTTCCGCTCTCCACGAAGTCGCGGAGGTTTTTCTTGCCTTTTTCATCCAGGTCACGGGAGAAGTCGTACATGATCACAACGTCGTATTTGCCGCGCAGGTCGTTTTAAAGGCTAACGCTATTGGACACCTGCACGCTCGCCAGGTCTTGATAACCTTCAAAGAGGGTGTAGAACGATGTCTCGTGGTCGTGCCCGCCGGTGATCAACAACGCCTTCACCGCGTCAGGTTTGGGTTAGGGAACGGCGAGATCCGCGGGCAGCGTGACCGCGCCGTCGGCAGCCCCTTCCCATCCCGCTGGCGAACGTGGTGATGAAATCCGGCTCCCGCATCGCGGCCATAAGAAGGAAACAGACGGCCATGCCACCGACGGTGACAATTCGTTGAATTTGCGAGAACATGGACCTTCTCCTTCTTCTTGATCGAACAATTTCTCAATGATCGCTGTCGCAATTGAATCAGATTTCCCAGCCCTTGCGAGATTCCGGACGAGCCATCGCCTGGGCGGTTCGCGAGCCCTCGAGTTTCATGGATGCCGAATCCCATCGGAGGCGTTCACCGGTGCGAATCGCCAGGTTGCCCGAAATGGAGGCGCTTCAGTGACCATGGACGAAAACTCGAAGTTCGCCCCTGTCCGGGCCGTGTTGTCCCGCACGGCATCGAGCCACTCGCGTTCGTGACCCGGCGAGCGGGGCAAGCTCCTGGGAGGTTCGATAAACGACTCCCTCCTTGCTTTCGGGAGCAGTTCCATCTTACCGCCATTGAAGTCGCAGAGGAGTGTCCCCTGGCTGCCGATGAAGATGATGCCCTCCGGTGGCAACCGGCGGTTGTCATCGAGTTCCTCGGGCTTATCCGGCTTCAATCCACCATCGTACCAGGTCAGCTTAACAGGCGGCATCTCGCCTCGGGCCGGAAAGTCGAGATGCACGATCGAGGCCTTGGGGAAGGTTTCGGGATAACGCTCGGAAAAACTCGCCTCGGCCGCGATCGGCGCCGTGAGTTTGAGGGCACGATAGATCGTATCGAAGCTGTAGCAGCCCATATCACCCCAGGGCACCACACCCGAAATCGCTCCAGCCGCGCCAGACAAACGGGAGATAGGCCGGATGATAGGGCCGCCACGGGGCAGGCCCAAGCCACAATTCCCAATCCAGTCCCGCAGGCACGGCCGGGGTTTCCGCCGGCCGAGCCAGCCCTTGCGGCCACGAAGGGCGATTGGACCAGTTGAAGACCCGGCGGATCGGGCCGATCACTCCCGCGGAAATCCACTCGCAGAGCCGCCGAGTCTCTTCCGACGCCTGTCAAGAGGACCGCAACCTGAGTGGCCACTCTCGTTTGCTTTGAGACCTCGGCCATCAAGCGGGCCGCATGAAGAGAGTGGGCCATGGGCTTCTGGCAGTACACGTGCTTGCCGTGCCTCATGGCGGCGATGGCGGCGGGTGCATGATGGACGTCAGTTGTGCCGATTACCACCGCATCAATGTTTTTCTCCTTGTCGAGCATCTCGCGATAATCGGCATAGGCGACACATCCGCGTGACTCGCCCGTTCGCGTCAGGCGGCCGTTGTACCCATCAACGATCCGCTGAGCCGGTTCACGGCCCGCCAATCCGGCCAGCGCGCTGAAACTGGGAGTCAGGGGGAGCATCGGGGCATTGGGACTGAGCCACTCCCAGCCCGAGTTGACGCCCAGGAGTTTGTGGACATGATTACGGAACTCGCTCTTGCCCCACTGGTGATAGTTGGCGGCCGATCGCACGGGATGGCTCACCGCGATCGCTTGGACGCCGGGATACGCGAGGAAATCGAACATCACACGCAGACCCTGCGAGCCAACCCCGATGAACGCGACATTGATCCGGCTGTTGGCCGCGACCCCTCCTCCCGCGCCTAGGACGTGAGCCGGCACGATCGTGAACGCCGTGGTCGCCGCCCCCGCGGTGGCGAGAAAACCACGCCGATTCACGGTTCCCGCGCCGGTTGTCTTCGGGCTGTCGATGGTGTCCATCGTCGTGGAAAGCCCCAAGCGAACGGAATGCGATGCAACGGTTCTTTCAGTTCTTTGATATAGATGTTCTTGAACTGCACCAGGCTGGGAGGCCCAGTCCATTCGCCCTCCTGATTCTTGCCGCCGTGGTGTTGAAAGGCGATTCGCCCGTAGTCGGGGATGGTCGGGGATGGTCGCCCCGGGGATGACAGTTTTCCCGTTCAACTCGATCTGGACGGTCTTGCCCTTGACGGAGATCTCGAAATGGTTCCATTCACCGACCGGCTTGTCGGCTTGGTGGATGGGTGTGGCGGCCGCGCCAGTTCGGGCGATGTCTTACGGTCGGTGCGGATGCTATACATTTCGCCCGAGCCGATCGGCCAGCACCAAATGTTGGCTTGATAGAACCCGTCGCCGCGGAGGAACACGCCGGAATCGGCGTCCGGCAGCGGAATTCGCAATTCCTTGCCGTGGATGTCCTTGGCGTGCGTGCCGTCGGGCAAAATGTAGGGGATGTTCTTGTTGATGAACGGCGCCTCCTTGAGCCGCCAATCGACTTGCAAGACGAAGTCGCCATACTCGCGATCGCTCCACAGGTCCTTGCTGCCCTTCGCCTGGCTTCCGGCGTCGTAGTCGATGACGCCGTCGACGACCTTCCAGTGTCCATCGTCGCCCTCCGGCACTTTCCAACCGGTAAAGTCCTTACCGTTGAAGAGCGACACGAAACCCTCGGGCACCGTGTTGTCCGCTCCCCGGGCCAGGGAGGAAACCAGGAGTAATCCCGCGACGGGAATCAGGAACAAGCGATGTTTCAACATGGGTCGGACTCACAATGGAAAAAACGGGAGAGAAAGAATGAGCCAGTTTAGCTACGGATGAAACACAGATGAAACACGGATAACGCGATATGTGATAGTACAATTCTCATTTAGATTATCTGCTCTAGAATTCTGATCCGTGTTTCATCTGTGTTTCATCCG
>CAVRFS010000072.1:0-24846 GCA_963720335.1 uncultured Planctomycetota bacterium | reverse complement strand
ATAGATCGTCCCGCGATCTCAGCGCCTCCTTTTGGATAGCCTGCTTCAGTGCCGATCCCGTGGCGGGATCAATTTTTGATATGGCTTCGATCGCGGCCGCTGACATTGTCAGGTCTTCCTCGTCCGCGACGTGGAAGAGCGCCGGGATCGCAGTCGCCGCGACAGGGCCAAGGTCGCGAAGCGAAGCCATCGCGGTCAGTCGAATGGTGGAGTCGTGCCCCACCGTCATCCAATCCAGCAGCGAGGGCAGGCGGCTCGCGGCCGAGGGCGGATCGATTTTCGCGACGCCTCGACGGCCCGTGTTGCGATAGTCAGATCGCCGGACTTGGATGCATCCAGGAGCGCGGGGACGGCCGGCATCGCGTCCGAGCCAATCTCGCCCAGCCCCCTGATCGCATTGACGCGGACGATGGCTTTGCCGGCTCGCGCGAGCTTCTCGACCAACACCCGCGCAAGCTGAGTCAGAAAGGCCGGGGACATCTGCCGTCCCATCATCTGCCGTCTCATCCGGTTGACCAGACCCCACTGGAGATAGCTTCCCTCGATCGGGGCAGCGAGTTCTTCGGCTATCGCGTCGATGGCCCGTTCGGCCATGCTGGGTTCATGCTCCAGCAGACAGAGCGCGGCCTCGCAGCCGCACTTCGACTTTGTCATTCGCCAAGGCCTCGATCAAGGCGGATTTGAAAGCCTTGGCCTGCGTGCAATGAGCGGTCAGGTCGTTGACCGCCTGGAGCGCGGTCGTATGATCCGGATGTTTGAGCAGCGGGATGAGCATTGCCGCCGTCGCGTCCTCACCCTTCGCGCTTGTCAGAATCTTCACCAGGGTCCAGTGTTCTAACGAAATCGATTGATCCTTGAGCAGAGCACTCATGGCGGCGACCACATGCGGGCGCGTCGCCGCCGGGTCAATCCGCAGCAATGCTTCCGCGGCGAGGACCCGCAACGGCTTGTCGGCACCGTCCAGGCTCGCGCCAGGTCAACGACCGCCGATCTCGCCATCGGGCCCAGACTCCACAGGGCTGCGCGGATCGCTCCGCGCACATCCGGCGACCGATCATCGAGCAAGGCGCACATCGCTTGGACGGCTCTTTCGCGCACGCGGCTCTTCGACGACAAGCCATAGCGGGTGACGACGAGCTCGAGTTGTCCCACCGCGGCGGCGCGAACGGACGGATCGCTGTCCTTAATAGCCTCCAGAAGCGCAGCGAGCAGCGCGTTCGGCATTTTCGGGGGCGGTGCGCACCAGAGCGGAACAGGCAAGCGCTCGTACGCGAGCATCCGGGTCTGCGCATCGTCCGGATCACCCACTGCGTGGCGGACGGACCAAGCTGCACAAGTCCTTCGGCCGCTTGGCGACGGACCGCTTCGACCGGGTCGTGCAACCGTTGAGCCAGCCGCCATGCGCTCAATTGTTCAATCCCGGTCCGCCAGAACGGAACGCTGGCAATCAGGATCAGCGCGACGGTCGCAGTCCCATAGAACAATCTGCCAAATCGCCTGTGAGAGCGTGCCATGAGAAGGCCCTCGATAGCAGGTGGTGCCATATCATTGGGTTGGGCGTCCCTGGGATGGCCGGTGACCGCGCGACAGCCATGCCCAGCGAAACAAGTTACGAGCGTCAGCGTAGCGGGCCTCGGTCGAGCTGGCGCCCAAGATGACCACGATCAAGTGATCGCCGTCGCGACGGCCGCTGGCCACCAGGCACTCGCCGGCGGCTCGGGTTGTTCCCGTTTTGACACCGTCGTACCCCTCGGTGTCCAGCAGGCGGTTGGTATTGGTCCAGACGACGTTTCGACGCTTGCCCTTGCTGTCGACCAGAGTGCAGCCGTGCTTTGGGGATGAAACGGTCTTCGCGATGATAGGCTCAGCCAGCGCGATCCGTGCGAGCTTGGCCAGGTCTCGGGCGCTGGAGTGGTGTCCCGGGGCGGGCAAGCCGTTCGGGTTGATGAAGTGTGTCTCGCGCAGGCCCAGCTCATTGGCGAGGCGGTTCATCTCGTCGATGAACCGGGGCAACGTGTCTGCGACAGGCAAATGCCTCGGTTCATCGTTCGTTGGCCTGAAGCGCCCGCCGAAATGTTCGCCAAAGGCCACGGCCGCGTCGTTGCCTGAGGGCAAGAGCAGCCCGTAGAGCAGCTCCCGAACCGGCAGCCGCTCTCCCGCACGCACGCCGGAAGTCGAGCCGGTGGTGTGATCGGCCCGCTCCGAGAACGTGACTGTCTCGTTCAAGACCTCGGGATCCTTGGCCGCCAGCCGGGCGATGACCAAGGCCGTGGCGATTTTGGTCGTGCTGGCGATATCGACCGGCTTGGCCTCGTCATGGCCCCAGAGGACCTCTCCGGTTTTCCCGTCCGCGATGGCCCAGGTCCGGGCAGTGACAAACGGAGGCCCGTCGAGCGGATCCGCCGGCCGTTTCGGAGCCACCTGGGCATTGACGACCTCGGGCGGAGGTACATCCGGCTCCGGAGATGCCTTCTTGCTTTCAGCTTTTTGAGCCGGTCGGTTGATGTCGCGAGATCGCTCCTGAGCCCGGCCCGGTTCGAAGTGATCCGGCATTGGTGATTTATTGACGAATTCAAGCGACTTCTCGATCAGAATCTCGCCCGTCATTTCGCCGAGCGACGTGCGCGAAACGTAGTCGTACCGGGGAAAGCTCTGGAAGTCGACCTTGGTCAAGATGTAGCCGAAGGCCTCGTTGGTCAGGCCGAACAGCAGGTTATTTTGTCCGTGCATCTTGCGCTCGAGATAGAAGCCGATGTTCGGCAAGGCCTCGCCGGGGATGGTCAAGATCTGAGCATTGCCGAGGTTGATCAGATTGATGCGTGCGTTGATCGAGTGATCGTCGTTGTGAGGATATTTGAGGGGCGAGGCGGCGATCACAGCCCACATCAGCTTTGAATCAACTGGAAAGCGTATGGTGATCGCGTCACAGAAGAGCGCCGGATCTTTCTGTTCCGGGGCATCCTTGATGATCCTCAAGGATTCCGAGGCCATCAGATGGCCGATCCGCAGGCATTCCTCCCAGGATCGCGAATCAGACCAGTAGCCGCGTTGCGGATCTCTGGGCTGGTTCAGGTTGCGGTTGTCGGCCGTGATCATGCCTCCTTGGGCGCCATTGATGAACAGGGCGATCCCCTTGGTTTGCGATTCGATCTGGTCGCAAAGCGGGCCGACCAGGTCGGGGCTGAGAATGCCGACGTCGTTGCCGAGCACTTCCGGGTGGATCGCGTAATTGACGAGCGTGGCAATCGTTTTTCCATTCATGCCGATCGCCTGAATGACGCTCATTCGCCGGTCGTACAGGTCGGGCGCGTAGTAGTTGTAGGCGATTTTCCCTTCGGCTGGACCGGTCGCGATCTTGATCGAGGCCGGCTGGACTCGGTCGATCGCCTCGTTGACCGCCTCGGCGGCCTTGTCGCAGACGAAGTTCATGTAATTGAGGTCGCCCGTATGTCCGCCTTTGCCGTCGGGAAACGCGTAACAATCGGGAGCACTGTGGGTGTGAGTCGAGGCGATGAGAATGTTCTTGGCCGGAATTCGCGTCACTTTCGCACGCACTCGATCGCCCAAGACCGACGGAAATCCGAGCAGATCGAGCGTGACCACCGCGACGGAGACCTCCCCTTTGCGAAAGACGGCGGCCCGGGCTGTGAGCTCGCCCTTTTTCTCGCGGGACGGATTGGGCGCGCCCATCCCGCCCGAGACAGGCAAAAGCGGGTTGGGCGTGATCACACGGACCGCCGCTCCGACCTGAATCTCAGCCCGAGCCGCGGGAAGTTGCCAAAAGGCACCGGCGCAAACGCAGACGCAAACGCATCCGACGAGAAGCCGTCTCAACACGGTTCGGGCCACCGAGAATCGTCGCATTGTGGTCGTTCTCCAAGCTGCATGCTCTGATCGAGGTATTTTCGACTGAGAACCGTCCCAATGGACGGGTAGCCGGAGTATAACACCTCGGGAGGCGATTCTGGATGACCTTGCGTTCCTCGACGTTCTTGATGGCGACGGAACTCAATAGCTGTCGGCGCTGATCACCTCGCCGTTGGCCTTGGTGCCCAACGACCACCAAGTTGTCCGGTTGATACTGTTCTTGATGAACCGGACGCTTCCGTCGCCAAAACAGACGTTGATCCCGCCAGGATGCATGCTACTGGATCCATAGGCAAAACCGCTATCCGGATAGTCGCCCGCGACGCCGTCGAGCCGGCAGGCCGAGAACGGGTACTGGGATTCGTTTGGGGTCTGGATGGTGTTGAACAAGGAGTAGCCGGTGATCCCCATCGACCAGCGGTAGCCGTGGTCGTCGCCGATGTTCGTGGTCGTCGATTGGAACATCGCATTGCAGTTCTGGAGCAGGCTTATGACGAGGGCGGGATTCTGGAAGGCGTCATGGGGACGGTTGAGGTCAGCGCCGGGGTCAGCGCCGAAGACCATGTTGCCCCGGTACTTACTGGGCGGGTTGGAGTCGACTTTGGTCGTGGCGCCGGTGGCCATGCTGTCACCCAGCAATGACTCGGCATAGGCAACCGTATTCGAGGTGCCGTCAGTGCAGTGCCTGATGCCGTAAGAGACGGCCTGCGCGAACAGGCCCGTGGATCCGGTGAAGGTCACGTTGGGAGTCGTGCCCTCCCAGTTCGCTCCGCCGGCGACTCCCGGACTGAACATGTAATCGGTCGTGGTCCCCATGCACGAGTAGTAGCTGTTGGTGTTTACGCGCCTTGCTGGCATTCGGGTCCGACGGGCAGAGGAAGCCGGCGACAATCGTCAGGACCCCGGTCGAATTCATGCCGAGGTCGAACTCGGCGCCGAAGTTGAAGTTGAGCGAGTTATACAGCGGCGACTGTTCCAGGTAAGGCAACATCATCGCCTGCGCACTCATGTTGGGTTCCCAGGTTGCGTACAAACCGGGCGCTGACGCGATCCCATTGAGTGCGGCCCCGGGTGGGAAGCTGTCGGAGGCGGAATGGTAACTGTGCAGGGCCAGGCCGATCTGCTTGAGGTTGTTGGTGCACTGGATGCGGCGGGCTGCTTCACGCGCCGACTGGACCGCAGGCAGCAAGAGCGCGATCAGGACCGCGATGATCGCAATGACCACCAAGAGCTCGATCAACGTGAACCCTTTGCGAGACGAGCCGACCATGGCAGGACCTCCAGCAATAGCCTGGAAATGAAAATGAGATGGATAGGAGGAGCGACCTGGCAAGAAAAACGGGGCTCGCTCGGCTGAGAGTCGACGACGATGGCCGCCGCGGCGGTCACATGCACGTTCATCGGCGCCTGACGGGCTTGGGGAATGGTTGGGGCTTCATTTTCGTCTTCATCTCCGCCAACCTCACTCGCTGTTGCTCCAGGAAGTCGGCGGGCACTCTCGCTTGCGAGCCGCTCGGCGGTATCCCCCCGTCACACCCGGTCATACCGAGCAAAACAAGGCCCAGGATCGCGAGCCCAGCGGGTCGTCGCCACGTCATGGACGGATCTCCATCGGACGGGAAGCACGAAATGGAGTGACCGGCGATGTCAATATGCCGTCATCGAGCGAGTCGCCCGTGTCCTCTCGGATCTGTGTATCGATCTGTTCGTCGATCACCGACCTGGAACCTGAATCAGAATTGGTTTGCCGAACCCGTTTGGCACGGCCGTGCCGATCTGGAGGACAGATCCAGAAAACGCGATCACACGAATGTCCGCGATTGCACGGTCTTTGGGGATTTCTTCACTTCCTGAATCGCTCGAATCCATTCGCCGCCAGTTCATCCAGCAAGCCGAACCAATGCGCGAGCACGGGATTCTCGAATTGGATGACGAGACCTGAATCCAAGCTCGTCTACGTGGGAAGAAGCCCGGACTCTACGGCGCTTCGCCGTGCCACAACTTGATCGCCCCATCGTGGCTGGCCGAAGCCAGGGTTTGGCCGTTGGGGTTGAAGGCGACGGCGTTGACGCGCTGGGCGTGACCATCAAGGACGAGCATGACCTGGCCCGTGATCGGGTCCCAGAGGCGCACCTTGGCGTCGTCGCACCCGGCGGCGAGGGTGCGGCCGTCGGGCGAGAACGACAGGCTCCAGATCGCCGCGTCGGACCCCTTGACCGACGTCCGCCGCAACCAGGTGCCGGTGTCCCAGAACGTGACGCTTCCCCAGTCATCGCCCACGGCCAGAAGCATACCGTCTGGCGAGAAGGCAAGCGCCGAATTGGGCTTGGGACAGCCCAGGGAGAAAAGCTCCCGGCCATCCTTCTGGTTCCAGCCCCGGATGGTCCGGTCATTACTCGACGAGACGAGAAGCTCGCCACTCGGATCGAAGGCAAGGCCGCGGACGGAATCCGTGTGCCCCTCAAGGATCTGGAGAGACTTGCCGTCAGCGAGGTCCCAGAGTCGGACCGTCTTGTCGGAGCCGGCCGAGGCCAGAACCCGGCCGTCGGGGGAGAATGTGACGGCCCGTAGCCGATCGGTGTGGCCGGAAAGAACGGCGCGAGGCTTGCCGTCGGGAAGATCCCAGAGCCTAACGGTGTTGTCGAAGCTAGCACTGGCCAGCTTCTTCCCATCAGGGCTGACCGCGATGGCTGTGACGAGGGCGCCGTGCCCTCTTCAAGATGGCCCGCATTGTCCCATCGCGAACATTCCAGAGCTTGATCGAGTGGTCGTCCGCCGCTGAGATCAGCATCGTGCCGTCGGGCGTATACGCCAGCGTCCACACCTCTGCCCTGTGACCGGCTAGCTGCGAGACTGGCTCGGGCCTCTGGCCGAAGTGCCAGGAGCGTGCCCGCTCATCATGGCTGCCGAAGATGAGCGACTGGCCATCAGCCGTAAAGGCGAGTCCATAGATGCGACCAGCCTTACCGGAGAACTCGTCGAGCTTTCGCCCCGACGAGGCATCCCAGAGGGTCGGCGCTAGCCTATTGCCTCCTCCGGCCAGGGTTTTCCCATTGGCGGAGAACACGACCTCGAATTCGCCGCCGGACACGCCTTCAAGGGGCACACGCCGGGGATTGGTCCGCAGGTCACCGACCAAGAAGATCTCGTCACGCTCGAATTTCAGCGCCGACAAGCCTGTCTCCGTCTGAGGAGAAAAAGAGGTGGTGCATGATGGGCAACTTGATGGAACCGAGCTCCGCCCCACTGTCTGTATCCCAGGTTGTGAGGCCTCGCTCGTGGCTGGCGGCCAGGGTCCGGCCGTCGGGCGACAGGGCGAGGCAGTTGATCGAAGAGAGGCTGCCGGCGATCGTCTTCAATGCGTATCCAGCTTCCGACGCCCTCAGCGTGATGGGCCCGGACGGGCCGGCCGTCGCCAGCCGCCGGCCATCCCGGGAATAGGCAAGGGACCGGCAGTCGATCGGAGATCGCTGGGAACGGGAATACGTGGTGTCCAGAGCGAGGTCCCAGAAGATAGCTTTGCCTTTCGACCAGTCCCCAGTCCGGTCGATGGTGCGGACGGCTACGCTACGGCAATCGGGCAAGAAATCGATGGCAACAACCACTTCGGGGATGCCCGAGACCGGCCCGATTCGCCGGCCCGTGGACAGATTCCAGAGCATTACCTCGCTCGGCGCGGAGTCCGGCGCGATCCAGGTAGCCAGTGTCCGCCCATCGGGAGAAAACGTCCTGCCAAAGCTCCGCTGGCCATGGGCCTGTGATCGGCCGCGCTCCCTTTCCGCAACGAGGTCCCAAAAGATCAAACCGCCGTCATCGTCTGATGAGACCATGGTCAGGCCGTCGGGCGAGAAAGCCGGGCTAAGGACCCGGATCTGATGGCTGGAAAGCAGCGAAACTTTGCGATTACTGGCCCGCCGCAGGAAACGCCACTCGAAACCGCGCAGGTCTTCTCCGGCTGACTCGGGCTCAAACTCTTCAAGGATCTCTTGAGCGAACTCGTCCTGTCCGGACGACTGGACTTGCTGCGCAGTCTCATCTGGGAATCGTACCAGAGCCTGCGAGTGGTTCGTTGGTTCCGTTCGGCCCGGTCGAGCGCCGTGTTCAGCTTGACGTCGTGCCGGCGAAGCAGTTCGTAACGCCAGAACGCCTCGCCACCAAGACCCGCCACGAGGGCGACCAGCATCACGATCGCCCCTGCCACCGCGAGTCGATGGCGGCGCGACCACTTGGCTGCGCGGTCGAGCAGGCTGGGCCGCCGGGCCAGGATCGGCAGATTCTGGAGGAACCGGCCCAGGTCGTCGGCCAGCTCGAGGGCCGTTGCATACCGTTCAGCCGGGATCCTTGGCCAGCGTCTTGAGCACGATGGTCTCGAGGTCGCGGGGTATGGCCGGGTCGAAGGTCCGTGGCCGTCGGGGCTGCTCGTTGGCGATCTTCCGGAGCAGCTCCAGGCGATCGTCACCGTCGAAGACGGGGCGGAGGGTAATCAACTCGTAGAGCGTGGCCCCCAGCGAGTAGATATCGGCGCGGTGATCGACCACGACGCGAGTGCCAAAGGCTTGCTCGGGACTCATGTAACGCAAGGTCCCCATGACGACGCCGGAGAGCGTCAGGTCCACTTGCCCGGCGATCCGGGCAAGCCCGAAATCGCTGACCCAGAGCTTCCCCGACTCGTCGATCAGCAGGTTGGAGGGCTTGACGTCTCGGTGGATGGTCCCTTGCTCGTGAGCGAAGTGGAGCGCCTCGGCGGCCTGCCGGCCCAGCTCGGCGGCCATTCGGGGCGAGGAAAACTCACAGCCCGACGCCACAGGCCTCGCTGCCGCGCCATGCCGTGCTGATGATCTTGGCGAGGGTTCGCCCCTCGATGAATTGCATGGCGTAATAGTGCAGCCCGTTCTCCGACCCGATCAGGTAGACCGGGACGATGTGCGGATGCTGCAAACAGGCGGCCGCCTCCGCCTCGACCTGGAACCGCTTGACCCTGCGAGGATCTTCGGCGGAGAACGAGGGAAGGACCTTCAGGGCCACCCGGCGGTTGAGCGACTTCTGCACGGCTTCGTAGACCACTCCCATGCCGCCGCGGCCAATCACCCGGACGATCAAGAAATCGCCCAGCAAACCCGTCGCCTCGGGTTCGACCGATGGTCCATCCTCTCGGGATGGGGCTCTCCCCATGCGCGGGCCGACGCGATCGAGCATCTCCATCACGGGAAGCAGATCTCGCAGCTCCAAGTCGAGCCGGGTATCGTCCACGTCAGTCAGGCGAATGGCCGGCCTCGTCCGTGATCGAAGCCAGGTTGTCCCGATCCGGCTCGCTCACAAGGCCGACTCCGTGCGGGGTTCCTGGATCAGGCCGCGAAACCGCTTCAGCGCGCGGAGATGGCGCATCTTGACGGCGCTCAGGCCGATCCTCAAGTCGATCCGCGATCTCGGCGAGCGAAAGCTGCTCGACGTAACGGAGCTCGATAAACTCCCGGTCGGGACCTTCCAACTGGTCAAGAACCGCCCGGACCCGCTCGCATTCCTCATCGCGGACGGCATGCTGGCTCGGGCTCGTATCGCTCCCTGGCAAACGATCGACAGCCAGGGCGGACGAGTTGTCGGAGGGTCTTGTTTCGAGATCCTGGTCACGCGCGGCGCGGATCGCTTGCGCGATCCCAGATGAAACCGGTGCAACCATGCGAGGTGGAGGAGGGTCAGCCGCCGCAGCCAGGAGTAATAAGGAACCGGCCGATCGCGGAGGAACCCGGCGAGTCTTTCCGCTCGCCTCGCCCAGCGCCTCCTGCACGACGTCGGAGGGGTCCACCCGTGCGGCAACCCGCCGGTCCAGCCGCGCGGCCACCATGCGGCGAAGCCTACCCCGATGCCGCTCGAACAACCCGCGGATCGCCCCGTCATCGCCCTTCTCGGCCAGCCGCAGCAGTTCCTCGGTCTCGAGGCTGTTGATTTTCATCACGTCAAACTCCTCTCGGAACGGAAGCGGCCTCGCTGACGGATACATCGAACTGGTCAGGATTTAAGACGACCGGGCAAGTGTTCTGAAACAAAATTCGCAAATCCGAGTGACCTTTTCGCCCGCTTCGCAAAAGAGGCTATACGGACCGCATCGACCTGGCAGACAAAACCTTTGCGTTTTGCACGGAGATCGGCACCGATCACGGATGCATGTCTCTAGGTTAAGCGAGCCTGCGCGAAATCACAAGCGTTAATGCTCGATTGGGTTTTTCTACGTTCAGCAACTGGAGGATTTGCATGCGTTTTACTTTGACCGCAGTTGGTTTAATGCTCTTATCAGGACTGGGCGTTTGCCCCCACGCTCGGGCCGGGGTCATTGTGTTCGACACTGAGTCGACCGCGGATCAGATGATCTCTTCACCACTGCTAGGCACCTTCGCGCTCGATGCGAGCGGTCCGCAAACGTTTACCATCGACACGACCAATGGGACGGCCAACGTGACCTCGGCTTTTCAGGGCGGCGACTTGCCGGACCCATTCGTCCCTGGCCAGTACGACACGTATAATCTCTACAACATCCCTGCGTACACCACCGGCACGGTGACCACGACTCCCTCGGGCTACAACATCTCATTCTCGCTCCTCTTCGAGCTCGATGTCACGAGCGGGTCGCTGAATGGCCTCTCCTTGGTGACCACGCAGTACGCCACCTTCGCGGCTTCCAACGTGCCGACTCTCCCTTTCCCGATTGGCACGGCGTTCTCCGACCCGAGCGGGTCAGACGCAGTCAATATCTACGTCAAGAATGATTTCGGTCCTTTCCTGGCGGGCACGCTTGTCGGAACGAGCTTCGACCGCGTTGTGACCGTCGTCCCCGAACCGTCGGCGATCACCCTTCTCGGCATCGGTCTGGTTGGCCTGTGCTGCGAGGTGCGAAAGTCCCGCACGAAATCAGGGAATCGTGGTCGCACCGCATCTTGAATGTCAGGCAGCACGTTTGTATCTATCATATACATATCAGCATTCGCCACTCAATCTCATATCAAGCCTTGATGCGGCCGGGAGCGTGCCAAGTACCTGGTCGACTCGCTCACGGTCGATTGTGGCCAAGATCAGGCATGATACGACAGAATTCTGCTTCAGCCCCGTTGCCTGTCCTTCAAGGGTATTCACGTCGATGAACAGACAGGCCGGGTCGCTGGCCATCGTCAGGTTCTTCGTGACCTCCGCGACGACGATTGTCTTGACGGCCTGGTTGTAGGCGTCGGACTGCACGACGACGGCTGGCCGTTTTTTGCCGCGCACGCCAGAGGGATGTGGAAAGCGGACGAGAATGACGTCGCCGCGGTTCATGGTTTCTCCAGGTCATCGTCATACTCATCCATGTCCTCCCATCCGGCGTGCTTGCCCGCTTCCCACGCCAAGGCATCTCGCTCCTCGGCAGTCCACGGGGTGTCGTCGTACTCCTCGGCGGTCAGTTGCTCGTACAGATCTTTGCGGATCAGTACGTAGGTTGTTTGCGTGTTCGGGTCCACCAATGTCGGCGGCGTCTCCCCGCTGGCAGCGACGTCCCGCAACTGCTGTTCGGTGAGTTCGATGATCATTGTCTCCTCAAAAGCTGGAAAGCGACGGCTCAAATGTCGATTCGTTGAAACCGTGACGAATCTCGGAAGCTGCCGAAACACACTCCTTTTTCGCCGAGAATGCGCCATAAACAACCTGGGTTTTGGCGTAAGGCGGGGATTGCCTACGATTCAGTGCAAGGTCCAACTTAAAGCTCGACGTCCTTCGGCTTCACAAGCTTTTCGCCTGGGGCTCGAATGCAAAGGATCTTCACAAGATCCTCTTGCACTATGAAAAGTGCGCGATAGGGTTTGCCCTTCCAGACTTCGAACAAAAGATGTCGCACTTCAATGGGAAAGTAGCGATTTTCGTAGGCAACTCCGCAAGAAAGAGGGCGCGATTCAAGACGGTCCAGCGCTTCGTAAAATCGCGTGGATAATCGGTCTGCCGCTGCTGCGGAAGACCGTTCCTCAAGCCACGCCATGAGCCTGTCGAGGTCGGCATAAGCCCCTGCGGTCAACTCGACGCGAAAGCTCATGAGAGTTCGGGCAAGTTGTGTTTCCGTCGAAGCTCAGCCACTGCCTCCCTGGCTGGCATCACTCGGCCCGCCTCGACATCGGCAAACCCCCGGCGAATCGCTTCTAGGGTCTCTTCTCGCTCATCTTCGCTCTCGTTCTCGTACTCCCAGCGGGCGAGGACCTCATCGACTGTCGGAACGGTCTCGCCGTTCGAGAGCTGCTCGTCGATGAAGCTCTTGAAAGCCTGAAGGTCGTTTGCTCGTTCGGTGGCCATAATTCAAACCCCCTTTGGTTCGTCCAGAATATCATCGGTAAGCAGTTTGGGTCAAAGGCAGAAGAGACCGGAAACGACTCACGTGCGACCGTCCTGATTCGGCACGACTTGCTGCCGACGTGTCGCTTTACCTATGATGGCCGCAAGTGTCGTCTGATGATCTCTTGCTGACAGTATTCGGGTTGCGATCGTGTACCGAAGTGGCCACCGTGCTTGAGCGCGGAAGCCAGGACGGGTTGGCCGGCTAAGGGACGGAAAGGTATCGCCGATGGCGAAACGATGGAAAGCTCTTCTGGGATGCGAAGTGGGCGTTCTCCTGTTCCTCTTGTTGCTTGCCCCGTTACCGATCACCCGTGCCGACTCGCCCAAGGCGGCCGAACCGCCCAAGACGTTTGACCTCGCGGCCATCGACGCCTACGTCGCGGCCCAGGTTCGCGACCAGGGTTATGCCGGGCTGTCCCTGGCGATCATGCGTGAAGGCAAGGTCGTCCTGGCCAAGGGGTACGGCAAGCGTTTGCTCGAAGGAGGGAGCGTCGGTCGAGCCGGACACCCCGTTCGCCGTTGGCTCCGTGACCAAGCAGTTCACCTGCGCCTGCGTCCTGTTGCTGGCCGAGGAAGGGAAGCTGTCCGTCGATGACAAGGTGGCGAAGTACGAGCCGAAACTTGACGAGTGCCGGCTGATATCTCGCTCCACGACCTGATGACTCACA
This sequence comes from uncultured Planctomycetota bacterium, assembly GCA_963720335.1. Lineage (GTDB taxonomy): Bacteria > Planctomycetota > Planctomycetia > Isosphaerales > Isosphaeraceae > CAVRFS01. Next base: position 11,962 of record CAVRFS010000072.1, on the reverse strand, counting down.
TCTCGGGATATCCCGACTTTTATCCGCTCGACTTCGTGGACCGCCGGCTGGTCAAACCCATTCTGCCCGAGGCCCTTGCTGGCGGAGTACGCCGGTGCCAAGCTCGACTTCGAGCCGGGCGCGCGCTGGTCGTACAGCAATACCGGCTACACGCTCCTGGGCACCGTGGTCGCCAAGGTCAGCGGCAAGCCGTTCGGGCAGTTCCTCAAAGAGCGGATCCTCGACCCCCTGGGGATGACGCATTCCGCCTTCGAGCCGGGTCCGGATGTGAAGGGACAAACGCGGGGCTACACGTCGTTTGCCTTGGGGCCGCTGGAGCCCGCGGAGCCCGAGGCCAGCGGCTGGCTGCACGCCGCGGGAGGTCTGTGGGCCTCTGCCCCGGACCTCGCCCGCTGGGACCTCGCCCTGATGGAGGGCCGGATCGTAAAGCCCGCGTCATACCGTCTCATGACCACGCCGCGATCGCTCAAGAGCGGCCACAACACCGGCTATGGCTGCGGCCTGAATGTCCGGCGGATCGACGGTGAGACCGTCCTGACGCACGGCGGGCGCTGTCAGCGGCTTCTTGTCGGTCAATGCGATGGTCCCGCGGACCAAATCCGCCGTGATCCTCTTGACCAACACGGAACACCTCCCCGCGGATTCGCTGCATTCCACGATCCTCAATCTGTTGCTCGAGGATCAGAAGAAGCAGGGAACGCCCCACGTCCCCAAGGTGAACGGGCCGCCGCCCATCGAGGCCGCCCTCGAGCTTCTTCCACCAGATGCAGGCGGGCAAGGTCGACCGCGACAAGCTCGGCGAGGAGTTCGGGCTGTTCCTCACCGACGACCGCCTGCAAGCGGCGGCACCGAGGCTGAAGGCTCTGGGTGAGCCGGACAAGGTCGAAGTCGTCAGCGTCTCCGAGCGCGGGGGCATGGAGGTCGCTTCGATCCACTTCACGTTCAAGACGGCCGAGCTGGGAGGGCTGCTCTACCGGACGCCCGACGGAAAAATCCAGCAGCTCTTGTTTCGCAAGCGGTGACCTGAGCATGTCACGCTCTTGCCGATTACTCAACTCCCACGTCGATGCCGGCTTGTCGGTTGGCCATGTCCACAACCTCCCGGGCCTCGTCTCGTCTCCACGCAATGTAATGCCTGGCATTTGGTATCGTCTCACTGTTTTTTCTGAGGAAATCCCAGGATTGAGATTCCCGCATTGACAGTCGCCACCGACTCGTTAGATTTGCCGAACCAAATTTGAGAAACCAAACCAGAAAGGCCATGGGAGGGCCAGCCATGGGACGGCCGACGGCGAAGGACCTGACGGAACGGGAGCTGGAGGTCATGCACGTCTTCTGGTCGCGAGGCGAGCTAACGGCCGCCGAGGCGCGCGACCAACTCGCGGCGACGGGCCTGGACCGTACCTACCCCACGATCGCGAACCTGGTGCGCGGGCTCCACGATAAGGGGTTCTTGCGCCAGCTCAATGCCGAGCGGCCGTTCGTGTACCGGGCCGTGCGGTCATACGAGGACGTCTCGGGGCGGCTCCTGGGCGACCTGGTCCAGCGCGTCTTCCGCGGTTCTCGGGCTCACCTGCTGTGCCGGCTCGTCGACCAGCGCAAGCTGACGGGGGAAGAGCGCGCCATCCTCGAAGGGATCTTAAAGGAGGAAGGCCGATGAACGATCTCGGACTGACTCTGGCGTGGCTCACCGTGCAGGTGGCGATCGTCCTCGCGCCGGCCCTGGCGATGCATGCGCTGGCGTCGCGTCGCGGACCGGTCCCGGGTGCCTGGGTCGCGACCCTGAGCCTCGGGCTGGTCGTCGCCCTGAACGCCGCGGCGTTCGTACCCGGGATCGGGCTCGATCATCCCAAGGGGCTCGCCAGCGATGCCATACCGCCGAAGATGTCCAATGAAGGCGAGGCCGCAGCGGCGATCCCACCGAGCTCCAGCGGCCGTGTCGAAGGCCCCGATGTCATCCATCCGGCCGGCGGACGGGGCAGGAGACTGGCGTGGTTGCGGCTGGCCTGGGACCGGGTCGGGCGCGGTGCGGTCGAGCCGGCGGCACGGTTCCGGCCGTGGGGGAGCACTCTGGCGGCCGTCGCGATGGCCGGGACGGCCATCGGCCTGCTCCGCCTGACGATCGGGCTCTGGGCGGTCGCTCTCTGCTGCCGGCGCGGGCGGCCAGTCGACGACCCGACGATGACCGAGTTGCTTGATGAGCTCCAATGCGCGATGGGGTGTCGCCGCCTTGTCGCATTGCGCGAGGTGCCCGACCTGACGACTCCGGCCACGGCGGGCCGGCGCCGGCCGGTGGTCTTGCTCCCGGACGACTGGCAATCGTGGAGCGACGCCGAGCGCCGCGCGGTGCTCGCGCACGAGCTGGCCCACGTTGTCCGCGGCGATTACGCCGCGGGCCTGCTGGCCCGGCTCGCCGTGGTGCTGAATTACTACCATCCCTTCGTGCGCTGGATGGCCGCGCGGCTCCAGCTCCAGCAGGAGCAGGCGGCCGATGCAATGGGCGCGCGGTTCGCGGGTGGCAAGACGCGGTATCTCGTGGCGCTGTCGAGCCTGGCCTTGAGGCAGGACGGACGGTCCCCATGCTGGCCGGCGAGGGCGTTTCTCCCGGCGCGAGGGACCCTGATCAGGAGGATCACAATGTTGCGGGATCAATCCCAATCGAAGGCGTTCGACCGGAACTGGTCGAGCGCGCGGCGGCTACTCGCGGCCTTCGCCCTGATCGGTTTGACCATGGGCGTGGCGACGCTCCAGGGCCCGGCTCGCGGCGCCGACGATGGCCCATCGCCGGCGGCCCCGGCGGTGGTCGCGGCGACCGAAGCCCGCGAACCGTCAAAGGCATTCGTGGCTCCTTACGTCATCGAGGGCAAGGACGGGGCAGCCGTGATCCGTCCCGCGGCGGCCTTCCGCCACAAGGGATTGGACCCGTTGCTCGCCATCGTGAGTGCGGAACTGGAAATGGGTCTCCCCATGCTCGCGAAGCAACTCAAAGTCGACACCTCCCAGCAGGGCTTCCTGAAATTCCGCCTCCAAGATATCGAGTGGGTAACCGTCGGCGTCGGCGTCGATCGCTCGATACCACGAAACCCAGCGAACAAGCAGCGCCCGCCGACCGACGCGGAGAACAAGCCGATGCACAGGATCGCCTTCGGCGACCCGGTGGTCCGGATGGTCTGCGCCGTTCGACTGGCTGGCGTTCCTCCGTCAGTGGCGATTCGACTGCGAAGAGGGCCGCGTAAAGGGCCGCGCATACTACAAGATCACCGGAGAGATCAAGCGGATCTGGGGGATCGAGCCCTTGCTTCTTCCTGCCCGACGACCGGACGATCGTCTTCGCCGAGGAAGACGCGATACGCAAGATCGCCAGCGACAACGATCCCGCACCGCCGACCTACCTCAGCGGAAAGGCGTGGGAGCGGGCGAGCCGGGGGCTCGTCGCCATCGCGGTCAAGAATCGTGACGATTCATTCACGAAGCACTACGACCTGGGCCGGCCGGATGACGCGGTGGTCCTGTCGCTATTCAAAGGGGCCGACTGGTGGGTCATCGGCGTGGACGACGCCGACCCGATCGTCCTGCACGCCGACGCATCCTGCCGCGATCGCGACGCCAGCCAGGCGATCAGCCGATCAATCGATTCGCTGATCAAGCTGGGCCGCCAATACAGCGAACATGATCTAGCCAAGTTGCCTGATGCCGGAACTCACCCCAATATTGCCCGCATGCTCAAGGCGCTGGCGGCAAACGTCCGCGTTGCGCACACCGACGATACCATCACTGTCCAGGCCCAGGGCTTCGGCACCCTCGCCGACTTCGCCGCCATCGTCGAGAGCGAGGCGCACGAAGCGAAAGCCCGGGGCGTGGCCCGGCAAGATGCCAAGAACTCGGTGAAGCGATAGTCAGAGAAGGGCGCGGGTTCCTGGCTAGCCACGCGAGCGCGTGGTTCGGATGGGGAACCTCCAACGTCGTACGTCAGCGCGATCACTGGACCGAATCGGGCTCATGCCCGACGTTGGAGGACGTTCGTCCCGTCCGAACCACCGCCGATTTCAATTCAACGCCGATTTCCGCAGGCCAGAAAATAATTAATCGTCTTACAGCCGTCGTTGAGGACAGCGGTAATTACCGAAAGAGGAACTGAAGCGATCGGCCACCGAGCCAGGGAATCGGCATAAGATCCCGGTCCAGCGCCGCATCTCGCAGGATCGGATTGTGACTGCGCCTGTCGAAGCGAACGATGATTCGATCGGGGGTCGTCTTGACGAGGCCCCCAGTCTCGATGAATGAGCGGCAGAGCTGTTTGGGAGCCGCCTTGTCATAACCCCGTAGTTGCTTGCCAAGCCAACGGCAACGTACTTTCTGTTCATCGTAACTCCGGTGCAGCATCGAGTGCAAAGCAGGTGCAGACGGCGGATGGCTCGGTCCAGTAGGGCCCGGATGATCGGCTCGGCGGGCGAATCCCCAGCCAGCTCGTCCAGGTAATCGCTGGACCACCCCGGTAGTGTGTTCGTCATTCATCGCGCAACCCGTCGGTTGAAGGGCCGTTGAATCCACACCAAACTCTACCGCGCCAAGGTGTCCGCCCGCCACGCTTAGTACTTCGACGGGGAATTAAGGGAGGGCGTTGCCTTGATCCCGTCCGCGCTCGCCCTTGCTCTTGCCAGCGCGCCGCCGAATACGGCAGCTCAGGCTTGCAATGAATCGTCGACCGCTCGGGCTGAGAGATCGGTCGCAGACGGTTATTTTGCCCGACTCAATCAGCAGATCGCAAGGATCGGAAAACGTCTTCAGCCCATGACAATTTCACGAAGGAACTTCTCATGAGCATGGTGCTCCCTTGCGTCCGAATAGCCGTCGTGGTGATGATCCTGGCCTCACTGTGTGTGGCTGATGATCTGACCAAGGTCGCCACACAGGCCGATCGGGGCGTCCCGCCGCAGTGGGATGATCGCCTGGAACACGAGTCGAGCGGCCTCGAAATGCGACGCCCTTATGAGCGCGGCAAAGTGCCCGTTGTCCTGATCCACGGCCTCTGGGGATTCCCAGCGCGATGGGACCGGATGATCGAAGACCTCGAGGCCGACCCTGCAATCCGAGCACGGTACCAATTCTGGACGTTCCGCTACGCAAGCGGTGACGCCATCCCCTTCTCGGCCCATCTGCTGCGGCAGTCCTTGCGGCGGGCTCGCCGGGTCTTCGATCCCGACGGTAAAGACGCGGCCTTCGACCAGATGGTGGTCGTCGGCCACAGCCTGGGCGGCATCCTGGCGAAGATGATGGTGCAACGAAGCGGATCGCGCCTCTGGCAGACGGTCTGCGAGCAGCCAATCGAGCAGGTCGCCGGCCCGCCCGAGGACTGCCGGCTCCTGCGGCAGGTGTTCTGGTACGAGCCCATTCCCGAGGTGCGCCGGGTCGTTTTCATCGCGACGCCTCATCGCGGCAGCCCGCTTGCCGGCGGCGTCTTCCGAGGGCTCGGTACACGGCTCTGCTTCCGATCAAGCCGCTTCCAACATGCCCGCGAGACGCTGCTGGCGAGTAACAAGCCGGACCTGTTCGCTCCGGCATTCCGGGACGAGCTCCCGACGAGCGTCGGCGAGCTCGCCACCGGGCACCCGCTCCTCATGGCGCTTTGTGACCTGGAGATCGATCACTCGGTCTGCACCCATTCGATCATCGCGGACCTCCGGGACCCGCCTGTGCCGGCGCCGGCGACGGGATCGTCCCCTACTCGAGTTCGCACCTGGAGTGCGCCTCCTCCGAGGTGCTGATCCATGACCATCACGTTTGCTTGGAAAATCCCGCGGTGATCCGGGAGGCGTGGTACATCCTCCGGGAACACGCCGGATTCGACACCACATCTCGGAACAACGCTCGCGCCTGCTCAAGGCTGTTTGAAACCCATCCGAGAAAAATAAGCCGGCGCCGTTAGGATTCACCGATTTCTGCCGTAATAGCCTGCAGCATGTAAAAACATCTATTTCCACATGGACATGGCTATGTCGCTCCAGGGTATCGAGATCCTGGCCGGGTCGAGTCGCATCGCGTCGGAACGAGCTGGCCGATCTTGCATCTTGACGATCAACGGCGGCTCCTCGAGTCTCAAGTTTGGGCTGTTCGCCACGGACGTTCGGCCCAGCGCCTCCTGTCCGGTCGGTTCGAGCGGATCGGCATGCCGGTTTCATTTGGTGGGGGACGTGATCGATCGCCTGCCCAAGCTCGGAAGCAACGCCGTGTACGCCAAGCAGGCTGCACGCGACAAGCTGATCGAGCACAAGCAGTATATCAGCAGGTACGGCGAGGACATGCCCGAGGTCCGGGACTGGAAGTGGACGGTAACGACGCGAACCTGAGCATTGTCGGGGCAACCTCGGGTTGATGATCGGCACGGACGCCTTGGAGAATGTGAGCTAGCCGCCCTCGGCTAGCTCGGGACGCCCCTCGACTGGCTCCGGCCAGCCGAGGGCGGCTGTCCCACATGGATGTAATTTAGTTCTACTGTAACCGTTTTCTTAACACTATGGGCGGTAGGTTGTTATAATTATAGTCATGGAGAGGAGATCTCAGACGTGGAACGGAGGTCCCCATGTCGCTCTTGGATCAACCCGAAGCCCAGGCACTCTTGAACGACGCCGACGTCACTCCCAAAACGGTTAAGGGCTTCGCCGGTCGTTTGATCGAGTTCCTCCAACGCTATCTGCCGAAGTTCTATCGAGTCGAGCAGCGAGCCAACGCCACTCTGGTCATACGCGGCCTGATCAGCGGTTTGGAGCGCAAAACCTGCGAGCCGATTGCCATCCAGGCCGGCCTGCCGCGCAAACCAATCCAGTTCTTCGTCGGCGCGGGCAAGTGGGACGACGAGGCTGTGATGACGGAGTTGCGCGGCCCATGTCCGCGAGGAACTGGCAAGCTCGGATGGCGTGGTGGTTATCCACCCCAACGCCTTCCCCAAGAAAGGGACGGAATCCTGTGGCGTCGGCCGTCAATGGTGCGGCCGGCTGGGAAAACTGGACAACTGCCAGGTCGGTGTGTTCTTGGCTTATGCCGCCTCGTCGGGTTATGGCCCGTTGGACCGCCAGCTCTACCTGCCCAAGGATTGGGCGACCGACAAAGAACGCCGATTGAAATGCCATGTGCCCCCGGAAATTCAGGTTCCAGGAGAAGTGGCGGATCGCGTTGGATCTGTTGGACCGGAGCTTGCCTGGCTTGCCCCATGGCTGGATTACAGGCGATGACGAATTCGGTCGATCGGCGAAGTTCCGCGACGAGCTGCGCCGCCGCAAGGAACGCTATGTACTCGACATCCCATGCAACACCTTGATGCGTGACCTGGAACGACGACCGCCTCGACGCCGCAAGAGGGGACGCGGCCGCAAACCCAAAGCCCCGTTTCAGCGGGTCGACACTTGGGCTAAGAGTCAGCCCCAGTCGCGGTGGACACGCGTGACCGTTCGCGATGCCGAGAAGGGTCCACTGGAAGTCGATGCGATGATGGTTCGGGTCCAGACCAAGCAGGATCGCCGTGTCGGCCCCGAGGAAACCTCTGGTCGTGCTTCGGACAGTCGGCGAGACACGGATCGACTACGCTCTGACCAATGCTGGCGCCGAGGTAACCTTGCCTGAGGTGGTTGGTGTCCAGCGGCAGCGCGATCGCATTGAAGAGCTGTTCGAGGCCGGCAACGGTGAAGCTGGGCTGGATCATTACGAAGTCCGCAGTTGGGTCGGTTGGCATCACCATATGACCTTGGCTCTCGTGGCGTTGTGGTTCTTGTGCCTGGAACGACGGCGAGTTGGGGGAAAACCCCCGCCATCACCGTGTCACAGACGCGGCAGGTCTTCACACGGTTGCTTCGCAATCCACCCCCGACATACAAGGCCATTGCCGCGGAAGTCTCCCGGGTATTGCGGCGTAATGAGGAGTCGCGGATCTATCACTGGCATAAGGCGACAGGGGAATTCCCGCCTTGCCGACCGCTTCCAGAATCGAGCAACAACCAACACCCCCCCTGAAACGGTGACAGTAGAATTAGAGGGGATGCGAGAAAAAAACGGTTTTGCGACCGACGGGGACGGAGTCCTGCGCGGTTCGCGACAACCACGACGGAGACGACACGATGAGCAGCTTTCGGAAGATCCTTGTCCCAACCGATTTCTCCCCGCACGCCCAGGAAGCGTTTCGCGTGGCCCACGACCTGGCCAAGGCGACAGGGGCAACCGTGGTCGTGTTCCACGTGTTCCGACCCCCGGCTATTGTATCGGATGGCGACCGGCTTCTCTCAGCCGGGCGCGGGCCGAAACGAAGGACGTGTGGGAAGAACTACGGAAGATCCAGGTGAAGGATTCCACGGTCCATGTCGAACATGATGCGATCATAGCCGACCGGGCCGATGCCGAGCACATCCTCCGGATCCTCGAGAACCGGGGATGCGACCTGATCGTGATGGGGACGCACGGGCGGACGGGGCTGAGGCACCTGCTGTTCGGCAGCGTGACCGAGGAAGTGGTTAGGAAGGCCCACTGTCCTGTGATGGTCGTCAAGCTCCCTGCCCACGAGGCCGGGGCTCCAACTCACCGGAAGACCGCCGATCAACCCGCCTTGGGGGTCAAGTCATCAGCAATTCGCTCCCGGAAGTCTACCTGGCACGGCACGGCGAGACCGCGTGGACGATCTCGCGGCAACACACGGGCCGGACCGATATCCCGCTGACCGAACGCGGGGAAGCCAACGCACGCGGCCTGGGCGAGCGGCTCCAGGGGGTGACGTTTGTCGCGTCTTTGTCAGTCCGCTCGCACGGGCTCGCAGAACGTGCGAGCTCGCCGGGTTCGATGCGAGCTGACCCGAGGCCGATCTTCTCGAGTGGGACTACGGCGCTACGAAGGTTTGACCACGTCCGAGATCCGCGCAAGCGGCCCGGGTGGTACCTGTTCCGCGACGGCTGTCTCGGGGTGAGTCCGTGGAGGCGGTCGGGCCCGGGCCGACCGCGTGGTGGCTCGCCTTAACGAGGCCAACGGCCGAGTCATCCTCTTCGGCCATAGCCACTTCTTCCGCGTCCTGGCCCCTGCGTGCTGGCTCGGTCGGCCGGCGTCCGACGCGCGTCACTTCGTGCTCGGCACCGCGGCGCTGAGCGTCCTCGGCTACGAGATAGAATGGACGAACTGGCCATCCTCCTCTGGAATGATGACCGACACGCCATGCCCTGACGGATCGGCGAGGCTGCCATGCTCTCTGACGCGATCGACGATCTTAGAGCGGTTTTCCGATGAATTGCACACGACCCATACTCAACCGATGTGCGAGCGAGGGGATTGGCGTGCGTCTGGGCCGGCCTAGGCCAGTGTCCCTCGCTTGTGTGTTGGGTCATATTTACCGACATTGCGGCGGTCTTGTGTGCAACCCGCGTGTTAACCGCTCTAAAAACCCGCAGAAGGACTCCATCGCATGCCTATGCGTCGCACAACGATCGTGGAAACCAAGAAGACGATTGCTTCACCACCGGACCAACCGTCCGCCCGAATGCTACTCTAGAGGACTAATGCGGGCCGATCGCGTTTTCGGGACGCCGAACGTGTCCTACGAGCGGCGGCTGGTACTCGACCACCTCGTCTGTCCGGAGCAATCCGATCAGCGTCAGCGTTTCGAGGCCTTGGCCCGGGCGCTCCGCGACCTGCTGGCGCAGCGCTGGCTCAAGACGGAGCGACCTACGATCGGGCCAACCCCAAGCGGGTCTACTACCTGTCGATGGAGTTCCTGATCGGCCGCTCGCTGACCAACAACATCACCAACCTCCTAGTCGAGCCGGTCGTGAGGGAGGTCATCGAGCGCAGAGAAGCTCGACTGGCGCAGCTCGCCGAGACGGAGCCCGACGCCGGGCTGGGCAACGGCGGCCTGGGCCGGCTGGCCGCCTGCTTCATCGATTCGCTGGCCACCCTGCAGATCCCCGCCATCGGCTACGGCCTGCGCTACGAGTACGGCATCTTTCGGCAGGAGATCGAGGACGGCTACCAGGTCGAACACCCCGACAACTGGCTGCGCCGTCCCGACCCCTGGGAGGTCGATCCGGCCGGGAGAGGCGGTGGAGGTCTAGCTCGAACTGCGCCTTCAAGTTGAGGGATGGGCGGCTCAGGTCGTCCGCGATCGTGCCGACGACCTTGCTCGGCACTCCCTACGACCGGCCGGTCGTCGGCTACGGCGGCCAGACCATCAACACGCTGCGGCTCTGGGGCGCGGCCACGCCCGACTACTTCGACTTCGGCGAGTTCAACCGCGGCGATTTCTTCGGCGCCGTCCACGACAAGGTCGTGGCCGAGTCGCTGACGCGCGTCCTGTATCCCGACGACTCCACCCGCGCCGGCGACGCTGCGCTTCGTGCAGGAATATTTCCTGGTCGCCTGCTCGCTGGCCGACATCCTCGCCCGCTTCCGCCGGAGCAGCAACGACTGGCGCGCCTTGCCCGACAAGGTCGCCATCCAGCTCAACGACACGCACCCGGCGCTGGCCGTCGCCGAGTTGATGCGCATCCTGCTCGACCAGGCCAGCTGAGCTGGGACGAGGCCTGGGACCTGACCGTCCGCACGCTGGCCTACACGAACCACACGCTGCTGCCCGAGGCGCTGGAGAAATGGCCGGTCGAGCTGTTCGAGATGGCCTGCCGCGCGCACCTGGAGATCATCTACGAGATCAATCGCCGCTTCCTGGACGACGTGCGAGCCCGCTATCCCGGCGACCAGGACCGCGTCGGCGCATGAGCCTGATCGAAGAGGGGCCCGTGAAGCAAGGTGCGGATGGCCCACCTGGCCATCGTCGGCACGCACAGCACCAACGGCGTGGCCGCGATCCATTCCGACCTGCTGCGCACGACCGTGTTGAACGATTTCGCCGAGATGTTCCCCGAGCGATTCAACAACAAGACCAACGGCGTGACGCCGCGGCGCTGGCTGCTGATGGCCAACCCCGCTGGCCAACCTGATCACCGAAGCCATCGGCGACGGCTGGATCACCGACCTGGAACAACTCCGGAACTCGTGCCGCTGGCCGAGGACAGCGCCTTCCGCGACGGTTTCCGCAGGCCAAGCGCGCGGCCAAGGCACGCTTCGCCGACTGGCTGCAGTCGACGACCGGGCAGGTGGTCGATCCCGACTCGATCTTCGACTGCCAGATCAAGCGCATCCACGAATACAAGCGGCAACTGCTGAACGTGCTGCACATCATCGTCCTTTACAACCGCCTGCGCGAGAACCCCAACCTGGACGTGCCGCCGCGCACCTTCTTCTTCGCCGGCAAGGCGGCGCCGGCCTACACGCTGGCCAAGCTGATCATCAAGCTGATCAACAACGTGGCCGCCGTGATCGACGCCGACCCGGCGGTCCGCGGCCGGCTGAAGGTGTTGTTCCTGCCCGACTACAACGTCAGCCTGGCCGAGCGGCTGATCCCGGCCAGCGACGTCTCGGAGCAGATTTCCACCGCCGGCTACGAGGCCAGCGGCACCAGCAACATGAAGTTCATGATGAACGGCGCGCTGACCGTGGGCACGCGCGACGGCGCGACCATCGAGATGGCCGAGGCGGCCGGCGAAGAGAATTTCTTCCTGTTCGGCCTGACGGCCGAGCAGGTGGCGAGCAACCGCGGCTGGTACAATCCCCACTGGCACTACGAGCACGAGCCGGAAACGCGCCGCGCCCTGGACATGATCCGCTCCGACGACTTCAGCCGAGGCGAGCCGGGCATCTTCGAGCCGATCCGCGACACGCTCCTGACGCACGGCGACCACTACATGCACCTGGCCGATCTGACGGCGTACGTGGAGACGCAAGAGCGGGTCGGCGAGCTGTACGGCAGCCCGAGGCCTGGGCGCGGAAAGCGATCATGAACGTCGGCCCTTCCGGCAGGTTCTCCAGCGACCGCACCATCACGGAATACGCCGAGGCGATCTGGAAGGCGGAGGCTTGTCCCGTTGAGCAAACCTAAGGA
>CAVRFS010000071.1:0-120971 GCA_963720335.1 uncultured Planctomycetota bacterium | reverse complement strand
CAGCTCACCGACCTCGCTCATCCCGCGCTGATCCTTCGTTGGCGAACCCTGAGTGAATCCCCTGCTCTCGTACGAATTCTTGTCGGGCATCAGGATGCGGTTAGTTCTGCGGCGGTGAGCCCCGACGGCCGATACATCATCTCGGGATCCAAAGACAACACCGTGGCGATCTGGGACCTCGAAACCGGCACACAACTCCATCGGCTCAATGGGCATCTAGCTGCGGTGAATTCCGTGGCAGTAAGCCCCGACGGGCGGAGCATCGTCTCGGGATCCGAGGATAACACGTTGGTGGTCTGGGATCTCGAAACCGGAACCGAAATCCGCCGGCTCGTCGGGCATCGCAATTGGGTGAATTCCGTGGCGGTGAGCCCCGATGGGCGACGCATTGTCTCGGGGTCCTTTGACCGCACCGTGGCGGTGTGGGACCTTGGAACCGGCACCCAAATCCACCGGCTGACCGGGCATCAAGACTGGGTGTGGTCCGTGGCGGTCAGCTCCGACGGGCGACGCGTCGTCTCGGGGTCCCAGGACAACACCGTGGCGGTCTGGGACCTCGAAACCGGCAATCCAATCCATCAGCTTACCGGGCATCAAGCTGCGGTGAATTCCGTGGCGATCAGCTCCGACGGGCGATGGATCGTCTCGGGGTCTCAGGACTGGACCGTGGCGGTCTGGGACCTCGAAACCGGCAATCCAATACACCGGCTTGAGGGGCAGAAAGGTTGGGTGTGGTCCGTGGCTGTGAGCCCCGACGGGCCGACGGATCATCTCGGGGTCCCAGCACAAGACCGTGACGGTCTGGGACCTCCAAACCGGCACGCTAATTCAACGCCTCACTGGTCATCAAGCTGCGGTGAACTCCGTCGCATTGAGCCCCGACGGCCGAGGGATCGTCTCGGGGTCCGGTGACGAGACCGTGGCGGTCTGGGACCTCGAAACCGGCAATCCAATACACCGGCTTAAGGGACATCAGGGTTGGGTGTGGTGCGTGGCGGTGAGCCCGGACGGGCGACGCATCGTCTCGGGGTCCCAGGACAACACCGTGGCGGTCTGGGACCTCGAAACCGGCAATCCAATACACCGGCTTGAGGGGCATAAGGGTTCGGTGCGGTCCGTGGCGGTGAGCCCGGACGGGCGACGCATCGTTTCGGGGTCCCAGGACAATACCGTGGTGGTCTGGGACCTCGAAACCGGAACCCAGATCCACCAGCTTACCGGGCACCAAGGTTGGGTATGGTGCGTGGCGATGAGCCCTGACGGGCGGCGTATCGTCTCGGCGTCCGAGGACAGGACCATGGTGGTCTGGGACCTCGATTCGGGACAACGGCTCGCGACTCTGGCGCTCGATGGCCCGATTCGGTGCGCTGCGTGGCATCCGGAAGGCCGGTTTATTCTCGTTGGGGATGTCGTTGGAGATCTCTACTTCTACTGTATCTTTCAGGTTCTAAGCTGGTTCTTCAATGGTGGTAAGATGTTACGCGAACGATAATTGTAAAACCTTGCTTGTTCGTTGCGCTGCAACCAACGGGTGCTGCGGCGACGAAGCGAAGCCGGAAGGTTCGTTTGCAAGTAAGCGTCGATCAGTCCGCTGATCAATTGTCGTAGTTGCGGAATCGTCAGAGCCGGGGTCTTTTTTTTTCCCTCCCGCGTCTCCTTGTTCAGGAACCACGCGGCCAGCAACGAGAGGGTTTGGTGATGATGCCAGGCGATCCAGGTTCTCACCTGATAGTCCGCCAAACCGGCTTCTCCTTTGGCTCGGCGGAAGCATTCTTCGATGCGATGCGCCGCCGTGGCCACCCGGGCCAATTCCGACAGCTTCACGTCAGCGGTCGCGTTCGACAAATAATAATCAATCTTGTACGTGTTATCGGGTTGACGTTTTCGAGTTATAAACAGTACTTCGTCAGGTCCTGTGCCACCTGTGTCGTTCCGCGCCTGCACCCGACACTTCACCGCTTCGATCACCAGCGGTCCCTTCTCCCCATCCCGCACATCGATTTTGGTCCAAGCGTCTTCGGGAAGCATCGAGCACCACTTATCCACTCGTATGAAAGGATTCTTGGGATGCCGACCTCGTCCCGAGTACACCGGCGCGGGTGCCTCGATGTCACGGATCAGCGTGTTCGAGGGGACCGCAAGCAGATATCGTTCGCCAAGGGTACGCAAATCCAGCCGAAAAGCACTGGGACGCCCCATCTCGTCGTCGCCCGCGATCCAATTGTGCGGCAGGTCCCCTCCGCACTCTTTCAACATCTCCAATGCCAGTTGATGGCGAGTCTGAAATCGGATCGTCTTGGGTATCCCGGCTTCCGCGCGACGCGCCTTGTCTTTCGCCCAATCTTCAGGAAGATAAAGACGTACATTGACAATTGCATGTTCGATACTTGTCACGTAACCCATATAGACACCGACTTGACAGTTCTCAACTTTGCCCAGTCGGCCGCACCATTGCCTGCCGACGCCCACCGACTTGGTTCCTTTCTTAGCAAATGCCGAGGGGTCGAACACAATCACGCCATCGGCTTCGCCCAGCTCCTGGCCGACCTGGCTTGCCAGAGTGGCGAGCAACGGCTGATGATCCCATGGCACGTAACCAATGAACTTCTGAATCCCCTGCCGCTCTTGATCATGCAGGTACGCGATCCCCTCGCTTGTCTTGCGTCTCAGTCCAGACACCAAGCCGCTCATGTACTCAAGCGCATGCTGTTTCTGTTCGGGCTCGAGAAGGCTGCCGACAAAAGGCAAAACGAACTGATTCAGTCAAGGCAACAAATCCTTGAGAAGCTCGGGAGACACCTCGGCTTGATCCATCATCTCATCCAACCGCGCTTCAAATCGCCGTTCCACGACATACTCCCTTCGTGTGAATCTCCGTGACGGAAGCTAATATCGCAAAAATGGTTAGGTACAGTCAACCTCCGGATACAGTAGAACTACCGTCTCCAATATCGCGAGCCGTGAGCCCAGCAACATTTGTCGCAGCAGCCCAGGGTTCACTCTGAAAGTACGTTCCATTTCTAGCAATCACGCGAGCATGTGGCCTTCATTTTCATGGAGTGGGTGCCGCCCCAGCAGCATGACCGTTCCTTATCGATCGTGTCGAAGTCGAAGCGGAAAACGAACCTGGCCGCGGTGCAAGCGATCGATGATGGGGGCATTGCGGACTGAGTCAGGATCAGATCGTCCCAAGTTCGTTAGTTAATTGTCACAAATTGCGCCGCGATTGCGACATATAAGGCGGAAAGTCTGCCAATCACGCTTACACAAAGTATTTCCGTAAGTTTCGATCGTGTGGGCCGTATCACCGTGGGGATAGATTGGATTTTGCCAGTGTGGAGACAAGCCAGGGAGGGGCTGTCCGTGACATGAATCAAGGTGGGGTTACGGCCGTCGGGAGGGCGGAGTACCCCCAGATGCTGGCAGCCAACCCTTGGCACGGCATATAATCGACGCCGCGGCTTGAATTTGAGGCTGGTGGCAGGCTTGGTCTAGACCCGGGCATTAACCAAGAGAACGACACAGAAATGCGGCTGGCCGTTGTCCGGCTGCCTACTTAGAGTGTTTTTCACTTGGGTAGCCCACAGTGCATACGAACCCGGCGCGTCAGCGCGGTGGCATCCGCCGGCTCCCTCGCTGACGCTCCAGTTTATCCAATCAACGCCGTTACCGTCGAGCCGTGTGCAACGCATGATTAAACCGCTCTGAGTGCAAAACAATGTAATTAAAACACCGGGTGGGTCGAACAAACGGTACCGGGGCTGGGACCAGGATCGAGGGACGGATGAGCAAGCGTGGCATTGGATCGGCCTGCGACGATCAATCCTTGACGCAGTCCCGATTGGAGCGGGTCGTGGCGGCCTGCGACGATTTCGAGATCGCCTGGCGCGATGGTCTGAAGCCTCGCATCGAAGATTATTTGAATAGCCGGGCCGACCTGTTTCTTCGATCGTCTCTTTTGCGCGCGCTGCTGGCGGTGGAGCTCGAGCTTCGCACCCGGTTCGGTGAATTTCTGGTGTTGCAGGACTACCGGGATCGATTCCCGGATGACACCTCGCTGGTGCGCAGCGTGTTCGCATCGGCGCGGATCTCGGACAGTTCGAACCAGACCAGTTCGGAAACGGCCACCAACGAGGTAAAGGACCGCACTTTGACCGTGCTGTCCGGCCAGCACGAGAGACTGCCCGGGGGAGCCGATGAAACCACCGGACTGGAGAGTGAGACGCTCCCCAGGCCGCTGGGCCGGTTTGTGTTGGTGGAGCCTGTTGGGTGTGGGGATGTTTGGCAAAGTCTATCTGGCGAGGGACGATCGGCTAGGCCGCGAAGTCGCCATCAAGATTCCGCGTCAAGGATGTGATCGAGATCACCGGCGACCGCGGAGGCGTCCCTGGCCGAGGCCAAGCACGCCGCGCAGCTACGGCACCCGGCGATCGTCATGGTCCACGACGTGGTTACGCTTGAGGATGGCACGATTTTCGTGGTGATGGAGTACATCGAGGGATCGACGCTGCGGCAGATGATGAAAAACGGGCCGCTCGCACTGGGCGGATCGCCGGGCTGATCGTCCAGGTAGCCGACGCGTTGCATTATGCGCACACCAAGAAGTTCGTACATCGCGATATCAAGCCGGCGAACATCTTGATCGACCGCCTGGGTCAGCCGTACGTGGCTGACTTTGGGTTGGCCGTGCATCAGACGACCCAACCGGGACGGTCGGGGGAGCTGGCCGGGACGGTCCCGTACATGGCGCCGGAGCAGGTCCGTGGCGAGGCACACCGGCTCGACGGCCGGACCGACGTCTGGGCATTGGGTGTCATTCTGTACGAGCTTTTGACGCGGCGCCGGCCGTTTATCGGGAGCGACGCCGATCGCGAACAAGTCTTCGAGGAGATCGTTTACCGCGAGGCCAAGCCGCCGCGGCAGATCGATGGCAGCCGTGCCGCGCGAGCTGGAGCGGATCTGTCTCGAAATGCCTGTCCAAGCGGATGACCGACCGCTATCTCAGACCGCGGCCGAGCTGGCCGATGACCTGAGGAATGGCTGGCGACGCGGTCTTCAACCGATGAGAGCTCGACCCGTCCATCCGGCGGAATTACCGACTGGCCAAGGTCGTCCCCAAGGGGCTACGGTCGTTCTCCCCCGAGGACGAGTCCATTTTTCCTCGAGCTGATGCCCGGCCCGCGAGACCGCGACGGACTTGCCCGAAGTCGTTCGGTTCTGGAAGACGCGAATCGAGGCGACCGACGCTGAGACCGCGTTCGCCCTTGGGCTGATCTTCGGGCCCTCCGGCTGTGGCAAAAGCTCGCTGGTCCACGCGGGAATCCTGCCCAGGCTGGCAGACTCGGTCCTGGTGGTCTCGGTTGCGGCCGGTGCAAGCGGCCAGGAGACGCGAGGCCGAGCTGTTGCGACGGCTACGGCACCGCTGCTCCGAGCTGGCCGGCGATGCAGAGCCTCGACCTGCCCGAGGCCCTGCGACGGCTACGGCAAGGCAAAGGCTTGCCCACCGGCAAGAAGCTCCTGATCGTGCTCGACCAGTTCGAGCAATACCTCCAGTCATGCCCCGCGCTGGAGCGCTGCCCCGCTGGTCGAGGCGTTGCGCCAGTGTGACGGCGAGCACGTGCAGTGCCTGGTCTTGGTCCGCGACGATTTCTGGATGGCACTGTCGCGGTTCCTGCGGACGCTGGAGATCGACCTGTCCTCGGACCGGAACATGATGGCCGTGGACCTGTTCAACCGGCGGCACGCCCGGGCGTGCTGGCGGCGTTTGGCCGCGGCTATGGCAGCTTGCCCGAGGACCCCGATGCGCTCACCGACGAACAAAAGAAGTTCCTCGACCAGGCGATCGACGGACTGGCTGGAGGACGACCGGGTCATCTGCGTCCGG
This sequence comes from uncultured Planctomycetota bacterium, assembly GCA_963720335.1. GTDB lineage: Bacteria > Planctomycetota > Planctomycetia > Isosphaerales > Isosphaeraceae > CAVRFS01. The sequence continues at coordinate 115,087 of CAVRFS010000071.1, read as the reverse complement.
CTGGCCCTGTTTGCCGAGATGTTCAAGGACCGGCCATGGACCCCGTCGGGCTTGAGGAAGCTGGGGGGCATCCAGGGGGTCGGCGTCGCCTTTTTGAAGGCGAAACTCGGCTCGGAGGCGACGCACCCCGTGCTCAGCCTGCATCGGAGCAGCGGCCCGCACCATCCTTGAGTCGCTGTTGCCGCCGGCCGGCAGCCCGCTCAAAGGGCGGATGCGGTCTTATGCCGAGCTGCTGGCGGACTCGGGCTATCAGCGAGCGCGAAGGCGAGTTCCGCAAATTGCTGGAGATCCTGGACCACGAGCTGCGGCTTCTGACACCGGCCGAAGAGCCTGACGCAGCACCCGTTGCCTCGGCTGAGCACCCCGCCGCCGTCGAGACCGAGACCGAGACGACGGCACTCCGCCCCCGAGGGACGCATCGAGGGCCTTTTACCAGTTGACCCACGATTACCTGGTCCACTCGATCCGCGACTGGGTGGAGGGTATGCAGAAGGGAAAGCACGCGGGGCGCGCGCCTGTTTCGCCTGGCTGGGCTGACCGCGCTCTGGTCGCAGCCGGCCCGAGCCGCGTAACCTGCCGTCGTTCTTCGAGTGGCTGATGATCCGCTGGCATACCCGGCCGCGGCAGTGGTCGCCCGCCTCGCGCAACATGATGAACGCGGCATCTCGACGATTGGGCACCCGGCTGATGGCCACGGTCGCGGCAATGGCTCTCCTGGTCGTGGGTGCCTGGGCGTTCGTCGACATGGGAAGCGAGCGCAAGGCACTTGGTTACCAAGCTGGATACCGTGGGCGCCGAACGAATTCCCTTCCTGCTGGAAGAACTGAGGCCACGGCGAAACGCCCTCCGCAACCAGTTGATGAAGAAGCGCGAACTGGTGGAGTTGGACTCCGAGGCTCGGTTGGCGATCAGCCTGGTTTATTTGCCCGACGACTCCCGCGAGGTCAATTTCCTGGTCGAACGGCTGCACGAGGCCGACGCGGAGGAGCTGAAGGTCATTCGCGAACGAGCTCAAGCGCCATCAGCCAGAGGCGGCGACGCGGCGATGCTGGAGGTGTGATGCAAGATCCAGCCGCCAAGAACCACCAGCGGCTTCGCGCCGCGGCCGCGCTGGCGGTGCTCGACCCGACAACGTCGCGTGGCAGGTCCAGGCGCACGACGTGGCCGCCGCGATGATTCAGGAGACCCCGGCCCGCCAATGGACGGACCTGTTCCGCCCGGTGAATCGGTGTTTGACGGCCCCCCTTCGAGACGATCTACAAGGACCCGAAAGAGCCCCTCGACAAGCGCAGTCCTCGCCGGCAACGTCCTGGCCGCTTTCTTCAGCACCGTCGACGCCGATGGCGACGATCATACCGACGAGTTGGTCGAGCTGGTCCTCGACGCCAACCCCCAGCAGTTCCGGTTTGTCTTCGCCAAGCTCAAGGATCTCACCGACCCGCACCGGGCGGCGGTGCGCAAGCAGTTATCTGGTGAACTTCAAAGCGAGCCTGACGACCATGCCTGGGCCAGGCACCTCGAGGTGGCCGACAAACGGTTAAACCAAGAGCTAGGCAAGGAGGCCCAGCCCAACTGGAACAACATCGAGTTCAAGAACGAGTCGTGGCCCGATTCGACGATCGTCGAGCAACTGGAGAACGCCCGGGGGATGTGCAAGGATCGATTCGCGTTCTGCCAAACCTTGGCCCTGGGAGACTTCCACCGGCTGGCAAGCGATCTCAAGCCGTGCGGATACCGGCCCATCTGCGTTCGACCCTATTCCGCTGAGGGCAAGGTCCTGGTAGCCGCGGCCTGGGTGCGCGACGGACTTGGCTGGAAGTTCGAGAAGGACATGACCATCCAAGAGCTGGAACAGAAGAACAAGTTTTATCGCGCCGAATGGGAGAAATGTGACAAAGGATTCTTGCCGGTCGACATCGCCTGCTACTTGCCGCCGCCTCGCTCCGACTTGCAGGCCAAGCCGCTGCTGGTCCTGTTCCGCCGGAGCAGCCACGGTACGCGGCGCTCTGGGTCGCGGCCCAGCGCGAACCGGACGGCAGACTGACTTCCCTCGAATTCATGGATGCCAAGATGTACGTCGGCGTGGAAGGCGAAAGCGCGCACGAAATCGCCTACAGGGATCTGATCAATGCGAACTTCGTGCCGCGCACCAATCTGCAGTGGGTCGACCAGAACGGAACGTGGTACAGCTCGGTCCGATGGAAGTTCCAGGATCGACCTCAGGACAAGGACACCTGGAACAAGGCGAGCTGGAAGGACGTCGAGGAAGCGGTCAATCGCCAGCTCGATCGGGCGCTGATGCCGATCGACGTGCGGTTCTCCAGCGCGGAGGACCACAGCGGCATCGCATACGCCACGACGTGGTGGAGCGGTGTGGGTTTCGAGTCGCGCGCTCCTCTATGAACTATCGCCCGAGGAGCACTTCACGCAGTGTGCCAAGCTGGAGCGAGAGGGATATCGGCCCATGGGGATTTCGGCGATCGAGGTCTCGGCCAAGCCAGGCGAGCCGGTCGAGCGGGCCCAGTCGCGAATCGTGACCGCCTCGGTCTGGCGACGGCCGCTGGTCTCGGAAGACGACAAGGATCGCCTGGCGGAACGGAAGGCCGTCGCCGCGATCTCTCTGTACTTGCTCGGCAAGCCGGATCCGCTCAGGCAGCACCTCGTTCAAGCCGATGATCGCCGGCTGCGAGCGCAGCTGATCGAGCGGCTTGCCGCATTCGAGGTCGACGTCCAAGATCTCGTCTCGTACCTGGACGGCTCCCAGCCGTCGGAGCCCTCGCTCCGGCGCTCGCTCCTCTTGGTCCTGGCGAGCATTCCCGAGGATAAGGTTCCCCCCGAACTGCGGAAAAACCTGACACCAAGGCTAGCCGAGCTCTACCGCGACGACCCGGATCGCGGCATTCACTCGGCGGCCGAGCTGGTCCTGCGCAACTGGAAGCTCGACGAGGTGCTCCAGCACGAGTTCGAGGATCTTCAAAGCAAGGCCAAGCCGATCCGGCAACTCGACAGCGAAGGCCGCGCCGCCTTGCGAGGCAAGGAGTGGTTCATCACGCCCAGCGGCCAGACGATGGTCGTGCTCCCGGGCCCTTGCACGTTCATGATGGGCTCGCCTGGCGGCGAACCACTCCGCGACCATCGGCAGGAGCCGCTCCGACTGGGAACCGATCAATCGCACCATCGCCGTCGAGACCAAGGAGGTCACCGTCGCGCAATTCCTTGATTTCTTTCCCAACCACGCAAACCAATTCGACCTCGGTCGGGAATGCCCCGTCAACAACGTCACCTGGTACGAGGCATTGGAGTATTGCAATCAGCGCAGCCTCGCTGAGAGACTCGAACCGTGTTACCCCGCCGGGATCGGGCCGGGCATGGAGCTCGACCCAGCCTTGCTGGACAAGAACGGATATCGTCTGCCCACCGAGATGGAGGCGGAGTGCTTCAGCCGGGCCGGCACCAACACCACCTGGTACTTCGGTCATTCCTTCTCGCTGGTATCGCGCTACGCCTGGACCATGGCCAACTCGGCAACCGAGTCGCACCCGCTGGTGCATCCAGTGGGCCGGCTCTTGCCCAACGATTTCGGCCTTTTTGATACGGCCGGCAACGTCTTCGAGTGGTGCCAGGATCGATATCACGACGACCGGCCCGGACCCTGCGTCGAGCACCAGGTTTCGCTCCGACAGTCACCACAAAACTTCAGGGTCGATCTCGCGGGCTATTTCGGTCCGGGCCTGCAAACCGTGATGAATACCCTGTCGGAGGTTCGCGAACGCGACACAGTCGACGACCAGCACAGCCGCGTGATGCGCGGCGGTTCGTTCATTTACATCCCATTACAGGCGCGATCCGCCTACCGCGATAAGAACCGACCGAAAAACCGGCAGGTCTATCTGGGATTCCGGGTCGTACGCACACTGCCAGTCCCACCGCCGCCGAAATCGAACTGATTTTCGTTCAGAATGAAGACACGTTGAACCCGAAGCTTGACCCACCGTCTCGCATCGTTGATCCGGAGCGCTGACTATTGATCCAATCGAGGACCGACGTCATGTCCGCTCGACCTTACCTTAATTGACCGGCTTTGCACGTATTCTATCAGGAGTATAAAAAATGAGCACAATTATTGGCAAGCGTGGCATTGCCCCAACCAGCGCGAGCAGGCTCAGCGACAACCACCTCCGTTCAATCGCCCTCGCGGGGACTATCGCCGTCCCGTCGCCGTTCCCGGCGCTGGGCCGGATCAATGTCAGCACCCACGGCCTGACCAAGGACGAGGTTGACAGCCTTCTTGAGGATCCCACATCGTTCGAGGCGGCCCGGTTTTTCCAGAAGGTCCTTGTCGAGATCGTTCACGAGGTCAATCCGCGGCTCACGATCACCCGAGTGGTGAAATTGTGCGACATCGCGGCGGCATTTTTGCCCGCTGACACGAGCCAGGTCTCGTTGTCGCACGGCCAATGGCACCTGTCCGCGGAGCTCGAGGCGTTGGTACTCGAGAGACTGAGCGAGTGGAACACGCCAGACGTCCCGATGCTGGTGCCGCTCCTGCTTGAATCCATCGTCTACCTGCCCGAGACGGCCAAGGTCTTGCTGCGGGTCGAGACGGGGATGACGGCCGCCGAGAGCATCGAGTACTATCCGCCGACGCCCGGAGACCGATCTGATGCGTTCCGCAAGGTTTTCTGCGACGGGTAAAACGGTGAGTGCGTGGAAGTCGTGGAGAAACCACGATGAGCGATGATGCCGGCCTTGAGGTCGACCTGGTCGTACTGAGCCGAACCGCGGAGCCGCTGCGCACCGCGTTTCAGCAGGGGATCGCGGCGCAATCCCGCGCGGGAGTAACGCCGCGCCTGGTCCGGGTCATCGGCGCCCCTCGGCCTGACGGAGACGCATCGATGGCAGACAATCGCGCGAGCGCGGAACGAGGGATTCGCTCTGAGCGCCGCCCCTTGGGTCATGTTTTTGGATGATGATGTGATTTTGGATCCTGGCTGCGTGCGGCGACTGGCTGATGGCCTACGCGCTCGACCGGGGTTCGCCGCCTTGGGCGCTGATTACCTGGGCGAATCGACCGCGCACGGGGCCTGGAGCCGGCCCGACCGGCACATCTCCATGGGAGCGACCCTGTTCCGAAGGGCTGCCTTAAGCCAGATCCGCTTTCGAGCCGAGCCGAACAAGTGCGAATGCCTGTGTTGCTGCGACGACCTGCGCCGCCTGGGCCTGGCGATCGCCTATCTGCCCGAGGCGCGGGCCTGGCACAACCGGACCGAGGTCGACCACGCGAGGCCGGATCGTGGTTGTGATCATCGGCGGTCTGAAGTCGCCGAGCTTCCCGGCCGGGTGTTGGCGGCATTCGACCGGCGGCACCTCGAACGGTTCCGCCGCCAGTTCCTCGGTTCGCTTCGCGCTGCCGGTAACGACGAGCCGGTGACGGCCGTCGGCTACGGGCTTTATCCCAGCGAACAGCGCATCCTGGCGCGGACGCCCGGTTTGGAGCTGGTTGCGCGGCCGGCTGGTGGCGGCGGTGTCGAGCGGCCGCCGATCCGCCGTCTCCACGACTTCGCGGACATCGTCGCGAGCTGGCCGGAGGCGACCCCGGCGGCCTACTGGGATGCCGGCGACGTGATCTTCCAGAGCCGGCTGGCAACGCTCTGGACGTTGGTCCGATCCCAGCCCGACAAGCTGATGGCCGTCCGAGAGCCCGTGTCTTTTCCTCGCAACCCAGCGGTGCGAGCCTGGACCATGTCGATCCATGACCCCGAAGCCCGCCGACGCGCCTTCGACGCTCTTATCGAGCCGGCCGTTCCTCAATAGCGGCTTCGCCGCGGGGACCGCCCAGACATTGCTCGCCTATTTCCGCGAGGCCGACCGACTGATCCACTCACCAGACCTCCAGGGCTCGACCGACTGGGGCGACCAGACCGCCCTCAACCTCTATTGCCACTCCCATCCCGAACGCTGGCACGAAGTCGACCAAGGCTGGAACTACTGCGTCCACGACCGACCGCACGGTGAGGTCCACGTTCGCCCCAACGGCCGAGTCGTTGCTTCGACAGGCCGTCCGATCCACGTGGTGCACGGCAATGCCCTCTCATTACCGCAGATGGTCATATCGCGGGTTTTTTGAAAAACTTGATCGAGAGAAGACCGGCTCTGGCGCAGTGAAAACTTGGAGAGTCGATCCACTTTGGGCTCGCCTTCACACGGGACGGGAAACGGCTGGTGGCCGGGATGTCCGACACGTCGATCTTGAGCTGGGACCTACACTTCAATCTCAAATGAGGTGTTGGTTTATGGACTTATCAAAGCGGATGACCTGGCGGCGTAGCCCCCTCGCGCCGGTTTTCCGTGCCATCGCTACTTTGTCTTCAGTGCATCCAGCTCCTTCTCCTTGTCGGCGATCACCCGCTTCAAGTTGTCGGCCACGCCACGCTCGCCGGCGTATTTCGTAAGCTCCTTTTTCAGTGCCAGGAGGTGGGCCGTGAGCAGGGCTTGATTGGCCGGCACGGCGACGTCCGGCCTTACTCCGGCCCCCTCCCAGTCCGTCTTGCTCACCGGATTGATCGCCCTGCAGAACGGTATGCTCGCGCTGAAATGGTCGGTAATCCGATAGATCGTCGTCCCGTGGGCTCCGCCGCCGGTCGTTTCCCCGACGATCGTGGCCCGCTTCAGTGCCTGCATATCGTAAGCGAGTGCCTCGGATGCCGAGAACGTCCGGCGGCTAGTCAAGATGTACAAATCCTTGTCCGCGAACTTCGCGGCCCCTGCGACCGGGTAGCTCCAGATCTGGCGCGTCGTGTTCTCCGGCCGATTGTAGAAGTCCGTCAGGTGGGTCTCTTCCTTGAAGAAGTAGCTGCACAGCAACGTCCCGCCCGACTGTCCGCCGCTGTTTTGCCGGAGGTCCAGGATGACAGCCTCGCTGTTGGCCAGGAAGGCCATCGCTCCCGCTGCCGTCTCAGAAATCCACTCGGCCGGATAGAACCCGTCCACCTGGAGAAGCCCGATCCCGCCCTCCAGTCTTTCGACTTTCTTGAACTCGTAATTTCGTCGCAATCCGCGCTGCCGAAATTCCTCGATGTCCTTCGGATCAGGCTTCTTTTCGGAATCATAAGGGATTCCCTTGGCGAAGAACTCGACGCTGAGATGATCGTCCTTGCAGACTTCTCGAAGATGCCGGGTCAGCACTTTGGCAAGTTCCTGGCAGCTCGAGATGGTGTCGTACTCCTTCTTCGCTTGACGATCGCGGATCGCCTGCGCCATTTGTTTTGCCACGTCCGGATAGACGTAGATCTTGAGGATCTTCTCGACCACGCCGTCGATAACGGCCGCCCGCTCGGGCGCGCCAATGGCGGAATCGGCTTCCTGACCAATCGTTGCGGCGGCGGTCAAGACGTTGACGAGTAGCGTCAGCGCCACAAGAAAAACTGGTCGGCGTTTCGTTCGGCAACGAAACATACACGGGGTTCGCATAATCGTGCTCCTGTAGATTCTTGTGTGTTGTTCCCAAGCGGAATACTGTCGTCGCTGTGATTACATTCCACTGCCCGATGACTTTTTCGATGCATCCTTCCAAGAAAAAAAATGCGCACGGAAAGCGCGGGCCCGTGTAAGGGGATTTGGAGGCCGGTGCCGGAGAGTCTCGATTTTTCCTGTTTGCCCGCCTACCGGCCCGTTTCGATGACGGTTTCTCCCGAGCCCCCGGCGACGGTGATGGATGGCCCGCCTGTCCCTCGCGAGAGCAATTCCATTCGTTGATGGTTGCTTTGGGTTGAGATGCGGTTCACGTTCCCACCCATCACGGCGACTGGATGATCTCCTGAGTACTGCAAGTTGAAGCTGGCCTCCGGCGGTTGGAGAACCCTGCAGTTACCGGAACGCGTCGAAAGGGTCACTCGTCCTTGTGCGACGCGAGAGAGTTCAATGCCGCCACTCCCGGTGTGTACGACCGCATCGGCATTCAGCCTCGAAATGAGGATGTCGCCGAGCTCGGAAGTCGCAATGATCGGGGCACGTACATCGTCGAGCTTGATAACTCCATGATGCGTCGCGACGTCCATTTGAGCCACGACGTGACGGGCTTCGATCGGCCCCACCGCGTTGAAGACCGCGATGCGAGCCTCGGCGGGCAGCGAAATGCGTAGGTCGAATTCAATGGACGGGATCGACTCGGCTCTGCGTTTCGAGAGTCGAATGCTTTGATCGAGATAGCGGACGGTCGTCGAGTCCGTCTTCGTTTCACCGACCACCGGATATCGCACCGTCGGATACCGGTTGCCGGGAAACGCCAAGCCCCAGCGTGTCTCGCCGTCCTGAGCCGGCGTCTCGACCCATCGGATGTCGTCGATCAGGCGCTTGACGTCTTCGTCCGGCAAGTCGCCCACTCGCACGATCGCCGCGACCTCGACCGTCGGCCCACTGCCCGGCACGAGCTCGACTCGGCCGGCGAGGTTCTCGATACGAAGCATCTTCTCCCGGCTCACCGGGAAGGATTTGATGATGTTCCTCGCCAGTTCGTTTGCGACGGCAACAGATTGGTCCCGTGGCGAAGAGTCGACCGTGGCTATCGTGCCTGGCCGTTCATCGGGCTGAAATGCCGTCACTCGCGGCAGAGCGATGAGACCACCGATCGCCACGAAGAACGTCACGGTGACCGAGCGGGCAAGACCCGATATCTTGGTCCTCGTCGGCCGCCGATCGTCGAGGATTCCCCGGATCCGATCTTCAAGCGACCAGTGGCGCGTCCACATCGAAGTCGCGCCACGCGCGGACTTCGCAGGCCGGCCGACAGCAAGGTGCAGGAGGGCCTCGCAGTATGCAGGGCGTTCGACCATCGCGATCGCATAGTTGTCGCACACCTCTTCCCGCACGCGATTCAGCATGTGGTTAAATAGATGCGCGAGCGGATGAAACCAGAGCGCGCTGGCAAGGAGCTCCTGGAGGATCACGACGTAATGGTCGCGTCGCGCGAGGTGCGCGGACTCGTGACAGAGGACCGCCAACATTTCTTCCTGGCACAGACTCCCGGCCCATCCCGCCGGCAGCAGCACATAGTCGCCAACGACGCCCGCCGCGACGGGGACGGGCACTTCCGAGCTCTCCAACAAACACGGCGAGTACCGCATCGGAATTCGTTGTTGAATCTGCCCGAGCATGGATAGAACTTGATCGCTGGCAATGGGACGCGCCGCGCCACGATCCGTCGCAGGCGCAGCAACGAGATCCCGAGCCCGGTCACCTTGACGATCGCCCCCATCAGCAACGCCGAGAGTAGGCCGGTGGCCATGAATGGCCCATCGTGAGCATTCAACCAGTTCGATGCATGAGGCGCGAGCGACCGCTCGTCCAACGGCGTGGACACACTGGCCCCAGGACCCGGTCGAGCCTCGTCTCCCCTCGTGGAAGCGATCGCGGGCGCCGGGTGGTCGTAACTCGTGGAGTCGTGATGCGGTTTGCTCGGCGGTTGCGAGCTGACCTCGGTGACCGCGGCGAAGCCGTCAAGCCCCACGCGGCCAGGCAAGTCAAGCGGCAAGCGGGACACCGGCAGCACCTGCATGGTCAGCATTGCCGCCGGCACGATGAATGCCGCAACGAGCCCGGCGACCAAGATCGCATGCCGTAGCGCCGCGTTCCTCCTTGCCATGAGTGCCAGCAAGAGCCCGGCCGTCAGGACGAGGCTAACCCGCATCAGGACGTCGATCGTGATCGCGCAATGAAGTCTGGTTAACATGGGCACGGCACCTAGCTCCGTCGGCCTGGTTTCTTGTCTTTCGCTTGTTTGATCAGTGCCTCGATGCGGGCGGCTTCCTCGGCGGACAACCCCCGATAGTCCAGCAGGGCCGTCACTAACCTCTCTGGCGAGCCGCCGCAAACGGTATCGATCAGCTCAACCACCTTTTGGCCGGCCGCGACGTCCCGCGGAACGACCGCCGAATAGAAGAACGTCCTTCCCACCACGCGATGCTTGAGCCATCCCTTTTCCTCCATCCTCTCGAGAACGGTACGCACGGTCTCCCGCGCCAGCTCACGTCCATCCGCGAGAAGCTGTCGGACCTCGATCGCGGCCACTTCACCCTTCTCCCAGACGATCTCCATGATCTCTTTCTGAGCAGGCGACAAATGTTCGTCTGGCAGTCTCATGGCATCTCCTTGGCTACGACATGCCGCCATTATGGTGACACTGTGTCACCATGTCAATCCCCGATCCTAGAGTTTGAGATGGGCTTCATGGCTGCTCGTCCTCCTGGGACGACCCTTTGGCTTTGCCTGTGAGTTCGGCTTGCCACTGCTCAGGGCTTGGCAGACTCCCGCGAAACCTGGGTGGGAGCGACTCGACGAGCTTCGTGATGTAGCTTGCAACCCCGACAGGCTTCGCAAGATCTCGAAGCGCATACTCGGCCACGATCTCGTTTTTCGCCTTGCAGAGCACGATGCCGATGGAAGGTTTGTCGTCAGGATGGCGAAGAAGGTCGTCGATCGCCGACAAATAAAAATTCATCTTGCCCGGCGTACTCGGGCTTGAACGCCGTCGTTTTCAGGTCGATCACGACGTAACAGCAAAGTTTCATATGATAAAATAATAGATCGACGTAAAAATCCTCGCCACCTACCTCAAGCCGAACCTGCTGACCGACGAAGGCGAACCCGGCTCCAAGCTCGATGAGGAATTTTCGGATGTGGGCCAGAAGCCCCTCTTCGACAGCTTTCTCCTTAACCTCCTCGGCGAGCGTCAGGAACTCAAACTTGTACGGGTCCTTGAGCGTCTCGCGGGCCAGGTCCGATTGGGGCTTCGGTAGGGTTCGCGAAAAATTCGTCTGGGCCTTCCCTTGGCGCTCGTACAGGCCGCTCTCAATCCAGAGGACGAGCACGTTGCGGCTCCAGCCGTTCTCGACAACCTTTCGGGCATACCAGAAACGCTCGGAGAGCGCCTTGACCTGCTCGACGAGCACGACATTGTGCCCCCAGGGGATTGCTGCCATGGCCTCCGGAAACCCGCTCTCGGCAAATTGTCCCACAGCCTGTGGGACAATTTCGGAAGCGTCCCTGTAAGCCAGGTAGAAGGCCCGCATCCGATAAAGGTTCGTTCGCGAGAAACCGCTCAATCCAGGGAACGCCTTTTGGAGGTCTTCGCCCAGACGGTCGAGTACCGCGTTGCCCCAACGGTGGGTTTTCTGGCGATCGACGATGCCGGTACCGATCTGCCAGTAGAGTGCAATCAGCTCCCGGTTGACGGCCAGCGACGATCGGAGCTGGGCGGTCCTGATCCGCTCCTTGAGTTCGCCCAGAAACGCCTTGTAGCCCTTCGGAAAAAGCTCCGCCTTTATCTTTTTGGTCGGTGGTGCTCTGCGTTTCTTCTTGGCCATAGGTTCGGTCCTCATCCTTGACCGTTAGTCACACGAGGCGGTCGTCGTCTCTGTCGCCAGGTCCGCTGGCGACGAGGTCGGGCTAAGAGTTCGCATGATGAAGGCGTGCAACATCACAACGGACTTTGTCCTGCCTCGACCACCGCGGAAACTTCTGGATGTCTCGACGCTCGGCATAAACGGCGAGAGAGTTGTCCACCGAGCCAGGCCACCAGCAGAGCGAAGAGCGAGTGTCCAATCCGCAGGAAATTCTCGGTAGTGCCGCCCCAACCACTGAGGAGCTTGCCTGTCGTCGCATCCCATAATCTCACTTGACCTTGGCGGGCGGTGACAAGCTGATTCCCGTTGATGGCGAAGACTGCACTCTGAACCTGATCGCTCGGCGATCCCGAGCCGGCGACCGTGACATCGGCGATCCAAAGTCCCAAAGTTCGCCCCGGCACTTTGGAGTCAAGGTAAACCAGCGCCTTGTTCGTGATCAGCCTGGACTCGATCGACGGCACGAGAGCGAGCCCCATGTAGGCCCAGCCGAGCAGCGCGAATCCAAGCCAGAACGCTCGTTTGGATTCAGCGCGGTGGACGGCAAGCAAGATCGAGAGGAGCAGGGTACCGAGCGTCACGGTGAAGATTCCACTCTCCCAGAGGTCGCTCGACTCCCTCAAGGCAGCGAAGCCGACTCCAAGAACTAAGATGATGACGAGGAGATTGGCGATGTTGAACCGAAGCTTGCGCATGATAGGATCGTCCGTTGGAACTTCGTGAAGACCAGGATCACAACCCAATCATGACAAACGTGCCGGTCGGTATCGAGACCTTTGGTCGAGTTGAGGCATGATCGCAATCGAACGAATCGACTGTCTGCCGATCGACCGGCTCAACCCACTTGTGACGCAGGCGGAAGCGACCGGCTTCCATGCTCTCTCCCGCCTCCTGACTGACTGGCAATCGGGCCGAAACCGTTTCGACCAGCCAGGTGAGGCCATCTTTATCGCCACCGACAACGAATGTGTCGTCGGCATCTGCGGGCTGAACCGTGACCCCTACCTGGAAGATCCGGCGGTGGGGCGGGTCCGACACCTTTACGTCGACGCCGATCACCGGCGAAAGGGGATCGGCTCTCAACTTGTGCGTGCGGTGATGGGGGCGGCGAAGGGACGCTTTACCCGCCTCCGGCTGAGGACGAACAATCCTGACGCGGACCGCTTCTATCTCTCGCTCGGCTTCATGCGCTTCACCGCCGAACCGGCGTGCTCCCACCAAATGATTCTTGAGGCGGAAATTCGGATCAGCGGCCCAAACGAGGGATGCGGGTAGTGTAGCCAGGTCAGAACTCGGGGCACCCGTCGTTTTCTCCAGAGGACTTGCACGAGCGTGCCGGCACGAGTCTTGTTGGCTGGTTTCGATTTCTCCTTATCTGTCATATGTTTGCAGAAAGTATCGAGGAAAATCGGCCGAGATTCTCCGGATGCATCGATCCAAATGAAGAAATCGAGCAGTATAATCGGGTGATCGGAGCAAACTTGGCGGAGCGGCGAGCATGACAGATCAGGGCTCGGGCAATCGATTCAGGCATTTCGCGGTCCTGTTCGAGGGTGGCTCGCTCACCGGACTTGGCGAAGGGCAGCTCTTGGAGCGGTTCCTGGCCCATCGCGACGATGTGGCTTTCTCTGAGTTGATCGCCCGGCACGGTCCGATGGTCCTGGCCATCTGCCGGCGCTGGCTGGATGACCCTCACGATGTGGAAGACGCCTTTCAAGCGACTTTCCTGGTCCTTGTCCGCAAGGCCGGCTCGCTACGGGATCGAACCGCCCTATCGAGTTGGCTTTATGGTGTCAGTCTCCGGGTCGCCCGGCGTGCACGGAGCCAAGCAGCACGACGCAGGAATCGCGAGCGGCCGATGGTATCTGATCTCGCCGAACGGTGCTCGGCGGCGGCGAACCAGGCGAGTCGAGAGGTAAGGGCCATCCTGGATGATGAACTTGCCCGGCTGCCGGAAAGTCAGCGTACGGTGGTTTTGCTGTGCTTGGTTGACGGGTTGACGCACGAGGAGGCCGCGCGAGCGCTGAGCTGGCCATTGGGAACGGTCAAGAGCCGGTTGGCCGCGGCTCGAAAGAAGCTGGTCAGGCGACTGACAGGCCGAGGACTTGCTCCTTCCAGTGTTGCGCTCGGAACCACGTTCAGTGAAATCCGAAGCGAGGCCGCTTTGCCTACGGATCTCGCCCACCAGACCGTCAACACCGCGCTTCAATTCGTGGCAGGAACATCAGGCGAGGGCGAAACCGTCTCGGCATCGATCGCTTCCTTGGTTCGAGGAGTCATCAGAGCCATGGCGATAACCCATCTGAAGTCGATCGCGATCGTTCTGGCTGCTCTCGGCACCGCCGTCTGGGCAACTCCCGCCTTCCTCGCGGCGAGGCAAGACCCCGCGCCGCGTCAGCTTAATTCATCCCCGAAGCCGCCACTCAAACCGGCTCATCAGCCTGACAATGATCCCCCGACCCTCTCGCCGCTCCAGCGTGCCTTTGATCAAGCGTTCCTCGCGGTACGGGCGATCGAGGATCCTGTCGAGCGTACCGAACAGTTGTGGCGTCTCGGCTTAGCGCAGACGTGGCAAGGAAAGCGAAAGGAGGCTCTCGCCACCTTTCGCGAAGCGCTTCGCGCCGCGGCGTCGATCAGACCGAACTCGAACTATATATCTCCGCACCCGATGGTCCGGATTGCCAATGCGCAGGCGGAAGCCGGCGATCCGGTTGCCTCTCATCAAACATTCCTGAACGCCGTACGCGCAATTTCGGCAGAGAATGATAGAAGGCAGTTGGCGAATTGGCTCAATATGGTCCCCACCCAGCTCAAAACCGAACCCAGAACCGCGATGACTGATACATTTAGGGCGTATCGTCAAAACCTCGATAGGCTGGATGAGATGTGGGCCGACAAATTGATCGGCGTTGACGCTGCCTTGACTGGGAACGTGGAGGAAGCAGTGAAAAAGGTCAACGCCCCCGAATTTGGTGCTTCTTCCTCGTCTCCGCGGGTCGCCAGGCTCGATGTCCTCCTGGAAGTCATCTCGTATTTCGGCCCAGACGAGCGAGAACGCATCAGACCGGTACTGGCAGAGGCTCACAAAATCCTTGATGCGATGGGGGAGAAAGATCGCTCTTTCAGACCCGATCGCCTTCGTAGCCTGGCGAAGCAAGAAGCCAGGTTGGGTTTCTTCCCGGAGGCCATCGCCACCGCCGAATCAATCATTTCGAGTGATGGGGACATGGAGGATGAACCGAAAGAAGCGCCGGGGCGGTTTCAAAAAGCAGGGGCTCTCGCCGAGATCGGTGAAAGGCAGTGCAGCAAGGGCGATCGCCAGGGAGCGCGACTGACGGCGAAGCGAGCCTTCGAAGTGGCTGAAGCCATCCAAGGCATAACGTACCGGGAATCTCCGTTATATGAGGCCGCCATGCTATTTATCCGTGTCGGTGATTTGGCAATGGCGTGTCGGACCGTCGAGTTGATCAGGGACCCGACCTTTGCGATGGGTCCCTTGCGACAGCTCGCCTGTGCCGAGGCAAGGCAAAGCGACCAGGCCAGCGCGAAGACACACTGGAGTAAGGCTATCAATCTTGTCCAAAAGATCCCCCACTCTTCAGTCGGCATAGCGGAGATCCAGGCCGAGATGGGTGACTTGGCCGGCGCGTCAAGACAGTCGCTACAATCGCGACGGAGGACAAGAAGCAAGACGCTCTGGTCGGAGTTGTGGCCGCGCTCGCGACCATGGGCAACGTTCGGGAAGCCGTCGCCGTGATTGACCAGATGACATCGAAGGCTGCCAAGGATCGGGCCTGGATCGCAGTCGCGCGCTCGAGCCCGGCGCCCTAGGAAGCGGATTGGTTCATATGATATAATAGAAAGCTGATGTCGTCCCATTGCGGGGCCGATCAATCGATTGAGGAATTGCCATGCGGTCAAGTGTATGGGGGACGATCCACGCAGCCATCACCCTAACCTCGTTCATCCTGAGTCTGGTCCTCGCAACTGGTTTACTCGCTTCCGGCGCCATCTGGCGCGGCCACCCGCACATGGCCCGAGCGAATTCGCCCGGCTGACTGAAGCAGATCATCGTCTCCGCAGTTGCGGAGAAAGAGACAGACGCAGCTTCGGCTGGCGTCGCCATAAAGTCAGCCTCGAAGAGCGTCGGGACTGCTGTCACTCTGGACGATGCCGTCGGCACCTGGAGAAGCGAGTTGAGACAGACGACGCAAGGCCTGATGAGGTTCGTGTTCCGGATCGGCGATGGACGGTTGGAAATCGTCGGCAACTCAAAAGACACGTCCGGCGTTGACGGGTATTATCGGAGTGGGGTCTATCGCCTGGAGGGGGATCAACTCATCTCGCCAGTGATCAACCAGGGGCAGCCGGCCAAGCTGGCCTTGCGAGACGGCTGGCTGTCGCTGACCATCGACGAGACGTTGACGCTTCGATTGCAGAGAGATCTTCGAGAAGAGTGATCTCTCGGTTCCGGCCTGAACAATCGGCCCGACTCATACCTTCTTGAGCCGATCTCTCAGCCCGTGGAGAGGCTGGGATCCGTGCTCAGGCGCCATTGCCGCCGGCTGCCAGGCCCTTCGCCCACTCAGCGAGTCGCCGCTTCCACTCGACATCGTTAGAGGAGTCCTCTTCGACCAGCCACCGGCGAATGTCCGAGGCCCGCACGGGGATCCACCGGCTCCTCTCAGCCACGGCGTACTTGCCATTGGGCTTGAGCTGTTCGATCACGACCACGTCGCCATCGAACCGCCAGACTTCGGGAACTTTGAGCCTGGCATAGATGCCCGGCCGATCGACCTTTGATGCCGAGATATCGATCTCGACGGCAAGGTCAGGGTTAGGGTATTGGGCCAAATCGTTGGACTTGGTTGCGAGGGCTTTGTTGACCGCCGCCAGCTTGTCGGGGTCGAAAATGACGCACTGGTCGGCTTCCAGGCCCCGCTTGATCTTGGGCCGTTTCCAAGTGGTCTCTCCCAACTTGCGGCTGCGGATGCCGCAAGCCGCCGGCACGATCGAGAGAAAATCGGTTACGAGATCCCTAAAATTTTCGTGCACCAACCCCTTCGTCATGATTTCGATGTCCTTCCCGTCGAACGCGACAAACACCCGCTGCTTCTCGCCGATCGCTTCGGAGATCCGGTCGTAGAGGTCCCAGGATACGCCCCGGATCGCGATCCGCTGCTCGGCCGGCACAGCCGCGGCGGGCCGCTGGGGCGTCGTCGACGGTGTGGCCGGTAACGTGATCGTGGACATGGTCAAGTCTCCGTCGGTCAGGTTCAGCGTCTTGGTGCCTCTTCCGTAAAGCCCGAGTTCCTGGTATTACCCCGGCAAGTCAGTTCCGCACGCAGGTCAGGCTTTCCTGCCTGACGCCCCAATTCTGTCAGGCTGGAAAGCCTGACCTACTTCTTGCCAGCGTAATAAACTCCATCATTCGATTTCATTCTAATTGATAACTCAAGACTATATCTTCTTAGCGAACTCTTGGGCCGATCGCCCAGGCCGAAGAGGTGTCGGACGGCGTCGAGGAAGCGATGGGGGTGCTCGTGGTCGTCGTGCGGCTCGGTCACGACCGAGCGGACGGCGGCCCTGGGGTGGTGGAGGAACTGGTTTTGCAGACGCATGGCAAAATGACGGATCTTGTCGCGATCGGCGTCGGCGAGGTCCGGCAGAGTTGGCGAAGAGCGCGTCCAGCTCGCGCTGGCGGATCTGCTCGACGCGGTTGCCCAGTTGCTGAAGCAAGAGCCCGGCATCGTGAGAATGTCGCACGGATGTGTAACAGGCGGCCGTCTCGCGTTCGATGATCGCCAGCGCGGGGTCGATCCCTTTTCGCCGCTGGAGCCGGTTTTGCTCGGCCTGGACTCGCAGGTCGTCGACGTGGTAGAGGGTCACCTGGTCGAGCTCGCCGATTCGGGGGTCGAAGTCGCGAGGGATGGCGATATCCAGGATCAAGGCCAGCCGGTTCCGCCGCGCGCGCTGCACGCGGACATATTGCTCGAGCGTGACGATCGGGTCGGGCGCGGCGGTCGTGCTGATGACCAGGTCGGCCTCGATCAAGGCCAGGTTGAGCTTCTCGAACGGCACGGCACGGCCGTTCCAGCGGCTCGCGGCCGCGACCGCCCGATCCGGGTCGCGATTCATGATCACGATCTGGCCGGGGTTCAGGTTCTTGAGGTGCTGCAAGGTCGCTTCGCCCATCTTCCCGGCGCCGATGACCAGCACGGTCTTATCGGCGAACGAGTCGAAGACCTCCTTGGCCAGGTCGACCGCGACGCTGGCGATCGATAGCTTCCCTTGATCCATGCCGGTCTTTTCGCGGACCAGCTTGCCGACGCGGAGGGCCGATTGAAACACCGGGTGAAAGATCGGGCCGACGGTCTTGCGCTCGTTGGCGGCTTGATACGCCTGACGCACCTGGCCCAGGATTTGCCCCTCACCCAGCACCAGGCTCTCCAGACTGGCCGCCACCTTGAACAAATGGTCGATGACCCCTTCATCGTGGTAGCTGACCAGGTGCCTGGAGAACACCTCGGGCGTGGCACCGTGGAACCCGATCAGAAAATCGACCAGGGCGTTGGTCTCCGGTGCCTGCTCCGGGCTGCCCGCGACGTAGAGCTCGACCCGATTGCAGGTCGAGAGGATCACGAACTCATTGCCGGGGAAGGTTTTCGCCAGGAGATCGAGTCCGGCGGCGCACTTGGTCCCGTCGAAGGCCAGCGCCTCGCGGACCGAGACCGGCGCGGATCGGTGGTCGACCCCCAGAGCCAGCAGTCTCACGGCGTTGTCATCCTCTCCACGGTCTTGGTCGTGGCCGTGAGCCGTGGGCAGCCGCAGCGCCTCGACGCCAACCCACGTGAACACCAAAAAGCCAAAGGCGACGATCGTCAGCACCATCATGCTCTTCCCCCGCATCGCCGGGCGAAACCGCGCGTGCAGCAAGACCGCGAACACCAGCCACATCAGAAGCGCGCTCAAGACCTTGGAATCCGTCCACAGCAGCACATGCGCCGACATGCCGGCCGCGTTCCCTTCACCCGGGGCTGCCAGGCTCAGGATCACCCCGATCAAGAGCCCGAACGTCAAGAGGGGGAAGGCGATCGTGATCGACCCCCGGTTGATCCGCTCGGATTGCTCGAGACTGGGCAGAGCCAGGCCGAATCGGGAGGGCCGTTTGGCCTTCAATCGCCGCATCTGGACCAGGTACATCAGCCCGGCGAAAAAAGCCACGCACGTGAAGACCGCGCCGGCCAACAGGAAAATCCCGTGCACGGTTCCCCAGAACGCGATCGCGCCTCCCCACTCGGGCCAGGCCGACTCCCGCGGCGCGAACCAGCCCGCGGCGATCACCAGACCCAGCACCAACGGCAGCACGAACATCCCCACGGCCACCTGCCTGGGCGAGCGCACCATCAGGTACAACCCGATCAGGGCCACGATCCACGACAGCAGCATGACCGATTCAAACACCGTGGTGACCAGCACCTGCGGGTTCTTGAGGGCGACGTTGGCCAGGAACGCCGTCTGGACCAGCCAACCCAAGGCCATCAAGGCCGCCGCCAGGTACCAGCGGACCGCGCCGCGCACCACGAACCGCGCCAGCTCGGCCAAGAGAGCCAGGCCGTACGTCCCCGCGAAACAGAGTACTGACAAACGATCGATCACGCCGACACTCCCGGCGCTGTTTTCCTTGGCTTGCATCCCTCGATCACGACCCCAACTATTGTAAGGCGCGGCCGCAGCGAAGCCCAGACCAAGACCCGCGACCGCTCAATCCCCTGTTCAATGGGGGGAATTGCACACTGAAAGCGGGATGAACGTGAGGCCCTGCCGCGTGCGATGTCGCCGGTGAGGTGCGATATGGTTCGTGTACACACGAACCATATCGCGCTACAGGAGAGGGCTGGGGTGGGCTGATGAAAACCAGGCATAATTCTGACATCCTCGGGTTACGCGTACCGGCGGATCTGTTGCGCTCTCGGTCAGGAGTTACTGCGCAAACGACATAAAGAACACAGGAAGGCAGGAAAACAGGAATCGCCCAGAGACGCAATGGCCCGGTTCAATCCACACCAAGATCTTCGTTACCTTCGTTTGCTTCTGTTCCAAGATTCTGTCTGCACCATGCGCCGACGATTCTCCCTGCTGCAAATGCGTTTTGAACAGAAGGAAACGAAGGTAACGAAGTGCGTGCTAGGAGATTAATGTGCCGGCGGAACAAGGCAGGGAGAATCTGAGTGTCATTTACGATCATCGCGGGCCTCGCCCGGTGAACGCGACCATTGAGAACGTCCGCAGTGTTACCCAACTTATGGGTATTCTGGTCTCCTGCTTATCCTGCGTTCCTGATGTGACCGCTAATGAGAGGCAGTTCGCGCAACAAATCTGCTCGGCAGCGTTAAGTCGCCGCACGCGCCGGGTTTTCATCGGGCCAGGGCTGGGGTGAGGGCGGCCTCGGCAACACTTCGCATCAATCCCATGCCTCCACACGTGGGCCGGTCCCATACGAGGAAGCCGCGGCGATGTCCAATCCGAAGCAGGCTGCCATTGTGCGCAGCCCCTCACCCCAGCCCTCTCCCCGAGAGAGGGAGCCAGTAACACCGCCCGACCGGCCGCTCGTCGCCATACGCGGCCTATAGCCGCCCGGCAACAACTTCAGACAACCCCCTCCCTGTTGGCCCTCGCGAACGGTGGATCAGTGTGGCTCCCGACCGCATCTCGCTCCGTCACTGCCATGTCTCGCATTCCGCGATCGTTCTTTCGTGCCCTCTAGCGATCGGCCTGTTCATCGACTTCGCCTACGGCCGGCGGCATAACGTTCTGGCCAGGTAAAGATGTCAATGGAGGAGTCTTTTGATGGGGCCGGGATTTTCAGCGGCCCTTTGCGAACGGGTCGGCCGGAATTGCCAGGTCCATCATCAATAGACCGGAAGTCGGGCCGGTCGTGGAGCGGGGCCAGCGCCGACTCGGTCCGGAAAGCGTTCACATTCCGGTAGCCGTTGGCAGCCGCCCGGTGCAGCAATCCCATCGCCTTGTCGGTCTCTTCTTGCACTGCGGCCGCCGAGACCCAGAGCGCCGTCATGACCAGCCAGGCTCGCTAGCGCCGCATGGCAGCAGGCCGTCTCCAACCACTCTTCGCCCGACCGCGAGGGTAGCCCGTCGTACAGGCCCAGTGCCCGCCGGGTATCGGCCGCCGCCCGGGCTGGGTCGCCCAGGTCGCGGAGCGGCCAGCCCACGCCGCCGCAACGAGTGGGCCAGGAGGCTGCGGTACCACGGGTTCGGGCTCTCTTGGGCCAGCCGTTCGTGAATGGCGATCGCTCGTTCGTAGGCGTCGCGCGCCTCGGCCGCCCGGCCGCGCGGGCGGATCACGTCGCCGAGATAGTAAAGGGCACCGGCGAGGCCATACCGATGGTTGGGGACCTCGGGGTTGTCGTCGTTGAGCTTCTGGTAGAGCGCGACCGCCTTGCGTTGCTCGGCCTCTGCCTCCACCGGCTGGCCCGTCTGTGACAGCAGGATGCCAAGGTCGAGGTGGCCATTCGCCAGGCTGTCTCGGAACCGGGTGACGCGCTGGGTTGTCGTCGAGCCAGCTTTTGATAGATGACCAGCGACTTGCGGTACTCCGCTTCCGCCTTCGCCGGCTGGCCCGTATCTGACAGCAGGTAGCCGAGGTTGTGGTGGCTCTGCGCCAGATCGCTCTGGATTTCGGTGAGTGTGGGATCATCGTTTGCCAGCTTCTGCCTGACCGCCATCGCCTCGCGGAACTCGGCCTCCGACTCCGCTCCACCGGCCCGTTTGATACAGCAGCAGGGCGAGCGAGGAGTGGCAGTCCGCCAGCCCGATGCGGAATTCGGTGACGGCGACGTTGTCGTCGGCCAGCTCCTGATAGATCGCGATCGCTTTGCGGTACTCGGCCTCCGCCTCCGACGGCCGGCCCCGATCCCACAGCACTTTGCCGAGGTTTCTATGGCCCAGCCCCACGCCGTTGTCGGAATTCGTGTAACGGCCGGGTTATCGTCGGCCAGCTTCTGCCGGAGTGTCATCGCGTGGCGGAACTCGGCTTCTGACTCCGACAGCTTGCCCGTAATCTGGAGCAGGCTGCCGAGGTTGTTGTGGGTGAACGCCAGGCGGAGTCGGAATTCGGTGACGGCGGGGTTGTCGTCGGCCAGCTTCTGGTAGATCGCCATCGCCCTGCGATACTGGACCTCCGCCTCCGGCGGCCGGCCCGTTCTCAGAAGCAAGTTGCCGATCCGGTTGATCGTGCTCGCCAGGTCGCGCCGAGCCTCCTTCGCCGCTCCGTCGGCCTCGGCCAGCACTTCCTGATCGGTCTGGGCCTGGCGGAGTACCAGCAGGCCGTCATTCGGCGTGACCCGTGGTGTAGAGGAGATAGCCAAGCCGGGACCGGCAGTCGGCCAGGGCGGCCCGCACCGGCGAGGCCGGGGCCGAGCCCGCGGCGGCGGCCAGCAGGCCGTCGGCCTTGCGGTACGTCGCCACCGCTTCGTCGGTCTTGCCGATCCCCTCCAGCAACGGTCGCGATGGCTGTCAGGCTGCGTCCGACGTCGGCCTTTGTCTCCGCGCCGGCCCGCGGGTCGGCCGCCAGCGCCTCCTGAGCCGCCAGCACCCGGCGATGCGCCGCCAGCGCCGCCTCCTTGCGACCGACCGTGTTCGTCAGGTCGGCCACCTCGTAGTTCGGCCTGCAACAGCGCCCGCCGCGACGCCAGGTCGGTCTCCTTGCCCAGCAGGGCGCCGAGCTTCCGTAGAAATCGCTCGCCGACTTCAAGCAGCCGGTCGCGCAGGTCCTTGAACTGCTCCTCCTTGAGCAGGAAGTCCTCGCTGACGCCGGTGTGGAAGGTCTTGATCGCCTCGACCGCCAGGTCGTACCGCGCCTGCACGGCGGCCCTCGAGCGAGTCAACTCGACGTTGGCCGTGGCCAGCGCGGTGTTGGCCCTCGACTCGCGATGGAGCGAAGCCGAAAGCTGGGCGTTGGCCGCCGACTGCACCGCGAGCACCGCCGCCGTCCCGACCAGGGCCACGAGGATTGCGGCTGCGACCGCCGTTACTCCCGTGCGGTGGCGGCTCAGCCAGCGCGCGAGCGTCCGGGTCCACGGCTCGCGGCAGGCCGAGACCGGCTCGTCGGCCATCCATCGCTCGATATCCTCGGCCAGCAGCCGTGGCGTGGCGTAGCGATCCTCGGGCTTCAGGGCCATCGCCTTCAGGCAGACCGCCTCCAGCGCCGGGTCGATCGTGGCGTCGATGCTGCCGCGGCAGGTTCGAACTCGCCGCGCTGGACCTTGCCGAGCAGCTCGCCGACGGTCGTCGCCCTCGAGCGGGGGCTTCGCCGGTCAACAGGCAGTAAAGCGTGGCGCCCAGGCTGTAGACGTCCGACCGCGGCCCCAGATGCTCCAGGTCGCCGCGCGGCCTGCTCGGGGCTCATGTAGGCCGGCGTGCCCAGGGCGCTGCCGGGCAGCGTCTCGGCGCTGCCGCTGGCGGAGCTGGGCACCAGCGTCCGCTCCTCCGGCGCCCGGCTCGGCATGGCCCGTGGCCTTGGCCAGGCCCCAGTCGACCACCAGCGTCTCGCCGTGCTTGCCGACGATGATGTTGCCCGGCTTGATGTCGCGGTGCAGAACGCCGCGGCTGTGGGCGTAGTCGATGGCGTTGCAGACGTCGGTGAACCGCCGCAGCAGCTTGCGCAGTTCCAGCGATCGGCGGCCGGGATCCTTTTTCAGCATCTCATCGGCGTGGAAGTGCTCGATGGCCTCCTTCAGGCTGTCGCCGCGGATGAACCGCATGGCGTAATACGGCCGGCCGTCGGCATACGAGCCCAGGCCGTAGACCGGGACGATCCCCGGGTGCTCCAGCCCGCCGGTGATCTCGGCCTCGATCAGGAACCGCTGGCGGCTGACGGGGTCGTCGGCGTGGTGGTCGAGGATCTGCTTGAGCGCCACCTCGCGGTTCAGCTCGCCGTCCAGCGCCACGAAGACGGCGCCCAGGCCACCCCGGGCGTGCGGCCGCAGCACGCGAAACCGCTGGCCGTCGCTGGTCGTCGCGCCGACGGAGTACGAGGTGGTGCGGTCGAAATCGACCTGTTGCGTTAAGTCGTGCCCGGAGGCCAGATGGCTGAGCGTCGCCCCGATGTCATGGTCGCCGAGCCTGGTCAGGCTCTCGCGGGTCGACTTGCCGGCCGGGAGGCCAGCAAGGCTGCGATCCACGTCGCCGCCGTGCCGCTCGATTTGGCGAGTCACGAGAGCCTCGATGGCCGGCGCGATCGTCAGCGTTCAGGTCGCCACGGGCGACCAAGTGGTCGGCCAGGCCGTGGACTTGTCGCGGGTCCAGGCCTGGAAGGCGGCGACGAGGTGGCCCTGGTTGATCAGCTCGTTCTGAAGTGCGATCGTTCCGAAAAGGAGATGGCGGTCAGCCGCGGCGGTCATGGCATGGCTCCGATCATCGGCGGTCGAACGGGCAAAGGCCCCAGCCTCGGGGGCCGGCCTGGGAAATCAGTGGCTTTCCCTGGATTATCGCAAGTACGCCGTGTATTTGCACTACGAGCCGCCGCAGCGTCGTCGGCCGGCCGCGATCGTGACCGCGTGGGTGCGTCATCCCCAGCAGAACACGCAGTCGCCCGCCGTGGGCCTGCCCGCGGGCACCGCCGGTAGGCCCTTATGGGCTGCGCATCGACAATCTGTTGTCGATGGTTGTGTTTGAGAGCGGTTCACCCATGCGACGCGCATGCGCGACGGCAACGGCCATCATAAGAGCCCGAAGCGTCAGCGAGGGGGCCGCTGCCGGAATCCTCGCTGACGCTTCGGGCTAGTCCTAAAACAAGCGTAATATATTAATCGACTATAGTACACATTTAATGATCACATGTATTATCATTAGACGTACCTTCTACTGCCCGGAGGCCCTTGGCCTCCGTTCGTCGATCTCGAATCGTTTCCCCTCATGCATCACTCCCCTTTCTTTGCTCGGCGGCCTCTAGGGATCGGGGCATCCGGACCCCGACTTCAGTGACTTCCTCAGCACAGCCAGCACTCGTGCAGCCGTTCGACCAATCGCAGGAAAACGCCTTGCCAGGGGTTCCAGGACAGCAGCCGATAAATCAAACGTCGTCCACCCCGCACGATCTGACACGGCATCTCGATGAAAGCCGCGCGGAACGTCGCGAACTCCATCCGCAACAGGGTTCGTTTCTCAGCCTCGTGCTTCGCTTCGTGCCGGGGTGATACGGGCACCAGCAAGGCGGCTCCAGGCCTTCAGGCTCCAGGCCAAGCTAGCCATCACCATATACGCCCAGTTGCTCACCAAGTTGTCGACTGGCGTCGTCAGGCATGCACGCCGCTCTTGAGCTGGGCGATCAGATTCTCTTGATTACAGCGGTCATTGGCCGAGAACACCACATCCTCGGCCGACATGTCGCGGTCGTTGGTGATGTAGAAGAAGTAGCGATACTCCTCGAACAGCCGCATCTGCCCCTTGTCGATCGCCAGCCGCTTGCGGAGCACGATCATCCGATAGCTCTTCTTGCAGGCACCCGGCTGATAGTCGAACTCGGCGATCATCTCTTCGAGCAGATGGATCGTCCTTAGCCTCGCTCTCGGACGATCTCCGGCTTGAGCCGTTCGGGTTGCTGGCGGGGCGTTGTCTTGATCGTGTATCGCGGCGGTCGTTCCAGGAAACTGTACGCGTGGGGCGGCAGCTCGTCGGCCTTGGCCTTGAGCATTCATAGGCCGCATATCCGAAGATGAAGCGGATATTCCCCAGCATCGTCCAGGAATCCAGATCCTCGGTCTCGGCGATGTGGTGCCGTCCCGCGGCAGGACCTGCTCGTCCCAAGGATCCAGGTCCTTGTTCTCGGCGATCCTCGTGTCTCCGCGCAGCAGGATCTTGCGGAAGCCGGCCCGAATGCGCAGCGACACCCTTGTTCAGGTACTCGCCGGCCCGCTCTTGAGATGGGCGATTGCCACTGCGATTGAGCAGGTACAGGGGTTCACCCGTATTGGCCAGCGAGACCAAGTGCACGTGGTAGCCCCACCTGCCGTCGTAGCCGATGTCCACACCTTTCTTGCACTCGGCTTCGGTCTCCACCATGGTGCCATCGGCGTCCAAGATCGCCTCAGCGAAAAACTCCATCCGGCTGTTCAGCCCAGACCCGCAGCCGTGCTTTATTGATCGCGTTCATCAACCGTGACGACTTCGGCTTCGGAAGTGAAGCGGCGGCAGAAGTCCCCGGCGGTGGTCGGGTCCGGGATTCGTTTGGCTCCCAGAGCATCGAGGTAGACCTCGTCGTTGCGTCGCAGTTCGAGGTGTTCCATTCGCGTGCCGCCGACGAGGATATTGAATGCGATGTTCAGCACATGGTCGGATTCGTGGTACGGCAGATGCCGCTTGAGCAGATGCAGAGTGCGGTCGATTTCCTTGTCGAGCTCGATTTTCTGAGCCAGCAGGAGGATGGCACCGATGCCACCGGCACTGAGTCCCCTGTGCACTTGGCCTGTTCATAGTGGATATTGGTCGCGGTGATCATGGGTACGGGCCGTTCGGGTCCGGGCGTATTGGCGATTCGCTTCTTAATTCGCCGCCGAGCTTCCTGGAAGAATCTCTTCTGGCGTGCGACGCGTTTTTTTCGGAGAGTAGCACTCACTCGAAAGCCCCCTCGTCTTGGAATAGTTGAGATGTGTTCCTCCCTACATTATTCCAAAAACCTGCGGGGTTTTCAAGCTCTTACTGAAAAATCTAGCCGTCCGGGCTATATATCACGCTTGGTTCAGGGCTAGTATGGCCGCTGCGCCAACCGAGCGTGAACGGCTCTCATGCAACTGTCCCGCAGGGGCCACTTGTTTCGGGCATAGCCCCGGAACAAGCGTAGGCACTTATTGCGATTATTGCGTTTGTATGCTAGCATGGATCTTAAGAAGATCGATCGAGGAAAAGTAATTGGGGGGATAGTCGATGGCCACTCAACTCGAACGCTTCGGACCGGTGACGCCCAGCGACGCTGATCGGGCTCTGGCCGCTGAGTCGATCCGACGCCTCGCACCACTGGTCAAGAATTCACATCAGCTCACGGTCGTCGTCCAAGCCGATAACGGCCCCGGCGAACGCCTGGTCCTGCCTGCCCCGGCGGTTCAGCTCCTTACGGGAATCCTTGCGGAGCTAGCTCGAGGCCACTCGATGACGGCCTATCCAATCCCCACGGAGTTAACGACTCAGGAGGCCGCCGACCTTCTCAATGTCTCACGCCCCTACTTGATCAGCTTGCTCGACCAGGACGGGATCCCCTACCACAAGGTCGGCACGCATCGACGAATCGCACTCTCGGATCTCTTGGAATACAGCCGCAAGAGCCAGGCACGGCGAGACGCCGCCTTAGCCGAGTTGGCGGAACTGGGGCAGGAACTCGACTCGGACGACTGACCGTGGCCACCTTAACCGCGTTGCTCGACGCCTGCGTGTTGTACCCCCAGACCCTCCGCGACTTGTTGCTGAACCTGGCTCGGACCGACTTGTTCCGCGCCCGATGGACCGAGCTCATCAATGAAGAATGGACCCGCAGCCTCCTGGAGAGGAACCCGGGGAAGGCGGATCAGGTTGCGCGGACGCTTGCCCTTGTCAACCAGAGCGTGGAAGACTGCCTCATCTCCGACTATGAAGAGCTCATCCCAACGCTTCAACTGCCTGACCCCGACGACCGGCACGTCTTGGCCGCGGCGATTGTGGGACAGGCCAACGTGATCATTACCCTCAACCTCGATGACTTCCCGCCCGAGCCGCTTGAGCCCTTTGGCATCGAAGCTCAGCACCCGGATACGTTCGTCGCCCACCTGATCGGCCTGGACCCGGAAGTGGTCTGCGCCGCCATCCGTCGGATGGCGCCAGCGCTACAAGAACCCGCCAATGACAGCAGCCGAATACCTGGACTCGTTGGAGAAGAAGGGGTTGACCCGGTCCGCCAGTTTGCTCCGAGGCTTCCTGGACCAGGTTTAATGTGGCTGAGAGACTGTCTCGGAAGCGGCGGTGGCCTTATCGTAGGGTGCTCTGTGAGCACCGAGTTCGGCAAAGCACCCCTGATCGGTGCTCACAGAGCACCGTACAAAGACCTTCCGGGACAGCTTCTGAGAGGACCGGCAAACCGTGATGAAATCAGACTACGGCAACCCCAGATGCCCTGAGGGATGAGTCAGCCGAGCCAATATGAGTCTACCGGTTCAAGAACTGTTCGGTTAGGATGTTTCCGGATCAGGTTGCCGAGTTACGATCCAGCTAGCGGGGGAGGCAGGCCGTGAGAACCATCCTCGTCCTGGCAGCAAATCCAAAGGGTACGGTCCGTCTTCGCCTTGATGAGGAGGTTGCGAGGATCGAGGACGCCTCGAACGCGCGAAAAAGCAAGATCAGTTCAAGGTCGTTCTCAAGTGGGCTGTGACCGACGATATGCTGAGACGAGCCTTGCTCGACAATGGCCAGAGGTCGTCCATTTCGCTGGGCACGGGACCGGGAATGGCCAGGGTGGCACGGGTCGAGATTTTATTCCCTCGGACAAACGACGATGCGGGTGGACTGGTCTTTCGAAGACGAGGCGGGGAAGATCCAGCTCATCTCGGGCGAGGCCCTTGCCGAGGCTGTTCCGCCAATGCTCCGATACCGTGAAATGCGTCGTTTTGAACGCCTGCTACTCTGAGTCCCAGGCGAACGTAATCACCCAGCACATCCCCTTTGTGGTCGGGATGAAGAAAGCGATCGGCGACCCGGCGGCGATCGAGTTCGCAATCGGCTTCTATGACGCTCTCTTCGCGGGAAAAAATTCGAGAAGGCGTTCGAATTCGGACTGCATGCCATCGACCTGAAAGCTATTCCCGAGCACCTGACGCCGATCCGCTTGAAGAAGATCACGATCGAGGTCGAGCCTGACCCAGTCATCCGGCAGGGTGTCCGCACGCGGATCGAACGACTGCTGAAAGGACTGGAGCCGACGGTCCTGAAAAACCTCGCCGAAGAACTGCTCGAGTTGGATCAACCCGGTCTTGGAGCGACCGATCCGCTTGACGTTAAAGCTTCTTGATGTCCTAATCAGGCCGAACTTCGGTGCGATTTCCGGCCTCGGCGAAATTGACAACAGGCTCTGTTTGAACGTGCGATTGGAGGCAGGCCGATCTCGTAGCCGCAGATCATCGACGAGGTGACTCCCCTCGTGATTGACGATGGGGTTATCGCGTCAGCTCCGGAATGACATTCACCGGAATTCCGCGTTTTGCCGCATCGATGATCGTCATAGCACCACGATTGAAATCTTGATGGCAGCGCGCGGATGAGAAAAGAATGAAATTCAAACCGGTCACAACTCGAGGTCGGCCCCGGAAAATTATGAGGGGACGCCGTCGCTCCAACACCAGACAGAAACCGCCGACTCGGCAAGCCGGAAACGGCGGACATCCGTGGCCGAAAGCATCCTGATGGATCTTGTGCGAAAGTCAATCCGTGCGGGATTCCGCTGCCGAATCAACGACTCTTGATGAACTGGTCCAGCGTCTCGCGGGTGTTCTCATCGATAATAGTCGAGGCGTGAATAAGAAAAGAACCCTCTATTGTCTCCATAAGATGCCAACGGGTT
Organism: uncultured Planctomycetota bacterium; assembly: GCA_963720335.1. GTDB lineage: Bacteria > Planctomycetota > Planctomycetia > Isosphaerales > Isosphaeraceae > CAVRFS01. The sequence continues at coordinate 86,092 of CAVRFS010000071.1, read as the reverse complement.
CCGAGGAACAGTCCACGCATGAGGATGCGCTGAGGCTCATCCGCGGCGAATTGGACAAGCTCAAGGCGACGGGTCTCGAAAATGGGAAGGCTTTCCGACGCTTCGTTTTCCTCGTGCTGGCGGAAAACAGCAAATGGGAAACCCTACGGAAAATCATTGTCGACGATGTTGACGACAGCGCTCCGAACACGCGAGAGAAGCGAACCGGCCATGGCGCAAAAGGCTGAAAACCAGAGGCTCGCGATCCCTCCGATCGAGGCGTTTCTCAACGAGCCCATCCCACTCGTCGAGTGTGGGGCGGTTCCGGAGCAATGGCACGTCTTTGATCGCGAAAGCGCCCAGGCGATCCGCGCGGCGCTGGCTTCGCGGCGTCCGTTGCTGGTAAGGGGCGAGCCGGGGGTCGGCAAGACGCAACTGGCGGCGGCCGCGGCGTATGTCCTCAAGCGGCCGCTGGTGGCTCGCGTCGTCGACTCCCGCACCGAGTCGCGGGACTTGCTCTGGACGTTCGACGCCGTGATGCGACTAGCCGATGCCCAGACGGCGTCCGCGTTCCTGCCCGCGATGAGGACGTTCAGGTCGGAATCCGGCGAGCCCTCTGCCGAGCAACTGTCTTTCACCAAGCAGGATCTCCGGAAGTTGCTCGACGTCGCGGATTACGTGCGGCCGGGGCCTCTGTGGTGGGCGTTCGACTGGGACAGCGCCCTCGACACAAGCGACCCGGAGCGGGACCACTGCCCCCGCACTGCGCAGCGACGACGATCCCAAGAACGGGCGCGTCGTTTTGATCGACGAGATCGACAAGGCGGACACTGACGTTCCCAACGGCCTGCTGGAAGCGCTAGGAGCGGGCCAGTTCTCGCCGCAGGGACGGGCAGAACCCGTGCGGATCGTCGAACCGTTCCCCCTCGTGGTCGTCACGACCAACGAGGAGCGCGTGCTTCCCGCCGCCTTCGTGCGCCGCTGCTTCGTGCTGCATCTGCGATTGCCCGACGAGCCGGAGAAATTGACAAAACTTCTCATCGAGCGTGCGAAGGTCCATTTCCCGAAAGCCCGCAAGGGTCGTGAGGCCCTCTTCAGCAAGGCCGCCAAGCTGATCGCGGACGAGCGGGCCGCAGGCGCGCGAGCGCTTCGTCAAGCCGCTCCCCGGCCAGGCCGAGTTCCTCGACCTTCTTCGCGCCGTGCTGGAGCTGGGCAAATCGGACGGCAATCCCGTGGAACTTCTCGATTCGATCGCCCATTACGTGTTGAAGAAACAGGAAAGCCCCGGCGGATGAGCGGCCATCGGCTTCACACGCGGCATGACGGGTCGGGCGGACCTGGTCCGTGCCCGCCGCTCGGGAGACCCCGAGTTGGAGGAGTACCTCGCCGGACTCCTCGGCTATCAGCTCGTCGCGCCCGAACCGCCTCGGATCGAGCTGCGAGCAGCAGGGATCGCCGTCGCCACGGGGACCGCCGTCGCCCTCGCGTCGACTTCCGCCAGCGTGACGCATGGCATTCCATTCTGGCAGGCCACTCACTTCAATGTTCGTGTCCGACCCTCGGCCGAAACGGGGGGGATCGCAGTCGAAGCGGCCCCTCCGAAGGAAAGATCGATGAAGAAACGGGAACGCAAGCCCGTCGATCTTTCTTTCATGCCGCTGTCGTCCAGCACGAGCTTGCTCACCCGCTTGCGCGCTGCGACGCCCACTCAAGCGATCAGCGGTGAGATTGATGTCGACCGGATCGTCGAGGAATGGGGTCGGGGGCGTTTCCTGGCGGCGCTGCCGCGGTCTTCGCGGAAGAGCTGGGGGCGATCGGTCCAGGTGTTCGTCGATCGGTCGCGCCGGCTGATCCCTTACTGGGAAGACCAGACCCGCGCCTATCAGGCGATCCGCGACATTTATCCCCCGGAAGGGTTCTCGAAAGTCGTGCTGCCGGAAGGCCGTTTTGAGCCGTCCTCGATGCAGATCGGCGGTCGGACGGTCGACTATCAGCCCCCTCTGCCGGGATCGGCGGTGGTGGCGCTGAGCGATCTGGGGCGCTGGCGCCCCGAGGGCTCCGGGCTCGTCGACCTCTGGGCGGAGCGGGGGCGATCTCTCCGCGACATGGAAGTGACGCCGCTGGCGATCGTCCCTTGCCGCCGCGCCGCCTGCCCGAAAGAACTGGGCCGATACTGGACCATCCTGCCCTGGGAAACCGGCGCGGACGTCGACGCTCCCGCGCTCAGCGATCAGGAGACGAAGGCGGTCGTTCAGCAAATCCTCACGCTCCTCTCCTTCACGCTGAGGATTGAGCCCCAACTGATCCGCTTCGTCCGCCGGCTACTGTCGGCGGGCCGCGGCGAGCCGGGGATCGAATCGCGGGTCTGGCAGCACGAAGCCTTCGGCGACCCCCATTGCGAAGCGGCCGAGCTTTCCAAAATTCAGGCCGACTCTTTTCGCATCAGAGCTCCACGAACAGGATCGCGAGCTTCGACGCCAGATCTACGAGCGCGTCGAGGACTCTCACAAGGAGGTTTACAAGGGCGTCTGGTATGCGGAGATGGGGAACCTCGGACACGACGAACTGATCGATGGCGACAGTCGCCGCGACATGCTCGCGTGGTTCGAGTCGCAGCTTGATTCGCTCGAGTCGAAGAAACCGCCGGAGGCGATCGGCTCCGTGGCGGCCTGGCATCGGGAGATCTCGGAGCGCTTCTTGAAAGTCGCCTATCAAAATCGCGATGGCCTGGGCTCTGTTTTGCACCGAATCTGGTCGATCGTTCATCGCAATGATCCCGATGCCGTGCTTCCCGACGGCGCGGATCTCAGCTTGTTGCCACGGGAAGCCGAAGGACGCACGATCGAGCTTCGTCAGCTTGGCGATCGCCTGATCGTGGGCAAGGCATCCCGCGTCGGCAGTCCTCTCGCCATGCTCCGCACGTTCCAGAGTCGCCTCAAAATCGAGCCGTTCGACGACTTCTGGGAAGGCGGCGTTGCCCCTGCATGGGCCGACGGTTGGGGAAGGGATGAATTCGGGCCGTGGGTCGACCTGCGAGTGGAAGACGTCACGCAGCGCCTCCGCTGGATTCCTCCAGGCAAGTTCTGGATGGGGTCGCCCGAAGATGAAGCAGGGGCGATATCCCGATGAAGGACCACGGCATGAGGAAACCATCGCGTCGGGTTTCTGGATGTTTGACACGCCTTGCACGCAGACCTTGTGGGAAGCCGTGATAGGAGAAAACCCCAGTTTTTTCAAAGGGCCCGATCGTCCAGTCGAGTGTGTGAGTTGGGATGAATGTCAGAAATTCCTCGAGCGAATCAACGCAAGGTATACGGGGCTTGAATTGAAGCTCCCATCGGAGACGCAATGGGAGTACGCTTGCCGCGCGGGGACAACAACGCCGCGATATCGCGAGGATCTGAACGAGATCGCGTGGTACATCGGTAACAGCCACGGCGAAACCCATTCGGTCGGCCAGTTGGTCCCCAACGCCTGGGGCTTATACGACACACTCGGCAACGTCTTTGAGTGGTGTGAAAACTTCTGGACGGACGATTACGAGACGAAGAAAAACCGCCGCGTCCGCCCTCCGGGTGATCCGGGGCGGCTCGTGGGGCTACGTCGCGCGGTACGTGCGCGCGGCGTCCCGCGACCACAACGAGCCCTCGTTCCGGTTCGACGACCTGGGCTTCCGCTGTGCCGAGTTCAGGGCTCCGGGACCGATAGGTCGGAGAACAGGACGCGGAGCGAGCGGGGGAGCGCGGCGGAGTGGGTGCGGAGCACCACGGAGACCGCGACCCTGCGAGCGGAGCGGGCTGGATCAATCTCGACGCGCCCGGAAAGGACGCCGTGTCGTTCGTGACGCCGACGCCGTTGCGCGTGAGCTCGGACGTCGAGCAAGTCGTGCTCCGCACGACGACGCTCCCAGAGTGGGCTTCGGCCATCGGTCGGGACAAGTATGGGCTCTGGGCGGAGTTCACGATCGAGGGGAACGCCGCGAAGCCGCCCACGAAACGCGCGGCCAGGAAAAAGAAGAGGCGCTCCGCCGAAGGCTCCACTCGGCCCCGTCCGCCAGCGCCTCCGCTGGATTCCGCCAGGGCGGTTCCTGATGGGTTCGCCCGACGACGAGGAAGGGCGATACTCGAGTGGGAACAGCCGCAACACGAGGTCACGATCGGCGAAGGATTCTGGATGTTCGACACGCCCTGCACTCAGGCGCTCTGGGAAGTGCTCATGGGCGAGAACCCGAGTGAGTTCCAGTCGCCGGACCGGCCGGTGGAGAATGTGAGCTGGGAAGACTGTCGGAGGTTTGTTGAGGAAATTAACAGAAAAGGTCGAGCTTCCTCTCTCACTTCCTTCGGAAGCCCAGTGGGAATACGCCTGCCGCGCGGGGACGACGACGGCCACTTACGCCGGCCCGCTGAAAATCGAGGGCCAGAACAACGCGCCGATCCTTGACGCAATCGCCTGGTACGGCGGAAACAGCGGGGTCGATTTTGAGCTCAGCAATGGTTACGATGCTTCAAGATGGCCGGAGAAGCAGTTCCAGTTCGACAAAGCCGGGACACACCCCGTGGCCAGGAAGAAGGCAAATCCCTGGGGCCTGTACGACATGCTGGGGAATGTCTGGGAGTGGTGCGAGGATGTTTGGGTGGAAGATTATACGGAGAAGTCTCGCGCGTGCCGTCGTCGGATTCCGCGTCCGCCCGTCGCGTGATCCGGGGCGGCTCGTGGAGCGACGACGCACGGGACGTGCGCGTGGCGTACCGCTCCGCGACGAGCCCTCGGTCCGGGACAGCGACCTGGGCTTCCGCTGTGCCGAGTTCAGGCCAGGGGTCGTGAGCGCGAGCGAGCGCGAGCGGGTGAGGACGGAGGATTGAGCGCGCAACCGAATTGAATCGAGCCTGGCTTATGCCCACGGGAGTACACGCTTGTGAAGCTCAGTTTCTTCGCGGTACCGATGCCCGGTGGAGATGAAGAATCCCAGGAATTGAATCGATTTCTTTCGACGACCGGCTGGCCAGCAGTCTGGCGCGACACGCCGGCGAACGCTCGCCGGTCGGTTCTCCCTGAGGGTCGACATGGCGACGACGCGTCGTCCGCCACGAGCGTGGACCCACCCTCTCCAGCGCGGCATTCCCCCGACCTGGGCCTCGGAATGGGGCGAGGATCAACGGCATGGTCCCTGGTGTGCATTCGAGGTCGGCGACGTCGTCCAGCGCCTTCGCTGGATCCCTCCCGGCGTTTTTGGATGGGGTCGCCGCGGGATGAAGAAGGACGGTCTTCGTATGAAGGACCGCGGCACCTGGTGTCGATCGATTCCGGCTTCTGGATGTTTGACACGCCTTGCACCCAGGCGCTCTGGGAAGCCGTGATGGGAGAGAACCCGAGCCACTTCAAGGTCGCGGATCGTCCCAGGGAAAGGGCGGATCATCCCGTGGAATCGGTGAGCTGGGAACAGTGCCAGGAATTCTTGACGGCTCTGAATTCCCGGCTCGATGGTCTCCAACTGTCCCTTTCCTCGGAGGCTCAATGGGAGTATGCCTGCCGAGCGGGGACGGAGACCTCGCGTTACTCGGAAAACCCCGATGCCATCGCGTGGTACGACAAGAACAGCGGAAATGAGACCCACTCCGTCGCTGGCAAGGAAGCGAATTCCTGGGGTCTGTATGACATGCTGGGTAATGTCTGGGAGTGGTGCGCGGATGCTTTGGGTGAAGGATTATAACGAGAAAACCGACGTGCAGTCGTCCGAATCGGCGTTCGCGCCCCGCGTGGTCCGGGGCGGCTCGTGGAACGATGCCGCACGGTTCGCGCGCGCGGCGTACCGCCGCCACGGCGGGCCCTCGTACCGGAACGGCTACCTGGGCTTCCGCTGTGCCGAGTTCAGGCCCGGGTCGTGAGCGGAGGGAGCCCGGGGAGCGCGACGGAGGGTGCGGAGCAACCCGTAGCCCGCGACCCGGCGAGCGCAGAGGGGCACCAGGCAAGGCCCTTCGCGTGCGCTTTCCGGGGCGGAAGGCGCACTCCTTAACTCGCGGTTACTGGAGGCCGCCGATTTCGGTCGTCGCCGCCCGCACCCTCGCTCACGGCATATTCGCGACTTTCGAGCGGCCACGCCAAGCGAGTCGCATCCTGTTGGCGACTCCTGGGATGTCCGGTTATACCGGCGCCACAACCTAACTCCAACGCCAGTAGCGTTTTATGGATCTGACAAATGTAACGATTATTCCTGCGTCACGTTTAACTCATTTGCTGATAACGAGATACGGAAAAGCACGCTCCCAGGTCGGGTTTTGCCGATTATTCCTGTGTCACACGTAACTCCTTGGCTTACAGGGAGATATGTCAAAAACCTCTTCGGATTACCAAATTTAACGATTATTCCTGTGTCACACATAACCACAAGGGAAGCAGAACGTTACGGCAGATCGCCGCGGTTCCGATTATTCCTGTGTCACACGTAAGTTTCAGGCCTGTCATCAGATGTAGCAAAATGGCTGTTTTTCGACCCTGACAAAGTGTGTGCGCTCTTCAAGCGTCGTGGATCGGCAGTGACCCAGCCGTTGCGGTGGGCCAGCGCCTCAATTCATCGAGGCTGGACCCACCCTACGCCGCTCCCAAGACCTTCTCGTACACCCTCTCAGTCCGGCCGCAGGCGTGGTCCAGAAGATCGACACCCAACGGGTGGGGTGATGAAAACCAGGCATAATTCTGACATCCTCGGGTTACGCGTACTGGCGGATCTGTTGCGCTCTCGGTCAGGAGTTACTGCTCAAACGACATAATGAACGCAGGAAGGCAGGAAAACAGGAATCGCCCAGAGACGAAATGGCCCGGTTCAATCCACACCAAGATCTTCGTTAACTTCGTTTGCTTCTGTTCCAAGATTCTGTCTGCACCGCTCGCCGACGATTCTCCCTGCTGCAAATGCGTTTTGAACAGAAGGAAACGAAGGTAACGAAGTGCGTGCCAGGAGACTAATGTGCCGGCGGAACAAGGCAGGGAAAATCGGAGTGTCGTTTACGATCATCGCGGGCCTCACCCGGTGAACGCGATCATTGAGAACGTCCGCAGTGTTACCCAAGTTATGGGTTTTCTGGTCTCCTGCTTCTCCTGCGTTCCTCATGTGACCGCTAATGAGAGGCAGTTCGCGCAACAAATCTGCTCGGAAGCGTTAAGTGTGGCAGGGCCGAGTTTTCATCGGGCCACCCAATGGGTTACCCCGCGGTCTGACTGCGCAGCACCGCCGGGACGTCCTTGAGCGCCGCGTCCGGCACCACGAATGAGTTCTCCAGCAGCTTGGTGTCGTCGTTGATCAGCTCCGGATACCGGCGGCCTGGCAGCACTTGGACCGCGAAGATCTCTTGCACGCCTTCCTCGAACCGCAGGAGTGCGATCGGTTCTCCGCGCGTGAGGTCGATGACGCAGACGCCGCAGGTCCGCTCGGTGGCCGAGAGCCGCTCAGTGATGGGGATGCCGCTGAAGACGGCCGACTCTCGCACCTGGGACAGCCCGACAAATGCAAGGTCGCCGGCGAAATCCAGCCCTCGGGTGAAACCCGGCGTCGATGCGATTGATTCATACCGGCCGGTCCTCGGGTCGAGGTAGCCGAGCGTCCCGGCGCCCGACTCGCAGACCCATAGCTTCCCGGCGTACGATCGTGGCGAATGCGGCATCGACAGGCCCTGCGACAGAAGGTCCCCGCTGTCGACGTCCATCACGATACCGCCCTTCGCCTTGTTTTCGCGCCAGCCGGCCGGAGTGTCGGTCGCTCCCAGGGCTGTGACGTACCGCGGGCGGCCCTCGACCATGGCCACGCCGTTCAAGTGACAGCGGTCGGTCGGCTCCAGGGCCGAGACGAACGGCGGCCGCCACCTTGGCGTGAAGCTGGCCGAGCGGTCGAACGTGCAGAGGCAGGAGAACCGCGTGTTGACAGCCCACAGCTCCTCGCCGATGCCCCAGGCCATCTCGTGGATCTGGATGTTGCCTGTGAAGTGGCAGGAGCGGGGCAGGAAGCAGGCATCGTGCCGGCCGGGTGGTTCGAGCTTGGCCGTGACGGCCGGAACGTCGACATACTCCCAGACCTGCATCGCCGTACCCAGGGCGAGCCGGTCGCGGTGGAGAGCCAGCCCCATGGGCGCTTGGAACGAGCGAAAGTGGGTGTTGAGGTGGTCCCCCTCGTCGCGGACCATCACCAGCTTGCCCGCCTGGTAAGTGGTAACCAAGAGCGAGGCGCCCAGACGCCGGAGTATCGCCGGGAAGTTGGGCGTATGCACAGCCCGCAACGACGCCGGAGGCACCACGCCGTCTGGACTTGTCGCGGCGGGCGCGGCTTCGTCGCTCATGAAAGGAGCTCCGTTACAGGGCGATATCCACGACGGCCATCAAGTTGCGGCATTGTGGACCCGATCCAAGCGTGCTGTCAAGGATTGCGTGAATCGGATCGCTTGGGCCCGCGGATCGGCGCGTGTCAGGCGACCCGCGCCCAACACACGACCCGTCGGGGAATCTGTCCAAAGCGTGAACTTCTTATCAAATCGGGACTTACGATCGGCTCACCCTGGCTCAAAGCGGTTGCGGAACCAGGCCGTTTCGAGTACAATGTAACGTTCCGATTTCAAAGCCAGGCTCGGCGGGATCCTCGCTCCCGGGGATCGGGTTGTGATCGGGCTTGAGGGCCGCGAGCCGGCTTCCGAACTGACTTGTTGAAGAGGGATCGACCGACCGTGGATAACGCTGTATTGCTTCCGAATGCTCCCCAGCCGCTGGACATCCAGGAGGAGCTCAAGGAGAGCTACCTCAACTATGCGATGTCGGTCATCATCAGCCGGGCTTTGCCGGACGTCCGCGATGGGCTGAAGCCGTCGCAGCGGCGGATCCTGGTGGCGATGCGCGACCTGGGCCTGACCCCTGGGGGGTCCACCAGCAAGTGCGCGGGCATCGTCGGCGAGACGATGAAGCGGTACCACCCGCACGGGGACAACTCGATCTACCCGACCCTGGCCGCATGGCCCAGTGGTGGAACATGCGGCACCTGTTGATCACGGGCCAGGGGAATTTCGGCAGTATCCACGGCCTGCCGCCGGCGGCGATGCGGTACACCGAGGCCAAGCTCAGCCCGGTCGCCGCCGAGATGCTCGAGGACATCCAGCTCGACACGGTCGACTTTCAGCCCAACTATGACGAGAAGTACCAGGAGCCGCGGGTCCTGCCCGGCAAGTTCCCCAACCTGCTGGTCAACGGCTCGGGGGGCATCGCCGTGGGGATGGCGACCTCGATCCCACCCCACAACCTGGGCGAGGTCTGCGACGCCATAATCGCCTATATCGACAACCCGCTGATCGAGCTCGACGAGATCATGGAGCTCATCCCCGGTCCCGATTTCCCCACGGGCGCGACCGTCTGCGGGCGATTGGGCATCAAGGAAGCCTATCTGACCGGCCGGGGCCGGATCATCGTCCGGGCCAAGTATGATATCGAGGAGCTCAAGGACGGCCGTAGCCAGATCGTCTTCACCGAGATCCCTTATCAGCTCACCAAGGAGATGCTGCTCAAAAGGCTGGCGGATCTCGTCAACGGCGGCCGGATCACCGGCGTGTCGAACATCGACGATTTCAGCGACCGCAAGCAGCCGGTGCGGATCGCAGTTACCGTCAAGAAGGGTGATGATCCCAACGTCATCGTCAACCAGCTCTTCGAGTACTCGCCGCTCCAGGACACCTTCAGCGTGATCATGCTGGCCCTGGTCGACGGCCGGCCCAAGACCTTGCCGCTCAAGGAGTTCTTGCGGCTGTTCGTCGAGCACCGGGTCAACGTGATCCGGCGGCGCACCCAGTACCAGCTCCGCCAGGCCAGGCAGCGGGCGCACATCGTTGAAGGGCTCTTGATCGCGCTGGCTTATATCGACGAGATCATTCGGGTGATCCGCAGCTCGGCCAATCCACCCGAGGCCCGCACTCGCTTGATGGGAATGGCGGTCTCGGCCGAGATCCTTCGCCGGGCCTTGGACGACCCGGAGGCCAAGGAGTCGACCAACCTGACGAGGATGCAGGCCGACGCGATCCTGGCCATGCAGCTTCAGCGTTTGACCGGACTGGAGGCCGACAAGCTCGCGCAAGAGTACATCGGCCTCAAGGCCGATATCGCCGGCTACGAGCGGATCCTGGCCGACGAGAACGTGATCCTCGACATGATCCGGGCTGATCTGCGTGAGATGAAGGCCAAGTACGCCGACGCTCGCCGTAGCATGATCTCCGACGAGGAGCTCGGCGATTTCGACAAGGAAGCCTTGATCCGCGAGGAAAACATGGTGGTGACCGTCACCCACGACGGCTACATCAAGCGGCTCCCTCCCAGCACCTACCGCGCCCAGGGCAGGGGAGGGCGGGGCATTGCCGCGACCAATACCAAGGAGGGCGATTTCCTCGAGCACATGTTCGTTGCCCTGACCCACGACTACCTCCTGTTTTTCACCGACAAGGGGAAGGTCTACTGGCACAAGGTCTACGACCTGCCCCTGGCGTCACGCACGGCGGGCGGGCGGGCGATCGTCAACCTGCTGCAACTGGCCGATGGGGAACGGATCACCGGGATGATCCCCGTGCGCGAGTTCCGCGAAGACGAGTGCCTGTTGATGGTCACCCGGCGCGGGACCGTCAAGAAGACCGAGCTCGTTGCCTTCCGCCGCCCCTTGGGGCGCGGCATCATCGCCCTGGGATTGGACGAGAATGACGAGCTGATCGGCGTGGCGCGCACCAAGGCCGGCGACCACGTCGTGCTCTCCACCAAAGAAGGCATGTCGATCCGGTTCGACGAATCGCGGGTGCGGTCGATGGGCCGGCCGGCCTACGGTGTCAAGGGGATCGAGCTCGGCGAGGGGGACGAGGTCATCGGCATGATCGTCGCCAATGGCGACGACGACCCCGCCAGCCTTTTGACCGTCTGCTCCAAGGGCTATGGCAAGCGCACCCTGCTCACCGAGTACCGCACCCAGAACCGGGGCGGCAAGGGCTTGATCGACATCCAGACCAGCGAGCGCAACGGGCCGGTCGTCGCCGTCAGCAAGGTCACCGACGACGATGAGGTCATGCTCACCACCAGCGGCGGCATGGTCATCCGCACCCGCGTCAGCACGATGCGCACCATCGGTCGCAATACCCAGGGTGTTCGGTTGATCAAGCTCGACGAGGGCGATGCCGTCAGTAGCGTGGCCAAGCTCCCCGAGGACGAGCTCGGCGACGTCGAGGCGACCGGCAACGGCCAGCCGATCATCGACGGCGAGGAAAACGGAACCAGTGATGCCAACGCCCTGCTCGATGGCCTTCATAAGCCCCACATCATGGACGACGGCGTGGGCGAGGCCGAGGCCAGCGACCATATCGACCTCGATGGCGATGGCGATGGCGATGGCGACCAAGACACCGGCGGCCAGGACGACCTGCCGCCCGCCCAGGCGTGAACGAAGGGGTCGTAACACGACTTGTCCGCGATGGCCCAGCCGATTAACCTGAGAAACGCTGACGACAACAAAGGAAGGACGTCAGCATGGAGAGCGAGCTTCCGATCAAGCGAATCCTGGTGACGGGGTGTTGCGGCTTCATCGGAGCGAATTTCGTGCGCTATCTCCTGGAGACCGATCCGGCGATCGAGATTACGAACCTTGATGCGCTGACGTATGCGGGCAATCCGGACAACCTGGCGGGGATCGTCGAGAGCGCGGGCTGGCGCTACCGCTTTGTGCGTGGGGATATCGCCGACCGGCCACTGGTGATCAAGCTGGTGGCCGAAGGGGGGTTCGACGCGATCGTGAACTTCGCCGCCGAGAGCCATGTCGACCGCTCGATCAGCGACGCGACGCCGTTTTTGCGGACCAATGTTTTTGGGACTCAGTGCCTGCTCGACGCGGCGAGGACGGCCAAGGTCCCCCGCTACGTCCAGGTTTCAACGGACGAGGTCTACGGCACGCTCGGACCCGACGACCCGCCGTTCTCCGAGACCAACCCGCTGGCGCCGAACAGTCCGTATGCCGCCAGCAAGGCCGGCGCCGACCTGCTGGTCCGTGCCGCCCACCACACGTTCGGACTCGATACCGTCATCACCCGCTGCTCAAACAACTACGGCCCGTATCAGTTCCCCGAAAAGCTGATCCCGCTGTTCATCACCAACGTGATGGCGGATGTTCCGGTGCCGGTCTATGGCGACGGCCGCCAGGTGCGCGACTGGATCTACGTGCTCGACCACTGCCGAGGGATCGACACCGCCCTGCGCCGCGGCCGCGCCGGCGAGATCTACAACTTCGGTGGCGAGAGCGAACGGTACAACATCGACGTGACCCGCGCCATCCTGAAACTCTGCGGTAAGACCGAGACCCTGATCAAGTACGTCACCGACCGCCTTGGACACGACCGCCGCTACGCCATCAACTGCACCAAGGCCGAAGCCGAGCTGGGATGGCGACCGACCGTCGCCTTCGAAGAAGGCTTGGCCACCACCGTCGCGTGGTACCAGGCCCACTCCGATTGGGTCGAACGCGTCCGCTCAGGGGCGTATCGTCAATAAAATAAAATAATTAACCACGGATGAACACAGATAAACACAGATAGAATACTTAGTTTAGAGAGCGATTCGCTTGATATCGAGTTTGGGGTTGGCGAAGTTGAGGAGAAGACAGACCCTGAATCCGGTAGCTCGAAGGTAGTTGATGCACTGGGCCAGGTGGACCTCGTCCAGAGCTCTTACCGCCTTGAGTTCGACCAAGACAGTGCTCTCTACCAGTAAGTCCGCCGCAAACAAACCGACCTCGACCTGATCGTAATAAACTTTGATCTCCACCTGCTGGCCGACTGACAGGCCAGCCTTGCGAATCTCATGAGTCAGCGCGTTCTCATAAAACCTTCTCGACAAAGCCCACGCCAAGGGTGTTATGGACCCGGAAAGCACAACCGATCACAGCTTCCGTAATCTGATTGATAGCAAGATCACGAACGTCGGAGCCCATCGTTGCCACTCCCTGGGTGGATAGTAAAATGCGGCCGACATCGCCAGCCCCCCGATCCTACTCTTGATCGCTTTCAACGTCAACGAACTACGCCGGTCTCTCCCGTTTTTTTGCTTTCCTGATCTGTGTTTATCTGTGTTCATCTGTGGTTAGCTTTTCTTTCTTCGCATCAGTGGTTTGAGATAGGGATTTGCCCATGCGTGCGCTGGTGACCGGGGTCTCCGGGTTTGTGGGTGGGCATCTGGCCGAGCACCTGGTTGGCGAGGGGGATCTGGTGGTCGGTTTGTCGGCTTCCGGCCGGTGGCCGGGGGAGCTGGCGCATCTGGGGAAGACTGTACGGATCGAACCGTTCGACCTGGTCGAGAAAGATGAGGACGAGCTGGCCGAACAGATCCGCCGCAAGCAGCCCGAGGTGATCTATCACCTGGCCGCGCAGTCCAATCCGCAGGGGAGCATGACCGACCCGCGTGGCACCTGGACCCTCAACCTGGTGGGAAGCCTGAACCTGCTCGAGGCGGTCAAGGCGTCGGGCCAGAAGCCACGGGTGATCCTGGTCGGCTCGGGCGTCTCTTATGGCAACCCGGCGCCCGAATTCATCCCGGTCAGGGAAGATTGCCCGTTGCGTCCGAACAACCCGTATGCGGCAAGCAAAGCGGCCGTCGACCTGCTCGGGATCCAGCACCATTTGGCTTACGGCACGGACGTGGTGATGGTCCGGCCGTTCAACCATTCCGGGCCACGGCAGTCCTCCCGGTACGTACTGGCCGCATTGGCGCTTCAGGTGGCCGAGGTGGAATCGGGCCGCCGCGATTGTCTGGAGGTCGGCAATCTCGGCGTCGTCCGCGACTTCACCGACGTCCGCGATGTGGTGCGCGCCTACCGGTTACTCGCACAAGGCGGGACGCCCGGCGAGATCTACAACCTCGGCAGCGGCCAGGGAGTCAAGATTGCCGAGGCCTTGGAGCACCTTCGGTCCCTCGCGAAAACGCCCGTTCCGGTCCGCGTCGACCCCGCGCGGGTCCGCCCCGTCGACCTGCCCTTGCTCGTCGCCGATGCCTCCAAGCTTCGTACGGCCGTCGGCTGGGAGCCGCGCTATCCGATCGAGCAGACCTTGGCCGACATGCTCGATTGCTGCCGCCAATCGTTGTCGTAGGCAGGACAGAACATCGCATGCGATTCATTGAAGCAAGCAAGATACAAGCAAAAAGCAGCGAACCAGCTTTTCAGGCAAAGGATCCGCGCCCATGCTGCCCGAGATCACTCAGGCGATTTTGAATGCCAAGATGGCCAAGCAGATCACGTTCGCCGCGCTGGCGGACATCGTCGGCTGCAATGAGGTGTTTCTGGCGGCGGTTTGCTATCGCCAGGCCAGTGCCAGTCACGAGCAGGCCATCAAGCTGCTCGACGCCTTGGGGCTCGACCACGCCCTGGCGCCGAGTCTGACCGGCTTCCCCGTCAAGGGTGGGCTGATGCCGACCGTCCCGGTCGACCCGCTTGCTCTACCGCTTTTACGAGATCCTCCAGGTCTACGGCCTGCCGCTCAAGGACGTGATCCAGGAGACGTTCGGCGACGGCATCATCGAGCGCCATCGACTTCACCATGCAGGTCGAGAAGGAACCCGATCCCAAAGGGGATCGGGTCAAGATCACGATGTCGGGAAAGTTTCTGCCGTACAAGCGATGGTGAATCGGTCAGGCTCTCGGTCTCCAAGCTCCCTCGCGGTTCGCACTGAGGTAGTCATCCGCTCTCGGTTCGCGTATGATTGAGGGAGTCGAATGTTGAGATTCCGGCACTCCGGGAGCCGATCCCATGGCCGTCCTGACGACCCGTGTCCAGCCCGCCGAACCAGCCACCGTTCCCGCGCTGGAGAACGGCGACAGCCTGACCCGCGCTGAGTTCGAACGCCGCTATGAGGCGATGCCCGAACTCAAGAAGGCCGAACTGATCGAAGGAGTGGTTTACGTGGGTTCTCCCGTACGATACCGGCGGCACGGCAAACCACACGGTCAATTGATGGGCTGGCTGGCGGTTTACGTCGCGGGCACTCCGGGCGTGGGGGCGGGTGACAATGCCAGCATCCGCCTGGACCTCGACAACGAACCTCAGCCCGACGCCTTTCTGATGTTCGAGCCTGAGCGTGACGGACAAGCGAGGATCAGCGAGGATGATTATGTCGAAGGAGCCCCGGAGTTAGTCGCCGAGATCGCTGCCAGCAGCGTCAGCTACGACCTCGGAAAGAAGCTCCATGTCTATCGGCGCAGTCGCGTCCTCGAATACGTCATCTGGCGAGTGCAGGATCGCCAAGTCGACTGGTTCGTGCTCCGCGAAGGGCGCTATGAACCTCTGGCACCGTCGGCCGACGGCATCCTGCGCAGCACGGTGTTCCCCGGCCTGTGGCTGGACCCGGCCGCGCTGTTGCGCGGCGATCTAGCCGCGGTGTTGGCTATGGTCCAGCAGGGCCTTAACTCGCCCGAGCATGCGGACTTCGTCGCCAGCTTACGGGGAGCCTGAGGTTGGGCTCAGGCTCCGCGAGACTTGCCTCAAGCCGGCTTCTTGAGATACTTGTCAAACCAGTCGACGAGCTGGTTCAAGTCCTTGTCGATTCCGAGCCAACCATGCCCAGCCCCTTTCTTCACCACCAGGTTTGCCTGGACCCCGGTCTTCTTGAACTCCTCGACAATCCGTTCCGACTGTTGGAGGGGAACGAGCTGGTCCGCATCTCCATGGATGATGAGCGTAGGTGGGTCGTCAGGAGTGACGTGGGAGATTGGTGAGACTTGTCGGGCGATCTCCTGGAGCCGCTTCGGATCGGTGATTGGTACCCACATCCTGCTCTCTTTGTCCATTTCCTTGTAATCGAAGGCGGCCCGGAACGGTGGGCCATGATCGGTGGGACGAATCTTCTCGTTGCCTTTCTTGCCGTAGTTGAGAAAATCCGTCGGCGGGAAGAGGCAGGCGACGGCCTGTACCCGGCTGGAGACGCGATCCACGGGATCCTTGGCGTTCGGGTCACCCTCGGCCCCGGCGGTTCCCAGCATCAGCGACAGGTGACCGCCCGCCGAGGCTCCCGTGACACCAAGGCGATCCGGGTCGATCTCGTAATCCTTGGCGTGATAGCGGATGAATCGCACAGCCCGGTTCATGTCCTGGATGATCTCGGGGAGGGTGTAACGGGGTTGGCTGCCGTGGACCACCGCGAAGACGGTGTAGCCTCGATCGCTCAGCGGTCGGACGAAGGCCGGCACAATCGCTTCGTGCCTGGAGACGAAGCCGCCGCTGACGACGATAATCACGCCGATCCCCTTGGATTCCTTCATGGGTGTGAAGACATCCATGGTCAAGGCGGTCCCGTCCTTGCGGCCGTAAATCACGTCTTCCTTGCGGTTATAGGATGGATCAGCGGCCCATCCGGCCGTGGAAATCAGAATCAAGCTTGCAGCCAAACTGAGGATTGTCGTGGTCCTGGCGGATTTCATCGCCGCGGCTCCAGAAAGTCGAACTTCGTTGCGAAGAGGGTCCAGAAGATCAGCATAACCGACAGTCGATGAACTTACCGCACGCCCCCTCGGTCTTTTCCCTTGGGTTTTCCTTTCTTGGGCGTGGTCTCGTTCTTGAGCTTTTCAAGTGCATTCTCGGCTTCGAGAAGATTGCTGACATCGACCAGATCTTGAGGGCGGCCCACGGTACGTTTGTTAGTAAGAAGGTCCTGACGTGAGATGACCGGCGCCGGAACACCATCGAAATTCGACGCCATGCGGTTCGGCCAGGCAGCAGCGAAGCGGACACCCTCGATGGATGTGAGCACATCCACGCGGCCGGAGGTCGCCCTATCTGATAAACGGACCCCTCTTTGGCGAAGTCTGCCGAGGTGATGTTCGTGAGCGGCGCCCCAAACTCACGCAGCGCCGCAAAGACGGCACGGGCGTTCTTCAGGGTGGCCTGGATCCACACATCCAAATCCTTCGTGTACCGCGGCTCCGTGTACTTGATCACCGCATAGCCGCCTACGACGAGGTAGCGAACTTTATGCTCGTTGAAAACTCTCAATAGATCTTTGAAGTCTGAGTTCATCCGGCTCCATACCCTGTTCGCAGTGATAGAACTCGACCAGCTCCCACGCGGCACGATAGATCGCGGCGTCCCCTTGTCGCTGCCAATACTCGATGTCGAACGAACGACCAGCCTCTTGGATATTGCCGAAGCGCTCCATCACGAAATCGACCTGGGCCTTCTCAGCAGGCGCGGAATCCCCTCGGCCTTCCTCTTGCTTTTCGGGCAGCTTCCGAGAGCGTTCTGTCATTGCTCACCTCGTTTCTTTGGACACTGGTCGATGGTCTTGCGGCTGTCGCCGAAAAGCGAGTTGGTCAAGATCCGTGCCGTTGCATCTGGCGGCAGTGTGCATTGTCCTGGCTGCATCGTCGTCACAGCCTCCGTAGTGCCTTGTTAGTCGCCGAACCCAAGGTAACATGAGGCTGTGACACGCGCCTATTTCAGCGGCATTGACTCTAAAGGTAAATTAGTTGGCCCGGCGAACTAGTCAAATCAGCATGACCGACGGACGATCGAGTCGCAGCACTCGGCAAAAGCATGGAAAGCCGTATAAGACCGCTTGCCCCTGTGCTTGTCCCCGGTCGACTGGACTCTTATCATGGGCGAATCGAAGGGCGTCTTGCTATCCGTGCACCAATACCGCCGGACGCAACCATCGTATCCAACCGGAGAACCGACGCAAATGGCCACGACGAGCAACTATCTGGCGCTGGACCTGGGGGCAGAGAGCGGCCGGGGGCTTTTGGGCCGCTTCGACGGCCGGGAGCTGGCGCTGGAAGACGTGCACCGCTTCCCCAACGGTCCAGTTCGGATGCTGGACACGCTCTACTGGGACCTGCCTCGGCTGTTCGACGAAATCAAGACAGCGATGCGCAAAGGGGCTACGCATTACGGTGAGCTCGACGGCGTCGGCGTCGACACCTGGGGCGTCGATTTCGGACTGATCGGCCGAGGCGACACTCTCTTGGGCAACCCGGTCAATTATCGCGACGCCAGGACTAACGGAATGCTCGATGCGGCGTTCGAGCGGATCCCACGCGAGCGGATCTATGAGATCAGCGGCTTGCAGTTCCTGCCGTTCAACACGGCGTACCAGCTTCTGGCCTTGGTGCTGTCGCGCTCGCCGCTTCTGGATGTCGCCGAGACGTTGCTCATGATGCCGGACCTGTTCGGCTGGCTCTTGACCGGCCGCCGCGCGGGCGAGCGCACCGATGCCTCGACGACGCAGTTGCTCGACCCTCGCACAGGCACCTGGTCCGACGAGCTGTGCCAGCGGCCTGGAGATCCCCCGCGCGATCTTGCCCGAGCTGATCGAGCCGGGGAGTGTCCTGGGCCCCCTGCGCCCGCGCTCGTCGAGGAGATCGGTCTCGCTCGTTCCGTGACGGTCATCGCACCGGCGACTCATGACACGGCCAGTGCAGTGGCTGCCGTGCCGGCCTCGACAAAATCGAAATCCTCCTCCTCCGATGCGCCGCCGGATTGGTGCTATCTCAGCTCGGGAACGTGGTCGCTGCTGGGTGTCGAGGTCAAGCATCCGGTGATCAACGCGGAAACGATGAAGTATAATTTCACGAATGAGGGCGGTGTGGCGGGGACGACGCGTCTGTTGAAGAACATCATGGGGCTCTGGCTGGTCCAGGAATGCCGCCGAACCTGGGCTCGCGCCGGGCGAGAGCTGTCGTACGAGGAGTTGCTCGCCAGGGCCCATGTCGCGCCCGCTTTCGCCGCCTTGGTCGATCCCGACGACACGGCGTTCCTGTCTCCCGGCGACATGCCGGCGCGGCTGGCGGCCTTCTGCACTCGCACCGGCCAGTCGCCTCCGGTTGACGAGGGGGCCCTGGTTCGCTGCTGCCTGGAAAGCCTGGCGCTCAAGTACCGCTGGGCGATCGATCGGCTCGAAGCCATCCTGGGCACGACGATCCAGACGATCCACGTGGTTGGCGGCGGGACCAAGAACACCTTGCTTTGCCAGTTCACCGCCGACGCCTGCGGCCGGCCGGTGCATGCGGGGCCCGTCGAGGCCACTGCAATCGGTAACATCCTGATGCAGGCCATCGGCCGCGGCCGGCTCGGCTCGATCGCCGACTTGCGCGGGGTCGTCGCCCGTTCGTTCCCCGTGACCGTTTACGAGCCCCGCGACACCGCCGCCTGGACCGACGCCGCCGGCCGATTCGCCGCGCTGGTGCCGGCTTGAACGGAGGATTTGACCTGTCAACCGGCGTGCGATCACCTCATGCTGGACGGCGACAACGCGAAAGCCGATGTGGTCGCTCCTACGCTCCGGCTCGAATCCGACGCGCAAGGCTGACCGGCACGGCCACCCCTCGTCCGCCCAGCAGCCGCCGCGGCGCACCCGGGACCCGGCCTTGTTGTCATACAGATCGGGATCCGTCCCGCCCGGTAGCTTGGGATGAGACCAATCCCGGCACCACTCGAAGACGTTGCCGTGCATGTCATGCAGCCCCCACGCGTTCGCCGGGTAGCTGCCGACTTTCGCCGCCCGGTTCAGCGATGGCCCGGCCTCGGCGCCGTTGTACGGCTGCCCCTTGAAGTTCGCCTGGCTGCTGCTCAGCCTGTCGCCAAATGCGGTTGCTGTCTTTGTCCCGCGCGACAGGCGTATTCCCACTGGGCTTCGGTCGGCAGCCGGAATTCCCACGCCTCGGGCAGAGTGCCGGCAGCGCGTGCCTGCTCGGTCAGCTTGCGGCAGAACGCTTCCGCCGCGGCGAAGTTGACATTATAGACCGGGAAGTCGTCTCCCTCTCCCGCCGTCAGTTCACCCGGAACCGCGCCCATGACCCGCTTCCACTGTCCCTGTGTCACCTCGTATTTGCCCGCCCAGAAGCCTTTAGTGAGCGTCACCGCGACTTGGTCCTCGCTTGGACGTCGTTCCGGCTCGCTCGGCGGGCTACCCATCACAAACCGGCCGGCCGGGCACCAACGGAGCTTGATGCCGGTGACCTCGCGCTCGTCCCCGGCCTTGGAACCGGTGAAGGCGGGAGGAGTGCCGACCGTATCGATCCCGGTAGTGACGGCCGAGGCGACGCGGCAATGGCCGCCGAGCAGACTGATCGCGAGGAGTAGACCCATGCAGTGACAACGACTGGACGGAGACATTAAAGCTCTCCTGATTCGCTCAATGCCCCCGTACTCGGAGGAGAAAGTGAAAGTGAGGAGCCAGTCCCTGCAGGAATGATGTCCGCTCCGGCCGCGTTCGATCTCGCCGGTTTCATGTTCATCCCATGAACTCCGTGGCGTGGTTGTCGGCTTCCCCGGCGTTCGGCCGGACACGGTGATGCTTGCCGGCGACCAGTCCGCTCAGGACTGCGCCGAATAAACCGAAGAGGATAATTCCGATCGATTGACCGACCTGGTCATACTCGATGAAACCTTGCCTCGCCTGTGGAGACATCGGCTTGAGATAGGGCTGGAGTAGGGCGAATCCCTTCTCGATCAACAGGCTTGGCCTCGGTTGCGGCCCGAAGCCGAAACTGTTGACGTGGTGCGGCGGCAAGAAATCGATCAGGAAATAAGTCAAGCCGAAGACGGCGAAGCCGGTCGAAAAGGTGCGAATCCTTCCTTCTCCGACGATCGCACCGACAACGGCTGCTGCCAGGGTGATGATCGCAACAGTGTAGATCACGGTAGCCCAAAGTTGATCCGAATTCCGCAGGGCGGCGAGGCTGAGGCCCACACAAAGGACGAGGGCCATCAATCCCGCGATGTTGTGGCGTAGTCGAAATCTAATCATAACGGACTCACAGGATTGATGGGTGACTGACAATATACCTTCACCAGGCCACAACCTGGAGGAAGTTGCTCAGACCATCTCGGCGCGGGCTGTTCCAAGGCGCCTCGTCGTTTCCTCGTCAAGGTTTCAGGGCAGTCGCGTTGGGTATGAGTCCAGGAAATATAAATGCATATATTATGACAATCAGACCGACCAGGCAGGCGAGGGCCACGCTGTGCTTGAAGACGACCTTGAAGATCTCGGCCTCTCGGCCGACTTGCTGGGTTGCGGTACTCGAGACGACGATCGACTGTGCGTCGATCATTTTCCCCATGACGCCCCCGCTCGAATTGGCTGCGGCCATCAGGATCGGGCTGATGCCGAGCCGCTCGGCCGTGACCTTTTGAAGGTTACCGAAGAGCACATTCGAACCCGCATCGGTGCCCGTCAGGGCCACCCCCAGCCATCCCAGCAAGGTCCCGAAGAAGGGGAAGGCAGGGCCGGTCCGAGTCAGGCTCAGACCGAGGACTGTATCCATCCCTGAGTATCGCGTGACGTAAGCCAGGCTGACCATGAAACTGATCGCCAGGAGCGATGGCGTCAGATGGATCAGCGTACGGCCGAAGGTCCGGACGATCCGCTGCCGGGCTCATGCCCAGCAGAAGCGCCGCCAGGACCCCGCCCAGCAAGACGGCGGTACCGGGCAGCGCCAGGAAGTTCAGGTCGGCAATCGCCTCCTCCGGCGTAGGCTGGACGACAACGGGCGGCATTCGCACGACCGCTCGATCCAGGTAGGGCATCGGTTGTTTCAGACTGGTCAGGGTGAGACGATCTTTGATCGCCGGCATGCTCCACACGAAGATGAATACGGAGGCGAGCAGGAAGGGGGACCATCCCTTGAGAATCGACGCAAGAACGAGTGGCGCCGGCTCATGTCGATGGGTTCGCCGGCTTTGGCGTTGGCGCACCCGGCATTGCAGGTTCGTCATGGTTGCCGCAGGCTTCGTCTTCGGATGCCAGATCTTCAGGAAAGCGACCATGGCCAGGAGTGAGACAAGGGCGGCAATGATGTCGACCAATCCGGATTCCTGGTAGTTCGACCAGTAGAACTGCATCAGCGCGAACGAGAGACCACTGACGGCCAGGGCCGGCCAGACCTCGAACGTCTCGCGCCAGCCAACCATGCTGCGAACCAGCCAGAGCGGCAGGATCGCCGAGAGGGGGGTAAGATTCGTCCGGCCATGGCACTCAGGGCCATTTCGGGAAGCCCCGTCACGGTCGCCAGCGCTCGAATCGGGTTGCCGACCGCCCCCCAGGCGACGGGCGCGGTATTGGCGATCAGGCATAAGGTCGCCGCCTGGAACGGCTCGAAGCCCAGCCCGATCAGGAACGAGCCGGCGATCGCGACCGGCGCCCCGCCGCCACCGGTGCCTTCGAGAAAAGCCCCAAAACAAAAGGCGATCAGGATCAGTTGGAGCCGCTTATCCGTCGAGAGCGCCGCGATCGATTCCTTCATCACCTGGAACTGACCCGTCTCGACGGCGATATGATAAAGGAAGATCGAGGCGACGATGATCCAGGCGATGCGCAGCAGGCCAAAGATAACCCCGAGGACGCCTGAAGCGGCGACCAGCGTCGCGGGCATGCGAAACACGGCAAGCGCCAGGACAGACGGCCATCAACAGCCCGGCCAAAGCCGCGACCCAGACACGTGTCTTCAGCACGATCAGCGAGAAGAAGAGCGTGATCACCGGCAGGCGCCGAGACCAAGGTCGACAAGGGCCAGGCGAGCAGTGGGTCGTAGTTCTGCGGCCAGGTCATCGTGTGCGGGACTCCAGCAATCGTGAGATCAGTCTCAGGGCCGGATCACCGTGCCATCTCGCCGTCGGGTCGTGCCCCAGCGGTGGTCGAAGGTGGGGGTGTCGGGGAATGGGTACTTGGCGGCCAGCTTCTCGTCGATGTCGATTCCCAAGCCGGGAGCCTCGTGGGCATACATGAAGCCATCCTTCGTCTCCGGGCAGCCAGGGAAGACCGCGCGGGTTTCGGGCGGGAAGACAGAGCCCTCATGGATGCCGAAGTTGTGTGTGGCCAGCTCGAGCGCCAGCCCGGCGGCATGGCCGACCGGAGAGCAGTCGCTGGGGCCGTGCCAGGCGGTCTTCACGCCGAAGAATTCACACAGGGCGGCCACCTTCCGCGCCATGCTCAGGCCGCCGATCTGCGAGATGTGGATCCGGATGAAGTCGATCAGCCGCTCGGCGATCAGTGGTACGTATTCCTGCTGGGTATTGAACAGCTCGCCCATGGCGATCGGCACGCTCGATTGCTGGCGGATCAACCGGAAGTGGTCCTTCTCCTCGGGCGGCAGAGGGTCTTCCAGGAAGAACAGGTGGTACTTCTCCAGCTCCTTGCACAAGCTGACCGCCTGGCTGGGTGAGATCCGCTCATGCACGTCGTGGAGTAGCTCAACCTCGTCGCCCAGCGCCGACCGTAGGTGCTCGAACAGCTTGGGAAGGGCACGCAGGTAGGGGCCGGGCTCCCAGATCGCCCTGGGGTTGGTTGGCCCGATCACCTCGGGTCCGGCTGCGGCAGGCTCACCGAGCGTGGCGTGGGGCCGCTGCCGTAGGTGGCCAGGCCGGGGATCGCCATCTGGACACGAATATGACGGTAGCCCCTGGCCATGCGCTTGGCGGGCGTTCTCCTCGACCTGCTTGATGTCGCGCCCCTGCACGTGGGCGTAAACCGCGGCGGCGAACCGGCATTTCCCGCCCAGCAATTGATAGACGGGCATATTAGCCCGTTTGCCTTTGATGTCCCAGAGTGCCATGTCCACACCGCTCATCGCGTTGAAAAGAACGGGGCCGTTTCGCCAATACGAGCTGACGTACGAGGACTGCCAGATATCCTCGATCTGGTCCACGTCCCGGCCGATCAGGAAGGGCTTGAGGTACTTGTCGACGGCGGTCTGCACCGCGTAGGCCCGCTGGGTGAAGGTTGCGCAGCCCAGACCATAGAGGCCCGGCTCGCTCGTCGAGACCTTGACGATCACCAGGCGGACCCGGTTGGGGGCCGTGAGGATGGTGGTGATGTCGGTGATCTTCAGAGGCGGCAGCCCTCGCGGCGACTCCAGCTTTGGCTGGACCGCCTGGGCGACGGAACGATTCTGCGGGGTGACAAGATGGGAGCAGCCGGCCGCGGCACCAGCCGACAACCAGCACAAGACGTCGCGCCGATCCATGTTCGACCTCCTTTCAGGCATGTTCCCACGGGAAAACGAATCGCTAGCGCACGAAGGATGTTCGGAGCGTTTGCCAATCTAACGGGCGCGCCTGGCCGCTGCAATCGCCTGATCGGTATCTGTTGTGAAAGGCATTTTCGCCGAGGCAGACGTCTGTGCAGAAACAGTCCGAATAGGATAGGATTAACTCGATCGAAATAGTTGGCTCGTTCGTATCGAGGTCCACATTGAAAAGGAGTCGAGACCGATGTCCCAAGAAGAGACGAACAACCCCGACCGCCGCGCGTTCCTCCAGGCCGGTGCGCTCGCCACCGCGGCGGCTCTGAGCGCGACCTCCGGCGTGGAGGCGCAGGACGCCGCCGCCAAGACGGCCGTTCTCCCCAAGCGGAAGCTCGGCAAGACCGGCGTCGAGATCACCTTGCTCGAAATGGGTACCGGGGCTCTGCGCGAGCGCGGAACCCTCGACCGTCTGCTCCGCCTGGCCTTCGCCAGCGGGGTCCGCACGTTCGACACCGCCAATCTCTACGGCACCGAGCCCGGCTTCAAGAAGTGGTTCGAGTCGGCTCCCGAGGTTCGTAAGCAGATCGTCCTTGTCACCAAGGACGAGGTTGCCACGCCCGGCGAGATGTTGAAGAGGATCGACCAGCGGCTGGCAGCCCTGGCGACCGACTATGTGGATTTCTACTTCATCCACGGGCTCGGCGACAGGCACACGCTCGACGATGCCATGAACTTCGTCAAGAGCCAGGAGTTCAAGGAGACGACCGAGGCGATCCGGAAGTCGGGCAAGGCGAGGTTCTTCGGCTTCTCGACCCACCACAAGGATCGCGCCCAGATCATCCAGGCGGCGGCCGAGGGCGGAATCGTCGACGCGATCATGCTTCAGTACACGCCCTGGCTCGACAAGGACTCCCCACTCAACAAGGCGCTCGACGCCTGCCATGAGAAGGGGATCGGCCTGATCTCGATGAAGCAGGTCGCCGGTCAGTTCCCCTCCCGGCCCAAGTTCGACGTTCTCGAAGAGGTGGTCAAGCGGACTCCGATGCTCGCCGAGAAGAAGCTCTCGCCGTACCAAGGGCTGCTGCACGCGATCTGGACCGACGAGCGCATCAGCGGATCCTGCGTGTCGATCAAGACGACCGACCAGCTCCGCGAGGACGCCGAGGCCGCTCGTCGCTACGAGCCAATGAAGACGGCCGAGATCAAGCAGCTTCGCGATGCGGCCCTCGCCTTCGGCCCGACCCTCTGCGCCGACTGCGATGGCCGTTGCTCGGTCGCCGCCGGCACCAAGGCCGAGCTGGGCAACCTGACCCGCTTCCTCACGTACCACGAGCACCACGGTATCCGTAGCGAGGCCCGCCGCCAGTACGCCGCCCTTGACCAAGAGGCTCGCGACTGGTCCGGCGCCGACCTTGAAGCCGCCCGGGCCGCCTGCCCCAACAAGCTGGATTTCGCCAAGCTCATGCCCGAGGTCGAGCGGCATCTAGCCTGAGTGAGTGAGCCCGATCGCATCATATCGCATTGAAAAAGCCAGGGCCGATCGTGGGAAGTGACCGCGATCGGCCCTTTTTGTCAGGGAATGCGAGCGACGATCAGATGGTCGACGCCGTCACGGGCGGTGCGGACATTCATCCGCAATTCGCCGTTCGCCGGAGTATTGGCGATGATCCAGGCGAGGTTTCCGTGTTCCTGCGTGAGATAGCCATTGGCCGAGTGAATGACGTCGCCCACCTGAAGGCCGGCCTGTTGGGCCGGAGTACCTGCGTAAACCTGCACGACTTGCATGCCCCGGCCGCCGGAGTCGACCGCGGGTTGCTCGTCGATGCCCAGGAAACGCCCCTGGCTCGGCGCTGCATACACCGGGGAGTTGCCATAGCCGTAGGTATAGGACGGATAGGTGTAGCCCGACCCGTAACCGTATCCATACCCATAATTGGGATAGCCGTAGTAGCCGCCCGAGCCGAAGTAGTAGTTCGGATAGTAATACCCGTTGTTATAGCCGTAGCCACCGTAGTGATAGCCGCCATGATATCCGCCCGAGTGGTAACCGCCCGAGTGGCCGCCTCCGCTATGGCCTCCACCGTGACCGCCTCCGCCTCCGTGACCACCCCCGCCGCCGCCGCCACCGTGTGCAAAGGCTGATGGACCGGACCCGACCCAGACGGCGATTGCCAAGGCAAGGACCGTCATCGGCAATCTCGCGCTGCGCCGCAATGGGGAAACCATCGAAGTGCTCCTGTTCGTGTTTCCTTGTCGCCTTGTTCCTGAAAGAGCATGCCCCGGCTGGGACTCCTCGTCGGGCTTAACCACGGCCCGACAACCTTGTTTACGATCCCGACTGCGGAATCGGCCCGGGGTCACTGCGGATTTTCCCAGCCTTCATGGGAATGACGGCAGATCGTGGCGGATGTGTCAAAAAAGCAACTCCAAAAGATCCCGAAGCGACCGACATGAGTGGTGAGCTCTTGAGATGGCCCCGCCTCAGTCAGCCGTGAGATCGCCGGCACAGACATCGCTTTTTCCCCCAGGTCTTGACCCGGTGCGGTTCCCCGATATACTGTATTAGTTAGCTAGCACACTAGAGGGCCAGGACGAATGTTCTTACTTGATCTGAACTCTGGGGACGAGCGACCGATTTACGGTCAGATCGCGGATAGGGTGAAGTTCGCGGTAGCCGGGGGCGTGTTGCGCGCGGGAGATCTGGTGCCCTCGGTGCGAGAGTTGTCGAAGCAGCTCGTGGTCAACCCGAACACGGTGGCGCGGGCGTATCGGGACTTGCAGGTCGAGGGCTTGCTCGAATCGGTGCGAGGGATGGGGCTGGAGGTGGCCGAGGGGGCGGCAGAGCGTTGCCGGGCGGCGCGCGGGAGATCGTCCGGCTGCGGCTGCGGCGGGCGATCGAGGAAGCCCGGCAGAGCAAGATGGACCCGGCCGAGATCGAGGCCATCCTCCGCGAAGAGTGGGCCCGGAGCACGAGTCAAGCCAACGGCAATGTCTGAGACCCAGGACCAGCAGAAGGGAACGCGACATGATTCAGGCACAGACCCAGTTGCGAACAGGGGCGGTGATCCAGGTTCAGGGGTTGACCAAGCGGTACAGGAACCAGACGGCCGTCGACGGGCTATCGCTGTCGGTACCCGAGGGCTCGATCTTCGGCCTGCTCGGCGAGAACGGAGCGGGCAAGACCACGACGATCCAGATGTTGCTCGGCCTGGTCAAACCCAATGGCGGCCGAATGGATGTGCTAGGACTCGACCCGGCACGCCAGGGGCTTCGACGTGCGCCGGCGGATCGGTTACGTGCCGGAGGTCCCGGTGCTTTACGACTGGATGACCGTCGCCGAGATCGGCTGGTTCGCCGCCGGGTTCCACCTGGATTCCCTGCGGACCACCACCGGTTATCAGACACGGTATAGCCGAATTGACCCGCGGGTTCGAGCTGCCGTCGAGCCGGAAGATCAAGGAGCTCTCGAAAGGGATGCGGGCGAAGGTGTCGCTGGCCCTGGCCTTGGCGTCGGACCCGTCCCTCCTGGTCCTCGACGAGCCGACCTCGGGGCTCGACGTGCTGGTGAGGCGGGAGTTCCTGGAGAGCATGGTCGACCTGGCCGGCGCGGGCCGGACCGTCTTCTTATCGAGCCATCAGATCGGTGAAGTCGAGCGAGTCGCCAGCCATGTGGCGCTGATGCATCAGGGGCGGTTGATCCGGGTTGAAGCCGCTGGACGAGCTGAAGTCGAGGACATTCCTGCTCTCGGTGATGTTCACCAGCCGCGACCACCCCACTGCGCCACCGGAAGGCCGAATGATCGAGCTGATCGATGCATCCGACGCCCCGCGACAGGCGCGCTGGCTGGTCCGGGCATACGACCGCGCGGCCTGCGAGGCCATCCGGGCGTTGCCAGGGGTCGAGGGCCTGGAAATCGAAACACCGAGCCTCGAGGAAATCTATATCGGCACCATGCGCGGCCGGCGCCCTGCGCCTGCGCCGCCGCTGGCGGTACACGTCGCGTAATCACATCATGATTTAGCGGGAGTAAACCGACCATGTATTTGCGATTGTGGTGGAAGGACGCCCGGCAGCTCTGGTCGATCTGGGTCTTCGTGGCCTTGGCCGCGGCGGCCGGGCAGTGGTTGGCGCTTGAATTACTACGGGCCCCAGGTGCGGCAAGGCATGCTTTTGGTCATGGCCCTGGCGTGGAGCGTCTTGTACGCGGTCGTGGTGGGGTCGGCCGCCTTCGCGGGCGAGCGCGAGACGGGCACGCTGAGGCTGCTCGACATCCTGCCCGCGGGCCGACCGGTGGTCTGGGCGGGCAAGTTCTCCTTCGCGCTGATCACCACGATGGCGCTGGCTGCCCTGCTCTTCACCATGGCGGCGTTCAGCACCGAACATGTCGGTTACTTCGACGGCGGGTCCCTCCTGTTCAGGGGAGACTCGAAGTCCTTATTGGCGGTTTGCCTCGGGCTGGTCGTACTGGTGGTGCTGGCGTGGGGACTGTTCTGGTCGTCGATCCTCAGCAATGCATTGACCGCCGCGATCGCCACGGCCGGTTCCACGGCGATCTGCATGATCTATCTGATGGCGAAACTCGAGGAGGTACTGCGATGGTTACGAGCATCACCAAAAACTCAAATTGACATCGCCGAAAATCCATTTGTGGTATTTGAGATCGTGGTGATCCTTGCGACCCTGGTCGCCTCGAATCTCTTGTTCACGCGCGGCTCGCGACGGCGGCGACTGCCGTTTCAGTTCCAGTCGCCCATCGTGATGACGCCGGCCGACCCGGAACAACCCCAGCCGGTCGTGCTCCGGCGTCCGTCGCCGGTCGCTCAGGCAACGGTGCCGCGATTGGCCGAGGCAACGGCTGTCCGACCAGTTGCCACGGCGCTCCAGGCTGGCCGAAGCCCGGGCCCTGGTGTGGGAGACCAGTGCGAGAGTGCGAGACGACCTGGTGCCTGCTCGCGGTGATCGGGCTGGCTCTACCCTTGCCATTCTATTTGAGCATGGGCCAGCTCGATCCTGGTTTGGTGCTGCTGCTGGACACGATCATCGCGTTGGTGGCGGGGATCAACGTCTTTGGAATGGAGAACCGAGGGCGGACCCAACGGTTCCTCACTCATCATGGGGCGCGGCCGGGTCTGGTCTGGCTGGTGAAGCTGGCGGTCTGGTGCGTGGGACTCGCGCTGATCTGGGGACCGCAGGCCATCGCGTTCCGATACGCCGATTTGGGAGTGAACTACGCGGGGAACGATAACTGGATTCGGATCTTCTCGGTGATACCGCTCGGCTTCGCGGTCGCGTTGCTCTGCGGGATGACCATCTCGCGAGGGCTCACGGCCGTGGTCATTGCCATGGTGATGACTCTGGCACTGGAGTTGCCTCTACTCGCGCTGGTCCGGTCGTACCTGTTGCTGGACCTGGGCCTCTTCGTGATCCCGGTGGCGCTCTTGTTCGTCTCGTGGGCCTGGAGCGGCGACTGGCTGCTAGACCGGCCAGCCCCCGGGCGTTGGCTGCGCCTGGGTTCGTTGCTGACTGCGATGTGCGCGGTGCTGCTGGGTTCCTACACGGGAAATCGCGCCTGGAGCGTGCCGGACATCGGCCCGATTGCCCCACCGCGTGCCTGGATCACCGCTGAGTCCGACCCCCTGCCAGCCGGACGCAACGCGGCCGACCTCTACCGCCAGGCGATCGGGGTGTTAAAGCCCCCGTTCTCGGACCTCACGCTGAACCGCGATGCTCTCGACCTGGTCCGTGCGCTGCGGCCTTCCCTGACTGCTGGTTCCTGAGACCCGAACAGTTGACGCTGTCATCATCCGAATCCACGGCCACCCTTGGCTGGGAACCGATGAGTAATCTCGGCCGGCTGGTCATCCAGTCTGCTCGCGACCGCCTTGACCACGGCGATCTCGACGCTGCCTGGAAAGACCTGATCACCCTGTTCCGAATCGTCCGGCACCAATCCGACGGAGCCGCGATCAGCTCGGGCCATGGCCGCCCTCGTGACTGAGCGCGAGGCGCTAGATCTGGCGATGGAGTGGGCGGTCGCCTCGCGCCAGACGCCCGAGCGGCTCCGCTCCGCGTTGGCGGCGATTCGTGACCTTCCGAAGATGACACCAGCCGACGAGGTCGTACGTGCCGATGCCCTCCTCACTGAGAAGAACCTCAATCTGCCCGCCCAAAAGCTGGAGAAAGAACTCGAATGGCGCAACGGACATGGCCTGGAGCGTACGGGAGAATTCTGGACGGCTGCCTGGCTCGATTGGTTGACAACATCGTGGGAGCGTGCCCGAGCCCGGCGGGTCAATCGGTTGATTGCGACTGCGGATATCGAGAAGGCCGCGCTCGAAAACTGGCAGCGCGACAGTATACGATCCAGGTTACCAAACGGGCCGGAAACGGATTTCCCATACGATTTGTCGAGCACGCCACTCGCGAAGCTGCTCTCTGCTGACGTGAATGTTTATCTCGCTCCCAACGACTTGAACGAGGTCGGACGGCGGGCGCTGGTGCAAGTGATGGCTCTCCGCGCCTGGCAGCTCCGGCACAACGGCCAGTTCCCCGACTCTCTCGACAAGCTGGTCCCCGAGGAACTGCCCAGCCTCCCCATCGACCCGTACTCGGGACGGATCTTCGGCTACATTCGCTCAGGAGGGCAACCCCTTGTCCCGCTCGGCAAAGCCCTCACCAGTGCCGGAGTCGGAACAGCGAGCAAGGTCGCAACGACGACGGGGTATTGGCTTCTGTACAGCGTCGGACGAGACAAGCATGATAATCGTGCGCTGATCACCAACGGGGACCGGCCAGCAAACGGACATCGTCTTTCCGATTCCTCCCGTGCAAAGCGACGGCGCCGTGGATCAGAAACGTTGATATTCAGCGCGTGGCGAACCGGGGTCGACAGCAGCCGATTGTCATTTCGTCTTTTTCGGCCACTTGCCGTCGTCTCGCTCGAAGGCTTCAGCGGTGCGAGCGAGTTCTTCGGGTGAGCCCGCGTGCCGCTTACGGAGATGAAGCTTGCCGTCCACCTTCTCAGCCCAAACGTGTCGCTGCGTTTGGATGACGCGGTAGAAGCCGGTTTGATCACGTTCTTCAATCGCCCGCAAGGCATCGCTGAGCGAATGATTGGCGTCGAGATGAAGAACCGGGACCCACGCGGGCTTAGCACCCCGCTTGGGTGGCTTCCACTGTTCGATGGTGAAGAAACCGTGAGCCATCGTGGGTCCTCCGAGTAACATTAGCCCAAGATTTTGCGAAATTCTGAAATGGAAAACCCCTCGGGATGGCACTATGGTGAAGAAGAGACCAACCGCGAAAGGATAACGACCAATGACACGAGTGGCAACCGCGGCGCCGAGAGGGATCGAGACGCCTTGGAATCATGAGCCGGCTGGAGTGCGGACGGACGGGGAGCTATTGCAACAGTTCGTGTCCCCCGCGGACCCCGTCGCTGCCGAGGCCGCGTTCACCGCTCTCGTTGATCGGCATGGACCGATCGTTTACCGCGTGTGTCTCGACGTGCTTGGCAGTCCACACGAGGCGGAAGACGCGGCCCAAGCAGTCTTCCTTGTCCTGGCGAGAAAGGCGCGGTCGATTCGCAAGCCCGAGTCGCTCGGCCCATGGTTGCACGGGGTTGCCTTACGCGTCGCACGGCATGCGCGGAGGGAGGCGGTGCGCCGAAGGGTTGCCGAACGGAACAAAGCCACAATCATGCGCCAACGCGAGACCGCGGAACTGGGGTCCGATCCGATGGACTACGCCGAGCTTCACGAGGAGATCGATCGCCTTCCTGATAAATACCGGCGCCCCATCATCCTTTGCTACATGCAGGGACAGACCCAGGCCCAGGCGGCACTGACGCTCAACTGGCCCCTGGGAACCGTCCAGATTCGCCTGCACCGCGGTCGCGAACGGCTCCGGTCGAGGCTAACACGCCGGGGTGCCGGCCTGATCGCCCTGACAAGATCCGAGTTGGCGACTTCGCTCACGATCCCAGCCGGCGTACTCGGGCGAGACTGGACCGAGACGACCGCGCGCGCCGCGGTCCGATTCGCCGCCGGTCAAGGGACGGCCGGGCTGGTCGCGCCTCCGGTGAACAGCCTGGCCGAGTCCGTGCTTGCGGCCATGTTCTCGCACTCGTTGAAGGTCTTCTCGCTTTTTGTGATCGCGCTTTTCTCGGCACCGCTGGTCTTTACTGGAAGATCTCATGGGCCGATGAAGTTCACAAAAACCGTCCGCAACGGGAACCCAAGCTGGCGACAACTCCCACCACGAAAGCGATGCCAACGCCAAAAGCGGCGATTCAGAATGGGGTGGGCCTGATCGCCAACAAGACCGATCAAGAAGGCGGGCCAATCCCAGCAGAAGCCGCGGGCAATCCCGCATGTCGACACAGCCGTCAAGGCGACACCCACGCCGGTGCTCTTGCCGCGGGCTGATCCTGTCGATGAGGTCGCTCTCGTAAAGTCGCCGGCCGCACCAGGCCGATTCCGGAGTCTGGGCGCGGCTGGTGGGCCGTCGGAGAGAGCGCTGGCGGCGGGACGCGAGTTGTTCGAGAGAGTCTGGGTGAAGAACGACCCGAGAGGACATCGGGGTGACGGTCTTGGGCCGGTTTTCAACGGACAATCGTGCGTCGGCTGCCACAACCTCGGAGGAACGGGAGGCGCTGGCGGAGCCGACCGGAATATCGAAATCGTCACAGCGGCTGACAACGTCGGTGAATACGCGGGTTACTCTTACTTTATGAGCATGGACTTCGGCGCGGGAAAGTTTGAGTACCGGTTCGGCGGTGATCCCCCCGCGTCGTCGCGTCCTGAGCTTCAAGCCGACCCGAGACTCCTGGCCGCGATTCATCCCGGCTTTACCGAGTCGCGCAGCGTGGTGTTGCACCGCTTCGGGACCGATCCCATGTACAACGCCTGGCGCGAGCTGGTACCTGGTCAACACGGATCGATCCTGATCCGAAGCTCGCAGCGGAACCCACCCGCGTTGTTCGGAGCAGGCCTGATCGACGCCATCTCCGACGACGCGATTGAGGCGGCCGCGAAGCGAAAGCCGGCCGGCTCGGGCCAGGCCAAGGGACGGATCAGCCGTTTGAAGGATGGGCGCATTGGCCGTTTCGGATGGAAGGCGCAAACAGCGACGCTCGAAGAGTTCGTTCTCTCCGCCGCCGCCGGTGAGATCGGGCTTGAGCTTCCCGGCCGCCATCAAGGAGCCGACCCTCGCCTCCCCGGCCTCGCCGCCAAAGGTTTGGATATGGACCAGGGTGAATGCGACGACCTGGTCGAGTACGTGCGGAGCTTGCCCGCTCCCGTCGGCATCACACCGGCCACTGACAAGGAGTCGGCGCCGATCAAGGCCGGCGAATCCACCTTCAAATCGATTGGCTGTGCGAGCTGCCACCTCCCGAAGTTGGGTGACGTCGAGGGGATTTTCAGCGACCTTCTCCTGCACGACATGGGTCCCCAGCTCGGAGACGGTGACACCTACACCGTGTTCGTGGGTGAGCCATCAAGGCCCGAGGGCCCCGCGGTCACGGATCGCCCTGGCGCCGGCAACGGCCCCGCATCGGTGCGGGAGTGGCGAACGCCGCCCCTCTGGGGCCTTCGTGACTCGGCCCCTTATCTGCATGACGGCCGAGCCGCGACGATCGCTCAGGCCATCACGCTGCACGCTGGCCAAGGCGCCACGTCAGCGCGACGCTACGCGGAGCTTTCCACCCGTCGCAAACAACAAATCGAGGCGTTCCTCATGTCGCTCGCCGCCCCTGGCGTGGATCGTTGATGAGCTTTGCACTGGGGGGATTCGCCGTCGGCGTCGTCGAGGGCATCGAAGGTCAAACCGGCGGCGGGTTGCGCTCGGCAAAGAGCCGCTGGTGCCAGGTTGGGTACGCGGGGGTCACCTCGCTGGCGGCATCGAGCCTGGCGACTTGATCGGGCGTCAGTTCCCAGCCGACCGCACCCAGATTCTGACGGAGTTGATCCTCGTTGCGCGCGCCGATGATGACGTTCGCGACGCTGGGGCGGCGGAGCACCCAGTTGATCGCCACCTGAGGCACGGTTTTGCCCGTCTCCGCGGCCACCGCGTCCAGGGCGTCCACGACCCGGAACAGGTAATCGTCAGCGATGGCAGGGCCGCCCGCGAGCGTATCCTGGTGCCGAAGGCGGCTGGTCTGCGGGCAGGCTCCTGCCCGCGGCGGATCTTGCCCGTGAGCCGCGCGAAGCCAAGCGGGCTCCACGCGACGCAGCCGACGCCCTTGGTCGAGTGCCAGCGGCATCAGCTCCCACTCGTAGTCGCGGCCGACGAGCGAATAGTACGCCTGGTGGGCGACATACCGCGCGAGCCCGTATTCCTTCGAGACGGCGAGCGATTTCATCAGGTGCCAGCCGGAGAAGTTCGAGCAGCCGATGTAGCGGATCTTCCCGGCCCTGACCAGGTCGTCAAGGGTGCCGAGCGTCTCCTCGACCGGCGTCGTCCGGTCGAAGGCGTGCAGTTGATAGAGGTCGATGAAATCGGTCCCGAGCCGCTTCAGGCTGCCCTCGACCGCGCGGATCAGGTGATAACGCGATGATCCGACGTCGTTCGGCCCGGGCCCGACGCGGAAGGCCGACTTGGTCGAGATGATCACCTTGTCGCGGCGTCCCTTGATCGCCTGCCCCAGGATCTCCTCGGCCATACCCGCCGAGTAGGCATCGGCCGAGTCGAACATGGTCAAACCGGCGTCCAGGCAGATGTCGACGAGCCGGGTGGCCTCGGCCGCATCGCTTTCGCCGAATCCCTTGAACGCACCTTCTCCGCCGAACGTGCCCGTCCCGAGACTGAGGACGGGGACTTTGAATCCAGAGGCTCCGAGCTGGCGGTGTTCCATGGTTTTTCCGTGGCTTGGGTGAGGAATCAGAACAAAGTATCGCCCCGCGAGGCCGTCCGCAAGCCCGGTGAGAGGATGGACGAAGGCCCAAGTTGGGGCACGCCCTGACTCTCGCATTTGAGCGGAGCGAATAATCGCTCGCAGACCCGGTCCCAACCCGCTTGCGTGACCCGCTCGGCCGCTTCGCGGCACTCGAGGATGCGGTGCGTATAGTTCAGGTATTCGGCGCATTGTCGCGCATCGCTTTCCGAGAATCGCATGCGCGAGCGGAGGAAGGTGGAAAGCGTTCTGAAGATCTTGAAGAACGCTATCGACGACGGTTTCTGCCGCCCCGCAGACTTTTGTTCAAAATCGTGCCACGCTGTAACGTACCGAGCACTTCGCTCGGCATTAAATATCCGATGGTTTATAATAATAGAATTTATGCTGCGGTGTGAGGTTGGGGCTCGACGTCGAGGTCGCGTGTAAGGTCGCGGGCAAGGTCGCGGGCGAGTTCTCGGTCGAGGTCGCGGGCGAGGTCGAGGCGCGAGGTCGAGGTGGCGGGCGAGGGCGAGGGCGCGAGGAGCTGGAGCGGGGTTGAGGTCGCGGTCGAGGGCGAAGGCGCGGTCGACAGCGAGGGCGATGGCAATCCCTATCATCAAAGCACGTCTCGCGGCGGTCAGTTTCGGAGACGGATCAACCTTCACAATCCCTTGGCCCAGGACAACAGGCTCTTGAGCCATTCGGAGGTGACCCGTTCCGCCGTCTCGGTTGTCAGCGTCAGCAGGAAGGCATCGGCGTCCGGCTCCTGCAAGCCGGCCAGCAATAGGTGGACCTCGCGCCAGCGCTCCTCGGTTAGAGTCGCTTCTGGACAATCTCTTGAGAACGACCGGCCTTGTAATAATGACAGGCCGCCGAGGTACTCTTGCAGCGTCAGATGCGAGAATGAATACTTGTTGTGGGCCCGTTGCACGAACAGGCCCTGCTTCCGCTCGATCTCTTCCACCACCTGGCGCCCGTCGACCTTGTCCGGCCGGTCCGCATCGCTTCGCAGGAATTCTTCGATCGCCGTCGCCAGTTCTCTGGCCGTGAAGAAATACTGCTCGCGCTCGTAAGCCGGCCCGGCGATCCCTTCCAGCATCAACAGTTCCCGCTTGGTTGAGAGTCCCGGGAACACGGGCTCCCCATGAATCCGTTTGGAAGCTGCCCAGCGCTCCAGCAAGATCCGCAAGGCATCGCCATAGAGCTCGGCCCGATTGGTGGGTAACTGTTGGCGATCGTCGTAGACCAGGCAGAGGAAGGTGGCCAGGAGCGGCGTCCGGGCCAGCTCTCGCGTGGCTTGATGCTCCGGGTCCTTCAGCAGGTCCCATAGCTTGGCCGCCGTATCGCGTTCACGTCGGTGGAACCAGTTTTCGATCAGATTCTGGATCTGGTCATCCGTGAAATCGGTCAACAACGCATCGGTGAAGCGAGGGAAATAATCCTTATAAAAGGCCGTGCGGCAAGACGTGATGTAGCGGCACCGGGAATGCCGATCGACCATGTCGCGAATGCGCTTTGAATCGTGTCATCCAGTCTATCGGCGGGGACCTCATCCAGGCCGTCGAGCAATACCAGCAAGCCGCCGGCCTGGAAGCGCCGTGCGGCCGAAATTAGGAGGGAAACCATTCGTCCGCAGTTCCTCGTCGATCAATGCTTCGAAATCCAGGGGCGTGTTTCGCAGGCCGCGGAGTTCCAGCATCACCGGCAACAGGTTGAACTGATAACGCGACGCGGTGGAATCAGGAAGCATCCTGGGCGGTCGTGTCGAGCCGGCCGCTGCGCAGTGCCATCAAGCCGATGTAACGCAGGAATGTCGATTTGCCCGCTCCCGGTGCTCCGAGCAGACTCAGGAACTGATGTTCTCTTGTCGTTGGCAACTTCCAGGCCCGGTCTGGGCTTATTGCGATCGGAGTCATAGCATGCAAGCTCGCGCCCTCCCTTGAAGGAACGATTCCTGTAGCTCCTCCAGGGTCCGATAACCACGCAGGAGCGTGGGAGGGACGATACGGACTTCGGTGTAGATCTTCGCCAGCTCGACGGGCTCAGACATTCCTAGTATCTTGATATTGGCATGTTGTATGCTCATATCGCTCGACCGATACTGGGAGCAAGCAGATCTCGGCCTGGTTTTTCGAGTACTCCTACTGAACGTTGCAGGCGTTGCCGATGTACCAAACCAGATCGACGAGGGTTTTCGCCGACTTCACTTCCTTGCAAGTTCTTCGAATGAACCTTTCTTGGAACCGGATTCGCTGTGGTTGCCTTCGTCGACCAATCTGGGCGCCTTGGGGATAGAATCGTTCCGGAGGCATCCACGCCGTTCCGTATGAACATCTCGGGAATCTCATCTTCCGGATTCCTTCGAGAGCAACGCTATCTTGGCGAGGTCGAAAGCTTCCTGCATGGTCCGCCGAAGCCGATGGCCCCGATAGAAGGACGCGGCGAAGATGATCGCGGCCTTGTCGCGGATGGGTCGGTTCATGCCGATGGTGAAGTCGATCGTTTTCGCGATTTCCTCGGCCTGGGCCCGCGTCCAGCAGGCGTTGAGTATAACGACGCGGATATTGTCTTTCAGCGTTCGAAAGAGGTCGGTCAAGGCCTCTTTACTGACCGGTTGAGGCCGGCCGTCCTTGTCGTGCACAATGATCTCCCCGCCGGAACTTCCGTGTCCACTGAAGTGAACGATATGCGGCTGATGCTCCAAGAGGGCTTGCTGAACGTCTCCAGGACGGACGGCCAATATCGGGATCAAGTTCGAGAGAATCGCGATACTCGGAGGCCCGGATCTCGGCGGTGATCTCGCGGAATTCCACGTCGAGCTGCAAGGGGTCAGTGACGGCAGGAGCGGTGGTCGAGACGCCGAGTTCGCGGGTTCTCTGACCCGTCGCTGCGGGATTGGCGGCCAGGAAGAGGATCTTGACCTTGTTCATCGCGTGTCGGGCGGTCGAGCCCGCTCTCATCGGTTTCTCGGTTTCGAGGCTTTTCAACTGGCTGGTGCCTTGCTCGCGTCTTCGCGTCGCGACCATGTCGCCGCTCGACTGAATCGTGGCGCATGGATGGGCCGCCGCTCGGTTATTGTAAGGTTTCGGGACCGCGAGGGAATCAAGATTTATGAGTATCACGTTGCAATACGGGGCACGAGCGATCCATCGGCCGTTCCTGGCCACCCCGCGCGTTAACCGGTCTCACGACCGGACCGCTTCATGAACACCACCGCTTCATAAAGTCCGGTTTTGCTCTGTCGTCGCCGCATGCGGTCGATGCGTTCCAGCCCGAAGCCGAAGTGAGCAAAGATGCTGGCCAGGATTTCATCACTCGGAAGCGGATGCCCGTAAAACTTGCTGTTCCCGATGACATAGGCCAAGCGACAACGGTCAGCACAGACCATCGAGATTTCAGTAGCATGGGTATAAATATCATTAAAATATTTAATGACATAACTTGCCATCAGTGAACCGGCGTCATCGATATTTTGTGTATAGGGAGCAAGCAGTGATTCTATCAGTGGATTGGCGGGAGCTACCCCGGCCGCAAGTACCGAGGTTGCCTTGCCCCAGGTGCCACCGATGGCATCGGTCTCAAGCTGACCGACCGCCTGGGCATCCTCGATGAAATCGAAATAGAAGAGATGTGGTCAGTTTCGCGAGCATAGCTGAAGCGGTTGGGGTATGGCGGTGACGTGATCACCGCAGTCGCTTTGAAACCAGTAGGGAGCACCTTCGAGGCTTCCTTGCTGTTGCCTCGGTAGATCTCGACTTCCGAACAGGGCAGAGCCGCCGCTGCTTTGATATCCTCAATCATTTGCCTGAACTTCAAGTTGAGGACATCGGCTAAATCATGCATTGGGGCCGGTTCGTCGGCAAACGTCAATGACACATGATTGTGCTTCGCGTTGCTAACCGGCACCAGAACTCCGAGTACGCCCATCTTCAGCAGGTCGAGATGGTGCGGAATGGCGTCAAATTTCGCCAGCACTTCCCGCACGCACACGAGCTGCATCAGGTTTCCCGGTGACCACCACCGTTCCGGGTGATTGATTCGGGGTATCGATTGCTCATGTTCCTTCAGATAGGCGGCCGCTTCGGTCTCGCCCGGCAGCTTCCCGAAGAGCCGTTTGACAGGCCGTCTTGAAGGCATCGAAGCAAGCCTTGATCGCGGGAACATCCCTGTAAGTACGGGTTTTGACCGTGCCCACAAAGAATAGGTATGGATTGATTTCGATGCTGCACGCCGGTATGCCCCGGTATTTCATGCACAACGGCACGGTCCCGACGCCGCTGAAGGGATCGAGAACGACGTCGTCGGCACTCAGGCTGAAATGGTCTGCAATGTCATTCGCGAGATGCGGCGAAAAGCTCGGCGTCAGCCGATACCAGCGATGAATCGGAAGGCTGAGTTTCCCCTGAAACGTCACCTCCTTGGTATTGCGGTCGGTGAAACTGGGCCCGCTCTCGAAGAATTCGAGTTGAGTCACTTGGTAATGCTCCGCGGCAAGGCGAACAGAACTACATCGGTAGCAAAGTTATCACGACGAGAACCTTTCTGCACGAGGTTTGGGGGCAGACCCGGATCAACGTCGGGCCAAGCAAATCTTGACAGCCCGCACCAAACGGGCGTGGCCTGAGGCGCGGATGGAAATGCCTGGTCGATGCCTGGCCGGGGGGATCGGAGAGGATGGCGTGCAACCCTCCGTCGCCTTCCAGCCAGGAGTTCGGCATCAAACCGTCACGACGATCTTGCCGATCTGCTCGTTGGACTCCATGTAACGAGGTGCCTCGACGATCTCTTCAAGCGGGAAGATCTTGGCGATGATCGGCTTGAGGCTTCGTTTGGCGAGCCCCTCGTTGATGAACCGCTTGCCGCGCACCAGCCGTGCCGGGTCGGTCGTAATTTCCATCAGTTTGTAGCCGCGGATCGTCAGGTCTTTGATCAAGACGTCGAACAGGGGCAGGGGGGACGGCTCCGGCTCGGCGCGCCGTACGATGAAGAGTATCCCGACGTTGGCCATCGCCTTCGTGAGCTTGGCGACCGTCGGGCCGCCCACCGGGTCGAAGACGATCCTGGCACCCTTGCCGCCTGTGATTCCGGGGATTTCCTTGGCCAGGTCCTGCTCGTCCGTGGCGATTACATGAGCCGCTCCGGCATTCACCAGCGACTTGACGTTTGGACTGGCCGCGCGTCAGTGCGATAGGAGTCGCCCCGACCATGTTCGCGATCTGGATGGCCGCGAGTCCGACGCTGCTCGCCGCTGCCGGGTGAGAAGATTTCAACTCGCCTCTTCAGCGTAAGCCATATTCTCATCCTCTTGGAATGTTTCATCCCCTTCATCGTCGAACGGTAGGCGCGACTCGTAAGCGGCCTCTGACTCCGCCCATCGCTTCTGAAACTCCGGATCTTCTTGCATCTGACGTTCCATCGCGAGCGTCTCATGGTAATCTTTGGCCTCAGCCGCCATCGTCCATTTGACCTCGTGCTTCATCTCATCAATTACGCTGCGGATGTCTTTAAGTTTCAAACGGAAGAATTCCTTGCGACGATTTACCTTGTTGACCTGATTCTGGAGGAATCGACGGTGCAAGGCCGTTTCGAGCGCGGGAGCGTCCTGGGAATAGATCATGGCATGGACGTCGAATGCGAATGGAACGCTTGCGTCTCCCAGTTCTCTGACGCGGTCGAGAGGCTCTAGCCTGCGGGTGAGGCCGATTTTGTAGACGTTTTCCCCAAACGAACCAATATTTGAGATCACATAGACATGCCCGCACTTCGTCTGTTGAGCCATGGCGATCGCACGCTGATTCTTTTTCCTCCGCCTCTCGTAGCTTCTCCGCAAGAGCTTGGAGTTTCGCCTCGTACTTCACTCGGTCTTCGGCGTTCGCGGCGGCGTATTCAAGACGGGCTCGTTCAATGGCCTTGGTCAGGGTTTCTTCTTCCCGCTCCGCTTGTTTGATCGCTCTTTCATATTCCTTCCGCGCCTTCTCCTCCTCTCTGATCTGCTCCCGGATGGCCCGCTGTTCCTCACGCTCCTTCTCCTTAAACCGTTGAACCGCCACGGCCCATTTGAGTTCTTCCAGCCTTGCGTCGAGGTACTCTTCGTGAATCCTTGCGTTCTTGAAGACTTCCCCATTATGATTGGCGAGTGCGTACACATCCTTGATTTCTTGTATCAGCTTTCCTTGATTGGCAGGTTTGAGCCTGGCGAGGATGGAGTCGACCTTCCCGTTAAAGGCGCTAAGAACAAAACTGATCGCATAATCTCGTTTCCAGCCCTCGGGATAGTTGCAGGTGGCAGCAGCCCCACTCTTTTCCATAATCTTCGTTCGCTCCCGAGCGATCTTCAGTCTTTCAGCCGCCTTATGGAAGCCATATTCCTCAGCCAATTCATCGAGCACATGGGACGCGGGAATCATGTATGTGTCCGCATAGGTGCTAACGACATTTTGCATGGCAGTGGCAGCGGCCTCATAGAATTCGTGCCGCTTTAATGCTTCATAAGCCTTTCCGCCGATCTCTTGGGCCCGCGCCTCGGCTTTAGTCCCTGATCTCCAAGGCGTAGGCCGTGGCCCTACAGAGTGTCATCTACCCTCTGTGTCTTCCTCTTTGGCCTCCTTCCTGGCCTGGGATGCGATTTCCTTAGCCTTCTTCTGGGCTTCTTCGATGAGGTTGTTGGCCTGCCACTCCGCAACCCTGCGGGCTTCTTTTCGCCTTTACTGCATCGTTCTCGGTTTCGCTGATAATTCTCTGTTTTAGGCTGTTAGCCTCTTGAGTCGCCGATTGGATGATTTCAGAAGCTCTCTGGAGGGCTTCGTCTGCTTTGGCAGCAATCCTGCCCTTCATCCTCTCGGCTTCTTTGTGGGCGATGAGGACGATTTCATCGGCTTCTTTCTGTGCCTGCTCCAGCTTGGCCGCGATCTCTCGTCGAGTTTCTTAGATTTTTCGATTATATTCGGCACATGCTTTATCTTGTCGAGTTTAGCCAATTCAACCCTTAAGCCGTCAATCTCGGCGGTGGAGCTGGCCTCCTGTTCCTGAACCTCTCTTTGCAACGCGGAGATTTGAGCTACGAGTTCGCTCTTGTTAATGAGGGCGTAGATGGTCAATCCAATCGACGCGAGGACGATCAAGCCAAGAAGGGCGTAAAACATCGTGATACTCCTGCGTATCTGGGCGGGAACGGCGCGCGAATAGAATAGGCTAAGAGAATGGCTTGCTTGCAAGCAACGGGTAGGCGCCATTTTTCGCAAACGTTCCCATCTTGTCAAAACAATTAGGAAGGTCTCCCTCGCTGACTCCAAAATCCTGTAAGAAGCGGTTCTGGTGGCAAAGACGTTCCGTCCAGCCGACACGACTGGCAGCCTCCCAAGGCCCCCGCGAATTCAGGGAAGGTGATATGGCATGACTTGTCGGGTGAAGGCCATCGGCGTACTAAATAATGCTGGATGCGGCGAGATGCCGTGCCGAATAACGAGAACATGCAGCGCTCTCCTGGCCTGCCGATGCGCCTGGGGGGCCAAAGCACAGTCGTCGGTGTTGCAGATCGACCGTGTGACTTGCACCGTGGCATGCCCACGGATTACCAGCGCATCCGTGCCCGGCAACGGCGGCGACGCCGTGTTGTGGACGGAGATGTGGGCCGCTGATAAGGTTGCCCATAGTCGCCACCCTCGCGAGCAGCAGCAACAAAAAATGATTAAGGCCGTAGCACCGCGCGAAGTGGGTGCAAGAATGAACATGCAGTACGGGGTGCGGATTGGCGGCGAGAGTCTTTACCACTTCGTTGATCAGTAAAGCACGAGCTGGATGCAAGGTGGTGAGATCATGGACTATCTGAACGTACGTGTCGTATAACTGTTGCAAGGTGTTATGTTCGTCGGCGGATGAGGGCCTGCACCACAACAGGGCCCGTTGGGCCTGATCTTCCGCCGCAAACAACACGTGCCGAACCTCGTGGGGCATCGACCAGCCACCTGCCTGGATGTCCCGCCACACATCAATCGCCGACTTCTTTCTGGTAGCAAGGCGAATCACGTCCTGCAGCCGCCCCATCGCCGCCCCCTGAAACGAGTGCGCGAAGGCCGGCTGGAGGCGATGTCACGCCCCAATCGGGTCGTTCAAACGGATCGGTCTCCCAAAAGGCAAACCCCGTGTAGTTCGGCGGTGCGAACCGGCGTTCATCGCCCGAAGCCGACACACCAGAGCACCATTCCGAAGACTTCCGTTCGGCCGCTGTGGAACGTCACCTCGACACCGACAACTTCCCCGGTTGGGCTTGTGATGGGGACAGGTGCCCCGACAGCATGATCCGGACGGCGGAACGTCAACAAGGGGTTGGCCAGGGCCGCGTTCAAGCGGAGTTGCCACCGGAATGCGAGTCGGTGGGAGCGATCAGCAGGCCAAGGTAGCGGCATGCCAGGCCCAGCATGGGGAAAGGCCGCGGTGGTCCAGTGGTTGGCAGACCAGTCGTATTGAACCGGATCAATCCAACGGCTTCGACAGAGCCGTTGTCGCGAGAAGGGGGCCGGGGACTGCTCGACGAGGACGGCCTCGACACCGAGACTCAGCGCGTGCAGAGCGGCGGTGACGCCAGCAGCACCGCGCCACATACCAACAGGCGCCGGTATTGTATATCTCGTATCGGACCGAAGAAACCTAGGTCGTATGCCTTCGCGATCAACCAGCGAGACCGATTCATCTGGTCTCGAATGCTGACAGGGTAAGCTACATCAGCGACATTGTAGACGTACTCCATCATCTCGTGAGCGCAGGAGAAACTGGGGCATCGGATCGACCCTAAATCGAGTACCGCCAGTC
Organism: uncultured Planctomycetota bacterium; assembly: GCA_963720335.1. GTDB lineage: Bacteria > Planctomycetota > Planctomycetia > Isosphaerales > Isosphaeraceae > CAVRFS01. The sequence continues at coordinate 42,436 of CAVRFS010000071.1, read as the reverse complement.
GTCGGTACGGCGCCCCTCGACCACGTCTTGAAGTGCTCCGGGTGATAGCCGCGTGACAGCCTTCGCGAATTCCTTGTAAGCGTCTGGTGAACTCGGCACAGAAGGCGATTGTGCGGTTGTCACGAGCGAAGGCGCTTGCACCGCGACGAGTTGTGTCGCCGCGAAAGCGAGCGGATCCCGCCGGATCGTTTCGAGCTCGTCTTGAGAATGCGACACGAGAAGGATTCCGCCCGCGTAGGTCAAGTCGTTCAGCAGCAGTTCGTGATCCGCATGAATGCTCCCGAGGTCATCGACGACGAGGACTGTTGGGATCAGTGCCTGCTCGTCAGGTTGCTGGAAGATCCTTTCGATTTGATCGATCAGCTCTTGGCGCGGCCGCTGGGACCAGTCGCTCAAGACTATCACGCAAGACTTATCGCTATTGTTTCCCGGCGGCTTGCTTGCCGGGATGAGTCGTCTGAATTGCGATTCATGGTTTGTGCGACCTGCCCCTCCCGCATCCATTGACTGACTCGCGGTGCTGGCGTTCGTCTCGCCAAACGGGAACCGGCGCGCCAGTATGTCACCGCCTCGGCGGACGAAACCAGGGGGTGGTGGAATGCGAACAGTTTCTGGCTTCCTCACGGCTGTGTGGCGCCCAGCGCACGCCGCTGGCGGTCAAGAAGTATCCCTCTTTGGCAAGCAAACCCTCGGCTCTCTTCAGGTTGTCTACTCCGCAATCGGCGAAAGGAACGAACAGGCGGAGGTGTAACTGGGCCATCCTCGACAACCCGTGGAGTGACTTAAGCAGGTGAGTGCCGTACCCTTGGCATCGGTATTGAGGACGAACGAAGAGTTCTTCCACATCTAAGAAATCTTCGCCCGGCATCGCGAACGCCCAGGCCAACCGTTCATCCGAGGCGCAATCGTAGAGTTCATGGACGTGGAAAACCCGTCCAGCAAAATCATGGCCGCCCCATTGCATGTCCGCGATGGGGGCCGGGGCCGTCGATGGGAGTTGTAAGCTGCGGGGATCCAGAATGTAAACATCAAGCATCCAACGGTCAAAATACTCATAGGGCAACTTCCCAAATCCGGCGTCTCCCCAATCTTTCCCCCAAGAGTTAACGAACTTAAACACCCCTTCTTCGTCTGAGTAGCCGGTAAGACGTACTCCGTGCGAGCCGACGATTTCTGCACCCTCCACGGGCATCTCGATGATGCCCTTCTCTGCGTTGAACCACTGGGCTGTGATCTCAAACGAGGCTAGCACGGGGCCCCAGTAAGCCAGTGCGTATTTGCACTCAAGCGAGTCATGAATTCGCTGGTAACGTAGAATGCGATTCCGTTTAGCCTTTTCATCCAGGCCGGGGGGCTCGGAAGGAGGCCATTGCTGGGGATCGGCACTGCGGGGCCAGTCTTCTTCGCTCACTGCTCCCCAGCCGCGCCGACGCGCAACGTTGTTGTGACCCAAACGCCGGTGGCAGGATCGCCCGGGTAGGTCCCCTCAAGCTGGCGGCTCCGCACGAAGCCGTATAGCCTGCCCATTTGATTCGGGAACGATGCAGCCATAACGATATTCCGGAGAAGAGTTAAGGCTGCCCACCTTAATGCGGGCTACCTCGTTTTTCCCTTCCATGTATTATGGCGGAAGCGGCGGCGGACGTCGATGCCGGGCTCCCACAGACCTGCTTCACGCACCATCCTTACGGTGATGGGGCCAATTCGGCCAGGCTTGGAACTGGGCGGAATGCCGCATTCTGCATCAGGTCGAGCACGTCGTTGTCGCGGGTGACCAGATAATCCGCCGACACGGCGATGCCGAGATTGGGATAGGGCACGTCGTCGTTGTCGCGGGCAAGGGCAAATCAGGCGGGGACGGTGTCGATCCTCTCAGTGACCTGTCGAACCCGGTGGACGAACTCCTCGACGGTTGCGTCGGTGATGGTCAGATTCTTGGCCCGGATTCGGGGTCGGCCGAGGCGGTCTCGCACTTCCTCGATGACCGCGCCACTCACTTACAGGGCAAGCCGCCCGCTACTATCGATGAACAGCCCCCGACCTGTCGCCCGTCCCTACTCTCACGGCTCGTGGCGGGCCATCGTGGCTCACGGCGTCCCTTTCGACCAACGCCGCTCGTTCCGGGCGTCTCGAAGCTCCAGCTCCATGAGGTCGTCAACGTCGCCGTCGGCCATGCCGCTCTGGCGCCACCCCTCCCAGATCGGGGCGAGGATCTCCTCGAACGACTTTGTGCCTTTTGGTCCGCACCATTTAGGTACGCGGCGACCACGTCATGGGCATGGGCGGCTGGGTCCTTGCCCCGCACGCGGGCAAGCTCGGCGAGCTTTCGCTCTTCCTCAGGCGTGAGCGTGATGTGGATGCTCATGGCGAGACTCGGTCGGATAAAACCGGTTCGTCTACCGCTTGTACTTGCTTGTAAGTTTGCCGCTTGGAGACACAATGCCAGAACGGACGAGGGAACTCTGGAACTCCTCGGGAGTCATGCCCCGAATCAGATCGGCGATCGAGGCCGTAAACTCCGCCATGGTTTCTCCCGCGACCTGCTTAGGCTGAGTGTTTGCCGTACCGACCGTCTTGGCCGACGTGCCAGACCGCAAGGATGTTTTACGAGTTCCGGACGCAGATTTGGATGTGCATCTTCATAAATCCAAATCCTCTTCCAGATTCGTTTGGCACTCTCGGTGGGGACGTAGACGGCCCTGGCCGTATCGATCGGCCTCGAGTTGTCACTGGCCAACGTGAAAAAATTGTTGAAAATCCCCACAACCGAGATTTTTGTGCTGATTCCCATTCTCAGGGATTTCCGAGCCATGCTGGCGCCACTTCTTTATCATAGCCGCGTGCAACGATTTAAGCGATTGCACATTCGCGGGATCCAGCACGTCCAGGCAATTGCCAACCTGAAGACTCTATCCCCGCACCATCCTCGGTCGTGGTAGAATTTAGTTCTCGCTTTTTACACAGGTTCGGTGTGTTCCTCGAAGCCGAACGAGTCGAGCTGTGGAAAGGTGAATGAAGATGACCGAATTCCTTGCTTATGACGAGTTTGTCAACTTCATCGCCGCGGGGCCTTCCTCGCAACTCGTCGCGGCATTCCAACCGTCTGAGATGACCCGCCAACGCGTCGCCTCGCTCGTCGCGCGAAAAGACGACCGGCCTTACCGCGGAAGAGACTTCGGAACTTGACCATTACCTCCAGCTCGAGCATCTCATGCGACTGGCCAAGGCTCGCGCACGGCAGCACCTGACGTCATGAGCCAGACTTACTTCACCCTCCAGCCGATGGCTGTTGGCCTCACTTGGCATGGGCAAACAGCCGATCGAGGGTCGCGTCGCTCACCTCGATCCTGCCCCTGATTATCGATTTTCAGGGCAGTCCCACTGGGACTGACCCAGGTGACTCGATTGCCCAGTGCGAAGATCGGACTCAGCTCGGGATGGTGCGCCAGGATTCGGAAGTACGCCTTACCCAGGAATCGCAGCCGTAACGTTGGGGTCGAGGGCTTGAAAGTTTGATCCACCCAAGCCTCACCAACTCTTCGGAACCGTCGATCTCCGATCGTCCGCTGAGTCGCTGACGTCTCGGCCCTTGTGCCCGTCTTCAATTCCGCGAGGCCTTGGCCAGGTCGATCGCCTCCTTGCCGCTGGTCGCGAGAGGCACCGTCGGCGCGCTGGATGCCCTGGGATTTGTGGTCGTAGCCCTGGAATTATCTGCACGTCGAGATCCGCCGCCAAAGCCAGCCGTCGTTCCACCGCCCATGCCACCGAAGCCACCGCCCGTGTTAACCCATCCGCCGCCCATGCCAGCCATTCCACCGCCCATGCCACCCATCCCGCCGCCCATGCCGGCCATCCCACCGCCCATGCCAGCCATCCCACCGCCCATGCCGGCCATGCCCCGCCCATGCGCCGCCCATGCCGCCCATGCCACCACCACCAAAGCCGCCACCGCCGAATGGTATGAAATTCGGGGCCGAGCGTCGCCTTCGGGAGCTGGTCCGGCGCCTGCCAGGACCGGCGCTCGCGGATGACTCGGGAACGACGAGGAGGCTTGTGAACGGCGTCGCGATCGAATAGTCGCGGGCCAGATGGATCAACTCCTTCTTGACCTCGGCCGACTCGCCGTTCAGTCGGATCTGGTCGAGGGATAGCCGACCTTGCGCCTCGCCCAGATCGGGGCGATGAAGTTGTATCCGGCTGCCAGCTCGGGGAATTCCGCCTCGAACGACTCGGAGAAAAGGATCTCTCCCCGCATGGCCCTTAGTGTGACCGCGGCCGGGCCGTGTCCTTCGTAGCGGCCGACCACCTGCAGTTGCTCGCCCGCAAAGAGGTCGGGAAGCCGGGGTGGATACATCTCAACCAGACGCGGGCCGCCTTTGATTTCCAGCTCGAGGTCGGTCCGGACCGGCCGCTGGATCTTGGCCGAGAACGCGGAAACCTTCACGTCCACATCCTCGGTCGGGCGCACATACGTGCTACAGCCGCGGGTCTTTTCCGCCAGCAGGTCGAGCAGGTGGGCATCGACGTCGTCGCCAACCCCGAACGGGTAGATACGTATTCCATCGCTGTTACCTCGATCGACGATCTTGAGGATCTTTGACGTGTCGGTCAGGCCGACCGTCGGCAGGCCGTCGGTCAGAAACACGATCTGGAAGGTTCGCCCGGATCCGCTTTCCGTCCGAAAACCGAGCGCGGCCTCGAGTGCGGCGGAGATATCGGTTCCTCCCTCCGCTTTGAGATCTTCGACCCAGGCGCCGGCTTTTCCCAGATCCTGGGCCGTCGATGCCGACAGGCTCTGGCGAAACGGTGTCGGCGTGGTGGCGAACGCGATGAGTGCGAAGCGGTCATCAGGCCCGAGGGTGTCGAGGGTGTGCTTCAAGGCGGCCTTGGCCTGCCGCAACTTCTCGTGTTCCATGCTCCCCGACGTGTCGAGCACGAGGACGAGGTCGCGCGGTATGGAGGGGTCCTTGTCCTTGGCCAGGTTGCTGGGGCTGAGCATCAAAACGAAGAAGCCTCGATCGCCGGGCGACTCGCGCTGGGTCAGCAGCGAAAAGCCGATCCGATCAGCCTTCGGAACGAAGAAGAGCTGGAAGTCCTTGTCGAGCTTGCAGGCATTTCGCTCGAAGCTGACGACCGCTTTTCGATCGCCCTGGCGGTCGATCGCCACATCGTGGCTCGGGCTATAGATCGGCCCGAGTGGGTCAGGACTGTCGATGCGGACGACCATCGTGAAATCCTTGACCGTCGCCGGGACCGACTGGCCGTTTCGGAGGAGGTATTGGTATGAGATCATGCCTCCCTCAACCGGCAAGATCGACGTGTACGTGATTTCGATCTTTTGGTCGCCCTTGCGCGGGACGGGATAGATTCGCACTTTCCAGAGGTCGCGTGAAATGTATTCGAGCAAGCCGGGGTCTTGGAGCCGGCGGACGATGTCCTCGTAAGTTTGCCGCGCTTTTGCCGCGTCGATGGCCTTACCCCGATACCGCCTGCCGTCGACCCACATCGAGAAGTCGCGAACTGAGGCACCCGCCGGGAGTGGAAAGAGATACTCGGCCTCCAGGTCGCGGTCGGTGCTGTTGTGGTAGGACTGCTCGACCTTCGTCGTGGCCACCTGCCCGACGATTGCGACCTCGATGCGCTGATAGAGCCAGGCGCAAGGGCGGCAATTCGCGGTCGATTGGGATCAGCAGCCCGTCGGCGCGCACCAGAGTCGATCCCGCCAGCCCGATCAGGGCCAGCGCGAGAAAATTGACGCGCATGGATATGGACTCCCAGGGAAGGTGAGGTCCGCTCTGTTGAGAATCGAACTTGTCCGATCCGTGTTTTGTTCTCTGGGAGATAGACGACCAGGCCGGCCGTCGTATTCAGGAATTCGGAAGAACAAGGGTAAACAGACAGGGAGCTGACGCTCCCCGCTCGCCACCGAATTCGCGAACGAAAGGCGAGCGGGGAGCGTCAGCTCCCTGTCTTGCACGACCCGTCAAGCCAGAATGCCTTTCACCACGTTCCCATAGACGTCGGTCAATCGATAGTCTCGCCCTGAGGAGCGGTAGGTCAGTTTTTCGTGGTCGAGCCCGAGCAGGTGGAGGATCGTGGCGTGCAGGTCGTGGACGTGGACCCGGTCCTGCACGGCGTCCCAGCCGAACTCGTCGGTGCGCGCCAAAGGCCAGGCCGCCGCGGACCCCGCCTCCTGCCAGCCACATTGTGAAGCCGTAGGGATGATGGTCCCGCCCATCCTGACCTTGGGCGGCCGGGGTCCGGCCGAATTCGCCGCCCCAGATTACCAGCGTCTCCTCCAGAAGTCCGCTGGCCCGCAAGTCCTGGAGCAACGCGGCGATCGGCTGGTCGGTCGCCCGGGCGTTTTTGGAATGGCCGCCCTTGAGGTCGCCATGCTGATCCCAAGGTTGGAAGCCGCCGGTCGTGTGGTACAGTTGGATGAATCGCACCCCACGCTCGGTCAGACGCCTCGCCAACAGGCACTGTCGGCCGAAGACCTTCGTCACCTCCTGGTCGATGCCGTAACGCCGCTTCGTCACCTCCGACTCGCGAGACAGGTCGAAGGCGTCGGGAGCCTGCATCTGCATGCGATAGGCCAGCTCGAACGTCTCGATGCGGGCACTCAGCCGGCTGTCTTCGGCTCGCCGACTCAGGTACAGCTCGTTGAGCTGCCTCAGAGCATCCAGCTCTCGGCGCTGTCGCGCCGGACTCACACGGTCGTTCTTCAAGTTGCGGATCGGTCTTTCCAGGTCGGAGACGAACGTTCCCTGGAACGCCGCCGGCAAGAAGGCGGCGCCGTACTGCCGGCCACCCTCGATCAGTGGTCCGGGGCCGATCGCGAGGAAGCCGGGCAGATTCTGATTTTCCGTGCCCAGGCCATACGACACCCAGGAACCCAGGCTCGGGCGAGTCGCCACCCGCTCGCCCGTGTTCATCAAGAGGCAGCCGCCGGGATGGTTGGGGTCGTCGGCCACCATCGATCGAATGACACAGAGATGATCCGCGCACGCCCCGACATGCGGAAAGAGCTCGCTCACCTCGAGGCCCGACTCGCCTCGCTTGTGGAACTTCCACGGCGAGGCCAGTAAATTCCTGGTCTGGCCCAGGTAAAGCTTCGGCGAGGGCTTGCCATGGTCACGCGTCAGCCGAGGTTTAGGGTCGAATGTGTCGACCTGCGACGGACCTCCGGGCATGAAGAGGAAGATCACACGCTTGGCACGCGGCGGAAAGTGAGGCACTCTGGGCGCGAGGGGATTTGCGGGCAAGGCTGCGCGGGCCTCGTCGGCTAAGATAGCAGACAGGGCCAGAGAGCCGAAACCGGCGCCTGCGTGCCGGAGCAACTGGCGGCGGCTCGGCAACGCCCACGGACGTGTCGCCATCGATCATCTACCGCCTTTACCACGGAAACACGGAAACACGGAAAAAATGCAAATCTCAAATATATATGTAACTTTAAATTTCTAATTGCTATTCAATCAGTTATTTGATTTGAAGCTCTCCTGCCTTTGAATTTTTCCGTGCCTTCCGTGTTTTCCATGGTTAAAAATCGAGTTAGTCAGATAAATAAACTCGTTGCTGCATAGAACGATCTGACAATATCGCTCCCAGACGTTGACTTCACCGTCTCGTGTGACCAGACGCAAGCCGACGTCGATCTCGCCGCGCGTCGGAGGCCGGCCCAGGGCGATGGCGTAGAGTCGCTGGATCCGCGCTTCCTCGCTCGACGTCGCCTCATTCGCCACCCGCGCAGCCAGGGCTTGAGCCATGTCGCCGACGAACGGGTCGTTCATGAAGAAGAGGGCCTGCGGGCGCCACGATCGATTGGCCTCGCCGGTCGACGATCGATCCCGGGATCAGCACGGTCGAAGAGTCGACCGAAGTCGGATGTGTTGGCTCCGGTGCGTGCCGAGAGAAGGTACAACGTCCGCCTTGGCACCGCTTGATCCAGGAAAGCCGGCCCGCCCGAAGCGGTGTCCAGCCGGCCGGCGACGACCAGAAGACTATCACGGATCGCCTCGGCATCGAGGCGCCGGCGACTCATACGTCCAAAGAGGCGATTATCCGGGTCTCCGGCAGCCGCGACGGCGGCGGCGCGGCCACTCTGCTGATAGGCCGACGACTGCATGATCAGCCGGTGCATCGCCTTCACCGACCATCCTGATTCCACGAAACGAGCGGCCAGAAAGTCGAGCAACTCCGGATGCGTCGGCCGTTCGCCTCGCGCTCCAAAATCATTGGGAGTGCGGACCAAGCCTTCGCCGAAGTGATGCTGCCAGATCCGATTCACCATGACGCGGGCCGTCAGGGGGTGGTCCGGTCGCGCCAGCCATTCGGCCAGTTGACGCCTGCCGCTGTCGTTGGTGATTTTGACTCGATGCTCGCCGGTCAAAATCCGTGGGAAGCCGCGAGGGATGGTCTTGCCGGGTTTTGTCGGGTTGCCACGCAGATAGACCGGTGCGTCCTTGAAGCCTTCATGACGGGTGCCCTTGGGCCCACCGTCCTGCACGACGACGGCTCGGGGGATCTCGCGCGGAGGCTTCTTCTTCAACTCGTCCAGCTCTCGCTTCAGAGCGGCCAGCCTGGTTTGGCTCGCGGCGGGAAGTTGTTGCTCGAGCTCGGTCCGTCGCCGTTTGTCCGCGGCGTCTGCCGCCTGAATCTTCGCGACCTCATCCTTGGGAAGGAGTGGCACGCGGACGAGGGGAGTATTGCCGGGCACGGGGCCGGGGATCAGCCGGGTGCTGAAGAAGATGCCGGCCAGGGCGTAATAATCCTCGGTGGAGATCGGGTCGAACTTGTGATCGTGGCAGCGAGCACAGGCGAGGCTGAGCCCGAGGAAGGTCCGGCCAATGACGTCGATTTCGTCGTTGACGTAATCGGCGATCATCTGATCCTTGTCGACGTCACCGGGCACGAAGTCGGCGATGGCCAGCATGCCGGTGGCGACCAACCCGTCCGCATTGATCCCACCAGGACGCGTGGGCGGGAGCAGATCACCCGCGATCTGGTTGCGGAGAAACTCCCGATAAGGCAGGTCGCGATTGAATGCCGCGACAACCCAGTCCCGATAGCGCCAGGCCTCGCGAAAGTCGCTCTCGGCGGGCAATTGGATCAGGTCGCGGGCGTCGGCGTAACGCACGACATCGAGCCAATGCCGGCCCCAGCGCTCGCCGTAGTGAGGCGAGGCCAAGCAGCCGGTCGATGACCCGGGCGAACGCGTTGGGTGAGCTGTCGGCCAGGAACGCGTCGACTTCTTCAGGTGAGGGGGGCAGGCCGATCAAGTCGAACGTGGCCCGACGGATCAAGGTACGTTTATCCGCCGGTTCCGCGGGTCTGAACCCTTTCTGCTCCAAGCTCGCCAAAATGAAGCGATCGATTGCGGATCGCGCCCACGATTGGTCTCGCACTTCAGGAGCGTCGACAGCTTTGATCGGCTGGAATGCCCAGAACCGCCGCTGCTCGTCGGTGAACGGGCCCATGCCGCTTTTCTGCGCCGGAGCGTGTGTTGCAACCCTCTCGCTGGGCCAGGGAAGGCCCATCGCGACCCAACGAGACAGGACCTCGACTTCTCGATCCTTCAACTTCTGTTTGGGCGGCATCTTGGGCTCATCCTGGTAGCGGACGGCCTGGACGAGCAAGCTCTCGCCGGGCTTGCCCGCGACCGCGGCCGGACCGCTGTCGCCGCCCCGAAGCACGTTCACGCGAGAGGACAGGCGGAGCCCGCCCTTCGGTGCTTTCGTGTCACCGTGACACGGCCAGCACCTCTCGACCAGAAGAGGCCGCACGTCCGTCTCGAAGAACGTGGTTTCCGCGAGAGACAGGTCGTCCGCAACCGCGACGGGGAGTGCCAGCCCGCCGAGCAGCATCACGAGGAAAGCGGAGTGGAGGAGGCGGGATGTTCCGGATTTCAGAGTCCGCCTCCATTTATCAGGTGGCCATGGCAAGGAGCGGTGTTGACGACTCGCTATCGGCGCTGACGAAACGTCCCAGGGTTAGCCGGTTGTCGAACATTTGTTTGTCGCTCGCGGCATAGTCATTCTACATAGACTCCCACCGGTTGCCCACAATCAAGAACTCATCGCATGCAATCTCAATCGCCGCGTATTTTGTCGGGCCTCGATGCCTTGCAGCTATCGCGGACAGCCTAACTATCGCAAAATAAGTGCGTAACCCGGTTTTGGCCCGGCTGTCGTGACGGCATTGGAAAGGTGAGCCATGCAAAGCAAAGCGACCACGGTCGAGCAATACCTCTCGGAATTACCCGAAGATCGACGCAAGGCTATCGAGGCGGTTCGTCAGGTCATTCTCAAGAACCTCGACAAGGATTACGAGGAAGGGATTCAGTACGGAATGATCGGATACTATGTGCCGCACCGAGTGTACCCTGCCGGCTACCACTGCGACCCCAAGCAACCGCTACCGTTTGCTGGGTTGGCGTCCCAGAAGAACTACATGTCGCTCTATCTCATGTGCGTCTACGGCAACTCGGACCACGCAAAGTGGTTTCAAGAAGCGTGGGCCAAAACCGGCAAGACGCTCGACATGGGAAAGTCGTGCGTGCGGTTCAAGAAGCTGGAGGACCTGCCGCTCGACGTCATCGGCGAGGCGATCAAGCGTGTGACGGCGAAGAAGTACATCGAATACTGCGAGTCAGCGATCAAAACGAGGACCAAGCCGGCGTCGAAGTCCGCCAACAAAGCCGGCAACTCGGAGGAATCGCCGAGTTCCAAGAAGTTGCGGACATCGACCCGAAAAACTCCACGGAGCGAGACCTGAGGCGTGGCAGAATGTGGCGCGGTAGTCGCTCGTCAGGTAAGTCGATAGACCCGGATGGCATTGTCGTGGAACAGTTTCCTCTGGGCAGTCTGAGGCCGGTCGGCGACAATCTGGCGCAGTGCCTCGACCCACTGGCGATAGGTCGCGGCCAGCGTGCAGACCGGCCAGTCGCCGCCGAAGACGACGCGATCGGGGCCGAACTGATCCAATACGTGGTTGACGATCGGCGCGAGGTCGTCGGCCGTCCACGGGCCCGGCGCGGCCGAAGCGACGATGCCCGAGACCTTGCACACCACATTCTTCCGCTCGGCGAGGCGGCCGATGTCGGCTTTCCAGCCGGAGAGATCCTTGGTCCGGACGCTGGCGTTGCCGCAATGGTCGAGGATGAACGACGTATCGGGGCAGGCGTCGATCAGCTTGGCCGCATCCCCGAGCTCGCCGGCTCGCATGCACAGATCGAAGCTCAAGCCGAGCTTGCCGAGCAGGCGGATGCCATCGATGAATCGCTTGTCGAGGCAGTGGCCCGGGGGCGTTTCCGCGGCATGAAGCACCCGGCGCAGCCCTTTAATCGCTGGTTGATCCTTGTAGCGGGCGAGGTAGGCCGCGAAACCCTCCGCCGCGGGTCGGCCCGAGATCACCGCGCCAGCCATGGTCGAGCCGCCCCGGCGGATCAGGTCGAGTACGTAATCAGCCTCGGCCGCCTGCTGCGACGGCTCGACGTCCACTTCCATGTACACAGATTTGACGACATTGAGGCCCTGCGTCGCTTGCTTGTAGTCTTCCATCAGGAACGACCGGTCGAGCTTCGCGTCGCCCTTCAGCCAGAGGAGCTTGAAGCGAGAGAGATCCCAGAGGTGCTGGTGCGTATCGACGATTGGCATTGTCAGAGGCTCGTCCGCCCGGGACGTGGCTGGCAGCCCGACCGTGACCGTCAGGGCGGCGGCTTGTTGGAGGAATTCACGGCGAGAGTTTGCGGCGTTCATGAATGACCTCGACTTTACAAAATAGGAGGCCAACGGGGCCAGCGCCTGATGTGCCGGCAGCGCGGCCCCGCCGGAGGGTCCGACAAGACCGCGGCGAGTCAGTCCGGGTTTCCGCATTTTGTCACCCTCCACGTCAACGGACCAAAAGGACCTCGGGAATTGATCGAGAAACGACCTTCAACCCTACCAGAACGGTCGCCTCGAAGCTCGCACTCAATTGGACTGGCTCGGCGTTCCCGCTATGTTATACTGAGCCTGGCATTCTACAGATGTAAGATTCGCTGGTCGGAGATAGATCGTGCCGATTCTGGCTCCTGCCGTGGATGCGGGGATCATGATATGGACGGGTGAGCTCACCAAATCGTACGGTTCAGCCGCTTCGCCCGTATACGCCCTGCGGGGGTGACGCTGGAGGTGATGCGCGGCGAGCGCGTCGCGTTGCTGGGCAAGTCGGGGTCGGGAAAATCGACGCTGCTCAACCTGATTGGCGGACTCGACCACGCCACGTCGGGCGACCTACGCGTGGCGGGGCACGATATGGACCGGCTTTCCCGGCGCGAGCTTTCTCGGTTCCGATCGGCGACGGTCGGCATGATCTTCCAGTCGTTCAACCTGATCCTTTCACGGACCGCGCTCGAGAACGTCGAGCTGCCGATGATCTTCGCCGGCCGATCCCCCGGGGACCGTCGCGCCCTGGCCAAACGAGGCCGCTGGAATCGGTCGGGCTGGGGCCACGCCTGCATCATCGCCCGACCGAAATGAGCGGCGGCGAGAATCAGCGCGTGGCGGTGGCGCGCGCCCTGGTCAACCGGCCGGAGATCGTGCTGGCGGATGAGCCGACCGGCAACCTTGACAGCGCCACGGCGAACGATGTGATGGGTCTGATCCTCGAGCACGTCGAGCACCACGGCGCGACGCTTGTCATGGTCACGCACGACGAAGAACTTGCCGGAGCATGCACCGATCGCGTGCTCCGGCTCAAAGATGGACGGCTGCTTTCCTGAGAATGGCGACCGATGGAGAAACAGACTCCGTGCGACTGATCGACTTGCTGACCTTGCCCGTCACCGCCTTGTGGCAGCAGAAGCTTCGAACGCTTCTCACCACCCTGGGCGTGGTCTTCGGCGCGTTCGTGCTTGCCGCCAGCCTCTCGATCGGCGAAGGCGTTCAGGAAACGATCGACCGCGAATCCCACCGTCAGGACATTTCGAGAAGAGTCCAGGTCTTCCCGAATTGGAACCCACGCCAGCACGAAGTCCGACTCCCGCGAAGTGAAGGTCGAAGGCAACATGACCGACGCGCGGCGTGAGCGGATACGCAAGTCGCTAACGCAACTCGAGCAAAGGACCAACCGTTCCCAGGTACGCACGGAAATATCACGTGAGCGCTTGAACACAACTCGCCGCTTTACCGCACGTTTCTCGCCTGATTCCGCTCGTATATAACAACGGTTTCGCCCTTCTTGGGAAGAAATCCGAGGGTGTGCAGATCGTCTCGGCGCGCCCGGACGACGAGGCCCGTCAGCGCCGGATCGTTGCCGGCCGCTTCTTCGACGCTCCGGCCCAGCGTGCGGTCGTTGTGAGTGAATTCCTTGCGTACCGCCTTGGCCTTGTGAACGATGCGGACATCGAGAGCGTGATCGGCAAGCCCCTGCGTCTCGAGTTCCGCACCCAAAAGTCCGAACCGGGACTTGGCATCTACGTCATGGGGCTGCGAGGATTCATGAGCCGTGAAGGACGCGCCGCGCTCGACAAGGTGACGGCACGCCTGCCCGGAGCTCTCGACAAGCTCGGCCTCACCAAGCCGGAAGCCGAGGTCTTGCGAAGGCCCTGCAAGGGCGTTCCACCACTGAGCCGGAGGTCTACACCGAGGAATTCACAGTCGCCGGCGTGATCCGTGCACCGACCGACGAGGAACAGAAGGGACCCTGGGATCCCTTGCGCGTGGACTCCGACGTGCTTCTGCCCTACCAGACCGCGGTGGATCTTTACTTCCGAGAATCCGACACGGAAAAAAACGGCGTCAATCAGGTCGGTTCTGTTAGTGGATTCCGAGCAGAACGTCAAGGACGTTGTCGCTCGCGTCAAAGAGCTGGGTCTCGAGAGCCGAGCAGCCGTCGAATTCATCGAGCGACAGCGGCTGATTTATCTTTTGATCTTCGGCGGGATGACCTGCGTCGCCGCTGTGGCGCTTGTTGGTCTCGGCCCTGGGCATCGCCAATACGATGCTGATGAGCGTCCTTGAGCGGACGCGCGAGATCGGCATCATGAAAGCCGTCGGGGCCGACAACCGGGACCTCCAGTTCATCTTCCTGGTCGAAGGCGCCTGATCGGCCTTCTCGGCGCCGGGATTTGGCCTGCTTCTCGCCTGGGCCGCCTCGTATCCGGGAGACGCCTGGGTTCGCTCCATGGTCATGCGTGACATCAAAATTGATCTGAAAGGCGCGATCTTCGTCTTCCCCCCCTGGATGGCCGTGACGGTCTTGCTGTTCACCGTCCTTGTGACCACGCTCGCCGCGGTATACCCCGCCCGACACGCCGCTCGGATCGACCCGGTGTCAGCGCTTCGGCATGAATAGATCGGACATACATCACTTCAGATTAAGATCACGCGTACGATTAGGAAGAGGATTAAGATTAAGATGAAGAGTAAGATTAGGAAGAGGATTAAGATAAAGAGTAAGAAATTAGGAGTAAGACTCTATTCGCCTCGCCGAGCCGTGTGGAAGGAAGGCGATGGCGTCCCGGAACGCATGAATGAAATCCTACTCTTAATCTTTATCTTGCTCTTAATCATCTTCCTAATCTTACTCTTCATATCTTACTCTTTCGATTCTCTTACTCTTTCGATTCTCAGGCTCGTCCGACTTTCAAGTGGGTGCGAGACCCTCAATATCAAAGTGTGCCGCTGCTACTTTCGTTCCTCCAGCCACTTCTTCACGTTGCGATAGAGGGGTGAAGCGTAGTACGACTGGACGATCTCTTGGTACTTCTGATATCCCTCGTCCTGTTTGCCCTGCTGGAATCGCTGGCGCGCTTCGTTGAGCGCTTTCTTGGCTGGCTCGACGTGCTTGGCCCTGAGTTCGGCGAACGCGGCGATGGTGTCGTGAGCGTCATCCGCAAACTCGAAATCGTCGCGGAAGGCGAGGAAGCCGTCGATCCAGGTTCCATCCTTGGCCTCGCGAATCAAGGGCAGGTACTTGGCGGCGCCGGCGGACGCCTTGGCCTTGATCTCGCGGCCGAGCTCGTCGGCGCGGCGCTTCTGGCTGTCGTCGAGGCTCAGCGAGCGAGCTTGGTGCAGGGCGGCGATGGCGTCGCGGTATCCTTGTTGCTTCAACCGCGTTGCGGCGAAATCGAGCAAGGTCGCCGGATCGCGGGCGGCCTGCGCCTCCAGCCAGCGGATCGCCGGGCCGACCGGCAGTCTCGCGAACATGTGGGCGCCGTTGTCGTCGGCAAAGAAACGAAATGCCGGCCAGCCCGCCTCACCAAAGAGAGTTGCCGAATATTGACCCATGGCATAGCCCACGACCGGATCGGTCTTGCCATGGACGATCGCCAGGGGGACCGTTCGTTGTGCCTTTCGCAACGCCTCGTCGGCATAAGCGTCCGGCTCGCACTGCATGATCACGAAGCACGAGATCGGGAACGCACCGGCGATCGACTCGGGGAAATTCATCAGCAGGCTGTAGGTCAGGAATCCGCCCTGAGAATGCCCGCCCACGAAATACTGTGAGATCGGGTAGACCGCTTTCAGCTCGGCCATCGCCTCATTCACAAGGGCCGGGCTCTCGCGGTCGGTACCGGGAAAGCCCTTGTAAGTACTGCGGCCCATGTAGTTGACGTAGGTATAGTTGAACCGAGGCTCATCACCGAGATTCGACGGTGTCTCTCCGTTGATGCCCAGAAGGATGTAGTCACGGGCGATGTCGGGCCAGGCGGCGGCGATCGTACCCACATAGCTTTGGCTGTTCATATTCGAGCCGTGGAGGATCAAAACCGTGGGCCACTTCTTCGAGGTCCCGGCCTGGTAACCTTCGGGAGCGCGGATGGCGTAGGTCAGAAGGCTTTTTGTCGAGCCGTCGACGATCTTGCCGGGGACGAGGGCGGTGTGTCGACTGAACGTGGGGGCTGGCCGGCCGTGCCAACCGAACCAGCCGGGGAATCCATCCACGTTGCTCGCGCCGGTGAAGGATTTGCCATCAGCGGCAATGTCGAACCATCCCTGGCCGTCCCGGAAGTTCTGGAAGCGAAAGTCGAGCTGGCGGCCCGTGACATTGCCCTTGATGGTCGCATTGCCGCGCGCCGCATAATGACCCTGGACCTTCGATCCGTCCTGTTGCAACTCCATCAGCCCGAGGTCGGTCAACCAGAGGCCGGCGAATGTGCCCGGCTTCTCGGTGCGAGCCTTCGGGTCGGGCCGCCAACCGTTCCACTGGCCGCCCGGCCCGTTGCGAACCTGGAAGCCACCTGTGAAGGCGTTCCCTGTCGGGTCGAGTGTAAACCGGGCGTCCCCCTTGGCTTGGCCTTCCTCGTATTCAAACGTCAAGACATTGTCTTTCGCGGTGCCCTTGAGGGGAAACTGGCCGTTCAGTCCGTATGTACCGGTCACGGCTTCCCCCTTCTGCGCGAGCTTGACCACGCCGATTGTGGTACGCCACTCGCCCTGAAACGGGCCGGCTGGCTCGTCGGCGGATGCCAACGCGGCGAACGCGGACACAACCCAGGCCAGCATGCCGAGGATTCGTCGCATCTCAGTCAGTCCTCCGTGTCAATCGTTTGAGATCTCGATCAAGTTCTGGTCTGGATCTCAGTTGGATTCGACCTCGCCTTTTACTGGCGAGGGACAGGCGTGCCGCATGCGCGGCAGGTGGAGGCACCCAGGTGGATGGGCTTCTTGCAGCGGGGGCAGATGCGCATGCCGGCCTCGAACTTGACGGCGGAGTTAGGGGGGCCGGCCTTGCTGATCAATGCGGTGTCAGCGACGGGATCGGGGCCGGGTAAGGTCGTGAGCAAGGAGGTCGTCTTCTCGCCCGGCTTGTCGGTGCGACGGGAATTGGCCAGATGGGGGGCGGCCCATTCTTCCAGGGCGGCCAGGTCGTTCGCGTCCATTTCCTCGGTCCGTGCTTCGGGATCACCGGGTACCGATTTTCGCCCGGGCGTTGACGGGTGCCAAGCGTTTTCAGGGACCGGGACAACTCGCCCGCAGTCGGGGCATTTGCCCGCCGCGGGTCGCCCTTTGATGGGGACCTTGAGCCGTCGGCCGCAAGGGCAGTGAAACCGCACGAAGCCATCGCCGGCCGCCTCGATCTCCTCAGGCGTCGGCCGTCGCAAGCGGATCTTCGCGCCGCATTTCGGACACTCGATCCGCTCGGGACCATCAGCCGGAACTTGCAGTTTTTCGCCACACCGGCAGGAGACCCGAGGCATAAAAAGGCGCCCGATGGTTAGTTGTTCGTCGCGAGCTGCCGGAAACCATGCAAACCTATCGAGAAACTTGCACGGGAGCACGACCGGCGACTCCCTTGAGCAAACTCTCCGGTGAGATGAGGCTGTTGAGGCTGCCCGAGCGGAACCCTTCGAGGTCGAGCGTGACGAATTTGAAGCCGAGGGCGCGGAAGGTCCGAATCAGCTCGCCGCGGACTTCCAGTTCGACCAGGCGTGCCAGGTCATCCA
Organism: uncultured Planctomycetota bacterium; assembly: GCA_963720335.1. Taxonomy (GTDB): domain Bacteria; phylum Planctomycetota; class Planctomycetia; order Isosphaerales; family Isosphaeraceae; genus CAVRFS01. Next base: position 25,008 of record CAVRFS010000071.1, on the reverse strand, counting down.
GGGGAACCTCGATGCGGGCCAGGTCACCTTTGTGGTAGCGGACCCGGACGATGCGGATGCCTTGCTGGCGGAGCCACTGCTCGGCCTGGTCGATCATCCGGGTGCGTTCGGGGCTCACCTCTTCACCATAGGCGATCCGGCTGGAGAGGCAGGGGGTCGCCGGCTTGTCCCAGGTGGGCAGGCCCCAGGCTTGGGCCAGCGCACGGACGTCGGCCTTGCTCAACCCGCATTCCTGGAGTGGGTGCCGTACCCCGTGCTCGCTGGCGGCGCGGAGGCCGGGGCGGTAGTCCCCCATATCGTCGGTGTTGGCCCCCGAGGCGATCACGTCGACCCCAAGGTCCGCCTGCATCCCCGACAGCCGCCCGTACAGCTCGCTCTTGCAGAAATAGCAGCGATCGGTCTGGTTGCGCAGATAATTTGGGTCGGCGAACTCCTCGGTGCGGATCACCCGGTGGCGGACGCCGATTTTCCGAGCCAGCTCTTGAGCTTCCTCAAGCTCGCCGGCGGCGAGGCTGTCGGAGACCGCCGTCACGGCGATGGCCGCATCGCCCAGGGCTTCATAAGCGGCCTGGACCACGACCGTGCTGTCGATCCCCCCCGAAAAGGCAACCGCCACTCGGCCGTAGCCGCGCAGCGTTTCCACCAGCTTGTCGCGCTGGGCATTCCGGGTCGGGTCGGTTTCAGTCCATGTGCTGGGCAAGATGCACCTCTCTCTGGCGAAGACCAAGCCCCTTCCGGTTCCGGCCGGCTCAGCGAGGCCCGACGAAAGACTTCCCACATTGTAAGGGCTACGGCCGAATGGCTCAAGAGTCGGGTCGCCAACGTTACGCCTACTTGGATGCACGTCAGCTTTTGCGTGTGCCGGCCGAGGAAGGAAATCGCCAATAGAAGAAACCCAGATTTTTGTGTAAAGTGCGATGGGTTTGGTTGTTTGGAGAGCTGGCCGCGGCCCTGGTCCCTGGCGCCGTATCGGCGGTCGTCTGTCTCCACGACCTGGAAACAATCGTCGGTAAAGGCAGCGGTCCATTACATGGCAGAGAGTGCCTCCGCCGCCATGGTCCCGGCCGCGGTCGTTCCGCTTGCCGAAGGAGCGTTGAGAGTCATGTTCCTGAATCGACTGAAATCGGCTGCGGTGATCGCAGTTTTGGTCGGCGTAGTCGCGAGAGGCGCGGGCGTATTGGCCCGACCGTCATCACCCAACCTCCTCGCACGCGGCGAACAGCCAGTCCCTGAACCGTGCGATGATGGCTATCCCGTGACGATGGCCAGCGGGACGACGGTCGAGATGGCCGGCCAGTTCCTCAAGCCTGACTCTTCGGGAAAGGATACGGATACACGACGGCGACGGACTGTCGGACTTTCAAGAAATCCATAAATACCAGACCGATCCCAGGAAACTCAGCACAGCCGATGACGGGATCCCCGACGGCGACTGGCAACGGCGCCGGGAGTTCACCTACACGATCCGGTCGGTCGTTAAGGTCATGCCGCCGGTGAACCTGGAATGCCTGAACGACGACTACCAAGATGCCCGCGTCCGAGTACGAGGCTCGAATTTTGTCGAGCTGGAGGTCATCCACTATCCGCTGAACAGCAACGCCGAAGCCATCCGGAGCAATTCAGACTGGCGGCGCGACACTGAGGTTATGAAGGACTACCTGCGTCCCGGTATCACGACCAATTGGGATGCCAGCATGCGGCGCGACCTGTTGGCCGCGCTCAAGTCCGCGGGCATCGACCCGGACCAACTCGACGACCGAGAGCTTGTCGTCCAGGTTTCTCGTTGGCTGTTCGCGAACTCGAAATTCACGAACATGTTCTGCACGCATTATGTCCATTACCTCGAGGGACACGCGGCGATCTACCCCGGGACCGAGGCCAAATTCGAGTCGGACAAGGGGAACGGCGCTTGGACGACTCAGGAGCAGTTCGAGCACGAGTTATTCGGCCGCTCGATGTTCGCCCACCGGATCCACGGCACATGCACGTCATCGGCCGTGTACTTGACGTCCGTCCTGCGTGCCGTGGGGATCCCGACCCGCATGGTTCTGGGCATTCCGCTGGTCGACGCCAACGACTCGGCGCAGATGGCGATGGTTCGCGACAAGATCACGCATCACCGGGTGCGCCGCACACTGCTCTTGGGCCTCTCGAACGCCACGGGATATGCCAACCATACGTTCAACGAGGTCTTCGTGGGTGGCCGCTGGGTCCGCCTGAACTACACGACGCTCGGGCAGAACAGCCTCGACGCGAATACCATGGGGCTGCTGACTCACGTCAACACCTTCAACGACCTGAGCGAGGTGCCGCTGGCCGCGACCTGGGGCAAGCGATACGCAATGGGAGAGCGCGACGCGGTCTTCCGCTACGGTAACCCTTATCGGTGTGAGGAACTTTCGGACCATTTCGGCAAGTACGCTCGGGTGGAGAATCCCTCGAAAAGAGAACACCGGACGATCACGATCAGTCGGGCCTACTGGGCGGACTCGGCTGACGCCCCCGACATGATCAAACAAGCGAATCTCCGGTCCCGAAACGACGGTTCCGGTCACCTCCTGGTGCACGGTGAGGAGTGGTTCGAGGAGGAACCTTGGCAGCAGTTGAAGATTTTCCTCAAGGCGGCGGGCAAGGAGTTTCTGTTCAAGGCCGCCGGCCACCCGGAAGTTCGCGGGCGAATCACGACGGGCTCTTTCACCGGTGGCTCTCAGAACCTCCGGGAGATGGAGGTCCTCATCCCTCGGAATGAGTACGCCAAGATGGAGCCCGGGGTTGAATATACGCTGACACCGCGAAACGAAGTGGCTGGCTACGAGTGGAAAACGAAGGGACGCGTGACGATCACGAAGCCGCGTTGAAGAACGGAGACAGGAGCTGATCGTAGGGTGCTCTTTGAGCACCGATCCGATCCGGGGCGGGCCTCCGCGCCCGCCGCGTTGCCTGGGACAAACGAGAGCCGAACCACTGGGACGCCGGACCGACTCAATGGCGCGTCTGGGCGAGATGCGACTTCCTCGCGACCAGCCGCACGGCGTCGTGCGCCATCGCGAGGGCATCGAGGGCGTATTGGCGGCGTTCCTTGCTGAGGATGGGTCGGAATAAGTGTCGCCTGACGCTCATCGTCGAAGCCCCGCGGTTCCTCCGGGCTGGAAGCTGGTCTGCCGACTCCGCTCAGCGCCGCGAAGACTGGTGATAAAGGTTAGGCGATCTGCGAGCAATCATAAACGCCCGCCGGAGAGATACCGACCGGCGTGGCGCATGTGATTGTGCGCCAAGGTTTTATCGCGGCAAAACTCCAAGAGGTCCGCGTCGCGAAGTCGGAGATGTTTCGCGATGGTTCCCAGTGAACACCTCCTCGCTTTTTCCAAGCTCCTCGGATTTTCTTGGCCGCGCTCGGGCCTCGTTGGGCATTTCTTTAGTCGAGGCCGTGACTGGTCCGCGCGGAACCGCGTTTTTCGCAAACGCCGTCGGTGCCCTCGTTACTTGCTCAGGCCCATGGATAACGAATATTATGTAGATGCACAACATGAAATCTTAGTCATTCGCTTATACTGAGACCGCTGATCTGATACTCAACCGCGTCAAGTAGAGATGTAACCGGATCGTTGGCTGAGGAGACCTAGAGGTGAAAGCCCCGGTTCTGTTCCTTGAAGTTAACTTCACTCCCTTCGAAGTGACGACGACTTCAGCCAGTCTCTTCGCGGCTGCGGGAAGGCTGCCATGGTGGGAAATCGCCACTGGAATTCTCACTGTGCCGGCGGGAGTTGCCGGATTGATTTACACGCTGGTACTGATCTACAAAGCGTTGATCGAGATGAAGAACCAGAAAAAGCCGACCGCGAATCCCGTGAACGAGCGAGAGGACGAGCCAAAACGCGAAGGTTCCGTCGACAACGGCATGAACGATAAACCTGGTTCCCCTCCTCCTAAATTGGCTTTGCCGGTGGGAAAGATAGACATCGCGAAATACAGACACTTTCACGAAGAACTTGTACGCTTAGCGACGGATGCCATCTGCCTGAGAGGGCAGGAAGGCGCGGTGCTGGAGAAACTGACGTCCCTGGCCGACACGATCCGCCGAAATCGGTTCAAGATCGTCCTCGTTAGCCCGTTCCAGGGCGGCAAGTCAACGATCTTCAACACCGCATGCGGCGGTCGCGAGCTCAGTCCGGTCGGGTTCGGGCTGAAGACGAGTGCCGCCGTTGCGGAGGCACATGATATCGACGCTTCTCAAGAGGAGCGCGCAGAGGTCGAATGGCGCACGGATGCCGAGATGCTCCTCGGCTTCCTGGATCCATTGCGTCCTTACTTGCTCGAACACCAGGGCGACGATGTGCGACCGCCGACAGCGGAAGAATTGGCGGCGCAATTTCGGCTCGACAATCCAGCCGACCGTCAAAGGCTGCAGGACGCATTGGACCGTGCACAGGCAAAATACGAAGAGCAGCGGAATGCTTTCCCACCGGAGCATATCGAACTTCTCCGAGTTGGTTGGCTCACGCTTCGTCATTACGACACGGTTTATCTTGCGAACAAGGAAACGAGGAATGTTTCGGTGACCACCGCATCGTCGTGGATGCGGTTTCCCGAAAAATGGGGCCGGCGGCCCAATCAGGATTACCGCGCCGAAGAAGTGGTCTTCTTGTATCTGAAGAAAGTGCAATTCCACGTCGGGGAGGACAGTCTCCGAGCGTTGCAGGCCGTGCTTGTGGATTGCCCCGGGCTCCATGCGAGTAGTTGGGACAAGGCGATCACAAGTGACTGCTTGAAGCATGCCGAGGCGGTCATCTTTCTGCTCGGAACAGAGGGAAGGGGGCTGAGTGAAACCAATCTCGCGGACGCGAGCGACTTCGCAAAGAATGAGCTGGGCGCGAACTTGTTCCTCGGGTTCAACATCAGAGGCGCCACCGATACGCAAGGCCATGAATGGATGTCCGACGCTCTCGTGCGAATGCGGGCGGTCGGTCTCGAGGTTTTGCCGGAACATGCCTCGGTATTCAACGCCCACCTGGCACTGCGGGCCCGGCAGGCACGCATGCGCCTTGAGCAGGGCCGCCTTCCTGAAGATCTCGCCGAAGCCTTCGCGCGCCGTGCCCGCGAAACCAATCCCGCGCAAGCATTACCAGATACCCAAGAACTTGCAGCCTTCCTTATCAAACGCGAAGCCAAGCAGAGTTTCGAGGCATTCACAGGACTGGACCATGATGGCACGTGGACGGAAGCTCAGATCGGCCGCATGGAAAACGCATCGCACTGGCAGGACGTCCTTCGCAAGGCCGCGGATTTCATCGCTGGACGCAAGGCCCGCATCATCCTGCTTGATCATGGTGGCCTCCGACTCCGCGATGGGCTAAACGAGTGGCGGTCCGGCTTGGTCGATCAAGAACGTGCGCCGGAACTCACAGCCGAGTCGCTGGCCGGAGAGGAAGGACAGGTCAAAACAGCCCTGGACAGTCTCGAGCTGGGGATATCCACGAGCCTGAGCGCGTTCGCGGAGAGTTTGCAGGGCAAGAAGACACGGACGATACTCGCCTCGGAACTATGCGACAGGCTAAAGAGCAGGCAGAATAGGCTCAAGGATGAAATGAAGAAGACGGTTGACCGCGCAGAGTCTCCGAAGCGGGCCCTCAAAGCACTCGCGGAATGTACGCAGGATCATCTCGCCGGTCGCCTCGCACGATGGCAGCGGGACCTCTACCAGGACGAGTCCGACGCCGCGTCGGAAACGATTCACAAACTGCGTAGAGTTGCGGCGAACGCCTTCAGCGAGGCATTGGAACATACGCGCGCCGAAGGATGCAGCAGCCTGGAGGGCATCGCATTTCGCCCTGATGTGTTTTTCGACGAGGCAGTGCTCTGTGCGTTGATCGACGCCGAAGCCGGCGAAATCGACCTGGATGATGTCTACGAATGTGAAGAATTGGACGATCGGGACGAGCGATTGTTCTGGGAAAAATTGTTGGATTGGCTCTTGGGATTCTCCCACTGGAAGCAACAACTGAACGCGACCATTCCGAAGATCGTCGAGGAGCGTGTTGACAAAAAGGCCAAGGACATCGCCAGGAAGTACGTGACAGAGCTCATGAGGAATGTCGCAAAGACCGTACTCCTGGCGGTGAAGGACGATAGCGCACGCTTTCGCAAGGAGGTGGAGGATCGGCTCAAACTGCGTAGGGCGACGCTCCTGCTGTCGTTGCCGGAAAAGAAGCGGCAAGCGGGGGTGGCGCGGCAAGTCCGCGAGCAGGTACTGGAACCATTCCAGGAGCGCCTGGAGGAGTTCAACCGTGGGGTTGAGGCGGCCCTGAGGCGAGCGGAATGAAAAGACGCATCGTCATCCTCGGAGAATTCCAGACGGGCAAATCAACACTCGTCAACTGCTTGTTGGGTCACGTCGTGGCCGCCGTCGGGCGCGGTTTCCACACCACGCAGGTGCCGACGGTGTACCGTCATGGCCCGGCGATGCGAGCGTTCCGCTGTACACACGCCGGGAATTCGGCACCGCTCGCCGAGGAGGAACTCCTGAGTCCCGCCACCGCCGTCGATTGGACCGACATTCAAGCAGTCGAAGTGGAGTATCCACACGTCTTGCTTGAACAGATCGATTTGATCGATACCCCGGGTCTGGAAGCCTGCGCGCCCACCGATGAGGCTGTCACCCCAGTGGTCGGTGACGCGGACGGATTGCTCGTTCTACTGGCAAAACCTCTGGGGCAGAACACATTCACCGACTTCCTGCGGTGCGCGCTGCCCGGACAGGTCTACGGTGTAATCCTTAACTGCGGGCTCAACCTGCCCGAGCATCCCGAGGCCCCGGCCTGCAAGGAGTTTGATGAAGACGTTCAATGTTGGTTAACCGGTGCGGGATTGCCAGCGCCCCTCTTCACGCACCGAGTCAACCTCCATTGGGTTTACAGCCTGATCCCCGCTGCCGGTGTACGTTCCAGCGTATATCCCGATGCGGCAACCGATCCCCTCGTCGAAAGTGGGTTCGTGTCGCTGCAACGTCTGCTGGAAGAGAAGCTGCCCGCCATTCCTTCACGCAAAAGGGTTGCCACGTCCCAGACCCGGTTGAGCACGCTCGTCATCAGGAGAAAAAATAAGAAAGACAAAGCTCCGTTCGAAAAAATCAAGATCCGGACGCGGCGAGAGAATGGTCAGATTGCCTGGGTAAAACGTGGTTCGCTCGAACCCGGCGAAAACATGACGCTCCTGTTGGAGGAGGGCCGCTACCAGGTGCAAGCTCGCATCAAGAATGGATGTTCCAAAGATAAGGATACCATCACATTGGAGATCAAAGGCGAATTGACGGCGCGTTTGGTCACTTATGGAGAGGTCGCCCCTTCATCAGCAATGCTTGTTTATCTTGAGACTGATGGCTGACAATCCCGCTTCGCCAGTTCCCGAACAGATAGGAGTTCCACGATGAGCACCGCTCGACGTTTGCTGATCACGGCCCTTCTCGGATTTTCCGCCGCGACATCCGTGGCGGCCGACGACGTTGACCGACTGGTCGAATACCTGGGTAATCCGGACAAAGATCTCCGCATCGCCGCAATCGAACAACTCGCCGACCTCATGGGCGACTCTGCCCAGAAGGCGATCCCCCACCTTGTTCAAGCCATGAAGAACGCCGAGTCCGGGCTCGCGGCAGCGAAGGCCCTCAAGAAACTCGGTGCGCTGAATGAGCTTAAGTCCGCGCGAGATAAGGCCGCGCAGCCCGCTCGGAAGTTCGCCGCGATCGCCCTCGGTGACGAGCCTGAACCCGCCGCCGTGCCGGAAGGTGCCGAACGCAAGCCCGTTCCAAACCGCGAGGAGGTCCCCCCGGAAACGAGGCGTGTGATCGAACAATTGATCGAGAAGATCGGGGACCAGGATCCCCTGGTGCGCACCGAAGCGCTGCTCGAGCTGGCCAAGTTGGGGACCGCGGCCAAGGCCGTTGACCCCGCCGTCGGCAGGAAGATCATCGAGGTCTTCCGGCTGAAATCCGGACGGCTGGAGATATTCTACCGGCTTTACTATGCAGCCCAAGCTGCTTTGATTTCGTTGGACTGCGTCGAGGAGGCGAGCACAGCCCTGAGAGATAGTCAGAATTATTCAGCCGACCCGATCCTTGTTAGCCTGGCTATGATGGGACCGAGGGCAAAGTCGAGCCTACCCGATATCAAGATGTACGCCAAACACCGAAACCTGGACCTACGCGTTACCGCACGTTGCGCCATCGCCTTTATCGATAACGCCAGTCCGGCTGCGATACTGGATCTCCTCCCGCTTCTCAAGGACCAAGAAGTACTGAAACAAGACAGGCTTGTAATCGATCTTCTCAAATGCGTCAACACAATAGGCCCAAGGGCCAAGGCTCTGGCGCCAGCAGTCATCGCGATCCTCGATCCCGACAACCCGCGCACGGACAGCGGGTGCTTCGTCGTAGCGTGTTGGGCACTCCACTCGCTTCATACGAACGAGTCGCTTCAGGCGTTACAGCGTGCGCAAATGGTCGTTAAACAGAGGATTCGAGAGAACCTGTTGGGTAGCCCAAACCAACTCGACATGGACTTTATGAACTGGTACGTCATTGAGGTCGAGAAAGCCCCCGGAACCGAAGGGGCTGCTCAGCGACAGGGCTCGCCCTACGCAAGAAGCGTCAACTCCGGCCAAAGCCAAGCACAGGAGCGAAGTCAGATCAAATCCGAGGGGGCCTTTGCCCCCTCGAAGACCAAGAACGCATCAAATCAAGACGAAACGGTCTCCATCGGGATTCGCAAGAAGGAATTCTGCATTCCATGTACCGGGACAGGCAAGGTCACCTGTGACCGCTGTCGCGGTAAAGGACAGATCGAGCGGTTCATCCAGCTCGGCACCAAAGAGGGGGGTGAGGATCGGATCCTTGATTGCCCCGACTGCCTGGGCAAGAAGCTCGTGACGTGCAAGCCCTGTCGTGGCGAAGGTCGCAGGTGATCGATGCAAACTGTTTACAGGCTCCAGACTCCGCCACTTCGATTGGCAATGTCGGGAATAATCACCGATCCGTCTCATTGGTGCGTCCGGGCGAGATGCGATTTGCTCGCGACCAGCCGCATGGCGTCGCGCGCCATCGCGAGGGCCTCGAGGGCGTATTGACGGCGTTCCTTGCTGAGGAGGGGCGTCAGGAAGATATCGCCGTCCCGGACCCGAACCGCGGCTGTCGTGAGCTCGCCCGCGACGCCCAGCGCGACGGTGGGGTCGTCAGGCCAGAGGGCCTTGCGCTCCCGGGCGATCTCCAGCGCCTGGGTCGGTCGTCCCATCTTGATCCAGAGCCGGTGCAGATCCTGCAACTGTTCGTTGAGCCCCTTGCGGAATCGGACGTTCCCCGTGGCCGGGTTCACCAGCGGGCGGCGATAAGCGAGACCCTTCTGATAGGCCGCCGCCGCGTCGTCAGGCCGGCCGAGATCCTCCATCGCCTCTCCTAGTCGATGCCAGGAGCCGGCGCAATCGTCTCGATGGGTGATATTCACTGGGTCGGACCTGTGCAAGGCCTCGCGGATCGCGATCGCTCTTCGAAAGGGTTCGAGGGCCTCGCCCGGCCGCCCGTTGTCGACGTGCAGACGGCCGATGCAGTGGTAGCACGTCGCCAGCGTGCCCCGATTCCAATCCGGCAGGGCGTCGGCTTGGTCGAGACGTTCGAATCGCTCGCGCGGCTAGCTGGAAATTGCGAACCGCGTCGGCCGCGTGGTCCAGGTGGTCTTCGGTTACGGCAGTCCAGTAAAGAATTCGGGCCAGTTCGACCTGGGACCACAGCCTTGAAGTATCATCTCCGAGGCACCCTTCCATCAGTGCGGAGGAGTGGTGAAGGACCGCGAGTGTATCGTCGGGTTCTTGGTGCCGGTTAAAACACTTGTTCGGTTAGAAATCGCCGCGGGGCTTCCGTCGGCGATCCATCGGTTGTGGATGCGTTTCGATCAGGATGTCGCGGGCGCGGCGATAGGCGGCCAGAGCCTCGGGCATCCGGCCCAGTTCCCTTTCCATGCGAGCGAGGTGGAGGATGCAGTCGGCCAAGGCCTTCCGTAATTCGGGTTTATCGGGATTCCGGGTCAAGTTGCGCTTCGGCTATTGCGAGTGTGCGCCGCCACTGTTCCTCGAGCCTTGAACAAGACGCCGTCTCCCTCCTCCATCCGGCCCATCTGGCGGAGACAGACCGCCTTGCCGATGAGACAGTACGCGAACCAAATTTGGACGTGGGTGTTTGCCGGCTCGTCACTTTGCGACAATTTCATAGAGTGTCTCGGCGTCTCGCCAGGCGGACAGAGCTCCTGCTCTGCCCGAAGGCCCTCCCCTCCGAAATGACCGGCGATCTGCACGGCCGCGAACGCCAGATCGCGACGGATGACCGGGTCGTCGTGCGATTGTTGCTCAAACCCTGGTAGAGTTCCCTGAGCAAGGACTGCTCTTGCACGCGGCCGACCCGAGGTCCCTGGAAACCCAGCTAGCCTTTCTCACTGAAGAAACTGAGCCTCGCGAGTGTGCGCGTGGCCTGGAGCAGGGCCTGATCGGCGCGTTCGCGTTGGCTCTGAACTTCGGCGAGGTTGGTTTCGGCGCGGCGGCGGAAGGCCTCGGCCCGCCGCCACTCCCAGGTCACGCCGATGAAGCCGATCACCACGGCCAGAGCCAGCGAAGCCGCCAGGCTGGGGAGGAGCGGCTTGCGGCGGCATCTGCGCCATAACATCCCGAGCGGTCCGACCGGTTTGGCTCGCACAGGCTCACCGCGCAGCCAACGACGCAAATCATCCCTAAGTTCGGCCGCGCTCGCATAGCGATGGCCAGGCGCCTTGGCCATCGCCTTGAGGCAGACGGTTTCGAGAGCGGCCGGGACCGTGCTATCGAGCCGTCGCGGAGGGCGCGGTTCTTCCTCCTCAATCTGGACCGTCAGCAATCGCCCCACACCCGTGAACGGCCGGGTGCCGGTCAGCAGCTCGTAGAGGATGACTCCCAGGCTGTAGACGTCGGTTCGCGCGTCGAGCTTGGCTTTCTCGCCCCGCGACTGCTCGGGAGGCCATGTAGGCCGGCGTGCCGATCACCTGACCCTCGAACGTCAAGCGACGCATCGCCAGCGGCGCTCTTGGCCAGCCCGAAATCGGTCAGGTAGACCCGATCCTCGCGATCGATCAGCACGTTCGAAGGCTTAACGTCGCGGTGGATGACCCCGAGGCGGTGAGCGTGCTCCAGCGCATCGGCCAGTGAGGAAGTCCATTCGACGGCCTGGCGGACCCGCGGACGGGAGACGGCCAACTCATCGGCCAAGTCCCGGCCCTCGACAAGGGCGCTGACCAGGAAGGGCTCGCCTTCGAGCTGACCGGCATCAAAGACCGGCACGATATGCGGATGGCGCAAGCCCGCCACGCTCCGGGCCTCGCGCAGGAACCGCTCGACCGCCTCTTCCGACTCGAGCGTCCCGTGCCTCGGCCGTTTCAGGGCGATTGCGCGATGCAACGTCGCGTCCCACGCCCGGTGAACGACCCCGAATGCTCCCTGCCCGATTACGTCCCCCAGCTCATAGCGGCCGATCCGGGCCGGTGGCATCGCCACGACGCCGGTGCTCTCCGGTTCGGCGGATTGTTCTCGAGTCCGGATCGTCTCTCGCCGCAGGTCCGATTCCGACACGACCAGGTCGATCAGGGCGCGAGGATCGTCGGCGATCTCGGGGAAGCGCTCCAGGTACGACGCCAGGCCGTCGGACTCGCCGGCCTTGAACCGGAATTCCATCTCCTCATGGATCAGCTCGACCAGCACCGTTTTTCGATGGACGATCTCCTCGGAGGCATATGCCTCGATCGCCGGTCGTTTTCCTTCCCGCAGTGCCTCGCGGAATGATCGGACGATCTGCTGGATGCCTTCCCAAACGACGCTATCCAGCGCGGGTCGGGGGGCAAGTGGGTGCTTACGGAGCAAGCAACCGGAGGGATCGACCGTGTTCCTGAATGGATCGCGAGATCTTCCGCCATCAGGTTGTCTCCGCGTGGGTATTGTCGGCCTCGATCAATCGCTGGAGTCGATGCTTGGCCCGTTGTCGCACGCGGCGGACGGTACGCGCCGAGCAATCAAGCCGCTCGCCGATTTCTCCGGCCGTGTAGCCGATGAGGATCTGCTCGACGATGGGCCGATCCTCGACACTCATAGCCCGGAACAACTGCTCGACGGTCTCGGCGAGGGTCGCCGCTTCGGCGGGTGTCGGGGCGTGGTCGGGAAGCCACGAGGGGGTTCCATTGGCTCCGGATGGAGGTACCTCGCGACTCACGTCGCGGATGTCCGCAAGCAGATATTTGCGCCGCTTGCGGCACTTTCGCAGCGTGATGACGGTGAGCAACGCCCAAAGCTCGTCCCAGCCCGCCAGGTCGAACTCGCCCCGATTATTACGGAGGAAGAAGCTTTTGTAGGCCGAGAGTACGACCACTTCGACGTCGGCCCGCTCGCGGAGCCACGTCTCGAACCGGCTGGCAGCGAGGGCGATGAGCCGGTGGACGAACCGCCGGAAGACGGCCGTCTCGGCCGCGTCGTCGCCCGCGCGGATGCGCACCATCATGTCAGCGAATCCGTCGTCCGGCGACCTCGGCAGACCAGACTCGGAGCTAGCCTCACGGCCACTGGAAACCATCGCAACACCTATCTCGACCACCTGTCCAGGTCCCACGATCGCCTCAAGACGACCTTCGGGGAGGATCGCCAGTGATCCTCTTTTCCACCTCTTCATCCACGAGCAAGCTGTAGACGGTTACCCGAATCTCGATGGAACGCGCTCCATCGTCGCTCCGCGGACCATTGTGACTTCCCAATCATTTCGATAATAAGTCCCCTGATTTTCCAACAGAGGAAGGATGAGTTCAAGCATCAATGACCCGAATCGGGCCGCTTGTCGAGGTTTTTGTGCGATTTTCACCACAAATGTGGCCCCATCTGAGTTGCGTTGGGCATTTGCTGTGTTGGGCTGTGCTTTGTCGTCGCGGAGCCGCTGATTTCGCAGGAGCGCCGCTGGCCTCGCCCCTGAGTTCGACGCTTGTTCATTCTGACGCTCCGAATTCCGTAGCCGCTCGCCCGTTGGTGCGCCAGAAGGCGGCTCGGACGATCCTTATTGGCGGGCGTACCTAATTGTAGTTTACCCAGATGTCCGCACAAAACTGGCGAGCGCTTAGGAAATTCCTTGGCCGGTTTCAAGTGGCTTTGGGCATTTACTCGGTCAGTGCGGAATGCTGTGCTCGCCGTGGCTACCGTCGCGTCATGGCTGAGTTGTCGATGGCCTCGCCAATAACTCTCACTGATGGAGCTGATCTCGTGATTCACCAACGTATCCGACCTACCTGGGGATTGGGCGTCGCCTTGCTGGCGACTGCCTTAGCCTGGACCGTCGAGGCTCGGGCAAGTTCCTTGACCTTGAATTTCTCCTCCCCCATACCGGGGACCGTCGCCGATCAAAACGGCAACGGGACAGGTCTTACAGATCGCCTTCCGGGTACCGGCGGCGCACTTCCGAGCAACGACCCCAACCTTGCCCTCAACACGTCGCAGGGCGTACTCCAGATCACGAGCACAAACAGCGACTTGAACGGCCAGCTCAACATGGCTTCCGGGGAGTACCTGGGCACGCGCCTGGCTGATCTGGGTTTCACCGGCTCGCAGAACTTCTCCGTATCGGCCACGTTCCTCAACGTGCAGTATTCGCAAGATTACGACCAGTTCGGCCTTTATGTGGGTAATGCGAGCGATCAGAACTTCCGAGCAGGCTTCGTGTTCGCGTCCCTTGCGGGCGGCCGAAGTATGTTTTCGACGCCTAACAGCGGTGTGGATTTCAACACAGTGTTCGGGTCGAATGCTCCTGCCCTGGGGGACGACATCGTCTTGACACTCAGCCGGACTGGGGGGACCTACTGTCGACTATCAGAACCTGACCAATCCGGCCCTGTCGGGCCTGCTCAGCATGGTCCAGCCAACTTTCCTCAATGGCCAGACCAATCTTTACGTCGGCATGTTTGCGGCAAACGCTCGCAACAACGATCCGAAGGTCGGCACGATTGACGACTACAGCGTGAATGTCGTCCCCGAGCCATCGAGCATGATCCTCTTCGGCAATGGCGCGATCGGCCTGTGGGCCATTTGGCGCAAGTCACGCGACGTCGAGGAGGGCCGCCGAAGACTCGACGGCGTGACGGCGGTGCGTCTAACCGGGCCGTCCTCGGCATCCGAGGACTTTCCCAAAGATTCACAGGTCTTTCCTAGCAACTAGGAACTCGTCGCCGGCTTGACCGAGACGAAGCGAATCTCGACCCGCTTGTTGAGCGCGGCGGCGATGCGACGGAGCATCGCCAGCGAATGTCCATCATAATCCGCGCCTTCGAGCCGGCTGATCACCGACGCAGTCGTTCCTATCAATGCGGCGAGTTCTTTTTGGGTTAGGGCCGCCTGGGTCCGAAGATCGTAGATCTTTCGGGCCAGCTCGGCGTTGATCAGTTCTTCCTCGAACGACTCGACCCGGTCGCGATCGGTCCCAATATAGCGATCGAAAGCATAATCGAGGGCTTTCGATGTGAAGCGGCTCCTTCGGCCCACTCTTATGCCTCCTTCTTAAAAATCAGAATCCATCGATTTCGGTGTCAATATTCTCGTCGTCGACGACGATTGCGATCCGTTTCCCTTCGTTTGGACTTGAAACGGTCGCGCTACGTATCACACAACCGCCGCGGAATCGAGCCTATTCGCCGGTTTCCTGGAGGACACAGGCGCGGAGCGCGTCGCTCATACGGAAACCCGCGTTGGTCCTCAGTTCGTCCAAAACAGGGTTGATCGCTTGAAGATGACCTCACGCTTTGGCTTCGATCAGGACTCCCAGAGTCCCGATGAATCGAAGGCCAAACCGAGCTGCTTCGATCCTTCCCATTCGTTCATCCATTAGCAAGAGATCGGCCTGGAGTTCCAGGGCCAGCACGATCGCTTCCGCCTCTCCACGATCGAGCTTGCCTTGGAGGGCTGTCGCGAGATTCGGATTGCCGACATCACGAGACGTGATCCAGTCGAACGTCTGGACCTCGGTCGCGCCTGGCCGACCGGAGCCTTGCACCGCGACCTCGTAATGGACGGCACGCGGAATGGAGATCGTACCATACAGGTTGCGCAGCAGTTCGAGACGCCCGATGGCACACAGACTGACCAGCGGTGAAGAGTTACTCACGACGATCATCGCCGTCCCAGCTCGTGCAGGGTCTTGAGGTCCTCTTCGAATTCGGCGACATCATAGTGAACCGAGATATTGCGGCTAGCCAGAAGATGCTGAAACTCAAGGTGGTCCAGGGCCGCCAGCCGACTGGCTTGTCCCAGAGAGAGCTTCTCCTTCTGGAAGAGCATCACGGCGAGCTCCAACTTGAGTTCGGCTTCCGACAAGCGGCTTGCGCTGAGGATCTCATCGGGAATGACCACACCCATGACGATTGCTCCTGAATCCTGGATTCAAACAGTGTCCTCGCTTCTTTCATTCAGGTCAACGGCCGCCGTGATTCGTCCCACGACCTGCACGATACGTGCGACGGCCTCGTCGATCTCGGCCTCGGTGGTGGGTGCACCCAGGCTGAAGCGGACCGAGGATCGTAGGCGGTCATCGGGGACGCGCATGGCCATGAGGGTAGGGGAGGGGCGAGTCGAGCCGCTGGCGCAGGCCGAGCCGAGCGAGGCGGCGATGCCGGCCATGTCGAGCTGCATCAAGAGGGCGTCGCCGTCGAGCCCGGGGAAACCGAGGTTGAGCGTCTGGGGGAGTCTCAGGTCGTCCTCGGCGGGACCGTTGCGGATCGACGCGTTCAGGACCCAAGGCGGCGATCAGGCTGGCTTCCAGGCGGTCGCGCAAGGTGGTCCAGCGGGAAATTCGTGCCTGCGACTGGTCGTGCGACTTCTGGAGGGCCGTCGCTAATCCGACCGCCAGCGGGACCGCGACGGTTCCCGGGCGTCGCCCTTGCTGCTGGCCACCGCCAAAGAGCCGCGACCCAAGCCGGACACCGCTCTTTACCAACAGCAAGCCGATCCCCGGTGGGCCGTGGAACTTGTGCGCACTGGCCGCCAGAGTGGTCACGCCCAGGTCTCGAAAATGGACCGGGATTCTGCCGGCAGCCTGCACGGCGTCGGTGTGGACCGGGATCCCCCTCGCTGTCGCCAAGGCCACCAGCTTGTCCACCGGCTTGAATCGCGCCGGTCTCGTTGTTGGCCAGCATCAAAGTGGCGAATCGCGTGTCGTCGCGAAACGTCGCGGCCATCCGCGACGCGTCGGCCAGTCCCTGGCCGTTGACCGAGACGCGGTCCACCGCGAAGCCGGCCGCTTCGAGCCGGGAAATCGGCTCCGAGATCGCCGGGTGCTCGATCGGGCTGGTGACCACATGCCCGGGCGATGACTCGGCGCCGGCCAGGCCAAAGATCGCCAGGTTGTTGGCCTCCGTCCCACCAGAAGTGAAAATCACCTCAGTTGGCTCAGCCCCGAGGATCCGTGCGACCGTTTCCTTGGCGAGGTCCCAGGCGCGGCGGGCCGACCGGCCAAAGGAGTGCCGGCTCTCGGCGTTGCCCGCCGTCAAAAAGAACGGCCACATGGCCTCGAGCACCTCGGGATCCAGGGGCGTCGTCGCATTGTAGTCGAGATAGATCGGCGTCGGATGCATGTATGGGTAGGGCCGGCTGTGCCGGCCGGACAAACTGAGCCGGTCTCGATCGGCAGAGCCGACCCTACAATTATTATTCCAGGCAGCGGAGTGTCACCACCAGTCCGACGAGAAACAGGGGGATCCCGATGATGTAAAGCGGGCTGGCCAAAAGCGCAATACCCACTACCATGAACGCGAACCCCAACGCGGCTCCGGTCAACCGTCCCAGCCAGGCGATTATCCAGAAAACCAGGCGGAACGGTAGGGTGATCAGAAACCAAAGCGCACGGAACAGGGTCACGAGCATCGAGGCCACGGACCAAGCGTATCGTGGCTCCGGATCCTGCAAGGCGGGGCCAAACGGTCCATCAGCGCGCCGGCGAACGTCGGGCGCAACCCGGTTGGCGAGCCCTCAATCGGTCGGTGGTGCGTTGCCAGGTTATCTTGGACTGGCCTTGATTCATTCTTCAGTCTGGATAAATTACGCGATTGCCGATTTGCAATGCTCGGGTCCAATCCAAAGTCATCTCCTAAGTCATTCGCCGCCGAAGGCAATCTCTTGGGGCATTATGGCGGACGATCTGGGTTTGACAAGCCAAGCCTCGCGATTGCATGGCCCAAGGCAGGGAGGCCCCGACCGTGCGTCAAGCCATTCTCGTTGCAGTGCTGATTTCCGCCTCGTTTTTGGGGGGCGCGTTCGTGAACGGGCCGGCCCTGAGCTGGGCCCAGACCCGGGTGCTCCGTTCCCTCGGTTTGAGCGACGGGGGCGAGATCGCCTCGATCGACCTTGACGCAACACCAAGCCCCGACACTGTTTCAGACGGATCGGCGCCAGCTAAACCAGCTAGGTCGGAAGGCGAGAGGATGCGTGGGCCGTTGGCTCCGGTGCCTTCACTTATCGCGGAAGGTGAATCTTCCGAACAAGTTGCGTCCGATCGCCCCGTTTCCAGTCCCCGGCCGAAGCCCAAGTCCGGTCGGGACAGCGGATCGCAAGGGTCTCGACCATCGTCGTCGCCGTCGAACATAACACCCTCGACCACTTCCGAGGCAGCACCGCCGGCACCTCCCTCCCGCCAGGCCGCCCCCTTGGACCCGAGTCTCACGCCGGCCCTCGCGGTGTCCCCGCCGGAACCTGCTCGCGAGCCGGCGCCAGTACCATCGTCCCCGCCCTCGTCATTGGAGCGGAAGATTCCGCCAGCCATTCTGGACACACTGGCGGATTTGTTGCCGTCAAAACCTCCGTCATCGACCAGCTCTTCTTCACCATCCTTATCCTCGTCTTCCTCCCCGGTCGCACCCAACTCCGCCGCGGTAAGTGGCGATGACTGGGCTGTTCTGGAACGCAAGATGCAGACTTTGGGGGTGACTCGGTTTACCGTCGATGGCGATCCTGGCGGCCGCGTCCTGTTCTCTTGCTTGATCCCTCTGGCTGGCCGCCAAGCTGTGTCGCAGCGGTTCGAGGCCGAGGGAGACGACGTGGTGGGAGCGGCACAAGCCGCATTGCGGCGGGTTGCGCTTTGGCGGGCCACCCAGTCGCCTTGATCGTCGGAAAGGATGAAGGATGAAGGCAGAAGGATGAACAGGAAAAAGGCTCGATTCGGATGGGTTTGTTTCATCCTTCATCCTTCATCCTTCATCCTTCCGGAAGAAGGGAGGTTATCCCGCGAGACAGTGTGAACTATAATGCAGTTTGGGATGGTGCTGACCGAGTGCCCGAGCAGGGATTGCGGCCGGTCGGCGGGGAGCGGGCCTTTGCCTCGGCTTGGTTACCCCGTCCAACCGCTCGGTCGATCGCAAGGAAAGGGCCGCTCATGGCCAAGGGATCGCCGATTCGGTTGCTCTTGATCGTCACCGGCAGTACGTTGCGGGCGGAGGAAATGGACCGCCCGCTGGGTTACTACCTCAAGCAGCGGATCGAGCACGCCCTGAGCGAGGCCGCCGCGACCGGCCGGCGTGGCCTGGACGACTATCTCGTACGGGTCGTGGCCGACTTTCGCTGGATCCACGACGAGCCGCTCCAGGCCCTGCCAACGATCTCACTGGGGGGCCCGGGTGTCAACGCCCTGGCGCACCGCTGGCTGGAGGATATTCCCATCTCGCTGGCTTACAGCGAACGCTACTTCATCCAGATGGACCCCGAGCTGACCGAACCCCGCGTCAGCATCTGGGGCATGGATAATACCACGACTCAGATCGCCGTTTCTGTATTCGTCGATCGGTTCCTGCCGCGGTTCCTCGAACGATGCGCCACCATCACCGCGCACCTCACCTCGCTCGATGGCGACAATGAGACCGAAACCGGGATCGACGTCGATGATGATGATGACGACGACTGACGCGTAGGGCTGATAAGACGTTGGTCTTGCCAGGACTACACAATCATCTCGATTCCATGCGCGCTTTTCCCCATTCCTAAGGGAGGAAAAGCCAGCGCCGGCCTCGTCTCTGTGCCTGCGGAGTGCGCGGGCAATTCGTGGCCGCCGCCCCAAATCGCCCCAATTTGTGGACTAGGATTTAGGAGTGTTGTCCTGCGACTTTCAAAATTAGGAAGGGAACGCCAGGACGGCGATCCCTGTTCACATCGATGGAAGGATTCCCAAAATTATGTATTCATTTCATCGCTCTTGCCGTGTCGCGGGCCCAATCGGTTCCTCCGGGCCGCGGTTTGGTTGGGAATGTCTAGGCGTCCTCGTGGTGGCATCGGTTTTCGCAGCGGAGCCGGTCAAAGGAGCGAGCCCCGCGCGCGTGATGCTGGCGATGGTTGGTCGCACCGTGACACAGGATCAGGGGGCCTGGGTTATCGACTATCGGCTGAGGCACACAGGCCAGACGGGTGTGATCGTCATGCCGGAGGAGATCGGGGTGAAGGTTGAGGGCTGGGTGTCGAACTCGCGGGTGCCCAGCCACGCCGTGCCGCGGTGGGCGTCGCTAGTTGTTCGCCGCGGACCGGACCTGTCGGCGATCTCCGAAGTGATCGCCTCGGTCGACGAGGCAAACCGATGCCGAGAGCGACTGCTGGTTTCCATCCGAACTGACGACCCGGGGCCGTCCAGGCGCGACCCGGGCGATCGGGATCGGGGGGAACTAGCCTCGGCCTCGGTCTCGACCGCGGGTGAGTCGACGCCCGTCCTGCCGACTCAGCCTGGGTCCAGGGGCCATTGTCCGGGTCCGGATCCGGCTCGAGCATCAGCACATCCTCTACGGCGATCTCGACCCGCTCCTGGCCGTCCGTACCGTCGAGTTGACCATTGGCGGATCGGCGGTCCGCGATATCGTGTCGCTGGACCGCGAACAATACCTGGCTCAGCCGAAGTTCGCCTGGCCCGAGCCCCCCGAGGAGCGCCGCGATACCCGGCACTTCGTTTCAGGGCCCGACAGCCTGCACCTGGAAGCCCACGTGCCGGGCCACCAGTACTACCGCTATCCTGAGCGGCCGGTCCGTTACAGCACCAAGATGCGGCTGCGGTTCTGGTACCTGATCGCCGCCGGCACCGAGGGAGAGTGTGGGGTGCGGGTCAAGCAGTACAAAGACACACCCACCTCCTGGCGCAAGACTCGACGGGGGCGGCTTCGAGCAATGCTTGAAGACCGTGGGCCGCTGGACCAAGGTTGAGCGCATCATCCAGACCGACTGCGAGGCGACCACCCTGACCCTCGAATTCAAGATCGTGGGCGAGACGGACGTCGGCGAGATGTGGATCGACGACGTCAGCCTCGAGCCCGTGAACGGCACGATACCCGTCGGGCCGTGAGCGATCAGGGCGGAACGACGATGGAGAGATCCTCAGTCGAGGAGCCCTTGGTTGATCATCATGTCGACGTATTCGACATTGATCCGTCTGGAGAGAGAAACCCCTTGCCGAATACGTTCGAGAAGCTCCACTGATATCGGCTGGCTCATCACGACGAGGCCCTGATTGCGAAGATCGAGGAGAGTCTTCAAGGGAGCGACCTTGGCGAACTCGTAGGCGATGCAAGTCTTGTGTTTGATGAACGGGTGATCCCCCACGTCGAGGAGGCAGACTTTCTCCTTGCGTGATGTCGTGGCTGGTCATACTCACGAAGAGCACTCGGCCCTCATCAGCCTCTGGGTCCGAGATGACGATCCAGAGGTGGCCGTCGACGGCTTTGTCCTTGAGCGTGAAAGCGTCTCCTGCTTTCACGGCTCAGGTTCCAAACAGGTTGTCGAGGTACTGGCGGGCAGCCTCGTTCCGCTCGACGATCTCGCTCAACTCGGCCTTTCCTTGGGCCTCGAGCATCTCCCGCCAGGGAATCGGAATGCTGGCACCGGGTTCGTGGTGCTTCTTCCACTCCGGAAACTCGTGGGTGTGCTCCGACAATTCCCAATCGTCCATCGTGCGGAATCGCTCGGTGACTTCGGTCAGTTTCTCGATCTCGGCTTTTGATAGCTTGCCCCACCCGGGATCCTTCTTCATTTCGACCGAGTAGTGAACTCTGTGGATATAATCACTCCACTCCTGCGACTTCGGTCCCACTCCCTTGATGAGGTCATAGACCCGGCTGAGCACAGGACCGTTTTTGAGCGCGACTGCCTCGTCTCCGGTGATCGTCCGCCCTGTCTCGGCCAGCAGCTCGCGGTCGGCGATGTAGAGGAGCTTGAGGAGCCGGATGTAAGCCATCCGATTCGCGTCCAGTCGCAAGAGCACGCCGGCTCCCTGCACCGTCTTGTCGAAATCGAAGCGAAACGTCATTTTCTTGGCGATCAGAAGGGCCGATGGATGGATGTATCACTTGTATAGTATCGTACGATGACGCTTTCACTATCGTCAACGGGCGAGGCGGGGCGTTGTTCACCCCGCGCCCCGACGTCCCTGATGCGATTCAATGCCGCATCGTGATCCGGTACGCACGGCCCGGTGCGTTGGCAGCCCGCCTGGGGGCCGGAAAGGTCGGCGGAATTGCCGTTGAGGCGGTATTCAAACGGTTTGCCGGTCGCCGGGTCGTCGGGTACAGGGACCTCGGTGATCTGGCTCAAGGACTCGGGCAGCGCACCGTTGTGCGCGGCGCGTAAAGTCGTAACGCCTCGATCACGCGCAAGATGGCGACCCGGCGGTCGAGTCGCACATCCGCCGCCACGACCTTATCGACCGCCGGAGTCAACCGGACGAAGAGGGCCAGTGGGCCGTCCTTGGCGGCAAGGATCCGATTATCCGCAGCCCTGATCTCCGCCAGTGCGACGCGCGGGGGAAGGTAGCTCCCCTTGAACAGGTCGTCCCAGAGCTGTGTGATAACCGTCGGCGAGGTAGAGTGCAACGATCTGATCCTCGGACATCGCCGCGAGTTGCTGGGAGGTGAGTTCGCGACGTCTTGAGAGATTCCCTCGCCCCGGCCAAGGCGCTTCGCCTTGAACTGAGCCAGGTCTGATTCCCCCAGAATCTTCAACCCGTGATTGAGCGGATCGGCGGGATTTTCCGGGGACAAATTGCGGTTGCGGCTCCATTTGACGATCCCTTCGTGCATTCGCGACAGGAGCGACGTCCA
Organism: uncultured Planctomycetota bacterium; assembly: GCA_963720335.1. GTDB lineage: Bacteria > Planctomycetota > Planctomycetia > Isosphaerales > Isosphaeraceae > CAVRFS01. The sequence goes on along the minus strand of CAVRFS010000071.1, from coordinate 2,869 downwards.
CTCGGCGTCGGTCCGCGGACGAGCCAGCTCGGCTTCGGCCAGCTCGGGGATCAGGTTTTCGACCATCTTTTGCTCGACCTCCAACTGGTTGCGGAGGTTGACCAGCGGCCGGGGCAATGTGGTCAAGGCCCAGTAGAGGTTGGGCGCGCCGGGTTGGGCGATCAAGTCTTCACAACGTCGCCAGCATGTGGTTGGCGATCGCGATGCCGACCAGACCATTGATCAAGAACGGCCCCTCGGCGACATGGCGAGCGAAGGCCACGCCGGTCTCGATAGTGCGGATCGCCTCATCAGACTTTCCTTCGGCGATTTCGACGCGTGCTTTCAGCGCAGGATGCGGCCCCATTGCCGCATCGACTGCGACATCGGGAAGGAGGATGTGCGATGGCGTCGAGCCGTTCCTCGGGCAGGGTGTAGTTCCAGTCGCAAGTTTTTCGGCGCGTCCCGAATTCGATCTGCTTGAGCTTGCGTGCTCCACAGGTTGACGAATTTGCGGGCCTCGACGGTCGGGAATTCCTTGAGTGGCAACTCCTGCCACTGGATTTGCTTCTCAGTGATTTGTCTCCAGGCCTCTTCAGGTTCCTCATAACCGTGGGCACGCAGGTAGATGGCGCGGCATCGCCCGGGATCAGGTCCGCCGAGCTCGGCAGCAGCCGATACTCAGAGCCGGCACCGGGGCCGCCGCAGGGCTGAGGACCAGCACCGTGGGTTTGGGAGGCTCCGCCGGCTTGGCCGCCGTTTGGGCCGGTGCCGTTGGCGGCATGAGCAGGGCCATCGCGGCGAGTGACAACAATCCGGTTGGTGTGAAACGCTTCATCACGAAGTTCTCCGAGGGACATTGGGACTGAACAGGAACAAGACGGACGACGAACGTGCGCATCGCCCATTGAAGGGGTGAGGCGTCAAGACGAATGAGGCATCAATGTTGAGTTGAAGGATCAGAGATCGAGGACGCGCTGGAGGTCCCTGGGTTGCAACGGCCGGCGTTGCGGGAGCCGATCCAAGGGACCGGTGGTCCGCCGATCGCGGTTCGGGCTCGAATTCGACGTCTGGCGACGACATGTCCGGATTGTTTCGTCCGAGCCATGACGTCAGGGCGAAGTAGCTGCTCGGCGCAAACGGCTCGATCGCCGGAAGGTTCTCTGGATGCCGGCGACGCGATCTCCTCGACCGGATGCGACGGGTTGATCCGGGTGCGAGCGAAAGCGATGATTCCAATGCCACGCCGTTGCGAGCGTTCGCGAGCCAGCATACCGCCCAGGCCGACAGCCATGAGGACCAAGGCCGCCGTTGCCAGCCGCCAGGATTGGACCCGACCGTCGGCCCGCGCGGCGTTTCGGCCGGCTTCGTACAGCATCCGGTCGCGGTCGAGACCGCCGGCCGCCGGCCGCCAGGCCGCCAGCCGTCGTTCCACTGCGCTCAGGTCGATTTCGGGGTCGTGGTCTGGGTGTTCGATGTCCATTGGGGTTCGAGCCTCGCATGCAGCCGGGCGAGCCCGGCCTGGTAGCGTCGGTGGGCCGTGCTCAGCGAACAACTCTGTAACTTGGCGATTTCCTCGAAGGTCAGTCCGCCCCATAGGCGGCCGACGATCACTTCACGGGTCTCGCCGTCCAGGTCGGCCAGGAGCCTGGAGGCGAGCTCGGCGTCGATCCGGTCGTCCGTGGCGGCGAACAAAGGATCGCCGGGCGCGGTCTCGAGACCGGCCGCCCGCTCCTCGCGGCGCCGCCGGCGACGGGATTGCCGCGACGCGGAGATCGCCCCGTTCCGCACCACTCGGTACAGCCACGGAACGACTCGCTCGGGCACCGTCCTCTGCCCGGCCAAACACGCAAAAGCGTCCTGGACGATGTCTTCCGGCGCGTTGCACCATTGCCTCGCAAAAAGCAACAGAGCGCTGGCGTGCTCGTCGAACAGCCGACCGAGAATGTCCGGACCGATTCGTTCCATGCGCCTTCCACGTTTCAGGTCCCTCGTCTACTTAAAATGACGCCAGGGGTCTGCCGATTTTCCAAGAAATCCCCACGACGACGCCAGATCGAGCCCTCGATTAGCGGTTTAACGCGGTGTCGCAGGTCTCTTTCTCTTGTCAGCGGGCCCGGGCTCGGGTATCACGTGGCATCGGTTTGTTTCGGCTCTGACCCTCCCTGCGACTCGGACCCTGGACTTTGACCGTGCTCCGAACGATCGCCGCTCGCCCGATGCTTGCCGCGGTCTGCGTCGTGGGGATTGTGCTGAGCCCGGTGCTGTTTGGATACGCCCCGCTCGGCGGCGATCCCGAGCTGATGTACGAGCCGATCAAGGTGGAGCTGTCGCGTGCGCTTGTGGCCGGGGGGCTGCCCTTCTGGAGCGATCGGTTCGGGCTGGGGGTGCCCCTTGTCGCCGAGAGTCATGTCGCGGCGTTTTATCCGCCCAACTGGGTTTTTTACCGGTTCTTCGACGTCGCGACCGCCTACAGGCTGACAATGTGGCTGCACATGCTGGGGCTGGTCGTCGCGACGTTCGCCTATGCGCGGAGTCTGGCGATCTGCCGGGTTGGGGCCGCTCTGGCGGCCATTGTCTTTGCCTTGTGTGGTTTTCAGGCCGTGCACTCCGTCCATGAGCCGTTCTATCATTTGATGCTATATTTCCCCCTTTGTTTGCTGCTGGCGGACCGGTACGCGATCACCGGCCGCTTAGTCTGGCTGGCTGGCTTGGCCATGGCCTGGGGAGCCCAGATCACGCTTGGGCATTTTCAGATCCAGATGTGGACCGCCGGGCTGGTGCTGGTGGCTGGCGGTTGGCGTGCATTGGTTGGGGCAGGGGATATCCCTCGAAAGCTCGGTCGAATCGCCATGTGTTAACCTACTGGTTTGGTTCCGTATTGCTCTTC
>CAVRFS010000070.1:0-30506 GCA_963720335.1 uncultured Planctomycetota bacterium | reverse complement strand
AGCCACGAGTAAGAAAACCTTGGACGAAGACAACGGTTTCGTCAGGTCAAAATGCACCAGAGAGTGAATCCCACAATCACGACACCCGCGATCACCCAGAGTACCGTCCGGACGACCAAGTGGTAACTCTGATCGGCGGCCGAAGACCGACTTGGCGTGCAGCAAGCTTGGCCATAACATGTCGATATGAAAATTATGCTAACGCTTGTTAACGCGCGTGTTGCAACTCGGTGGAAGTGCCCGGCATTCGCGTCAGGAATGGCGCTGATAGGGGGCGACTCGGATGTCCAGGTTCAAGCGACCGCCGATCTCTTCCAGCCCGGCCTCCCAATCCTCCCGGAGCGGCTCGGGCGGCACGACGACCTGGGCCGTCATGGCGAATAGGGGCGAGCCGCTGGTCGGGGCCGGGGTGGACTCCGAGTCCATCGACTCGATGCTGATGCCGTGTTGTGAGAGGTAGTGGGCGACCTCGTGGATGATCCCCTCGTGGTCGGCCCCCTGGACGTCGACCCGATAGGGGAGCCAGCCGGGGTGGGCCTCGGCATAGGTCTGCTCGGCCTGGGTCGTCGTCACCTTGTAGCCCTGGGCCGTCCGGCTTCCAGGCCCTTTTCCAGGTCGGCGAACCGTTCGGATGGCATGGAGACGAGCATCAGGACCGCGAACTCGCCGCCGAGGCGGGCCATCCGGCTGGTCTCGACGTTCCCTCCCCGTTCGAGCAACAGCCCGGTCACCTTGTCAACGATCCCGATCCGGTCGGGGCCGGTCAGGGTCAGAATGAAATTCGTTTGCATGGAAAATAACCCCATCCTTAACCGGTTGCGGAGCGATCGATCGACTATCCTACCCTCAAGGACGCCCCGGAACCACACCTCGAATTCTCCGCTTCAAGTTTGCTGTTCGGCGTCGAGGTAACGATGGCTGTCGAGTTGGGTGAGTCGGATTTGACGATTTCGGTCAGTAAAGGCGACCACCCTTGCGATGATTGTGCTGTCGACAGAGGGGTAATCCTCGATGACAACAGGACGGCGTTTCAGTGGGGGGTTGAACTGGATGACTTCGAGGAGAGCCGGGAAGCCGACGCCGATGTCGAGAAAGACACCGAACGGGTATCGTGCAACCACCGTGCCCGAACGCGGCTCCCCACCTTCAGCCCAGCCTTGACGAGCTCCCAATCCGCCGTCCGCTCGGATTCCAGGTAGTTGGCAAATGCTCGACCAAGATCATCGGTAACAGGCATTTTGGATTCGTACTTCCCGTCAGCCGAATCTGAACAACGAAGTTTACTCTTTTCAGTACTGGCTGCTGCAGCCGTTGTTCCAGGAGACAGTAAAAGTCGGACTCGGCATGTCATGGCGGCGTAGATGGTGAGTTATGGATCGCCCGTTCCATGTTCCCGCATCGGCCCGCGCCCGCCTGTCGGCGCCAACTATAATTCAGCCGATGCGCTGCTTCTTGGCCTCGGTACGCCCCCTCAGAACAGTGACCCCCACTGCGGCTATTACTCCGATCGGAATGGAAATCGCGACGTTCAGAATAACCCAGACGGTGACCGCCTCGCTCCAGATGTAAGTTGGGTCACCGGATCGCACCTCCTCCGCCGCAAAGTGGAACAAGAACGGTTCCAGATACAGCACCGCTGCCGCGACCGCCACCGCGGTCATCATCTGCCGCACCGTGAAACGCACGCGGGGTAGTCGCATTACGGGGGTCTCCCTCTCAAATCCGATGACCAATCGAGGCGTTACACTCCGCACGCGACGTAAGTCCAACGGGATCGCATCAGAAACCGGCGATTCATGGAGGATATTGACCCTTTACCGTTCTTGCGGCTGTCAAAGTACCCCTTATGGTCGTGTCATATTCGCCGTTCAATGGGCTATTCGGTCCGATCAAGGATAACTCAATCCGAGTTCGCCCCCCGACCTCAGTTTCCGCGGTGGTTTGTTCGAGGTGGTTGCCGTCAGCTCCTCCTCGTCTTCGGGATGTCGTCATGATCCTTGATGCTACCAGATTCACGGTCCGCTGTTGCCGTGGGGCACCCACCGACGTCAACCCTCCCACTTCAGCGCTTGCTGGTTCGCCCACTGCCTGATGATCACCAGGCAGGACTCGTCAGGCTCTTCGTTGCACCTGGCCTTGGCCTCGACGATCTCCCGGCTCGCCGGGTTGACTTCCACGGTCACCGCCCGCTCACGGCCGTCGAACGCCCTCGATGCTCACTGACCAGATCGTCGTGAGACGCTTGGCGCACCAGGCGGTGTAGGTCGCCACGCAATGATCCCATTGCTCGGCCCTCGGCGGCGAGTTCGTCGCTATCGAGCAGTTCCCGGATCGTCCAGGCCCGGCCTTGTTCGTCCCGCCCGAAAAACTCGCCGATCGCGGATCGGTTCCACCGGATCAGCGTCCTCTTCACTTCGACCTGTCGTTGGGCCTTCCACTCCTCGACCCGTCTGAGCAGCGAAGCAACCGACCAGCCCTTCGAGCGATAGGTCCGGCTGCGGCACATGCAGATAGACTTCCGTATCCTCACCGATGATGATCCGCGTTTGCTCGAACCTCTGGTTGTGCAAGAACTCCACGGTCGGCTCGACCTGGGTCAGGTCAATCTTCGGGTGGTTGATGAAGAAGAGGAGGCACAGAGGCCCAGAACTCTTCATTGCCGAACTCACGGCCCAGACGGGTGGTTGCGACGGCACGGGCGAGTTCGTCGGAGCCGCCCAGTGCCCTGAGATGCACCCAGCGGAGGGCGAATTCGATCGGGTAGTGGGCGGGTGCCTGGGCGAACTCGTGGGCCATCCGCCGGGTCAGGGGGATGGAGAAGTCCACAGACCCGGAGACTGACTCCCTTGCCGGCCCGCTTGAACCAGCGTTGGTATAGACGTCCCCTCCAATAATTATCCACGAACCAGGCCGACAGCAAAACCAGCAGCACCGGGTAATTGGCGAGCAAGTGGTGGGCCAGCAACGAGAACAGCGGGATCGGGTTCAATCCCTCCGGGCACCACGTCTCCAACGGCCGCAGCCAGTCCTTGCGATGTTGGGTCAGGGACAGGAGCCCACCCAGGATGGCGTCCAGCCAGGCGACGTCGATGCGACCGCGGAACCGCGCAGGCCTGAGCAGGTGTGAGCGGCCCCGTACCTCGCCGAGCAACTGGAGGAATGACTTCCTCGGCTTGCCGGAGGTCCGGGCGAGGGCGTTGCGTATCGAGCGGTCGATGAGGGCCTTGGCGTGCTCCCTCGGTGCGATCTTGACGGACATGGGTCGGCTTCTCGGGGACGTGCCGGTTCGACCGGATCGACGCGGGACGTCGCCACGTCGCCGTCACGGTCGGGCTAGGCTCCTGATGCCGGGCACCGACCTTCAGGTGGCGAATCGAGCGACGTGCAACGATGTCTGGATCGAGCAGGTACAGACGTTCATAATGAGTGCGACTCCCTGGAACGACTTCATGACGAGTCCAAAAGACACAACACACGATGGGCCGGTTCGCCGAGAAATCCGAAGCACCTCATGCCCATGCTCCGTTTCCGCGGACGAAGCACTGGCGAGCAGCCACACGACCGAATGATCGGCGACTTTGTGTTCAGGAACAAGGTCGATCTTGTGGACGATCCCGAGCTGGTCGACCTCCTAGAGGAGATGGAGGCCCGTGATCTTCTCGCGAAGTACGGTCGGCTTCTGAATTCGCCTTGATCGCCAGAGGGACTTTTCCCCGTCGAGGCTATTCAGTCCAGCGGGAACCGGCAGGGCTGGGCATCCTCGTGACGGATCTCATCCACCGGTTCCTTCTTACCCCAGCCGGCATACAACCGGTTCGGCGCCCATGAAGACCAGGCCGAGAACATCCCCCACATTCCCCGATACACGTCGACAGCGCCCCAGCGGGATCCAGACTGCCGCGGGATACGATTGCCCCACCCCGTGATCACTTTGCGATTGCCGTGAGTCGGGCTGTCGGGCCGAGGGTATCCGGCAGGTTGAGCCGGAAATCCGAAGAGCCGGAGTTGAACCCGAATCCATCGGTCTGATCGACATGCTCGTGGGGTCCACACCGCCGCGCCCGGCAACGTGCAGGAGACGTACATCCATGACCGGCCAGCGGTCCTCCGCCACGTCGTCATGGCGGAATAACTTCCACGAGCCAGCCGCGGTGCTGGTCGTGGAAGAACCGCAGGGGACGGATGACCACACCCTCGATCTCACCCTCTACGCCGGGTTCGTGTCGCTCCGTCGGGTCCAGAGTCATGAGAAATCGCCCTTAGTGCCAGAATCGCCTTTCGGGCTTCTGGGAGTATTAGGAACATGAGGGGCTCCAGACATTAACGTCGTGCCGGCCGGCGCCCGAGCGATCGAGGAGCCCTTCAGGAATATTTTTTCAGATCGCGCTCATGGTTTGGCAAGAGTTCCGGAAGCGGCATCGGACCACGATCCAGAAGGGTAGTGGACCTCAAAATCCCGGTGCACCCGACCGGGGGTATTTGTTAAGGCCCTTCCTCATCTCGGGAAGAAGAACTTCCGCCGACCGCCATGACGATCGCGTCGATCAACGCTTTCCGCAGGCGAGGGTTTTGGCGGGCCGCGGGGAATCGGTACCGTCAGGTCCCTGTGGCCGGCGTCGAGGACCGCCAGGACGGTTCCCAGGCCGGGCACGTTCTGGTCGTCCAGGGCGACCAGGCCGTCATTCGGCCGCGGTAAGACGGGTCCCACGCGATCGCTTGCTGGAAGAGTCGGAGCCGTGAGACTTCGGTCCGGCTCGTCACGTAGAACGTCCTCGGACTGACGATGGAGATCGCGGCTTGGTGCTCCTCCAGGGCCCGTTCCCAGAACTCCTCGGAGGACCGCCTGGTGAGTGCCCGAAGCCCTCCGTGCTTGCCCTGGCCCAGCAGGAAGCCTTCCAGACGTCCCAGCACGTGAGCGGCAACCCTGAGTTCGCAAGGGCATCTGACTGTCCAGGGGCGGACCCTCACCCACGACGTAATCCGCGGCTCCGGTCCCCCCGAACGGCCCTTGGACCAGAAACCAGGCCTGAATGTGATCGGCGACGAACTCCGGGTTCTCGAGGGCGAAAGCCAACCGCGCATCGCAGGCCCCGCGACTGTGGCCGATCACGACCAATTTTTCCGGACCTTGGCGGGCGATCTCCAGGAACCGGGAGCGAATCGCATCAGCGTTCCCCGCAACCGTCTCATGCGAGCTGGGATAAAGGAAATGGATCGCCCGCCGTGGTACGCCCTTGGCCGAAGTGCCTTGGCGTTCTGTGCGAAGTAGCCCGACATCCGCTCGTTAAGGAAGCCCGCTACGAAGACGTAACGATATCCCCGCGCGTCCGACTAACTTCGGCCGGGATCGACAGCCGACCACTCAGCGCCGCGTCGAACCACGCTCGGAACGCGGTGGGCGAGATGACCGGTCTGGTTGCAACTTGGTCGGGCGGTGAGAGACACACCAGGACGAACATCAAGAACGCGAGCACGGCAAGCTCCTTCCTCGCGAGACAGAGAATCGACGGCTATCGAGATGATGTCCGTCGCGCGTGGCCTCCTTCTCCAACTCGACCGTACCCCAATTCCAAAGCCGTCGCAACGACCATCCGAAAAACGCGAGGACGGGATTTCCCGATTTCCCGGGCAGTCGAAACGGCGACGCGGCGAGGTTGCCAACGGCATCGGCGGCCTGGTATCGTTCAGTCGTGCCACGTACAGCACGAGTGGCTCCCGGCGAGCTGGTCTAAACGGTAGAGTTTGACCAAGGAAATTCATGGCCCCTTTGCTCCCATTCGATCAAATTCACATTCTCCATTTCACAGAGGATAAGACTCCTATCGACATTTGGTCTGGCGTTTGTACCAGCCATTCTGGCCACCGTTCTGACCCTATTCCCCGTGGTCGCCGTCGCGATCGAGACGAGACTCCGTCGAAGTCCGAGCTGACGGCCGATCAGCAGACCGCACTCGGACGGATCTCGGCCAACTCGTTGCGGGGGCACCTCTCGTTCCTGGCCTCGGATCTCCTCGAAGGTCGGGACACGCCTTCGCGGCTCGACCTTGCGGCCGAGTACATCGCCGCACAGTTCCGCTGCGAGGCCTCGACCGTGGGCGACGATGGTACTTCCAGACCGCCAATTGGCAGGTCGCCGGGCCTGATCCCAGCTCGTTCTACTTTGCGTTTCAGAATGGAGAGCAAGCGATCCGGGTCGACGCGGGGCACGTCAGTCTCAGAAGACCGGCCAATTTCGCTTTCGAAAAACAGCCGTCTTCAAGCTCGACCTGAAAGACGCCAACGCACTCGCGGACCTGAAGACCGAGCAGGTTGCGGGGAAGGCCGTAGTGGTCCCGGAAATGCCCTTGTTGTCGTCGAGCAGACTTGGCTCGCTCAAGGCGGGTCTCGTGATCGTCGTGAGCCGCGACCCCGCGGGTGGGACCGGTGTGAGTGCCGGACAACTCGTTGATCCTAGAGGCCCAGGAGGGACGTTCCGATATTTCCCGGCTCGCGAACGATCGTCGTTCACGACCCAGGCGCAGTCAAGCTCCTTGACTCCCTACCCGAAGCGGACTAACCGGGGCGACCGTTTCCCTCTGGTGAGCCGATCCCTGCCGCGTGCGGTGAAGCTGGGGGAACGTCGTCGGTCTCGTGCTGGTCCGACCTGGAACTCAAGGATACATACGTACTGGTCGACAGCTCATTATGATCATGTCGGTAAAAGATCTCCAGTCAAGGGGACAGCATTTACAACGGCTGTGGTGATGATGATGGCAGTGGTACGGTTTCGGTGGTTGAGATCGCGCTGGTGGGGGCTTTGAGCGAGCGTCCTAACGCAGCATCGTTTTCATGACGGTTTTCGGCGAAAGAAAGGGCTGCTCGGCTCGCGGTACTACGGCAGGCACCCGATCTTTCCGATCGAGCAAACCGTCGCCGACGTGAACCTGGAGCAGGTCGGCCGTACCGACGACAGCGAGGGCCCGCAGTCGCGACCGCGTGCATGACGGGAATCGACTTCTCGGACTTCGGCGCGGTTTTTGAGGCTGCGGGCAAGGCCGAAGGGATCAAGGTTTACAAGCATCCCGGAACAGCGACGCGGTACTTCGGCCGGAGCGACAACCAGGCCCTCGCCGACCTGGGAGTCCCCGCGCACACCTTGGCTGTCGCCTTCGCGTTCCCCGACTATCACGGTCCGGGCGACCACTGGGACAAGATCGACTACGAGAACATGGCAAAGGTCGATCGCATGGTCGCGCGGGCCTTGCTCATGATCGCCAACGATCCTCAAAAGTTCCACCGGAACGAATCCAACCCCAAGGCTGGTCGATATCTCAAAGCTTACCGCTCGGCGCGACCCCCGCTGAATTAAAACGCTGAGGAGCGGCCACCGTTGTCTTGCGGTATTCACTTGACCGTGATCAGCCGGTGCTCCTTCGGGAAGGTCTCGATCACTAGGTCCTTGAACCGGACTTCCTGCGGCACCTTGTTGGAGTGGAGCTGGAGCCCGATCGGCCCGGCCTTGATCCGGTCCGGCTCGGGATCGCTCCAGTCGATGACCGCCGCGCCGTTGACCGCGACCTGCACGCGGTTGCCCAGGGCCAGGATTTCCAGTTCGTTCCAGTCGTGCTGCTTGCCCACCTTCTTGGCCGGCGCGGGTCGACCGGCAGCCCGTTCCGGCCGTAGAGGTCGTACATGCCCCAGCCGACGGGAACATCACGAGGTGCCCCGCGTAGGTCGCCGGGTCCCCTGCTCGGTGGCGACCCGGCCCCAGAAGGCGATGCCCGAGTGCATCTCCGACTCGACCAGCTTGACCTTCGCGGTCAGGCGAAAGTCGGTGTAGTTTTTCGCGGTGAGCAGGTAGGTGCTCACTGGCACCGGGTTGGTGCTCTTGCCCACGATCTCGCCGTTAACAACTGACCAGTGTTTGAAGTGCCGGCCCAGCCATTTAAGCTCTTGCCGTCGAAAAGCGTGATCGTTTCACTGGGACCCGACCGCGGCGCGACGGCCGGCCAGCGCTTTTCCTGGGCCATCGCGTCGGGAACCAAGACGACCATCGCCATGGCGAGGGTCAGCATCATCGGAATGCGCACGGACGAATCGGGTACAACATGGCCAGGACCTCGGTTGTTTGCTTGTCCGCGGTTTCACAACGACCCCTTCGACCCACAGTGTCTCAGAGGTCCGTCGAGCATGCAAACGAAAAAGCGACGGCTCATGACTGCGGCACGCGAAACAGGCCTGATTGTCAGGATGAAACCAGCTATGTTCCTTTGGCTGTCGTCGCGATTGAAGGAATGGAAATGAAGGAAGAGCCAGACGCCAAAACCGGTCCTCTGAGAGACGTGGCCTGCCCGCGTTTGGCGGCTCTTCTGTCCGATGGTACTGGTGGGGCACGTGGTTTTGAGCGGGGCGTGGTGGTGGTTGGAGCCGGGTGGATTCCGTTCAGTCATCCTCGCTTCTGGGCGAGCAGCGTGTGGCCGATTTTCGGGTCGGCTTGTCGTCTGGGTCGTTGGCGGCCTTGCGGTTGTTCGAGTTCTGTGGGTCCTTCGATGGCTTCTGCCGGTTCGGCCGGCGGCCTGGGCCGGGTCGGCCCTGGCGGGGCGACTGGTGTTTCCGATCACACTCAGACACCTCTGGCTGATCCCGCTGTCGGGTTCGGCTGTTATAGGTACTGGCCCACATTTCCGCTCTGCGCGGCCGGGGCAGTCGTGCAAGGGCTGGGGCGGCTGGGCCTGGGCCTCTGTGCGGCCTCAGTCGCCGCCGGGACTCGTCTGGACCCAGCGCCTGCCATCACTTCTCCACCCGGCCGAGCTCAGTCGAATCTGGTCGAGCACACGCCGGTAGAGGGGACGAAGCCTACCCTCAACACCGGAACCATCCGCCTGGGATTCGACACAGTGGTTCATACGTCGGACGGCTCGTTGACCGTTCGTTTCAGCCCGCTCTCTATCTCGCTGGAGAGAGCCACCTGTCCGCATTCTTGAATGGTTCAGACGATGGCTGCTGGAGTGTGCTCGTTCGTTCCCAAGATCGAGTCGGTCCCGAGCCTCGGCTTCGCGGTTCGCAGCTCCTAGGCTAGTGAGGTTGTACTCTCTTTTACGATTTTCGAGGTCAAGGTCCGGCTAACGCTCCGCGTTCAAGCTCAACCGGCGGCGGGATCGATCATGGTGGAAGCCAATACGACGTTGATCCATACGATTTACTCGCATCTCAACTCGTACTGTGACTTCGAAGTGCGCGGGCATCGACGGCTGTCGCTGGGTTTTCGCCCTGCCCGGGTGAACTGATCGAGGTTCGCCGGTTTGACTATCCTTTCGGCCGGCCGGCTCGGTTTGCTTTCGTCGAGGAAGACAGGACCTTTCGGGTGGTCGAGGCGTCGAGCGGAGAGAAGGGACCATTCCACACGTTCGCGCGAGGACGACTCGTCCGAGGAATCGCTGACCATCACTTTGCACGATCAAGGACGGCGCTGGCACGATCTCCTGGCTATTGGTCGTCGCAAACCGACACGACGTTGTCTCCGACGGCGGGTTGGGCGTGCCAGTCAACGCGATCGAGTTCAGCCTGTCGGACGATTCGCCCTCGTCACCCGCATCGATCTTCGTGACGCTGGCTGGCACGTCGGTCGGCCGCGGTTGGGACTGCGTCGGCCACAACCCGGGAACCTACCGCAACCAGATTCGCCTCGAGGCGGTCAAGGCGATCCGGATGCGGTCCGGCCAGCGTCGGCAAATCGCGATCGCTGACTCTTCGTCGAGTCGTTCGCCATCGATTCTGCTCTGATACTTCGAGCAACGGCTTGGGCGGTCTCCTGCCAGGGTCCTCGATCGGGACCGGCCAAGAGACTCCCTTCCGGTGGATACGATCGATAGGCGGCCTTACGCGGTCATCGACTTGCGACGTCGCAATGTGTAACCGACCAAGCCCGCCACACCGATGCCAAGCAGGGTGACGGTGGAGGGTTCGGAACAGCACCATTGGAGTAAAGCTGGAAGGACTCAGATGGAATCGAGCCCGTAACGTTTTCTTGCGCTGATGACGGACCGTTATTCTGATCCCAGTAAGCGGGATTGCCATTGGTAGACACCGCGTTCTGGAGTGTGAACCAGTACGTGCCGTGCTCAGCACTCCAGTCAGCGAAAAGGTAGACTCGAGAACATCGTATCCAAAGCTATTGTTGTACTGAAACACATTAGTCAGACCAGCACCAGTTTCGGAACTGATGTTGGAGCCGTACGGCGCACTACCGATCGACCATTCCACGCTGGTTGGACTGCCCCCCGGATACACCCAGAGACCGATCTGTGCCCCCGTCAATGTTGTGGGACTGCTCACAGTAAACGAATCCGTGACCTGATAGCCGAAGTTGATGGTCCACGCCTTGACGGTGCCATTGATCGGGCCGTTATCGTACACGACCGCCGCGTTCACCTGGCCAGCGCCGCTCATCAGCAAGGCCAAAGCCGCGAAGCTCAGAATCAACCGTTTCATAAGCAAAATACTCCAGTGAGATCGAGGAAGCTCCCTCCCGCTTGGAACGTCCCAAGCGTTGGGTTGGTGCGCTTCCCTTGGTTTGAAAACCACAGGTTAGATACTCAAATGAATCGAAAAGAAATGCAAGAAGTGTAGTTGTTTCGCAACAAACGTGCTTTTTCTGAAACAGCTCGATCAACTTAATAATGAGAGAGTGTATCCAATAAAGACGTTTTAGATAATATGTTGTGCGTAGAAGACATCGCGGCTCAAACACGGAGAGGAGTCAAAACGGGGACACAGCGAGAGTCAGATCGCCAACCGCGTCGCGTCGTTGGCGTGGTTCCGACTCATGGCGGGAACAGGGGGGATTAGCTCGCGGCGGCGGCTTCATCCCGATTCTGCACATCGCGATATCCTCGCTCGGTCGGTTATGTCGCAGTCTATCCGCTCAGGATGGTTAGCATTCCACTCAACGGAAACTCGTGTTGAAATACCGGAGCGGTTTTATTTATGCGGATTTCTGGTATCATCAATCGGCAGGGAAGCGACGATAGCGTCTGAAACCGCTTGACAGGAGGTGGCCGGATCATGAGCGATCACACCACGCTTGTCGAGGGCCAGCGACTCGATCAGCCGACATTCCATGCGCTCTACGAGGCAATGCCGCCTGGCACGCGGGCCGAGCTGATCGATGGAGTGGTTTTCATGCCTGGCCCTGTCGACCCCGCGCATGGCAGAGCCCACGTTCCGGTCATCGTGTGGCTGGACTATTATGCCGAGAACACCCCTGGTGTGCAGGTCCTCGACAACGCCACGACGATCCTGGGCTGGAAGAGCGAGACGCAGCCTGACGCGATGCTTCGGATCCTGCCCGAATGGGGTGGCCAGACTCGCGACGAAAGGAAAGTCATCCGAGGCGCAGGAGTTGGTGGTCGAGGTCTCCAAGGCGACCCGGTACGTCGACCTGGGGCCAAAGCGGGCCGACTACGGACAGGCCGGCGTTCTCGATTATGTCGTTCGGGCTCTGGATCCCGACGAAGTGGTCTGGTTCGAGCGGGATCAGGTCGTTCTGAGCCGAAGGCCAAAACCCAGCGATGGAATCTATCGGTCGGCCGTGTATCCGGGCCTCTGGCTCGACCCGCTGGCGCTCTTAAATGGTGATCGGCGTCGACTCCGTGCCGTGCTTGACCTTGGTTGCGCCAGCCCGAGCACGCAGCGTTCGTCGCCAAGTTGGCCGCGCAGAGAAACGCCCCCTGAAGCTTGCCGGCGATCCCCCATAATCTCAACGCTTCAGCGGCTTGATCTTGATGTTCTTGTACCAGCAATTCGAGCCGTGGTCCTGAAGTCCGATGTAGCCGCGCGGGGATGGTTCTTGTAGGCGATATCGAACTTATGCTCCGAGTCGTCGGGCCGGCGGTTGGGGGTGGTCCACTGGTCGAGGTCCATCTGGGTTACCAGTTTGCCGTTGAGCTCGACGAAGAGCTTGGGCCCATCGCACGTGACCACCATGTGGTTCCACTGGCCGACTGGCTTCATGGCGTTCTCGGCCGGTTTGACCAGGTCGTAGAACGCTCCGGTGTCGTAATATCCGGCCGTTGAAGTGTCGTCGATGGCGACCTCGATGCCGTTGAAGCCGACATCCTTGCCCGGGCGAGGCGTCAGCGGAAAGGTCCGGATGAAGACTCCGCTGTTACAGCCCTTGCTGATCTTGAAGTCGAACGCCAGCACAAAGTCGGACCAGGTCTTCTGATGGATCATCATGTAGCCGCCGCAGCCGTGCGGGTTGATGCTCGCGTCTTCGACCGGCACTTTGCTTGGCTGGCCACTGCTGGTCTGCCAGCCGTCCAGCCCCTTGCCGTCGAACAGGAGGATCCAGCCCGATTTCGCTTCCTCGGGGCTGAGAATGTTGTCGGCGGCTCCCCCCGTCGAGGCTCGACCGCGACCATCAGGCCGAGCAGGGCGGCGGCGAATAACCAACGATTAAAAAACTCCTGCATGTAACAGTCTCCAGCGTAATCGAGGTGACGGAGCTTGGCTGCACGGCTGTCATCATACACATAGGTGCCGGTTAAGCTGAATGGGTGATCGACGGAATCCCACTGAGAATCAATCGATGCGGCCATGCGCCTGTTTCAACTTCGCTGGCCGTCAGTGTATGATGCGTTTACGGCTGAGTCGCGTTTGTACCGAGGCGAATGAGATCGTTGGTCGGTTAATTATGTAAATGGAGTGATTGAACGGCGCGATGCGACGCGATGAGCGGGTGATTGAGAAGATTGGTGTCGAAGATCGATCAAGGTCGTGCGTTAGTGTAGATTTATCGTTGGTATTAACGTTAGAGCATGAGAGATGACCATGACGCCAGCACTGGAGCGGCTTGCGGAGCTAGTCCGTCAGGCCGAAGCGAAGACCCGGGCTCGTAAGATTGAAGGTGAAACCCAGCATGCGGCCGAGCATTTTCGGGCGGCCGAGCTGCGCGCACGGCGCGCGGTGGAACGCCTGCGCGTCGTCCGGCCCGCCGGCTTGCGGGCTTTGGAGCAGTCCGACGTGGACGAGCAATTGCTCAAGGACTTGGTGCGCAACTGGCGTTGTACAAGTCGTCGCTTGGCTCGGAAACGGATGCGGAGCGGCTGATCGCCGCGTCGCAGGCCGAAATTGAGCGGACGCGACAGCAGGCGAGAACCGAGCTGGAGGAGGTCACCCGCGAAGTCGAAGAGGCACGGCGCGAGCTCCGCGGGGCCACCGATTTATATCGACAGCTTCGTCGCGAGATCGACCGGCTCCAGCCGAGCTCGCCGAGCCGTTCGCCGCCGAGGACCGGTTGCTCTGGGATGCCGAGGCGCACTTCCCCGGCGGTCAGCTCGGGCTGCTGGCTCACGAGGTCGATGCCGGGCTGAATGTGTTCGGCTCGCTGAACAAGCTCGAGCAGTATGCCCGGCTCAAGGTCTGGATCGGCCGTTTTCGGTTCTACCAAGCCTCCCAGGATCGGGAGGCCGAGCCGACCGAAGAGCTCCAAGCCCTATCGCACAAGGTTTTCCATCAGCTCAAGTACCTATCAAGGCAGTACGAGCCTGGCTACATCGAGGCGTTCCGCCAGGACTATTCGACCGACTGGTCGGTGTACGTCGCCGAGGCCCAGGAGCAATTGTTGCAGGCGATCGAGGCCGGCCGCCGCGTCCGCGATGCCGAGACTCATTCGCTCCGCGATCGCGAGCCGGGCCTAGAGCGTGCTTCGTCGTCAGCCTCAACGGTCTCCCGGACCGTCGGACCTGCGGTGCCTTTGAAATCGGTATCGGCCGCCCAGTCCCCGGTGTCGCCGTCGTCGACATTGGCGGACTCGACAGCGCCTGCTCGCGCGGGCTCCGCCTGCCCGACGAAGGACTCGACCAGTTCCTTGCCGCCGTGAAACAGGCCGTCGACCAAGTCGGTGCCACCCATCCCGATCTGCTCCGCGTGGTCTTGCCTTACCGAGAATACATCACCGGCGACGACGGCCTGGCGACCCTGCGGCGTAAACTCGAGCAAATCCAGCTCGACCTCGACGAAGATCCGGCCTACAACAATCCCTGAACCAACCGCGATCGGGTCCCTGTTTTGGATGGCAAGCCTTTTTTCTCCCTGGAATAAGCACAAAAGGCTGCGGCAAGGTTGCCAGATCGACCGTGGTCCGCAGAAATGGCGACTTGCAAGAAAAAATTTCGGGCATGTGGCTATTTATCGGATAGCATGTTGGTGGGAGATCGCCAGTACGTGAACGCACTTCCAAGGGGCGAGGGTTCTTCATCCGATCCCACTCGAGGATCGCTCGCGCCGAGACGTCGTCGAGGACGTGTGGGCGTATGGACAGTACACTGACAGATCGGGACTGGGAGAACCTCCTGAAGAAGATCGACAGGGGGAGTTGCGTGCCGTTCCTCGGGGCGGGTGCGTGCTACGGCTCCTTGCCGCTCGGGGGCGACATCGCCCGCGAATGGGCCGAGAAGTACCACTACCCGATGGCCGACACGGGGGACCTGGTTCGGGTCTCGCAGTTCCTCGCCGTGGAGTACGACCTGACCTACCCCAAAGAACTCGTGCTGGAGCGGCTGGGCAGCGGCAGCCCGCCCGACTTTCGAGCGGTCGACGAGCCCCACGGCGTGCTGGCCGATCTTCCGCTCAAGATCTACCTGACCACCAACTACGACGACTTTATGGTCAAGGCCCTGGCGAGCCGTTGCCGCGATCCCAAGCGAGAGTTCTGCCGGTGGAACGAGCTGATCCGCGAACAGCCCACCTTGTTCGACGCGGAACCGACTTACGAGCCAACCGTGGCCAGACCGCTGGTCTATTACCTCCACGGTCATACCGACCCCAACTCGGTGGTCCTGACAGAAGACGATTACCTGACCTTCCTGGCGGCCATGCAGGACCCCAAGCTGCTGCCGGATCTGGTCGCCAGCCGATCGCCGGCTCGGCACTGCTGTTCATCGGCTACCGGATGGCCGACTGGAACATCAGGGTCCTACTCCAAGGCTTGCGGCGGCTCGGCCAGGGTCTGGGCGGCAAGGGAAACCTCAGCGTCATGGTGCTGGTCCCGCCCGAGGGGCCGGCCGGCACACAGCAGAAGATGCAGGACTATCTCGCCCGCTACTACGCGGCGATCGACATGCGCGTGTACTGGGGGACGGCACGCCAGTTCTGCGGCGAGCTAGCCTCGCGATGGAAACAACGTCCGCAGTCGTCTTGATGAGAAACAATCGAGTCAACCTTTCGATGGACCTCGCTGCCAGTTCTATTAACCGAGGCTGAACCGATGGCCGACGCGACTCCCTTGGCGATGATGACCGAGGCTCAACCGCCGCAAGAAACCATCTCATCACCAGCTCCCATCGTCCTGAAGCGTACCGATGCCCTCACGGACGACCAGTGGAAAGTGTTGCTCAGAAGAATCCAGAGACAAAAATGCACTCCGTTCCTGGGGCCGGAAACCTGTTTCGACTT
This sequence comes from uncultured Planctomycetota bacterium, assembly GCA_963720335.1. GTDB lineage: Bacteria > Planctomycetota > Planctomycetia > Isosphaerales > Isosphaeraceae > CAVRFS01. The sequence continues at coordinate 15,071 of CAVRFS010000070.1, read as the reverse complement.
CTCGATCCCCGCGGCTTCGGTGCTTGCCGAAGAATGGGCCGACGAGCATAACTACCCGTTCGAGGACCGGAAGAACCTGGCCCGCGTTGCCCAGTTCGTGGCCTACAAAGTGTTTGGGAGGTCGACGCGGTCAAGGAAGAGCTCGCCGACAAGTTTCGCGACCTGAAAGCGCCCGACTTCTCCAATCCCGACGACCCCTACCGGATCCTGGCCAGCCTGCCGTTCAGCGTATACATCAATACTCACTATTATGTATTTATGTCATTAGCGTTGATGTCGCACAAGGAACCTCAGCGCACGTTTGCGGCTGGAATGACACCCGTGACGACGACCCCGATCCCGGCCACCTGCGATCCCAAGCCGGCCTGTCCCCTGGTGTTCCATATGTTCGGCCACGTGGGCGATCCGCGGTCGCTGGTCCTCACCGAAGATGACTACCTCGACTTCCTTGTCCGGACTTCGGTCAATCCGGACCTTCCCTCTTCCGGTCCAAAATGCGATGCAGAACAATTCCCTGCTCTTCTTCGGCTACGAGACCAACGGCATGGATTTCCGCGTCGTCCTCCGCAGCCTCTACCGGATCTGGCGCAGCGGCACCCGGCAGGGAATCCAGCTATACGATCCAGTTCGTCCACGTCAGCGATGACAAGGTCAGTTCCGAACAGATCAGCCGGCTCAAGGAATATTTCAATCGGTACTGCTCCACAAGCCATGTCGATCGGGGTTTACTGGGGCTCGACGAATGAGTTTATGATCGAGCTTCGCCAGCGATGGGAGGATTTCCGTGTCAACAGCCCATTGGTTGAGCCGGCCCGGCCCCCGGTGAGCCCGGCCGTTTCGGCGACCGATGACTCTCCCTACGTTGGTCCCCGCCCTTTCCTTTCCACCGATTTCCGGCAGTTTTTCGGTCGGGACCGCGAAGCCGTCGACCTGAAACACCGGGTCATGGCCCACCCGATCACCCTGCTTTATTCGATGTCCGGCGCGGGCAAGACCTCGCTGATCAACGCCCGGTTGGTCCCGGACCTAGAGGGGGAAGATTCCCTGGTCCTACCTCCAGCCCGGCTCCGAGGTTTGTCGTGGAATGTCGATCCGGCGGAGATTCCCAACATTTACGTGTTTCACGCAGTGATGAGCTGGCAAAGCCAATGTGACGCCCACACGGCCGGCCGGCTCAAGAGCCGGACTCTCAAGGAGGAGATGGCACCCAAGGCGAAGCTCGCGGAAGACAACGACTCGCTCTTGATCGCGGTCTTCGACCAGTTTGAGGAACTCTTCACGGCCTATTCCAGCCGATGGAGCGACCGCCGGGAATTCTTCGAACAACTCTCCGACGCCCTGGAGTCGATCCGAATCTTCGCGTCCTGATTGCCATGGGCGAGGACTACGTGGCGTCGGTGGATCCGTATGCGAGCCTGATGCCAGAGAACCTCCGGACGAGGTTCCGGCTCGAGCGGCTTCGCCGTGAGGCGGCCCTTGAGGCGGTCATCAACCCGCTGAAAAATACGGGTCGGTACTTCGCCCCCGGCGTCGCCAACAAGCTGATCGACAGCCTGATGACCATTCACGTCCGGCCCCCTCGCGTCGCGGCGCGGGCCGCGCAGACAATGTGGACTCCGACCTCCTCGCCGGGTCCGCGGGCCATCATCGTCTGACGAGATACCGGTGGTTACGGCCGGCTCAGAGGGCTTTGTGGCAACCTCCGAGTATGTCGAGCCCGTGCAGTTGCAGGTGGTTTGCCAGAACCTCTGGTCTCACATCGAACCGGCAGAGGTCGAGATCACGGCCGCGCACCTGGAGAAGTGCGGCGATGTCGATCAGGCACTCGCGCGGTTTTATGAGAATTGCATCAAGGAAGCGGTTGAGCTGGCCGAATTGCGAGAAGGCGCTGTTCGACGATGGTTTGCGGAAGAGCTGATCACTCCGGCCGGGACGCGAGGGCTGGTCCTCCGCGGGCCGGACCGCACGGGCAAGCTTGCCAACGAAGCGGTTGACCTGCTCGAGAGTCGCCATCTCGTTCATGGTGAGGACCGCGGCGGTGCGCGATGGTACGAACTGTCTCACGACCGGTTTCTCATGCCAATCCTCAACGCCAACCGTCGCTGGCAGAGAACGATCCCCACCGAGGCACTCTTTTCGGAGCTGCAAGAACGGGCGGCGGCCTGGAACGCCGCACCCGAAGAGAGAAAGCCGTCGCTGTTGCTTAACAAGGCCGAACTACTCAAGGCCGAAGCCTGGGAGAGAAGCGGCGACTCAGCCGAGCTGGGCATCACCGACCAGGTCCGGCGACTGCTCAATGAGAGCCGAGACGCCGTCGAGAGCGGAAATGGCTGCCCAGCTCGAGGTTGAACGCGAGGAAGCCAGGGAAAAAGCTCGCTGGGTTCGGTTGCTTGCGAGTGGGAGTGTCCGTACTGAGTGTCATGTTCCTGCTCGCCCTCACGGGTTTTGGCGCAGCCCTTGTCCAGTCTCGATACGCCATGAATTCGGAGCGAGCGGCGATGATCGAGATGAAGAAGGCCGAAGTCAGCCAGTGGGCGCTGCAGGCACAGGCCGCTCTTGAGACTCAGCCCAAAGACGCTCTCTCTTATCTCCGCAAGGCGTTCAACCAGGCCCAGGCTGATCTCGGCAGCCAGCTCGCTGACAATACGCAGGACTCGATGAGGAACACCCTTTCCCATGTGTCGCACCGGAGCAAGCTGGGGCCTTACGCAGATCAGGTTAATGAAGTCGTGTTCGCCCCGAAAAACTGGGGCCGCGCTTTGCGTCAAGCAACCGATCCGGACTCGACTCACCCGATTCTCGTCTTGGGCCGCCGGGATGGAAGATCGAGTTATGGGATCTGGGCAATTACGACGACCCCAACGACGACGTGCTCCTTGTCGCTCCGATCGGTCCGCCCGGAGTTCAGACTGGTGATTCCACGTACTGGGTCAATCGGATCGTGTTCCAGCCAGGAGAAAATGCGGATCAGTTGGCGTTCACCACCGGTGATACCTCAAGTGTGAATTCCAACGACCGCGGTGAAGCCTGGGTTTGAACCGCGCCGAGATTCGCCCGAAGGCCTTGGTGAATTGCACCAGCTTGAGACGAGTCCCGATTGCGGACCTGTCGCCGACGTCGCCTTCAGCCCGGATGGTCAGTTTCTTGCCGTGGCGTGTTTCCGGAGGCGCGCTCAGGTGAAGGTCGATCCGGAAAAGAACGACTGCTGGAACGGCATGGTTCGTGTCTACGAGGCCCGGAACTTGAAGTCCATTCACGCTGAGCCGATCCCCGTTGAAGGCCCGGCCCAAAGCGTGGCGTTTGATCGCGACGGTAAACGGCTGGTCGTGGCCAGCGGCGACCAGAACAGCAACAAGCCGAATCCCCCCGGTCAAGTCATCGTGATTGACCGCGAGAAAGGGGAGCCAGTGGCGATGAACGAGTGCGGCCACCCCTCGGTTCGCGCCTTGTTTAGCCCGGACGGGAACGTGGTCGTCTCGGGAGGTATCGACGGCATCGGGCGAGTCCACAACCCGAAGACGCGCGAATTGGTCGCAACGCTCGTCGGCCACGCGCAACCGATTACCGCGCTCAACTTCAGCAACGACGGCACGCGCCTGGTCACTGCCAGCGGGGATCGGACAGCGCGTCTGGAGTCCCGCCTCGTGGTCCGGCTCCCGAGCCGGGGAGTCGCCTCCCACGTGGTCGAGCCAGGTCGCCATGGTGGGGCACAAGGCCATGCTAAACTCCGCCGAGTTCAGCCCCGACGGAACTCTGGTGGTCACGGAAAGTTACGACCGCACCGCCCGTGTCTGGGACGCACAGACCGGCGAGTGCCTGGTCACGCACGTGGGCCACAACGGCGCGGTCAACGCGGCCCGGTTCAGCTCACGCGGATCTCTGCTGGCGACTGCTGGCGGCGATGGTACCGCCCGGATCTGGATGACGGGGAGCGTGGAGACGGCCCGGCTGGTTCTCACGAAACACGAGGCGGCAATCCGCGACGTCGAGTTCCGTCCCGGGAGAGAGGGTCGATATCAGGCCCTGACCGCCGGCGCCGACGGCGTCGCCTATCTCTGGGACGTCTCCGACTTCGACAGGCCCAGGACCGTCCGCGATCCGCTCCGCCGCTTCGAGCCCGAATCTCCGCAGGCCGCACTGACCGACGTTGCCTTCAGTCCCGAAGGCGAACGAATGGCGACGGCCAGCCTTGACGGCACTGTCAGGATCTGGAACGTCGAAAGCGGGACCTCGCTCCAGGTCATACAGGCCAAAACCGGGGCGAAGATTGAAGCGGCACTCGGTGTGACCTTCAGCCCCAAGGGCACGTATCTGTTGACGTCATGGGCCGACGGCCAGATGCGGCTTTACCTTCGCGATGGGAACAACTACAACCCGGCCGCCCACCCGTGGCCAGGCTCAGCGTCTCGTCTTACGCCGGAGCTCTTCGACAAGGAAGAGCAGTTCGTCATTACCCCCAACGCCGGCCTCCTCCGCGTCAAGGGAGATGCGGGCTTGGTCCAGGTTTGGGAGGTCGGCAAGAAGGGTCCCCTCATGAAGCTGGAACCGCCCGAGGGAGGCCTGGCGCCCGTGGCCGACATGGCTGTCAACCTGAAGACCCACCGCATCGCCGCCGCGACGATGGGCCAGGGCTCGGTGGTCATCTGGAAAGCGGACAGCCCGTATGCCCTCGCCGGCCAGCCGCTGCCGCACCCGAGCGGGGTCGAACGAATTGCCTTCAGTCCTGACGGAACATCCTTGGCCACTGAGGCCGAGGACGGCATCGGTCGACTCTGGACCTTGCCCGTCGGTGACGGCCCAGCGCGGATCGCCGCAACCTTTCCCGGGCTGACCGGACCGTCTCCTGCACTTGCTTTCACGGACGGCTCCCGTTTGGTCAGCGACGGAGGATACCTCGCCACCGACGTCGGTTCGGTGATCGGTCAGATCTGGAAGGTCCCCTCTGGGCAGACGGTCGCGGGATTGCAGGGCCCGAGGGACAGAGTCGTGGCTCTGAGCTTCGCTCGGACTGAGGTCCCGGAAGTCATGTCGATCAACCGCGAGAACCGGTTACAGCACTGGTCGCTCGAAAGTGGCGCGCTGATGGGCTCCTGTCGTGGTCCGCAGCTCACACCGACCGCGGCGGCGATTCATCCTGGCGGCCGCCTGGCCGTCTCGGGCACGGCTGATGGCAGGCTGAAGATCTGGAGCCGCGGACTCGGGTCTCGTAGTTGCCGAATTGGAGGCACACACGGCCCGGGTTACCAGCGTCGCCTTCAGCGGCGACGGCCGCCGGCTCACCAGCTCGGGAGACGACGGCAAGGCGTGCGTCTGGAGCGTTCCGGGGGTGGAAACCGACGCTCAAAAAGCGGGGGGGAAGGTCACCCGATCGGACCAGACCACTCGCCGTCTTTCAGCACGACCCTCCCAACGTCTCGGTCAGCCGATTCCTCGACCACGAGGGCCAACAGGTCGTGACCGGTATTGGCGACCTGAAACGCCAGCTTTGGCAGAACCCCGAACTGAAGCAGCCCTTAACGAAGACAAGCGTGAAAGCGTTCGAGGCGTTTGCCTCCCGGCTGCTCCTCACGGGGCCATTGCCCGCGCACCAGAAGGTTGTCGCTGTCGCTGAGATGGAACGTGGCAATCTTCCGGACGACTCCCCGGTCGGCACGCTGGCGGCGGCGGTCAGTCGCGCGGACGGCCGTGTATTCCTTGCCTGCGGTGGCCCAGACTCAAATCGAGAATACAACGCCGTCCACTCCGAGGATCCCTTGACCGGCCAACGTGACTCGAATCCGTACCTCGGCCACTCCGAAGCGATTCTCGACGTCGCGGTCAGCCCCGACGGCCGCCTCCTCGCCACGGCCAGCTCGGACAACACGGCCCGAATCTGGGCGATCCCGTTTGACAAGTCCAAAGTCGTTACACTCCGGGGACACTCTGGCGACGTCAACATGGTGACCTTCAGCCCGGATAGCCAGTACGTGCTCACGATAAGCCGCCAGGACGGCACGGCACGCGTCTGGGAGATCGATGGGGGCGACCCCGTCTATCTGATCGGTACTCGCCGTGCCGGGCTCAACAGCGCCAGCCTGAATGACCCGTCAGGCCCGCGCCAGTACACCGACGACGTGGTCGCCGCCGCATTCAGCCCCGATGGTAAGCTTGTCATCACGGCCAATGGGGATGGGAGCGCCCGCGTTTATCCGCTCGAGACTCTGCGAAGGATTCGAGGGCCTGAAAAAAGTGGCACAGCGCCGGCTCAACGGGTTTAGTGATTAGCCGCGGTTGAGCAAGAGCAGTCGGTCAACGCGATGTGCCAACCCCCGACCGGTCGATTTCAACGGCTTGGAACCGTCCACTCCTGGACCTGCGAGCGATCGTCCCTCAAATTTCATTTCCTGGCCCCTGATGTCAATCTGGGCAAAATGAGATGAAGTTTGTGGTATTCTTGATGATCCACCATCGAGTTTTTTCCTTCCTCGCAGAGCCACCTATGTTCGATCAGCGTGAATTCATCGAACGGGTCGAGCGGTCGAACACGGGCGAGTTCGCCCGGTTGCTGGCCTCGCCGACATACGAAGAGGAGGAGGCCCTCCGGGCTCATTTCGGGGAAGATTGCTATCAGCGGCTACACGCGTCGGCCCTGGCGGTCACTGTGCCGGAGGGCCAGCGCGGGTTATCCGACTGGCTGGGCCGACCCAGTCGACCGACCCCCGCGCTCCTGGGAAACGTGGTTTTGCTGCCCGGAATCATGGGGAGCGAACTGTCGGCGATCGAGACGGCGGGGGGGCAGGGAAGTCGGATCTGGCTGAATCCGTTGCGGCTCGCACTGGGGCACATCGACCGGCTGAGCCTGGCTCCGGGTGGCGGAGGTGCTGGTTTTGAGGTGCGGGCGACCGGGATTCTCAAGTCGTATTACGGTGAAGCCCTTCTCAGCCTGGCCCGCCGCTGGAAGGCGCAGGCCTTCTGGTATGACTGGCGGAAGAATCTCGACGACGCGGCCGACCAGCTCCGGATCGAGATCGACCGATGGTTTGGTTCTAACTCACCGGTCCACCTGGTGGCCCATTCGATGGGAGGACTGGTCTGCCGGACGTTCATTAAGAGGCATCCGGACCGCTGGAAGACAATGTGGGATGCCGCCGAAAACGGAAAAAGTGGTGGCCGGTTGGTGATGCTGGGCACGCCCAACCACGGCTCGTACTTGATGCTCCAGGCGGTCTGCGGCCTGGCCGGCCCGATCCGCAAGCTGGCGATGATCGACCAGCGGCACGACACCGCCGGCATTATCCGCATTCTCAACACGTTTATCGGTAGCTTTCAGTTGCTTCCCTCGCCGGAGCGCGATCCGGCCGCCGAGCCCTTTTACGAATCCAAGACCTACGGGGACCTGAATGTCTCTCAGAGCGTGCTCGACGTGGCCCGCGCTCACCACCGGTTCCTCAGCGACGTGATCGACGGCGAGCGGATGGTGTACGTTGCGGGTTCGGGCCAACCAACGCTTGCCGGTCTGAATAACGCTTCCCGGCTCCGCGATCCGACCGCCTACCTGGGGACCAACCAGGGGGACGGGAGTGTCTCGCACGCCCTAGGGTTGCTCAAGGGCGTCCGCGCCTATTTCATCGAAGAGGAGCACTCAGCCCTGACCAGCGATGCGAAGGTGCTTGCCGCCCTCGACGACTTGATGACCAAGGGGAGTACCGATCTTCTCAGCGGCGGACAGATGGTCCGCGGTAAGCCCCGCGTATCCCAGCTCGAGCCCTGGACTGAGTTGGGCAGAGCCGCCGTCGACCGAGAGGCGACGGAATTGAGCCGGATCCAGAACCTGAGCCGCCAGCTCCAACGGCAGATTATCCCGTCCGTCCGCGGGAGTGATGAAGGCGCGACGATTTCCGAATTCGAATCGCGGAGTGTCAGCTCCACGGAGCGCGGACTCCGCGACTTGATTGTCAGAGATTTCCTCTCATCGGAGCGGTCGGACACCGGCCGGACTGACGATGTGGAGAAGGTCCGTCCGACGATTGTCCTCCGCCTGTGTCAGGGCGAGATCCAGAACGTGGACTCCCTGGCCGCGTACGTGGAAGGGACCGATGGGTGCCCCTGCCCATCGACGCGGTGTCCGTGGGCCATTACGTGGGCGTGCGCCCGCAGGCAGGCGAGCTCGCGATGGACAAGGCGGTCAGTCGGGCGATCTTGGGGACAGACGAGGAGCTCTCACCGTCCGAGCTGATCCTGACTCAGTATACCGAACGCGGACTGCTCCGCGGCGACCTCGGCACGACCTTTTTCCTGCCGATGAAAGGCGAAGCCGACCGGGTGCTGGCCGTGGCCGGCATGGGGCCGGTCGGAAGATGCGGACCCCCCGAGCTTACCATCCTGGTCCGCGAGCTCTGCTGGGCCCTGAGCCGAATCGAAAAGAAGCACCTGGCGACCTTGCTGATCGGCTCCGGCAACGGGAACCTGTCGGTCCGGCAATGCGTGGAAGCGTGGGTCCGCGGGCTCAAGCGCGCTCTGGACGAGAGCTATCGCGAGAAGCGCGGACTCAACCTCCGCTGCGTGACCTTCGTCGAATTTGACCCGCTCAAGATCGCCGACATCCAGGCCGCGATCCTGGACGTCAGCCGGCTCCAGAGCGAAGACATCCAGGTCGTGTTCAACCCTCTGACCGATGAGCAGCTTCACGAGCTCGAGCACAAGGGGTTCGAGATGCAGGCGGAAGCCCTCAAGCTCCAGGTCCCGCGGCGGCATGAGGAGTACCATCGGCGTCGTCAGCAGTCCGGGAGGATCGGCAACCGACCTCGAGCCGACCCGATTGACGGTCGGGATGACGTCCGACCCGGACAACCCGTCTCGAGTCAGCTACCGCTTCGCGGCGTTGACGGCCACGGCCTCGATCCCCGAGCGTGCGATCGTGTTGCACGGTCTTGTGGTTGGACGGGCCAACGACGAGCTCGCTGGCGAGACCGACCCGGTTGCCCAGCTTGAGCGTGGCCAATTCCTGGGCCGGTTGCTGATCCCCCAGGACATCCGTCCGCAACTGAGCAGTACCGCGCCGCTGGTGCTCCAGGTTGACGCGACGACGGCCCGCATCCACTGGGAGATGGTCTCTCAGCCCGACCCGGTCCTCGCGGATGAGGCCCCGTCGGCGAAGAGCGACATGTCCGGCTTCCTTGGCACCTACCGGGGTTTGACCCGCCAGCTCCGGACGACCTTCGCCCGGCCACCCCAGCCCGCACGGAACCACCAGGCGGTCCCCAGGGTCCTGGTGGTCGCCGACCCGTCCCGGGAGCATCCGCTCTTCGGCGCCGCCGAAGAGGGATTGGCCGTCGCCGCGCTGTTCGAGACCTTCAATTCGATCGCCGAACGTGCCGGGCTGGCCCAGCGTTTCCAGGTCACGCGCCTGATCGGCCCGCTGGAAGCGACCCCTACCCGTGTGCTCCGGGAGTTGACCGTCCGGCCGTACGAGATGCTCCATTACGCGGGCCACTGCTTCTTCGACGCCAAGCATCCGGCGCAGTCGGGCTGGATCTTCTCCGAAGGAGTCGTGATTTCGGCATATGAGCTGGAGCGGATCGACCGGGTCCCGCCGCTGGTCGTCTCCAACGCCTGCGAGTCGGGCATCACGCCCGACCGTTCCGGCGAACGGAACGCCGCGCAGGTGCCGAGCTTCGCCGAGGCTTTCTTCGCGCAGGGAGTCGCCAACTACGTGGGGACAGCCTGGCCGGTGGATGACATCGCCGCACGCCTGTTCGCCACCACCCTGTATGGGTCGCTGCTGGGCCTTGACGTCGGGCCGGACGGTCAAATGCTGCCCGTCGATCCCCGAGGCGCTGGACCCCTCAAGCCCCGCCCGATGCACCTGGCGATGCTCCGGGCTCGACTGGCCGTCGCACGCACCCTCGGCGGCCGCGGCACCTGGGGTGCCTACCAGCATTACGGGAACCCGCACTACCGCATCCTCTCGACCGGCAAGAGCCGCTGACAAGTCGGGCCGGTTGGACCGGCCGGCTTGGCCCCACTGTCCAAATTGGACACTGTAGCCAGAAAACCGAGTAATCGGATCGGGCCGCGATTGACAGGGTCAGGGTCGCTGAACGAAATGATCTCCCCGAAATACCAGCGAGACCGCTTCGGCAAGGGCGGCACGGGCCTCGGAGATGCGTACCGCCAACGTCTCCTCGGACCAAGGCCATGTCGGGGGCTCGGCTGGCGGAGGTCCAAGGCCCGCCTCCTCTTGGTCAATCGGGTCGGGAATGGCGGCGGCGACGAGAACCGCAAGGTCGGCGGGAATGGCCCGGTGCTGGAGTTGTAGTCGCTTGGCCGTCCGGGGCCGTCCTGGTAGTGGACCTCATCGTACATCCAGTGCCGGAGGAACGCCTCCTCGTCACGGGACAGTCTCATCAGGCTCGGCTTCTTCGGCATATGTGTAACCGATCAGTGGTAGGTGTGTCTCGGAGAGAGATCTACCGGCGTTATCTGTTCCATTCAAATCACGACTCCATGAATTTCGGGAAGCGATGCCGGAGTCGGGCTCGCGGTAGGCTGATCTCATGGTGGTCGTCGCTCTCTACCCGGTGGTGCTGTCTGGCTCGAAATTAACAACTTGTTTAACCGGGACGGAACCTTACTGTAGAAGAAGTTCAGAGGTATTCCGAGTGACTGGATTTCGACCGGAGAGGATTCATGGCGGCCGTATGCCAGCAGAGCGGTCTTGGAGGAGCCGGTCGACGTGCCATGAGGTCCGTCGGCGCCGGTGTCTTGTTCTGATCGTGTTGCTGGCGGGTATTCCTTGGTTGGGGTTTCTCCAGGCGGCCCCGCCCCGTTCTTCCAAGAACCCCACCGACCTGGCTAGCTTCGACGCCCTGATCACGCCCGAAGACCGAGGACATTGGGCCTTTCAGCCGATCAAGCCACCGCTGGTACCCCAGGTCAAGAACACCGCCTGGCCGCGCAACCCGATCGATCGGTTCGTGGTGGCGAAGCTCGAAGAACAGGGATGGTCGCCCGCGCCGCCGGCCGAGCCGAGGGCGCTGGTGCGGCAGGCTGTTCCTCGACCTGACCGGGTTGCCTCCCACGCCCGCGGAACAGGAAACGTTTCTGGATGAGTTCGCGAGGTCTCCGGATACGGTCGAGCGTCTGGTCGACGACTTGCTCGCTCGCCCGGCCCATGGCGAGCGTTGGGCGCGGCACTGGCTCGATCTGGTCCGGTATGCCGATTCCAATGGCTACGAGCGCGACGCCGCCAAGCCGTTCGCCTGGCGATATCGGGATTACGTGATCCGCGCCTTCAATACCGACAAGCCCTTCGATCGCTTCCTGCTCGAGCAGCTCGCCGGCGACGAGCTGCCCGAAGCCGAAATCCAGCCGGAGACCCTCGTTGCCACCGGCTACTACCGGCTTGGCCCCTGGGACGACGAGCCGGCCGACCCGAAACAAGACCGCTACGACCAGCTCGACGACCTGGTCAACACGACCTCCGAGGTCTTCCTGGGTCTGACCCTCGGCTGTGCCCGCTGTCACAACCACAAGTTCGAGCCGCTGACCATGCACGACTATTACCGCATGGTCGCGATCTTCGAGCCGCTCAAGCGGCCGGTCCAGGGCCGCACCGAACTGACTCTGCCGATCGGTACGCCCAAGGAAATTGCCGCTGCCCGAGCAAAGCGCAACCGAGTCTCCCCCAGGGCTATTTCCTCAGCGAGCCGTCCTCGAAATCACCAGTCAGTCGCTTATTGCTCCGCGGCCAGGCGGCCAACCCGGGCCCCGAGGTCGGGCCCGGAGTTCCGGCGGTGACCGTGGCCTCGCAACCGAAGTTCCCCGCGCCGTCCGTAGACGCCAAGACCTCCCTGCGCCGGCTGACCCTGGCACAATGGTTGATCGACCCCACCAACCCACTGACGGCTCGCGTGATCGTCAACCGTGTCTGGCAATACCACTTCGGGGTGGGTTTGGTGCGGACCCCGAGCGACTTCGGCACGACGGGTGAGCCCCCGACACATCCGGAACTGCTGGACTGGCTGGCTCACTGGTTCGTCGAGCACGGCTGGAGCCAGAAGGCGCTGCACCGCCTGATCCTGACCAGCAGCACCTACCGGCTCAGCACACGCAACGATCCTCGCTTTGCAAGCATTGACCCCGAAAATCGCCTTCTGTGGCGAATGCCCTACCGCCGGCTCGAGGTCGAAGTGATCCGCGACGCGATGCTGGCGGCCAGTGGCGAGCTCAACCGCGAGCTGTATGGGCCGAGCATGTACCCTTCGATCCCCACGGGGGCCCTCGCCGGGAACAGTGACCCCGACAAGATCTGGAAGCCGTTCGACGAGGCAACCGCGTCGAGGCGCACGATCTACGCGTTCGTGAAGCGTTCGCTGATTGTGCCGATGCTCGAGGTCCTCGACTTTTGCGACACGGCCCGATCAACCGCCCGGCGCAACGTCACGAGCGTTCCGACCCAGGCCCTGACGCTCTTGAACGGCGACTTCGTCAACCGTCAGGCTCGACACCTGGCGGACCGGCTGGAGCGAGACGCCGGCGCGGATCCAGGCGCCCAGATCGACCGCGCCTACCTGCTGTCACTCTGCCGTTTGCCGCGCGAAGTCGAGCGCGCCGCCATGCTCGGGTTCCTGGATCAGGAATCGCGGGCACGACTTGCCGAGTCCTCGCAAGCGCACTCATCCGCTCACCCCAGCTCAGGCTCGTCATGAGGCCCTGGTCCAGCTCTGCCGCGCGATCTTCAACACAAACGAATTCGTCTATCCTGACTGATAAGCACGGGACGGACGACGACAGCGGTTGAAGTACTCTACAAGAGACGGCCGATGAATCCGCCATCGCCCGTTTCATTCCCAATCCGACGCCGTGCGGCCGATCGCGCCGGGAGTTTCTCTGGGAGGTCGGGGGCGGCTTTGCCGGCCTGGGTTTGATCGACCTGCTGTCGCGCACGGGCTTTTTCACGAGTGCTGTGCAGGCAGCCGAGCCGGCCTCGGCGGACCCAGCCATATCTGCTGTCGCCGAAGCCATCCCATTTCCCGGCTCGAGCCAAGCACGTCGTCTTCCTGTTCATGAACGGGGCTCCCAGTCAGGTCGACACGTTCGACCACAAGCCGGCACTCGAGAAGTACCATGGAGTGGCCTATCAAGGGGCAACGCCGGTCGGCTCCAACGGCCGGCCCATCGGCCACCTGATGAGGTCTCCTTTCCCCTTCACCAAGCACGGCCAGAGTGGTCTGGAGATCAGCTGCCTGTTTCCGCACACAGCCCGGTTCGCGGACGACCTGTGCGTGATCCGCTCGTTGTACACCGACACGGCGGCGCATGCCTCCGGCTGCCTGCAGATGAACACCGGCAGCGTGGTGATCGGCAAGCCGAGCCTGGGATCCTGGCTGAGCTACGGGCTGGGGACCGAGAGCGAGAGTTTGCCGAGCTTCGTCGTGATGACCGACCCCCGCGGCGGCCCGATTTCCGGCGCCTCCAACTGGGCGGCGGGGTTCATGCCGGCCGCCTACCAGGGGACCCTGTTCCGCGGCAAGGGCTCACCCCTGCTCGATCTGGCCACGCCTGACGGTACGAGCTGCTCGCTCCCAAAGGCATGCGCTCGACCTGATCCAAGATCTCAATCGTAAGCACCTGGCGACCCATCCCGATGAGACGGAGCTGGCTGCCCGGATCCAGTCCTACGAGCTGGCGTTACAAGATGCAGACGACCGCGGCCGAGGTCGTCGATCTGGACCGGGAAGACAAGCGGACCCGAGCGATGTACGGCCTGGACAACGAGCGGACTCGCGATTTCGGCGGCAAGTGCCTGCTGGCCCGCCGTCTGCTGGAGCGGGGCGTGCGGTTCATCCAGCTCTACTCAGGCGGCGGCCATCTCGAGGATACCTGGGACGGGCATTCCGACTGCATCAAGAACCACACGCTCCACGCCGGCGAGACCGATCAGCCGGTCGCCGCACTGCTCACCGACCTGAAACGAACCGGACTGTGGGACGAAACGCTGGTCGTGTGGGGCGGCGAGTTCGGCCGGACGCCGACCAGTGAAGGAATCAACAAGCCCGGCCGCGACCATAATCCCTATGGCTTCTCCATGTGGCTGGCCGGCGCGGGCGTCAAGGGCGGCCAGACCATCGGCGCGACCGACGAGCTGGGCTTCAATGCCGTCGAAAAACGCTGCCACGTCTCCGACCTGCACGCCACCATCCTGCACCTGATGGGCCTGGACCACACGCGCCTGACCTACTTTTACCAAGGCTTCGATCATCGTCTGACCGGAGTCCGCGGCCAGGTCGTCAAGTAGGGTGCTGGCGTGAGCCAAAAGATCTTCTCGTCGGGATTCGTCCCACGGCGAGTCAACACGATCAGTACGTGAGACGATCGATATTCTCCCGGCTTCGGAAACCCTGGACAATAGACCCGATGTGACCGCGCGCTCGACTGCATGGGGCGGTGCCACACCGTGGCGGAGCCGGTCCCACTGCCTGCCGTTTTGAGGGCTCCTCGACTCAACGACCGGGACCGGTGTTCAGTCCGACGATCTACATACGCGACTCCGGAGGCCGTAGCCGATGGGGGTAATCACCCCCCGACCGTTTCGCCCGGCCACTCGGTAGACGCCACCGGCCGGGCCCTCCCGATGACCGACGAGGAAATCCTAAGCCGCTGGCTGTGGAGATCGCCAGGGGACTGGACGCGCTCGACGACATGGGCGATGAGGAGGAGCAGCGGCAGACCCTCGATGAGCTGATGAAGGCCATCGACGAGGATCCTTGTCCGCCCGCAGGCTTTGGCCATGAGGCTCGTTTTCCTCGACGCCTGCCCCCTCCGCCTGCTGACGAACCCGAGGGGAAGATCGAAACCCGACCAGTTTCGGCAGTGGGTGAACGACTTGGCCGCGGCCGGGTACGGGTATTCATCCCGGAGATCGCCGACTATGAGGTGCGGCGGAAGCTGATCCACATCGGGGCGACCGCGGGCATCCGGCGTCTCGACCAGGTCAAGGCCACGCTCGACTACGCGCCCCTCACGACCGATGTCATGCTGCTGGCCGCCGACCTGTGGGCGGCGGCGCGAAGTGCCGGGTTGCCGACGGC
>CAVRFS010000069.1:0-45349 GCA_963720335.1 uncultured Planctomycetota bacterium | reverse complement strand
TGCCAATCCATAAGTCGAGGGTCACGAGCAGTTGGCGAAGATACGGTAAATGGCCTTGAACGTTGACGTCCGCCAATAGCCCTCGCACGCTACGATCGCTTCACGGGCTGCGATTGCCGTTGACCAAGCCATTCACGGAACGTTGGAAAATCGTCGGACCCGTTCACGCCGCTTGGCGGCGTCGGCTCGGAGCTTTGCTCCTGAAGTTCGGCTTGCTCACGTTTGGCGAGCCATTCCTTGAAGCTTAAAAACGTGGCGTGCGTCTGCTTCGCTTGCTCGATGACTTCCGGGGGATTGCCCATGGCCATTCTGGCTTCGATCTTGAGGTGTTCCGCGAGGACGGTGTCCGCGTGGGTCAACACATACGCCCGGGCCGCGGCGACTTGTTCCGGCGTTAGCTCGTAGACCAGGCAGATGGAAGCCTCGGTCGAGCTCGGCTCCAGGAAGTGCGGAAGTAGGTTGTAGACGGTGATGCGAGTTCCGGCGATCTCCGGTCCCCTTCCTCGATCTTGGATTAAGTCGGGTCCCATTTTATCGTTCGCCTTCGTTGGTTGCCCACTCGATCCACATAGGAAACATCCGGTTCTAGTGCATTCTATCCGCCCATCCCCTTCGCAATAACAAGCAATCGTTATTTCGCTGTCTTGATGTTCGCTCGGTATGCGTGGTATTTGCAGTGTCGGGTTAGCCGCAAGGTCTGCAATTTGCCGGCTGCGAATGCCGGGATGAGGCGGTTTCCTGCTCCTGGGGGCCGGCTCAGCCAGGATCGGCATCGCCGACCTGATCGCCTTGACCACGACGCGGGAGGGCTTGCCCAAGGACCAGGCCCGCGCCGAGAAGCCGTCCGACGTGCGGAAATTCGTCGAAAACCAGCTCTACAGGCCGGAGAACCCGAGACACGGGTAAGAAAACCTCTCAGGGGGAAGTGCCTGGCATTCGCATGGGAACTGCACCTCTAGGGCATGGATCGGGAGACACCCGGATGTCCAGGTTCAAGCGACCGCCGATCTCTTCCAGCCCTGCCTCCCAGTCGGTCCCGGCCCGGCCGGGCGGCACGACGACCTGGGCCGTCATGGCGAACAGGGCGAACCGCTGGTGGGTGCCGGGGTGCACTCCGAGTCCATCGACTCGATACTGATGCCGTGTGACGAAGGTCATGGGCGACCTCGTGGATATCCCCTCGTGGTCGGCCCCTTGGACCTCACCTGGTAGGGGAGCCAGCCGGGGTGGGCTTCGGCATAGGTCTGCTTGGCCTGCGTCGTCGTTACCTTGTAGCCCTGGGCCGCCAATGCTTCCAGGCCCTTTTCCAGGCCGGAGAACTGGTCGGCCGGCATAGAGACCAGCATCAGGACGGCGAACTCGCCGCCAAGCCGCGCCATGCGGCTGGTCTCGACATTTCCGCCGCGCTCAAACAGCAGCCCCGTCACTTCGTCAACAATCCCGATCCGGTCGGGGCCGGTCAGGGTCAGGATGAAATTCGTTTGCATGAAAAAGACCCTATCCTAACCATTAGCGAAGCGATCCATCCACCATCTTAGAGACTGTCTCGGAAGCGGCGGTGGCCTTATCGTAGGGTGCTCTGTGAGCACCGAGTTCGGCAAAGCACCCCTGATCGGTGCTCACAGAGCACCCTACAAAGACCTTCCGGGACCGCTTCTTAGTCGTTCCCGTGCTTACGCCGGGCTTTGGCTGCCTTGCGGGCCTTCTTGTCCTTTGCAAGCCGCTCGACGGCTTGCTCGGGAGCTCGGGATTGTCCGCTCGGTTCTGATTGTGTGCCAGCAACCGCAATTCGGGTCCGCGCGAGCCGCACGAGGTGACGGTTACGGGGTGTTTTGTCAGCCCTTCACGCTTTTGGATGGCGTTCGTGCGATGTTCGCTCTTGATTGTGTCGACGATCGCGCCACGTCGTAGATACTTGCCTGCCATCGCAGTTCGTCTCCGCAGCCAGTCTTGAGCTAAGTACCGCTGCCAGGTAATAGGGTTTGGAATCTCCCGAATTCGGGCTTTCCGTCATTAACGCAGAAATCTCGCACGTCCTGTTCTTCGTCCGAATGGTTCGTCTGAATTCTAATCGAGGCGTTACACTCCGCACTCGACGTAAGTCCAACGGGATCGTATCAGAAACCGGCAATTCATGGAGGATATTGACCATTTTCCGTTTTTGCGGCTGTCAAAGTACCCCTTATGGTCGTGTCATATCCGCTGATCAACGGGCTATTCGGTCCGATCACCGATAACATCAATCCGAGTTCCCCCTCGACCTCAGTTACCGCGGTGGTTTGTTCGAGGTGGTTGCCGTCATCTCCTCCTGGCCTTCGGGATGTCGTTATGATCCTTGATGTTACCAGATTTACGGTCCGCTGTTGCCATGGGGCATCCACCGACGTCAACCCTCCCACTTCAGCATTTCCTGGCTCGCCCACTGCCTCAGGATTACCAGGCAGGACTCGTCAGGCTCTTCGTTGCACCTGGCCTTGGCCTCGACGATCTCCCGGCTCGCGGGGTTGACTTCCACGGTCACTGCCCGCTCACGGCCGTCAACGCCCTCGATGCTCACTGACCAGATTGTCGTGAGACGCTTGGCGCACACCAGGCGGTGTAGGTCGCCACGCAATGATCCATTGCTCGGCCCTCGGCGGCGAGTTCGTCGCTATCGAGTAGTTCCCGGATCGTCCAGGCCCGGCCTTGTTCGTCCCGCCCGAAGAACTCGCCGATCGCGGATCGGTTCCACCGGATCAGCGTCCTCTTCACTTCGACCTGTCGTTGGGCCTTCCACTCCTCGACCCGTCTGAGCAGCGAAGCAACCGACCAGCCCTTCAGCGATAGGTCCGGCTGCGGCGCATCCACATAGACCTCCGTATCCTCACCGATGATGATCCGCGTTTGCTCGAACCTCTGGGCGTGCAAGAACTCCACAGTAGGCTCGATCTGGGTCAAATCGATCTTCGGGTGGTTGATGAAGAAGAGGAGCGTCGAGGCCCAGAACTCTTCATTGCCGAACTCACGGCCCAGACGGGTGGCGGCGACGGCACGGGCGAGTTCGTCGGAGCCGCCCAGTCCCGGACCTGCGCCCAGCGGAGGGCGAAGTCGATCGGGTAGTGGGCGGGTGCCTGGGCGAACTCGTGGGCCATCCGCCGGGTCAAGGGGATCGGAAACCCGACGGCCCGGAGACTGATTCCCTTGCCGGCCCGCTTGAACCAGCGTTGGTATAGACGTCCCCTCCAATAATTATCCACGAACCAGGCCGACAGCAAAACCGGCGGCACGGGGTAATTGGCAAGCAAGTGGTGGGCCAGCGACGAGAAGAGCGGGATCGGGTTCAATCCCTCCGGGCTCCACGTCTCCAACGACCGCAGCCAGTCCTGGCGGTGTTGAGTCAGGGACAGGAGCCCACCCAGGATGGCGTCCAGCCAGGCGACCTCGATGCGGCCCCGGAACCGCGAAGGCCGGAGCAGGTGCGAGCGACCCCGTACCTCGCCGAGCAACTGGAGGAATGACTTCCTCGGCTTGCCGGAGGTCCGGGCGAGGGCGTTGCGTATCGAGCGGTCGATGAGGGTCTTGGCGTGCTCCCTCGGTGCGATCTTCACGGACATGGGTCGGCTCTCGGGGACCTGCGGGTTCGACCGGTTGGACGCGGGACGTCGCCACGTCGCCGTCACGGTCGGGCAAGGCTCCCGATGCTGGGCACCGACGTTCAGGTGGCGAATCGAACGACGTGCAACGATGTCTGGATCGAGCAGGTACAGACGTTCATAATGAGTGCGACTCCCTGGAACGAGTTCGTGACGACTAGAAAAGACACCAGAGACGATGGGCCGGTTCGCCGAAAAATCCGAGGCACCTCATGCCCATGCTCCATTTCCGCGGACGAAGCACTGGCGAGCAGGCACACGGCCGAATGATCGGCGACTTGGTTCAGGAGTCTCGGAAGGGTGCTCGGTTCGTTGCCCGAACCCATCGATCCCGTCGTCTTCGTCAACAAGGTCGATCTTGTGGACGATCCCGAGCTGGTCGATCTCGTGGAGACAAAGGCCCGTGATCTTCTCGCGAAGTACGGTCGGCTTCTGAATTCGCCTTGATCAGCGAGAGGGACTTTTCCCTGTCAAGGCTATTCAGTCCAGCGGGAACCGGCAGGGCTGGGCATCCTCGTGACGGATCTCATCCACCGGCTCTTTCTTACCCCAGCCGGCATACAACCGGTTCGGCGCGTTGAAGACCAGGCCGGGGACGTCCCCCACGTTGCGATACGCATGGACCACACCGGGCGGGATCCAGACTGCCGCGGGATACGATTGCCCCACCGTGATGACCTTGCGATTGCCCTGAGTCGGGCTGTCGGCGCGGGTGTCCCACAGGTAGAGCCGGAAATCCGAGGGGCCGATAAACCCGAATCCATCGGTCTGGTCGACATGCTCGTGGGGTCCACGCGCCACGCCTGGCAACGTGCAGGAGACGTACATCATGACCGGCCAGTGGTCCTCCGCCACGTCGTCATGGCGGAAGAACTCCACGAGCCAGCCGCGCTGGTCGTGGAAGAACCGTAGGGGACGGATGACCACACCCTCGATCTCACCCTCTTCGCCGGGTTCGCGTCGCTCCGTCGGGTCCAGAGTCATGAGAAATCGCCCTCCGTGCCAGAATCGCCTTCCGGGCTTCTGGGAGTGTTTGGAACATGAGGGGCTCCAGACATTAACGTCGTGCCGGCCAGCGCACGAACGATAGGAGCCCTTCCGGGATCTTTTTACAATAGCGCCCATGGTTTGGCAAGAGTTTCGGAAGCGGCATCGGACCACGATCCTGAAGGGTCGTGGACCTCAAATCCTGGAGCACCCAACCGGGGGTATTTGTTAAGGCCCTTCCTCATCTCGGCAAGAAGAACTTCCGCCGACCGCCATGACGATCGCGTCGATCAACGCTTTCCGCAGGCGATTGTTTGGGCGGGCCACGGGGAATCGGTTCGTCAGGTCCCTGTGGCCGGCGTCGAGGACCGCCAGGACGGTTCCCAGGCCGGGCACGTTCTGGTCGTCCAGGGCGACCAGGCCGTCGTTCGGCCCCAGGTAAGACAGGTACCACGCGATCGCTTGCTTGAAGAGTCGAAGCCGTGAGACTTCGGTCCGGCTCGTCACGTAGAACGTCCTCGGACTGACGATGGAGATCGCGGCTTGGTGCTCCTCCAGGGCCCGTTCCCAGAACTCCTCGGAGGACCGCCTGGTGAGTGCCCGAAGCCCTCCGTGCTTGCCCTGGCCCAGCAGGAAGACCTCCAGACGTCCCAGCACGTGAGCGGCAACCCTGAGTCGCAAGGGCATCTGACTGTCCAGGGGCGGACCCTCACCCACGACGTAATCCGCGGCTCCGGTCCCCCCGAACGGCCCTTGGACCAGGAACAAGGCCTGAATGTGATCGGCGACGAACTCCGGGTTCTCGAGGGCCAAAGCGAGCGCATCGCAGGCCCCGCGACTGTGGCCGATCACGACCAATTTTTCCGGACCTTGGCGGGCGATCTCCAGGAACCGGGAGCGAATCGCATCGGCGTTCCCCGCAACCGTCTCATGCGAGCTGGGATAGATGAAATGGATCGCCCGCCGTGGTACGCCCTTGGCGCGAAGTGCCTTGGCGTTCTGTGCGAAGTAGCCCGACATCCGCTCGTTAAGGAAGCCCGCGACGAAGACGTAACGAAAGCGCCGCGCGGTGCGACTGACTTCGGCTGGGATCGACAGCCGACCGCTCGAGCGCCGCGTCGAACCACGCTCGGAACGCGGTGGGCGAGATGACCGGTGTGGTTGCACCTTGGTCGGGCGGTGGGAGAGATACCAGGAGGAACATCAAGAACGCGAGCACGGCAAGCTCCTTCCTCGCGAGACAGAGAATCGACGGCCGCCGAGATGATGACCGTCGTGCGCGGCCTCCTTCTCCAACTCGACCGTACCCCAATTCCAAAGCCGTCGCAACGACCATCCGAAAAACGCGCAAGACGTGATTCCACCGATTCCCCGGGCAGTCGAAACGCGGACGCGGCGAGTTGCCAACGGCATCGGCAGCCTGGTATCGTTCAGTCGTGCCACGTACAGCGCGAGTGGCTCCCGGTGAGTTGGTCTATTGAGAGTCAGGAAAGTAATGTCCGCGGAACGGAGACGATTGCGTCGAAATCGGGCCAGACGGGGCCAGGACCCACATTAACCCGACGCGCGAGCGAGGGACGCTGGCCAAGGACGGTTGCCGATGCGCAGCCGGTCCCCTCGCTCGCTGCGCGTCGGGTTGGTATGGGGACCGCCTTCGGGGACCGCATTACTTTCCTGATTATCAGTAAACGGTAGATGTCGCGTGGACCAACTTCGTAAGGATGTCGCCGTTGAGTCTTGGCAGTCAATCGTTCTTGGCATTTGTGGTCACGGTCTGACTCCAACGCTCCCATTCGATCAAATTCACATTCTCCATTTCACAGAGGATAAGACTCCTCATGCGACATTTCGTCTGGCGTCTCGTACCAGCCATTCTGGCCACCGTTCTGACCCCATTCGCCGTGGTCGCCGTCGCGATCGAGGACGAGACTCCGTCGAAGTCCGAGCTGACGGCCGATCAGCAGACCGCACTCGGACGGATCTCGGCCAACTCGTTGCGGGGGCACCTCTCGTTCCTGGCCTCGGATCTCCTCGAAGGTCGGGACACGCCTTCGCGCGGGCTCGACCTTGCGGCCGAGTACATCGCCGCGCAGTTCCGCCGCGCAGGCCTCGAGCCCGTGGGCGACGATGGTTACTTCCAGACCGCCAACTGGCAGGTCGCCGGGCCTGATCCCAGCTCGTTCTACTTTGCATTTCAGAATGGAGAGCAAGCGATCCGGGTCGACGCGGGGCACGTCAGTCTCAGAAGACCGGCCAATTTCGCTTTCGAAAAAACAGCCGTCTTCAAGCTCGACCTGAAAGACGCCAACGCACTCGCGGACCTGAAGACCGAGCAGGTTGCGGGGAAGGCCGTGGTGGTCCCGGAAATGCCCTTGGTCGTCAGCAGACTTGGCTCGCTCAAAGCGGGTCTCGTGATCGTCGTGAGCCGCGACCCCGCGGGTGGGACCGGTGTGAGTGCCGGACAACTCGTTGATCCCGAGAGGCCCAGGCGGGACGTTCCGATATTCCCCGGTCCGCCGACGATCGTCGTTCACGACCCAGGCGCGGTCAAGCTCCTTGACTCCCTACCCAGCGGACTGACCGGGGCGACCGTTTCCCTCTGGCTCAGCCAATCCCTGCCGCGTGCGGTGAAGCTGCGTAACGTCGTCGGTCTCTTGCGCGGGTCCGACCCGAAGCTCAAGGATACATACGTACTGGTGACAGCTCATTATGATCATGTCGGCAGGAGGGCTCCAGTCAAGGGGGACAGCATTTACAACGGTGCGAATGACGACGGCAGTGGTACGGTTTCGGTAGTTGAGATTGCGTCTGCGCTGGCGGCGTTGCGCGAGCGTCCTAAACGCAGCATCGTTTTCATGACGGTTTTCGGCGAAGAGAAAGGGCTGCTCGGCTCGCGGTACTACGGCAGGCACCCGATCTTTCCCATTGAGCAAACCGTCGCCGACGTGAACCTCGAGCAAGTCGGCCGCACCGACGACAGCGAGGGCTCGCAGGTCGCGACCGCGTGCATGACGGGCATCGACTTCTCCGACGTCGGCGCGGTTTTCCAGGCGGCGGGCAAGGCCGAAGGGATCAAGGTTTACAAGCATCCCCGCAACAGCGACGCCTACTTCGGTCGCAGCGACAACCAGGCCCTTGCCGACCTGGGCGTCCCTGCGCATACCTTGGCCGTCGCCTTCGCTTTCCCCGACTATCACGGTCCGGGCGACCACTGGGACAAAATCGACTACGCAAACATGGCAAAGGTCGATCGCATGGTCGCGCGGGCCTTGCTCATGATCGCCAACGATCCTCAATCGCCCCAATGGAACGAATCCAACCCCAAGGCCGCCCGATACCTCAAAGCTTACCGCTCGCGCCGCCCTCGCTGAATCAAAACGCTGAGGAGTGGCCGCCTTTGTCTCGCGGTATTCACTTCACGGTGAGTAGCCGCTGCTCCTTCGGGAAGGTCTCGATGACCAGATCCTTGAACCGGACTTCCTGAGGCACCTTGTTCGAGTGGAGCTGGAGGCCGTGAGTATCCCAGGGGAAATAGCGAAATCGCACGCCATTACTGGGTTTAGGCGAATTCTATATTTTCCGTATTGTACCATGATTTCCCCCGGTTTCGGATACTTTCTCACGGAAATGGGTACTGTTTTGCTAACTGAGTGATTGCCGCCCCGCGCGCGCCTCCCATGTGCTGGCCGGGGCGCAGGGCAACCGGCATTCCCCGTTTTCCTGCGTCGCGGTAGGATGCAACCGGAGGTGCCTTATGCTTTCAGCCGAAGCCCTGGCGCAGATGCGCCTACATATGGAACAGGACGGTATCCGCGTCGATGACGGCAACCGCGAGGCGTACCGCGAGCTGGCCGCC
Source organism: uncultured Planctomycetota bacterium (assembly GCA_963720335.1). Classification (GTDB taxonomy): domain Bacteria; phylum Planctomycetota; class Planctomycetia; order Isosphaerales; family Isosphaeraceae; genus CAVRFS01. The sequence goes on along the minus strand of CAVRFS010000069.1, from coordinate 36,874 downwards.
GCCGGGATCATGTACCCGGTGTCCACCTTCGCGCGCGGGCCGGAGGCATATTTTCGGTTCACGCCTGCTGGATGGGAACGGCGGCATGAAATTCTTGGTTGCGCGAAGGAGAGTGCGTGATAGGATGCAGAGAGGTTGCGGTGCGTATTATTCTAGATGCATACGCCCGATGTGGTCCGCCCAGCCGCAGCCTATCTCTCCCTCAGCTTCCGCCGCTGCTCCTCGCGGATGGTCCGTAGCAGTTCCCTGGCCGAGTGCGTGATCGGCAATTCCGTATCCGGTGCCATCTCCACCGCTTCCTCATGCGTATGGCCCCGGCTCTCAATCTCCTCGTGCGGTAGGACGGCCATCGCGCGGGTTTCGACCGACGCGCGCCGCCATGCTTTATCCGCGCGGGCCGACGGGCAGCATCAGGTCATCGTTGAAGAGGCCGGAATCCAAGTTCAGCCGCTCGCCCGGCGAATTGCCGCCGCCGTCGCCTTCCAGAGGGAAAAAGGCCCGCCACTCTACATTGTTCTGGCGGTCGCTGGCGCCGATGTTTTCGATGCCGAGCTTGGTCATGAAGAGCGCCGCCCATTGGTCCATCGCCACGGCGTTTTCGATGGCGTAGGCGCGCGCCCCTTCGGCGTCGCGCCGGTCTGGCTTGCGGGGCGTCACCGGCGTTGTCCTTGCTCCATCCGGCACTTCTTCCGATTCCCGCCGCGAGCCGAAGGCGATAATCCATTCATACCGGGCGGCGGTTTCTTCTTGCTCATCAATCCATGATAGTGAGGAAATCGCTGCGGCGCAAGGTAGCGCCCTTACAAAGTACAATTCTTGTGACATATCGGCATTCCGCTGTGAGTGCAGGAATGATAGGCTGATATTCGGAAAATGTGTGCCACCTATCCCTTCATGGGGCTTTCGTATGCAGGGGAAAAAGACTGTGGATTGGCTAAACACGACCGTCGCGAAGAACATCAGTTTCGCCTGCGGTTATTGCCATCGCGTCGTCGGCCCCGGTCTCGGTTACGTCAGGAAAAGCATAGCGGAACATCGGAACATATTTTCCTATGTCAAAATTGTGAAATGCCAACGTATTTTGGAAAGCCGCCATTTCAGCAAGTCCCCGGCCCGATGTTCGGTAATGACGTCGATCACCTCCCCTCGGACATCAAGAGCCTTTATAAGGCTCGTTCCTGCATCGCCGTCAATGCCTATACGGCATCCGTGCTCGCATGCAGGAAATTGCTCATGAATATCGCCGTCGCTCAAGGGGCCGAAGAAGGAAAGAATTGTATCGCCTACGTCAAGTATCTAGCCGATAAGGGATTTGTTCCTCCAAACGGACAAAACTGGGTCGATCACATCAGGACTACGGGCAATGAAGCCACCCACGAGATTGCACTTATGCAGGCCGATGATGCCAAGGAACTGATTTCATTCAGTGAAATGTTGCTGCGATTCATTTTCGAATTCCCCAACCGCATTCCGAAGAACGGATGAAGCAGATGAAGCCAGCGGGTTAACGGCGGAGCGGATACTATTGTGATTGGCTCCGCTCCCTGCGCCTCCAGCTCCTTCAGCAATTGGTAATGGGCATCCTTCCGCGCCCTATCTTCCCACAGCAGCCCCTTGCCCTCGCGCGTATGCCGCCCGGCGTATTTGGGCTTCTTTCCGCGCGCTATTTGACCTTATGCTCGTCGATGTATCCCTCGCCGACGGCGTGGGTCAGCGCCGAGGTAATGCGGTTGATGGCCGTCGCCTTCATCGAATCCGACCAGGATTTGGTTTTCAGGTAATCATTGACGTGATGCACACGCAGGTCAGATACCTTGATCTTGCCGACGTGCGCGGCGAACCAGTCCAGGTGCTCCTTCGCCGATGCCTTCGTGCCGGGATTCGCCAGGTATTCGAGGTAGATGGCGGCCACCTCGGAAAAGAGAATGTCTTTCGGCTTCGCGTCGGCGTGGTGGCCGATGCCATGCCACGCCTCGACGATCTCCCTGGGCGGGTGCTTCCGCGTCGCCCCGTGCGGGTCCTTGCCCAAGGTCTTGAGCTTGCCGTTGGGGAGTTTGACTACCCAGGTGCCGCTCTGCTGCCGCCAATCGGGCTTTCGCATGGGTACGGCTCCGAAAACGGATACTAAATGGATACTAGGGTGGCCCAGCGGCCCCGCATGACCCTACCTTACGGAGGTCTTTGCGGGGGTGCAAGCCGCCTCCGTTTCTTCGGAATTCCGGCCTATTTACCGCACGGTGAGTAGCCGCTGGTCCTTCGGGAAGGTCTCGATGACCAGGTCCTTGAACCGGACTTCCTGCGGCACCTTGTTCGAGTGGAGCTGGAGGCCGATCGGGCCGGCCTTGATCCGGTTCGGCTCGGGATCGGACCAGTCGATGACCGGTGCGCCGTTGACCGCGACCTGGACGCGGTTGCCCAGGGCCAGGATCTCTAGGTCGTTCCAGTCGTGCTGCTTGCCAACCTTTTTGGCCGGCGCCGGGTTCACCGGCAGCCCATTTCGGCCGTACAGGTCGTACATGCCCCAACCTGATGGGAACATCACGAGGTGCCCGGCGTAGGTCACCGGATCCCCCTGCTCGGTTGCGACGCGGCCCCAGAAGGCGATGCCCGAGTGCATCTCGGACTCGACGAGCTTGACCTTTGCGGTCAGGCGGAAATCCGTGTAGTTTTTCTCGGTGAGCAGATACGTGCTCACCGGCACCGGGAGGGTGTTCTTTCCCACGATCTCGCCGTTGTCAACTGACCAGTGCTTGAAGTGGCCGGCCCAGCCATTCAAGCTCTTACCATCGAACAGTTGGATCGTCTCACTCGGGCCCGACCGGGGCGGGACGACCGGCGCCCTGGGCCATCGCATCGAGAGTCACACCGGCCATCCCCAGGGTGAGTGCCAGCGTCAACAGCAGAGCGCAAGGACGAATCGAGCAGCACATGAGCAAGACCTCGGTTGTTTGCTTGTCCGCGGTTTCACAACGACCCCTTCGACCCACAGTGTCTCAGAGGTCCGTCGAGCATGCAAACGAAAAAGCGACGGCTCATGACTGCGGCACGCGACAGGCTGGATTGTCAGGATGAAACTCGCTACGTTCCTTTGGCTGTCGTCGCGATTGAGGGAATGGAAATGAAGGAAGAGCCAGACGCCACAACCGGTCCTCGAGAGACGTCGCCTGCCCGCGTTTGGCGGCTCTTCTGGCTGACGGTACTGGTGGGGCACGTGGTTTTGAGCGGGGCGTGGTGGTGGTTGGAGCCGGGTGGATTCCGTGTCAGCCATCCTCGCTTCTGGGCGAACAGCGTGGCGCCGATTTTCGGGTTGGCTCTGTCGTTGGGGTCGTTGGCGGCCTTGCGGTTCGAGTCCTGGTGGGTCCTTCGATGGCTTCTGCCGGTTTGGCCGGCGGCCTGGGCCGGGTCGGCCCTGGCGGGGCGACTGGTGTTTCCGATCACACTCAGACACCTCTGGCTGATCCCGCTGTCGGGTTCGGTCGTTATAGGTCTGGCCACATTTCCGCTCTGGCGCAGGCCGGGGCAGTCGTGCAAGGGCTGGCGGCCTGGGCCTGGGCCTCTGTGCGGCCTCAGTCGCCGCGGGACTCGTCTGGACCCAGCGCCCGCCATCATCTCGCACCCGGCCGAGTCAGTCGAATCTGGTCGAGCACACGCCGGTAGAGGGGACGAAGCCTACCCTCAACACCGGAACCATCCGCCTGGGATTCGACACAGTGGTTCATACGTCGGACGGCTCGTTGACCGTTCGTTTCAGCCCGCTCTCGATCTCGGTGCAGCCACTGTTGACATTCTTGAATGGTTCAGACGATGGCTGCTGGAGTGTGCTCGTTCGTTCCCAAGATCGAGTCGGTCCCGAGCCTCGGCTTCGCGGTTCGCAGCTCGAAGGTGAGCGAGGTTGTACTCTCTTTTACGATTTTCGAGGTCAAGGTCCGGCTACGCTCCGCGTTCAAGCGGCAACCGGCGGCGGGATCGATCATGGTGGAAGCCAATACGACGTTGATCCATACGATTTACTCGCATCTCAACTCGTACTGTGACTTCGAAGTGCGTGGGCATCGACGGCTGTCGCTGGAGTTTTCGCCCTGCCCGGGTGAACTGATCGAGGTTCGCCGGTTTGACTATCCTTTCGGCCGGCCGGCTCGGTTTGCTTTCGTCGAGGAAGACAGGACCTTTCGGGTGGTCGAGGCGTCGAGCGGAGAGAAGGGACCATTCCACACGTTGGCGCGAGGACGAGTCGGCCCCGAGGAATCGCTGACCATCACTTTGCACGATCAAGGACGGGCGCTGGCACGAATCTCCCTGGCTGATTGGTCGTCGCAAACCGACACGACGTTGTCTCCGACGGCGGGTTGGGGCGTGCCAGTCAACGCGATCGAGTTCAGCCTGTCGGACGATTCGCCCTCGTCACCCGCATCGATCTTCGTGACGCTGGCTGGCACGTCGGTCGGCCGCGGTTGGGACTGCGTCGGCCACAACCCGGGAACCTACCGCAACCGAATCCACCTCGAGGCGGCCAAGCCGGATTCACAGCCGGGCCAGCCAGCGTCGACAAGGGGAGGTCGATAAACTCGGTTAAACTGTAAGCCTGATGCGAGCGAGCCGTACGTCAGGTGCTTGGTCGTCAGCTCCCAGCGATAGTAACACGTGCTGTTGATCGCCGGGTCGGGGCACTCGAAGAAGGGGATGTTGGCCTGATACCAGTCCCAATCGCGATTGTCCCAGAAGGTCTGAGCGTCAAGCAGACGCTGCTTGTCGAGGATAGCGCCTTGAGGAGCGTCGGCGCCGACAAGTCCCCGCGCCAGGACGACGATCGACGCGGAGCGAATGGGCGGCGGCTTCATCCCGATTCTGCCCATCGCGATATCCTCGCTCGGTCGGTTATGTCGCAGTCTATCCGCTCAGGATGGTTAGCATTCCACTCAACGGAAAGTCGTGTTGAAATACCGGAGCGGTTTTATGCGGATTTCTGGTATCATCAATCGGCAGGGAAGCGACGATAGGGTCTGAAACCGCTTGACAGGAAATGCCCGGATCATGTCTGGCGCACCACGGTTGTCGACTTACCGCAAACGCTTGTCGAAGGCCAGCAACTCGACCAGCCAACGTTCCATGCACTCTACGAGGCGATGCCGCCGGGCACGCGGGCTGAGCTCATCAACGGAGTTGTTTTCATGCCCGGCCCTGTCGGGCCCGCGCATGGCATCGCCCACGTTCCGGTCATCGTGTGGCTGGACTATTACGCCGAAAACTCCCCGGGTGCGGAGGCTCTCGACAGCACCACGGCGATTCTCGGCTGGAAGAGCGAGATGCAACCTGATGCGATGCTTCGGATCCTGCCCGAATGTGGCGGCCATACTCGCGACGTCAAGGGATTTATCCAAGGTCCGCCAGAATTGATCGTCGAGGTCGCCGAGGCAACCCGATACATCGACCTGGGGCCAAAACTGACCGACTACGAGCGAGCCGGGGTTCTCGAGTATGTCGTCTATGCTCTGGATCCCTATGAGGTGGTCTGGTTCGATCAGCGTCAGGGTGTTCTGGAACGAAGGCCGGTACCCGGCGATGGAATCTATCGCTCGGCGGTCTTCCCGGGGCTCTGGCTCGACCCACTGGCGCTCGTGGACAATGATGGGCGTCGGCTCCGTGCTGTGCTTGACCGCGGCTGCGCCACACCCGAGCATGCGGCGTTCGTTGCCCAGTTGGCCGCGCAGAGAAACGACCCCTGAGGCTTGCCACCAGTCTCCCATCAACTCTCAGCGCTTCAGCGGCTTGATCTTGATGTTCTTGTACCAGCAATTCGAGCCGTGGTCCTGAAGTCCGATGTAGCCGGCGCGGGGATGGTTCTTATAGGCGATGTCGAACTTGTGCTCCGAGCCGTCGGGGCGGCGGTTGGGGGTGGTCCACTGGTCGAGGTCCATCTGGGTCACCAGCTTGCCGTTGAGCTCGACGGAGAGCTTGGGCCCATCGCACGTGACCACCATGTGGTTCCACTGGCCCACTGGTTTCATGGCGTTCTCCGCTGGTTTGACCAGGTCGTAGAACGCTCCAGTGTCATGGTATCCGGCCGTTGAAGTATCGTCGATGGCGACCTCGATGCCGTTGAAGCCGACATCCTTGCCCGGGCGAGCCGTCAGCGGAAAGGTCCGGATGAAGACTCCGCTGTTACAGCCCTTGCTGATCTTGAAGTCGAGTGCCAGCACAAAATCGGACCAGGTTTTCTGATGGATCATCATGTAGCCGCCGGAGCCGTGGGGGTTGATGCTCGCGTCTTCGACCGGCACTTTGCTTGGCTGGCCACCGCTGGTCTGCCAGCCGTCCAGCCCCTTGCCGTCGAACAGGAGGATCCAGCCCGATCTTGCTTCCTCGGGGCTGAGAACGTTGTCGGCGGCTTCCACCCGTCGAGGCTCGACCGCGACCATCAGGCTCAGCAGGGCGGCCGTGAATAACCAACGATTAAAAAACTCCTGCATGTAACAGTCTCCAGCGTAATCGAGGTGACGGAGCTTGGCTGCACGGCTGTCATCATACACATAGGTGCCGGGTGGGCTGAACGGGTGATCGACGGGATCCCACTGAGAATCAATCGATGCGGCCATGCGCCTGTTTCAACTTTGCCGGCCGTCAGTGTATGATGCATTTACGGCTCGAGTCGCGTTTGTACCGAGGCGCAATGAGATCAGTTGGTCGGTTAATTATGTAAATGGAGTGATTGAACGGCGCGATGCGACGCGATGAGCGGGTTGATTGAGAAGATTGGTGTCGAAGATCGATCAAGGTCGTGCGTTAGTGTAGTTTTATCGTTGGTATTAACGTTAGAGCATGAGAGATGACCATGACGCCAGCACTGGAGCGGCTTGCGGAGCTAGTCCGTCAGGCCGAAGCGAAGACCCGGGCTCGTAAGATCGAAGGTGAGACCCAGCATGCGGCCGAGCATTTTCGGGCGGCCGAGCTGCGCGCACGGCGCGCGGTGGAACGCCTGCGCGTCGTCCGCCCCGCCGGCTTGCGGGCTTTGGAGCAGTCCGACGTGGACGAGCAATTGCTCAAGGACTTGGTGCGCAAACTGGCGTTGTACAAGTCGTCGCTTGGCTCGGAAACGGATGCGGAGCGGCTGATCGCCGCGTCGCAGGCCGAAATTGAGCGGACGCGACAGCAGGCGAGAGCCGAGCTGGAGGAGGTCACCCGCGAAGTCGAAGAGGCACGGCGCGAGCTCCGCGGGGCCACCGATTTATATCGACAGCTTCGTCGCGAGATCGACCGGCTCCAGCCTGAGCTCGCCGAGCCGTTCGCCGCCGAGGACCGGTTGCTCTGGGATGCCGAGGCGCACTTTCCCGGCGGTCAGCTCGGGCTTCTCGCTCACGAGGTCGATGCCGGGTTGAATGTGTTCGGCTCGCTGAACAAGCTCGAGCAGTATGCCCGGCTCAAGGTCTGGATCGGCCGTTTTCGGTTCTACCAAGCCTCCCAGGATCGGGAGGCCGAGCCGACTGAAGAGCTCCAAGCCCTATCGCACAAGGTTTTCCATCAGCTCAAGTACCTATCAAGGCAGTACGAGCCTGGCTACATCGAGGCGTTCCGCCAGGACTATTCGACCGACTGGTCGGTGTACGTCGCCGAGGCCCAAGAGCAATTGTTGCAGGCGATCGAGGCCGGCCGCCGCGTCCGTGATGCCGAGACTCATTCGCTCCGCGATCGCGAGCCGGGCCTAGAGCGTGCTTCGTCGTCAGCCTCAACGGTCTCCCGGACCGTCGGACCGGCGTCGCCTTTGAAATCGGTATCACCCGCCCCGTCCCCGGTGTCGCCGTCGTCGACAGTGGCGGAGCTGACGGCGCTGCTCGCGCGGCTCCACTTGCCCGACGAAGGACTCGACCAGTTCCTTGCCGCCTTGAAGCAGGCCGTCGACCAAGTCGGTGCCACCCATCCCGATCTGCTCCGCGTGGTCTTGCCTTACCGAGAATACATCACCGGCGACGACGGTTTGGCGTCCCTGCGGCGTAAACTCGAGCAAATCCAGCTCGACCTCGACGAAGATCCGACCTACGACAACCCCTGAACCGACCGCAATCAGCCCCGATGGTAGGCTTGTCATCACGGCCAATGGGGACGGGAGCGCCCGCGTCTATCCGCTCGAGCTCAGCGAAGGATTCGAGGGCCTGAAAAACGTGGCGCAGCGCCGGCTCAACGGGTTTAGTGATTAGCCGCGGTTGACCAAGAGCAGTCGTCAACGCGACGTGCCAACCCCCGACCGGTCGATTTCAACTGCTTGGAACTTTCCCCTCCTGGACCTGTGAGCGATCGTCGCTCAAACGCGGATTTCCGCGGCCGGAAACAATCATTAGCAATTTCGGGCTCCCAGGCTCGCGGTCTGGCCCCCAGGCTCGAAACGGGCGTGTCGCTCGTCAAAGCCTCGTGAAGCGTGGCGCACGCGGGACCGCGCGCCAAAAGGCCCTCGGCAAAAAGGAATTCGTCCACATGTCTCAATGCAGCTTCGAGTTCCGCTTCGGCGCCGGAATAATCGGAAGTCCGAAAAATCGCTCTAACCCTATGCAGATCATCAGCTTCCACCTGGGCGCCGGCATAACCGGCACGATCGAACATTTTGTCGTATCTCTTGAAGCAACATCATATTACGGTTGTGCGCCGGCATAACCGGCACAGTTTAACAATCTAACGTATGTTGAATGCCCACATCGCTTTATGCTCGGGCACAGACTAATCCGCATAAAGCGACCCGTGGCGGAGTATTGCCATATATAGTGATTTAGTAAGTGCTTACGGCTGGGCGCCTGGATAATCGGGTCGAGCGTTACAACCGCGACTTCCTTTTGCCTTCGGCTTATTGGTTGACGGCATGCCCGTGGTGGCACCTTCCATTTTCAGGATGATGACGCGGTCGCCGCCTCTCCGCTCAAAATTGGAACTAGGTCTGACCCCCTGGATGATTCTGAACGACCGGCTGTCGGAATAGACCTCGGTGGTCAAGGAGGCGACCGTGCCGGACGCGATCGTGCCGTTGGCACCCAGCGCGATCGGGACGTGCAAAAGCGCAATGTCTCCCGTTTCCGCCGTCCGGTCCCCCCGTGAAGGTGGAACGATGGGCTTAAAAGAATTGGAACTAGGTCTGACCCCCTGGACAGCGTGACCCCCTGGACAGCGCGATCGGGACGTGCAAAAGCGCAATGTCTCCCGTTTCCGCCGTCCGGTCCCCTCGTGAAGGTGGAACGATGGGCTTAAAAGAATTGGAACTAGGTCTGACCCCCTGGACCCTCCGGTCCCCCCGTGAAGGTGGAACGATGGGCTTAAAAGAATTGGAACTAGGTCTGACCTTGCGCAAGAAGCTCGGAAAAGGAGGATCGCTAGCAATGTGAAACCTTTTATAGGAACCCTACGGGTAACCAATCCCGTCCGGCAGAGCCGGGCCAGCAGCCGGAAGCGAGTCTTGCGTGGGGGGCGGGCGACCGTCACCGCGAAGCGTAGACAGCGAGATCAAACGCTGTGCGATTGAGCCCCGAAATTTCCTTGTGGTGAGCCTTCGTCTTGGTCAGATGCGGGGGCCGCGCAGGCATTAGCGACACTTGGACCCATCAGCGTGCCTGGTCACACCGGGGTCGGAGAACATGGCGAATGATCAGAAGGGTTCCCCGGGAACTTGGGAGACCCAGTCGTCTCCATCGTAACAGCCGGGGGGAGATACCGGCTTACCAACTCCAGGTTGATCCGCAGTCCGAGTCCTAGGCTGACGGGGACGAACAAATGGGACGCAACGATGGTATCGCCAAGCGAAGGCAACGAAGCGCGGCGAGATGGGTGGCAGGGAGTCGCAGTGCCTCATAGTAGCCTTGAAGCGGGGGAACGGCCCTTCCGGACCCCGTGGAGCGAAGGGGGCGCCGCGTTGTGGACAGGGAGTTGGAACCACGCCGAGGACACCGAGCCTCACCAGCGTGTCTCCGCGAAACGACCTGGACGTGTGAGGGACAGCGAATCCGCAACGTGACGAACCGGATGCCTCTTTGACGGGCACGTCCGGATCTGTGGGAGCCCTGGGAGGTAACTCCCAGGGCGACCCGGCCCCTGGACCCTAGGTCTGACCCCCTGGACGGAAAAAATTGGAACTAGGTCTGACCCCCTGGACCCTAGGTCTGACCCCCTGGACCCTAGGTCGTGAACGGTGGTGGTAAGCGTGCCGGTCTCGGTGTCGGGCTGGCTGTCGCTGCTGGTCTCGTACAGGCTGTCGCTCGAAGTGCCACCGGAGACGACGTCCGAGGCGCCGACGGTCATGTTGCCGCCGTCGGTCGCGGTGAGGGTTGACGGCGATGAGTAAGTGATGGTGTCGGTGAGCGTGCCGGTCTCGACAGTTTGGCCCGGGCGAATCAACGGTACCTAACGCGAATGGCAGTCTTTTCTGTTGCCCGCAGCTAGGGACAGCTCCAAAGCAGAGTAAGACGATCCCCCGACCCGGAGGCAAGGAGGGAACCATCCGGCGAAAAGGCCACCGATGTCACTTCGCGTTTGTGAGAAAACGCACGCAACTGGAGCCCCGACTTAACGTTCCATAGACGGGCCTTTCCGTCAAATCCCCCTGTTGCGAGCCACTTCCCGTTTCCGCCGAACGCTACGGATGTATAATTATCGGATCGTTCCGTGTCGGAGAACTGACGCACCTCACTCCCCGTCGCAGTGTCGTAAAGACGCACTGGTCCACCAACACCTGCCGCTGCAAGCAAACCGCCCGTGGAGAAGCAAACGCTCCGCACGCCCGCCTGTCGGATTACTCTGAACGGCTCGTGCCCGTTCAGGCGCAAAAGCGGATCCGATCGTCCTGGTGGGCGGACACAAGAACGTCGCCCTTTGGGGCGTAGGCGATCGAGTTGGATGACGCGCCCTGGCCGAACTCATCTTGACAGGTGAGACGAGCCAACTCTTTCCCCGTCGCAACCTCGCGGACCACGATCATGCCGCCCCGGTCGGACGCCGCAAGTGCCGAACCGTCGGGCGAGAATGAGACAGCATTAATCCCGGCCGCGTGCTTCCACAGACGGAGCGACCGACCTGTAACCGCGTCCCAAAGCCCGACGATGTTGTCCAACGCCCCGGACGCGAGCGTCGCGCCATCTGGCGAAAAGGCGACCGCGCAGTACTTCTGATCGATGGCCTTCGCAACGGAAAAGCTCGCGGCGCATGGATTTATCCCAGACACAGATTACATGGTCCGCTCCTCCAGTCGCCAACCGCCGACCATCCGGCGAGAATGCCACGGACTCGACCGATCCGGCGTGTCCGCTCGCAGGCCTCTTCTCTAACCCGCTGGAGACGTCCCAAAGCCGGACTGTCCCGTCGTTGCCCGCCGAGGCCAATGCCATGCCATCCGGGGAGAAAACGATGTCTCCGATCCAAGAACGGTGGCCGACCAACTCCCGGATGAAAATCCCCGTAGACGCATCGGCGAGGATGATCGGATCCAGATCTCCTGGCACTTTACTCAAACTGACGGCCAGGACAGCACCGTCCGGAGAGTAGGCGAGCGCGTTGGCTCCTACCTGAAAACCGAAGTTCCGCCTGAAACTGCCGTCAAACTTCAGCAGCAGTTGCCCTTCGGCCGGCGCCCATATGCGGATCGACGCATCCCAACTCAGGGACGCAAGCGTTCGACCGTCAGGTGAGAACGCGAGAGCGTGGATCGGGTTGGCCTTGTCGTCAAAACGGCGAACCTCCCTACGAGCGGGAAGGTCCCAGATCCGCACCGTCGCGTCCCAACCTCCTACGCGCCAAAGTCCGCCCATCCGGCGAGAAACTGAGCGATTCGATGACTCCGGAACGACTGTTCAGCTCACCGATTTTCTGTCCCGTCGCGCAATCCCAGAGTAATACGGAGTGATCGTCATTCGCGTCTTCGCGTCCCCAGTGACAGGACGCAAGGGTCTTGTTATCTGGTGCGAACGCGACCTGTACGGTCGGTGGGAGTTGTCCGCCGAGCCGGTGTCGAACGGTCCATGTTGCCACGTCCCAAATCCAGATCCAAGCATCATTCCCACCCGCGGCGAGCATCGAGCCGTTGCTGGAGAACGCAAGGCTTCGGACCTCGGAGCCGTTCGTCGCGAGCTCACGCACGAGTTTGCCGGTTTCCGTCTCGCGGACGTGGATGGTGGGACCGAGCCGCTCGCCCGCCCTCCCTCCGGATACGAGGTAACGACCGTCAGGCGAGAATGCGACGGCGATCGCACCCAATGTGTGCCCGTACCTCGGCACCCCGAGCATCCCGACCGCATCCTTGGGCAAACCGCCGCCCAGAGCGGGCTGACCGAGTCCGGACCCGTCGAGTAAGCCGAAGCCCGCAAAAGCAATAACGCGTAAGATACCAAGAATGAGACGCATTGTCCAAGCACTGAACCTTTCTTCCGTGTGACACCGCGACGGGCCAGTCCTACTGCACGAACTTCCCCAGTGACGGCACGGCAACGAAGCGTCAGCCGGGACCGGCCGTTGAGGAAGAACTCGCCGTGAGCGGTTAGGGGAGAATAGACTTTATATATTTTTGTGCTTCTTTATTGATGTCCTGCACGACGTTCTTCAAGTCGGTATCCGGCGGATCGGTTGGATTCGGATAGCGGCTGTTCAGATAGTCGAAGTAATTACCGTAATTATCGACGACATACTGGCGAATGCTAGGCTGCAGTTGGTCGATGGGTGTATCGTAGGTGATGCCGGACCCACGGAGCTTTACGTCGTGATTGAGGTCCATCACCTTCGTCGGGAGGGGGGAGCCAGCGAGGCTTCGATCCCTGCTGAGGTAAAGAGCTGCGTGAATGAGTTCGTGAACGATCGCCTCCTTGTATAGTTTAATCTGTGCGGGGTTCGTGAGTTTTCTAGCGGTCGTGATGTTCTTTTGCTTCGGTGGAGGGCCGAAGAACGCATTGTTCGGGTTGATCGCGATCTTATTGCCGTTTTCATTGGATTGCCATTTTGCGATCTCGGACTGGGCCAGGTTGGGATAAAAAGTGATGCTCTCCTCGCTACGGTTGAGGTAATCCCACAATTGTTTGAAATCTTTGTTTGTGAGAAGCGAGGCCAGGGCTGCCGACAAGTTCGGGTCTTTCCGCTCCGCCTGTTTCGTGTCAACTGCCTCGCCCACACCTTCGCCGGGGTCGTCATTCGCCCCGATGTTATCATCGTCGTCCGGCTCGCCGTTGTCCACATCGGTCGGGGCGTCGCCGCCGTCAACCTGCCCGTCGTCATCTGAGCCGTTGTCCACATCGGTCGGGGAGGCGGGCGGCTGCGGTGTAGCCGCGGGTGGTTGCGGCGCAGCGGCCGGGCTTGGGGAAACCTCCGACCCAGTGAGCGGAGCATCGTTGCCCGCAGTATCCCCGGGTACGGCGGCCGGCGGACCGTCCGGAACGCCGCCTTCGTATTGCGATCCTGAATTAACACCGCCGCCTCCCGTGTCCCCGTGCTGCGCATGTTGCTGCGCAGTGACGCCTGTGCCCGGTCCGATGCCGCCACCACCATTGGGGCCGCCGCCGTTCGGCCCACCGCCTCCGCCTGGCCCCGGGCTGCCACCAAGAGTTTGGCCGCCCTCAAAGAAAGGCATCAAGCCCGGGAAGGGGTTATAGGCTCCGATACCCGTCTGGCCATTGATATTGGTTCCCAACGGTACGTCGCTCGCCATTGCGCCACCACCCGCCGCGGAGGCGCTGCCGCCGTTGCTATTGCCAACATTCCCCGGGTTCGCCGCCGCGGCCGATGCGCCTGAGGCAGCGGGAGTGCCCGCCGCCTGCTCCGCCCGCGGTGTGGGCGCCGGTTGCGCCGAAGTCGGGTTCTCTTCGGTCCCGCTGTTGCTCAGCCGCGCCAGCTCGTCCGCGGGCGTGCCGTCGCGCGTGCCGCTGTCCATCGCCGCGCCTTGCGTGCCCGCGCTGCTCCCCGAGCCCTGGTTGCCGCGCACGTAGCCCACCGCCGACGGGTGCGATTGCCAGGGCGTCCCGGGGGGCTCCAAGGGGTTCACGCTGCCGTCGGCGTCGTAGATGGCGACCTTGCCACTCTCGATCACCGCCTGCTCCTCGGGGCCGGTGAACTCCAGCCCGTGCACGTCCTGGCCTCCCAACGCCGACGCCAGACCCGACCCCGTATCGAAACCCCGGTTATCGCTGCCGTTATGCACCCCGCCGCCTTCGTAATAGCCCAACTGGTTCGCCGTGCCGAATCCCGCCGTCACCGCCGTACCCGTCGGCGGCACCAGTCCGGTCGACCCATACGGGCCGTAGGTGTGCGGCGAGCTGTAGCTACCACTCACATCGGTCAGCGTTTCGGTACTGGGAGGCGGACCCGTCACGGTGGTGACCAGGGTTTGGCTGGTGCCGTTGCCGACGTTCACCGTGTAGGACGTGCCCATCCAGTATTCCGTGCCCGTGATCCAATTGGAGTCGTCGAAGGTGGTCGAGCTGTAGGTGTTGTAGTCGCTCCCCTCGGCGTTGCTGACGTAGGTCCCGTCCGTGAAATTGATGGCGGAGTTGTTGTTGCCGCCGTTGTGGGTGTACTCGCCCACGGCGGACTCGTTGGATACGCCGACGTCGCCGCTGGAATCGGAGTTGGAGAAGGTCAAGGCGATTGCCGTGGGGCTGGACGTCCCGTTGGCCGATGAGACGTCGACGTCGGTGCCGTTGTCCGTCCAGCCTTCCGACCAGGTGCCGCTCACCGAAGAGCCCACGTCACCGCCGAACACCGAGTGGGTGTCCAGCATCACGAAGGCGTCGTCCGAGGTGGTCACGCCGTTGGAGTTGGTGATCGTGCTCACGTCCGAATTGGTATAGTAGTCGGTGGCGGTCCCCCAATCGTACAAGGTGGTGCCGAAGGACTGGGTATCGTAGTCGCTATCGCTGGTGGATTCGCTGAAAGTGACCGTGTCCAGCCCGTAGCTCTGGCCGGACGCCGACAGCGTGCTGCTGCCGGCATCGGTCGTGGTGTAGTCGTCGATGCCGACGGCATAGATGTAGAAGGAGGTGGCCGACGAGCCGCTGTCGACGATCGTGGAGGTGACCTGCTGCCAGTCGATGACGGTGTAGTCGTCGCCGTTGGAGACGATCGAGTCGCTGGCGCCCAGAACGTCGCTGCCCACGTCGTACATCGTGTCCGAGACCGTTTCGGTGACCAGCATCTCGTAGTTGGTCTCGGCGGCGGTGCCGGCGAGTTGATCGTAAATGATCGTAGTCTTGTCGTAGGCGTTCTGGTTCCAGGTGAAGTTGTCCGAGCCGCCGCTGATGGCACCGCCGGGAGCGTAGGTCTCGGTGCCGGACATATTCATGCTGTAGCTGGCGGTGTCCGTCTCCGGCGAGCTGAGCCAGAGCGAGTTGTAATCACTCTGAACGAAGGAGAACGAATTGCCGCCGCCGCTGATCGTGCCCAGGGCCCCCAGCGTTTCGGTCCCCCGGTTCACGCTGTAGGCGTAGCTGGTGGTCACGCTGGTTTGCGTGAGCTCGCCGCTGAACGGCGGCCCACCCTCGGGGTCGGGGACGTTCTCGGCGCCGTACTCACTGAACGACTGGCTGTCGGAATAGACCTGGGTGGTCAAGGAGGCGACCGTGCCGGACGCGATCGTGCCGTTGGCACCCAGCGCGATCGAGGTGCTGTCCGACAGCGTGTACGACTGCGAGGTGCCCTCATAGTCGTTGTACGAGCCGCCGATGTAGCCGCCGCCCGCGAAGGAGATGGTGCGGCCGCCGTACTCGGTGTAGGTGTAGGTGCTGGAGCCGAACGAAGTGAGCGTGTCCAGGTCCTGGCCGGAGGCGATCGTGCCGTTGGCGCCCAGCGACTGGACATCGCTCACGGTCTGGGTGAAGCTGTCGGCGCTGGAGTCGTACGACGAGTACGTGGTGGTGAACGTCGAAGATTGTCCGTCGCCGCCGCCGTAATTGACCTGACGAACCCGGGTCCCGGAGCCGACGTCGCTGGTGACGCTGTCGTTGCCGGTCTCGTACAGCGAGTCGGTCGAGCCGGCGCTGGTGATGGTGCCATTGGAGCCCAGGGTGGTGGTGGCCGTCTGGGTCGAGGTGGCCGTCTGGGTCGAGGTGGTGGTGAGGGTCGAGGAGCCGGAGCCGGTGTAGCCGTCGGTCTGGCTATTGCCGTTTGAGCCTCCCTCAGCCGGGACCTCGGAAAAGACTTGCTCCTAGGTCTGACCCCTTGGAGACCGGAAAAGACTTGCTCCTAGGTCTGACCCCTTGGAGACCGGTCTGACCCCTTGGAGACCCTAGGTCTGACCCCTCGTTGTACTACACAAAGTTATAGTAGCCGCTGAACGGTTCGTAGTAAACGAGCGTACAGATATAGTGCAGCAAAACTTCGAAGATCATCTCGACAGCGGATGGCATCATGCTGGCTCCCTGGGTAGTCGATGAAATGAAGGCGGCCGATCTCAAGGATAAACGGCTCAATCAGAGGCTGAACAAGGTTGTGTCGCAGTTCGCGGCACATCCGACGGCGAGCATCCCCGCCGCCTGCGGCGGCTATGCCGAAATGACGGCGGCCTATCGCTTCTTTGACAACAAGAAGGTCGGCTTCGACGTCGTCCTTGGACCTCACATCGATCGGACCCGAGAGCGGATTGCCGCCCAACCCGTCGCCCTGCTGGTGCCGGATACGACCGAAATTGACCTGACCCGACCCCAGCAGCCGGTCCAAGGCGACGGCCCGCTCGACGGCGGCGCGCGGCGCGGCATCTTCTTGCACGAGATGCACGCCTTCACCCCCGACGGCACGCCGCTGGGGACGGTCCAGGCGATCCCCTGGGCACGCGACGATGATGCGCCCACAAACGCCACCACGACGCGGGCCGAGCGGGCCGCCGAGCCGATCGAGGAGAAGGAGAGTTTCCGCTGGCTGCTGTCGATGGAGCGGGCCCACGCCGAGGCGGAACGCTGTCCAGGGACGCAGTTGGTGTACGTCGCCGACAGCGAGGCCGACATCTACGACGTCATCGCCGCGGGGATGGAGCGGCCCGGCAAGGCCGACTGGATCATCCGCTCCTGCCAGGACCGTGCGCTGGTGGACGACCTGGAAGATCGATTCGTGCTGGATTATCTCCGCGAGGAGCTGCTGTCGGCGCCGGTTGTGGACCGGCGGACCATTACCGTCCGCGGTCGTCAACCTAAGGTCTCCTGCGAGGACCGCGGCCGCCGACAACCGCGGCTGTCGCGGGAGGCGATCGTGGAGGTGCGGGCGGCGCGGATCACCCTGCGTGCCACAGCGTGCGGCCGGCCAATTCCCTGACGTCACGGTGAACGCCGTGCTGGTCAGCGAGGTCAATCCGCCACCCGGTGATACGCCCGTGGAATGGATCCTCTTGACGAGCCTGCCGATCGGCACCGCCGATGAAGTACGCACAATTGTTCGATATTACACTATTCGATGGATGGTCGAGATCTTCTTCCGGACACTGAAGACCGGTTGCCGGGTGGAGGAACGACGGTTCGAGGATATCGAGCGGATGTTGCCCTGCCTGGCGGTCTACCTGATCGTGGCCTGGCGGGTGCTGTACGTCTGCCGGCTGGGACGGACCTGCCCCGACATCAGTTGTGAGGCGGTCTTCGAGCCATCGGAATGGCAGTCGGTGTACCGTGTGGTACGCAAGCAAACGCCGCCGAAGGTGGCTCCGAGGCTTCAGGAGATGGTACGGATGGTCGCGCAACTGGGGGGTTACGTGAACCGGAAGCTGCGAGGACGAGCCGGGCCCTCAAACGGTCTGGTTGGGCCTGCAGCGGCTCCATGATATTGCCCTTTGCTGGGAGATCTTCGGACCTGGGGCCATCACATTCAACGCTAACCGAGAGCCGAAGCTCGAATTTGTGTAGTACAACGAGGTCTGACCCCTTGGAGACCCGAAATCGAACTGTTGCCTTGTGGGGAGCCACGGAACTGGAAAGACCCATATTTCGATAGGACTTGGCTTGGGAGCGTGTCGCGCCGGTCTGAAGGTGCGGTTCTTCACGGCTGCGGCGTTGGTCAGCCAGTTGGAAAAGGAGCAGAAGCAGTACACGCTCGACCGGTTTCTCCGCCAGCTTGACCGGGCGCAGCTCCTGATCTGTGACGAGCTGGGCTACGTCACGATGAGCCGAGGGGGAGTCGAGCTGCTGTTCCGGGTTTTCGCCGACCGCTACGAGCGCGGCAGCATCCTGGTGACGAGCAATTTGCCGTTCAGCGAGTGGAACCAGATTTTCCAGGGAGAGCGGATGACCGCGGCACTCCTGGACCGGCTCACTCATCATTGCCACATTTTCGAGATGAATGGTGAGAGCTATCGGTTCCGCGAGTCGATGAAATCGAAGAAGGGCCGGAAGCCCGAGTAAGAGTGGGTTACCGCTCTTGCCCAGAGCGGCCATCTTGACGACCAGGAAGGGTCAAAATTACGCGCTCAGGGTGGGTCAAAATTACGCGCTCAGTTCCAGCCTTTGCGGGCCTGGCCGACGACGGAACGGGTGATGGTGAATGTGACGAGGCAGAGCAAGCATAGCAAGGCGCCATTGAGCAAGGTTCGTGACTTCACGGCAACACCTCCGGTCGAACGTGACCAATTCAACGAAAGATGCACGAGATCCCTAGCGCGGGGTCCCACGTCGGGTCGATGGCTTGCGAGACGAGAGAGAGCTTGCTGTGCTCGAAACGATAAATTTCGATATGATGATTGCGCACAAGGCAACGGCGGCCGTCGTCGGTGCGGAGCACGGGCCGGACGTGGACTTCGGCCTGCCAGCCGTCAGTGAGGCGCTGGACGGCGGCGACCTGAAGGGACCAACCCAGGGGCATGAGGGGGGTTGGGGTCGAATCGGGATAACGACGGGCGGTTTCCCAGCGTGGGAACGATGCGGCTCGATCGGGATTCTCGGGCTGAGCAAGTCCTAATTGCCTCGCGACCTTGCGGGCTAGCTCGGCATCTTGGAGAGTGGTGGGGCCTCGCAAATGAACGAGAATATGGAGCTGGCCGGTGGAGTGCAAGTCGCCGCGGCCGTTGGACCGAAAGATGGTTTGTCCGTCGATAATGAGGACGCGGAACGCGACGGTTTTTTCCGGACCGACAGTGGCGGGGAGTGAGCCGTCGGTGGTCTCGGAGACTCGGCCAAAGGGCTCGGGAGGCTTGGGGTCCCAGGGTCGCCGGTTCTGCTGAACGATGGGAGGGGGGGGCGGCGGGGCCGGCAAGGGTGGCGGCCGCTCGATCTTGAGGGGAAGCTGAGGCAAAGGCATCCTTGCCCGGGCATCGAGGATTCGGCCCAGTCTCAGATTTTCGCGGGCGAGGGCCAGGCCGGCGGCGCCGATCAAGGCGGCGCCGATCAAGGCGGCGCCGACGGTAGCGAAAACGAGCGGGGTTTTGGCTGTCATGAATCGAGCCTCCGAGCTGACTTAATTAGCGGTCCAGGTCCAGGTGCCGACTTTGGTCCAGGTCCAGGTGAGGCTATTGAGGGGCGCGGTGAACGATTGTTGGCCGGTGGGGGTGCTCATTTCCCAATAGAATTGGAGCTGCTGGGTGTAGGTAATCAGTGTGGCTCCGACGGGGATGGCCTGCCAAGTTGCGACGGGCATGCCGGGCAGGCCCATCGTGTCAAAAAGGGTACTGCCTTGAATATACCAGGACATCCCATACGAATTGGGGAACCATTCCCCGTCGGTGCCGCCATACTCGACGCCGCCCGCGCCGACGCCGGGGGCGATATTTTCCTCGAATTCGCCACCGACGGACATGCCAAGGGGTCCGTTGGGGGTGCCGATGGTGTCGGTGACTTGGAGGCCGGCGATCCAACTGGTGGGGGTGCCCATGCCAGTGGCTTTGGTGGCGGTGGTGGGGACGGCGACGGTGGCGGTGGCCGAGACGGTGGTTGGGGCGTGGGGGCCGACGGTGGGATTGGTCGACATATACGTGGTGACGGCGGTGATGGTGTAGGTGCCGGGAACGGCGGCGTTGGTGGAGAAGCTGGTCGGGGCGCCCGCGACGGTGAAGGGGACGCTGGTGAAACCGCCGTAGCTAATGCTCACGGTCCAGGTGGTGGCGAGTGGGAGGTTGGTGGGATCTTTGATTGTTGATGTTAGAGTGGCTCCGATGGGGGAGCCAAGGGCCGGGGTGGTGGAGGACAGGGTCATTCCGGTGATGATGTCCTGATGGATGGGGGCGATGTCGGCGGTGGCGACGCGCCGGGAAATGGGGCCGATGAAGCCGGGGGGATAGGTGGGGAGCTGTGGGATCGCGCTTGACAGGGCGATGCGCGGCTCAAGGGTTTCCAGGGAAATGGTATAGTTGCGTTTGGCGGGCATGGGCCTTGTCCTTCAAGGTTCGTGGTCGCACGGGGGGCAGAGGTGGCTGCAATCCACCTCTGTCTCCGCTTATCTCAGGTTTGATTGGGGAATGCAAGGGGTAGCGATTATTTAGGCGCGTTTTGCGCTTAGTCGGGTATGGCGATATCCCGGCGGGCGCCCACGGCCAAGGCGGCGGGGGAGTCGACTCCGCGCCTTCTGGGGTCAGACCAAGTTAGCAGTCTTTTCCACCTTCTGGGGTCAGACCAAGTTAGCAGTCTTTTCCGAAGCCCCGAGCCGATCCAACTGGAAACTCGTTCTGACCCCAACTCCCCCCCCAACTCCCCCCGAGTCTGTGGGCGCAGCGATCCGGAATGGCTGCCGGTATTACGCCCCTGGGATGCAGTCCGTTGTGCTGGTCCTTCCGGCGTTTGCGCGTCCGCACTAACTTTCGCACCCGCGATCGTCGGATCGACCGCCATGCCAGCCCCGGTCTGGAACGCGGAAATCTCGATGTGATCCAGCTTTCCCCCTTCGATCACCGTTCGACTCATCATCGCGGATTTCCGCTGCCGGAATTGATAATTAACAATTTCGGGCTTCCGATGCCAGAATCCGCGGAAAAACCGGCCCGTCCTTCGCCGCTTCCTTAATCATTTTTCGCGTGCTTTGACCTTGGGTTCTTGGCCCTAGAACCGAGCGGGCTCAACTGACCGTTCTGGCCAATGGCTGCTACCGATGGCTCGGTAAGCCACTGCGGGGTTACGAAAAGGCGGCTCCCAAGCCGTTTTACTGCATCTTCGTCGCGACCGACGGGGTCATCAGCACGACCCCCGAAGAACTGATCGTTCGCCTCGAGAGGCGCAGCCACAACCCGACCCTGCCAGAGGCGGCATTCGATCGCAATCGGACCCCCATTTCCTGGCTAGCCGGCCGACGAGTCCGGTTCGCCTACGCTTAGGCCCACGACAACCGTGCGAAAATTCATTGTCTCCCCGGCCGCAGAAATCCGCCACAAATTTCATTTCCTGGCCCTGATGTCAATCTGGGCAAAATGAAACGAAGTTTGTGGTATTCTTGATGATCCACCATCGAGTTTTTCCTTCCTCGCAGAGCCACCCATGTTCGATCAGCGTGAATTCATCGAACGGGTCGAGCGGTCGAACACGGCCGAGTTCGCCCGGTTGCTGGCCTCGCCGACATACGAAGAGGAGGAGGCCCTCCGGGCTCATTTCGGGGAAGATTGCTACCAGCGGCTGCACGCGTCGGCCCTGCCGGTCACCGTGCCGGAGGGCCAGCGGGGTTATCCGACTGGCTGGGCCGACCCAGTCGACCGACCCCCGCGCTCCTGGGAAACGTGGTCTTGCTGCCCGGGATCATGGGGAGCGAACTGTCGGCGATCGAGACGGCGGGGGGGCAGGGAAGTCGGATCTGGCTGAATCCGTTGCGGCTCGCGCTGGGGCACATCGACCGGCTGAGCCTGGCTCCGGGTGGCGGAGGTGCTGGTTTTGAGGTGCGGGCGACAGGGATTCTCAAGTCGTATTACGGCGGAGCCCTTCTCAGCCTGGCCCGCCGCTGGAAGGCGCAGGCCTTCTGGTATGACTGGCGGAAGAATCTCGACGACGCAGCCGACCAGCTTCGGATCGAGATCGACCGATGGTTTGGTTCTAACTCACCGGTCCACCTGGTGGCCCACTCGATGGGAGGACTGGTCTGCCGGACGTTCATTAAGAGGCATCCGGACCGCTGGAAGACAATGTGGGATGCCGCCGAAAACGGAAAAAGTGGTGGCCGGTTGGTGATGCTGGGCACGCCCAACCACGGCTCGTACTTGATGCTCCAGGCGGTCTGCGGCCTGGCCGGTCCGATCCGCAAGCTGGCAATGATCGACCAGCGGCACGACACCGCCGGCATTATCCGCATTCTCAACACGTTTATCGGTAGCTTTCAGTTGCTTCCCGCGCCGGAGCGCGATCCGGCCGCCGAGCCCTTTTACGAATCCAAGACCTACGGGGACCTGAACGTCTCTCAGAGCGTGCTCGACGTGGCCCGCGCTCACCACCGGTTCCTCAGCGACGTGATCGACGGCGAGCGGATGGTGTACGTCGCGGGTTCGGGCCAACCAACGCTTGCCGGTCTGAGTAACGCTTCCCGGCTTCGCGATCCGGCCGCCTACCTGGGGACTAACCAGGGGGACGGGAGTGTCTCGCACGCCCTAGGGTTGCTCAAGGGAGTTCGCGCCTATTTCATCGAAGCGGAGCACTCGGCCCTGACCAGCGATGCGACCGTGCTTGCCGCCCTCGACGACTTGATGACCAAGGGGAGTACCGATCTTCTCAGCGGCGGACAGATGGTCCGCGGTAAGCCTCGCGTATCCCAGCTCGAGCCCTGGACTGAGGTAGGCAGAGCCGCCGTCGACCGAGAGGCGGTGGAATTGAGTCGGATCCAGAACCTGAGCCGCCAGCTCCAGCGGCAGATTATACCGTCCGTCCGTGGGAGTGATGAAGGCGCGACGATTTCCGATTTCGAATCGCGGAGTGTCAGCTCCACGGAGCGCAGGACTCCGCGACTTGATTGTCAGAGATTTCCTCTCATCGGAGCGGTCGGACACCGCCCGGACCGACGATGTGGAGAAGGTCCGTCCGACGATTGTCCTCCGCCTATGTCAGGGCGAGATCCAGAAGGTGGACTCCCTGGCCGCGTATGTGGAAGGGACCGAGGGGGTGCCCCTGCCCATCGACGCGGTGTCCGTGGGCCATTATGTGGGTGTGAGCCCGCAGGCGGGCGAGCTCGCGATGGACAAGGCGGTCAGTCGGGCGATCTTGGGGACAGACGAGGAGCTGTCACCGTCCGAGCTGATCCTGACTCAGTATACGGAACGCGGACTGCTCCGCGGCGACCTTGGCACGACCTTTTTCCTGCCGATGAAAGGCGAAGCCGACCGGGTGCTGGCCGTGGCCGGCATGGGGGTGGTCGGAAGATGCGGAACCCCCGAGCTTACCGTCCTGGTCCGCGAGCTCTGCTGGGCCCTGAGCCGAGTCGGAAAGAAGCACCTGGCGACCTTGCTGATTGGCTCCGGCAACGGGAACCTGTCGGTCCGGCAATGCGTGGAAGCGTGGGTCCGCGGGCTGAAGCGTGCTCTGGACGAGATCTACCGCGAGAAGCGCAGGACTCAATCTCCGCTGCGTGACCTTCGTCGAGTTCGACCCGCTCAAGATCGCCGACATCCAGGCCGCGATCCTCGACGTCATCCGGCTCCAGAGCGAAGACATCCACGTGGTGTTCAACCCTCTGACCGAAGAGCAGCTTCACGAGCTCGAGCACAAAGGGCTTGAGATGCAGGCGGAAAGCCTCAAGCTCCAGGTCTCGCGGCGGCATGAAGAGTACCATCGGCGTCGTCAGCAGTCCGGTGAGGATCCGGCAACCGACCTCGAGCCGACCCGGTTGACGGTCGGGATGACGTCCGACCCGGACAACCCGTCTCGAGTCAGCTATCGCTTCGCGGCGCTGACGGCCACGGCCTCGATCCCCGAGCGTGCGATCGTGTTGCACGGTCTTGTGGTTGGACGGGCCAACGACGAGCTCGCGGGCGAGACCGACCCGGTTGCCCAACTTGAGCGTGGCCAGTTCCTGGGCAGGCTGCTGATCCCCCAGGACATCCGTCCGCAACTGAGCAGTACCGCGCCACTGGTGCTCCAGGTTGACGCGACGACGGCCCGCATCCACTGGGAGATGGTCTCTCAGCCAGACCCGGTCCTCGCGGATGAGGCCCCGTCGGCAAAAAGTGACATGTCCGGCTTTCTCGGCACCTACCGGGGTTTAACCCGCCAGCTCCGGACGACCTTCGCCCGGCCACCCCAGCCCGCACGGAACCACCAGGCGGTCCCCAGGGTCCTGGTGGTCGCCGACCCGTCCCGCGAGCATCCGCTCTTCGGCGCCGCCGAAGAAGGAATGGCTGTCGCCGCGTTGTTCGAGACCTTCAATTCGATCGCCAATCGTGCCGGGCTGGCTCAGCGTTTCCAGGTTACGCGTCTCATCGGTCCGCTGGAAGCGACCCCTACTCGTGTGCTCCGGGAGTTGACGGTCCGGCCGTACGAGATACTCCATTACGCCGGCCACTGCTTCTTCGACGCCAAGCATCCGGCGCAGTCGGGCTGGATCTTCTCCGACGAAGTCGTGATTTCGGCATACGAGCTGGAGCGGATCGACCGGGTTCCGGCGCTGGTTGTTTCCAACGCCTGTGAGTCGGGCATCACGCCCGACCGATCCGGCGAACGGAACGCCGCACAGGTGCCGAGCTTCGCCGAGGCTTTCTTCGCGCAGGGGGTCGCCAACTACGTGGGGACAGCCTGGCCGGTGGATGACATCGCCGCGCGCCTGTTCGCCACCACCCTGTATGGGTCGCTGCTCGGCCTTGACGTCGGGCCGGACGGTCAAATGCTGCCCGTCGATCCCCGAGGCGCGGACCCCTCAGCCGCGCCGAATGCACCTGGCGATGCTGCGGGCTCGCCTTGCCGTCGCACGCACCCTCGGCGGCCGCGGCACCTGGGGCGCCTACCAGCATTACGGGAACCCGCACTACCGCATCCTCTCGACCGGCAAGAGCCGCTGACAAGTCGGGCCGGTTGGACCGGCCGGCTTGGCCAACGCCGTCCAAATTGGACACTGAAGCCAGAAACCCGAGTAATCGGATCGGGCCGCGATTGACACGGTCAGGGATGCTGAACGAAATGATCTCCCCGAAACACCGGCGAGACCGCTTCGGCAAGTGCGGCACGGGCCTCGGAGATGCGTACCGCCAACATCTCCTCGGACCAAGGCCATGTCGGGGGCTTGGCTGGCGGAGGTCCAAGGCCCGCCTCCTCTTGGTCAATCGGGTCGGGAATGGCGGCGGCGACGAGAACCGCAAGGTCGGCGGGAATGGCCCGGTGCTGGAGTTGTAGTCGCTTGGCCGGCCCGGGGCCGTCCTGGTAGTGGACCTCATCGTACATCCAGTGCCGGAGGAACGCCTCCTCGTCACGGGACAGTCTCATCAGGCTCGGCTTCTTCGGCATATGTGTAACCGATCAGTGGTAGGTGTGTCCCGGGCTGTGTGAAGCGATGCCAGAGTCGGGCTCGCGGTGGGCTGATCTCATGGTAGTCGTCGCTCTCTACCCGGTGGTGCTGTCCGGCTCGGTATTAACAACTTGTTTAACCTGGATGGAAACCTTAGTGTATAACGAGTGGAGGCATTCCGAGCGACTGGAGTTCGACCGGAGAGGATTCATGGCGACCGTGTGCCAGCAGGACGGGCTTGGCGGATCCGGTCGGCGTGCCATGAGGTTCGTCGGCGCCGGGTGTTTGATCGTGTTGCTGGCGGGTACTCCCTGGGTTGGGTTTCTCCAGGCGGCCCCGCCCCGTTCTTCCAAGAATTCCGCCGACCTGGCCAGCTTCGACGCCCTGATCACGCCCGAAGACCGAGGACATTGGTCGTTTCAGCCGATCAAGTCGCCGCTGGTACCCCAAGTCAAGAACACGGCCTGGCCGCGCAATCCGATTGATCGGTTCGTGGTCGCGAAGCTGGAAGAACAGGGATGGTCGCCCTCGCCGGCAGCCGAGCCGAGGGCGCTGATGCGCAGGCTGTTCCTCGACCTGACCGGGTTGCCTCCGACACTCGAGGAACAGCAAACGTTTCTGGATCAGTTCGCGAAGTATCCGGATGCGGTCGAGCGTCTGGTTGATGACTTACTCGCCCGCCCTGCCCATGGTGAGCGATGGGCGCGGCACTGGCTCGACCTGGTCCGGTATGCCGAATCCAATGGATACGAGCGCGACGCCGCCAAGCCATTCGCCTGGCGATATCGCGACTATGTGATCCGCGCCTTCAATTCCGACAAGTCTTTCGATCGGTTCCTGCTCGAGCAGCTCGCTGGCGACGAGCTGCCGGAAGGCGAAATTCGGCCGGAAACTTTCGTTGCCACCGGCTACTACCGGCTCGGACCCTGGGACGACGAGCCGGCCGACCCGAAACAAGACCGCTACGACCAGCTCGATGACCTGGTCAACACGACCTCCGAGGTCTTCCTCGGTCTGACGCTCGGCTGCGCCGCGTGTCACAACCACAAGTTCGAGCCGCTGACCATGCACGACTATTACCGCATGGTCGCGATCTTCGAGCCGCTCAAGCGGCCTGTCCGAGGCCGCACCGAACTGACTCTGCCGATCGGGACGCCGAAAGAGATCGCCACCGCCGGGGGGCTTCCTAGCCTCCCCCAGGGCTATTTCCTCAGCGAGCCGTCCTCGAAATCACCGGTCAGTCGCTTATTGCTCCGCGGCCAGGCGGCTAACCCGGGCCCCGAAGTCGTGCCTGGGGTTCCCGCGGTGACCGTGTCATCGCAACCGAAGTTCCCCGCGCCACCCAAAGACGCCAAGACCTCCATGCGCCGGCTCACCCTGGCCCAGTGGTTGATCGATCCCACCAACCCCCTGACGGCTCGCGTCATTGTCAACCGTATCTGGCAGTACCACTTCGGCGTGGGTTTGGTACGGACCCCGAGCGACTTCGGCACGAACGGTGATCCTCCGACCCATCCGGAGCTGCTGGACTGGCTGACTCATTGGTTCGTCCAGCACGGCTGGAGTCAGAAGGCCCTGCACCGCCTGATCCTGACCAGCAGCACCTACCGGATCAGCACCCACAACGATCCTCGCTTCGCCAGTGTTGACCCCGACAATCGCCTCCTGTGGCGCATGCCCTACCGCCGGCTCGAGGTCGAAGTGATCCGCGACGCGATGCTGGCCGCCAGCGGCGAGCTCAACCGCCAGATGTATGGGCCGAGCATGTACCCTTCGATCCCCACAGGGGCTCTTGCCGGCAACAGTGACCCCGACAAGATCTGGAAGCCGTTCGATGAGGGAACGGCTTCGAGGCGCACCATCTACGCTTTCGTGAAACGTTCGCTGATTGTGCCGATGCTCGAGGTCCTCGACTTTTGTGACACGGCCCGATCCACAGCCCGGCGCAATGTCACGAGTGTGCCGACCCAGGCTCTGACGCTCTTGAACGGCGACTTCGTCAACCTTCAGGCTCGACACCTGGCGGACCGGCTCGAGCGAGACGCCGGCGCGGATCCAGGCACCCAGATCAACCGCGCCTATCTTTTGTCACTCTGCCGTTTGCCTCGCGAAGGTGAGCGCGTTGCCATGCTCGCGTTCCTGCAACAGGAATCGCGGGCACGACTTGCCGAATCCTCGCAAGGCAGCTCACCGCTTACCCTGGCTCAGGCTCGTCATGAGGCCCTGGTCCAGCTTTGCCGCGCGATCTTCAACACAAACGAATTTGTCTATCCTGACTGATTAGACATGACGAGCACACCGAGAACAGCCCGTTTCATTCCCAATCCGACGCCGTGCGGCCGGTCGCGCCGGGAGTTTCTGTGGGAGGTTGGAGGCGGCTTTGCGGGCCTGGGTTTGATCGACCTGCTGTCGCGCACGGGCTTTTTCTCGACGTTCGGCCTGCGGTGCGTCCAGCCGTATCTGCTGTCGGCGAAGCCATCCCACTTCCCGGCACGAGCCAAGCACGTCGTCTTCCTCTTCATGAACGGCGCTCCCAGTCAGGTCGACACGTTCGACTACAAGCCGGCGGTCGAGAAGTACCATGGAGTGGCCTACCAAGGGGCAACGCCGGTCGGGTCCAACGGCCGCCCCATCGGCCACTTGATGAGGTCGCCTTTTCCCTTCGCCAGGCACGGCCAGAGCGGTCTCGAGATCAGCTCGTTGTTTCCTCACACGGCCCGGTTCGCGGACGATTTATGCGTGATCCGCTCGTTGTACACGGATACGGCGGCGCATGCCTCCGGCTGCCTACAGATGAACACCGGCAACGTGGTGATCGGCAAGCCGAGCCTGGGATCCTGGCTGAGCTACGGGCTCGGTACCGAGAGCGAGAGTTTGCCGAGCTTCGTGGTGATGACCGACCCACGCGGCGGTCCCATTTCCGGTGCCTCCAATTGGGCGGCGGGGTTCATGCCGGCCGCCTACCAGGGGACCCTGTTCCGCGGTAAGGGCTCACCCCTCCTGGATCTGGCGACGCCTGACGGTACGAGTGCTCGCTCTCAAAGGCATGCGATCGACCTGATCCAAGATCTCAATCATCAGCATCTGGCTGCCCATCCTGATGAGACGGAGCTGGCTGCCCGGATCCAGTCGTATGAGTTGGCTTACAAGATGCAGACGACCGCGGCCGAGGTCGTCGATCTCGACCGAGAAGATCAACGGACCCGAGTGTTGTACGGTCTGGACAATGAGCGGACTCGCGATTTCGGCAGCAAGTGCCTGCTGGCCCGCCGTCTTCTCGAGCGGGGCGTGCGATTCGTCCAGCTTTACTCAGGGGGTGGTCATCTGGAAGACACCTGGGACGGTCATTCCGACTGCATCAAGAACCACACGACCCATGCCGGCGAGACGGATCAGCCGGTCGCCGCACTGCTCACCGACCTGAAACGAACGGGACTGTGGGATGAAACACTGGTCGTCTGGGGCGGCGAGTTCGGCCGGACTCCGACCAGTGAAGGAATCAACAAACCCGGCCGCGATCACAATCCCTACGGTTTCACAATGTGGCTGGCCGGTGCGGGGGTCAAGGGTGGCCAGACCGTTGGAACGACCGACGAGCTCGGTTTCAATGCCGTCGACAACCGTTGCCATGTCTCCGACCTCCACGCCACCATCCTCCACCTGATGGGCCTGGACCACACGCGACTGACCTACTTCTACCAAGGCTTCGATCACCGTCTGACCGGAGTCCGCGGCCAGGTCATCAAGCAGGTACTGGCGTGAGCCAACAGACCTTCCGTGATCCGGCGAACCAACGAGACGCGATGGGGAGGGCGAGGCTGGGCCACCTCAGGAAAGAATGAAGGATGAAATGGGAAATACGGGAGAATGCAGTTCTCGGTTATCCTCCGTCCTCTCGGAAGCTGCGGAGCGCGCACTGGCGCTGGGCGAAAAACACCGTCACGGACGTATGCCCTTATCGGGATAGAACTTAAGTGTGAGGCCGGAATAATCGGAACGTCGTCGACGG
Source organism: uncultured Planctomycetota bacterium (assembly GCA_963720335.1). Taxonomy (GTDB): domain Bacteria; phylum Planctomycetota; class Planctomycetia; order Isosphaerales; family Isosphaeraceae; genus CAVRFS01. Next base: position 7,557 of record CAVRFS010000069.1, on the reverse strand, counting down.
GTAACATCTTCAGATATAAATTTAACTTATGTGTTACGCTGGAATAATCGGCAAAATCGGTTCGAAACAGATACAGTGAAGATATATATTTATCATACTCGAACTTATGTGTGATGCCGGACTAATCGGTAAAAACCGGCTCGGCGAGGCTGTTGCGGCAATTTCTTACAGCAGTTCGCCTTATGTGTGACGGCGGAATAATCGGGACCTCGGTTCCTGTGAGGGGTCGTCAGACGTCGCTCCTCTCACCATCCCACTCGTGTTTCCCTGACAATCGAAACAAACGTCGCAATTCCGCCGACGACTGCCAACCGACAGTTATTATTCCGTATCGCATGCCGCGAGTTGATCTCACGGGCCAGCAGACTGCGGCTTATACGGGCCCAAAAACTTCGGCCCATTGAAATGGATCATGTGATCGGGCGTGGCCGCGATCCAGACCTCCGTTTCCCAGGCGATATCGGCGGCATATTTCCTGAAGTCGCTGATCGCCAGAAACGCCGTGACGTAGACCCGCTCCGTCGTGCAACCTTTCAGGAACGCCTCGATCTCACGGTGCCGTTTCGGCGAAACCGGCCCGTGTGACGTAACGGCTTCGATGAGGAACAACCAGTTCTTCGCCGGATCGAACAAGCACGACGTCCGGCAGCTTGTCGTGCTCGGTGATCGGCACGCCGATCCGGGCAAGCTGGTCCTGATCGTAGATCACTTGCTTCTTGGCGGTATCGCCCACATAGAGCACCATCGCCGCCGGTGCAAAGCGGGGTCCGAAGTCCTCGATAATGGCGACCTGGAGCGTGTTATGCTCGCCGGGCGAAAGATAGACAGTCGAGCCGTCAGCTCAGCCGGAGCGGGATTTGGTGAGAGGCCCTGGCCCGCTCATACGCGGCCTTGAGCGTGCCGAATTGCTCGATGAAGGCGGCGACCGCCTTGTCGAAACGCCGCTGTCCCGAATGCCTTGAGGACCTTCGCGGCTTCCTCGGTCAGCCGGTAAGCGTTTTTGCCGCTATTCGTCGGCCGGTCCGGCTCATCGGGGTTGCGATCGACCAGCCGAGCCTGCTCGAACTGATGAATCGTCTGGCGGCGGATCGTCTCGCGGCTGTTTGGCTTGTAGTCCTTGCCGTACTCCACCCGCATGAATTCCATGATGTCCACGGTCCGCAGCAACGGCCGCTCGACATTAGCCCAGGACGCATCCGGCCCGAGCTTGGCGAGAGCGAGCAGCGTCAGGGCGGATCGCTCATTTTGCTGGCTACGCGGCAGGCCGAGGGCCTCCAGAATCTTAACGGCTTCGTCGGTCCTGCTCACGGCAACGATCCCGTCAGGTAGTCCGCGATCCGGCCGTTGATCCCCAACTCTTCGAGCACAAGCCGCTCCACCTGCTCCGGCCGGAATTCGCCCAGAACCTTGACACGCTGCCCGATCGCCGCAACCCGTTCGAGCGTCGGGAACGGGATGGTCCTGATCTCCGTGGCGTTGACCTGCGTGTTGCCGCTGATGATACGGAAGTACCGATCCAGCAACGCCGAGTTGAACAAGGAGGTCAGCCCGTAAACCTCATCAACCGTCAACTCGCGGTCTGCGTGATAGACGTAATTGAGGTGATTCTCCAGAGCCAGATAGGGCCGCGTACCTTCCGCCCGCAGGAACCAACTGGCCGTCAGGCGTCGCCGCTCCTCCTTCGCACTGAAACGCCGAAGCAAGACGTAGTTTCGCGTCGGCACCAGATGCTTGAGCGATTCCCGGCAGACCCGGAAAGCCGTTGGCTTGCCCCGCTTTTCAACGGGCCAGACGGTCTCAAACGCCTTGACGTTGTGCGGCTCCAGAAGCGGGGCACACTCCTCGCCGTCGAGCGTGGCGAGGAGGAATTCACGTGGTCCGAAACAGCACGACCGGGCCGGTCGAAATGCAAAGTCCCAACTCGGCGAACCGGTCGGGCCACGCTTCCACCGCTTCCAGGATAGCCGTGTCTTCCGCCGAGGCCGGGATGCGGAGGACCATATCCCCGGAAGAATCATCGAGCACCGTTGCCGCTGGCAAGGTTAGGGCATCCAGTCTTTCGGGAATATCTTTGCCAATGCTTGTGGTGATCGTAGTTGAAGGTCCGGCAACGCCAAGACGGTGCGTGAGCGTAATCAGGCTTTCCTGTAGGACATCTTCAAACGTGCTGCGTCGGCACTCGAACAGATGGACGTGACGAAGGGCCATGCGGGAGAAAAACCAACGCCTGAAATGCTTGAAATAAAGGCCGTTGCAGTAGCTGCGTGGCGTGATGGCCACCATCTCGCCGTTCGGCCGTAACAACTCGACGGCTTTTGCCATGAACATCATGTAGATATTGGTCTGCCCTTGGAAAGCATCTCCCATCGCCAGGGCGTGAGCGGAATCCGCTCCGGTCTTGAAATAGGGCGGGTTCATGATGACCGCGTCAAACTCATCCCCTGCATCGTCGTCATCGAACAGCATCCGCTGCTCTCGCTTGCCACGGCTATTCAGGATGAAATCTTCGTTGCGGATCGTAAAGCACAAGTCGTGACCGGCGGCGGCCAAGGCCGAGCGGCAATGCCGCATGTTCTCTTCGAGCAGCGGCAACAACGCCGGATCGCTCTCATACAGCGTGATTTCAAGCCGATGGGGAGGAGGCAGGGTCAGCACCCGCTCGCAGAATGCCGCCGCCAGGGAGCCGATACCCGCTCCCGCATCGAGAAGCCGCACCGCGATCGGGAATCCGCGTGAACAATCCCGCCATGTATCGGCAGACGCCAACCGGCGTGAAAACTTGTCCTTTTTCTTTTCGTGATTCGACCGTGGTGGCGGCTTCATACCGCTTCTGGAGAGCGGAGGCAAACGCCATCAGATCGACCGGCTTCGATTTTCTTGCGACCTGCATTGTTCGGCACCGCCTGTATCATTCGTGAAGCGCCAGGCTAGTATACTAATCGCCACACTAATCTGAACAGCCCGGCTTTTCCTTGCCTCTTTTCGTCGGGTGGTAATAGTTCGGATAAGGTAGGAAATCCGAACTAAGAACACGTGAGGCCGAGACTTGCGTTGCAGTCGCAGTCACGCCTCACCGAATCCTCCTCGTGCATCGAGAGCAGAAGGTTTTTCACATACTCAATTCTGGTCGCAATCAGGCAATGGTTGTCAGCGTTGAAACGGTGGATTATTCCGACGACGGTCGCCTTGTCGGGCGTCCAACCGACAGGCACGCCCCGCCTGTTGGTCTTCCAAAGTAGGGAACCGCTCATGCCGTTCGGGTTCGGGAGTGTCCTCGCTTGACCAAACTCGTCGATGGTTGCCGCCTGGCCGTGCTCGTCAAGTGCTTCCATCATTGGGAAGGTGATAGCGATATGTAACTTGGGATCGAAATCTTGCCATCCGGTCGCCTGCGTGATCCACCCCCCATACGGCTGAGACGTCGAGTAAACTACATTACCCAATAATATGGAGAAATAACTTCGCTTCCCCGGAAACCCATGAACAAAGTAGAGATCGTCGTTCGCGTCATCGCTATCGATGGCGAACCTACTTACGTCTACCGTCTCGACGCTTGCTCCCTTGAGCAAGACTGAACCGAGCTGCGTCGCTGCGATATCCATGGGTTCCGGCATCGAGTACCATCGGTTCGGCATGCTGGCCATCAGATATTCATTCCCGACATAATAGCGAAGGCCGCTCGAATATCTCCTTTTCCCGTCCTCTTCCTGGAAGATCTGCATCATCACGTGATGAGCGGTTATAAGGTAGGTCCTCCCCCTTAGTTCGATGACCGTCCCCGTTCCGATGAGTTCGCCTGTCTCGTCTGTTTGCGACCCGCAGATCTTGGGTGAGCGAAGACTCTGTATGCACCTTCATCTGACGCACCACATCGAGGAGTATCCTCTGATTCTCCTCCAGCGACTGTTGAGAGTTCATCCCAATCTTCCTTCCCAAAGACCTCTAAGAATCACTAGATAGCCCTGCATGATGTTGGGACGTTCCCTTGGGGCATGGCCGACAAGGACTTGCGTCAGGCCAGCAAAAGCTCCGGCTCATGATCGCTTCTGTGCCGTTCTCGTATCAGGAAGTTGGCCAAACCCTCATGAATCGGCCGCACCCCAACATCGTGCAAGGCTATTTAGAACCGCGGGAACAAGGGAGTCCATTTCTTGCTTTTCTCGCAGAGGATCGGAAGCGTGTTGTTAGGGCACGAGTCGTCGAAGACGACCAAGGCCTGCGAGTCCTTGTACCCGAGGGGCCTGTCCGGTTCGAGGTCAAGACCGATGCGATAAGCGAGGTCGCGCAGGCGCGGTATTGCGCTCATCGTCCTTCATGAAGAGGATAGACTCCTCTGAGAAGGCCCGGTCCTTCTCGGTGAGCGGATCGCAGACGTGGACCTCGATTGGCAGCTTCCAACGTTCAATCTCATTCCCGACCTCAGCGATTCCCATCTCGAAGCCACAGACAGTGATGTAGATCCACTTGACTTTTCGGAAGGTGGGCACCGACACCGCGGCATCGAACACACGCCTTAACTCGCCCGCAGCCGACTCGCCGGAGCCGATGAAATCGTCCACGATGACCACGCCCTGGAGGTCGTCCACGCCCGATTCTAAGCGGCGAAGCAGTTTGGGAATGTCGCTAATGTTGTCGGTAGAGATCTTGTTTTCGGAGGCGAAGAGGCGTGCGAATTTTGTCCCGCTCTTTCCGGGGCTGCCGAGCGAGGTGATCAAGATGTCGCGTCGAGTCCTCTGGCCCTCTTGACGGCGCTCGACCGTGTTCCGGCGGACGATGCCCATGGCTTCCTTTAGCTTCTCGCGGATTTGAGCTTGCGAGTAGAAACGGATACCCCTCAGCAACTGGTACATCAGCCGCTTCTCGCGATTGTCTTGGAACTGGTCGAGCCAGGCACGGATGGAGTCCTCGGTAATTGGCCGCCCCTTGTACGTCCCCCAAGTCTTGGCCAGTTGTACCAACTCTGTCGAGGTGACGTAGCTCTCTCGTTCGACGTGCTCCAGTCTCAGCCGCTCGTCACGGTCGGTAAAGTTGATCAAGATCTTCTGGTGCCCGCAGTCGCGGAGCCAGGCCTCGAAGAGGCGGACGCGGCACGAATAGGTGTCATTATTGCAGTTGAGAACCCCCCGCTCGACGAATCGTTTCAGTTCGGCGTTAGTCGCATCGGGGCCGATCGGGTCGACCAGCCGCTCTTTGCAAATCGTCTCCTGGGTCGGGGGTAATCCCCGCTGCAGAACGGTGGCCAGCGCGAGCAGGATTCGACGACGGCGAATCGAGACCTCCTCGACGTAGTCTCCCCGATCGATCCCATCCTCCCAGAAATGCTGGAAGGCGTTGTCTTCGATCGTGGTTATCTTGCGGCTGACGGCATCCGTGATCTCAGATTTAGTCACATAGGCGTCTTTATTAGAAGTGCATGCTTGGTAGATTTCTTGGCAGATTAAGTTAGTGAAGAATGGATTGCCGTTGGTCCAGGAGAAGATCTCCTCGATCGACTCGTCCGAGTACTCGATGCTCTGGGCTACCGGCCTGCGGATGAGGTCCTGGAAGTCGGCCCAGTTGTCTTCCTTGTGGAAGTAGTCAAGGCTGTGTACAGGCCACTTGTTGAGTTGATACCCCTGTGAGGACATGATCGAGCGAATGTTCTCGCCGCCAATCAGAATGACTCCGACTCGCGGCTTGCTACTGATGGCCCGCAAGTGCAGGAAGAAAGTATCCCCGATGGGCCCCCGCTTGTAGAGCTCGATAGGCAAACCGTCAAATTCATCGAGCACGATCAGGAATCGGCGGTCCCGATCGGCCTCTAGGACGTCTATAAGGAACTCTTCGATGAAGGGCATCAGCGACTCGTGGAACTCCGGAATACCGATCCTTTCGAGATTCCGGCTGATCCCGCGGAACCTCCTGCAAAGGGTGCGGCCCAAACTGCGGACGGTGCCTCCAGCGGTAGGCTCCGTGTACCCGCCATCGACGTAGATCGCCGAGACGCCCTCGCGATCTTCTGCCTCGCGGATCAACTCGTTGGCCAAGGAGGTCTTGCCGACGCGCTTCTGGCCGCGGATGACCGCCGACCCCATATCCGGGCTGACCACTGCCCGATAGAGCCGCTGGAGGTCGGCGCCACGGCCGATGAACGGGCGCCGGCCGCTGACCGGTTCGATGCTGTAGGGATCCTGCCGAGTCAGTTGCTCCCAGTCAATGTCAGACGGTTGCGCCATGAGGCGGCCTTCAAATTCCAGACGCACTCGGGAGCCGTCGTAGTTGGCCCAGGATGCAATCGCTATGTATTCCACCGACTCACGAGCCGAAATCACCCGGATCGGCACATCGATCGCTATGGTGCCCACGTCCAACTCGGAGAGCAAATGGGCCGCCTCCGCCGGCTTGAGGCAAGTGTCGAACAAGATGCTCAGTTCTATCTCTGTCGCCAGCCCTGGCCCTTGGTTCCTAACCAGGAACTTCAATCGCGTCGTCGTCCCAACCTGCTGGAGCGGATACTTTTTATCATAGTTGGCGACGGTCATCTCGGCAGGCTTGGTAGCGTCGGACGACTCAAAGAAATGATCCACAATACGCAGGGCCTGCCGGAACAGCGGTAGGAGGTAGGCCTCGAGGCGAAGGTACCAAACGTCTCTAGATCGCCGATGCACTCATTGATTGCGTCTCGACAGCTCGGCAGGACCCTCGTTAGCTGGCTGCTCGGGGCATCCTTGACCTCCTTCATTAGATTGAAGATCAGCCCGATCTTGGCCTTGACGAACCCCGGGGGCAGGAATGGCCCCAAGATAGGCGAGACGACGTTCACGATTGAGGACCCTGCTGGACGTCACCGTAGGCGCGCTGCCGAAACCGGTTGATGTCGTTGGTAGCGGTAGCCTCGTCGATCGGCCTCAAGTCGGCGAGGAACCTACGCTCGACCTGGCAGATCGGATAAAGCTTGTTGGGAAGGTCGGCCTTCGCATCGATCCTGAGTTCCTTGCAGAGGTCGGGGTGAGAAACAAGGATGAAGTCAACGGACTTCTGGCGGAATTCCAGAGGGAGCCGCTTGTCCTCAAGGTCGGTGATCTTCGGGAGGTTTAGGATCCACGTCAGGACGGCGCCGATCAACCTCCTATCGACCTTGTTAGCCGGGGCGTGTTGGAGTACGGACCATTCAATCCGCTCAGGTGGATCGGGTGCGCTTCGAGCAGAGGCTGAGGAGCATCGGCACGTCGAAGCCCGTTGCTTCGTCGGTGATCGCCAGTTCTGCTATCATCCAGTCGAGAGCCAGCGGCCACCGGCCCTGATCGTGCGCGACCCGCGCCACTGCCCGGCAGTGGCTGACGGCATGGTCACGCTTGGTAGAAGACCTGATCGCGCTCTCAAACGCTTCTAGGTTGCTCGCCCCGCTACCGCTGTGGTATGGGGCACCCGGGTCCGGACCGTAATCCGGGAAGCCCCCGCGGATTTTGTTCTGCAGATCCCAGATTGTTTCCATGTTCGGGCCTCATGGATCCAGCCTCATTCTCCAGTCTCACCGACGGGACGAGCCGCATGCCCCAAAAGCTGTTCGGCATCAAT
>CAVRFS010000068.1:0-14067 GCA_963720335.1 uncultured Planctomycetota bacterium | reverse complement strand
GCAGTAGGGCCGGACATGCCTCAGCCGTTCTCAGCCGGCCCCCCTTTCCGACTTGCGAGGATTTATCTAGCGAAGGTGGCGCCTTCGCATCGCTTGACAAAACGCTCGCCGAATGGATCCGGCATCGTATTATCGCCCTTCTGAATAAAACAGAGTTTTGGGATAAAATGAAATGTTCAGAATGTGATCTCCGTAATTCTCCGGTTTACGGTTTTGGATGTACTTGTAATTGATGTCATCGATCAGCGTTTTGAGCATGCCCACTGATGTGCGCGGATTGTCGAATTCGACCGCCGAGCCACCGAGGCGATCATCGTACGAGAAAAAAAGATCTTCGATGACGTAGATACCATTCTCGGACACATGCGGAAAAAGTGCATTATAAGACGTGATGACATGTTCGCTTACGTGGCTTCCGTCGTCGATAATAATATCAAATGGTCCCCAGCGTGAGGCCAGGTCGTTCAAGAATGCCGGATCGTTCTGATCGCCCTGCAAGATCTTGATGCGGGATTGATTGAGAGAACTCTTGTCGACGATGTCCAGGCCGAAGATCTCGGATTTCGGGTAATCCTTCCACATCAAGAGCGCATGCCCCTCCGACGAATTCCGCGTTGCCGCCGATACCGATTTCCAACAGTTTGAGCTTCTTGCGCCTCAAGGAATGAAAGTGATGCTCATAGTGCTTTGTGTAGCCATGAGCGTACTTGTCGGTCATCGTATGGACCTGGGCAAGGTACCCTAGCAATCCGAGTTGGGCTAACAAGGGCCGGTAGAGCGGAGACGCCTTTTGCAGCAGTTGCTTGGCTCTTGGATGCATGCTTTGTCCCTTTGGGTTTAGTTGGGGTCAGCAATACGAGAGTCAAAGAAAGCGAGCCGGCCGAACAAGCGACGAGGCCTTCTTCTCCGGAGATGTCAAAAGAACGCTCCGTCAGGTTCTGGCACTTGCAGTGAGCCCGCTCGCGTACTAATTCTGCGTAAAACCGCTCCAGCTTGTCAAACGTTTGCATTTCGTAGCGCGGGTAACCGCTTTCGTACCAACCGGGCATGAGACAGCATTGTCCGAACCGGAGCATCAAGCTTCTTCGGCGCTGGTCTCCCAACCGCTGCTGGGAAATAGATCGCCGGGAGCGGCTAAGGCGCATCAACTATGCGATATTCATGGCTTGATCTCGTGTTCTACTTTTTGGCGATCGTCCTGCTGGTACCGCTCGTGATGGGGCTGGTTGATTCGGTCATGAGCTGTATCGAATAGTGTTCATTGTGTTGTCCATAGCATTCAGCTATGAATACAGGGCACTGACTGAACACCGAACACCGAACACTGAGCACTGATGAAAGATTGGCTCAAAAACAAGAATCGGCCTACTGGCCGTGGCACCGGTGTCGATGGTGCCGCGACAACGAGCGCATCGCTCAATGGGGGCGACGGCGAGCTCGACGGGACGCTCATCGTCGGGCGGAGGCATACCGACTGGATGGAGCACCAGGTCCGTTGGCGGTGGCTGCTCGACTCTTACGAAGGGGGCGATCGATACCGGAACGCGGTCTATGGACCCGATCGGCGAGGATTTCCGTGTCGAAACTTATTTCGACATAAACGGGAATACCCTGATCCCCAGAGTTTCCCCACAGGAGTTGGGAGTTGGGAGTTGGGTGGCGAGGGCAGCTCATTCCCCGACCCCCAGATCCAATCTCCTAGCTCCTACTCCGGGACGTGGCCGGGCCAGCTCGGGACCGATCCGGGCGCCTGGCGATGGACGACGACTACGAGCTTCGACGCGCCCGCACGCCGGTCCCGGAGTTCGTCGCCGAGGCGGTCGAGATTCATCTGGCCAAGGTCTATGACCAGGAAGTGGCGCGACACGGCCCAGAGGATTTGATGGCCTGGTGGCGCGACGTCGACGGCCGCGGCACTCCCATCGATGACTGGATGCGCGAGACGGTCGCGCCTTTGCTCTTGGTGCTGGGCTGCCTGGATGTCTGCCTCGACCATCCCAAGGCACCGCCCGGCGCGACTATCGTCACCCGCGCCGACGAGCTTCGCTTGGGCCTTGACAAGTGCGTGGCCTCGTACATCCTCCCCCAGAACATGGTCTGGTGGCGGACCGACCCCGCCGGCCGTTACGTGGATGCCTGGTCCGCGAGTATGCCAATCCCTCCGATCGAATCGACTACGACGCGCATGGCCACGCCATCGACCCCGCCGACCCCGGCGACCTCGGCGAGACCTGGCGGCGCAACTACGTACGCTACCGGCTCTGGAACGCAACCGAATCGATCCTGTTCAGCTTCGACGGTACGGAAATCATCCAGCGCGTGCCGCATCCGTACGGCAGGGTGCCCATCGTCCGGTTGATGGACTTGAAGAAGCATCGCACGCCCAACATCGGCAAGAGCCGTTACGAGGCGATCGCCGAGTACCAGCGCGAGTACTACAACCGCGATTCGGAGTTGATCCTGTCCGACACCTTGCAAGCCCACCCTTATCTTTCCGGGGCGGAAGACTTTTGCAAGGCTGACAATACCCTGTCAGTCGGTCCGGGTTACGTGCTGCCGATGAAGAAGAACGTCGAGAACGGCACCTATCAGGGCTGGGAGTTCGTCAGCCCGTCCAAGGACCCGGCCGACTCGTTGCGAAAAAACAAGGCCGACCTCATCGACATGAAGGATCGCCGGGCTTTTCTGATTAAGCCGGCCGGGTCCTCGGGCCAGGGCGGGGACAGCACCAGCCAGAGCGGAATCTCCAAGCAGCTCGACGCTCAGAACGGCCACAAGCAGCTCACGTCAATCGCCGCGATCGCTGGCCAAGAACGAGCGGTTCCTGGCCGAATATGCGTGGATCGTGCTGCGGGCGCGCGATATCACGCCCGAAGAGCGCGAGCAGATTAAAGTGCTTTACCCGTCGCGATTCGAGCTTTTCTCCGCCGTGGAGCTGACCGACTCGACGACCAAGCTCCAGCGCGTGCTCCAAGCGGCCGGCCAAGCGCCCAGATCGAGGCGATGGCCATCCGCTCGATCGTCCGCCAGCTCCTCTTGGGCCTCACGGACAAGGAATACCAGCAGCTCGACGACGAAATCGACTCGGTGCTCGCCGCCAAGGCCGGCACAAAAGAGCTACGGCCCGAGATGGCTGACGCCAGCATCACCGACACGGCCAGCGCCACCGAGGGACCGGGCTCGGCCGAACAAGACGCCGGCAGCGACCCGACCGGTCAAAGCGTGGCGACGCTCGTTTCGTTCTAAATCACCTTACGGGATTTCGGGACATTGCCGTCGTAGTGAGCACCATTCTATCAACATACCTAAGGCTGGGCTCGGTGCTCGCAGAGCACCCTACTGTTCCAGAATCACGCAACTCGATTTTGCAACTGACAGCGATTCATGAACCTCGTCAATCTGCTTTACCTCCTGGTCGGTATCGTCGGCATTAATGCGGTGCTCTTGCTGGTGATCGCGACATTGCTCGTGATTGGGCTCTTCCGGAAGCAGCAATGAATCTTGAATGCGTTTGTGTATGCGTGGGCTACGGTGACTTCTTGGCCGCCACGCTCCCCGAAAACTTGGCTCTCGTTGATCACTTGGTGGTTATCACGTCGCCGGACGACCAGGAGACGATCCAGGTTTGCCGCCGGCATTCCGTTCATTACGTGCTCTCCAATGACCATCGGCGCGGCGGCCCATTCAACAAGGCTCGGATGATTCAGCGCGGGCTGGATCAAATTGCCGGCAAGGATTGGATTCTTCACCTTGATGCCGACATCGTCTTGCCCCGTAAGTTTCGCCAATACCTCGACTGGGCCCACCTCGACGATCGCACGATCTATGGCGCCGATCGTTGCAACCTGATCGGCTGGGACAAATGGAAGCGCCTCAAGCAATATGCCGGGACCTGGGATAACCATGCTCACGAATGCGGGCACTGGTTTCATCCTGAGTGCTCGCTCGGCTCGCGATGGGTGTCGAAGATCCATGGCTACTGCCCGATCGGATTCTTCCAGCTTTTCCATGGATCGTCCATGTGCGATGGCGGCTACCACGTAGCGGAGCTATCCGATCCAACACGGCGATGCGGCTCGTTCGGATGTCCAGTTCAGCTTGCAATGGGACCGATGCCACCGCCAGCTCCTACCCGAGGTCATCGTGTTGCACCTCGACAGTGAACCGTCGGCCCTGGGTGCGAACTGGAAGGGCCGAACAACGCCGCGATTCGGACCGGAAGTAACCAACAGCCGTCAGCGATCCGCGATTAGTTAGTTTTCCGTTTTCAGGGTTCAGTGGTGGAACCGAACGCTGAAAACGGAAAACAGAAAACTCTCCACCAAGAGGAACCCGATGCCCCCTGAAACCACCGATAGTGGCTCGGCGCCCGCCGTGGCCACCGTGGCGGCCCCACCGGCGGTCGCCCAGACCGTCACAATCCCGCTCGAGCAGCTCCAGACCTTCACGTCGATCCAGGCCCGGCTGGCCCAGGTCGAGGCCGAGCAGCTCATGCGCGATGACGCGGCCCGGGTCGAGCAGGTCAAGCTGCTCGCCCAGAAGGGGGAGATCGAGAACGCCCTCCGCATTCAGCGCGAGCAGGCCGAGCAGCAACTCAACGCCGAGCGGGCCCAGCGGGGCGCGATCGAGGAACGGGCCAAGCGATATGCCCTCGATGGCGAGCTGTCCCGCGTTCTGGCCTCGCAGCCCCTGGTGCCTGGCGGCGCCGAGCAGCTCACCCAGCTTTGGAGGGGCCAGTTCACCGTGGAAGCGCAGGCGGATAGTTTCGCAGTCCGCACGCCGACGTTCCAGAGCGTCAGCGATTTCGTCGCGGCTCAGCTCGCCCAGCCGCACTACGCCCATTTCATCCGCTCGACGAATCAAGGGGGCACTGCCGGCACGACAGGCGCCCACCAGGCCGACCCAACGCCGCCGGCGCATCCAGCGGCATCGCCGGTGCCCAAGACTTTGGGCGAGGCAGTTATCCTTCACATGCAAAGTATCAAAGGCAACGCCAACACCGACCCGCGGCTGGACCTGTCCTCGCCGATGGGACTAAGACGCACGGCCGGGAAGTAGGCAGTACACAGTACGAAGTAGGCCGTAGATCGAAGACGTCGCTCGTATTCTGCCTTTCTGAATGCCTACTGCCTACTCAGTTCAATTCCCACTCTTTTCACCTGTATTTCCCCGCATTTCATAGGGCTATATACCCTTGCCGGCCGGGTGGTCGCTGCGACCCGAGAACCGCGAGTGCAGCTCAAAGAGGGTAGGCGGAAAAAACCCGCCTATCGGTCCAATCGCTGACTTTCTTCAAGGCTTTCTGGGCACCGCCCAGGCCGGTGTCGAAGCCAGAAATGACGTCACGGTAAACTAGCTGCCGCCTCACCGCGAGGTGGTGATGGAAACATCGGGCTATATGCTGGAAACGCCGGAACGTATCCCACGGTACTCGCCTTTAGACAAGGCAGTGACAATCCGTTGGGTGACCCGGACAATCAGCAGGCAACCAAAGGAACTAAAACGCTTGACGGCGAACATTCACAAGATAGGCGTGGACGATCTCTTGCTTGCGAGCACAGCGAAAGCAAAGGCCGGCTTCGGCAAAGCTTCGGAAGTTGATTGTGACCTGCCAGCAATCGGCCTCTTGCTCGCTCCTGTACTTACGCTTGAGCGTCGGCTTGCCAGTCTTGACTCCAAAACTGTTTAAGAGCGAAAGGAAGTCGGGCAACCACTTCCCCGAGTTCGTAAACAGGAGAACGAAGCGATTGAATTTCACGCCGGTCCGACTATGCGCGTTCGTGTTTTTTCCCCATCGAACGTGCCCGTCCGTATCCATCAGTCCGGCAATGAATTCTCGCCTTACTGTTTTGCCGCCGAGCATGGGCAATCTCGTCTTTCCTTCGGTCATGTCCCTCAACTTCCGCGCAAGTTTGGTATCCGTAAGCCGAAGCCGCGTCAGGTGGGGACGACTAGGAGAAAAGGGGCGGAGATTACAGGAGTGACCGCTGATTTCGTGGTGAAAAGTCGCGACTGTTTGCAGAATGTCGCGGTCTTCCATCACGAATACTAGCTCAGCTCGACTGGTCGGGCTCCTTTCAAGAAAGAACCCGTCGCCCATGAAGACCCCCGCGATGTACGCTAATTTCGGGCATTTAATGATTTGCATGCTCATATTGTACCGTAACTTCGCAGGGAAGTCGAGTTTAGTTCCGAGTAGGTGCCTCAACGACTACACGCCCGACCCCCAAACGGGGTGATGATATAGTCTGACCTGCATAGCGATATGCAGAGGCCGGCGGAAACGACCGGCCCCCGGTTCCAGAACCGGAGTAACAAAATGAGCCGTCAGAAACTGGTTCGCAAATCGAAACCCGCTCGTCACTCGACTGCCGTATGTACCGGTCGAACGTGTCGATTTTTTGATGTATACGCATCGGTATCGCGCCCGCTCGACCACGCTCAATGCTGCGATCACGACCAGCGGCCAGACTTCGTTCACCACGGCCGACGCGACGTTCCTGATGAACCACGACGTGCTCGAGGTCATCGATAGCGTGACGGGTAATATTGAGCGCGTCCAGATCGAAGGCGACCCGACCAGCTCGACGACGTTCAACGTCACGCGCGGGCTGTGGTCGGACATCGGCGGCACGATCGGCACCGTGGCCTTGTCCTCGGCTGCGAACGGGTCGACTGTCAACCTGATCGGCAACAGCCGAACGGGCGCGGAGATCACGCAGACAGGTCTGTCGACCGTCGGCGTCGCTCGCACCCAGTATTGCCAGACCTTCCAGTTCCCGGTGCAAGTCGGCGGCTCGGCCCAGACCGCGAGGGCCCAGGTCCTGCCGGGCGGCATCCAGACGCCCTTCGACTTCAACCAGACCGTCCAGCTCCAGAACATGGTCGACGACATCGAGAACTCGGTGTATTACGGGATCGCTCAGGCGCCCGTCGACAACGCCAACCCGCTGCTCGCGACCACGGCCAAGATGAACGGCCTGCGGTCAATCCTCCAGACGAACAACATCTCGGTGATGACCGGGACGACCCCGGTCAACGCCTCGGCTTATGGCTCAAGCGACCTGCTTCGCGACACGCTTCAAACGGCCCGGCAAAACGGCGGCGATCCTGACCTCTTGGTCGTCTCGACCAACTTCATGAGCGGTTTTGCCACCTGGGGCCAGGCGATTCAGCGCATCCCGGCCGGCGAGACCGTCTTCGGCACTCCCATCAACGTGCTCGAAGCACCCTTCCTGCACGGGGTGACAATCCTCGAAGCGCCACTGTTGCGGCCGTACACCGCTATCGCCCTGACCAGCTCCGAGGTCTACATCCGCAACAGCGCAACCCTTTTTGGAATCTCCGTGGCAACCGAGGCGACATGGTCGAGGGCGATTGGATCGCTGAGATGGCGATCGAGGTCGTCAACGAGTCGCACCACGCGTGGGTCGAGGGGATCACCGCGTTCTCAGCCAACTAGTCCCTGGTCAGTTGTCAGTTGTCAGTTGTTAATGCGTTCGGACTCCAGAGCTTACGGCTGGCAACCGGCAACGGACAACTGGCAACCGACAACTGACAACTGACAAAGGACAACTGACAAAATGTGGCGATTCCGAGGCACTCCCCACTACCTCAAGGACCAGGCCAGGCGGCTTGGACTTTCCCAGCTCCTGGCCGACAGCGCCCGGAACAATAAAGAGATCTACCGGGTCTCCGTCCTCCTGGCGGAGCTTTGCGGGCGCTACCACGCGGCGCGGACCGAGCACGGTAAGCCCGTGTTCCCGGCGGTCGAGCTGGCCGAGATCAAGGGTACGCTCGCGCAATGCGAACTCGAGCTAGAAAAGCTTCATGCTCTGGCCGGCTCGGCCCAGGCCATGCTCGATGAGGCATGGGGGGCATTCGGAGTGAAACCTCCCGATCGCCCGTTCGAGATTTTCTGTAACTACGATCAGATCACGCGGCCTGTCCTACCGCTCGGCGACGGCACTGTCGGAGTAGTTGCCAGTTGTGAGTTGTGAGTTGTGAGTTAAATGCAACTCCAATCGTCAACACGCCGCTCCATTTCCACAACTGAGAATTCAGAACTCGCAACTCACACCCAGGAACTCTCATGTCCTACGTGAATCCAAACATCTTCTCGTCCGGGACGACGTTTGCCCAGTTCCAGGCTGGCGGCGCTTCCGGGCAATTGGAGAGGCTGATCGCGGCCAATGCGGGGCAGGAAGCCAATCCGACGGTCGCCGCCACCGTGTCGGCCACTGGCGGCGGCGCAGCCGGCGGTGCTAACTTGCCGGTCGGCGTCTATTACGTCAATTTCACCGAGACCAATGGCTACGGCGAGACCCTCCCCTCGGCCGAGGCCGGGCCCGTGACTGTGGCCGTCCAAGCAGCGCCGACCGGTACGCCCACCGTCGTTGTGTCTGGCTCAGGCGGGACGCTCACGGCAGGCGTGTATTACGGCAAAATCACCTACGTCGACTCGAACCAGAACGTCGTCGGCGTCAATGGCGAGACGACCGCTGGCACGGAGTTCACGTTCACGCAGGTCGCGACCGACGAGCCGGTGATCACCTTCAACGATGGCGGCTTGCCGGCCTGGGCCTCGGGCCGGAACCTCTACCTGACCGCTCACGGCGGTGCGCCCGGCAGTGAAGTCCTCGCGTTTACGGGCATCACGGGGACCACCTACACGATCACCGCCAACCCCACAGCGAGCACGACCACTCCGCCGGTTACCAACACCACGACGACGAACATCCCCAAGATCACCGCGTTCCCAGCTCTGCAGAACGGGAACTCGGCACGAAACATTTACCTGACACCAGCCGGCGGCGGTTCCGGCAGCGAGGTTCTTTACGCTCGCGAGCAGACCACCTCCACGTTCACTTTCTCGGCCATCCCGCCGGGCAGCAACTACGCGACCGCGTTGCCCACGGTCAATACGACCGCCTACGGGAAGCTCGACTACCAAATGATCCGATCCGTCAAAACGGGGAACCTCGAAGACGTCTACCGCCGGTTTCGCGAGCTCGTTACCGTCTTCAACCGCGGCAACCCGGCCGTGCACGCCCAACAGCTCTTCAACCTCAAGCGCGTCCACATGGTCTTCGCCACGCTCGCGCAGCTCTGTTCGGAGATCGGCGTGCTGGTCGAAGCGAACCCCGGGCACATCAACTACTCGCAGACCGGCGTCGGCGGCAGCAGCCAGAAGAGGACGTGGCCTTGATCTTGAGTTTTCCGTTTTCCGTTTTCCGTGTTCAGTTATCTGACGCTGAGCCGCGCGGACGGGACAACACGCCCGCGTCCGCGCCCATAACATCACGCGATCCGCACTTCAACCAACTGAACACTGAACACGAGAGTGACTGAAAGGAACTAGCAATGTCCAATGTACGACGCGGAGTCGTGAATGCCCCCAACCTGAACCTCCACGACCTCAGCGCGAAGCGGTCGATGACGCCTACGGCCGGCGGCTCGGCGACACGCTCACCGGACAAGGCCCGCGGCAGTGCCGAGCCCGGGGGCTGCGGGTCGCTGATGAAGTCGGCCAGCCCGGTGTCGACGCCCGACCATCGGTTCAACGTCGATCAGGCCAGGATGCCTCAGCCGCCGGCCGCGACCATGCCCGGCCAGGGCGCTGTCCCGGTGGACCTCCGCGTGGGGCTGCCCGCGACCGGGATAGCCCGACGAGACTCGGCAAAAAAGTAGCCGTGAGTCCGCAAGAGCGCTCGGGTAGGTAATGATCAAGCCACACCCGCGGTGAGTGTTCAGTGTTCAGTTGTGGAACCGACGCTGTACACGAGGAGAATACCATGGCGACGAAGAGTGATCCGCACTCGATCGAGCTCGGGATCAAGCGAGCCGGAGCCTTACGCGCGAAACGGGCACGAAGCCGGGCCATGACATCTCGGAAAAGAAGCTGGCCGCCGCGGAGAAGTCAAAAAATCGCACCGAGCGAAAAGAGGCGAACCTCGCGGCTGAGCTGGAGCACTTCCGGCAGGAACGGTAAATGGACGAGGTTCCACTTCATCCAATTGAAAAAGCGAAGGCAATGAGCACGCTCCTCAGCCGCTTCCTCGACCTGGTCCCGCGCCGGTTCCGGCGCAAGCCATCGGTCACGTCGGCGGTCCACTGCGTTAACTGCGGTCACGCTTATGTCGCCGTGATCCCCGCGTTGGACCCCGCATACGACGCCGAGCTCTCCATCTTCGACATGCTCGAATGCCCGCAGTGCGGGCTGTTCCTGGTGTGCTCGGACTGAGGTTTGGCTGGAAATCGACGCGGACCTTGGCGAGCGGTCGCGCCGATCGCCCCCTGGTCTGGCCGATATGGCCAGACCCGTCCCCCTCCAGAGGGGGACAACAACCCGCACGATGCCGCCGTCTTTAGACAGTACTCGGCTGCGCAGCCCCGGCTTAACCCCGGCCAGTGTCTTCGCACGGGCTGTGGTCCCCCTCTGGAGGGGGACAGCGTGTGGCGAAGCCGCACGCGGGGGGAGGACTCGGCGTAACCACAAGCCAAGGCAGACACCATGTCGAACCTCCCAGAACAAACAACGCCCGTCTACGCGACTGACGAGGATATCGCCGTCCGTTGCGGTGGCGACTTCGTCACGCTCTGCCCTCAATGGCAACAGATGGCGACCGGAACTGACGGTTTCTTCTCGTCGGGTTCGCCCTGGGTGCTCAATTCGACGTTAACCAACTTCGCGAACAACAATGTTCAGCCCAACCAAGTCGTACAACTGAGTGCGCCAAGACCCAATACCCTGGCGGCGGCCAACTCCTGGCGATCGACAGCGTTTTCGGTTCCTCGCTCACGCTCCGGCGCCTGCATAAGGACCTGAACGTCGGCCAACCGCCGGCACCTGCCGCGGGTCTGACGGGTGTGACGTTCACAATCAACACGCTCGACCCTCAGACCGAGGAGGCCAGCTTCGATATCAAGCGACGCTTCGGGATCGACGAGCTGATCGTGAACCGCACATCGTCGTGGATCTATGACATGCGAGACCTCAGGATCGCGACGGTGTTGACTGTGCTTAACGACCGCTACACCGCCGAGGCCCGCGGCGATAAGGGCGACTTCGCAAACAAGATTAGGCTCATCCGAGCCCAGCTCGACGAGGTCCTAGCCCGCGTCCAGGTCCGCTGGGGACCGTTCGGGAATTCGGCCGAGCCGTCGACGTTATTTGGGTGCAAGCTTTCTCGTTGAGTAGTCCGTAGTCCGTAGTCCGTGGTGAGTTGTTCGCTTCGCGGATATCAGCGTTTAGTGGTGGATAGATGGCACTCTTAACACGGACAACGGACAACGGACAACGGACCTCGCGCAGCGAGGCGTGATCGCCCTGCGTGCCGGCCGCCACGAACAGGCCGAGCCGCACTTCCGCCACGCCATCCGCAAGCCGGGCGGCCGCCGCGACCCGAGGCTCTATGCGAATCTATGCGCCACGCTCGGATTAAAGGGCGACTACCGCGGGGCGGCGGCAGCGTACCGGCAGGCGATTCGGCTGGAGCCGTCGGCGAGGCGGTACCACGAGCTGGGGACGGCGTGGCGTTACAGGGCAAGTTCCCGGAAGCGGAACAGGCTTTCGAGTCCGCTGTGGCGATCGAGCCGACGGCTCTCTCCTGGTACTCCCTCTCGACCGCCCAGCCCGGCCTGGAGAATGGAACGAAGCGGCCCAATCCTGCCGGGAGGCGATCAGCTCAAGCCGGAGTTCGCCGAGGCGATCGCCACCCTGTCGTCGCTCCTCTGTCGGCGCTGGGAAGCCGGCGACAGGTGGGACGTGATCGACGAGTCGATCGAGGCCGCCGACGCGGCCTGCCACTACGACCTGACTTACGAGAACCTGACCCGGCTCGCTCTCCGGAACCAGATCGCTGGGCATTATGACAAGGCCCTGCCGCTCTGGGTAGTGCTCTTGACCGAAGGCCAGATCAGCCAACACAACCGGGTGCTCTGGGCGCGATGATCCCTTTGATCAAGGGCGAATACACCGAAGGGTTCGCTGAATCTCAGCACCTTGTTTTCAATTCGGACCAGGACAGATCGATTTATCCTAGAGACCGCCCCAAGTGGGACGGCCGCCCGGTCGACGGCACGATCGTCGTGTGTGCGACCCACGGCTATGGCGACTGCTTCCAGTTCATCCGGTACGCGGGACGGGTTCGTGCCCGCTGCGGACGGCTGGTTGTGGCAGCGCTCGAGAACTCGGGGCACCACCACGCGGCGACCATCCTGGCCCGGGCGTCAGGCGTCGACGAGGTGATCACCGATTTCAGCCTCGTGCCCGAGCATGATGCCTGGATCCCGATGTTGGCGTTGCCCCACATCTTCGGCACCACGCTTGATACCATACCAGACCGCGTACCGTACCTCTGGCCCGATGCCGAGACGGTCGAACGCTGGCGGCCTGTCGGTGAGTCGATCCCGGGCTTCAAGATCGGCGTGTGCTGGCGAGGAGACTCCAAGAACCACACCGACCCGCGCCGGTCGTTCAAGCCCGACTTCCTGGCACCCTTGGCAAGAGTCCCCGGCGTGACCCTGCTGGCCTTGCAGCAAGGCCGCGACGATGAGATCGAGGGCCTGCCGATCCACCCGATCGCCGGGCGAGAGAATTGGATGGACACGGCCGCCGTGATGGCGGGACTCGACCTGGTCATCTCAGCCGAGACCGGCGTGGCCCACCTGGCCGGCGCGATGGGAATTCCGACGTGGATCCCCCTGAATGATCCGCCCGATTGGCGCTGGCTCCTCGAGAGAGAGGACTCGCCCTGGTACCCGAGCGTTCGCTTGTTCAGACAGAAGCCTCGCGGAGCGTGGCCCGAGGTTTTCTCCCGGATCGAAGCTGCGCTTCGCTCCCGAGTAGGCAGTAGGCAGTAGGGAGTACAAAGTGCCCGCGCCCATGCCTATTAGCCTCGATCCTAGCACGTTGTGTTCTGCCTACTAGCCGGCGAGGCCGGCGACTTATCCTACTGCCTACTTTCACAGGAGCAACATCAATGGCAGGTTTGATCTACGAGGTGTCGATTCCCTCAGTTAGCCTTCCAGCCACGTCTCCCACCGTGGTCGGATTCATCACCACCCCCACCAACCAGCGCGTCAAGCTGAAAGCCTATGGCTTCTTCTTCGACGGCACAACTAACTCGGCCACGCCCGTCGAGATCAAGCTGGCACGTCCCACGACCGGCACACTGACCGCCGGAGGTACGGCGATCAAGACCGAGCCCGGCCTGCCAGAGACGATCCAGTCCACGGTCGGACTGTCCGCGTCAGCGCAGCCGACCATGACCGCTAGCCTCGTCTACAAGACGATCACCGTCCACCCGCAGCTCGGATACGAGTACATCGCCCCCTTGGGCGAGGAAGAGCAGATCGCCGGCGGCACGAGTTGGGTCGCCTCGGCGACCGCCGCGGCGACGGTTAATCTGCGCGGCTATTTCAGAGCTGAAGAATGAAATAGATTGACGTGTTGCCCTGATTTATGCTACAATGAACCAGGGCAGCACAGTCTCTCGCGTGTTGCCGCCTGAGTGAAGTACACGTACACAAGGCTGCAACTCAACCATGATTTTGACATGCCCCGTCTGCCGTCAAGAGCGAAAACACAAGCCAGCGACGATCGCCAGGCTCAAGTCTCATGTATGTCTCGCATGTTGTCTTGAGGCACGCCGCAAACCGGTCACCATTAAGTGCCCGCATTGCGGTGCCGAACGCACCATGAAGGCATCGGAAGCCGCGAAACGAGCAACCGATTCCTGTCGGAACTGCCCCCTCTATCTGCCAGGCAGGCTCGCTGACACGTTTGACGCCGGCTACGTCCTGGGGGCAGTTCTAGGGGATGGCAGCCTCAAGACTTCATACAGCAAGAAAACAACAGGAACGGGATTTCAGGTTACGCTTGCCGTCACCGATTAGACTTTTGCCGAAAGATTTCGAGGGCATTTAGCGGCTTGTGTTGGCGGTCAGCCCTTCATGTGGTTCCGCGAAAGCACCAAGAAAGTGAATCCAGCCATCGGCATGCCTGAGACGCGGATCGGGGAGTGGATAGTCGGAATCTGGTCGCGGGAGATGTACGACCATTTA
>CAVRFS010000067.1:0-300192 GCA_963720335.1 uncultured Planctomycetota bacterium | reverse complement strand
AATTTACGTGTGACACAGGAATAATCGGAACCGCGGCGTTCAGCCGTAACGTTCTGCTTCCCTTGTGGTTATGTGTGACACAGGCATAATCGTTAAACTTGGTAGTCTGAAGCATGCGCGTGCGGGGTGATTTCCCGCCGCCGTCCGATTCTCGGCGGCACTCATTATCGAATGTGGCTCTCTCGGATCTGGATGCTCCTGCCGTCAGGCCTGACACAGTCGCCACCCATTGCAAGCCCCATTGGCGTTGGGAGGGGGCGGGAGCGGATTATTGAACGTGCCGTCGTCGTCAGGCCGGAGCACGAGCTTGCCGCTTCGGTAAGTGGCTACCGGCAGCGAGGCGGCCCAGCTCCGAGTCTCGGCACATCCTAACCTTTCTCGTCGAGCCATCACGCACGTGCCGCGGCCGGTGCCCCCTTTGCCCGCGTCACCGACGTTTGCAGACCGGCCAGGTCGGGACACGAGCGCGTCGGTCAGGGTCTCGTCGCCTGGGGGCTCAAGGGGGGCGGGGGCACTCCCTCGGTCGGGCTCTCCCCGGCTCGCCCGGAGAAATCTGTCAACCCCCGGCTCCGCACCGTAGCCGGACGGTTATTGCGGGTGGATCTGGTGCAGGTGCTCGCACGTCGACTGCTCGGCGGGCGAGCGGAAGAATCGCTTGCTGGTCGAGGAACGGGTGGTCATGAAATGCGTCCCTCTCCGGCCAAGGGTGGTCTCCGGTACAATGGCGAACAATCAGCCGGCGGCGGACAGACCGGTGCCGGGCAGGTGACCGTGAAGGGTTTCCTGGCAGTGCTGCCTCGCCAGCCGCTCTTCTTGTTGTCCGCAGTCGGAAATCGGCGACGAGTACAAGAAACGGTGGGCGGCGGAAAACCTTACACGAGTCGGTCGAAAAAAACGACAGAGAGCCCACCCATCAACCGGTTCGGCGAGGGGAAGATGGTGCCATGAACGAGACTCGGCAAAGTCTGCTCTTTGTGCCGAGAACGGCGAAGAGAATGCGTGGAAGGACCTGACGGACCTCTATCGTCCGCTGATCCTCGGCTGGCTCAATCGCCAGGGTGAGCCGGCAGGCGATCTGGAGGACCCGAGCCAGGACGTCCTCCTGAGCGTGGTCAAGCACCTGCCCCCTTTCCAGCACTCCGGTCGCCGGGGCGCCTTTCGCTCCTGGCTGCACCCATCGTTTTCAGCCGGACAACCGATTACTGGCGGGCGATCGACGCGGGGACCCAGGGCCAGCGGCGGCACCGGCGCCACCGAGGCCCTCCAGCAGATCGCCGACCCCGACGGCGAGCTGAATCGGCAATGGGACCGAGGAACACGACCGCTACGTGCTCGGACTGTCTGCTAGACCTGGTGCAAGAGGAGTTCGAGCCGACCACGGTGCAAGCCTTCAGGCGGCTGTGCCCT
Source organism: uncultured Planctomycetota bacterium (assembly GCA_963720335.1). Lineage (GTDB taxonomy): Bacteria > Planctomycetota > Planctomycetia > Isosphaerales > Isosphaeraceae > CAVRFS01. The sequence continues at coordinate 298,785 of CAVRFS010000067.1, read as the reverse complement.
CGAGGCCGCTGACCGGCGCGGACGCGGCCCAGGAGCTGGGGCTGTCGGTGGCGGCCGTCTACGTGGCGAAGTTGCGCGTCTGGACCGCACCTCCGCCAGGAGGCGGAGGGACTCATCTATCTAGTCCCTCCCCCGGGGAACTTGAAGCCGCGATCGAAGAAGATGCTACGGGATGTTCATGTGTAAAGTACTAATGTAGGACGGCTCTCCCTAGCCGTGCGCGACGACGACTCAGACGGCTCAGGAGAGCCGTCCTACTAGCTGTCCTACGAGCCGTCCTACGAGGTGTCCAGGAGCATTCTCATGTGGAACCTTCCGGGCCCCGCCGGGATTTCAAGGACTCCATCCCGACAAGCCGATAACCGGTACACCATTCGCCATCTCCCTCGACTGGCGGCAGGACGGGGCCACCTACTTCGTCACCTTCCGCCTGGCCGACTCGCTACCTCGCAGCAAGTTGGATGAATTGGCAGCCCTCAAAGAAGGCCTGGAACGACAACACCCTCGTACAACAACCCTCGTGGACGGCTCTCCCGAGGCCGTCTCGCAGCACAGACGCCTCAGAAGAGACTTCCCGATCGCTCGGGAGAGCCGTGCCAGGGGATTGGACGACGCCTGGGATGAACTGGCTCGCCAACTTCAGGAGCGGATCGAACGCTGGCTCGATCAGGGAATGGGCAGTTGTGTGTTGAAGCAAGCCTCTCTGGCCGCCTTCCTGACGTCTGCCATGCACCACTTCGACGACGACCGCTACGAACTTGATTGCTATGTGGTCATGCCCAATCACGCCCACGCGATCGTGCAGCCTCGGATGTCGAAGGCTCACCCCATCGAAACCATTGTGGGCAGTTGGAAGAAGTACAGCTCGCGGCGGATCAATCGCGCGCTGCAAGAAACAGGGGACCTGTGGCAGGACGAAAGCTACGACCGCCTCATTCGAGATGAAGAACATCTGTGGCGAGCGATTCAATACATCGGCGCCAATCCCGACAACGCGGGGCTCCCTCACGGGAGTTGTCCCTTGTGGATCAGACCGCACTGGGTTGAACTCGGATGGAGGTTCGATCGACCAGTAGACTGCGGATACGGCTCGGGAGAGCCGTCCCACATGACCAATTCTGAGATTGCGCATATGCGGAGACGGCTCGGGAGAGCCGTCCCACATGAAAAATTCTGAGACTGCGCAGACGGCTCGGCAGAGCTGTCCTACGTGACCAACTTTGTGATTCGTGTTAATAGACTGCGGCAGACGGCTCGGCGAGAGCCGTCCCAAATGACCAATTTTGAGACTGCTGCAATACGGCTCGGGAGAGCCGTCCTAAGTGACCAACTTTGTGATTCGTGTTAGGTTCTCCGTCCTCTACGTTTCTCTACTGGTAATCCACGGTGTCGATTGAGCGTCCGACGAACCCTTAGAGCTTTCCATGTCCGAGGCACCGTTGAATCATCCGACCGCCGACGAGCTGCTTGCGCTGTCGCTCGGTCAGCTCACAGCGGCAGAGCTGGCCCGCGTCTCTGCTCACCTTGGCGACTGTCCCGCGCGTTGCCGCATGATCGACCAGTTCGCTGCCGAAGATCCTTTCCTGTGCGGCTGCAGCAAAACGGCTCCCGCGGGAGCGAGATATTGGTTCACCCCGGCCCAGCGCCGCTCGGCGGTTCGCGCTCTGCGGAAAACGCAAGAAGCCAGGATAGCCGCGCCAACGCAAGACCCGGAAGCAATGCTGGTGATTCGCCCGACGCCCGGAAAGGTCGGGGACTACGACATCCTGGCGGAAGTCGGACGTGGAGGAATGGGGGGGTGTACAAGGGCGGCACCGGAGCCTCCACCGGCTGGTGGCCCTCAAGATGGTGCTGGCGGGCGAGTTCGCGTCGGTCCACCCAGGAGCTGCGTTTCCGGCTGGAGGCAGAGCTGGCGGCGCGGGTGCAGCACCCCAACATCGTGCAGGTCTACGAGATCGGCAGCTACGACGGCCGGCCTTTCTTGTGCTCCCGAGTGGGTCGAGGGCGGCAGCCTGGCGGACCGGCTGGACGGCAAGCCCGGCCTGCGGGCGAGGCGGCCCGCTTGATCGAGACGCTGGCCCATGCGACCCAGGCGGCGCACGGCGAGGGGGTCATCCACCGCGACTTGAAACCGGCCAATATCCTTTTGCACGAGCACGAAGCCTCGGGGACGATGACGGGCCGAAAGACAGTCGAGCCGGCCCGAATTCATCCTTCATCGTTCACCGTTCGTCGTTCCCAAGATCACCGACTTCGGACTCGCCCAGCCGACCGAGGGCGCCACGACCTTGACGCGGAGCGGCTTCCTGGTCGGACGCCGGGGTACATGGCCCCCGAGCAAGCCGCTGGCAAGCGCGCCACATCGGGCCGGCGACGGACATTTACGCCCTGGGGGTCGTGCTCTACGAGCTCATGACGGGGCGAGTGCCGTTCCAGGGCGACTGCACCATGGAGGTGCTGCGCGCGGTCACGTCCGACGAGCCGGCGCGGCCGCGCCGCCTGCAGCCCCGCTTGCCGCGCGACCTGGAGGCCATCACCCTGCACTGCCTGGAGAAGGAGCCGGGTCGTCGTTACTCAAGGCCCTGCGCTGGCCGAAGACCTGCACCGCTTCCAAGAGGGGAAACACGTGGTGGCGCCGCCCGGTCGGGGCGGCCGCACGGCTGGCCCGCGCGCTGCCGGCGCCGGCCGCTGATAACGCTGTTGGTGACCCTCCTCGCGGCATCGTTGTTGGGAGGCCTGGCTGCGGTGACCTGGAAATGGTTGGAAGCGAACGCCCACGCCCTCGACACTGCGCTCTTCCAGGCTTCCCGCGCCCGGATGGCCGCCGCCGCCGCGGCGCTGATCCGTCGGCATGATGTGGCCGACGCCGTGCGCGAGCTCGACGCGGCCCCGGAGTCTCTGCGCGGCTGGGAATGGCGGCACCTGCGCAATCGACTGGCCTCTCATGGGTTTGACGGCGAAAAGGACCGGATCGTGATGTTCGACGCGACCTCCGGCAAGCAGACCGCGGTCTGTGAAGGACACGATAAGATCTGGTCGATCGCTTTCAGCCCGGACGGCACCCGACTCGCGTCGGCTGGCGAGGACCAGACGGCGCGGCTGTGGGACCCGGCGACGGTGCGCTGCTCGCCACTTTTCGGGGGCACACGAGCAAGGTCATCGGCGTTGGGTTCAGCCCGAACGGCACGCGCCTCTGACGGCCTCGGCGGACGGTACCGTGTCGCCAGTGGGACGCCGGGACGAGCCGGGAAGTCGAATGCGCCTTACGACCGCCATGCCGGCGAAGTCTTCGCGGCTGCGTACAGCCCGGACGGACAATGGGTCGCATCGGCGGGCAGCGACCGGACCGTCCGGGTCTGGCGGGCGACGGGTCGCCAGGACGTGGCGGTCCTGCACGGCCACACGGGGGCCGTGCATGGGGTGGCGTTCGCCCCTGATGGCCGCCGACTGGCCTCCTTGAGTCGTGTGATCGCCGCGCAGACTTCCGGCGTCAGGCGGTGCCAGCTTGCGACAAGCTCGCCCAGAGCCAAATCGGTGCAGGCAGTATGCAGACAGGGGCGACGGCTCTCGACGCAAATATCGTGTTGCAAAATGACTTGCGGAATCTGGGACGCGGATGCAATTCCCGCCGCCCCCACTTTAGGCCACTTGCGATTTGTCGCAAGTGGCTTTATTCATTGAAGTTGCGATATCTCGTCGCGCCGCGGAGTTCAAACCCCGCTGCCCCGGCTCCGCGCCGGGACAGGTCGCTCTGGATGACTAACTTGACCGCTGTTGATGCTGCTCTTCCAGGTTACGCAGCGCTTCCATCGCTTGCGGCGACGTACTCGCGCAAAATAACCTGTGCAGTGTCCGAACGGTCGGACCTTGTTCGTTGTACCACCGAAGGGCCGGGGAAAAGGGCCCCGGTCCAAGCACGTGAAACCTTTTGGAGATCCGTCTCATGCCGAAGTTTCTGTTCATCTTTCGCCATTCCACCGATCCCCAATCCCAGCCGTCTCCCGAGGAAATGCAAGTCCTGGCCGGGCCAATGGTACGGCTGGATGCAGAAGTTCAACGCGTCGATCCTGCCCGGCGGCGATGGTTTGAAACCGAGCGGCCGGGTCATCAAGGACGGAATCGTGACCGACGGCCCCTACGTCGAAGCCAAGGAATTCGTCGCCAGCTTCAGCCTTATCCAGGCCGACGACTACGATGCGGCGGTGGCAATCGCTCAGGAGTGTCCGGGCGATTGCCACGTGATCGAGATCCGCGAATTGGCCGGCTACGCATGAATGAACCGCGTGCACTGGTGGAGCACTTTTTTCGCCACGAGTTCGGCCGGCTCGTCGCCGTGCTGACCCGGTCGCTCGGCGTGCGCCGGCTCGACCTCGTCGAGGACGTCGTGCAGACCGCGCTCGTGCAGGCCCTGGAGACGTGGTCGCGGCGCGGCGTTCCCGAAGACCCGGCCGGCTGGCTCTACCGCACCGCCCGCAATCTCGCGATCGACGCCTGGCGGCGGGAGCAAACCCACGCCAGGGCGTTGCCAGCACTTGGCGGATGAGGCCGAGCGGGAAACGGCGCCGCCCGAAGCGCATTTTGCCGACGAGATCGGCGACGAGCCGCTCCGCCTCCTCTTCGTGTGCTGCCATGAAGCCGTGCCGGCTGAATCGCGCGTCGCCTTCGCGCTCCGGACGCTCTGCGGATTCAGTACGGCCGAGATCGCCCGCGGCCTGCTCACCACCGAGGCCAACGTCCAGAAACGCATCGAGCGGGCCAGAGATCGGCTGCGCGAACTGGACGTCGATTTCGAGGCACCGGCCGCCCCGCAGCTTCGCGCTCGGCTGGACGCGGTGCTCTCGGTCATCTACCTCCTGTTCAGTCAAGGCTGCCACGCCACCCATGCCGATGTACCGATACGCCGCGACCTGTGCGACGAGGCCCGGCGGCTGGCGCGGATGCTCGCCGCCCATCCCGTCGGCGACGTCCCGGCGGTACATGCCTTGCTCGCCCTGATGTGCTTCCACGCGGCCCGCTTCGATGCGCGGGTCACTCTCGACGGCGCCATCGTTCTGTTCGAGCAGCAGGATCGCTCCACCTGGAACTGGAGCGACGTGCGCGAGGGCATGGCGTGGCTCGCCAGGTCCGCCGCCGGCGACGAATTGACGCGCTATCACGTGGAAGCGGGCATCGCCTGGGAGCACTGCCGCGCGCCGACCTTCGCCGACACCGATTGGCGCCGGATCGCCGAATGCTACGACGCGCTCGACCGCATCGCGCCGTCGCCGATCCACGCGCTCAACCGCGCCGTCGCCGAAGCCTACCTGCACGGCCCGCAAGCCGGGCTCGACCGCCTGGCCGCCGTTGTCCCGGAAAACGTCCCCGCCCGCTATCCCGGCTGGCACGCGGTCATCGGCGAGCTCCACTTCCGCCTCGGCCAGTACTCCGCCGCCGAGCGCCGCCTGGCGGGAAGCGCTGCGATTGACGAGCTCTAGCGCCGATCAAGAGTTCCTGCGTCGCCGCCTCGCCGACTGCCGGCGCTTCCTCGGACTCGCTGCTGACCCGAACTCCTGAGATACCCCGGCTGCGAGTATCGCGGCGCCGTCGAAGAGACGAGCCCGCACTGAACCCAAAATCAAGAGTCCATCGCTGGAAGGCGATTATGTAGACAGGCGCATGACTGATTTGTCAGACGAGAAAGATATCAAGGCGAAAAGAGCCGAACTTCTCGAAGATTCTGAAAGAATCCATGAAGCTGAACACTTAACCATTCGAGGAGAGGATTCATGCCACAGGAATACATTGAGATCCGCGGCGCGCGTGAGAACAATTTGAAGAATGTTTCGCTGCGCATTCCCAAACGCAAGATCACGATTTTTACAGGTGTTTCCGGTTCCGGGAAATCGTCGATCGTGTTTGATACCATCGCCAACGAAGCCCAGCGACTGTTGAATGAAAACTTCAGTCTGTTCATCCGCAACTTCCTGCCGCGCTATCCCCAACCCGAAGCGGATGCCATCGAAAATCTGAGCATGGCAATCGTCGTGGATCAAAAGCGACTGGGCGGCGGTTCCCATTCGACCGTGGGAACGGTCACCGATATTTACAGCATTCTGCGCCGCCTCTTCTGGCGCATCGGGCAGCCCTTCGTCGGTCCGGTCAACGTCTTCAGCTTCAACGATCCGCAGGGCATGTGCCCGAACTGCAACGGGCTTGGCCGCAAACTGGACGTGGACCTGGATAAATTTCTGGATAAATCCAAATCGCTCAATGAAGGAGCGATCTTGTTCCCGGAATATGCAGTGAATTCATGGGGTTGGAGCCTCTGTATTCAAACCGGATTGTTCGATCCAGATAAGAAGCTTTCCAAATACACTCAAAAGGAAATGGATTTGCTGTTGTACAGTGAGCCCATGAAGGTCAAAACAAAAGTCGGCGCCAAGGATATCAATCTGACCTTTCAAGGCATCATCGAAAAATTTGCGTCCAAATACATCAAGCGGGACGTCAAAACGAAGTCGGAGCGTACGCAAAACGCAGTCGCTCCGTATATGACGATGGGCCCGTGTTCCCTGTGCAAGGGTGCGCGTCTCAGCCAGGCAGTCTTGAAATGCAAGATCAACGGCCGCAATATCGCCGAGTTAGCCAACATGGAGATCACAGAGCTGATCGAGTTTGTGAAAGCCATTAAGGACCCAATTGCCCAGCCGATCGTCAATACGCTGGTGGAACGCCTGCGACACCTTGTGGATATCGGTCTTGAATATCTCAACCTGAACCGTGAAACCGACACGCTATCCGGCGGCGAATCACAGCGCATCAAGATCGTCAAACATCTCAGCAGCAGCCTGATGGACGTGATGTATGTCTTCGATGAGCCCAGCGTGGGCATGCATCCACGCGACGTGCATCGCATGAATGAGCTGCTGCAAAAACTGCGCGACAAGGGCAACACGGTCATCGTGGTAGAGCATGATCCGGACGTGATCAAAGTGGCGGACCACATCATCGATGTGGGTCCACATGCCGGGCGGCAGGGAGGCGAGATCGTCTTCGAAGGCAGCTATCAAGGATTTGCTGCAAGCCGATACGTTAACAGGGAAACACATCAAACAGAACATTCCGCTCAAGGATGAATTCCGCAAGCCAAAAGGCAAGCTGCCGGTCAGGAATGCCAGAGTCAATAACCTGCAAAACATCAGTGTGGATATCCCCACCGGCGTATTCACGGTGGTGACAGGCGTAGCTGGCTCGGGAAAAAGTTCATTGATCAACCAGGTCTTCTTGCAGCAACATCCCGATGCCATCGTCATCGACCAATCGGCGGTGGGCGTTTCCAGCCGCTCCAATCCCGCCACCTACACGGGCATCCTGGATGATGTCCGCAAGGCATTCGCCGCGGCCAACAAGGTCAACGCATCGCTTTTCAGTTTCAATTCCAAGGGCGCCTGCGAAAACTGCCAGGGACTCGGCGTGATCTACACCGACCTGGCCTTTCTGAGCGAAGTGAAAACGCCCTGCGAAGTCTGTGGCGGCAAGCGTTTCAAAGACGAAGTGCTGGCCTACAAGCTCAACGGCAAATCCATCAGTGACGTGCTGGCCATGAACGTGCAGCAAGCGCTGGAGTATTTCGAGATCAAGGAAGTGCTTCGCAAACTACAAGCCATGAGCGACGTGGGGCTGGATTATTTGAGCCTGGGTCAGCCGCTCAGCACGCTCTCGGGCGGCGAATGCCAGCGCATCAAGCTGGCCAGCGAACTGCACAAGCAGGGCAGCATCTATGTGATGGACGAGCCCACCACGGGCTTGCACATGTCCGATATCAGTCATCTGCTGGGTGTCATGAATCGTCTTGTGGATGCCGGCAATACGGTGATCGTCATCGAGCATAATCTGCATGTCATCAAGAACGCCGATTGGATCATCGACATGGGTCCCGAAGGCGGCAGTAAGGGCGGTACAATCCTGTTCGAAGGTACACCCAAAGAACTGTTGCGAGCGAAGCAGTCGCTCACCAGTGCGTACCTTCGAGACTGATCTTGCATTCGTGGAGGAATCGAACATGAAGATCGATCTGATCGACCATCTCCTTCACTGTTGCCCTCCCTGGCGGTGAGACGAAGTTGGGGGCTACTCGACCTGTAGTCTGGCATCATGTCATTTCTTCAGTGCTTCGCCGACGAACTCGAACAACGCCTTTGTGCCCGGATCGTCGGGCAAGCCGAGATCCGCATTGATCTTGTTGTGAGTGGACTCCCGGGCACCGAAGACCTTGGCGGGGATGCCCGCGCTCTTCAGCACGCTGGCGAGGCGCATGCGCCTGCGCTGGTGTCGGGATGCTCGGCAACATGCATGATCAGGAACGGAGGAATGCCTTTGTCCTTGGCCACGTGCGTCACGGCGGAGAAGTCGCGATGCTTCGCCGGATCGTTGCCGAACTTCTCACGGTGACCAAACTTCGGTTGCGGCTGACCATGCACCCGACGACGGGTCTCCGCCGTCTCGATGATGGCCGGCACGTCGTAGGTGTCCCCATCGACGGGCACGCAGCCTTTGATGATGGCCAGCGACAGGCCCTTCGGCCTTCAAATAGCGATCATCGGTGCAGACCAGCGCGGCGAGCTGCGCACCGGCGGAATGGCCCATGACGAAAAGACGCTCCGGATCGCCTCCGTACTCGGCGATATGGTCGTGTACCCAGCGGATCGACTTGGCGATGTCGCGCACGATGGTCCCCATGTCGACGTTCGGCAGGAGTCGATAGTTGGTGGAGACAAAGACGAACCCTTTGTCCATGAATGCTTGCGGCTTGATCTGGACGTCTCGATTTGTCGCCCGTCTGCCAACCGCCGCCGTGAATCCAGAAGACCACGGGCAGGTTTTTCGCATTACGGTGGTGAATAGACATCGAGCACCTGGCGATCTTGCGCCGGATCGCCGTAGGGGATGTTGCGTTTGACGTCCTGAGCGTGAGCTCGGGACAGGAGAGTGAAGGCGATGAGAAGCTGGCACACGTGTTTCACGGGATTCCTCCGTACCTGAGCCGTACACTTCGATACATATCATGGTCGACTTGCAATTGCCGTGCAAGCGTCTATCGAAAGCGGTCTGGCAAAGGCGCGTGAAGTGGGTTTCCTAGAGCGGTTTTCCGATGAATTGCACACGACCCATACTAACCACGCGCGAGCGAGGGGATCGGCTGTGCGTCTCGCACGGCCTAGGCCAGTGTCCCTCGCTTGCGCAGTCGGGTTAGTATCAACCGACATTGCGGCGGTCTTGTGTGCAACCCGCGTGTTAACCGCTCTAACCCGCTGATTCCCTCCTTGACGCGTCCAGGCGGGTTAGAACCCGGCCCACACCATCAACGACGCCGAGTCGTTGCTCTCAAGCGAGCTTGCCGCTACAATACGTGTAGTAACACGTGTTGCCGGAGTCCGCGATGCAGAAGAAACTGACAATTACCATTGACGAGCGAGTCTACGCCGGGCTGCACACCGTCGTCGGCCGGCGGCGTATCAGCCAGTTCATCGAGTCCCTCGTTCGGCCGCACGTCATCGGAAAAGATCTGGAGGTCGCTTACCAGCAGATGGCCCAGGAGGAAGCGCGCGAAGCGGAAGCGCTCGCGTGGGCCGACGCCACGGTGGGAGACATCGCCGATGAAACGCGGTGACGTCTGGTGGATCGACTTCGAGCCGCGCAGTGGGGGCGAGGTGCGCAAGCAACGCCCGGCTGTCATCGTGAGCAATGATGCCGCGAACAAGCATCTCAACCGGTTGCAGGTCGTCCCATTGACCACCGCCGCCGACCGCCTCTACCCGAGCGAGGCCCCTGTGACCGTGGGGGGAAAGAGGCACAAGGCGATGGCTGACCAGCTCACGACCGTAAGCAAGCTCCGCCTACAGAACCGCGTGGGCCGACTCTCCAAGATTGACATGAGCGCGGTCGGTCAGGCCATCAAAGTGCAATTGGAGCTGACCTAATCGATCGAATTGGGAAAAGTTTGGTGAGTTAGCCGCCCTTCTGTTAAACCATAGATCCGTTTGCGCAGAGTCAGCCGCTGGACAGGAAATCAGCGGCGCCGCTGGGTTCTGTCGGTGACGTGAGAACAACCATTCAACACAGCGCGAGTCGCCTCACGATGCACGAACTGACGATCACGCCGCAAGGGCATCTCCTCGTTCGAGAAACGCCGCTCGAAGCTCCGGATCGGAAACCCTCGAAAGCGCTGCTCGAAGCGTACGGCGAGAGCCCGGCCCGAGGGATGCTCTACTCCGCGAGCGAGGAGATGGAAGCGGCGCTGCCGCCGTCCTTCGAGTTCGCCCGCTCGATCGCCCGGCTTTATCTCACGAACCTCTGCAAAGCCGCGACGGGGGAACCCGGCGAACCAATCCCCGAACTCCCGCCTCCCGACGGCCGACCTCGAACGGGCGATTCTGCAGGCCCCTCCGATGACCGGGCTGGAGTATCTGACGCCGGAAGTCCTCTCGAATTGGTGGCAAGACCTCGATTCTCTCACCCGGAGCGAAATCGAAAAGCACCCCGGCGGAGCTCAAGGCTATCTGCGGGAGCGCAACCCCCAGTGGCGATTTGTCGGCCGCGTGACGTTCCACCTGGCCGAGAATAAGCGGAACCCAGAGTACCCGTTCGCGTTTCTGGCCACGTTTGCCAACGGTCTGACACCGCAGGGCAAAGTGAAGCACGAACCCCTTGGCCGGGCGCTTCAGCAGTATGCCGGGGAGCAGAACCGCGAGGCGATGCTCAATCTACTGCTGCCGATCTCGAAGGCCGCCGAATCCTCGGAATTGATTCGACGACTCGTCGATTCCGAGGAGATTTATCACCCCCTCGCGTGGTCGCCGAGAGAAGCGTACGAGTTTCTCAAAGCGATACCCCTCTTGGAATCGAGCGGTTTGATCGTACGGGTGCCCGACTGGTGGAACGCCCAGAAACCGACCCGGCCCCGCGTCAGCGTGAAGATCGACTCGAAGAATTCGGCAGGCATCGGGCGTCGATGCGATGATGGAGTTCTCCGTCGGCGTGAGCCTCGAAGGAGAAACGCTCAGCCCGGATGAGATCGCCCAGTTGCTCGAATCCAGCGGGGGCTTGATCCCACTGAAGGGGAAGTGGGTCGAAGTCGATCGGGAGAAGCTGAAGGAAGCCCTGGAGCATTGGAAGGATGTCGAAAAGGACGTTCGCCGGGAGGGCATTTCGTTCTTTGAAGGAATGCGTCTCCTTTCCGGGGCGAATCTCGCCAAGGAGGACGAGGACGAAAGCCAGGCGGCGATTCGCGAATGGTCGGGCCTGACCGCCGGCGCCGGAATTGGATGCGGTCCTCAAGGGTCTGCGTTCTCCGGAGACCCGGCAGGAGATGGCCCCTCCCGATTTGAAGGCGGAGCTTCGCGCCGTATCAGCAGACGGGCTACGCCTGGTTGCGATTCGTCGCTCGCCTGGGACTGGGAGGCTGCCTGGCCGACGATATGGGCCTCGGCAAAACGGTCCAGGTGATTTCGCTGCTGCTCGATCTGAAGCGCGACAAACAGAAAAAAGCCAGCCTGCTCGTCGTGCCGGCTTCGCTGATCGCGAACTGGAAATCGGAGCTGGCGAAGTTCGCGCCGAGTCTCTCCTTCGCCGTGGCCCATCCTTCGGAAGTGAACGCGAACGCCGGTGAAATCGGGCTCGCCGATGCCGACAAGTTCGATTTGATCGTCACCACGTATGGCATGCTCGTCCGCAACGACTGGATGAAGCAGTATCGCTGGCGGCTGGCGATTCTCGACGAAGCCCAGGCGATCAAGAACTCCGGCACGAAGCAGACCCGGGCGGTGAAGGAATTGACCGCCGGCAGTCGGATCGCCATGACCGGCACGCCCGTCGAGAATCGGCTGTCGGATCTCTGGTCGCTCTTCGATTTCTTGAACCCCGGACTGCTGGGCACGGCCAAGCAATTCGGCTCGTTCGTCAAGCGGTTGCAAGACGCCGAAGTTCCTTCGTTCGAACCGCTGCGAAATCTGGTGCGACCCTACATTCTGCGGCGGTTGAAGACCGACAAACGGGTGATCTCCGATCTCCCGGACAAGACGGAGGTGAAAGCCTACTGCGCGCTGAGCAAGCACCAGGCGGCCCTCTACCAGAAAGCGGTCGAGGACCTCGCCGAACAGTTGGAGGCCAGTGATGGAATCCAGCGGCGGGGGATCGTTCTGGCCCAACTGATGCGGCTGAAGCAGATTTGCAATCATCCCGCCCAGGTGGCCGGCACGAACGACTACGCGGCCGACCGGAGCGGCAAGTTTCGCCGGTTGGCGGAGATCGCCGAGGAGATCGCGTCCCGGCAGGAGAAGGTCCTCGTTTTCACGCAGTTTCGCGAGATCGCCGACCCGCTGGCCGGGTTCCTCGCCACGCTGTTCGGTCGATCCGGGTTGGTGCTCCACGGGGGGACGAGCGTCAAGAAGCGGAAGGAGTTCGTCGATCAATTTCAACGGGAAGACGGCCCGCCGTTCTTCGTGTTGTCGCTGAAAGCCGGCGGCACCGGGCTGAACCTGACGGCGGCTTCGCACGTGATCCACTTCGACCGCTGGTGGAACCCGGCCATCGAGAACCAGGCGACCGACCGCGCCTTTCGGATCGGCCAGAAGAAGAACGTGCTGGTCCATAAGTTCATCTGCCGGGGAACGGTCGAGGAGCGGATCGACGAGATGATCGCGCGGAAAAGCCAGGTCGCGGCCGAAGCGATCGGTGAAGGAGACTCGGGGGAAGTCTTGCTGACGGAAATGGACAACGATACGCTATTGCGGTTCGTGAAGCTGGATTTGCACCAGGCGACCGCCGACTGATGAGACCTCGTGCGAGGCAGGACACTCCAATGGGCAGGTACGACGACGATTACTACGGATGGAAGCCTTACGTTCCCGTGGCCCAACGGCGGGCTCAGGCCGCGAGGGAAGTTGCCAAGCGGGCCAAGAAAGGGCAAGAGATCAGCCCGGTCCGCATTGAGGGCCGAACCATCGCCTCGACCTTCTGGGGCAAGGCGTGGTGCACGAACCTGGAGAGCTACAGCGACTTCGCAAACCGCCTGCCGCGCGGGCGGACCTACGTTCGCAACGGTTCGGTCGTGCATCTGAAGATCGACAAGGGGCGGATCGAAGCCCTCGTGAGCGGATCGGAACTGTACGAAGTCCAGATCGACATCGCCGCGCTTCCGAAGCCAGACTGGCAGGCACTGAAAGAACAATCCGCGGGCAAAATCGGCACGCTCGTCGAACTGCTCCAAGGCAAGCTGTCGAAAGCGGTGATGGAGCTGGTGACGGATCGGGATCATGGGCTTTTTCCGAAGCCGAAAGAGATCAAGATGCGTTGCAGTTGCCCGGACTACGCGGGGATGTGCAAGCATGTGGCCGCGGTGATGTACGGGGTCGGCAATCGCCTCGATTCGTCGCCGGAATTGCTGTTCGTACTCCGGGGCGTGGATCACCTGGAATTGATCGAACAGGCGATCCCCACCGCCCCGATCAAGGCCACGAGCAGCGCCCCCACGATCGCGACAGACGATCTGGGAGCCATCTTCGACATCGAAATCGGCGACGCCCCGGTTGCCGACGGCGGCCACTGAAGTCCCCGAAAAGCCGGCATCGAAAAAAGCCGCGAAGAAGGCGTCGGCCACCAAGAATAAGAAAGTCGCATCAGTGAAAAAAGCCGCGAAAAAGGCGTCGGCCGCCAAGAAAATCAGCGTCCCTGCGGCGAAAAAAGTCGTGACCAAGGCGTCGGCCACGAAGGGAGAGAGAAGCCTATCACGTTCCTAAGTCTAAGAAGAAATAGCCTGGCGAGCGCATGTGAATTTCTCTTCAACGGTTCGGTATTCGCCACTCAGGGCCGCGGAGAGTGACCGATCGGATCCGCGAAGACCAGGGTAAGGGCTGGCGTGCGCACGAGCCGTCTGGTTATCGACTGAGTGTCTCGGGTAATATTCAAGATAGTATTGTGCGACGGGCTGAAATGAGGCATTCCCGCCCTGGCAAACGCGCGCGTCCCTGGCCCCCCCTCCCAAGAGCGGGCAGGACGCGCCCGTCGCTCCCGCGAAAGGGATCGACGCGCTTGCCCAATCCAGCGCTCGCGTATAGAGTAAATCTTTTGAGCCGGGGAGACTCGGGCATTGCAGCTTGATTTCGAAAAACTGAACGGCCTTGTCCCCGTGATTGCCCAGGACGTCGAGACCGGTGAAGTCCTGATGCTGGCCTGGATGAACCAGGAAGCGTTTCAGGAGACGATCCAGACGCAAAGGGCGTGCTACTACAGCCGCAGCCGCAAACGGTTATGGCGCAAGGGCGAGGAAAGCGGGCATGTGCAGGACGTCGAGTCGATCCACATTGATTGCGATGGCGATACGGTCCTCCTCAAGGTTCGTCAGCGCGGTGGGGCCGCGTGCCACGAGGGTTACAAAAGCTGCTTCTTTCGCCAGCTCGACGGCGATCAAACCCGCGTGGTCGGCGAGCGAGTCTTCGACCCGAGCGTTGTTTACGGCAAGCCGTAAGTGTCTTTGCCCTCTGAGAATTCGCGGCCGTCATTCCGATCTCCGCCGGAGTCATAGGTCTCGAGATGCCCGAATACCAGCTCAAGCTCGGCCTACCCTCCGGCAGCCTCCAGAAAGCCGTGCTGGAGCTTTTTGGCAAGGCCGGATACGTCATCAGTCAGACGTCGCGCAGCTACTACCCGCGGATCGACGACCCCGAGATCGCCTGCACGCTCTTGCGCACCAGGAGATCGCGCGTATGTCGCGGATGGCGTTCTGGACTGCGGACTGACTGGCCACGACTGGATCATGGAAAGCGGGGTCGCCGTGGTCGAGCTCGGCGAGCTGGTCCTGAGCAAGGTCAGCCGCAGGCCGGTCCGCTGGGTGCTCGCGGTGCCCAACGACTCACCAATCCAATCGGTCAAGGATTTAGAGGGGAAGCGAATCGCCACCGAGGTCGTCAACCTCACCAGTCGCTGGCTGGCCGACCACAACGTCAACGCTCATGTTGAGTTTAGCTGGGGTGCGACCGAGGCCAAGCCGCCCTTGCTGGCCGACGCCATTGTCGAGGTCACCGAGACCGGCAACTCGCTCTCGGCCAACAACCTTCGGGTCGTTTGTGAGCTGCTACAAAGCACGACCCGCTTCATTGCCAATGATCAGGCCAGCCAGGACCGCTGGAAGCGACGGAAGATGGACGACCTCTTCCTGATGCTGAACGGCGCGATCGATGCCGAGGGCAAAGTCGGCCTCATGATGAATGTCCGGGAGGACCACCTCGAACGAGTGATATCGATCCTGCCCGCACTTCAGAACCCGACGATCTCCAAGCTTTCGGACGGCCATTGGGTCGCCGTCAACACCATCCTGGACGAAAGCCGGGTGCGCGAGCTGGTCCCGCGCCTCAAGGAGGCTGGTGCTTGCGGAATTGTCGAGTACCCGCTCAACAAGATCATTCCTTGACTGCTCGTTGAATCACCAGCGCGTCGATCACAGAACTCCCAGTTCCTCTTCGAGTCGCTGGACCAGCTCCCGTAAATCCTCATCGGAGATCAAGAGGGCATGCAAGGGCCCCGGTTCGCCATCCTGAAGCGCGATCAAATCTACCGTGCTGGCTGGCAGCCCCAGGGCTTTTGCCCGTCGCTCGAGTGCTCGAACGACAATCTCATCGAGCGAGAAGGCCGAAGAGACTCGGGCAATCCGCCCGGCGATCTCGTCGAGATCGGTCCGGGATAGCGTACCCTTACCGTCCAGCCGATATGCCTCGGTGATCAGAAAAATCGTTTCCGCGAGGTGATCGCGGGCTTGCTGCTGAAGTCGCGTTGGTTTCGTGGCCATCTTGTTTTCACTTTCGCCCTCGCCAGCCTGATTCCCGCGCCTTGGATCACGACTTGGATTTCGACTATCATGGTCGCTCAGGAGACACCACTCTCACAACCCGGATTCTTGTCATGGCGAAGAAATATCCATTCCGGCGCAGGAAGCATCCCAGACGCTCTCGCCTCACGGAACCCGCTTTGGAATCGATGCCGGTAATACCGGACCAGCGCGCGATCGAGGGAATGATGCGAAAGCAGATGGAACAAATTCTGGGAGTCGTCGCCACCGCGACGCCGCTCCGTCAAGCTCAGGAAATCGCCTACGAGGCGTTCGGGACCCAGGACCGCCAGGAGCGGATCAGGCTGGCGAAACGGGCGCTCGACATTTCCCCCGACTGTGCCGACGCCTACGTCGTGCTCGCCGAGAACGCCCCCACCCGCAAGGAATCCTTCGATTACTACGAGAAAGGGGTCGCCGCCGGGGAACGAGCCATCGGCCCCGATACGTTCCAGGACAGTGTTGGCCAATTCTGGGTACTGATGGAGTCTCGCCCCTACATGCGCGCCCGTGAAGGGCTCGCTCATTCGCTCTGGGTGATCGGACGACACGATGAAGCGGTGAGTCACCTCCAAGATATGCTCAGACTCAATCCAAACGACAACCAGGGACTCCGCGACGCCTTGGCTTCCTGGCTCCCATACCTGGACCGCGACGAAGAACTGGCTGATCTGCTCAGTCGGTACAAAGACGCGACAGCAACTTGGAGTTACAGCCGAGCGTTGCTCGCCTTCCGCCGGCAAGGGGACACGCCCGAGAGCCGCCAGCTTCTCGATGCGGCCAAGAAGGAAAACCCGTTCGTCCCGGAACTCCTGTTGGGCGACGAGCCCCTCCCGCTCGAAAGACCGGACCATTACGGCCACGGCGATCAGAACGAGGCGCTCTTATACGTGGGGACAGCGTTGAAGGCCTGGAAATCCACGCCGGGAGCGATTACCTGGGCGCGAAATGTCTTCCAAAAGCGGGACAAACCGACAACCCCGGCGCCGAAAGCCTTCGGTCCGTCGGCCAAGGCCAAGGAACAGTTGAAGCGGGCACCCAAGGTCGGCGACACCTGGCAGGCCGGTTTCTGTCGGTTTCCCAAATGGACCGAGTCGGACGGCGAAAAGGTACTGCCCTGGGTTGTCCTCGCGGTCAACCTTGACAGCGGCTTGATCGTGACAACCAGGCTGTTCGCCGAGGAGCCGACCGCCGATCTTCTCTGGGACATACTGGATGGGGCAATTCGTCAACCCTCAAAAGATCGACCGCACCGACCGCGACGGATCCAGGTTGAGTCCGACGCTCGCTGGAATGAGCTGCGGCCGCATCTGGCTGAGATCGAGATCGAGCTGGAAACCACCGAGGAGCTCGAACTACTGGATGTGGCTTTCGAGGACATGAAAGAGCACATGACCAAGGATGAACCGCCAGGACTACTGGATATGCCGAGGGTGACACACCAAATCGCCGGCCGCTTTTTCGAGGCGGCGGCGGCATTCTATCGAAAGGCGCCCTGGCGCCTGCTTGGTGATGAGCATGCGATCAAGGTCGAATGCGACAAGTTCCAGAGCGGGCCTTGGTACGCGGTCGTCATGGGCCAGTCCGGGATCACGCTGGGCTTGGTTCTCTACGAAGACTTGGTCGCGATCAAAACGCTCTGGGGCAAAGATCTTCCGGATCACGAAACGGCCCGGCGCTCAGCCGCGTTGGCGGTCACATTTGATTCGAAGACGAACCTCACCGCGAAGGACTTCGATGCCGCCCAACGGTACGGTTGGGACGTGGCGGGACCCGAGGCGTATCCCCTGGTCTATCGCAAGGAACCCGGCATGATCATGCGGCCACCGCTATCCTGGGAGCTCGTGCTGCTGGAGGGCTGCTTACAAGCCATTCCGGACTTCACAGCCCAGCGAAAGCCAGGCGACACGACCCAGCACCGCATGACCGTGCCGGTTGCCACCGGGAAGTTGGATTTGGTTTTGTCGTGGGAGGGTCCGGAGTGACTCCTCGCACCATTCGTATCTTCACATGCATCGGCGACTCAAGTTTCCCCCCTTGCGAAGTGGGGGCTCAGGCCTCAGCGGGGGGGTTCCGTCATTACTGGCTCCCTCTCCCGAGGGAGAGGGCTGGGGTGAGGGGCGGGATGCGGCAAAAACGTCGCCCAAATCGAATGGCTCGCCGCGAGGTATCTTGGCCGGCACGAGAGCCTTGGCGCCGCCAAATACGAGCGGGTATTGAGGAGGCTCAGGGTGTCGCCGACCCCTCACCCCAGCCCTCTCCCTCAGGAGAGGGAGCCAGTTTTTCAGGGCATCGACGGCCCCTGTTCCCAGACGGGCACTCTGGCCTCCCTGGCCGTTGTCAGAAAAACCCCCTCACTGTGGGCCCTTCGCAAGGGAGGGACATCTTTCGCCCGATAGAGGTTTGTGTAGCGACCAATGCCCCGCACCGCGGGGGCAACGGTTCATTTTGTTTTTGTTTCTTAGTTCGGGATGAGATTATCGAGAATTCCTTTGCAGGATACTGAGGCCTAGCTTTTGAACGCGTTCCTCAATCTGCTTTTCGCCAATCCCATGGTCGGCGCAGCCTCGAAACGGACTCTCCGTGCCCATGCTTGGCAATATCAACGAACATATCCGCCGATGAGATTCTTCGAGGCAGCGGCTGAAGCTCACTGAAATGCTCAAGTGAGTCCGCGACACAGTCGGACAATAGCGGCTCTTCTTCAAGCACGAGGCGGTTTTCTCGTGGCACCTCGGCATCAATTGGATGGGGCAGAGCCTCCGCTGGTAGCGATCCGATTAACGCACTTACGGAGTCGTCCCTCAGTCGAACCAGGGCTTGAAAGAAATCTTTTGTACTGATTCTGTGGCCACCTTGCCTTCGTTTCTTGTTATAAGCGAGTGAGAATGCGTCTTGCAGATCCGCGTCCAGGCAATCCCACATGGCATGCAAGAGATTATCGCTATTTCTTTGGTCGGATAACGGTTCGCCGCAACCAACCGGCGACTCCACGGCATGACTCTGAGACGGAACAGTTCGGCCGGCAACCAAGACGGTCTTGGTGGCATCCAAGGCACCCCTGCGCGAGTACAACCGCGGCAAATGATCCTCGGCCGTTTGCAGATTCATCAGAGCGTTCTTACCGAGTTCGAAGGCCTCTTGGATATTGCGGCCAAATCCCAAGGCCTGGTAAAAGGCAGCGGCGAACGTGATTGCTGCAACGTCGCTGATCTCCGCGCTAATGCCGATCGTGCAGGGGATCACTTCAGCGAGCGCCTCGGCAATCGGTGCGGAGTGGCAAGCACTTAACAGCACCAGGTAAACATTATCCTTCAGCACGTTGAAGAGGTGAACCAGAGCCGCTTTGCTCATCGGTTGCGGCTGTCCATCCTCGCCCATGAGCACGAGCTCCTCGACCGGAACCTGGTCGCGCCGGATCATGTCTCGTCGAGGTGTCAGCGTGCCACGTGGGACTTCGCCCGTGGATTTACCGTACGTCCCATGCCCGCTGAAATGCACGATGTGAGGTCGATGCTGCAACAGCAATTCTTGCAGATCTGGCGGCCGAACCGCCCAGGCCGCGATGAGCTCGATCGCATCGCGAAGGTCTGTCGCGCGAATCTTGGCGGTGATTTCGCGGCACTCCTCGTCCAACGCCAAACGATCCTGCGTGAGGGGATTGGACACCAAGAAAAGGACTTTGATCTTGATCATCGCCGACGGTGCTCGCTGCCAGCAAACGCGGACGGGTACTTCAAGTTATCCAGTATAATGTCGTGCTCGACCCACCGTCAGTGTTCCCATTGGACCGCGCGCGAAATGCGCCACGGGCACCAGCAACTCAACGGCCGTTCAAGTCTGCCTTTTCCAGCGGGCTTGATTGTCGATCAATGGGGACGACTCTCCCATTCCGTTCCGTTCCTCAGCGCTTGGGCTCGAGCACCCTGCTGAACTTGGCGATCGTCCCATTGTCGCCGACCGCCCAGCCGGCGTCCGAACTGACGAATCCGACCGCATGGAAACCCTCTTTTCCCAGAGGCAGCCAGGTTTGTCCGCCATCGGTCGAGAAATCCGAGCCGGTGGGACCCACCGCGACCAACGTCGGCCGGGTCATTTTCGGCACGACGGCAACAGCCGAACGATAGCCAGCCGGCCCCGCGACTCTTGGCAGTGTCCAGTTCCGGCCTCCATCCGACGTCCAGGCGACGACGCCATCAGTCTGCTCCGGATCTTTGTAATCCCCACCGAGGGCGACCCCTCGGTTCACAGTATGAAACGCCAACGAGAAAACTCCCGACGACGCGTTTCCGGCCCGGACCGGCGTTTCGTGGGCTTCCCAGGACTGACCCCGGTCATCCGACCGGAACACCCGAGACACGCTTGCCCCACCGGTCCCAAACCAAACGCTGCGATCACCTTGAACCACCAGGCAGGTTCCGCTGGCCGCGAAAGCGCCCTCGCCCTTGAGCGCCAGGGGCATATTCTCGCTTGGCGATTTCTTCCAGTTCCTGCCTCCATCATTAGTCGACACGATCGTGAACCGAGCATCCACCGGGTCGCCCAACGCGATCCCATGATCATCGTCCCAGAAAGCGAGTGCATCGAGAAAGCCTTTGGGATCCGGGTTCCTGAACTGGAGCGTCCAGCTCTTGCCGCCGTCGGTTGTCTGGTAGATCCGGGATTTCTCCCCCTCGCCGATCGAGAGCAGATACGCCTTGCGATCGTCGACAGCGTGGACGTCGCGGAAATCCAGCTCCGAGGCACCGGCCACGATTCCGGCCTTCCAGGTGTTGCCACCATCGGCCGTGCGCACGAATGTCCCACCGGTGCCGCTGGCCCACACGATCTTGTCATTCACCACGCTGAGCCCACGGAGCCGAGCCTTGGTGTCGACGGCTTGGGGCGTCCATTGAGCCAATGACGACGATCCCAGCATCGGGACGGCCAGAACCGAGATGAGCAGAATCGTGATTCGCCGATCAAGGAAAGAATGTGACATGGGAGGCCTCGTTCGAACGCCTCGGAATTCCTGGAGTCTGTCCGCATCAATCAGCATGGCGATGATACACAGTCTCTTGCCAAAGTACCAACCACCATACGATGATCGGAAGCAGACTCACGGATCGAGACGCGCACCCACTATTGCAACCATCTCCCGACTGGCCGCTGCCAATCGCGGTGGTCACCAACCGTTGAGCGACGAGCATGAGTAACGCGCAGAAGATATCCGACTCCCAGATCACGCCTCCAGAAATCTATTTCAATCGACGTAATTTCATGCGGGGCGCGACTCTGGTGGCAACGGTCGCGACGACCGGCGCGGCTTATCGCGCTGAACAGCACGGCGACTCCGTTTTTCAGCACGAATCCGTTTCTCAGCACGTCGACTCCGACAAACAGCACGTCGACTCCGGCTATCGAATTGCGCGCGCTAGCGGGCCTGATCAAACCAACTGGCGGCCCAGCCGGCAGCGTCGAGGCCGCATTCCGAGTGGACGAGTCCATGACACCCGAACGGGATATCACCCACTATAACAACTTCTACGAGTTCTCGACCGCGAAAGCCGGTGTGGCTCCCGCGGCGGCTGGTTTCCGTTGGGATGGCTGGACGCTGAAGGTCGATGGGCTAGTCAACAAACCTCGTGTTTTCAGCCTCGACGAGATCCGTGGCATCAGCCCACCTGAGGAACGTGTCTACCGGATGCGTTGCGTCGAGGCATGGTCCATGGTCATCCCCTGGGCCGGCTTCCCACTTTCCCGACTGCTGAATCTTGTCGAGCCGACGTCTGATGCCAAGTATGTCGCGTTTGAGACGCTATTGGACCCCAAGCGCATGCCGGGGCAATTGACCAACGTGCTCCCGTGGCCCTACGTTGAAGGTCTCCGCCTTGACGAAGCCATGCACCCGCTGACCTTGCTGGCAACCGGTTTGTATGGCCGGGAGCTGCCGCCGCAGGATGGGGCGCCCATCCGTCTGGTGGTTCCTTGGAAGTATGGGTTCAAAGGCATCAAGTCGATCGTCAAGATCTCGTTGGTCTCCACGCAGCCGGTCACCAGTTGGAGCCGTTACGCCCCGAGGGAGTATGGCTTTTTCGCAAACGTCAACCCTCAAGTCGCTCACCCCCGATGGAGCCAGGCGACCGAGCAACGGATCGGCGAATCGGGAAGGCGAAAGACGTTGATGTTCAATGGCTACGGCGATCAAGTCGCGAGTTTGTATGCGGGAATGAATCTCAAGTTGAATTATTGATAGCTCGTCCGATGCGACCAGGGCGACGGTCACGAGAAAGGCATGCCATGAGATGAGTGACAACCGGTTCTGGAAAGTGGTCGTCGTCATCAACGGCGTGGTCCCCCTGGCGATGCTCGCCTGGGATGCGTCCCAAGGTGAGCTGGGTGCCAACCCCGTCAACTCCGCGCTCCATACGACGGGTCTGTTGTCGCTTCTGTTTCTGCTGTTCACACTGACCGTCACCCCGCTCCGGCGCCTGACCGGCTGGAACAGCCTGATCGGGATTCGTCGCTCGCTCGGCTTATTGAGTTTTTTCTATGCGTGCATACACGTGGCGATCTATGTCAGTCTTGACCGAGAACTGAGTGTCACCAGCACGATCGAAGAATTGCTGACGCGACAGTACCTCCAGGTCGGTCTGGCCGCCCTTTTGACGATGACGCCGCTCGCGCTCACTTCCACCAGCGCGATGGTCGCCCGGCTCGGGGCCTCTCGCTGGAAAATGTTGCATCGGCTGGCTTACCTGGCGGCTGGATTGGGCGCGCTTCCACTACTACATGCTCGTCAAGTCGGATGTGCGGCAACCCTTGGCTTTTGCCGGCGTGCTCGCTATCCTCCTGGCCGCGCGATTCGGGTGGCATTACTTCGATCTCCGAAAAGCGGCAAGACAGTCGCCAGCGGCAATGCCCCCACCGTCGAGCCGTAAGTTTTGGTCGGGCGAGTTACAAGTCGCGCGCGTCTTCGACGAAACGCCCGAGGTGCGGACGTTTCGTTTGGTATCGCCAGATGGCGGGGAACTTCCGTTTGACTATCAGCCTGGACAATATCTCAACGTCCAACTGAACATCGATGGCCGGCGCGTCAATCGTTCCTACACGATCGCTTCTTCGCCAACTCGCTGCGGCTATTGCGAGTTGAGTATTAAACGCGAAGATGCCGGTATCGCGTCGTCATACTTGCACCGGCATTTGCACGAGGGCGATCGACTGAGGATTTCCGCACCTGCGGGGAGATTTGTTTTCACAGGACAAGAAGCCGATAGTGTCGTCCTGATCGCGGGGGGAGTTGGGATTACCCCCCTGATGTCGATCACACGATACCTCACCGACCGAGCATGGTCGGGCGAAATCTTTCTGCTCATCGTCGCCAGGACCGAAGACGCCCTCATCTTCAAGGACGAGCTTGACCTGCTCAAGAAGCGTTTCCCCAACTTGCGCGTGTGGTTCAGCCTGACTCGAATCGAACCCGATAACGGCTGGAATGGGCAGCGGGGCCGAATGAGCCAGGATTGGTTGGCGCAAGCCGTGCCTGATTTGCCCAGCAGACTTTTCTACGTCTGCGGCCCGGATGCCATGATGAGCTCGACGCGTGCGCTACTCATCAAGTTGGGTGTGCCCGAGTCGAAGATTCGATTCGAGGCGTTTGTCTCGCCCGGTGCGGCGCTTAGATCGGCGGAATCGGCGGTCGCGAATGGCGATCCGGGGAAAACAACTTCAGTGGAGTCTCGACCGTGGTTGATGGAGGAAATCTCAACCGACACGGACGTTACGCCAGCGACTGCGACGTTCGCCCGATCAAGAAAAACGGCAACTCTGACCCCTGACACAACCATTCTCGAAGCCGCCGAATCGGTGGGAGTCAATCTCCCGTTCGAGTGCCGTTCGGGCGTTTGCGGCCAGTGCAGAGTGAGGTTGGTCGCCGGTTCGGTCACGATGGAAGTCGAGGACGCGATCACAGCCGCCGAAAAAAGCGCCGGTTGGGTGCTAGCCTGCCAGGCCCGAGCCCGCGCCGACGTCACCGTGGATGCTTGAAGCGAGGCCGAGTTGGATTGGTTTTGGGAGCCATTTTAAGTAAAGTAACCATTACGGAATCGACCAGCATCCAGAGCCGGACTGAGAATATTGAGGCAACGAGCACTTCGCCACGGGATCGCGTACGGATTGTGAGCACTCCCGCCAAACGTGGCGGCACGCCCCGCATCAACCACGACCGCGTCACCCATTCCGCGGAGCCAACGAGATCACGGAGGAGCTAGGGAAGATAACGATGGCCACCAACCGCAGAGACGACTTAAAAGCCTTCCACGACTTTGTTGAGGAGCAGCTTGCAAACGGTGGAGCTTCACTCACCCCCGCCGAAACGCTCGCCCTTTGGGAGATTCAGCACCCGAGCGACGAGGAGCGAGCGGCGACGGTCGAGGCCCTGAGAGAGGCGCTGGACGATATGCGGGCCGGGGACGCGGGTATTCCCGCACGCGAGTTTCTTGCCGAAGTTCGCCGCAAATACCACCTGCCGACGCGGTCATGAGCTATCGCGTAAGCATCCTTGCCCGGGCCAGAGCGGACTTTGACGCGATCATAGCCTGGATCGCCGAGCGCTCGCCTGAAGGGGCAGAGCGCTTGACAACACGTTTTGAGGAGGCGATGGCCAAACTTGAGGAAAATCCGTTTGTCGCACCGATCGCCGCTGAGAGCACCGACCTGGGCGAAGAGGTCCGGCAGATCATGTTCCGCACCAAAGCAGGCCGCACCTTCCGGGCATTGTTCGTCATTGTGGAGACCGACGTGAGGATTCTGCGAGTGCGAGGAGCAGGCCAACCACCGTTAACTGCTGGGGAACTTGAGTCGTAAGGCGAGCCAATCAACGAACCCGCCGACAGCAGCAGGTGACACTGCCGCTGAAAAGAAAGCAGGTTGGGTGCTAGCCTGCCAGTCCCGCGCCTCCGCCGATCTCAACATGGATGCTTAAATCCGCGCTGAACTTCTAGCTCACTGTCGATTTACTTCTTGTTCTTGGCTTCCAACTGTTCGAGGCTCTTGGTCAGCCGTTGCTGCTTTTTCTTCAACTCCGCGATTTTGTTTCGCAGCTTGTTGACTGCCGAAGGCGTGGCCTTGGGAACGCCACTGAGTCGCTGGTGGATCTCTTTGTATTTGGCTTCCCAGAGATTTTCATATTGATCCGTCAATTTATGAAGTTTCTTGTTGATGGCAAGGAGAGAGGGGTCATTGGACTGTCGCACTTTGTCCCTGGTGTTCTCCAGGTGGTCTCGTGCTTCCGTGATCTCTCCGATAAGGCCAACCACGTCGGGATCCTTCATGAACTCCGCTTCGATGAGCGCGGTAAACTCCGCATTCGCCGCCGGCCCTTGTTCCCCGTTTTCCCTATTGCTTGCCTTAAGCTCCTGTTCCAGGACCAAAAGCTGCGACTCGGCTTCGATCAATTCCAATTCGGTTTTCCTCAGTTCCGCAGTCGCCGTTTGGTAACGCTCTTTCTCGATGTTCGTAAATGTGAGCGTCAATGAATCCGATGTGAATATTGCGAACTCGGGGTGTTCCAAGCGAAACCAGGTCTTGCTGAGATCGGCCGTAACCTCGCTGCATTGCCAACGGCCCTCGGCGTCGGTTTTGTGCGAATGCTCCCGGATGTCGGCGTCCCCGTCCTTCCCCTTGGAGACCACGTACACCAAGACCCCCGCGATCGGCTTGCCCGCCGAATCTTTCACTACGCCTCCGATTGTCGTCCCAGGCTTGTTCTGCCGAGCGCGAGCCTTGGGATCGACGGTTGAAGGCTGGGCAACCTGGCCGGCTGGTTTGGAAGGCTCGGGCGCTGGCGCCTGAGCACGCACGCTAGGCAGGACGGCCAGGGCCAGTAATCCCAGAAGCGTGACTGCTCCCCAGGAAAGATGCGGGGAGACCGGTCGACCGTCGTCGAGGATATGTTCGAGCCGTTTTTGGATCTGGGTCCTGGAACCGAACAAACCCAATGCGATCGGCGCGGTGCATGGGCGGCCCCTACAGGCCCGTTCGGCGATAGCGAGGAACCCCGCGCCGCAGTCATGCCGCTCGACGCCCGCCAGGGCCATTGATGCGTCGTCGCAAGCGAATTCGCGGAAGGTGTCAGCCGCGCGATTTGCTATCCAGACCGCTGGGTTGAAGAAGAAGACGATCTGAATCAGCCGCTGGAATAGTAAGACCCAGTTGTCCCCTCGCCGCACGTGCACCAGCTCGTGCAGGAAGGCCCAGGTGAGTTGCTCCTTGGGAAGCGTTTCGATCAGTCCCGGAGGAACCAGCAGTCGCGGCCGCAGCAGGCCCCAGATGGCCGGTGCTGTAACGCCGTTTGTCTCCACGATTGGGACCGGCCGCCAGAGCCCCGCGAGGGCGGACAGATGTGCTGGATCGACCGGCAGCTCATCCCGGTTGATGAGCCTGCGCACTCGAAGCCGGCGGCCCATCTGGACGTCCGCGAGATGACGAACCGCGTCAGCAGGCCCGCGACCACGGCCGCCCAGGCTAACATCAGCTCGGCGGACAGCCCAAGCCCGGCCGTCGGCGGAGAAACCGAACGTTCGCTCGGGATCGCTCGCGGTTCACTCACCAGGCCCTCGGACGTGATCGGCTCGACGGTTCGCGACAGACTGGGCGGCCAAGGCAAGCTCACTGAGAAAGTGTAAGGCAACGCAACCGGCATGGCGGCCTTGATCAACACCAGCAAGAAGAGCCCGTTCAGGAACGCACTCGACGCTCGTCGGCGGAAGAGCAGCCAGGCGAGCCCGACAATGCCTAGTAAAACGGTACCCTCAACCAGGCTTTTCCCCATCGCTCCCGCCCAGGCTGATCCCAGGGCATTGAGCGTCTCGAGTCGCATCCCGGGTCATGGCTCACTCCTCCCTTTTTTCTTGGATTTCGGAGTCCTGGAATCGAGCAATGCGCGGAGCTTCAACAGCTCCTCATCGGAGAGCTGACTTTTTTCGACCATGTGAGAGAGGACTAAACCGGTCGTCCCCTCCAGGACGTTGTCCAGGAGCACGTCGGCCGCCGCGATCAGCGACTTCACTGCCGAATCGGCGGGCTGGTACAGGAAGCTGTTGCCCACTTGCGTCGTTGTCAGATGTCCTTTCTCGACCAGGCGGCGGAGCACAGATTTCGCCGTCGTCGGAGCCCAGCCGAGCGACCTGCCCAGCCTCCACATAGACGTCCCGGGCGGCGCATTCCTTTAGATTCCAGACGATCTTCATCACCTTCCATTCGGCCGGCGTCATCGGCTCGGCCGGCTCGTCGGTCTTGCCCATGGATTGACTCCATCGGATGAGAGTTTAGTTCGATCGACTAGAAGTCTAATCGTTCGGAGGAAACTTTGCAACAGTCCGCTCCGAACGTAGAACGGAATTCATTCCGTTCTGGACCGACGGTCGCGTCATTCGATCGATCGATCGGAATGCTGGAACGGAATGAATTCCGTTCTACGAAGACGGCGCGCATGCTCGACCATTCTCACCGCGTTCATCAAGGCGCGCGACGTGGCCTGGGTCGAGGAGGTGTTTCTCGATGAAGCTCCACTGTTTCCCGAATGCCTTCTCATATCGGTCGGTGCGATCGCCATACTTATAATGCATGAGCAAGCGTAAGCTCGTTGCGGACGTTACCCATGCGGCTCGCCTCGCTAAACCGATGGGTGTAAGGCTTTCAGTGTCTTTGGTACGATGCCTGGAATGCAAGAGGCTTGGTATGATCCGGAATCTCGTGGAGATCTTCAACATGACCGAATCGACTCCCAAACAATCCGAGCATCGCTGCACGGCCGCCGCGGCTCACGACCAGAAACTGCCGGAAGTCGACCTTCTCAGTCCGCTGACGATCCGGGGCGTGAGCTTTCGCAACCGGATCTGCATGTCGCCGATGTGTCAATACTCGGCCGAGGAAGGCGTGGCGAATGACTGGCATCTCGTTCACCTCGGCAGCCGGGCGGCGGGAGGGGTTGCGCTGGTGATGGTCGAGGCCACGGCGGTTGTCCGCGAGGGACGAATCACGCCCGGAGATATGGGTATCTGGGACGATAAGCACACAGAGCCGCTCGCGCGCATCGCCCGGTTCGTGCGGTCCCAGGGGGCGGTGCCGTCCATCCAATTGGCCCATGCGGGAAGAAAGGCCAGTTGCGACTTGCCCTGGAAGGGCGGCAGCCAGGCTCAAGACCCCCGAAGAAGGCGGCTGGACGGTCGTCGGACCGAGCCCGATCCCCTTTTCGGAAGGCGATCCGCTACCGGTTCCATTGGATGAAGCCGGCATCGAGAGCGTTGTCGTTGCGTTCGAGGCGGCGACGCGCCGAGCGCTGGCGGCCGGTTTCCAGGTTATCGAGATCCACTCGGCTCACGGCTATCTGCTCCACGAGTTCCTCTCACCGCTCAGCAACCATCGACAGGATCAATACGGCGGCAGCCTGGAGAACCGGATGCGGCTCTTGCTTCGCGTCGCCGAGCGTCTCCGCGCATTGATCCCCCGGGAACTGCCGCTCTTCGTGCGGATCTCGGCGACCGATTGGGCCGAGGGAGGCTGGGACGTCGATGACTCGGTCATCTTGGCCTGCCACCTCCGCGAGCTCGGCGTCGACCTGATCGACTGCTCGTCTGGAGCGTTGACTCCGAAGGCGCAGATCCCGGTGGCGAAAGGATATCAGGTTCCGTTTGCCCGTCGGATCAAGGAAGAAGTGGGCATCATGACGGGGGCGGTCGGATTGATCACCGAGCCGAAACAGGCCAACGACATAATTACCGAAGGCGACGCCGACGTCGTATTCCTCGCTCGGGAACTGCTGCGCGAACCGTACTGGGCGCTCAAGGCCGAACGAGAACTCGGCGAGGAGCCGAACTGGCCGATTCAATACGGATACGCAGTGAAACGGCGGGCGAAATAACCTGTGCGTTTTTACCAATGAGTTGTTCACTGATCATACTAACCCGAAGCGTAAGCGAGGGGATCGCCCCGGAAGATCTCCGCTGGCGGCTTTGCGTTAGTATGACCGTCGCTGCCAACCGGTCTGTAAACCGCTGTCGTATGAAGGAGATGGCATGGCCCGTGGACGAGAGAACGAGCCGCCGATGCCGGAGCCGTTGGCGTACTTCTTGACTTGGTCCACGTACGGCACCTGGCTTCCGGGCGACGAACACGGATGGATCCAATACGGACGCGGCTGGAAGTTCCCCGACGCCGTCCGAAAGCTGGAGGCGGAGGCGAGAATGGCTGAGGATGCCTGCCGGTTGGATGGCGGACAGCGCGACGTTGTGGAACGGCAAATGGCCGAAACCTGCAACGTTCGCGGTTGGGAATTGCACGCCGTCAACTGCCGGTCGAATCACGCCGCCACGTCGTTGTCACTGCAAACCAAGCACCCAAGATCGTTCGCAACCAATTGAAAGCATGGTGTACGCGACGACTGAAAAAATTGGAAGCAGCCCGGCATCATGCTCGTGGGTGCGAACTCGAGGCGATCGCTATTTCTGAGAACTGGTGGGCCGCACGTGGCAGCCAGGCGCCTTCATCAACGATTCGGAGAGCCTTGAAGCCGCGATTCTGTATGTTCGCGACGGTCAGGACAAACCGCGAGAACACTAACGCGAAGCTTGAGCGATGTTTCCGAGGCGATCCCCTCGCTTACGCTTCGGGTTAACCGATCGAGCCGCCTTCGCCGTTGCCGTCACGCCAGTTCGCTCCGTCAAAGGCGGGAGAAATGACATGCCCCTGAACATTGAAGTCGACGGCGACGTTGTGGTCCTGAGCAATTTTGGAAGACTCATGAACGACCCGAGGTATGTCGACGCCAGCCGGGATGTCAGCGATCTGCTGGACCAAGGGCTCACGAATTTCATCCTGGATCTGGACAACGTGCGAGAAACGGGCGACAGCTTCCTCGGGCTCTTGATGACCATCACGCGACGGATCAGGCGAAACGACGGTGAAGTCGTTCTGGCCGCTTGAATCCCCACATGGAAAAATTCATCGATATGATGCAAATGGACGATTACTGGGACATTTTCAAGTCTGTCGCCGAGGCGAAAGCGTTCTTCAAGCCCGGGTCGACTTCCTGAAGTTGCCTCCATCGCCAGAAAATCCACGATGCGTTACACGGTGGTGTTGGAACAGGAATCCGACGGCGGCTACGTTGCCAGCGTGCCGGTCTTGCCCGGATGTGTCAGCCAAGGGGACAACCGCGCCGATGCCCTGAGCAACATCCGCGAAGCCATCGGGCTGTACATCGAGGACTGCCGCGACGCCGGAGATCCCGTTCCCACCGAGGCCGGCAAGGAGTTCGTTGAAATCGAGGCCGCGTAGCGGAAGGATTGCGACACGTGTCCAAGCTCCCCCACTGACCTTTCCGGTCGAGACGTCCGCACCGCCTTGAAACGCGCCGGGTTCGTGTTCCGGCCAGACCGAAAGCCATATGATCCTGCGCCGCGACGAGCCTTACGCCAGGGCTGTCGTCCCCGATCACAAGCAGGTCCGATCGGGGACGCTCCGTCACATCATCACCGACGCCGGTTTGACCGTCGAACAGTTCATGCAACTGCTCGGACGGTGACAATGCAGGCGCACATCCAAGCGTCTCGGTCCACGTCCAGGCATCGGGCAATAGAAGGTGAATACCGCCGCCCGGCTTTCGGACAAGTGTCGAACGCGGCTTAGGCCTGTCCGCCGCCCAGTGATCGTAACTTGAGAGGGAGTACCGCCATTCCCCGTTTCTCCACGTCTCGTTCTGGCTCGGCTGCCACCGTCGGCAGATGACGGCGCGGTGAGCTGACCGCCGGTGCGTTCGACCCGCGATTCGCCAACGTCGCGCGACCCGTGGCGCACCAACCTGTTGGGCGACAGGTTGGACCGTGGTGATTGATTGGGATGGCGCCTCAATCGGTTGTAAGTGCCTCCGTTACTACATTCTAACTCCAACGCCCGGATTCCCGGCCGACAAGCGTTGTCACGGCGATCCGCGTCCTTCTCGGACCCGCCCGCTCCACACGTCATGCCCCGACCACGAGCTACCGCTCCACGTCCAGAGGCGACCGGTCGAACCTGCACTGCTGTTGTCCAAATGATGTGCGTGGCCAGTTCCAGTCCGAGGAATTTGTCGTCCGGGTGTAACACCCGCCAAGAATGTTGCCTCTCTCCAGGGAGGAAGGTCGCACGGAGATCGCGGTCGACGCCAGTACTGGCCGCATCTACCTCAATCGGGACTCCTCTTGTTCCTTGACGACGACGTTTAGTCCTTCGCAACTGAGGGAGACACCATGACGCTCACCAAGTTTTCGCGCCGAGTTCGCCGCTGTCCGCAGGTCGAGCCGCTGGAGGGCCGGACGCTGCTCAGCGCAGGCGCCCTGGACACCTCGTTCGGCGGGACCGGGCAGGTGGTCACGCAGTTGACCTATAACACGTACCCCGAGGGATTGGCCGTGCAGTCCAACCTCGAGACTGTCGTGGTGGGGCTCGAGTCGCCCAGCAACACGAGCGGCATTTACCCTCACAGTCTGACGCTGTTCCGCTACAACGTGGACGGGAGCCTCGACTCGACGTTCGGCACCGGCGGCGAGGTCGTGCTCGCGACGAATACGATCAAGAGCAGCTTCACACTCCACAACGCCTCGGTCGCGATCCAGCCCAACGGCCAGATCGTGGTCGCGACCAACACGGCTACCGAGAACAGCGGGGGACCATAACCTCATGCAACATGCTGGTGCTGCGGTTCAACACCAACGGGAGCCTCGACACATCGTTCGGTCAGAACGGCGAGACCGTCATCGGCCTCCCGCAGGGGATGGCCGAGGCCCACGGCATCGCAGTCCTCAGCAGCGGCCAGATCGTCGTGGCGGGGACCAACCCGAACGGCCCGATCGGCTACGTCGGCCCCGAGTTCGTCGTGGCCCGGTTGACCAGCTCCGGCGCCCTCGATACGACCTTCGGGCCCAACGGCCAGGGGTATAACTACACGACCGTTTCTTCCGCGCGGGAGCTGGACCAACACCGTCGACGCGTTCGGAGTGGACGCCTCGGGCAATCTCCTCGTCGGCGGGAGCTGGCACAATGCGTTCACCAACGTCAACAGCGATCAGGTCGTGCGTTACACCCCGAGCGGTCTGATCGACACGTCGTTCGCCAACCAGGGGATCCTCGACCTGCCGGTCGGCGCGCCATACGGTATCGAGGGCATAGGCTTCCAATCCAACGGTCAGATCATCCTGGGCCTGGCCTACGACGGCGTCACACGGCTCAATACGAACGGCACAGTCGACACGACGTTCGGATCCAACGGTTACTTCCTGGACCCGATCGAAACGGGCTATGTCGAGATTGCCGTGCAACCTGATGACGCAATCCTCCTCCAGACCTGGACTACCGAGTCGAACGGGGACTCCGCCATTCTCGTCGATCGGTTGCTGACCGGCGGCGCGCTCGACCCTGAGTTTGGCACGGGCGGACGGACGGAGATCCTCGGCAATTTTGGTTTGACGGGAGGCATCACCGTCGGGCCCGACGGCAAGATCACTGGGACCGAGAACATCGATACGTCGCCTTTCCCGGTCGACACCTTCCGGCTCTTGGGAGACGCACCGGTCACCGGGCAACTGGTGGTGACACAGCAGCCGCCCGCAAGCCTCGCGGCGGGCACGCCGTTCGGCCTGACGGTCGAGGCCGAGGATAGCTCGGGCAACATCGAGTCTTCCTTTAACGGCACGGTGACGGTGGCCCTGGCGAGCAACCCAGGCGGGGCCATGCTCGGAGGCACGCTCTCGGTGACGGCCAACCAGGGAGTGGCAACGTTTTCCGGACTGACGCTGACAACGGCCGCCTCGGGCTACACACTCGCGGTTACCAGCAGTGGCCTCAGCGAGGCCGTTACGGCCGCCATCACCGTGAGCCCCTCAACCGCCTCGCAAATCGGGATCACTCAGCAGCCTCCGGGCAGCGTCGCCGCAGGTACCGGCTTCGGCCTCCAGGCCGCGATCGAGGATTCCTACGGCAACGTGGTGACGGGTGCCACCAATACCGTGACCGTGGCGCTGGCGAATAACCCGGGCGGGGCGACGCTCGGTGGCACGCTCACGGTGACGGCGAGCCAGGGCCTGGCCTCCTTCTCCGGACTGACGCTGAAAACCGCGGCGACCGGCTACACGTTGGCCGTCTCCAGCAACGGCCTCAGCGGGGCGACATCGAGCGCCACCACCATCACGCCAGCCGCGGCCACGCAGTTGGTGATCACGCAACAGCCCCCCTCCAGCGTTTCTGTGAACAGCCAATTCGGGCTGAAAGTCGCCATCGAAGACCAGTACGGCAATGTGGAGACGAGCGCCAGCAACAAGGTTAAAGTGGCGTTCGCAAATAACCCTACGGGGGCGAAACTCGGCGGCACGCTTACCGTGGCGGCGAGCAATGGGGTGGCTACCTTCTCCGGACTGACGATCAACCAGGTGGGGTCCGGCTACACGCTTCAGCTCACCAGCAGCGGCCTGACCAGCGCAGTCACCAGTGCCATCAACGTGACCAAGTCGTTGACGATACTCAAGGTCTCCGCGACGACCGGGACCGGTGCCCCCGATCCTGTGCTCGGAGCGCTGGTGGTCGACAGCCCGGAATTCCTGGACAGCCTGGGGCTCAAGAAGCGCTGGCACCGAACCTGATCGGCCCATCTCACCGGCTTTTCCAGACGAGTCCGACGTCTCTCTCGTGGGTCCAACCCCCAGGGAAGTTAAACACTCCCTCAAAGACACCAAGAAGGATTCAACCGATCGACTTTTCCTTTCAACGACGAGGAGTCAACACAGATGAATTGTGAGCGTATCCGATCGATATTGAAGCCGGCCATCGCCGTCTTGAGCATCGCCAGCTTCACCGGCCAGTCTTGGGCGGGTGGATTGACGACCATTGCCTCGTTCAATGGCACCAACGGGGCCAACCCTTCCTTTAACGGAGTGACGGTGGACGCTCAGGGAAACCTTTTTGGTGCGACGTACGGCGGCGGGGCAAACGGCGTCGGCACGGTCTGGGAGATCGCCAATGGGACCAACACCATCAACGCCCTTGCCAGCTTCAATTCCGCCAATGGAGCCTACCCTTATAACGGAGTGATCCTGGATGGGCAAGGAAATCTCTACGGCGCGACGGTAGACGGCGGCGCGAACAATGACGGCACAGTCTTCGAGATCGCCAAGGGGAGCGGGACCATCACTACCCTTGTTTCGTTCGACGGCACAAATGGGCAAGCTCCTCGCGGCCTGACGATGGATGCATCAGGTAATCTCTATGGCGTGACGGCAGTCGGCGGCGCTAACGGTTTCGGCACGGTGTTCGAGATCGCTAAGGGGAGCGGCACGATCACCACCCTCGCTACCTTCAACGGGAATAACGGCAACAATCCCTGGGGCAGTTTGACGCGCGATGCGCAGGGCAACGTCTACGGGACGCACGCGTTTTGGCGGCGCCAACAGCGACGGCACGGTGTTCGAGATCGCGAATGGGAGCGGCACGATCACCACCCTCGCCTCCTTCAACGGGAGCAACGGCAGAGGCCCCTATGCCGGTGTGACGATCGATGCGCATGGCAACCTTTACGGAACAACGACGCAAGTCGGCAACGTCCCCGCCACAGTCTGGGAGATCGCCCATGGAAGTGGGACAATCACGACACTTGTATCGCTCGGGAACCAGCATATTGATGGTGGCGTGACCTTGGATGCCTACGGCAACCTCTATGGGACAACGGTTGATGGCGGAGTCAACGGCGCGGGTTCGATCTGGGAGATTGCGATTGGGAGCGGAACGATTACGACCCTCGCGTCGTTCGACGGTACCAACGGGGCCAATCCCTATGTCGGACTGACGCTGGACACGAGTGGCAATCTCTACGGAACGACAAACGGTGGCGGGGACAGCGGTGTGGGCACGGTGTTTATGCTCTCGACATCCGCCGTCCCTGAGCCCGGCAGTCTGTTACTCCTGGGCCTGGGTGTTCTTGTCACCGTCGGTCTCAAATGGACGCGAACGAGCCGGTGACCGGCACGGGCCCGAGAGTTTGAAGCGGTAATATGCGTCATCTCAAGGGAGGCAGTCTTGTGACCGGGCCGCCTCTCGACTCCTCCCTCATCTTTGGGCTAACGCGAATGCTATTCGACGATGGCGCGACCTGAGATCCTGCTTGCCCGGGTTCGCGCGGGCGATGAAGCCGCGCTGGGTCAGTTACTTGAACTTTACCGCAACTATCTGCGGCTGGTCGCCCGAACTCTGGTCGGCCAGGCGCTCCGGGTCCGGCTCGACGCCTCGGACCTGGTGCAGGAGACCTTTCTCAAGGCCCATCGCGATTTCGCCAGGGTTTCTGGGCTCGACCGAGCCGGAGCTGACCGCCTGGCTGCGGCAGATCCTGGTTCGAACGGTGGCCAATCAGGCGAAGCACCACCGCCGCCAGGGCCGCGACTACCAGAAAAGGCGAGTCCGCTGGAGGTCATGCTCGACCGCTCCAGCGCGGCAATCCACCGCGCCCTGGCCTCGCCCAGTTCCTCGCCCAGCGAGCACGCGGTCCGGCGCGAGCAATGCGGTCCTGCTGGCCGACGCGCTCGAGAAATTGCCTGCCGACTATCGCGAGGTGTTCATCTTGCGTAACCTGGAGCACATTCCCTTCGACGAGATCGCCATTCGGATGGACCGATCGCCGGGCGCGGCGCGAGTGCTTTGGAAACGGGCGATAAAACGCCTCGCCAGTCGCTGGAGGAGGACAGCATCATGAGCCGAAACGAAATCCCGGTCAGCCATGTTGCTGATGCCGCGACGCCCGACGATGCTGAAGTGGCATGGGTGCTCGATCTGTACCTGGCCGGCATCGAGGCCGGCCGTCCCGCCGATCCAGAGCGGCTGCTGGCCGAGCACCCGGCGATCGCCGAGCCAGTTGCGAGCCTGCCTCAAGTGATGCACCTCGCCGATCGCATGGCCGACGCCTCGCATTCCGGATCACGCGGCGCCGTCCTCGCCTTGATTCCACGATAACGCCCCAAGGACGGAGCGTCCTGACCACCCTCGGCCCCGGCTCCGGCTCAGTTCCGCGCGTCCACCTCCGAGACCTGCCCGATGAGTCGGAACCGCTGATCAAGCCAAGATCGGCCGAGATGCCGGCACAGAACGGGGCCAGCCTCGGCCGGTACCAGCTTCAAGGAGAGATCGCCCGCGGCGGCATGGGGGCGATCCTCAAGGGCCGCGACGTTGACCTGGGCCGCGAACTGGCCCTCAAGGTGCTGCTGGAGTCGCACCAGGGCAACCCCGAGGTCGTGAGCCGGTTCATCGAAGAGGCGCAGATCGGCGGCCAGCTTCAGCATCCGGGGATCGCGCCGGTGTACGAGCTGGGAACGTTCCCCGAGCCCGACCGCCGCCCCTACTTCGCCATGAAGCTGGTCAGGGGACAGACCCTGGCGGCTCTGCTCCAAGAAAGGACCAATCCGGCACACGACCTGCCCCGGTTCCTGGCGATCTTCGAGCAGGTCTGCCAGACGATGGCCTATGCCCACGCCCGTGGCGTGATCCACCGCGACCTGAAGCCCTCGAACGTGATGGTGGGCTCGTTCGGCGAGGTGCAGGTGATGGACTGGGGCCTGGCGAAGGTCTTGCCGCGCGGGGGCATCGCCGACGAGGCTGGGGCGCAGCCGGTTCAGGAAACGGTCGATCATGACGGTGCGGAGCGGCTCGGCCGGGAGCGGCGGCGAGTCGCAGGCGGGCAGCGTACTGGGCACGCCGGCGTACATGGCACCCGAGCAGGCGCGGGGCGAGGTGGAGCGGATCGATGAACGGGCCGACGTGTTCGGTCTGGGTGCGATCCTGTGTGAAATCCTGACCGGCCGCCCGCCCTTCGCAGGATCAACGCGGGAAGCGATCCGCGCCGAGGCGGCGCGGGGCGACATGGCCGACGCCCTGCGTCGGCTCAACGCCAGCGCCGCCGAGGCCGAGTTGATCGGCCTCGCCCGAAGCTGCCTGGCCGCGGAGCGGGATGCAGCGCCCGCGAAACGCGGGCGAGGTGGCGCGGCGCTTGACGGCCTACGTGTCCGGTGTGCAGGAGCGGCTCAGGGCGACCGAGCTGGCGCGGGTCGAGGCGCACGCCAGGGCCGAGGAGGCCCGTGCCACGGCGGTCGCGGCCGAGGCACGAGCACGGGCCGAGCGGCGGGCTCGCCGACTGACCGCGGCCCTGGCGGCATCGGTGCTGCTCACAGCCAGCGTGGTCGGTGGCGGCTGGGCTTACCTGGCCCGGCAATCCGCAACGCGGCGGGCGGTCACGGAGCGCGGAGTGACCGAGTCGCTGGCCGAGGCCAGGGTCTGGCGCGACCAGGCACGAAAGGCCGCTGCAACCGGCTCCCTGGAGTTATGGTCGACGGCGCTGGCTGCGGCAAGGTATGCTCGCGATCTGGTGGCCCAGGGCGATGCGGAACCGGCGCTGGCCGGCCGGGTCGAAGGAGAGCTGCTCGCGCTTGAGCGCGAGCAGGAGGAAGCCAAGGCCGAGCACCAGTTGCTCGACAAGCTGGAGGCGATCCGGGGCAGTCGGGCCGAGCACTGGGATGTAAAGCAGACCGATGTGGAGTATGCGGCGGCATTCCGGGAGTCTGGGGCGGACATTGACCGACTCGATCCGAAGGAGGCTGGTGCTTGGCTGGCGAAGCACACAGCAGCCGCGGAGCTAGTATCCTACCTGGACGACTGGGCTTTCGTGCGACGCCAGGCGCGAGGGGCAAAGGATGAGGCATCATTGCGGCGGTTAGTCGAGGTCGCGAGAACGGCGGACCCAAATCCCTGGCGCGATGCGTTGCGCCGGCAGATGATCCGCGGAGTGCTCCACGACTTGCAACGATTGGCGGCGGACGAGCCCGTGCTGGAGTCCCAACCTGTCGCCAGTCTGGTTCTACTCGCAGTTGCGCTGATGAACGAGGGGGATCGCTCGCGGGCCGACTCCGTGTTGAAGGGCGCGTGGCGTCGCGAGCCGAATAACTTCTGGGTAAACTATGTCTTGGCGTAATCAACTTGGTCCGAAAAGCGTTTCCGCAGTGACCGCCCGGAGGAGGCGGCTCGATACCTAACGGCTGCGGTCGCGATCCGTCCTCGAAGCTTCGCTATCCACACTAATCTCGGCAATACATTTAGCGAGCTCGGGCGTCTTGACGAGTCGATAACAGAATACCGCGCGGCACTCCGCCTTAAGCCAAATAACGCCAAGATCCACGACAACCTCGGCACTGCTTTTCTTGAGAAGGGCCAACTCGATGAGGCGATCAAAGAATATCGCGCGGCGGTCGGCCTCAAGCCAGATTACGCCCTGGCCCACTACAACCTCGGCGTGGCCCTGAAAAAGAAGGGCCAACTCGATGAGGCGATCGTCGCGTATCGCCGGCGGTCCGCCTCAGGCCGGATGACGTCTGGGCCCACGACAACCTCGCGGACACCCTGACGATTCGGGGATTGCTCGACGAGGCAGTCGTTGAGTGCCGAGCGGCTCTACGGCTCAGTCCGGATGAACCTGTGGCTTACGCCAACCTCGGCATTGCCCTCCGGGAGACAGGCTCCCTCGATGAGGCAGTCGTTGCCCTCCGCAAAGCCAAGGAACTGACCCCTGGCAGATCTGACCCGAACGCCGAGTTAATCGGTCGCGAACTAAAGAAAACCGAGCGACAAGCGGCCGTCATCGAGCGGCTGCCTGCGATCCTCCGAGGTATCGACCGGCCCAAGGATGACGCCGAGCGTGTCGTATTCGGCGAGCTTTGTACTTCTCACCACCACCAACTCCACGTCGCCGCGGCCGGCTTCTATGCTGAGGCCCTTTCCGGCACGCCGCAGTTGGCCGATGACCGCGATAATCAGCATCGATACAACGCCGCCCGCTCTGCAGCGCTGGCCGTCGTGGGACAAGGCAAGGATAAACCCCCGCTCAATGAATCGGCCAAAGCCCGCTGGCGTAAGCAATCGATCGCCTGGCTCAAGGCCGAGCTGGCGGCGTGGTCGAAGGTTCTCGAAAGCGGTACGTCCCAGGCGCGCTCCAGTGTTGCGGCAGCGCTCCGAAACTGGAGAGCGGAACGCGACCTGGCCGGCCTGCGCGACGCAGCCGCGCTGGCCAAGCTCCCCGAAGACGAGCAGAAAGCCTGCCGAACGCTCTGGGCCGAGGTCGACGTGCTGCTCGCGAAGTCCCAGGGTACCAATTCCAAATCGGGCAAGTAGCACGGAGAAGCTGCTGGAGTCGGCGGAGGCTGAGACGATGTATAATCAAGCCCAACGAGCGCGCGGGAGGGCCGCCCATCCCGCGCGATGAGCCTGGTGCCCCGATAACCTTGGGAAAACCCCGCATGATCGATCCGACCGTCTTCATCGCCCGGGGGGCGATCGTCCTGGGTGACGTCCAGCTCGGCAAGGATGCGAGCGTCTGGTACAACGCCGTCATCCGCGGCGACGTTGAACGGATCTCGATCGGCGAGGCGACCAACATCCAGGATCTGACGATGATCCACGCCGATCAGGGTTATCCGTGCGTAGTGGGGAGCCGGGTCACGGTGGGCCACCGAGTCATTTTGCACGGCTGCACTGTCGAGGACGACTGCTTGATCGGCATGGGGGCGATCTTGCTCAACGGCGTCCGTGTCGGCAAAGGTTCGATTATCGGGGCGGGAGCCGTTTTGCTTGAAGGGACCGAAGTGCCGCCGGGGTCGCTGGTCGTTGGCATTCCAGGCCGCGTCGTACGCCAGGTCGACGAAGTCATGACGGGCCGGGTCGACCTTTCCTGGCGGCATTATGTCGCCGAGGCGCAACGCCATCAGGCTGGAGAATTTCCGATCCAGCCCCCGCACAGGGGCGAAGACCGGGGGATGTAACCACGAATCAAACGAATCAAACGAATAAGACAGGGCGAAGACCTGGTGTTCGCGCGGGTCTCCGGGCACCCGAATGGTCGACGCCGGAGTGCCTGGCCGAAGATCTCCAGAGCTCACCATAAGGCCTGGCTTCAAATGCATTTGCCCTGTCGCAGCACACTCCGAAAGTGGGAGACCCGCGGTCGGACACTCGAGCGGGGTCAGAAGACCCGCGCCCGACAAAGTCGCATTTTACCATATTTGTCTCATTCGTGTGATTCGTGTGATTCGTGGTTAAAGCTTCCATCGGATTCACACCGGTTTTTTCGACGGTGGCGATGATGACAAGGCGTCGCCGCGATTTCCCCGGCCTCGAAATGGGTCGAATTGGCCTCGCTGTTGTTTCAAATCCTCCAGCGCGGCCAACCGAGGGCGTAGCTTCTCGAGGATCTCCGCGAGCGACCAGACTTGATAATCGTGTCCGTCGAAGCCAACATCGAGGGCCGCCCAGGCTTCGGGATACTTCACCGGACATTTTTCGGGATCATTCTGATAGATGCCGTGGACATGACCATACAGGTGAATGTTGGGCGAACTCACCGAGCCATGGTGTTGCCCGTTCCAGGTCAGCATCGGGTAGTGATTCAGGGTGATGCGGACCTCTCCGTCGCGGATCTCGGCTTGGTCGTAAGTGGTGGTGAACAGGTCTCGGATTCGGCGATCGTCATGGTTGCCCCATACGAAATGGATCGTACGGCACTGGATTTGATCCCGGAACCAGCGGGCGTTCTGGTAATAATCCTGTCCGCGGCCGAAGACCCAATCGCCCAGGTACCAGAGGATGTCGTTTGGGCCGACCCTGGCATTGATATTGTTCGCCAGCTCGCGATTCATGTGATCGATCGACTCGTCGCTCACCCTGAGCGCGCGCAGGTCCGCGCCACTGGCTTCCAGCGCCAGAAATGCCTCCCGGTCAGCCTGGGTCATGAAGGCCAGCCTGCGGCAGTACTTCA
Source organism: uncultured Planctomycetota bacterium (assembly GCA_963720335.1). Classification (GTDB taxonomy): domain Bacteria; phylum Planctomycetota; class Planctomycetia; order Isosphaerales; family Isosphaeraceae; genus CAVRFS01. The sequence goes on along the minus strand of CAVRFS010000067.1, from coordinate 258,079 downwards.
TGATGTTTCCGTGGAATGCGTGCGCGTCACTGCAATAGTAATTGGCCATCTCGGTCAGTCCTCCCCGAGCCCGATTGCCGGGTGTGCGAAACTCTTTTTCAATCGGGACATCTTAACATTTCTCATGGTTCGTTCACGAGGCTGATCGGCTTAGTCCGATCGATACCGCTCTACGCTGGCTTTTCTCAGATCACAACGGAATAATAGGCCGATTCCGAAAACGAACTCTGGCAACCGTTGAGTGAGACCTGACATACCATGGCAAGCTCCGTCGCGGAAATCGAAGTTCCGGTCGAGGAGACCGAGGCGTATCACGAGCTGATGTCGCGCGTGGGCCGGCGGACCGGCACCCTGCCGGCCGATCTCCTGGTCCGCCATGTACTGGGGTGTGTACCGGCCAGCGAATGGCCGACGCGAGTCGAGGCGATGGACGCCACGCCTCGCCGGCTGGAGTCGGCCCAAAAGGACAAACTGCGCGTGGAGTCGCGGCCGGCGGAGGGCCGGCTGCTCGGGATGTACGTAACCCGGCGACCCGGCTCAGGCTCTCGGCCTTATAGCACGGCGCTGCACGGGGTTGATCCGGTCCAAGGCCGGTGCGATTGCCCCGATTTCGTCAAGAATTCGCTCGGCGTATGCAAGCACATCTTGGTCGTGATCGACCACCTGTACCAGAGACCGCGCCTTTTGCAACAGGCGAAGAAGGAACAGGAATGGGGCGATCCTCAAATCGGAAATGGCCTGAGCTGGAACCCGATCCGCCCGCTGACGGGTCTCGGTGACTGGCTGGATCGCGTCGTCTGGCGGGGCGACGTCGAGCCCAGCACCAGCAAGCGCGGTCGGCACGAGTCTCGGAGGCGCTCAAGTGGTTCCGATCGAGCAAGAACGGCACCGTGTCCGTGTCCTTGAAGAATACTTACTGGGACAAACCGGCCAGGCGGCTGGAGCTGGTCGAAGACTTGCTCAAGCTGGTGACCACCGGGGCGTCGTCGGGATCTCGTGATGACCCGGCATTGCGCGCTCTGCTGGAGAGCGAGCAGAAGAAGCTGAGACCGCTCGTGGAACAGGGACTCAGCCCATCCGAGATCCGAGGTGCGCTCAAGGCCCTGAAGCGGTCGCTCTACCCCTACCAACGCGAGGGAGTCGAGCGCTTCCTGGCGGCGGGCCGACTGCTGCTTGGCCGACGACATGGGGTTGGGCAAAACGGCCCAGGCGATCGCTTGCTGCGAGATCCTCCGCAAGTCGGGACGCATCCGGCGCGGCCTGATCATCGCCCCAGCCAGCCTCAAACCTCAGTGGGCTCGGGAATGGGACGTGTTCTCGGACCTGCCGGTCCAGATCGTCGACGGTGCCCCCGAGGTACGACATGACTTCTACGCCAAGCGCCGCGAAGGGTTCCTGATCATCAATTATGAACAATTGCTCCGTGACCTGGAAATCGTCCGCCGTTGGGACCCCGAGCTGGTCGTGCTCGACGAGGCGCAGCGAATCAAGAACTGGGCGACCAAGACCGCGCTTTCCGTGAAAGGGTTGACGCCGCGTTATCGCCTGGTGTTGACGGGCACTCCGATGGAGAACCGAATCGACGAGCTGGCCTCGATCGTTGAATGGGTCGACGACATGGCGCTGGAGCCAAAGTGGCGGCTGCACGTCCTGCACGCGATCCGGAGCGACGGCCGCCGTGAGGTCGTCGGTGCCCGCAACCTGGGCACGATCCGCGACCGGCTCCATCACTGCATGGTACGCCGAGTGCGCCAGGAGGTGCTCGACCAGCTCCCCTCCCGGACCGACACCCGCGTGCCGATCGATATGACCGCGGCGCAAATGGATGAGCATGAAGCGCTGAACCAACCGATCGCCCAGCTCGTTCAGATATCGCTCAAGCGACCGCTGACCCAGGCCCAGTTCCTCCGCTTGATGAGTCTCCTCACCACTCAACGGATCATCTCTAACGGCCTGGCTCAGCTCCAGTTCGAGGACATCTGGCCCACGATCCGAAACCGAAGGCCCGAGGATGGCGTTCTCCAGGGCCTGTCCGCGCCCAAGTTGTTCGAGCTGCGTCAGCTCGTGAAACAGATCGTGCTCGAGCAGGGTCGCAAGGTGGTCATTTTCAGTCAGTGGCGGCGAATGCTCGCCCTGTCCCACTGGGCCGTGAGCGATCTACTCGGCGACAACGGCCTTCGCGCAGGCTTCTTCACCGGAGCCGAGGGTCAAAAGCGCCGAACCCAGAACATCGTCGAGTTCCACGACGACCCGAGCTTTCGACTGCTCTTCACCAGCGATGCCGGTGGCGTCGGTCTCAACCTTCAGCGCGCCGCCAACTGCGTGATCAACCTCGAGCTTCCCTGGAACCCGGCCGTGCTGGAGCAGCGGATCGGCCGCATCTATCGCCTGGGCCAGAAGCTGCCAATTGATGTGTATAACCTCGTCTGCGAGCAGGGAATCGAATCGAGGATCTCAGCCTTGGTCGGCTCCAAGCAAGCGTTCTTCAAGGGCCTCTTCGACGGCGACAGCGAAACGGTCGAGTTCGGACAGGCTTCGAACTTCCTGGCGAAGGTTCAGAAGCTGTACGAGCCGGCCGCCCTCGAGGCCGTCGCCTCGACCGGCAACCAGGCCGACGAGGATGCGGACCTGACCGACGCCAGCCTCGACGACGATGTCATCGATCCTTTCGAAGAGCTGATCGATGCCGCCGACGAGTCGCGCGACCAGGCCGCCTCGGCGTCCGTTACCGCGGACGGTGTAGCCGAAGCCGCGGTCGAGACGTCCGTGTCCCCGTCAGTGCTGCCATTCCAGCCCAGCGCTCCCCCTTCGTTCAGCGAGCCGGACGCGTCGACGGCGGCGGTGGCGGCACTGCCGTCGGCGGGCGAGGTCCGTCAATTCTTCGGCCAGCTCCAGGTTCGACGCGCCGAGAATGGCCGGGTCTTGATCGAGGCCCCGGCCGAGGCTGCATCAACTCTGGGAGCGCTGTTCGAGGGGATGGCGGCTTTGCTCCAATCTCTGTCACAACCACCGAAGTGAGACGGTTGGGTCGTTGCCTGGCGTGAGTCTCCGCGCCCAACAATGGCGGCTTTCCGCCCCTCGAATCGCGGGAACGGGTTGCGAACTTAATCGCGACGAGTCATGCTGAACAGGTTCCCGTTGTTGTCGGGAGCGCACCAACGTGTCCCGGCGGGAGTTCGCCCCGGGACCATCAATCCGCCCGCCCCACGGCATGCCCAGGCGCAACATCCAACCAACCTCATTCCTTCGGAGTTCCCCACCATGGACCGTCGTGAGTTTTTCCAACAGAGCGCGATGGCCGGCGCCGGCTCTTACTTGCTCGGCGGTGCCCGCGCCTTCGCTCGCTCGCTCGCGCCTTCGCCTTCGCCGAATGAAAAGGTCCGCTTCGCGTGTATCGGAGTTGGCGGCAAAGGTGACAGCGACACCCACGACGCGGGGAAGCACGGCGAGATCGTCGCCCTCTGCGATACGGACGAGAACGTCCTCAACCGGATGGCGAAAGACTTTCCCAAGGCGAAGAAGTATTTCGACTACCGCAAAATGCTGGAGGAGCTGGGTAGCAAGATCGACGCCGTGACGGTCAGCACGCCCGACCACACGCACGCCCCCGCCAGCGTGATGGCCATGCGGATGGGCAAACACTGCTTCTGCCAGAAACCGTTGACCTGGTCAGTCGAGGAAGCCCGGGTCATGCGCACCCTCGCCGCCGAGAAGAAGCTCTGCACCCAGATGGGTAACCAAGGAACCGCGGAAGATGGCTTCCGCGGGGGCGTGGAACTGATCCAGTCCGGCATTCTCGGGCCAATCAAGGAGGTCATGGTCTGGACTAACCGCCCGATCTGGCCGCAAGGGATCGGCCGGCCCAAGAGTACCCCGGGCATCCCCAATCACGTGCACTGGTACGAGTTTCTCGGTGCGGCCCACGACCGGCCCTACCATCCCGACTACCAACCGTTCAATTGGCGTGGCTGGCTCGACTTCGGCACCGGCGCGCTCGGCGACATGGCCTGCCACACCATCAACGTCGCCGCCATGGCGGCATCGAGCTGTTCGATCCCGATTCGATCGAAATCGTCGACACCTCGGGCATCGTCGATCGGGAAAGCTACCCGGTCTGGTCCATCATTCGTACCCGGTTCGGACCGCGCAATGGTCGAGGTCCCGTCACTTTGACCTGGTTCGACGGCGGCGAGAAACTCCCGGAGAGCAAGCGTTCCTACACCGAGTTCCTCCAGGGCGAGGTCGACAAAAAGAGCGGCAAACCCCCCGGGAGCGGGCTAATCTTGGTTGGCGAGAAGGGTTCGTTCTTTTCCAGGAACGACTACGGTGCGGAGCACGTCTTACTCCCCAAGGACAAGTTCAAAGAGGTCAAGAAGCCGAAGCCGACTCTGCCGCGCTCGCCAGGGCACTTCACCGAGTGGGTCGATGCCATCAAGGCCAGCGATCCGAAAAAGGCCATGTCCAACTTCGAGTATTCCGGCCGCTTGACGGAAACCGTCCTGCTCGGCGTCGTCGCGCTCAAGGCGGGCACCACAATCGAGTGGGACCCCGTGGCGATGAAAGCCAAGAACGTTCCCTCCGCCGATCAATACATCCGGCGTGATTACCGCAAGGGTTTTTCGATCCACTGAAACGCGGTGTCCACAGTTCGTTCCCACACACTCGCGTGGGAACGAACTGATGGAAGGGATTCGAGGAATTTAAGCTTTAATAAGCGTCGCTGGAGATAACCTCGCAGCCGGCGACTGTCCCCAGTGCTCGCCAGGTCTGAAACTGGATCGTGTTCTTGATCCAGTGCACGCTGCCATCGGCCAGCAGGGCGTTGACGCCGCCGGTGTGGTAGCTCCGTGAGGTGACGGACGCGTAGGTTGGGCCGCCATCGTCCTCGTCTTCCGAACTCATGTCGCTGTCGAGGGCGGACGGTCCGGCGGGGGATTTGGTGTTGGGCGGAAGAGACGTGGTGAAACCATCGTAGAAGGAGTTGCCGTTGCACCAGTGACTGTGGCCTCCACCGAGCATTCCCGGCGGAGCGGTGGCGAGCTTGCAACCCGACGTTGGAGCGGCCGCGACGCTGGCGAGCACGGTCGCGATATCCGGGTAGGCGGAAATGCCGGTCGGTCCTGGCGGTGGAACGGCACCACAGTCGTGGTACGCGGGTGTGTACGTCTTCACCTCCGAGCCGAGAAGCGTGTTGCTCAGGCCGTCGGTGAACGATGCAAACGTGCGGCTCATGTTAGACCCAATTGCGCTTGGGGTTGGGCCACCGACGACGAAACCGCCGAATGTATACCAGGTCCCCTCGCACCAGCCGTAATTCGAGACCCCGTAAGTAGTGGTCACGCCGGTGCTGGCGCTCGTGCTCGTGTTCGCTTGAGGATTGACTTCGGAAGGGCAGATGAAGACCTTCAACTGCGTGGAGACGGCCGTCACGTTTGATGCATCGCTCGTCTTATTGGTGTAGTTGATGGCGTTATAAAGCGATCCCAGCTCCAGGTATGGGGTGATCCGTGAGGAGGCGCCCCAGGACGACTTCCAGAAGACGGTACCGGTGTTGGTAAACGTCAGGACCATCTGCGGTGGCAACACGCCGTTGGAACTCTCGTAGTTATGCATTCCCAGGCCGAGCTGCTTTAGGTTGTTCACGCACTGCAATCGTCGAGCCGCCTCGCGCGCCGCCTGAACCGCGGGTAACAACAGAGAGATCAGAACCGCGATGATCGCGATCACAACCAAGAGTTCGATCAGCGTAAAGCCATCACGAGTGGCCAAACGTCTCGCAGTGAAATCGGAAGAGCGATGTATGGAGTCGTCTGCAAGGTGTTGGGATCGAGTCTCAACAAGGGTACACACGCCGGCGGGGAGTGGTCCCGCACCCGTCAATACGCTCGACGAAGTGCTCTCCCCGACGGACGTGTCATCGTTCGAGGCCATTGCGCTTTGCTCTCGCTCGGTTGCGCTACTCGGCGAACTTTTGCCTAAAACGCTGTTAGCAAAGTCGTTTGCGGCCATCGAACCAGAAAAGGCACGTAGATGAACTCGGCTCGGCGATTGATCCGATCATGGATTGGTCCCTGGTGATTGATTGGGCGGAAGCCGATCGTTGCTCGAACCCGGCGGGACCAAGGCCGGGCTCGGATCGGCAAGGCTGATGAAACTGAGATTCAGTCTCAACTGAGAGTTAATTTACTGACGCCCAACTCGGTTGTCAAGTCGTTGTCGGATTGTTGTGAACTGACGAGTGTTCCGTTCAATGCGCCGGTCTCGTGTAGGACAGCGCGAGCACGCGCGAAGGCCGTCACGATATTGGGGTCTCCCTCCATGAAGCGGTCGTCGAGGTTGACCCAACTCCCCTTCGGGTCCTGGCGCTTGCCAAGTGCGGCGACCAGGTCGGCCCTCCAGTCGTGCGGCTTGCCCGTGCTGTCGATGATCGTCGGCTTGCCCAGGAGAGCCATCGCCTTGGCGAACGTCTGGTAATAGTAGTACAGCCCGCGTTGACCTTGTCCCGGGTTCTCCTCAAGGGTGTAATGCTTGCTTATGAATCCCAGCGCTGCCTTGACACGCGGGTCGTCTTGGGTAAGCCCCGCGTAAATCATGCTCTTGAGCCCGGAGTAAGTCATTCCCGCGGACGAGCGGAGACTGCCGTCGCCCCCCTTCGGGGAAGTACCGGCCGCACCCTTGGCCTTGCCGGTGCCGCGAGTTTCGGCCGCGCCGGGCGTGTACACGAAGCCGCCGTCATTGACCTTGCCGGCCCAGGGCTGGTCGTTGAATTCGCTCTTGAAGTTTTGACACCGCGAGACGAAGACGAGGGCCTTCTGGAGGGCTGGATCATCGGCGGGCAGACCAGAGTCGCGAAGCGCCTGAATGAAGAAGGCGGTGTTGGACAGGTCGGGCCGGCTGTTGCTGCCACCGTAGCCCAACCCGCCGTAAGAGGCGTCCGCTTTACCCCTGCCCTCCCCTTCGTCCCACTGAGTCGTTTTGAGAAACTCCTGTCCCCCCTTGATGACGCGATTGTAACGGCCTGCTTTGTTGGCTTCATGGAAGGCCATGAGGGCAACTGATGTCGTGTAGACGGAATGGGGGGCCTCGGAGAGACCACCCTTCGGGCCGATGAACCGCTCCAGGTAAGCGAGACCCCGGGTGACGCTCGGCTCGTCAGGTGTCGCTCGACCCGAGCGGAGAAGGGCCGTCAAGACGAGCGCCGTGATCCCCGGCTCCTTACGGTCCGCCGACCAACTACCATCTTGACCTTGGCGAGCCCGGAGGAAATTGACCCCTTTCGCCATCAGATCGGCCGCCGTGGTGTTCTCATCGGCCCAGCTCCAGCAAGGACGCGGTGCCAGGCACAAGAGGCCGGCAGCCAGAACGCTTGTGAGAAACCTTCGACGTGAACCTGCCTTCATGGTTGCACCCTCTCAAACATCAGGGATGATTGAAGTCACGAAAACGTGGGGCGAGTCAGTTTATGCGACACCACCGAAAGAGGCGACTGCCCAATTTGGAGAGTCGCGGCACATTCCAATTCGTGGCCTCAAACCGGGCGATCGCGCTTTGTCCGGTTTCGATTGGTTCCTAACTAAAGAACCCACAACAAAGGTGTGGAGCGGCTAGTACGCAACGGTCGTGCCGTCAAGGAGCTAACTCCATAAATCATTGTGGCATAAAGGTTAATAGAATGATGTTGTGCGCCGTTCGCAATCCTGGTTCGGCGATCTTCTGGCCGAAGCCGGTGAAGAAATCACCATTGAGTTCGCGAGAACCGGAAGTGGGATCACCGATCTCCTCGGTCAATTTCGGGAAAATCCCTCACGAGACCAGTCACGCGTGTTAGTTCGTGGCGTCGAGAAACGTATTCTTGCGATAGGACAGACGAAGGAACCGTCTGAGAGTGCGCTTGCCTTGTACTAAAGAGGAGAAAACGGGTCAAGATTGCGACCAGTGATGCAAGCTTGCAAGAATACCCAGCTCTTTTTGGGTGATGCAATTCGAGCATCAAGCAACCAGTGGCAGGATGCACCGGGAGGGAGACGATGATTGGCTGCTCGAGCAATGAGATGCTCTCGCGACTTCTGGAGGATCAATTAGACCAGGAGGAGCATGCCTCGATCGTCGAGCACGTCGAGACATGCCCGAGCTGCCAGGAGCGGCTGAAGGACTTGACGAACGACGACTCTGCAGCTCGACGGCTGGGGATCCTTTGAGGAGAGCAACACCGATCCTTGGTTAGCGAAAGACCACACTCACTCGGGTGCTCACCCGAGCCACACCGTTTTTCCCAACCGGTCCAGAACGCACTTACCAGCGATTTGTCGAGGAGACCTTCGAGGCGAATTACCCGATGTGGATGGCTACGACATCTTTTCGGAGCTCGGCCACGGCGGTATGGGAGTCGTCTACAAGGCGAGACAACGGCGGTTGAGCCGGATGGTCGCGCTCAAGATGATTCGTGCCGGGAGTTTGGCCAAGTCCGAGGATCGGGCGAGGTTCCGGGTCGAGGCCGAGGCAGTCGCGGAGCTGCGGCATCCCAACATCATTCAAATTTACGATATCGGCGAGGTTGGTTCCCTTCCGTTCGTCGCACTCGAGCTGCTCGAAGGTGGCAGTCTGGATGATTGGCTGGCCGGCACACCGCAGCCTGGCCGGGCGTCCGCGATCAATGATAGCGACGCTGGCCCGGGCGATCCATGCCGCCCATCAGGCCGGAATCATTCATCGGGACCTCAAGCCCTCGAACATCCTGTTCGCGGCCGAGGGCACACCCAAGATCACGGATTTCGGGTTGGCCAAGCGGTTAGAAGACGACGGCTTCACCAAGTCCGGGCAAGTCCTGGGCTCTCCCAGCTACATCCCTCCCGAACAAGCGGAGGGCGGAGCCAAGAAGGTCGGCCCCGCCGCTGATGTCTATGCCTTGGGGGCGATCCTTTACGAGATGCTGACTGGGCCGGCCGCCGTTCAAGGGGACGACACCGGTCGAGACCGTCATGCAGGTCATCAACGAAGACCCGGTGCCCCCTTGTCGTCTTCAATCGCAGGTCCCTCGTGATCTGGAAACGATCTGTCTCAAATGCTTGGCCAAGGAGCCGAACAAGCGTTATGCCAAGCGCGGAGGCGCTGGCGGACGACCTCGATCGTTACCTGGCGGATGAGCCGATCCTGGCCCGGCGCACGCCCCTCTGGGAACGTGGGCTGAAATGGGCGAGGCGACGACCGACAACCTCCAGCCTCCTGGCCATCGGATTCTTGATCGCGACGATCCTGGCGATGGCCGGACTGCTAAGGCCTCGAGCGAAGTCGTGTCGATGGACTGCGGCAAGCCAGCGAGCCACGTGTTGATCCGCGTCCGCGACCACCTGTGGGACGACCTCCTCACCAGCGATGACGAGGACGAATTGTATCGACTGGAAGCTAAGCTGAAGTCGGAGCCACGGTTGGCCGATCAGCACTTACCGCGCCGCCGAACTGCTCGAGAAAGTCAACCATCACCGTCGCGCCGATCAAGAGGCCAAAGAGATCGGCTCGAGATCGCTATCGGCAGTTCATCAGGCGGCACGATGACGCCCTGTTCGAAGACACTCAGATCACCGGCCTCGATTCCACCGATAACCTGAGAGTGATTCGACAATCGGCTCGCGCGGCCCTGGAACTGTTCGCGGCTGAGGGCCAACAGGGCGATGAGTGGAAACTACAGCCATGGCCGCCGTCACTGACCGAGCCGGAGCGGAATGAAGTCGCGCTCGGCTGCTACGAAATGCTGATGGTCCTGGCCGATGCGGTGTCCCAACCCCTGCCGGGCGAGTCCTCCGTTCGACAAGCCGAGGAGGCGCTTCGGATCCTGCAACGAGCGGCCGAGTTGCGGCACCAGCCGACACGGGCCTATCACCTGCGGCGCGCCTCCTGCCTGAAATCAGCCGGTGATGCCGATGGGGCCAAGCAGGAGCTTGCCGCGGCCGATCGGATCAAGCCGGATGGGGCATTCGATCATTTTCTCAGTGGTCTGGAACGGTATAAACAGAGATTGTTGCCGCAAGCGCGATCGCATTTCGAGAAGGCCCTGGACGCCCAGCCCAACCACTTCTGGGCCCAGTGCTTGCTGGCCATTTGCGACCTGAACACCCGCACGAATCCCGGAGAGGCGAAAGCCTACCTGACGGGTTGTCTGCAAAGCCACTCCGATCTCGCCTGGCTTTATCTGCTCCGCGCGTTCGCCTCGGGCCAGATGGATATGTTCGACGCCGCCGAGGCCGATTATCGTGAAGCCCTCCAGCGGGATTCGGGCGGGCGGTTTCGTTACGCTCTGCTGAACAATCGTGGCCTGGTACGGTTCGCAGAGCCGGAAATTTGTCGAGGCAGTCGCCGACCTGGACGAGGCGATCAAGCTCAACCCACGGCAATACAGTGCCTTCGTCACCCGGGCCCAGATCTACAGACAGGAGCATCGACTCGTTGAGGCAATCAAACAACTCGACCGGGCCATCGCCTTGAGGCCGCCGGACTCCGCCCGCCTTTATCGGACTCGAGCCCTCTGGAACCTGGAGCGACGAGACCTGATTCACGCCGTGCGTGCCGCGGCCCTGGATGATCTCGAACAAGCGATCCAGCTCGATTCGCCAGGAAGCCCTGACCTGGCCAAGGACCTCGCCAAGAGAGCACAGATTCTACTTCTGGCCAAGCGATATCCAGAAGCACTCGACGCTTGCGACAGAGCCCTCAAAATCACTCCGAACGACGCCGACGCCCATCGCTGGCGAGTCGCGGCGTTGCTGGAGCTGAAGCGATACCAGGACGTGATAGACTGTTGCGACGGGTATTTTCGGGCGGGCAATCGCTCGGCCGATCTGCTCGAGCTAGCGCGGGCTCGCCAAGGCCAAGCGAAACGACTTCGCCGGCGCGATCGAGGATTATACGCTTGGCTCTCGCTCAGCAGCCCAAGGCATCGAACCTGCATGGCCGCCGAGGGTGGGCCTACCTGGTCTCCGGGGCCGCCCAGCTCGCCCAGCGCGACTTCGAGGAGGCCATCCGTCTCGATACGTCCAACGGCGGATGCCTACAGCGGTCGCGGATCCGCTCTGGTCGCGCTGGGCCATTATCAAGATGCCGCGGCCGACGCCGAAGAGTCCCTTCGCCACGGCGAGCCGGAGCCTCGGTTGTTCTACAATGCCGCCCGCATTCTCGCCCAGGCCGCCGAATCAGCCGGCAAGGAGGCAAGCCGGCAGGCACGACCCGATCTGGCTTCAGTCCGTCGTTATCAGGATCGTGCGCTCAAATTGCTTGGCCAGGCGCTCGAGCGGACCCCCCCCGAGCAGCGGCCGACGTTCTGGCGTGAGGTTGTCCGCGCGGATCATGCTTTGTCGTCGATCCGCCGTCTTCCCGAGTATGCTCGATGGGCCGCGGAATACGCGGGAACGGCTCGGTGACCTGTGGAAGTCGAATCCAAAGGATTTTTCGCTATGTTCATTTCTCGAATCTTCCGACCGTCTGGGATCAGCAAACCCAAGGCTCGGGGCCGGCGGACTCAGTCGCGAGCATCTCTTCCAACTCGAGCCGCTCGAAAATCGCACCCCACTGTCGGCGGGACTGGATATCGGCTTCGTCGCGGCCTTGATCCTCGAAGCCCCCTCAAGTCGAAGTTGCTGATTTTAGCGTGGCCCCGCAGATTGATTGCGACGATCACAGAGAACCATAGCCGTCAGCTCACCGACGCTCGCAGGTTCGGGGGGGCTGTTCGAGGGTAACCTCCAAAGTACCTTACCTGCCGCGACTGGCGACATTCTTCCGTCCGCTCCCGGCACTGTCGAACCAGTGGAGTCGACTGCAGTGGACGGGCCGATTACGGCCCCGCTTTTCTCGCCGCCTTACTCCGCCACTGCCTTGGAGTCGGGCATGAGCCCGACCTGGTTTGGATCAAAAGCCTTGGTCGAGAACGCTCTCCATTCACTTGGTTCCACCCCTGTGGCCGGCGACGCCCAGGGGCTCGGTCTCAGCAGTGTGAATCTCTTCGCGGTATCGCACGACGAGCCAATACAGTGGCCCCGCGTTCGATCCGAGTATTCGTACAACACGACCTCTTGGTGGGCCCCGTCGCGAAGTTTCTCATCGAAGCATGCGACGCCGAGAACGATGAGTTCTACCCGATGCCGCCTCCGCCGCCTGGCTCTGGTTCCACAAGCTGGTCCAGCGCGAAGACACAACTGCCATCGATAGATATTAATAGTATTAATGATCCTGATATTAGTGTACTTGGGCTCGCTTATGTCATCGGAAGCACATGAGGGTTCTTCAGCTCTGATGACGACGGAATCCACGACCGGCCGCGCTCTCGGATCCGGGTTCGGCGTCGATCTCGACCGGACTTTCGATCCAGATGGACCTGAGCACGGACTCCAGCGGCAACGGCTGGATGTCGTATGTGGCAACGGGAGGATCGGTCATCTCCGGCGGCCAATCTTCGCTCTTCCACGGCGACGTTATCCCAGCCACTGGATGAAATGGCCACCGAGCCAAGTCCACCCGCGTCGATCACGGCCGGCGAGGTACCCTTGAGCATCCTCTTGAGCGGTCCCGATGCCCCGGCCCAGACCGGTTCGGACCGGCTCGAGCAGGTTGCGGAGCTCATTCCGCTCGAGGAATCCTCGCTCGCCTTGGTCGCCACCTTGTGGACGGTCTCCTCGGACTCGCGGACCACTCCGCCCGAACGGGACGTCGAGCCAGCCGGCGCGAGTCTGGAGCCGGGTGCGCCTTTGGTCTCACCGCCATCGTGGATGGGCTATGTCATTGGGCTGAATGAGGCGTTCGAACCGAGTCAGCACGACGTCGAACAGGGGTCTTTCTCCGGTCCCCGACGGCCGATCGAGGGGCGCGGGCGGGGCACTCTTGATGAAGGGCTTCCATGGCAAGGGCCGATCCTGCCCAGCCGCCGAGCAAGGGACGCTCGACAACGTGAGAGGAGGCTCCCGAACCGGTAGCCAAACTGTCCGCGAAGGAGGCGTGTTCTCTTCGGAACTACGAGCGTGCCTTGCCCGACGGGCGAATCGCGGAATCGCTTCGGTCACGACGACGGGCCAACGGTCGCCGTGGCCTCCTTACCCACGATCTCGGCCGTCTCCGCTTTCGGCTTGATCGCCGGCTGGTTCTGGACCCAACGAAAGCGATTGGGAGCGTTTCCGCCCTCGCAAGAACCGGTAGGAAAGATCACTGAATCGCCTCACGCGCCGCGAATCATCAGGAGCCCGCTCGACTCATCACTCGGCGACGCCTTCGAGCTTGTCGATTTCTTCCTTGAGCATCTTCTGAACGCGATGCTTGGCCACGAAGACCGACGCGACCGGGATGTGGAGCAACCGCGACGCTTCCGCACCCGAGTGCCCTTCGAACGCGGTCAAGCGGAAGGCATGCCAGGTTGGGGCCGCGACCCTCTCCTGGACTTTTGAGATCGCCAGCTCGAGCAACTCGCGGTTGAAGATCTCTTCGATCTGTCTTTCCAGGTCGGCGCGGGCCTCGATGGTCTCCCACATCGGGGTCGACAGGCTGCCAACGGCCCGGTGGCGACTCGCCACCAAGTCGCTCAAAGCATGCTGGGTGATCGTCTTGAGCCAGGCACGAAAGCAGCGCGACCGGTCATACTGAAAGTTCGACATCTTCTCGGTCAGCTTGGTGATCACGTCCTGGGCGACATCCTCCGCGTCCGCTTCTTGCAGTCCCCAGGTGCGGCACCAGCCGTAGATCTTGGGACGATAAAGCCGTACGAACCGATCCCAGGCGTCGGCGTTCTTGGGGTATTGCCGAAGCATATCCATCAATGTCAGCGAGGTCTGGGAATCGCTGTAGCCAGACATCATGTCCCTTTCAGCACCCGCTGGGCTGACGAAACCATTCGCGGAGGCGATGCCCGATGTAACCGATTGGCTGATCCGCCCCTCTTACAGAGTATACGACATCGTACATTGCCATCAAGGTGAAGTGTCAACGAACCACGCCAACACACGAATGTCACGATCCCGGCAGATTCCCGATCCTTCTTTACCGCGTTCGATGAGAGGTGACAATCTAATTGTCGAAAAATCGACTACCTGCGGCGACGTGTCGGCCTCCTCAGAGCGTAGAGTGTTGCCTATGTGTCGCGTCGTCCTCCAGCGAGTCGTTCCTTGACGCCGGAGAGAGGACCTCGGGGACAGCATCAGCGAGATCGATTTTTTTCAATCCGGTGTAAGTTCCCGGCAAGATACCCGGTATTTACTCCAGATCTGCGACTAGTAAGTGAGCACCAACGGACAATCACCACTGCAAGGACGACGGCGTCACCTGCGGTTAAACGTCCTTGGTTCACTTCAAAATGATTGCAACGAGAATCGGACACGACTCGCTGATCCGACCGATCTACGGGACTTCGCTTGACTTGCCAGACAGCCCGTCAACCGGCTGTTCAAGGCGGATTCAGACGATTCTCAACAATCTTGGTCGCCTCCAATCATTGTCGAGACAACTGGTCGGATTCGGCGAGTCGTGTCCAAAAAGAAAAAGACTGCCTGCGAGGCGTGTACTAACCTGAACTTGGGCTGACAATCGTCGGTCGTTCCTTCGGCTTCTTTGTTTCCACACCTGGTGATGCCGGCAATGAACATCATGAATCCATCTCATGCGACAAACGGTGACCCCAAAGTTGCGTTCCGCTCCCCGCGTCGCAATCGTCCCAACTTGATCTGCGAGTCGTTGGAACATCGTCAGCTCCTCTCGGTCGATGCAGCGGTCACATCGGCGACTCAAGTCACGGCTCAACCCAGCCTCGACGTGATCCCGCTGGTTTCGACTGGGCCAACGGGTTATTCTCCTCAACAAATTCGAGCAGCCTATGGAGTAAACGCGATCAAGTTCTCCGGTGGCACCGTCACCGGTAACGGCGCCGGCGAGACGATCGCGATCGTCGACGCATACAACGATCCCAACATCGCCTCGGACCTCGCGAAATTCGACAGCCAATATGGCCTGTCCGCACCGCCGTCGTTCACAGTGAAAAACCTCGGTGGGACGACAACCAATGCCGGCTGGGCGCTGGAAGAATCGCTCGACGTGGAGTGGGCTCACGCCATCGCACCCGCGGCCAATATCGTGCTGGTCGAGGCCGCCTCCTCGAACCTTAATAGCTTGTTCAGCGCCGTCAGTTACGCCAGCAAGCTTCCGGGGGTCGGTGTGGTCTCGATGAGCTGGGGAACGCAAGAATTCTGGGGAGAAGCGCGGTATGATAGTATTTTCACCACACCCGCCGGCCACACAAATGTGACATACGTCGCCTCATCGGGCGACTCCGGGGCATGGTACTGGGCCGATGTACCCGTCGGTCTCTCCCAACGTTCTCGCGGTCGGCGGTACCTCGCTGACTCTGAGCTCGAATGGCTCTTACAGCTCCGAAACGGGCTGGAGCGACAGCACGGGTGGGTTCAGCGGTCTGGATATGAATTGGTGGTCTTACGAGCCCGCGCCGTCGTATCAGGTCGCCGCCCAGGCCGCTGTCGGACTGAATTACGGCGTTCGGACGACCCCCGACGTCTCGTTCAACGCCAATCCGAATACCGGCGTCGCGGTCTATGACTCGGTCTCATACTGCGGCCAGTCCGGCTGGTTTACGGTGGGAGGCACCAGCGCCGCCGCGCACGGCCTGGGCGGGGTTGGTCGCCATCACCGATCAGGGATTGGCAACGGCGGGCAAAGGCACACTCGCGTCCACGCAAACGTTGACTGACCTCTACTCCCTCCCTAGCTCGGATTTCAACGACATCACCAGCGGCTTCAACGGTTACTCGGCGACGCCGGGTTACGACCTGGTCACTGGCCTCGGCACTCCCAAGGCGAACCTTCTGGTCGCCGGCTTGCTGTCTGCCAACGGCGTGTCCTCCAGCGTGGTCACCACCAGCTCGGTGCCAGCCGTGACGGTTACTTCGGGCTCAACTTCGGGTCATAAGGTCACGGAAAGCGTCTTGACAACCACGACAGTTACGAACGCCGGTGCCGACGGTCACGTCTTCCGTTCCCGTGCAAGCCGTGGGCGTCTTGCAGACGCAGACCACCGCCGCCGTGAACGCCGGGTCGAACGACCAGGTCACTCAGCAGGATTCGACCACAACGACGACCGTGAACGCGAGCGCCGCGACGACCACTTCGCTCGGCCAGAGCGTCTCGCAATCGCCTACAACGAGCGCCCAAGTGACTCTGGATGATTCTGAACCGATCATGCCGAACGATCTTCCCGAGCCCGCAATGCCCCCCGCGCCGAGCTCGGAAGCGCCAACGGACCCGGCACCCGTCCCTGACGCCGCCCCACGAAAAGAATCCAAACCAGAGTACCCCGCCGGAGGCGCCGGCCGCTCCAATCGAGCTCGTTGCCCGATCGGTCCTCGCCGTTATTCGATGCCGCTCTCGAAGCGATCTGGCGCCGGTTGGTCAACTCCGCGGTCGCAACGGTCGAACGAGCCTCGCGTCGTCAATCCGGAGCGACCACGCGAGGACCAGGAGCCCGCATCGTCGACCCCGTCCACTCTGGCCGGCACCGCCGCCGTGGCTGCCGCCGGAGTCTACTGGCTCACGCTACGGCAGGATGATCGGAAGAGGAGCCGATGGATGCCGGGACGCATTTGAACAGATTACGGAGACCCTTTGTTGGATGGAGCCAGACAAGCGTAACATGGGATCACCTTACCGCAACGTCATCTTCGACCTGGATGGCACCCTGATCGACTCCCGGCCAGGCATCCTGGCCGGGATCAGGCATGCGCTCGCCCAACTGGGTCACGAGCTGCCCAGCAACATCCCTCTCGATTGGGCCATCGGCCCACCCCTCGAAGAAGTCATGGCCCGCCTGCTCGAACCGTTCGGCGACAATCGGATCGGCCAGGCTGTCTCGCATTACCATGACCACTATGGAGGAGTGGGCCTGTTCTTCGCTCGTCCCTACGAGGGGATCTCAAGACTGCTCGGGGGCATGCGCAACCGCGGGGCAGTCGCTCTTTGTCGGGACGTGCAAACTCGCACCCTTGGCCACGACGGTGCTGGAACACTTTTGTCTCGCCGAACACTTCGCCGGCATTTACGGCGCGGAGGCTGACGGCCGCTTCTCGTCCAAGACGGATTTGATCGGGCACATCCTGCGCGAACGTCGACTCGACCCGAGGGAGACCGTTGTCGTCGGCGATCGAGAGCACGACGTCATCAGTGCCCGTGCCAACGGAGTGGATGTCATCTGCGTCACCTATGGCTACGGGACGCTCGCGGAACTGCATGCGGCCGGAGCGGAGGTCCTGTGCGATACTCCATCTCGCTTACGCGAGCTGGTTGAAGGTCGGTGCCCACAGAGCACCATACGATAATTATATCTGGCTATTGCTTGATCCGAAGCTCGTGATTCGAGAGGGTCTCGAAGCCATTGGCGGTAATGCGGTAATTGCGTTCGAAACGCATACCGCCGACTCCATCGACGTATAAACCAGGCTCGATGGCGACGACGTCGCCGAGCTGGATCGTCTCGTCGCTGGCTCGGACGAAGTACGGGGGCTCGGGGTGGCCGAGGCCCAGGCCATGGCCCGAGTGGGTCGGGAAATAGCTTTCGAGTCCCAGGGACGCGAACTGGTCGCGGACAGCCGCGTCGACGTCGCGTGCCGGAGTGCCGGGCCTCAGGCGGGCCTCGCCCGCGTTCAGGGCTTGGACGCACGCCTCGAACAAGGCGACCTGGCGCGGGGTCGGACCGCCCCCGACGGCGAAGGTGTTGGTGAAGTCTCCTCGATAGCCCGAGACGACCACCGAGAAGTCGAGCAGAAGCAGGTCGCCCGGCTCGATCCTTCCTTGACGATGGTGGGCCACCTCGCTCGGTTTCACAACGCGGCCCGGATACAAAATCGCCATAGACGATCGCGGCCTCGCCGAGCGACTCTTCGGCCGCACGCTGGACGATCACGTAGGCGTCAAGCTCGGTCATGCCCGGCCGGACCTGAGTCAGGGCGGCTGCCTGGGCCGCTTCACCGGCCAGCATCGAGCGGCGCAAGGTCGCGACCTCGTCCGGATCCTTCGACCGCCGCAACGGCCGGATCACCGGTCCGATATCCACGATTTCCAGGCCGGGGCGAGTCGCGCGAGGCCCTCGACGACCCCCGCGGGTACGCCTGCCAGCTCCACGCCCAACCGACGCCCGGGCATACCCGCCAGTCGGCCAAGGGCTGACTTGACAAGCTGGCCCTGGCGATACGGGGCCGCGTGCGTGCCGTCGTACCAGACCGGGGCGACCCGTTCATCGACGTGAGCCCGATCGAGGAACGGACCGAGCATGTCGTCGGCCACCAGCGTGGCACGGCCCGGCTCCAACAGGAGTAAGGCCCCCGACTCGACCGTCCGAAACACGAACGGCGACGGTGCATAGTTTGCAAAATAAATCAAGTGCGACGGGTCGCCGACGACCAGAAGGTCGCACGACGCGGGCAACGATCGCCAGAGCCGCTCGCGACGGGCGGCGCATCCCTCGGCAGTCAACATCGTCCACGATCTCCATCTACTTTTTCAACGCTGGACGCGGGCTGATCCCCCCTTGGCCAGGGCCTCGACCTCGTCGAGCTTGGCCATGGTGACATCGCCGGGGAATGTGGTCAAAAGCGCGCCATGTGCCCAGCCCAGGCGAAGCGAATCCTCCGGCGTTCGTCCCGACAGCAGTCCGTAGATAAGACCGGCGGCAAAGCCATCGCCACCGCCGATGCGATCGATCACGTCCAGTTGGCGCGTGGGACTCACGTACCGCTGACCGTTGAGCCACAAGACGGCCGCCCAGTCGTGGCTGATTGGTGGAATGAACCTCGCCGCAAGGTTGTCGCAACCAGCTTGATGTTCGGATGCTGTTCGACGACTCGGTCGATGAGCGAGAAGAACGTGTCGGGGTCGAGCTTCGACTTGGTGGCAACGACGTCGGGACCGGCGATGCCCAGACCCATCTGCAAGTCTTCTTCATTGCCGATCAGCGCGTCCAGGTGCCCCGCGATGGTCTTGATGACCTGCTGGCCCCGCGCCGCGCCGCCGACGGACGCCCAGAGCTTGGCCCGATAATTCAGGTCGAACGACGTGATGGCCCCAGCGGCCTTGGCGGCCTGCATCCCCTCGATAATCAACGGCGCGGTCGTCTCGGAGAGTGCGGCGAAGATACCCCCGGAGTGGAACCAGCGCACGCCTTTGGCGAAGATTTGTGCCCAGTCGAAGTCACCCGGTTTCAGCATGCCGCCGGCCTCGTTGGCCCGGTTGTAGAAAACGACGGCGCACGGACCCCGTACCCACGGTCACTAAAGACAGTGGCGATATTCGGCCCACGCACGCCATCGTGCTCGAACCACTTGTAAAGCGGAGTGACGCCGGTCTCTCGGACTCGCGCCTGGACAAGCTCGCCGATGGGGTACTTGACCATCGCGGTCGCGATGCCGGTCCGGAGCCCAAAGCAATCCGCCAGCCCCGCCGCGACGTTGTATTCGCCCCCGGAGACGTGGATCTCGACCGAACGTGCCTTCCGGAAGGGAATCACACCCGGATCGAGCCGGGTGACGAGTGCGCCCAAGGCCAGGAAATCCAGGTCACACGAATCCTGGCGAATGTTCAAGCTGCTCATCGCTGCTCCAATGACGCGTAGGGTGGGTCGGTCGAGTCTTCAAGGCCACTCATCAACGGATCTTCAACCGGTCACGAGGCCACGTTGACGAAAACCTTGAGAGCTTCCTTGTTTTCCAGGAGTCCCATCATTTCCTTGTAGCGATCGAGCCCGTCGACGGGATGCGTCAAGATCCGCTCGGTGACCCCTGGATACGTCAGCTCACCATGCGAGAGGGCCTGAATCCCTTGCTCGAAGTGCCGGCGGTTGCCGTTGACGCTGGCGACCAGCAGCTTGTTTCCGAGCACCCATTCCAGGTT
This sequence comes from uncultured Planctomycetota bacterium, assembly GCA_963720335.1. Taxonomy (GTDB): domain Bacteria; phylum Planctomycetota; class Planctomycetia; order Isosphaerales; family Isosphaeraceae; genus CAVRFS01. The sequence continues at coordinate 238,162 of CAVRFS010000067.1, read as the reverse complement.
GATCTTGGCCGCGTCGACGGTCACGTCGTGCTTGCCGCCGGTGATACTTGTCCAGATCGAGGGCCCCGTTATGGGCGAGCACCTCCATCGCGCGGAAGCAGACCTCGGCGTTGCCGGTCGCTTCGAAGATCGAGGTCCGGCTTGCCGACTTGCTTCGCGAGGTCGGCCAACGACGTCTGCTTGGTGCTCACGTAGGTCGCTCCATACGCCTCGACGATCTCCGACTTGCGATGTGGTCCCGGCTTGGTGGCCATCGTATAGACCTCGATTCCGCGCAGCTTGAGCATCATCGTGGCGAGCAGCCCGATCTGCCCGGCACCCAGGACGAACGCCCGCCGAGGATACCAGACCTGGAGCCGCTGCTGGGCCAGGAACGCCTGGTCGATTGCCTTGGCACAAACGCTCGCCGGCTCGGAAAGCACGCCCAGATGCTTGAGGTTCTGCGGCACCTTCACGATGAATTCGACGTCGTCGACGAAGGATTCGGTCAAATAACCGTGGCAGAGGTTGATCCCGCGCTCGTAATACGTCTCCTCGCTGGTGATGTCATTCCGCCCGATGAGGTCGAACAGCGACCCGCCCGGCCGGCGGACGGTACAGGACACGTAGTCGCCGGGCCTCACTTCGGTCACTTTGTTCCCGACCTCGACAACCTGCCCAAAGCTCTCGTGCCCGATGACGAGATGCTCACCGCCAGGAGGCGCATTCCCATAAAGAGCCTCGTTGATCTCGCGATCGGTGGCATCGACGCCGATCTGGAGGACCTTCACCAGCACCGCTCGACCTTCGGGAATCCGGCAGACGTGCGGATGAGGCTGGTCGGTCAGCTTCGGGCTCGGAATCTCTCGCAAGTGCACGCTGTTCGGTTTGCCAGGTAAAACAGCAATGGCTTTCATCGACAAGTCGCCTGATCAAAAGTACGGAGAGTTAACCACGAATCTTACGAATAGGACTACGGAATTCGGATGCCACTCTGTCTTCCCCGCATTCGAATATTTTGAATCTTACATTAATTTGTTCTACTCGATGTGCGATTCGCGGCCAGTGACTCTTCCCGCATTTGTCTCATTCGTGTCATTCGTGCAATTCGTGGTTGAATTGTATTAATCGGGATTGGCGGAGAATTTGTAGATCGTCGTCTGGGTGTATTTCTCGCCGGGTCTCAAGATGGTCGTAGGAAAGTTAGCATGATGGACCGAGTCGGGAAAATGCTGGGCTTCCAGGCAGAACGCCTGGTTCTTCTTGTAGACGACGCCATCTTTGCCTTTTAACGATCCATCCAGGAAATTGGCTGTATAGAATTGCACTCCCGGCTCGGTGGTGAACATTTCCATCACGCGCCCGCTCTCGGGTTCGCTGACCCTGGCCGCCAGAGCCGGGGCCTTGCCATCACCGCGTAGGACGTAGTTGTGGTCATATCCGCCGGGTTCGCCTGGAATCTCGGCGATGCGAGCGCCGATTTTGGCCGGATTCGTAAAATCGAGCGGCGTGCCTTTGACGGGCTTAATCTCACCAGTCGGGATCATCGTGTCATCGCCCGGAGTATACTGATCGGCCGCCAGCATCAGCACGTGCCCGAGGATGTTGCCCGAGGCCGGGCCGGCCAGGTTGAAATAGCTGTGGTTGGTGAGATTGACCGGGGTCGCCTTGTCGGTCGTCGCGGAGTAGTCGATCTTGATCGCCTGATCGGCGGTGACCGTGTAAGTTACGCTGACCGACAGGTTACCGGGATAGCCTTCCTCTCCGTCCGGACTGAGATAAGTGAATCGAACCGCGGGACCTTCCGGCCCGGATGCGTCGTGGGCCTTCCAGACAACCTTGTCGAACGCCTTCAATCCTCCGTGGAGCGAGTTGGGCCCGTTATTGACGGCGAGCTTGTATTCCTTGCCGTCCAGCGTGAACTGCCCCTTGGCGATCCGATTAGCGACCCGCCCGGTCGTGGCACCGAAATAGGGATGTCCCGCCAGGTAGCCCTCAAGATTGGAGAAACCGAGGACCACGTCCGCCGGCTTCCCGTGCTTGTCAGGCACAATGAGCTCGGTGAGGATCGCTCCGTAGGTCATGACCTTGGCCGTGACCTTGCCATTGGTCAGCACATACAAGTCGACCGGAGTCCCGTCAGGTGTTTTTCCGAAGTCCATTCTCTCAAGGCTCCTTTGGCTCTGGAAATCCCCGCTGGCTCGTGCCTCGCCGGCAACGGCAGGCGAACACGGGTATCGATAGGAGGCAAGCGGCAACGACGGTTAGCACGATGTCATCCCTCAACGATGAATCCCTCGAAGACGATCCCCAGAAGATACCGCAGTCCTTGGCGATAGTCAGTAGTTTGCCGAAAAATTGAAAATCGTGCCCTGTGCCGTCATCATCGCCTCGACTGCTTCCACCCCGCCCATCGGCGCTTCCAGCGCTTTCGATAAATTCGTGGCTTTGTTTGAAGCGTTTCGAGCAACGCGAGCACCGGTCTCCTGACGCCTCCGGCCGGGTGGTGCTACAGTCGCTTCGACTGCGTGGATCCCAGTCATCGTCGCTTTCAGCAATCTGGATGGAATCGTGGCTTCGTTCGTTCGTAAATAAAACCACGATATCCGCGATGAACGTCTGTTCGGGTAAACTGGGTTCGTTTCGCAAAATCGGTGTCCCATGTCGGTCTCTTCGAGTCGCGGGGGCCGCAGCTATGAACGTTTGTCAAGGTGAATTGGGTTCGTTTCGCAAAAACGGTGTCCCATGTTTGTTGGGAATATCTCAACTGATGTCTTGAACTCGACGAAGGTCTTTGTGCCGGCGCTCCCGCTGATGAGCCCCACGCGCAGATTATCCCCCACCTTACACAATGCGCAGTTTTTCCCCGATCTGACACATCAATCCCAGATTCCCGCGGGACCGCGACCAGCACATTCGGTCGATACTGAAAAATCAGCAGAGCGTGACAACAAAGGCATCCGGTGCCATACATTCAATCTCGTGGACCTATTGTCTGACCATTTGTGAGTTGCGAGAGGATCGAGTCGATAGACGTCGGGAGTCACGACACCGACAATGAAGCCCGGACCGTTGAAGGATGGCCGGCCTGATCGAAGCAACATCGTCGAGATGGAAACCAACTTGATGCGACCTCGGACGACCCGCTCCTTTCAGATCAGTGACGCCCTCGTATTGGTGGCAGCCACCGGGGTTGGACTGGCCGGCTGCCGATTCTGGTTCTGGGCAACCAAATCCGGTTGGCGCGATCTGTCGGACACAGCGGACAACCCGGTGCTCATTGGCTTATGGATTGCGGCCCTGCGGGCAATTCCGTTCTCATCGATCTTACTGCTAAGTTGGACCGTCGCGATCCTCGTGCTACGGCTCCGAGCCACTCGTCCTCGCCGAAGGCGCTCTTGGTGCCAGCCAGGGTTCTTAGCCTGCGTCGCGGCGGTTTTCGTCTTCGCCTGGTCGTGTGTCAAGCTCGGGCTGAACGTAGCCGTAGCCCTGATGGCAGATCCCACCGAGCTCTCGAAGACCAACTTGTGGAGCTTATTCAGCGAGCTCGCGCTTATGCTGCTCAGCCCTGACTTCGTTCCTCAGGCGAACGTTGGCGCGGCCGTTTTACTCGTTTGGCTGGTCACCTGGGCGAGCGGTCGGTGTCGACCTGAGCCGAGCTGGGTCGATCGGTCTGGCCGCCTCCTCGGCGCGGTTTGGGCCTGTATCTCGCTGTTAGCATTCTCTGCGATGTTGGGGTGAGATGGATTGTCCCAATTGTCGAAGAGGAGATAGTAGTCGGGAGCTGGTCGCTGGTGCGGAGGCGTGAGGGCGAAGACCATGCGGGCGATCCGCACCCGGTCGTGCGGATCGATCGGGATGGGCTCGGCGACGCTGCTGGGTTCCTATGGTTTCGCTGCGCCACGTTCCTGCTCTCGGGTGAGGAGGTACGGGTGATCCGCCGCCTCGAGCTCCGAGATCAGCTCATCGGCGGTCGAGGACTTCACGTCCACAGGGACATCTCGATCGGCGGTGAGTTCGTAGGAGGCGATTATCGCGGCGGCCGTCGATCCCCTGAAGATTGACGGTGAACTATTCAGGCTTATGCTGAGCTCAGCATAACCCGGATAACCGGCATGACGCTGGACTTGAACGGTAGGAACCCACTGTCCCTGGCCATGGGACGACAGAAGTAACAGCCGTCACCGGTGCGAAGAGGGGCGGTCTTCCCGGAGGATCTCGTCTCCCCTCGGAGTCGCGACAGGCTCGTGCGGGGTCAAGGGTAGTGCGACCAAGCGTGCGGCGCGGTATCTTTGGGGATGGCGATCGCCCGAACCATAAACGTCTGACAACCGCCAGAGTCGGGCCCTTACAAGTATCTGACATGTAAAGGGTGAATATGCCCGACGGATCGATGCGATTTCGTACTTGAATAATGACGTACGTCGAATTGTCAGTGTAACGCCTGGACTAACAATCACCGTTTCCAGCCCAGCCCGGAGATTAATCTTGGAACTTACTCCGGTAGTAGCGTCGGTCGATGATCTTCGTGAGGCGATCGGGCTCGCCTGCCAGCCGACTTACGTGCCTCGCCTGCTCCAAGGCCGAGCGCGGGTCCTCTCTTCGCCCAAGGCGTGGGTCCTCGCGCATATCGAAAAGGTCGCCGAGGATGCGATCGACTGGGATGATTACTGGGACTACCGCCGGCTCCTTGAGCTTTACGCCCTGCTCGACCGGCATCTCTTGCCGCGGGCGATCGAGAGGGGCCTGACCAGCGACGATCCCGATGTACGCGAGGCGGCGGAGGACCTCCGCGACCCGGCGTATATCGAGTCGATTCGTACGGATTTCACAAAGGGTCTAACCGAAGTGTACCCGGAGTTGGGCCGATTCCTCGAACATGGAAGCGACCGACTCGACGGCGCTCCCTACGCGCGGTCAGGCGCAAGTCTGATCCATAGTTGGCGCGGACGGTCGGGCGAGGGGCGATGCGGGATGTGGAAAGCTCGCCATGCCGACGTGCATGGCCTCCTGGCCATCCGGCCCGATTGCCATGATTTCTCCTCTCTTCGGAAAAAGTGGGAGCAATCGTCCTCCCCAAGCCCATTATCAGCAGAGGTAAAGAAAAACCGTCCCGAGGGTGGCAATGAATGAAGGATGGTCAGCGGTCCTTTCTCCAGAACATCGAGGCGCTCTTCGATGGTGGCGTGATCGGAGAGCAGACCGACCGGCAGCTCCTCCAGCTATTTGCGGATCGCGACCCGATGGCCGCCGAGCTGGCCTTCACGGTCCTGGTGAGGCGGCATGGCCCGATGGTCTTCCGGGCGTGCCGTGCGATTCTCCGCGATCCGCACGCGGCCGAGGATGCGTTCCAGGCAACCTTCCTTGTCCTGGCCCGCAAGGCTGGAGGACTTTGGGTCCGCGGCTCGCTGGGACCATGGCTCCTGTCGGTCGCGCGTCGTGTCGCCTCCTGCGCCGCACGGACGCGTCCCGACAGCGAGCCCATGAGCGGACGGCCGCCGAACGGGCGGCGCCCGCCACTGTTGATCCAGGGTGGGATGATCGCGACGCCATCCTCCATGAGGAATTGGTTCGTCTGCCGGAGAAGTACCGCACGGCGGTGGTCCTCTGTGACCTGGAGGGGTTGACGCAGGAGCAGGCAGCCCGTCAGCTCGGCTGGCCCGACGGGACGGTCCGCAGCCGTCTCGCGCGGGGGCGGGAGCGGTTGCGCGAACGGTTGACCCGACGCGGGATGGCCCCTGCGGTCGTCCTCGCGGGGCAGAGACCGTTGATCGATCTGACGTCGGTAGCGCTCGTGCAGAGCACCGTGCAAGGCGCCCTCCGGCACGTCCCGGGTCAGGCGTCGGCTCGATGGCGGCGGCTGGGGTGGTCCCGGCCGCAGTCGCTACCCTGGCAGAGAAGGGGATGAGGACCATGTTGTTCGCTCGATCGAAAACTCTCGCGTGGGCCTTGGTGCTCCTCGGCGGCGGTACCGCCGGCGTACTGGCCTTCGCCCAGAGGCAGAAGGAACCCGCCAAACCGGACGCGCCAAAGGCTCAAGCCGTCGCCGGAGCCCCTTCACCTCGACAGGGGCGGGCGTTGCTGGAAGCCCGCATCGAGACGGCTCGCGAGATCATCAATCGGGAGTTAGATTTGTTCGGCTTCGATCCGAGGGCCGCACCGAACATGGGGGATCGGATACCCGCCTGGTCGCGACGGCTGATGGAGGATCGCTTGCGGCTGGCCGACACCCCCGGGGCGCGCCTCGACGCGATCCGCGAGCATCGGAATCGGATGATCTCGCTCGAGCGGCAGATCCGTCGATACACCGAGGCCGGGGCGGCGATCCAGCCCGCTGAGGCGTTCAAGGTCAAATACTATCGGCTGGAGGCGGACCAGCTCCTGGCCGAGGCGGGGGTCGATCCGGCGAAGGAACCGCCAGTCGCCGAGACCAAATAGAAATCCGGCGGCCCCGCCGCGGGCTCCCTCATCAGCGACGCCCGCCGGCCCGCCATCATCGCAGTGCCTCATCCCGGGGCTCGCTTGGCTATCGATCGGCGTGCACGGGAGAGATGGAGGCTTTCTTCGACGATGGCCGCAGGTTTGTAGAGATCGTGACTCCGGCAGTTGGCTACCATGCGGCGATGGCCCGCAGGTACCGGCAGGCTGCCCGTTACCCCTAGCTCCGCGGGGAGCCAGATCCAGCACCACCGGAGGGGGTGTCCCCGTAGTCGGCTCAACCCAATGAAAGTGCAGGCCCCTGCCCGAGCCGTAAAGCGTGATTCAGAGTTGGCGCGGACGCTCGGCGCGGGACGATGGCGGGACGCGGAAAGGGTGAACCAGATTCGAGGATTAACACACCCGAAGGCTTGCACCGATCGACTGGGGCTCTTGGCAGGGGAGGCTACATGGCAGAACATCTCGACCTATGGCCCGTGTTCGAGCCGGTAATCGCCCCGCTGCTTGGCGAAGAGGATGATCCCATGCTGTGGCCGGTCGCGCTCGACATCGTCTACGCCGATGCCCAAGCCTTGGCCCGGCTCGTGGCCGGTCCCCACCGTGTCGTCACGCAGATCGGTCGGTGCTCTCACTGGCTGGCCCCGAATCAAGCCCGATGGACTGCTGACGGCAGCTTCGCCTGGCCGTCGGGTTACCACGGCACCGACTGGTTCACAGGCCTGCCGTAATTCGACTGGTTCAGGCAGTGGGCCTGGTGTCCAAAGTCGCAGAGCTGGATGGTCACCGATGGCCGACCATCGTCCCGGGACCTGGTCTTTCGTGTGGCTGTTCCCTCGCGGACACGTCGACATCGCCAAGCAGCAGTCCATACCGTTTGGCGGCCGGGCGCCCCACCCCTTCCACACGTGGAGGTAATGCAGTTCTACGGGTTTCGGCGACGCATGCCGAAATGGTCGTGTACCGCCTACCGGTATTGGTCTCCTAAAGGTCAGCGCGTCTACGAGGAAATCGTCGAGGCGTAATCGATCAATGAAAGGCCGGCAAAGTGGCTGTAACGTGTGAACCAGAGTTGGCGCGGACAGTGGGAAGCGGGACGATGGTCAAAGGTGGAACGGTTGGACTAGAGATGACCCGGACAGTCGGGCTGGGACACTGCCGGGAACCTGGAAGGGGTGGACTAGCACTGGAGAGAACTAGCGGGTATAGAACTATCTCTCTGGGGCCACACATTGGACTTTTGTTCGGCAGGAGGTCACATGTTTCAAAGGTGGGGAGCTTTAGCCATTCTTGTCAGCCTCGCCTGCCTTGGTCTCTCATCACGTGCCATAGGGGAGGGTGATGGACCGGACAGGTTGATCACCACCGCAGGCACGTATCAACTCTATGGCGGAAAAGTGACCCTGAGAATCTACGAGGATAAGGGCAAGTTGAACTACCGCATCGCCAGGCACGTCTCAAAGCGCGAGAATCCGACACGATACGGCACGGTGACCAGCGGCCCTTCACAGCCCTTTATCGAGAAGGGGTCCAGGTGGTTCGCATTCGTAGAATCGACGGATGATAAATCGCCGAAGACGGTCTGGATCTTCGATGGTCGCGATTATCTCAGGCAAGAGGCGTTCGATCCCGCGCGGGAACCGATCGCTCCCAACGCGGGCTTTGGCGAGCACTGGTGGATGAGCCGGGACTCCGAAGTCGTCCCCTGGATTGTGAACAAATCCCCCAAGGCGGTCCGGAATCGGCTACCGGAGTCGTTCAAGAGGAAGTTTGAAGGCAGGTAGCCGTGGGAAATGTTGCCGCCGAGTGATGTTTGCGCGGACAGCCGGGCGCGGAACGATGGTGGGACGTGGGAAGGGTGATCCATGGTGAGAGCTTCCAGGCAAACGGCATAGAGACCCTATCAAGGAGCATGACCGTCCTCGCTGGCGATTCCGCCTCAGCACTCTGATTCTGCTGGTCATCATCCTGGCCCTCGCTCTCACCCTGGTCATCGATCGCTGGAAGAGGGAGCAGGAGTGGAGTCGACTCGCGGCGGAGAAAGATCGGGCCGTTGCAGACTTCCAGCGGGCCGCAGCGCAGGTCCAAGCGAGACCGCAGAGTCGACGCCCCCGGTGAGGATCGTCTACCGCCGGTGATCACCCGGCTCCACGGCTACCGACTCGGGCGGCAGGTGGCCAGTTCGCGCTCGGGTGAATTATAGTTGGCGCGGACAGGCGGGCGTAGGACGATGGCGGGACGTGGAACTGCTGATCCAGGTTCGGAAGGGGTGCGGCCGATGTCCAGAGACACAAGAGCAAGCCGTGACTTGCACGCGCTCAACGACAACGGCGCGGTGCTTTGCAATCCTCGCGACAAGGAAGCCGCCCATCGGGCTGAAATGGAAGGCATCGCAACGGAGGACCGCGATGCGGTGACGTGCCCGAAGTGCTTATCTCTTCTGTACAGGCGTGACAAGGCCCGAACCGAGGGATCTTGAGATCTCCCTACACGCAGACCGAGCGCAAACGGTGATTGATGGATTACTTGAGAAGCTTCAGCTAGCGAGGATCGATCCGTGGACGTTCGCGAAGGGTTGCGTCGGCACCTTCAGACCTTCTTTGCTGGACATCCGTACGAGGAGACGGTCTGGACGTTAGGCCCGACCGAAGCCCTGCCACGCTTGCGGATTGCCGTCATCGGTCCCGGCCCGCGAACGAACCTCTGGGTCTACGCGACCCTCGGGGCATCCGAGACCACGGTCGAGACGATGGACGGGATCGAGTTCCTGATCACCGCGCCCGCCGAAGACCTCCGCCATGTCGAATTGCTCACGATGACCGCCTATTACTACCACACAGAGTGGCTCGACCTGGGACACACCCTCCCGATCGGTGAACCGTGGCTGAGAGGATCAAGGTGCGACCACCTGCTGGTCTCTTTGCCGTACGCATTTGGACCTCGGTTGGAGGTGTGCCATCTCGAGAAGCGGCAGATCCGCGTGTATTGGCTTGTGCCGATTACGGAGGCCGAGCGGGAGTTCAAGGTCGAACACGGGCTGGAGGCTTTGGAACAGCGGTTCGATGATCACGCGATCGAATTTTGGGATCCACGACGAACGTCAGTAGCTTAACGCGACGCGCATCAGGCGAGTTATCGTTCGCGCGGACAGCCGGGCGCGGGACGATTGCCGGTTGTGTAACGGGTAATCTAGTATCGAGACTTGCCAACCAAGTGACCGGGACCCCCGCAGCCCCCTCGCGGGGGACTGCTCAGCCTTAAGCATGGTGAGGGCACTATGGGGCGACATCGATTTCCGATCGCAGTCCTGATGGCAGGGGTCCTCTTCCTGGCTCTCGGCCTGACCCTGTTTCGATCCGGCTCGTTCGTCTGGTTCAGGGTCTTCTATGCCGCAACCCTCCTCGCCCTCCTCCTCGCGATCATCGCCGCCCGCTATCGCCCCGTCCGTGAAGGGGCCTTCTGGTTCGGATACGCCGTATTCGGCTGGGGCTATTTTCTGATCGGCATCGGCCCTTGGTCGGAGTGGACTACGAGAACGATCACAGGGCAAGGTGAATACCTCCAGGTCCGGGCCAACCCTTTGCTCCCAACCCAGGGCCTGATGGAATGGATTGCGGACTACCACGCCGGAAACCTCAGGCCGCCGCTGACCGGAAAGAATGTGACGGTCTCGCGGGAGGAGTTCCAGGCCCATGCGAAGGCGCTTGCCGGTTACGCCGAGGTGAGGGAGAGTTCCATCGGGATCGGTCATCTGATGTCAGTCTGGATTCTCGGTGCTGTGGGAGGCGGGATCGCTTGGGTCATCGCTGGCTACCCCCCTTCGCCGGGGACGACCTTCGTTCCAGCCGGTGGCGGCGGTCCGGGTGATTGACGGGCTGGCCGCAATGCCGGCTTCGAAAGATCGACCTTGGCGTACGATAAGGCGCCTCGGGTGAATCATAATTCAGACGATACGCTACTGGTCTCTCGCCCCGAAGGCCGACTCATCCGCTCCTGATCCTGGCTTCCTCCTTCGGCGTCTCGGCACGGTCCCGCGCACGGCGGTCCGCGCCGACTCTCGACCAGCCGTCACAGCTTCGTAGGATGCCGGATGCCAAAGATCACCATCCTGATTGTCATGTAGACCATGGCGATAGCCACCAGCGCCATTACCGCGTTCGCGAGAGGCGTGCCGCACCCCGGGGACCTCCCCTCTCGATCGGCAGCCACCAGGAACGCCATGGCCGCGGCGACGACCGCGATCCGGGTCATGAGCCATCGGATCGTGAACCGAACGCGGGGCCTTCGCATGACTCAGTCCTGGTAATGTGATTACTGGATCACCCGTTCCACGTCAGCCGCCGTCTCGCACCCGTCTATCCGGGCCAAGTATCGTTTACTCCATTCGCTGTCGACTTGCTTCTACTGAGCGTTGCATAGAAAACTAAACTCTGGAGCCTTGCGCCAGGGATCGCCGGACAGAGCCGGCTCCTACAAAAGAAGCCCGTGAGCGAGGGTTTCGTCTGGCGAGCTGCTCGAAGAAGTTTAGTTTTCTATGCAACGCCCAGTAATCGGTCAATACTGGTGGCCGGGGATGATCACCTCGGGCGTCAGCGGGTCGGGGGGAACGGGGTCCAAGGGGCGGGAAGCGGCATGCTCGTACTTATCTACGAGACTCTCGTAAGGCATCACCCGAAAAATAATCTCATCTTGATTCGCGATTTTCGCTTTGCTTCATCTGAGGTCCATTAAATGAGTTGAGGTTTGATGAGAATTTCATACTTGGGGAGGTTGATGTCGCGTTCCAGTCGGCTTTTGGTGGCTTTGAAGGCGCCCTTGGCGATGCGGACACCGATATTGTAGGTCTTGTCGAGCAGATTGACGACGGGGTGGACTCCTTTCCAGGTCATCGTGCGAGCCCATTCCACCACGGTGGTGACGCTGTTGAGTAAGGTCCCGTTCCAGTGCTGCTCCAGAATGCCCCAACAGCGTTCGATGAGGTTGTACTTGCTATGGTACGGCGGATAGTACACCAACTTGATTTCCAGTTCGGTGTCGTCCGAGAACTTCACCAGCCGGTACAGGAATTGGGTACGAACACCCGAATTCTCCGGGCCGTTGTCCAGGTTGATCACCAGCCGCCGTGCGAGCGGATGCTGAGTTTTGCTCGCCTCCCACCACTGTTCCAGACAGTCCACAATGAAATCACTGGTCTCGTTCGATGTCCCGATGAAGATCGTCAACAGGCCCGTCGTCACGTCCAAGATCCCGTACGGTACCAGCTTCTTCTTGAGCTGAGTGTCATGATCCAAGGCGCGGGAGCCTCGGACGCGCGGGACTCCCCGTCCCGGGAGAAGTCCCCCACATCCACTTTGGCCTTGGCGTCCATGGAAATCCGCACGACTTCGGGGGAGTCGTCGGCCGCCTGATTCTCCTGGCGGACGTTGTCGAAAATCGCATCGGTCGCGGGAATCTTCTTCAACGGTTTGGTCTTCTGCACTCTCCGCATCTTGTAGCCCAAACGGTTGAGGATCTCGCCGATCGTGTTCACGTGGGGAAGTTCCTCGTCCGTCCAGCCTTTTTGGTCGATGAGGGCTTGCCGCATCGCCTTGGCCGTGATCCGAGTGTAGAGAAACGTCGACTGAAACTTCGGATCCGCTTGGCTTTCGGGATCCGCCAACGCCCGCATGTCCGCCTCCAATTCAGGCAATCTCTCTTCCGTCTTATGATTGCCCCGAGCGGAATAATTTCGAGACTCCTCACGGATCTCCACCGGGAATGAAGTGACAACAAGTCGTTTTGGACTTGAAAGTTAAGGCTTGCGTCCTGTAAAGCTTCGCCCACCCTGTTTCGGCCCGAGTGGCGCTCACCGCTACCGAGTCCGCGCCTGAGGGCGGTAAGTTCTCTTTCGGGGAGTCATCGATCACTGGCGACTTCTGGACTCCGGGGACACGCGATTAGGAGGTGTCGTCCCCTTCCGGCCGGCCGGTATCCCTGAGTTCCTTCTTCTTCTCATCGCTGAGGTTCCAGGGCAAGAACGGCTGGATATCCGCGGGAACCTGGCCCCCGGCGGCCGCGCATCGCTCGAAGTACCACGTCAGCCATTTTCGAGGATTGAGCTGGCACATCGACAACGTGGCAAAGATCGAGAAGGCCGCCGCCGCCAGTTCACCACTCCACTCCGACCCCGAGCCGTAGAAGTTCTTGCGGGCTATCGCCGGACCCCGCCCACGTCGTTCCGTGCCGTTGTTGTCCATGGGGATCCGGGGATCGTCCACGAACCGTGTCAGTCCTTCCCAATGCTCCCGCAGGCTGATCAGAACCTTTCGGCAAGGAGTCGCCAGATCGGCTCGGGCCAGTTCCGTCTCCATCTGCGCTTCATCTGGGCCACGGCTTGCCGCAGACAGCCATCGGCTTGGCGGAACTCCGCCGAGTCCCGTTTCGCCGCCAACCGCCGCCGGTTCAACCGGTAAAGCTCGCGAATCCGTCGCAGCCATTCCAAGGCCCAGGTCTTCAATGGCGGCCATCCTTTGCCCACCCGGATGAAATCCCGCCGCACGTGGGCCCAGCAGAAAGCCAGGACGATCAATCCTCGCTTCACCCAGCTCATCGCCTTGTAAGCCGAATAGCGGTCGACCACCAACACCCCGCGCGACTCGGCCCGATAGTGGCCTTCGGGGACCTCGTGACCGCGACTGGCATTGAGCAAGAAGACGACGGTATCCGGACCCAAAAAGACCCAGAGCCACCAGCCGTATCCTTGCTTGCCCTCCAGGAGGACGAACACCGGCCACCGGGTCTCATCGGCTTGATGCAGGTCGCCTTGCCGATTCCGCTCTTGGAGGGCTTGGTAGATCGGCCGGAGCAGGACTTCCAACCGCCGCAAGCCGTCGGTAACGGTGCCCGGCACCAAGTCCAAATCCCACAGCCGCCAAGAGCTCAGCAAGCGTTCGGTGGGCCGGTAGCCGAAATACTTGTCCAGAAGGATCTCGACCCACACCGAGATGCCGTATCGTCCTTTGGGGATCAGCTTGGGAGCGGGAGCCGCCATGATCGTGGCCGGGCCGTCGCAGGTGCAAGTCCGCCGGTAGCGCCGCCGCCTGATCACTCGGCGGTAGGCACCCACTTCGATCTCGATCTCCTCCCCGTCTTCGGTGTAACCATGGGGAACAAAGGGCTGGCCGCAATCCGGACACCGACATTGCTCGGCAGGCAGTTCGAGGACCTTCTCGCGGACCGGCAGGTGGGAATAAGCTCGTCGCTTGGGACCGGGGTTCTCCGGTTGCTGGCCCCGTTTCCGCTGCGGTTCCTGGGAATCGTCACGGGGATCATCCAACTCATTGGAGCGATCACTTCGCGTCGTCTTCTCGGTGCTTTTCCCGAAGAGGTCCGCTTGGAGCTTGCGGTTTTCCCCTTCGAGTTGTTCGACTTTCTTCTCTAACTCGGTGATGCGGACTAGGGAATCGCGGTGGCGACTCTTCCAATAGGCCGCCTGCTGACGCTGTTCGAGATTCTCGCGGTTGAGACGCTCGACTTCAGCGCGTAGGTCAGCGACTTCCTGGCGCAGAGTCGCCACCGAGGTCATCCACTCCAAGGAGGAGTTGCTGGGGCGACAGACCTGTACCAGTTGGCCATTCATGACCAACCAGGTTTACCGAAAATCGACACCAGGGGAAGAGGCCAGTCCCCACAATCGAGACAGAAGCGAACCGGCAAACACACCGTCGGCGGTCCTTTACTGCGTCCTTTTGAATGAGGTTCTTCGGATCCCTCTTCAGAAAGGACGCAAGCATGGTGATGGAAGCACCCACGATTCTCTATATACCGGTTCATTGCGATCCCAAGAAAGCTCCTTGTCCCACGTGTGGCAAATTGGGCAATCGAAAACGGACATGTACCCGTGAGGTACGCACGGTCGCCTTCAAGGCGGTGGCCTACCTAAAGATCACCTACGGCGAGTACACCGCCCAGTGCGAATGCTGCACGACGTTCCGAAACAATCCCGAGGGCGTGCTTCCCAAGGCCCATTACGACAACAAGGTCCGGGATCTGGTGTTGGGTCGCATTATCAAAGACGGGATGAGCATCGAGCGGATCTTGGAGTCGTTGCGCCGCGAGTTCTTGCTGGAGCTATCCCCGGGGTTCGTCTACAACGTGCTCCGCGATCGGGCCGAGGAACTCGATATGTCCGAACATCGACGCATGATTCTGGAACATTTCAGTGGCACCCTCTGTGTGGACGAACTGCACCTGGGCCGCTTCACATTGCTTCTGGCTACTGATCCGTTGAGCGACCTGCCGGTGGCTTTCGCCCTGGTAGCAGCCAACGATCAGGACCACATGTGGCGGTTTCTCAAGAACCTCAAAAACTGGGGTCTCAATCCGCGTGTTGTGGTTACCGACGGCTCGAATTTGTACCCCGCCGTGCTGGCCGAGTTGTGGTCCGATGCGGACCATCAGTTGTGCGTTTTCCACGTCATCAAGGACATCAATAAGCTGATTCTGGATGCCGTGCGGCGAATGAAGAAAACCATGAGCAGGCGAGGCAAGGGGGGGCGGAAGAAGAAGCGAGGCCGTAAGAGCCGCAAGGCGAAGGCAGCAGCGGCCCGCCGCGGGATGACGGTCAAAGAGAAAGCGTACTTTGTATTCAAGCATCGGTATTTGATTGTGAAGCGTCAGGAAGACCTCACCGAACAGGAGCGTGACGACCTGAGGCGGATGCTGGAATACCTGCCCGAGCTGGCGACACTACGACGGTTCGCCGATCGGATGTACTGGCTGTTCGACACGCCCAAGGATTTCCACCAGGCGAGTTGCCGCCGGGCAGCGATCGTGCACGATCCAACATTTCAAGCCGTGCCGGAGTTGGTCAAAGCGATGGAGCAACTGGATGAGGAGAAGTTCCCCAAACTGATGGCCTACCTGAACAACCCAATCAGCCAGCGAGTACGGACCAACAATCATGTGGAGCGGACCAACCGGATGTTTCGCTTCTTGGAGAAGGTGCGGTACAAGTGGCGACGTCGAAAGACGCTGGTCCGGTTCGTGGTCCTGACACTCGACGACATCTGGACCGACTGGGAACCCACAACCGCACGAGGGGCCGAACGGTCAAAACCCGTCAACCGCCGCAAGGCGCAACCCCAAGCCAGAAAAGCACCACGTCGAGTCGCGTGATAATCTGGTGGAGATCAGTGAGGAGTCTCGCTTTCCCGCAAAAGATTCGGATCGAGGTCAACAGCTATTACGACGACACGGTACCGCCGTTTCCCTGGATCCCGAAATCCGTCACCTATCACTTCAAGGAAGGCCACAACAGCGTCTCGGAGGCGATCACGCAAGACCTGATCGGGGTCCAGATGACGATTCCCGATTCCGGGGGTATGACAGCGGTCTTTGGCAAGGCCAAGTTAGAGTTGGAACAGGCGAGTTGGTCGGTCGAGCAAGCCGACCGCCGCTTCCAGGGAGCAACTTGTCTTCCACCAGTTCAGCTCCGGCCGTACGCTTTCCTCGACTACATCGCGTTCGCCAAGAAAGGGACCTACGACGGGTTCCAGTTCGACGACCGGTTCCTCAATTACTACCTGGAGAACGTGTCGAGGAAGGCCGGCTTCGCCAAGGTCGACCTGGACGGCGCGTTTCGCAAGACGATGCTCACGGCCAACGCGGCGGGCCACGGCACGGTGCTTACCTCCGACGTGTACGGCGACCGCGACTCCCTCTTCCAGACAAAGGGCGGGCTCGTCGTCCAGGAGAACATCGCCGGCCTGGTCAATGGCGGCGGCACCAACGCCCCGGAGATCGACCACATCTTCCCGGAGAATCAGGGAGGGGCCAATTGCTTCTCGAACGCCCGGCTCACCAGCAAGTCGTACAACGCGGCGAAGCGGGACAGTGTCCAGCAGTTCGAGTTGATGCCCGAGCAACTGAAGACCCAGCGGTATCAGGCATGGGTCGCGTACATCCAGACTAATTTCCCCGACCAGTACGCCGAGCTGGTCCGCCAGGGGTACATCTCTTGAGCGTCAGGTAGTTCGCTTCGCCCTGAGACCGGCATGAGGAATGATCGATCCGATGCGGATCGCTGTCGAATCGAATCGAGTTGAGCTGAACAGAACTTCTCCGAGGACGGCGGGAAGTCGGGCCGGTTGCGGTTGACGGGCGCCTCGGTTTGGCATACGATTCGGCCGCGACTCGGTCGCCAGCCCGGGTATCGGGAAAATCCCTTCGAGTACTCACGCGCCGATTCGAGCAAAAACGCAAAAAAGCGAGTGGCCGCGCATGGCCGAGCCGTTCCCGTTGGATTCTGTTCAAGGGCGGGTCCGCGCCGGCCGCTGGAAGCGGGCGGTTGCGCGATTCGCCTCGCTGGCCTTGGTGCTGGAGGTGGCGCTGGGCTCGCGTGCTGGCGGCCGATGCCGTCGAATGGTACGTCCGAAGCAAGGGGGCGGATCGGTTGTGTTTGTTTGACGACACTCGGATCTACTGGGAACTCGCGCGCAAGATCCGCGCCGGCGCGCCGTATGAGGTCGTGTACTACGCCGATATCCCCCATTTCGCCTTACGCACGCCCGGATATCCGCTTTTGATCGCCGCCTGCCAGGCCCTGTTCGGTGAGCGGCCGCTGGCAGTCCGCCTGGTCCAGGCGGTCCTTGGGACCGTCGGCGTTTACCTGGTGTATCGTTTGACCTCGCAGTTTCTGGCGCCGAGCGAGCCGGCCGAGCCGCGACGTTGGACCATCCCCTTGATTGCCGCCGCCATCGCGGCACTCAACCCTTATTACTCATTCCTGTCGGCGATCCTTTTATCCGAGGCGGTCTTCGTGCCGCTGATGCTGGCTGTGCTGTGGGGGCAGGCGGTCCTCTGGCACGAGCCGGGGCGGCCGAACCAAGTGGCGGGCTGGAAAGAATGGCTGGTGGCTTTGGGAAGTGGAGCGGCCGCGGGCGCGGCGATTCTGGTGCGGCCGTCGTGGGCGCTCTTTGTGCCGGCGATGCTGGCGATCCGGATCATCGCCAACCTGCGCAATCGCAGTGCGTTGATCGCGTCGATTCGCGGCGCGTTTCTCTCGCGGTCGGGCGCCGTGGTGGTGATGGGACCGTGGTGGGTCCGCAACGCCTCGATCTACGAGCAGATTCGTCCCCACCGCCTTATGGATGGGCGCCAGTCTGTACGACGGCCTCAACCCCAACGCCACGGGCGCCAGCGACATGAAGTTCCTGCGCGATCCGGAAATCTGGCCGATGGACGAACAGGACCAGGATGCCGAGCTCACCCGGCGCGGCGTTCGCGTTCGCGCGGGCAGAGCCGATGCGGGCGATCTCGCTGGCATGGATCAAGCTCGGTCGGTACTGGACCCCCTGGCCCAATGCCGACGTGTTGCAAAACCCCGTCTGTGGTCGTTGCCGCCACGATCGTGGAACTGCCCGTCCTGGCGATCATCACCATCGGAGCCTGGGCTCGCCGGCGGCGACCTGCGCCTGGGTCCTGCTCGCCGGGCCGTTGCTCTATTTCTGCGCGCTTCACCTGGTATTCGCCAGCTCGATGCGATACCGGATCCCCGGCGAGATTCCCGCGTTGGGCTTGGCGGCCATCGGCTGGACCAGGCTTGCGACGTGGGTTGATGCGTTGAAAAACAATGGGATTTCGCGACGAAGTGGCCGTTACAAAACAGCCCGGGGCAACGCCCCGGGAAGCGGCGGACCGTTCACGTCAGAGCCCTGACGGGGCGAAACAACTCCGTTCCTTTGTGCCGCCCTTTCCGGGCTTCCGGTGTGGTTGAGTTCCCCTGCCCGGGGCGTTGCCCCAGGCTGATTTGTTGCTGCCCCTTCGGGGCGGAGAATCAAAGACCTATGCCCATCGGCCGTCGGGTGCGAAAAGTCGTGATCTTGGGGATCGTATTCTGCGTGACCACATTGGGCGGTGGGCTGTGGGCCGCGTATCTGTACTTGACCGACGGCAAAACGGCCGCGCGATCGATCAGGCAGCACGCCGTGCGGTACGTTCCGGGTTCGATCCTGGAGCCGGGCCGCGTCAAAGTCGGCCTGTTCAAGGGTGAGCTTTCGCTGATCGATGCATTCGTGCGACAACCGATCGACGGTGCGCTGATTCCCACACTGCGGATTCCTTGGTTGCATATCCAGATCGACCCAAAGAAGCTGGCCCATGGCGAGCTGGAGTTGCGCGAGATCCGGGTGGGTCAACCGACGCTGCGACTCCAGCAGCGTCGGGACGGGACCTGGAACCTCCAGGGCTTGTTGGCCGACCCGTGGCCGGACCCGCTTCTCGAGAACCCGCCGCCGATCATCATCGAGAAGGGCACGGTCGAGCTGGTCGCGGCCGAGGAACCGTCTTCCGCCCAGGCGAAGCCGGAATCCACAACGATCGGGGGCTCGCCCCGGGGCGCCGCGCGGGCCGCGGCGATCCTCCGCGACGTGTCGCTCAGGGTCGAGGGAAACGGAGGCGCCGGCCAGTTCAAGTTCGACGGCGCGGCCCACGGCGACCTCTTCGACCGGTTGTCCATCAAAGGAACGATCGACGTTAACACCGGGGCGATCACCTTGAGCGGCGACTTGAACGAACTGACGCTCTCCGAGACGCTCCGACGGCGAATTCCGCCCGCGGCGCAGCCGGCTGTCAAGGCGCTGTCGCTCAATGGCGGCGTGGTTGATCTCGAGCTGACTCGGTTCTGCTTCGATCCCTCGGCCGCGGCCGTCCGCCGGATGAGCTACCAGGCGCAGGCCAGGATTCGTGAAGGCGTGTGGGAGTGTGAAAAGCTGCCGTTCACGCTCAACGACCTGTCGGCCTTGGTGAGCGTGGAAGACGGCGTCATGACAATCAAGTATGCGAACGGGTCCAATGGCAGGACGTCGGTGCATGCCGACGGTTCCCTCGCGGTGTGCGACCCGCGACGCGGACTCCTGGATCTGCGCGTTAAACTGACCGACCTCGAGCTCGACCAGCGACTCCGCGAGAAGACTCCGGTCGAGCATGACGAGCTCTGGGACGTCTTCAAGCCCCGGGGGCGAGTCGACGCTCTGGTGCACGTGGTCCGCAACCAGGTGGCGTGCCGGTCGACCTGAGCGCGACGGTCGACTGCCGCGACGTCGCGGGTGAGTACCTCCATTTCCCTTATCCGCTCGATCATTTGACCGGCCAGGTGACCTTGAACAAGCGGTTGCTGACAGTCGACCTGCAAACCTTGAGCGTCGGCGGCCGCCCCTTGCGTCTGAAGGGAAACATCAATAACCCCGGCCTGGACGCCGTCGTCGAGCTCGACATCCTTGCCGACTCGATCCCGATCGACGACAAGCTCAAGAAAGCCATGCAGCCCGACGTGCGCAAAGTCGTCGAGCAGTTTCATCCCAGCGGGCTGGTCAAGGCCCATGCGTTGGTGCGCCGCAAGCCGGAGGTCGGACCCCGGTCCCGGCCGGAGGGATTGATCACGATCGACGCCGAGATCGACCTGAGCGAGCGCTGCGAGATGAAGTGGGACGGCATGCCATACCCGGTCCGCGACCTGAAAGGCCGGCTGGAGATCCATCCCGACCTCTGGGTGTTCAAGAACATGCGCGGCGGCAACGGCCAGACGAATATTTACGCCAGCGGCAGCGTCGCCAAGCTCCACCTGCCCAAGCGGCTCAATGGCGACGATCCGCTCAAAGTCGACATTGGCCTGCACGCCGAGAACCTGCCGTTCATCAAGGAACTGCGCAATGCGCTGCCCCCGGCCTGGCGCGAACGGACCTGGACGACGATCAACCCCTTTGGCTCGTGCGATGTCGAGGCCGTCGTGCACGTTGCGCCGAGCGAGGCGAACCCGCGTACCACAGTGGAGAATACTCACATCGTGATCGTGCCGCGCAGGGAATCGAACGTCCGGCTGGAGATCCATCGTCCCGCCCAGGGTATGGACCCCGGCGGCACGATCGACCTGCCACTCGAAAACGTTCTTGGCCGGTTCGTCTTCGACAACGGCCTGGTGACCATGACCGATGTCAACTTCATGTTCCGAGGCGCGCCGTGCGGTTCGACCACGGGACAGTCCAGGTCGAGGACACGGGCCGGTTCGCTCTTTCGGTCACCGATCTCTGGGTTGAGGCGATCCGCTTCGACAAGGAGCTGCGCGGGAAGATGCCCCCCTTGATGGCGCAGTTCGCCCGCCGGCTGGATGACGGCAAGACGTTTCGGGCCCGCGGCGACCTGCAGATCGGCTGGTCGGGCGTGCCCAAGGATCCCGCCTGGTGCAAGTGGGAGAACGGCCTGGCGGTCTTCGACGACAACACGCTCATGACGGAAATCAAGCTCGAGCACATTCACGGACAGATCGATCATGTGAGCGTTTGGTCTAACGGGATCGCACTCAAAGCGGATGGGATCTTGAATCTGGGCAATGTCAGTATCTTGGGGCAGCAGGTCACCAACGTCGAGTCGCCGTTCCATGTTCAGGGAGGGGTCGCCGAGCTGGAGAGCGTCCGCGGCCGCTTCCTCGGTGGCGAGATCTTGGGCCAGGGCCGGATCAGCCTTGACGCCACGCCGAGCTACGCATTGCACCTGTTGCTGAGCGGCGCCCAGCTCGAAGAATACGCCCGCACACTCTCCGGCCGGCAGAAATACCGCGGCAATATCGACGCCAAATTCGAGTGCCGGGGACTGGGCAGCGATATCCACTCGCTGAACGGCAGCGGGGAGGCCCGTATCACCCAGGGCGACCTGGGCGAGCTCCCGTTCATCTTGCGGCTCGCCTCAAAGCTCAACTTGAAGATAGCGCTGGCCGACTCGCTCCGCAACCCGGGCAAGACCGCGTTCGACTCGGCCGACGTCGCCTTCAGAATCGTTCAAGGCGCGTCCACCATCGACCCGATCAAGTTCACCGGCAACGCTTTCAGCCTCCAAGGCCACGGCACCCTCGACCCCCAGGGCAACATGGACCTCCGGCTCAACGTTCTTTTAGGTCGCGACCGGTTCCACATCAAGGGTGTGAGCGACGTGCTCCGCGAAGCCAGCGGCCCATTCTTGATGGCCCACGTGTGGGGCACACCCACTTTTCCTCAGTACCAGCTCGAGTTCTTCCCACAAATCATGTTCAAGGCCATGGGCCAAGGCCGCGCCGACCGCCAACCGTGACCTCGCGAGGCATTCCATCGGCGACTGGTTTGCCGAGGCCATGCGAACCGACGCCCGGTAGAACCGCTCAAACCGGCCCTACCTTGGCCTGCCCAGCACGCGGCTCAGCAGGCCCGGCGGCTTGATGCCGAGAAACTTGCGCAAGTCAGCGGCCAGCTCACCCGCTGTGGCATAGCGGGAGGCAGGATCGGGAGCCATCGCCTTCAGGCGGATAGATTCGAGTTTAGCCGGAACCCGCGGCACGTTGGTCAGAAGCTGCTGGAGAATGGCCCCCAGGCTGTAAATGTCCGTTTGGGCCGTCGGCCGCGCAGCGCTTACCTGGAGAAGCTCGGGGGCGACGTACGGCCGCTCCTTCGCGTCGGAGAGGTTCGGACCACGAACAAGTTGGATCGGGCTAAAGCCCGTGATCCGGGGCGAATCGTCGTCGCCGATTTGGATGGTCTCCGGCGTGAGGTTGCCGTGGATCATTTTCTTGCGGCCGGCGGACTTCAGCGCCTCGGCCAAGGACAGCGCCAGGCGAGCCGCCACCTTGGCATCGGAAATGACGTTCTGGCTCATCCACTGAGCCAATGTCTGGCCGGCGTCAATCGGTGTCGCGCCCGAGCCAAGACAACTCATGGACGGACTCGGTAAATCGGCTCCGTTCCATTCGCACATCTCGGCTAGCGGACATCTTCGCGGGAGGCATTCTGACGGCGCTGAGTTTCGCGTCACTCAGCGAATAGGCCACTCCAAAATCCGCGTCGCAATCGTCGGAGAGAAGAATGTTCGCACGGGGTGATGGAGGACAAATGCGGCAACAGTCTACGACGTCATCCGCTGTCCCACCCCGCGGGCATCTCCACCGGCTGGACGACATGATGGAGTTCGCCCCCTTCGTTGACCACCGCGCGGCGATCGACGGCTACATAGGCTGTGAACCGGCACAAGACGCCGAACCGGAGCGAGGTCGCGACGATCGTCTTTTCAAGTTCGGAGGGATCGCCGAGTCTGGCCGCATAGCGATCCTCGAGCCGGCGCACTTGGCCGCGAGCCCAGGCCGAGGCGATCGCCGGATTGTCGCGGAGACTCGCCGCGACCGCTTCGCGCCACGGGGTCCCGTCGGGCGTCTCGGCCGCGCACCGCGACCGAGCATCCGCCAGGCCGACCGCGGTAGCGGCCCAACAGCAAAACCGGCGAGCCCGCGAACAAAGACGGCGGCCGGTCGTCCATTGACTCGGCGACCAGCTCAAATCCAGCCGGCGTCACCTCGAGCCGAACATCGGTCAATACCGGCGCATCGATCCGACGGTGGATCGACTCCATCACCGCGTCGAGCCGATCCTCCGACTCGACCAGCTCGCACGAGCCACCCCCCTGCCCAATCTCGGTCAGCCGGCGCAGGAACCCTTCATTCACGGCCTGGTCAATCCCCAGCGTGAAAACACGGATCCGGTCCAGGCGCTTGCCGAGCGTCTGGAGTACCTGGTCCTCATTGCCGACCTGTCCATCGGTGACCAGCACGAGGATGCGGTCGCGATCGCGATCACGGCCGGACAGCAGACTTACGGCAAACTCGAGCGGCTGCGCGATCTCAGTGCCGCCCCTGGACTCCAATTTCGACAGGAACTCGACGGCTCGGAACCGACTGCGATCGGCGGCCGGGATCAGCCGCAAGACGACGTCGTCACGGTCCCATTTGGGAGTCTCGATCCGATCGTCGAATGCGAAAACGGCCAATCGGTCGTTCTTGCCCAAGGTGTCGATCATGCGGGCCGTCGCCCGGCGTGCGGCCACCATCTTCCAGCCGGACATGCTGCCGGAGCGATCGAGCAAGAAGACGACGTCCCTCGGCCTTGATTTTTTCGTGTCGGCTGTTTGCGAACCGGGCCGGCGGTACAACGGTCAGTGCGAACGTCCCCTCGACACCGTCGGCGTCGGGATGAAGCGAGAGCGACGTCCGGACCTCGTGGCCACCGAGGCGGAACCGGAGGATGAAATCCCGATCGAGCCGGGCGCCGGGCCGGAGGATAATCCGCCGGACTCCTGGAGTGACCTCCTCCCAGACCGCGTGCAGGCTGACGCGCAGGCTCGTCCATCGCAGCGGCGCCGGTGTCGTATAGATCGATCACCATCGACAGCCGGACCGGGCTGGGAAAACCCGGCAGCAGAACCGGCGGCGTGATCCGAGAGGCGTCGGGCACGGCCGTCGTATCGACCGCCGTGCCGTCGCCGACAGACAGGCCGGACAAAGGCACACCCGGAATATAGCGGGGCGCGACCACCATCGGGAAGCGGAACGTGACCTCGCCGTCGCTGTAAGGCAAGGCGCCCACCAGCGAGAGCTCGACGGTCGCCACGTCGCCGGGCATCAGGTTGCCGACCCGGATCGTGAACACACTTGGCCGCTCCTCCTCGGCGATCGACGCCCGGTGCCCTTGGCGGATCGCCTGAGCATACTGCTGACGCGCTTGGGAACGCTCCTGGAGCAAGCCCTCGACCACGCGACCAGCCACCTCCATGCGGAACCCGGTGACCGCGCCTCGGTCGGGTAGCGGAAAGATGTAGGTCGCCTCGAGCGGCTCATCGGTGGCGTTGACGAACGTCTGCCGGACCGTCACCTGAGCCAACAAGCCGTCGATCCGCCCCGACACATCCATGGCCGCGAGCGGCAGACAGCCCCGCGCCGTGATCAAGGCCCCGAAGCCGGCCTCGTCGCTGTCCGATCGCGGGTTGGGAAAGGACCTCGTCCAACATCGGCAGCGACCTGGTCATCGGGTGTCTCCTCTTCCTTTTCCTTTTATGTGGATTCGGCCGGGCCAATCAGCCCGCACAGTCGTATCAGCTCGATCAGAGGGGCCGCGGCCATACGGATCACACGGAGATCCTCATCGTTCAGCGCGCCCCAGTCACAAGCGACAGCACCAAGCCATCGCCCAGCGGGATCGCCTTTCGCGCATGTGAGCCCGCTTCCTCAGCCGGCGGCAAAGACGAATAGACTGGTTCCTCGACCATCCGTGTTCGCCAGAATGTTTCCGCTCGCGATGATGTTGACAACTCCTTCTCACCGGGGACGCGCCGCCGGCCAGTCGTCGCAGCGCCGCGTTGGAAAGTCCGACCACTCGCTCCTGCACCGCGGCCAGACTCAACCCACGTGCCTGTAGCCGCTTGATCGCCACAAGCTGGAGCAGGTGCCTCTGGCCATACAGGGCCGTTCGTCCTCGCATCTCCGCCGGACGATCGAGCAGGCCGAGCGTGGTGTAGTAGCGGATCGTCCGCAAGTCCGGCACGTCGCGCACCCGCCCACTCGGCACACCGCCATAGCCGGCGGAGAGCGCCCCCGCGACACGCTCGCCCAACTCCTCGATCGTCCAGAGCATCGCTTCGCCGTTCTTCATGACAGTATTATACAGCAAATCTGACACTGTCAAGTAGACACTGTCAGATTAAAGGGCAGTAACAAAATGAACCTGAAGGTCAGCGTCGCCCCTCGAACGGCCTTCGGCCGCCCTCTCCTCGCACCATTGGTCTCTACACATGCATCCGCGACTCAAGTTCCCCCTTGCCAGGGGGGGGTCAGGGTGGCCCCGGCGGAACCATCGCCTCGTACCCGGGTCCCGAGCTGCTGGGCCCCGCAGAATTGCCGGCTTGGCCGAGCATGTTCGTTATGCCCTGTCCACCCCCCCTAACCCCCCCTTCGCAAGGGGGCGAAAGGGCTCGCTCGCTAGCATTGTCACTCGATCACGCGCACCAAAAACAAGCGGCTCGAAACCGTCCCGCGAGCACGTTCAACCGTGTCGTTTCATCACCCCAGCCTCGCTCTCCCGATCGTTTCAAAAAGTTAGCGTCTCTAACAGTTTCTTACCTTTACCACGGCTCTGGATCGGGGTCGAGCGGGGTACGGAGGCGGATGCCCTGGTAAAGGCGGGCGCGGCCGGTCGCGGTGCGGGGACGAATGGTGGAGAGCGCCGGGATGGCGGCGTGCAGGTCGCGGCCGAACGAGTGCTCGTCGCCGACGGCGTCGCGGCCGTGCTCCTGGCACCAGGTTCGCCACGCCTCGTACAACCCAGCCACCGAGCTGGTGGCCTCAGCCTCGACCACGCAGCGATCGCGCAAGAATGCCGAGATCGGACTTGCCAGATCGTCCATGGTCGCCACGAGCTCCAGGGCCGACCGCGGCTGGGTGAACCGGCCTCGTTGATTGAGCCGTTGCCAGCCGGCGATCGCCCAGCCGAGGATGCCCGGCAGCTCGGGCTTGATCCGCTCGAACAGAGATGTATCCTCCTGGCCGTAAAACGACCGGGTGAACCGCAGGATGATCAACCGGCCGGTGAGCGCGCCGCTGGCATCACGCAGCCGAGGAAGCTCGTTGGAGATCAAGACGAACCGCGTCGGCAGCTTGCCCGTCCACGCGGGCAGGTGCTTGCGATCGATCGTCTGATCGTCTTCACCACTGATCGAAAGCAGGCACTCGACGATCGCGGCATTGTCAGGACGGCTGGAGAGCCGGGCGTCGGGGAAAACCGCGATCGGCTTGCCGATCATGGTCGATAACCCAAACGGCCGAGCCAGGGTCGCCAACGTCGGGTTGACCACACTATTCGAGCCGGCGAGCGCCTTCAGCACCCGAGCGATCGTCCCTCGGCCCGACCGCTTGGGCCCGACCATCATCAGGATCTTTTGCTGCCTCGTGTCGGGCGTCAGCAGGTAGCCGAACCACTCCTGCAAGCAGGCGATGCTCTCGACGTCGTCGCCCCAGATTTGCTTGAGAAAGCCCAGCCAGCGCTCGGCGCCGGGGCGTCCGGATCATAGTCGTATTCGAGCGCGAACGGGTTGAAGAACCGAGGGGTGGGCGACATGGTACACGCGGCACCCGCCACCAGCGACGGCAAGTGCACAGAGCATATTCTTCGCCGGCAGAATCTCCTCGGCCGGCCAATGTGCCGGCGGCGAACCGACGCGCGATCGAGCAGCCGGCGTCCCGCCCGGACTCGACGAGTCGACAATCCAGGCCGGTTGGGTCGGGACATCCCGGGTCGACATCATCACCAAGCTCGCCGTCGCCTGGAGCACGTCGCCAACCAAGCGGCTGGTCACGGGAATCGGCCGCGCGAGATCGCGATCGCGCGGATCGCCCCCGACGGCCCGGCGCTGGGCCGTCCCGGCGTTCATCAGCCGCGATGAACCTCATTCGGCGAGCGATCGCGTCAGTTGGGCACGGATTTCACTTGCGGGAACGGCTCGATAGGCAACGCTATCCCACGCATGAAATTCATCGCGCCAAAACGGAGAGCCAGCTCTCCCTTTCGCACAAATGAGGTCGAGAGAAAGAGTCGGGCAAGCCGGTGCGGATTGGCCTCCTGGCCCGGGGGACACTCCGTCTCGGGGAGTGATTCTCCATCATCGGCCGGCCGAGCGAGCGCTCGAGGTCCGGGACCGCGGGGGACCCGGATCGCTTGGCCGTCAACGGGGCGGGAGCCGCCGTCGCACAGGTAGCCCCGGGGATGTGCGTCGATCTGTCGAGCGGCGTCTCTGAGCTTGTGCTCGAGCTCGACCGGCGACCAGGGGGGGATGCAGCCGAGATTCCACTCGTGCAAGAGTGGCCGGGCCTCGTCGACGGTCAGGTCGAACCCCTGGATCAAGACGCACGCGGCGTGAAACGTGCGATCGTGGCCGCGCTGGCCAGCCACCGCCGGCGGGATCTTGGCCAGGTAAGCCCTTGCCCTCTTGAAGCCGCTCGTCGCCGGAAGCAACCGAAGCCGAGGCATGCTGCTTCGCCGGCCGGCCGCGACGTGGCGGCGGAGCCGCGGACACCGACGCCGATCCAGTGCCGACGCCCGGTCCGGCCGCTGGCTGGTTCGGTTTGCGTCTCTCTGTCTCTTTCGGATCCGGCGCCGCATCGTCAATTCGTCCCCGCAGCCAATCGGCCAGGTCAAATGGCGGCAGCGGCGGAACTGGCTCCGGCGGACCCTCCCGTGGCGCGCTCCTGGACCCTGGGTGGCTGGGCGAACAATCCATGCTCCGGCGCAGCCTCCGTGGCGGTCGGTCCCTGTCGCGGGCTGGTGAAGGCGGCCTCTGGCGGACACAAAGCCAGACTCTCCCGTAAACAGGATCGGCTCAGATACGGACTCCCATTAACGGGGATGAGCAAAGCAGTCCCCCGGGATGGCGACTGATCCGATTAACCGTAGAACAGAATTCATTCCGTTCTAGGGGCGGCTTGCATGGGCGGCGAATTCCGTACCGATTCCATCGAGGGTCACGCGCCGCCAAGGGCGCTCGGGCCGGTTGCTCCCCTTGGTCTTCCAGGTGCCGGGCAAGCACATGATCGCGCCGGGTTGGCCGTCGCGGTATCGACTTTGACCACAGCGTCGCTATACGACCGATCAAACGTGGTCAGCCCACGAGCCACCAGCGCGGCATGTGGCGGGTCATTGGGATAGTCGGGGAGCCGGACCAGGATCCAGGCACCGTTGCCGGAACTGCCCCAGGCGGCCGAGGCAGCCAGCTTGGGATGATCGTCCAAGATGGCGTCGCGACGCTGGAGTGCCGCCGCCAGCTCGGCCTCGGTGCTGCTGATATCGGGCGGGCGCACCGGGTCGATGTCGAGGTAGAGCCAGCGCAGGCAGATGATGTCCTCGTCGCGGGTCGTGTGCTTCGCCCTGGTCATGACGTTGTCCGACCGCGCCAGCAGGTCGCGTCGCACCGGATTGATCGTCACGTAGCCGGAGACACCGCGCAGCCGACGCGCCTGCCCGAGCAGCCGCTCGTGGTCGTCGAACCAGCCCGCCAGCGTCATGCCGCCGAATCCGGCGCTCAGGTCCTCGCCGCGGCGCATCCACCCCTGTCGATCGAAAGCGGCCCGCAACACCCGCATCTCAACGCACCCAATTCCGGGAGCGGCCAATTCGCCAAGAACCGCCGCGCCACCTTCGCGTCAAGATCCGGGCCTCGTGCTGGTCATGACTTCGATCTCACCGTCCAGCTTTTCATCAGCCCAGAGTAAGCCGGGATCCCAGGAGCTTTCGGAGCTTGTCGAGCGCCGTCTGCTCGACCAGGCGAACGTGGCGGACCGACAGCCCGCAGTCGAGCCCGATCTCGCTGTAGGAGCGGTGGTAGTAGGCTTGGCCGGGCTGCGTGTTGGAAGCCCCGCCCGCGCCGTGAGTCCTGCGACGTCGCGTGGCGGCCCAACCGTACCGCTCCGGCGGCAACTCACGAAAGCCGTAACGCTCCCGGATCACCCAGGCCTCGAACGGGCTCAAGCGAAAGAGCGCGCCTGCACCAGCTCCTCATTCTCCTGGTCGATGAGTTCTGACTCGGGTGGGTCGCCAACGGTCGCCACCTGTTCGAGCGACACCGGCTCGCCTGCCTCGACGGCCTGGTTTGATTGGTCGTGACCGAATCGGAGCAGCCGCGCGGTCTTGAGCTGTTTGAGCGAGACACCCATTTGCTCGGCGATCTGGTCGAGGCTGGTATGTGCCAGCGCGTCGCTGCCTTCGAGACCCTCACCGCGGCCCCCCAACTCGCGGACCACCCGTCGATAACGCAACCGCATCA
Organism: uncultured Planctomycetota bacterium; assembly: GCA_963720335.1. GTDB lineage: Bacteria > Planctomycetota > Planctomycetia > Isosphaerales > Isosphaeraceae > CAVRFS01. The sequence goes on along the minus strand of CAVRFS010000067.1, from coordinate 209,113 downwards.
CGCTCACATACTCGGAGCACGACGAGCAGGGACCCATTGGCGGCGAGAGCCCGGTGAATGGATCGCCGAATCCAGAACGAGGCGTAAGTTTGAAAGCGGTTGCCGTAGGCTTCCGGATCAAAATCCTGACTGGCCCGGATCAGGCCGAGGTTCCCCTCCTGGATCAGATCGTCCCACGAGAGCCCACAGTGCTTGTAGTCGTGGACAATCACCGGAACCAGTTTCAAGTTTGCCAGGATCAGTTGGTGTTGCGCGGCCGTGTCGCCCGTCTTGACCCGCTGGGCCAGTGCCCGTTCCTCAACCTCTGACAGGAGCAGCTCACCACGACCCGAACGCGGACCGCCATCATCCGGAACCCGCGGCTCGGCCTTGCGGTCGTGCCGTCACGGCTGGCGAGAAGGCTTGGTTGTTGTGAAGGCAGGCGTACTCATGGTAGTTCCTGGTTGCGAGTTCTTGGTTAATTCACTTTCAATATGATTCACATATGGCAACGCACGGAATCATCCGGATCTCTTTTTTCCGCTGGCAACCAGCAACTCGCAACTACGCGGACCAGATGACGCGGAGCCGAGGGTCGGGCCGATATCGGGGGGTGCTCGAGAGACTCCAGCGGCCCGCTTTCAGGGCCTCGATGGCGGCACGGGCCGTCGAGAAAGCGAGACTCCGGGGAGCGGGGCCGACGTCCGACACCGGCCGCAAGTACCATTGCCCCGCGCGGTGGCCGCCGCGAAATTCGGACACAAACCGCGGCGCGTACACCACGAACCGCTCGCCCAGCGCCCGGTCGTAAACAATCAACCGGCCATCCGGCGCCTTTGGCTCGACGTGCAGCCTGGGGACCGGCGTGGCAAACACGGGCAAGAGCGTCAACATCGCCAGTGCCTGCGCCGAACCGGGATACACCGGCAGTCGTGAGACCTTGGCCTTCCGGGCCGGCGCGACCGGCGTCGGGCTCGGCGTCGCAACCGGTGCAGTCGTCGCTGTCATGAAATCCACTCCTGGAGTCGATGAGTGTCCGATGCGCGGAGCACACAGGTCGTCCTGACCTTGGTTCGATTGGCCCGCGATATCCCGTCATACGGGATACCCCGGGCTTGAACAACGACAAAGAGCCGGACGCGCACAGGGAGTACGATTCGATTCGCTGTCCTGTCGCCAGGGCATCGAACAAATACCCCTTATACGCACGCTCGGATGGTTAACCCGTTCCCAAGCTCAAGCGACGAGCCGGATTAACCCGGGCCGATCGGTCCCGAAGGAGGGAGAGGCGGCCACGGGGTCGGCGGATCGATCGGTGGCGGAGGCGGTTCGGGCGGAGGAAGCGGGTCGTCCAAATGGAGCACGGGTGAGACCTCCGCTCCAAATTGGGACACGGACGACAGACTCAGCTTCCTCTCCAGCTTTTCCAGCGAAAACTCGCTGTCGAATAGGCTTCTGCTTCTCATGTTCGCAAACTCCCAACGATTGGGTCGACTCGTCGTCTCCTCCGGCGGATCGACCGACTCAAGGAACCCACGGAAAGCCGGCTCACCGAGATGTGCCACTTTCCACGTCGTCGCATCCGATTTGCGACTGTGAAATCCCCTTACACTTAATAGGATCTGCAAAAAGGGGATTTCAGTTGCATAAAAATCGACTAATGTTTCGGATTTGCAAGATGGATTTGACGGAAAGGATGAAGGATGCGGGACCATCGTGAGTCAGACCACTCGGAATCAGCCGCTATCTTTGATCGTCCGGCAGGTCGTCTCGGAGAATGCGCGCAATACGTTCGCACGCCGCGATATGCATCAAGTCAAAGGCGAGCTGGACCCGGCCGGATGGGTCCGAGTCGTGCGATCGCAATTGCAAAAGCGGGATGATGGAGCGCACCCAGAGTCTCTTCTGGGCTTCCTCGTCGATGTAATCGAACGCATCCGCTTGCGGGTCATTCTCATCGTCAGCCGTGTCGAGCTGGTCCGGGTCACCGTTGAGTCGTGGATTGTCAGGCGTCATGCGTGTCTCCGTATCTGGGTGGATGGAGTGCATGAGTTCGTGGGTTGACTGGTCACTAGCGGCGTCCTGTCTCGACCTTGATCCGGTGACCATGACCAATCAGCCATATCGACGGATGCACTCGAAGCAGTCGGCATACGACACGATCTCGCCATGCCGTAAGCCACGCACTTGCGCCGGTGCAGCCGCATCCGGCGTCGATCGAACGATACGGACAAGCGTGCAGCGCCTGCATCCGCTCCAGGGCCTCGACGACCTTGGGCCGCGCGAGCGTCGGTTTGCGGCTCGCGGTGGCTCATTGCCTGAAGAGTGTGGATGTAGCCGGCGTCGTACGCGGCATGTCCAGGGTCGATCAGCTCACAAAACCGGCGGACGTCTTCGCCCTGACAGGACGTTGTCGCGGGAATCGGACAATGACAACATCTCATAGGTATCAGGCAGCATGCAGCAATCAGAGAGTGACGATGAAGGAGGAGAAGCCACTGCCGCTGATCGTGGGACAGGACTGGTTTGTCGAGGTAAAGACCAGTGTGAAGCCGCTCCCGCAGGTCGTGCTGCTCAAGATGAGTTGCGAGCCATTCGCTCGCAAATTGGAGCAATAATTGGTCTGGCCGGTCGGACAGGAGCCGGAGACGAAGTAATACACCCGGAACTCGATCTGTCCTCGGGTGCAAAGCAGCTCGAACAGCAACTGATTGCCAACCCCGGTCCCTCCCGAGCAACCCGTTGCCCAGGTCGGACCCGACGAATTGTAGACCAAGGTGTCCGACCCGTTTCCCGCGAGCGGATTGACCCACGAGATCGTCAAGTTTTGGGTGGGAATCGTGCAAGGCAAACAAGGGAACGACCGGCTGCCGGTGCCTCCGCGTTCCGCCACCCATCGGCCCCCAACGGCGAACGCCGGCAGGATATCGCCGACTGCGGGCACATGACCAAGCACCACAACGGGGATGGACTGGGACATGTCGACCAGCGGCGTCCCCGTGCCCCCCTCGATCTCGGGGCCGTCCAGCTCGATGGGATGCGACAGGTAGAAAAGATTGGGAGTGTTGCCCATCGCGCCGCCGTCATAGATCTGAACCAGGCGACGAGCCGCGCCGCCCCGATGGTCGCCGGGATCACCCGATCCGCGACCCCTGCCATCGCCTCATGCCGGTCGCGTAGCAACCGGTTTCCGTCGCGAATCTTGGACACCAATTTCACCACGGATACACAAAGGACACGGAGTGAAGATCAAACCACGGAGAACCTAGAATTGGGCAACACGGTAGCAAGTTATAATAGTAAAACTAAAGTAATATACTAAGTCGTGCATGTTGTATCCGTGCTTTGAGTGGTAGAGGAATTCCTATCCATCGTAGCGGAACACCCAACGGCCGCCGGCACCGTGAGCGATCACTTGGGTGCCGACTGGGGGCACCTGGGTCCCTTGATTGAGCACGTAGATCAACCGAGTCGGATCGGCCGTGTATGTTGCAGCGGCTCCCTCGATTTCGCTGCCGTCGATCTCCGTGGGGTTCGACGCGTAGAACGCGCCCGCGATCGTCGGGTAGGACTGACTGTCGTGGTCGTCACGAGAACGACCGTGCCGCCGTCCGGCCCAAAGACGTCGAGGCGATCGACGACGTTTGACAGATTCTGTTGCCGCTCACGTTCGATTCTGGTCATTGGGTTCGCTTCGCTCAGTAGGCAGTACGAAGTAGGCTGTAGGCAGTCGCTTCGCGGAAGACGAGGGCGGGCTGTCGATGGCAGGCTCTTTTGACTGCCCACTGCCTACTCTTGGGGCTCTAGCCGGCGGTCGGAGAGTTGTAGGATCGTGGATTCTCGGTTGCCTTGGAAATCCCAGGTCAGTGCGACGATGTACGGGTAACTGGCTGCCTCTTGCTGTTCGCCGGCCGCGTTGAGCTGGAACGAGACGTCGCGGCCGTCGATCTCGTTGATCTGGTCGCCGACCTGGAGAGAGTTCACGAGCATCGGGATCGTGACGGTAGCGGTAAGCGGCGGGAACTCGTGGGCCGACCGCAACTGGGCGGCGTGCGTGGTGGCCGCGTCGGTATCGTCGTAGATTGTCGAATCCTGACTTGTCGTGTTGAACGTTGTATTGGCCTTGACCACGCCGAGGCGGAACTGATCGCGGGCATCGACCCGCCGCTGGATGGTGGCGTCGATCGGGGATGCATCGCGCCTGCAGGCAATGATTCCGAGATCCTGGTCGGCCTCGATCACGGTGGTGAGACGAAGGGTGAACCGCGTCATGCTCTGCGTGCCGGCGACCGGGTTAGCGATCGAGGTGATGCCCCGCAGGACGCCGGTGGGCTCCTGGGCATTGGAGACGATTGTACCGGGCGGCGGCTTACCGATATCCCAAGCTTCGGGATCGTCGACGGTGACCTCGATCCCGAGCTTATCCTCCAGGAGCCGCCAGCCGCCGTTGATCGTTTGCCAGGTGCCGGTGCCGTCCCAAACGCACGGGGGATCGGCTCCGGCGTAATCGCGGGATAGCGCGAGCTGGGCGCTCTTGGGACGGTTATTCAGGTCCTTGGTCAGCAGGGTGTTTTCGCCGGGCCGATAGCGGCGGACGTAAGTTGCAGAGCCATCCTGGTTCGCCGGGAAGATGGCGCTGAGATCGACGGGAGCCGCGATCCACTGGGCTTGAGCGAAACTCCAGTGTCCGTCGCCACACTCGTCGGCGAGGTAGAGCCGATACTTGGCCCGGATCGCGGCACCCAAACCGGGAAAGTAACTGTCGGCGACGTCGATGAATGACTTGCGGAACTGTCCGCGGTTGGCGGCTGTATTATCGGTCGTGGCCGGCTGGAACCCCGGCGCGAGGATGACACTGACCTCGTACCGCTTCGGCTTGGTCTCGACGACGATCTCGTTGGCCACGCTCTGGAAATCGAAGGCCGCGTGGAATGCCGACAGGTTCACAGCGGAGCTCGCGAGGTCGCTCCCGGTCGCGGGTAGGAACACCGGCTTGGGCGACGTCGGACCAGCCGCGTCCTTTCGATAAATCTCCAGATAATCATATGGCTGACCATACTGGTCATCCTCGCAAACCCAGCGCATCCCGAACCCATGAAATTCCAGCAATTCCGCCACGACAACCGGCCAGGCTTGGTTGGTCGCGTCGTAGTCACGGATGACGTTGGGGTCGGTTTGGTAGGTCGCCGGGTTGGATGGGTCGTAAAACTCGAGATCCCTCCAGCGGCCGGCGATTCTGCAGCAGTGCGTCGAGTACGCCGAAATCCGGATTGTCGACGAGTGAGTCGTCGCTCTGCGTATTGTAAATCGCCAAAATGGTCCGGACCGCATAGGAAAGGTTCCAGAAGGTGCGGGGGTCCGGGTCGCGGTCAATGTTGGGGTCGAGAAAGACAGGGTACGGGCTGTCGCCGTTCTCGTTGACGTCGTAACCGTCGGGCGTGCAATTGGGCAAGAAACCGCCGATCGCCCTCGGACCGTTGTCGGCCGGATTGAACCGGAACGGCAGGTCCGTCATCACGACGGCACCGTTCTGAGGATCGTCGGCGTTCCGTTGGGGCCGTCCCGCAATCGGCGTGTCCCAGCAGCGGATCGCCACGCCCACCGCGACGAACGTGACGGCCTGGCTCACCGCCGTCAGGTCCGTCTGGGGAATGCGCCGAAGCCGTGGAACAGCACGCGAGTCGTGCCGTCAGGCAAGAGCGCGAGCACGACGAGTTGGTCGTCGCAACCGACGAGGTAAGGACTCGGCGCAACCGCCAGCGACCAGATCTGGTCGAACTGATTGGGCCAGCCATTGGCGCCGGCCAGCTCATCCAGGATGTAGCTGAACCGGGCCGACGGAGGCTCGGAGCCTTCCTTGTACTGGATCTGCTCGCAGCGAATATTGGGCAAGAGCGTGTAGCGATTGCCGTCGTCCTGCGAGTCATCGTACAGAAAGACCCCGATCGCCGTCGCATCGATTGCGAGCTGTGTCGGACCGGGAGTGTAATCGATAGAGCCGGGCATGATTGTGGTTCCGGCTGTGGTTCGTGGTTAGTACCCGGAACGACTAATGTGGTGCTTTCACTACAGCCGTGTATTCATGCGTTGCATCAGTTCGGCCTGACCGACCCTACCACCCGGCGTGACCACCTAGGAACTGGATCAGTTCACGATCCCAGGCCGAGGTTGCGCACAGCGTTGTAGACCGCGTTGAGCATGGCCTGTTCGTTGGCTGTATAGCTGGAGCCGGCCGTGGCGGCGCCCATTGTCGGCTGGGCGACTGGCGTCTTGCCGAAGAAGGCCAGCTTCTGGCTGGGCGCCGTGCCGAGCTTTGTTCCAGTGTTTGATCCGAATGTGAAATTGATTCCATCGGCGAACGAGCCGATCACATCGAACGCCACCCGTGTATCGGTGATGCCCGAGATCGTGCCGGAACCGGCGATGACGACCGCCAATCGAACATGAGCCGTCGAGGGAAAACCGGTCGTATTGACCGTCAGGGTCCCCGAGTTGGTCAGGTCGAGGTAGAGGTAATTGGTCGCCGAGATGGTCAACGCCTGGGACGCAACACCGGCAAACGTGCCGATGGTTCCATCTTGGTTGAGATAGGTTCCGGCAGCGACCCTGATGTTGAGGCTCGCCGAAGGCACCTCCGTCGTCGTGACCGTGAGCGACCCGACGGGGCGCCAAGGCGTCCAGCGTCGAACAGTTGGCGTTCAAGGCGACGTTCCAGGTCCGATCGCCGGACGCCGGCATCGCGAGCTGCACGTTGGGAGTGTAGGTGTTACTCATTTTTTCTCCGGGTGGTCATCGCGTAAGGCGAGCCTGATCCTCCAGCCACTCACCGCTGAAGACTCACGCCGAAGGACTCGCATTCCAGGTAAGAAGCGCTGTTTGCCCCGCCGGGCTGTACACGTAGTGAATGCGCCGGGTCGCGTCCGAGAACAACGCTGGGGAAAGCGGTGGAACGGAAATCGCGACGGCCGTCACCGAAGCCGGCCCTTCGTTCGCAGCGGTGTCGAACGGTTTGACGGCCCAGTGCCATGTCCCACTCGACAGAGGGGCCGACGTCCACGAGTATGAGCCGGCCGCCGCTCCGTAACCCCCCTGCCCATAACCACCGTAGCCGAACCCATCGGTAATGATCCCAGCCGTGTAGGCGGGGATCGTGGCGAGGATTGTCGTGAAATCGATCCCACTGCCCGGCGACGGCTCGCCGTAGATGTGGAAGCCGGCCAGGTCGGCAGCCTCGTAGGTGCCACCGAGCCACTGGAGCGTGACCGCACTGCAGGAGCGGCCGGCAACGTGGAACCGAACGGGACCTGGCCCTCACCCGGCCCCACGGTACCGATGTCGATCCGAGAGACGGTGCTCGGCAGCGGGATCGAACACTTGAGACCGACACCGCTCCAGACGAGCTGCTGATTCAGATAGACCTGAAAAACCGTCCCGACGGCCGCGGTCGAGGACCACGATAGCAGCAGTTCGGTCCCGTGCTGGACCGGAGGATTTACACCCGTGATTTCGGCTTGCGAAAAACTCATTTGTCGGTTGTCGGTTGTCAGTTGTCAGTTGAAGTAGATCACGTGTTTGGCTTGGCTACCTTGTCTTTACGGACAACTGACAACTGAAACTGACAACTGACAACTGACACGTCAGGTCAGGCCGGTCATCACGAGCCGGTACGGCAAACACCAACCACCATTGGCGACCGGACACGGTCCCTGTGCGGACGGCACATAAGCGCCGCTGAAAATCACGTTGAACCAAGTCCGGCCGCGATTGTCGACCAGAGTGTGTGGTAAGCCATCCGCGTAGGATAAAAGGGTCGCCTCGACCGCATTCAACGTCGGGAGGTCCGGCCGACAAAACACCCGAAATCGCGAAGGTTCGCCCGCGCGTACCTCCGAACAGCGTTTGTTGCCCGTTGATCCCGAAGAACTCGTTGATCTGCTGGGTGTTTGGATGCGGCAAGTGCTGCACGCACACCGCGTCTCCAAAGATCGGATTACCGTCGAGAGTTGTCATTAGTCATTAGTCATTGGTCATTAGTCATTAGTCACGTCTTCACTGACGACCGCGGTGCTGCTCAGGACCGATCTCGAAAGACGGGAGGCCGTGCGGGGAATGCGGGTGGGACGGGCCCGCGGACTTTTTCCAGCTCGTCGGCGGTCCGTCGCGCGGCTGATCGGAGACGCTCGAGCTCTTGTGTCGCTGCCTCCATCGACTCCGTACCGGAAATGCTTGCCGGTGCACCGGACCTGGGGCTGACAGGTCGCTCCGATCCTCGGCTCGGCTCGATCATAGCCCGGGCGTTGATCGCGGACGGTCGACGATCTCCGGGCCCCAGGGCGTCCACGGAGCCGGACAATGCCGAACCGATCGCCTGATCACCGAATGTCCGATCAAGTGTCAACGCCTTGGCCATCGACAGCTCGGTAGTCGCATCCTGCTGGACAACGCGCGGGAAAGAGGCGCGGCTGACCGGCCTTCGCTCCGGCGCGCGGCGAACGGGAAATCCCTATTGTCTCCCCCCTGCCCTGGTGAGTCTCGACCTCGCCTGGCAAGGCACCCGGCGTCTCCGGGAATATCCGTTGTTTCTTGCCTCTCGGTCGACACATCACTGGCTTGCTCCCACCCATAAACGGGTCGGTGTACCTGGACGCGGGCGACGCGACCGGCATGGTCCCGGCATATTTGCCGAGCACAATGGCGGTCGGGATCGTTTCGCTGACATGAGCCTTTGTCGGTCCGAGCCGGTTGGTGAGTGATTGAGCCCGATCGAGACGTTGGTCTTCATGTCGCGGTTGCGGTTTGCGTTCCGGCGCCGCTGCCGATCGGTTTTCTCTTTAGCCCGATCCGTCCGGTCGATCCGTCGGCACATCCGTCTTGAGCCTATCCGGTTCGGTCGATTCGAGCGATCGGCTCGGAGTCCGTTGGGAAAAACGCGCCGAGTGCTTCCCTGGAGCTAGAGGCGTTTCCCTCGACGGCGTCGGCATGATGCCGCAGTACGTCCGTGGAGAGGCTTAGCCGCCGCGCATCTCGGTCGGACTCCCGCCGAATTGAAGCTTCGGCGAGCTCTTTGCCGAGAGCGGAGTGAATCCAGGTCTTTGGAGTGTTCTGATCCATAATCGTAACGCTTAAAAGAACGATTCCGCGAACGCTTCGGTTCGCTCATCCGCCAGCACCTGGGCGAGGCCGTCGACCCACGCCGACGCCGCGGGCACGCGACCCGTCGCGACGTGGAACGACGCGATGCCGATCGCGTCTTCGAGTCGATTTCGTCCGTCACGCCCGCTATCCGAGCACACAGTCTCAGGTAGCGGGCGAAGGTTTTGGGGCGATGCCCATGATCGCCCGCGTGAGCTGCTCCCGCGCTCGTCGCTGCCCGGGTCGTCGGGTTCGAGTACGATCAGCTCGCTGAAGTCTTCCGGCTTCAGATCGTAGTTCGCACTCAGGAGTCGAACGGCCATCTCGAACTTGACGCGCAGTCGCTCGATCGGCTCGACGTCCACGACGCCAAACAGAATGTCGAGCTGCTGGTCGAACTCGGGGCCGAACGACGGGCCCCCCCGACTTCGACCTTGCCGTCGACGACCTTGGGCTTGAACCGGATCTTCGGCTTGGGCAGCGTCCACTCCTGGCTGTCGGCCAGAGTCACCCTGTAGCCTTCGCTGAAGCCCGGTTTCCGCAATGCTTTCTCGTCGAGCACGCTTTACCCCTTGAGTTAAGTAGGCAGTAGGTCGCCGCCTGCGCCGGCTAGGAGGCAGTAGGCAGTAAATACGCCCGGACACCTCGGGTCGCGAACACTTTGTACTGCCTACTTCGTACTATCCGGCGGAGCCGGCGGCGTCTCTCCACCAGCCAACCCCATTCGCTCCCGTCGGGCTGTTTTTCCCAGCGGTAGCGCGGCTGACCGGACAGCCGGTGTTCGCGAGGGAAGCAGATGGTGTCAGCAGGGTCGCGGGTGATGAACAGTTGGCCGTGCGGCTGTTGGCGAATCCAGGCCCTTTCCCCGGCCGCCCGATCGATGCCGAGCAACGGTTCGGCCATCACGGCGATCGACGCGACGCGGTCAACCAGCCTCGCCCCACGCTTCTGGGCGGATGACAACATTAAAGCATCGGGGTGCATGAATTGTTCCTAGTTCTCGGTTTTTGTGTTCTCGTTCGCCGCACCCGTTGCTCGGCATTAGTAACTGAACACGGGAACACTCACTCGCGAGTAAACGACAGCGGGTTGGTCACTCCGTCCGAGGAAAATGCCTGCCACGTGCCCGTCACCGTGGCGAATTAGGCGTGCTGACCCGTTGCGGAGTGCGCTCTCGAAGACTGCGTTGGAGAGGGCAAACACGACCGCGCCGCCGGCCTGGGCCTTGGCGTCATTCAAGGTCGCTGCGAGTACCCCGCCGGTGCCCGGGCCAAACCCATCATCGTGCCGACGTCGGCCGTGGTGAACGACGCGTGCGGCTCCTGGGTGGGCGAGGCGATGATCGTGGGGAATTGATCTGTATCCCCCTTGAACTTGATCAGTTGTCCGCCCTGGCCGAACATCCCGGTGGTCACTCTGGTTATTGCGACTGCGCTCGCGCATCGTTGGTGTAAAACTCACGCCGGCCCAATTGATATTGGCTCTGGTCGCTGCCATTTTTTGTCCTTTCGTGCGCCGATCAGCGCGCCTTTCGGATGGTTGAAAACTATGGTGTCACGTCATAATCGGACCAGCTCTCGACGATGTATTGATAACTGAAGGTTGCCGAAATCCGTCTCTCGGGCGCTTCGGGCTTTTCCCACTTCCACGACGTGAACCTGGTCGTGTCCGGCAGCGTCAGTTCGGCGAATGACTGGCCATTGAGTGCGTTGGCGGCGGTGTCGAAAAGCAGCTCGACTCCCTCGTCGCGGAGCTGTGGGTCCTCACAACGGAACAGTAATGTAATGACGACCGTGCTGGTTACCACCAGGCTCGTCTCGGGTCCACCGTCCCAGAGATCGTTTTGGCTGCTCGACTGCGGCTCTATGGCTGCTGCCGCCAACTGGCTGGCGCCGCTTCCGCGGTTGTCGGGCAAGCCCCAGATCCAGACACCATCAAACGCCCCGGTGGCTTCGAGGGCGGATTGAATGGCATTCCTCACGTCGCGGTCGCGCATCAAAAGTCCTCGGCTCTCAGCCTTCAGCAGCTCGCAATCGGGAAGGCCAGATCAAGTCGCTTCATTCGTCTTCGTTTATGGCTGATCGCTGACTGTTAATGGCTCAGGACTGACTGCTGACTGCTGCCGGCTGAGTGCTCTCAGAATCGCCAACTCCTCCGCCAGAGCCACGTCGGCCGGCGGCGCCGCCCCGGACTTCAGCGAGCCCAGGAGGGCCTTGCAGGCGGCCTCGGTGAGGTGGACGGCGATCGTCCCGTCAATCGGTTTGTCATCCGGCGTCGACATCTTGCTTCTCCGTGCCTTCTGTGGTGAGCCTTCGCAGCGGATCCCCGGAAACCAGCGCCGTCATCGGGGTGTTGACTCCGACCGTTGTCGAGGTCGCCGTGTTGCTGGCGCTGTCGATGTACTTCAGCCGCACGAAGCAGCGAGCGTCCGGGCCCAAGTCCTGAATCTGGGCCGCCAGCGTGGTCACGCCTGGCCCTGTCGCGTTGGTCCAGGTCGACCCGAGCCGAGGATACTGATATTGCCACTGGTAGCTGTAAGGCGGCGTGCCACCGGTGGCGTCGGTGGCCGTGGCGAAAACGCTGTGATCGGTCATCCTCGTGGTCGTGACACGACCGGGCGTGGGTGCCCTGCCGAGGGCGCGCCGAAATCGCGGCCGTGAGACCGGCGCGACGAGCGGCGACCCGGAGGTGCAGCGGCGGCGACTGGCGAGCGAGGCCAGAGTGAACGGATCCGCGGGACCGAGAGCATCGGCGGCAGACCGTCAGTGCGTGCGACGCGACGGCGAGTGAGCATGTTAGTGACTGCCTACAACCTTCTACCGGCTCAAGCCCGGGAACCAACGTTTCAATTTGATCGTTGGACTCGGGGGGCTTGCCGGCAAGACGTTGGCCACGCTGGCCCAGTCGCGCCAGCCCTTGAGCTTTGGGCGAGACGTTATTAAGGACCTGTGATTGCCCGGTCGCGTTGAACGTGGCGTTCACAGTCGGGCACCGTTGCCGTCGAGCGTGCCATCTCCGCGTCCCCACGTCTGGCCCACCCATTGCGTCTGGCCCCAGGCCACGGTTCCCGTCGCGTCATTCGCGGCGGTGCTGTTGACCGCGCCGCGTTCGGACGATGAATTGAACGACTGGCAGTGGCAGAAGGAGTTTACCAAGTACCGCCCGGCTTGCTGAATCGCGAGATAAAGCGCGACCTGCGCATCGGCGAAGTACGGGTGATAAAAGACATAGTGAGCAATATAGGCGCAAGAGAGGGGTCCGTTGCGTTACGGGCGTGGCACCATAGTCTGAGTCGACGCCTCAGTAGCACATCAGGGTCGGGTTGACCGTCTGGCCCGGGACCTGGACGTAATTGGCGGCGATCGCCGCGAGCTGACCGTCTGTATAAACGACGGCTGTAGAAGAAAACGAAGTGGCGGAACAGGTCGACGTACTGGCCTATCGAGAGCGGGGTCGCCGTCTTGTATTGCAGGCTGCCAGGATAGTTTGAGTAACTCGCCGCCGCCGCCGTAGCGAACGTGGTGTCCTGCGGAGCATCGAGATAAGGAGCGACCTCGATTGCGTCGATGCGCACGGGGACCGAAGGTGTCAATGCGGCCGAGGTATTCGCGAATTGGATGTAGGCGTTGATCAATCCTGCGGTCGCCTGGCCGCAGAAGATGCACACGATCGAGTCGCCGCGATTCGTGTTGCCATTGACGTCCTCGGCATTGAAGGCCGCGATGAACAGGTCGTGAATCTGTTTCAGTCGCAGCGCATAAAAGCCGCTCGCGTTGTTCACCGCGACGCCGGCCGTTCCGGTGGAAAACAGGCTTGCCAAAGCATAGCAGTTGATGATGTCGACGGAGATGGCGTTGTTCCAGTGCTCGTTGGCGAACTCGGGATAGACGAGCCGGCCGACGGGCAGATTGTCGCGAACCTGTTCGGCGATCGCCGTCACGCAGGCATCCGTCGCTCCAGTGGGAATCATCACGTGCAGGCCGCAATTCGGGCACCGCCGCCGCTGCCAGTGCCTGGGCCGCATAAGGGGCCGCCATCTTGCCGGGCGGATAGATGGCCGAGGCCGTGAAGTTATAGGCGTTGGAGCCGTTCGCGGTGGCGACGGTCGTTCCGGCTGTGAGGCCGCCGTTATAAGAGATCGAGAAGGCGAAGGTATTGGCGCCGGTCACGTAAATCGGGACGACGTGGGGCTGCTGATATTGAGATTGATCAGGCGTCCCGCGCCGCTGTTGTAATTCACATCCCAGGTCGGTAGGGCCGTGTCAAAGCGTTTGCCGGAAACTGGATGTACTGACCGGTCTTAGCCCGTGGGGCTGAGCGGTCACACATTCGGCGGCGAAGTATGCTGGCCAGCCAGATTGTAGCCGATCCATTGCAGGGAATTGGCGGAGCGCGTTCCCCGGCGGAACCCAGTAATAGGCCCCGGTGCGCCCGGGATCGCGGCGGAGCTGGTCGTGCCAGGGTAATTGCTCCACGCGAACACGTAGGGGCTGTTGTAGGCCGGCCACCAGCCGACGAGATGATATAGCCCCGGATCGCGGTGATCGTGAAGTAATTGTTGCGCCCGGCGGCGTCCCCCCAGAGGAAATCATTGGGCGACCGGAGATCGCTGGCGTCGACGACGTTGTTCCACCAATTGCCGTTGCCGAACGCCTCGAAATGCCGATAGGTGGCGGCGCCCCGTTGCCGCTGGTCGTCATCCAAGTCGTCAGGTTTTGATCAGGTGCCGAGAGGTACCGCCCGGTTGGGCATGACGGCCGGATTGGTGGCCAGGCCGGACCGGGCGGGTGCACGTGAGGTATTCGTTGGACAGGGTCCAGGAGCGCGACAGCCGCGCTCGGGCCGGAGACTGTAGGTTGAGGTTGAGCTGATAATACTGGGGCTTGCTCCGCGTCACCGTCCACTGCCACATCTTGCCGATTTCGACGCCGTTGACGACTGGCCCGTGGGTGATCACCGCCGGGAAATGTCTCGTCCAGGCTTCCCGGCGGCCGGCCTGGTACGCATACAGGGACAGGACCATCGGTGTATTGGGCGATGACTCGTCGGCCACGAACGTCCATACGCCGCTCATGTCCGGCACACCGAGGTTATCGGTGCCGTTCCCGGTGCGCACTGGCATCGGCGACCGTGTTGAAGGCACAGGGACTCCGCCGACGTACTGACGCCATGGTGTTCTTGTTGCTGTTGATCGAGATCGGGTGGCCGTCGAGCGTTGATCCGCCGTAGCCCGTGCCGCCCGAGACAACCGTGAACCCCGTCACGAAGCCGCCGGAGACCGTGCTCGTCACGCTCGCCGTCGTTCCGCCGTTCAAGGGCGCCGGCATCAGAGACCGTAGGTGGGAGGGTGTAACCCGTGCCGCCGGACAGCACGTTGACGGCCGTGATCACGCCCGAGGAATTGACGACGGCGACGCCCATCGCCAGCATGCCCGTCGTGTCGCCGGCCGCCGGTAGATAATCGAAGCCCCGGGGGTCGCCACGCAGATCGCGGCCGAAAGGTTCGTGCCACCGAATACCGGCGAGATCGTCTCGCCGTCCCGCTCGAATTCGAGGTGATCTGATAAAGACCGCCCGAGGTGTCGCCCCGGAAATAGCAATACTGGTTCAGCAGGCTCGCCGGCTGGCTCACGCTCAGCGTGACGGATGCCGACCCGTTATTGACCGCGGCTGTTCCCAAGCAGTACGTTCGGCTGTATTCGAGACCGGCTGCGCGGCGCCGGTCCAGGGCCCGAGCAGTCACGCTTGCAGCCAGTTCTGGGTCATCGGCTTTCCGCTGGCGAACCCGAACGGGTTCATGATGACCGTGCCCAGCTTCATCGTGCGGGGAACCTGAGCGAAGTGCGGCTCCAGCTCCCCGTTGAAATTGAACAAGGGCGCGTTCGTCGCGGCCGGGATCGTGCCGCCGGATGTCGTCAGCCAGCCGGCCGGCCGAGTACGTGACGGTGTCGCTGGGAGCCGGTCCCGTCATGATCGGGGCGACGACGCACGCCGATCCCGGTCCCGTCGGCGATCGCGATCGCCGGCTGCGAGGTGTAGCCGACGCCCGGCGAAACGACGGGAACCGAGCCGATCACGCCATTGACTGACCGTGATCGTCACGGCCGTGCCGACGCTGAGTGTGAGATTTGTGCTATAACCCGAGCCGCCGGATTCGATCAGCCAGGTGACCTGTCCGGACGTCCCCGGTGTGGCGACCGTGTAGCCTCCCGACGAATCCCGAGCCAGTGCCGTTGTTGTCGGTAACGTAGACCTTGCCGGCGGCCGATGCCGAGTACGTCGCCGAGATCGCTGTGATCACGCCGCTCAAGAGCGTCGGCGTCCCCAGGACGAGCCCAGTGCCGCCCCCCCCTGACGGCGTGGCCACGGGGCTCGTGTAGCCCGATCCCCCGCCTGGATCACCACCGAGCCGACTCCACCGCATAAGAGCTGATAGGCGACGAACGGCGTCTCATGGCTCGAGTTGGTCCAGAACGGACCATTGAGTGCGACTGTGTTGCCGTTGACGGCCACTGTCGGCGCGTGGTTGACGGCGGTCACATTGCTGACGAGGCCTCCAGCACGGCCGTCGCGCTCGCTCCGCGCCGGATGGGTCGGATATCAGGATCGGCGGCGCGGACGTGTAGCCCGAGCCGGCTTGGGCGATGGGAATACCACTAATCGCTCCGCCGACCACGACCGGCGTTCCGAGCACGCAGCCGGTGCCCCCGTTGCTGATCACCGCCGCGGTGGCCGCCCCGTCCCGGCCGCCGCCGCCGCTGATGACCACGGTCGGGTCTGACTGTATAGCCCGATCCGGGCACGACGGTGAACCCGGTGATGCAGCCGTTGGCGATGACGGGGGTCGCTCGCCGCCCGAGCCTTTGCCTCCGATGAGCTGGACCAAGGGCACGCTGTGTAGCCCGACCCGCCGTTGGTCAGTGTGACGGCGATGCCGCCCGTGATCGCGGCCTTCGGGTGCCGTGTAGCCCGAGCCTCCGCCGGTGACCGAGGTACTGCTAACCGAGAAAGTGGGAACGGCCGGCGGAGCATAAGGTGTCGGTCGTGGTGCCGGTCAGGAAATAGGCGCATCCCCGATCGGCCCACGTACGCGCTGGTCACCATGGCGCCCGGGATGACCGCGATCGTGGTCGTGTATGGACCCGTCGAAGAGTGTCAGTGTTCCGTCGTCGTACCAGTCGAGACGACGATCGAGGCCGCCGTGTTCGAGGTGACGGTCTGCGAGACCAGGGTCACACCGGTGACGCCCGACAGGATGAACGGGTTGCCGCTCCAGTTCGTATTCGTGCCCGTCAAGGCCAGCGTGAATTGGTCAAGCTCACCGGGATGAAGTCGGCGCGACCGCGATCGCGGCGCCAGGGCGAACACGGTGGTAGCCGCCAGGGCGGTGGTGCTATTGTCCGTGATCGTGGCGGAGCCGGTCGCCGACCCGGACGTGAGGGTGAAGGTCGCCGCGGTATTACCGGTGACCACGATATTGGAGAGGGATAGGCCGGCCACTCCGGAGACCGAGAATAACGGGGGAGAGACCGGTTCCGATAGCCAGAACGTATTGGTGCCGGTCACCGTCACGGTGGTCGACGGTGTTGCCCGAGGCCCGGCGGCGCCGGCCAGTGTCGCGTGCACGACAGTCAAGGTCGCCGTGAAGGTTCCGTCGGAGATCGTGGCCGAGCCGGTCGCCGTGCTCGTGCTCACGCTAATTTTCGCCGAGGTGGTCGAAATCACCTGTTGCCCGACCAGTGTCGCGTCGCCGGTGACGCTGAATGGTGCCCCGTCCAGTTCGTCCCCAGTGCCGGTCGAGCGCGATCGTGATCGGGTTTCGGGTGGTTCGGCCGGGATGCGGCTGGGGATCGGGTTGATCGGTGGGACCGTTCGCCTTGTACGCCACGCCCACGATCGCCCAATGGCTGCCGGGCCGGCGGTCGAGGTCACGGCGATGGGCGATGTCGTGTTGGCGGCGATATCCTCGCAAACGATCGGTGTCTTGCCTGACGGAACGGGACTGTAGTTGTAGCGGGGCGTGAAGCCGACCCGGCCGTCATCGTGCCGATATTGTTCTGCGACGCCGGTCGATACGCCGTAGACCAATCCCACCGTCGTCGGCGACAGGTTCCCCGTGGTCTGGTTCGTGCCCGAGCCGGTGCCGGTGGCCACGACTCCATCGAGCGCGATGAAGTCCCCGCAGGGAAGTTGTACTCGTCGACACCCATCGACAAGACGCAGGAGGTAAGCGGCGTGACCGTGATCGTGAGGTTCCCGCCGGTCGTCACGACCGAGCGGAAGATCACCGCGTACAATATCATTGGCGAATCGTGGGCGATCACATCCTGGACATAGGTGTTCGTAACCATCCGGTGCAGGTAATCGTCTGCCCCCAGGGACCGTGAAGGCTGCGACCCCCACCAGCACCAGGTCTCCGGCCGTCACGCCGTTGAGCGTGTAGCTGAGCGATGCGGCCGTGCCGGTATTGGTGCCGGTGCCGCCGTTCACGT
The DNA here is from genome assembly GCA_963720335.1 of uncultured Planctomycetota bacterium. Classification (GTDB taxonomy): domain Bacteria; phylum Planctomycetota; class Planctomycetia; order Isosphaerales; family Isosphaeraceae; genus CAVRFS01. The sequence goes on along the minus strand of CAVRFS010000067.1, from coordinate 191,510 downwards.
GCGTGAACAGGACGAAGGGCCGGCGCGGGCTGCGAGACAGGCACGCCGATCCGCGCCGCCTGCCACTGCGGCTCGAGCGAGCGGAGCCTGGACCGATTTAGGTGCGAAGATTGGCATGCTGGAAATCCACGAGTTAGTTCGGAAAAGCAACCCTGATCGATGCTCACACAGCACCCTGCTGCTAGAGATCCACCCACATCTTGCGCCGAGTTTGATCGGTCGAAGCTCGGTGGCATCGGGAGGGCCATCAGTGTCGCCTTGTTTGCTACACTGACAATGGCCCAGGTGTTGCTCGCGGACGAAGTTGACGTGACCGCGATCGGCGAAGTGCAATTAGCGACGATGTCCTCGCACAAAATGGGCATCAGGCCGGAAGTAGCCGCTGACCGATATCGCTGGGCGAAGCCGCTGCCAGCGGACAAAGTCCCGATCTTGTTTCTCGTTGCCGTTCGCCACGCCATAGATTAGCCCGGTCGTCAAAAGTGCCCCCGGCGGCGGTGGGGATACGTCCGAGCCGAGTGGACAGCGGCTCGGACAGAGCCTCGCCGTCCCCGGACTCTCGTTCTGTGAGCGTCACCTAGTCATTGGTTTGCGAACGGGAGATCGTATGGTATTATTGGGGTTCTTTCCGGACCAGTGATTCAGTGACTAGTGACTATGACGTAAGGACTTTCGATGAGCGCAAGCGTGGCAACCCAAGCGCCAACCCGCGTCCCCTGCAACTTGTGCGGGGTCGACGACGTTAAGATCGTGCATCCGGCCGGCACTGCGCAGGCCGGCGAGATCGTCCGGTGCAACCGCTGTGGGCTGATGTATGTCTGCCCGCGTCCAGAGGCCGATGTCGACCGGATTACGAAGTGGGCAGACGACCCGAGCTTCGACCCGGTCGCCGTCAATCCCCTGCGTGCCGACAAGGAAAAATGCCAGGTCCGCGATTACAGGTCGACGCGTGCGCTGCTGGCGAGCTGTTACCCGGAACGCGGCGACCTGGTCGAGATCGGCAGCTCCCTGGGCTTCGGACTGGCCGCCTGGCGCGACGAGGGGTGGACCGTGCGCGGCGTGGATCCCGATAAAAACGGGTGCCGCCACGCGTCGGAGCGCCTCGGGCTCACTGTCAGCGCCACAACCCTGGAGGACATCGGGCTGCCGTCGGCGTCGGTGGACGTCTGCGTATTCCTCCACGTCATCGAGCACCTCCCGGACCCGCTCCAAACTCTGAGGGAGATCCACCGGATCCTTCGGCCCGGCGGCCGCCTGGTGATCGAAACGCCGCGGTATGACACCCTCATGTACCGCCTCCTCGGGCGCGGGAACGGAGCCTCAGGTGCAGCGGACACTGCTATTTCTTTACTACGCAGACGCTCCAGAAACTCTACGACGCCGCCGGGTTCTCTCTCGAGCGAATCGATTACGTCGGGCGGTCGCTTACCATCGAGCGCCTCGCGTACAACTTCGACGTCGTCACCGGGCAGCGCTGGATGGCACCGCTCGCTCGCAGGCTGGCACTTCATCGGGTCCATCTCTACCTGAATGCCCGCGACATGCAGCGGGTCGTGGTCCGGAAGGCAGTGGGTGCCCGACCAATGACCGACGACCAATGAGGTCAGACGTCGACGGGCCGACCGGACTGCCAGCGGATGCGCTTGCAGGCGGTGAATCGGGTTGTTGTTGTGCCCGTACGGCGTGCCTGGGCTGATGAAAAGTCAGGGTTGACCGTGCTCGAGATCCCTTTCTCCCCCTCCCGAAGGTGGGGAAAGACGCGCAACGGAATCGGGGTGAGCACCAAGCTTGTACATGCCCAACTTTCCATCAGCCCAGGGTCAGGGGAGGTTCCCCACGCGTGCTGAACCCAAGCGTGAACTGCTATAGTTGGAAAGAATAAAAGGAGTACGCGCCGATGGGCAGGTTCGACGTGATGTATTCGTTTGCTTGTTTGTGTGAATTCATTAGCAGCTCGCAACTGCAGTGAGGCCGTCGACCGCCGATGGACCGGATGCGTCTGCTGTACAGAATACGGTATTGACGTTCGGCTCTTCGGAGATTGAATTGTAGGCCCTGACGCCGATCGTATAGGTCACACCGTCCATCAGTCCCGGCAGGTTGGCGACGAAACTGTTAGCGATCGCCGAGGAATAGAGCACAGTCGCGACCGCGCTGGAATAATTGGCGGAGCCGCCCAGGGCGCCATGCCAGGATTGAGTGCCCGCGCTCCGCTTGCTCGAGCGACCGGGGGAAGAAACGCCTTTAGTCAGCCATACGGACCCGGAGTAAGCCCGGGTTACCCGGCCGGACCGCACAAAGGAACGCGAGCAGAGCGGCCCCGCATCCAGGCCCAGGTACACATTGAAACCGGTCGGTGCCTTCGGTCCCGTTGTGCGTGGGTAAGCCCACTCGACCCGGACCGCGCCCCCCGCCAGGGCGAACGCCCTGATCGCCAACGGAGGAGCCGGCCGGCTGGTAATGTCGTTGCCGCCACTGTCCAGGATCAGGGTGAGCGCACAGTCGACGTTCTCTTCCTCGAGGCCCGTGGCCAGGGAGACGGCCCGCACGCCGAACGACCAGGTGCCAGGATAACTCAGCGGCGATGTCGTATAGGTCAGGTTCGTTGTTGACGCGATCGGCGTGCTGTAATTAATCGCATCACCCACGCCTGTGTTCGAATAGACGTGGTACCCAATCCCCGGGCCTGGCAGCCATGGCCGCCAGGCATTCCCCTTCGGCCGATGGTCTGATCGCCTTCTGGCGATCTGCATGTAGGGTGTCATGAGTTGGTAAGAAGTTAGGAATTAGAAGTTAGGAGTTAGAACAATGCACATCACTTCGAGTATCCTCACTTCAATTTATTCTAACTCCTGACTCCTAACTTCTAACTTCTGGCCGAAGGCCCTCACGGGCCGGCCGGTGAGACCACGGGGAGGGCGATGCGTACGATCGTCTCGGTCTTATTCGGTGTCGCGGCGGCCGCCCAGACCACAACCACGGTATAGACCAAGGACGGGACCAGGAGAGTGCCCTGCGCGTTGGAGAACGAAAACAGGACCTGGCCTTCGTCGTAGCCGGTCTGGGTTGGCGATCCCGTCGAACCGGGCGCCGTGTACCAGGTGACGGTTGCGGTGAAGAGCGGCATCGGCGCCCGCGGTGTCTGGTAGACATATCCCACGAGCGTATCGCCCGCGCCATACGCGGCCTTCTGCACGCCGCCATAGAGCCACGCCTGGATCGGGATGTCGGCCGCGTCACCGGCGACCACGGCGGGAAGAGTATTCATTGCACAGTACAGGAAGAACTTAGGAGTGAGGAGTTAGAATGAACTACATTCAATTGAATCGATTTGCATTATTCTAACTTCTAACTTCTAACTTCTAGCTCCTTATTTCGTGGACTACCACCGCCGTTGCGGAGTTTGGGTCGGTCTGAGCGTAACCGAGGTCTGCGGTCGAGATGAGCACGGCGCTCGCGCGATTCGGGTCGGTGTAACATCGGCCCGAAGTCGTGGAAGCCGCCGCTTGCGGCCACGCGAGTCGCGCCATCCACGCCAATCCTCGGCGCGGGCGCCGGACCGATCTGACCAGTGGCGCCGTGAAATACGTGAACGGAAGAGCTGGTGGCACACCCAGGAATGTGCCGATCTTGTGCGCGCCGCGCCGGGGTCGCCGTATCGAGCGGACGATCGGATTCGCGAATAGGACGAACGGAGCATGCGGCGAGAGAAGCGATCCGATCGACACCCGGCCGTTGCGACGCCGTCCGGGGGCCACCCTCTGGATCGCCGGCCTGAACAGGGTAAAGGGCGTCACGGGTGGTGACGCTGGCAACGCCCCAAGCTGGACGCGCCCCTGCGCGGGCGACGCGGCGACGCGATCGGCTTCGTCGCCACGACCACGAAGGAGCCAATGCCGCTCGTTTGTCTGCCGACCCACGCCGAGCCGCGCCGACCCCGACGCAGCCCCACGACCGGCCGGAGAACGCTCTGGACCGGCAGCCCGGGCGGCGGCGCCCACGGCGCGTAGCCGGCCATCCGGACCGAGGGAAACACACGGGTAATCTGCCAATTGAAGATCATCAGAATCTAGGAGTTAGAAGTTAGAAGTTAGGAGTTAACAGAAATTGAATTAAGGTGCATCGGATTATTCTAACTTCTAACTTCTCACTTTTTCCGACACTCCTAACTTCTGACTTCGTCCGAATTATCCATAGATACGCGAAAGCAGCGGCCCCGAGAGCCGCGGACGGTGAACGGGATAGGTCGCGACCAGCGTATCGGGTTCCGGGAAGGAGAGCGCGTTTGAATAGACGGAATTGCTCGACGTGTCGGTATACTGGAGCTGAATCAGGCACGGTGTCCCCGTGGAAAGCCCCGTGAGCGTCGCCGACAAGGCCGTCACGTTCGAACCCGAGCAGTTGCTCCAGCTCGTGCCACCATTGGTGGACTGAATCCACTGATAAGTCCCCGGCCAGAGGCCGCCGACGGCATCCGTTGCCGTGACTGTCGCGCCCGTCGGTGTGACGGCCACGAACGAGGCGTACCCGGGCCAGAGGTCAACGTGCATCGTGGCCGCGCGTAGCCCATTGACGCTCAACGCGTTGACCGAGGACCAACCGCTCGTGAGTGTAAATCCGGTATTGCTCGAATAACCCTCTCCGGTGGTCGGGGTGGCGAAATTGTCCGCGTAGGACTGGGTGTGGCCGCTCGATAGTACGATCGCGCACACCGCTTCGTAGTTATCACCGTTGGCCCAGTACGGCCCCCAGGTCTGACCCGTTTCCACGTTCGCGAGGCTAGCGAGCGGTCCGTTGGCGACCGGCGTGTTGGCGATCTGGTTGGCCTTACCCGTGGAGCTGCCGTTGACCCGGTCCTTATACAACCAAGTGTAATTGCCATCGCGGATGTCAAGGATCTGCCCGTCGATCGTGTCGGTCGCCAGCGCGTTCAAGCTCGTGACGGCGACTGGCGCGGCCCAGGTGCTCAGGTCCGGCGATAAGGGACTGACCACGTACATACCGAATGGACCGGTCGTGTTGTTGGTAGATAGGTTGACGATCGCGTAAATCTTCCAGTTGCGGTCCCGGAACCATCTCGCTCCCCAGGTCCGCGAGTTGGTCGTGTTACCGGTGACTGCCGAGCAGTCGACCGTCGCCCAGTGCCCAAACGGTCCCCACCAATTCGGCGATCGCGCCACGCCGAAAAAGGTGCTATTGAGGCTAGCCGCCGTGCCGATTCCGACCGACAGCTCATCCGTCGGCTGGTAGCACACGTAGTAATACCCGTCATACGTATTCAGCAGGATGTCGTTGTTTCGGGCATATCCGCCAATCGACACCAGCCCCGTCTGGAGTGCTGTCACCGTCGAGCCGTTAGACGACGTATAGAGACCGAACGATTCGTTGGTGGAATCGGTCCCCGTGAAACAGGTCATCAAGTATTCTTGCCGGGTCGGAGCCGGAAACCACCGCCCTTCCAGGTAGCTGAACACGCTCGCCATGTCCGTCGTGTTCAGGTTCGTGTTATAGACGATCAGTTCGTAAATGAATCCCGAGTGTTGCCCGGCGATCGCGTGCGAGATGTACTCTCCACCGATCGCGGTCGGACCGGTCGGAGTGACGATCGTGCCCGGTGCGGTGGCGCTATTATATAATGTCCCGTTATTCCATGCCTGGACCGTATTCGGACTGCCGGATTGTACGAGACCCGCTTGGATATAGGGGAAGTTCTGCATGACCCGAGGCGTCTGCGCAGTCAGGGCGTAAGTGGCTGCGTCGGTCGTTACTGCCTCGAGCATCTGCTGGTTGTTGCCGCCCGAGGCCGCTCGGAACGCCCACGCTCCGACTGCGCCGCCAGATCCGTTCCAGTCGCATCCGGCAATTGACCACCGGGTGCCCGTCGCCCCGGAAAGCGCAGACCACAGCGAAGATCGTCCGAGCCGTGATCGCGGCCGAGTTCGTGAGATAATCCGACGTTCCGTTAAACGACAGCCCCGGCATCGATGCCAGGCGATTGGTCGTGTAAGTCGGCCGGTCGCCACTGGTCGACTGCGAGAAGATATAACCATTCGCCGACTGATCGACCCATGAGCCGACGGTCTGCCCATTCGTCGTGCATGGCGTGGCGCCGCCAGTGTCCGTGCACGGACCGAGATCGGCCTTGAGCCAGAGATCAACACGAGAGTCGCCGGACGGGGTATAGTTCATGTTATGGAGTAGGCAGTGGGTCGCCGGCTGCGCCGACTTAGTAGGCAGTACACAGTGCACATCGATCGAGACTAATAGCCGTAGGCGCGGGCACTTCGTGCTGCCTACTGCCTACTCTGGATCTGCCTTATTCCTTAGCGGCGACGGACCGCTCTGTAGTCTTGGTAAAGGTCACGGCCGTCCTGAGATGCGCGACGCCGCGAGAGTAGGGATAAGGCCCGTAAATCTTCGCGGGTTGACCAAGAGACTCAAGGACCTGTTGCACCAAGTACAAGAGGTCGAAATCCTTGCTTGTAATATCAAGGTACTTGGCGTTCTGGTAGCCCGCGGCGTCTAATATGCCTTGAAAAAAGCCCCTGCGGAATTGCTCGCTTTGGAGGAGAATGCTGTCCAGCTTCCGCTCGATCTTGAAGGGGGCTAAATGGTCGTACATCTCCCGCGACCAGATTCCGACTATCCACTCCCCGATCCGCGTCTCAGGCATGCCGATGGCTGGATTCACTTTCTTGGTGCTTTCGCGGAACCACATGAAGGGCTGACCGCCAACACAAGCCGCTAAATGCCCTCGAAATCTTTCGGCAAAAGTCTAATCGGTGACGGCAAGCGTAACCTGAAATCCCGTTCCTGTTGTTTTCTTGCTGTATGAAGTCTTGAGGCTGCCATCCCCTAGAACTGCCCCCAGGACGTAGCCGGCGTCAAACGTGTCAGCGAGCCTGCCTGGCAGATAGAGGGGGCAGTTCCGACAGGAATCGGTTGCTCGTTTCGCGGCTTCCGATGCCTTCATGGTGCGTTCGGCACCGCAATGCGGGCACTTAATGGTGACCGGTTTGCGGCGTGCCTCAAGACAACATGCGAGACATACATGAGACTTGAGCCTGGCGATCGTCGCTGGCTTGTGTTTTCGCTCTTGACGGCAGACGGGGCATGTCAAAATCATGGTTGAGTTGCAGCCTTGTGTACGTGTACTTCACTCAGGCGGCAACACGCGAGAGACTGTGCTGCCCTGGTTCATTGTAGCATAAATCAGGGCAACACGTCAATCTATTTCATTCTTCAGCTCTGAAATAGCCGCGCAGATTAACCGTCGCCGCGGCGGTCGCCGAGGCGACCCAACTCGTGCCGCCGGCGATCTGCTCTTCCTCGCCCAAGGGGGCGATGTACTCGTATCCGAGCTGCGGGTGGACGGTGATCGTCTTGTAGACGAGGCTAGCGGTCATGGTCGGCTGCGCTGACGCGGACAGTCCGACCGTGGACTGGATCGTCTCTGGCAGGCCGGGCTCGGTCTTGATCGCCGTACCTCCGGCGGTCAGTGTGCCGGTCGTGGGACGTGCCAGCTTGATCTCGACGGGCGTGGCCGAGTTAGTTGTGCCGTCGAAGAAGAAGCCATAGGCTTTCAGCTTGACGCGCTGGTTGGTGGGGGTGGTGATGAATCCGACCACGGTGGGAGACGTGGCTGGAAGAGAGGTGATGGAATACACCTCGTAGATCAAACCTGCCATTGATGTTGCTCCTGTGAAAGTAGAGCCGTGCGGGGAGGGGAAATGGACTGTGTTTTGTTCATCAAAGGAGTTAGAATTAAACGAGCCGGACAGCGAGTAGGAGTCGCCGTTCGGCCCTAACCAAGGCGACCTTTCAGGGAGGCCGAGCATGGCTACGAGCCGGTCTATCACGTCAGACCAAAGCGGTATCTACACAATCCGCCATATCAAGTCAGGCAAGATCTATATCGGAAGCACAGTGCAGCCTCAAAAGGCGGTGGAAACTCCATCGCTCGCATCTCGATGCCGGCCGCCACCACAGCTACACGCTCCAAAGGGAGTGGTTGGAATACGGGTCCGAAGCGTTCGTCTTTGAGGTGCTGGAGTCGTCCCAGACAAAAACGACCTGACCCTAATCGAGCAGCGATACTTCGATCAGTTTCGGCCTTTCGACAGTGAGGTCGGTTACAACATCAGCCCGACGGCGGGCTCCCCACTCGGAACAACGCACGGGCCCGAGTTCCGAGCCAGAGTAGTCGGCGGCGGTCAGGAACGCATCACCGGAGGTGCGAGCAAAGAGAAGAGCGGCGATCCTCACCCCAGCGGCCCAAGCCAACGCCATAGCGGCAAGGCAGACGCCGGAGGTCCGCGAAGATGTCGGCGTCCCAGACGGCTAACGTCACCGATGAAACAACGGCCAGGATGTCGGAGATCCGACGAAATTGGACTCCGGATACCGAACAGAAGCGTTTAGCGGGGATACGCACGCCGGAGGCACGTAGAGGAATGTCGCGGCCTCGCCGGGACTAAGCACACGGCAGAACACAATGCTAGGATCGAGGCCAACAGCATGGGAAAAAAACGCCCGAAAACTCAGGAGCATAGAGAGAAGATCGCAGCGACTCTGAGAGGACGAACGCTTTCGCCGGAACACAAGGCGAACATTTCGGCTGGCGGCATAGGGCGAAAGCTTTCCCTAGAGCACAAGGCCAAATTCTCGACCGCGTGGCTAGGACGAAAGCGGGGACCGCTAACTCCCGAACAGAAAGCAAAGATTTCCTTGGTAACCCGAGGGCGAAAAAAGTCACTGGAAACCCGGGCGAAAATAAAGTCGCCTGGCCTCGCCGCAAAAGCGCTATGTAGGTTACAGACCTACAACAGTGACGCTAGCGATACGGTCGGCTCATGCAAAGCGCCTGGGTTCGTCGGGGAAAATGGACTCCCTACGCTGCTCAACTGCCTACCCGGGGAGCGAACCAGCTTCGATCCGGGCACCGAAAACCTCGGGCCACGCTCCGCGAGGCTTCTGTCTGAACAAGCGAACGCTCGGGTACCAGGGCGAGTCCTCTCTCTCGAGGAGCCAGCGCCAATCGGGCGGATCATTCAGGGGGATCCACGTCGGAATTCCCATCGCGCCGGCCAGGTGGGCCACGCCGGTCTCGGCTGAGATGACCAGGTCGAGTCCCGCCATCACGGCGGCCGTGTCCATCCAATTCTCTCGCCCGGCGATCGGGTGGATCGGCAGGCCCTCGATCTCATCGTCGCGGCCTTGCTGCAAGGCCAGCAGGGTCACGCCGGGGACTCTTGCCAAGGGTGCCAGGAAGTCGGGCTTGAACGACCGGCGCGGGTCGGTGTGGTTCTTGGAGTCTCCTCGCCAGCACACGCCGATCTTGAAGCCCGGGATCGACTCACCGACAGGCCGCCAGCGTTCGACCGTCTCGGCATCGGGCCAGAGGTACGGTACGCGGTCTGGTATGGTATCAAGCGTGGTGCCGAAGATGTGGGGCAACGCCAACATCGGGATCCAGGCATCATGCTCGGGCACGAGGCTGAAATCGGTGATCACCTCGTCGACGCCTGACGCCCGGGCCAGGATGGTCGCCGCGTGGTGGTGCCCCGAGTTCTCGACGCTGCCACAACCAGCCGTCCGCAGCGGGCACGAACCCGTCCCGCGTACCGGATGAACTGGAAGCAGTCGCCATAGCCGTGGGTCGCACACACGACGATCGTGCCGTCGACCGGGCGGCCGTCCCACTTGGGGCGGTCTCTAGGATAAATCGATCTGTCCTGGTCCGATTGAAAGACGTGCTGATATTCAGCGAACCCTTCGGTGTATTCGCCCTTGATCAAAGGGATCATCGCCCGGAGCCCGGTTGTGTTGGCTGATCTGGCCTTCGGTCAAGAGCACGTCCCAGAGCGGCAGGGCCTTGTCATAATGCCCAGCGATCTGGTTCCGGAGAGCGAGCCGGGTCAGGTTCTCGTAAGTCAGGTCGTAGTGGCAGGCCGCGTCGGCGGCCTCGATCGACTCGTCGATCACGTCCCACCTGTCGCCGGCTTCCCAGGCGCCACACAGGAGCGACGACAGGGTGGCGATCGCCTCGGCGAACTCCGGCTTGAGCTTGATCGCCTCCCGGCAGGATTGGGCCGCTTCGTTCCATTTCTCCAGGCCGCGCTGGGCGGTCGAGAGGAGTACCAGGAGAGAGCCGTCGGCTCGATCGCCACAGCGGACTCGAAAGCCTGTTCCGCTTCCGTGAACTTGCCCTGTAACGCCAGCGCCGTCCCCAGCTCGTGGTACCGCCTCGCCGACGGCTCCAGCCGAATCGCCTGCCGGTACGCTGCCGCCGCCCCGCGGTAGTCGCCCTTTAATCCGAGCGTGGCGCCGAGATTCGCATAGAGCTTCGGGTCGCGGCGGCCGCCCGGCTTGCGGATGGCGTGGCGGAAGTGTGGCTCGGCCTGTTCGTGGCGGCCGGCACGCAGGGCGATCACGCCTCGCTGCGCGAGGTCCGTTGTCCGTTGTCCGTTGTCCGTTGTTAAGAGTGCCATCTACGCCGTTAACCCTACGTGCAATTTCTCCTTGATTTGGCGTGCGAGATCGATCTGTTTATCAGTGGCGTAGAAGATCTTGGGAGGGCCCGCCGCAGTCTCCTGTTTCTTCGGGGATACGCACGACTGGTCTTACAACCCCGCTTGTAGTCATCGATCACCGCCCTTTGCAACTGCTCGATCAACGACTCGCCTGCGTCGGGGCGGCTCTTGTACTCGCGAATCGCTTGGCGAAAGGCTCGCAACACACGGGCAATGCTCACGCCCTTCGCGGGGACTTGTTTATTCACAGAACGTGCTGGGCGTGGAACGCCATCGCCCATAATCCCAGGAGCGACCATTGGGCCTCGACTTGAGCATTCTCCGCCGAATCACTCAGCAGCTTGCAACGCGCAAACGTTTGTTTGAAGCTTCTATAAAAGACCTCGATCCCCCAACGAAGCGAGTAGAACTCCCCAAGTTGCTTGTCCGGAAGCCGCTTGTGGTCAAGCACCGAGGTGACCAATACCACGTCTTCTTGCCGTCATTGACCACCACCAGGCGGAGCACCAAAGGAGGTTGGTGAGCAGCAGCCATCTGATCCGGCCGACGTAGACGATGTCCCGCTTCTGGCGAACAGCCCAGATCCTTGAGCAGACGGACGTTACCGCCGACCCGGACGAAAATGGCGATTGCTCTCCAGGAGTGTTTTCCAGAAGAGATAGCCGACGAACCCCGCGTCGGCCACGACCGCGCCATCGCTGGCAGAAAGGCAACCATCTCAGCGTCTCCCGTTCGCTGCTATCGGAAGGTCCGGTCCGCCAGCCCAAGGCAGCCCGGTCATCACGTGCCACATGGTCGTCGACCACATTTGCGGGCTGTTCGTCTTCTTGCCGCGACTCCTCGGCCCGCTCGTTACGCGAGGCGGGCTTGCGCCGCTTGGCACCCCTACTCCGCCGCAACTTCCGGTCGACTTGGGGGAAAACCGTTTTTCATTGGACTCGGTCCGCGAGAGTTCGAGCCGGTTCCCGTCCACGCCGAAGGGGATGAAACCAGCGATGGTGAACCGGTCGCCCAGGTCTGGCTCATCCGCTGGCGGAACACGGTGCTGACTTCAAGCACCAGGCGTGGGGTCCAATTCCGCAACATCTTCATGAAGGCCTGGTACGAGGTGGCTAGCACCTCCGCCTCGACCGCGGGCTAATGGGCCGAGAACCTTGATGCAGATCTTTCACCGTGGCGAAACGTCCGGTGATGGTATCCTGGTCGGACCAAACCCAAAGCAAGGCGGTGTAGACAAAGCCCAGGACCGACCAAGTGCAATCCGCACGGAATCCGATTGAAAAGACCAACGCCGAGGGCAACAGCCACTGCATCGCGTCCTGAAGGGCTTGAAAGTTATAGGAAGAGACGGTATGACCATCCCGGTCTTGATGCGACATCTCCGAGTCCTTTCGGAAGCTGGTGGGGCCACGTTCTGCTCCAACAACAGAATAGTTGCCGCAAAAGCCTGTGGCATAAGAAACTTCTCTTTCTCCTCCACAAGGGTTAACGGCTCAAGTGCCATCTATCCACCACTTAGCGCTGATATCCGCGAAGCGAACAACTGACCACGGACTACGGACTACGGACTACTCAACGCGACAGCTTGCACCCAAATAACGTCGACGGCTCGGCCGAATTCCCGAACGGTCCCCAGCGGACTTGGACGCGGGCTAGGACCTCGTCGAGCTGGGCTCGGATGAGCCTGATCTTGTTTACGAAGTCGCCCTTATCGCCGCGGGCCTCGGCGGTGTAGCGGTCGTTAAGTACGGTCAACACCGTCGCGATCCTGAGGTCTCGCATGTCATAGATCCACGACGATGTGCGGTTCACGATCAGCTCGTCGATCCCGAAGCGTCGCTTGATATCGAAGCTGGCCTCTTCGGTCTGAGGGTCGAGCGTGTTGATCGTGAACGTCACACCCGTCAGACCCGCGGCCGGTGCGGGCGGCTGGCCGACGTTCAAGTCCTTATGCAGGCGCCGGAGCGTGAGCGAAGAACCGAAAACGCTGTCGATCGCCAGGAGCTGGCCGCCGCCAGGGTATTGGGTCTTGGGTGCGCTCAGTTGTACGACTTGGTTGGGCTGAACATTGTTGTTCGCGAAGTTGGTCAACGTCGAATTGAGCACCCAGGGCGAACCCGACAAGAAGAAACCGTCGGTGCCGGCCGCCATCTGCTGCCATTGAGGGCAGAGCGTGACGAAGTCGCCACCGCAACGGACGGCGATATCCTCGTCAGTCGCGTAGACGGGCGTTGTTTGTTCTGGGAGGTTGGACATGGTGTCTGCCTTGGCATGTGGTCGCGCCGAGTCCTCCCCCCGCTTGCGGCGTCGCCACACGCGGTCCCCCTCCAGAGGGGGACCACAACCCGTGCGACGACATTAGCTGGGGCTGGCCGGGGCTGCGCAGCCGAGTACTGTCTAAAAGATGGCGGCATCGTACGGGTTGTTGTCCCCCTCTGGAGGGGGACGGGTCTGGCCATCGGCCAAACCAGGGGGCGGACTCGGCGCGACCGCTCTCCATCATCCGCGTCGATTGTTAGCCAAACCTCAGTCCGAGCACACCAGGAACAGCCCGCACCGCGGGCATTCGAGCATGTCGAGGATGCCGAGCTCGGCATTGTAGCACTCGGAGGACGCGGGGATCACGGCGACATAAGCATGACCGCAGTTGACGCAGTGGACCGCCGAGGTGACCCATGGCTCGCGCCGGAACTGGCGGCGGACCAGCTCGAGGAAGCGGCTGAGGAGCGTTCTCATTGCCTTCGCTTTTTCAGTTGGATGAAGTGGTACGTGGTCAATTTACCTTTCCTGCCGGAAGTGCTCCAGCTCAGCCGCGAGGTTCGACTCTTTTCGCTCGGTGCGATTTTTTGACTTCTCCGCGGCGGCGAGCTTCTTTTCCGAGATGACATGGCCCGGCTTCGTGCCCGTTTCAGCGCGTAAGGCTCCGGGTCGCTTGATCCCGAGCTCGATCGAGTGCGGATCACTGTGCGTCGCCATGATGTTCTCCTCGTTTACAGCGCTCGATTCCACAACTGAACACTGAAAACTCACCGCAGGTGTGGCTTGATCATTACCTACCCGAGCGCTTCGTGCGGACTGACGGCTACTTTTTTGCCGAGTCGCGTCGGGCTATCCCGGTCGCGGACAGCCCCACGCGGAGGTCCACCGGGACATCGCCCTGGCCGGGCATGCTCGCGGCCGGCGGCTGCGGCATCTTGGCCTGATCGACGTTGAACCGATGGTCGGGCGTCGATACCGGGCTGGCCGACTTCGTCAGCGACCCGCAGCCCCCGGGGTCGGCACTGCAGCGGGCCCTGTCCGGTGAGTGTGTCGCCGAGGCGCCGGCCGTAGGCGTCATCGACCGCTTCGCGCTGAGGTCGTGGAGGTTCAGGTTGGGGGCCTTCACGACTCCGCGTTCTACTTTGGACATTGCTTGTTCCTTTCAGTCACTCTCGTGTTCAGTGTTCGGTGTTCGGTGTTCAGTTGGTTACAGTGCGGATCGCGTGATGTTATGGGCGCTGACGCGGGCGTGTTGTCCCGTCCGCACGGCTCAGCGTCAGATAACTGAACGCGGAAAACGGAACCCGGACAATTCGAGATCAAGGCCACGTCCGCTTCTGGCTGCTGTCGCCGATGCCGGTCTGCGAGAAGTTTATGTGCCCGGGGTTCGCTTCGACCAGCACGCCGATCTCCGAGCAGAGCTGCGCAAGCGTGGCGAAGACCATGTGGATGGGCGCTTGAGGTTGAAGAGCTGTTGGGCGTGCACGGCCGGGTTGCCGCGGTTAAAGTCGGTGACGAGCTCGCGAAACCGGCGGTAGACGTCTTCGAGGTTTCCCGTTTTGACGGATCGAATCATTTGGTAGTCGAGAGTCCTGTAGGACGTCGTATTGACCGTGGGCAACGCGGTCGCGTAGTTGCCGCCCGGCGGGATGGCCGAGAAAGTGAACGTGGAGGCGGTCTGCTCGCGAGCGTAAAGAACCTCGTTGCCGGAACCGCCGCCGGCAGCCGTCAGGTAAATGTTTCGTGCCGAGTTCCCGTTCTGCAAGGCCGGGAACGCGGTGATCTTGGGGATGTTCGTCGTCGTGGTGTTGGTAACCGGCGGAGTGGTCGTGCTCGCTGTGGGGTTGGCGGTGATCGTGTAGGTGGTCCCCGCGATGCCGGTAAACGCGAGGACTTCGCTACCGGTGGGCCGCCGTGAGCGGTCAGGTAGAGGTTCCGGCCCGAGGCCCAGGCCGGCAAGCCACCATCATTGAAGGTGATCACCGGCTCGTCGGTCCCGACCTGCGTGAACGTGAACTCCGTGCCAGGTGTCGTCTCGCCATTGACGCCGACGACGTTCTGGTTCGAGTCGACGTAGGTGATTTTGCCGTAATACACGCCTGCCGTGAGCGTCCCGCCTGAGCCAGACACAACGACGGTGGGCGTGCCGGTCGGGGCTGCTTGGACGGCCACAGTCACGGGCCCGGCCTCGGCCGAGGGGAGGGTCTCACCGTAACCATTGGATTCGGTGAAATTGATGTAATAAACGCCGACAGGCAAGTTAACACCGCCGGCTGCCCCGCCGCCAGTAGCCGAGACGGTGGCGGCGACCGTCGGATTGGCTTCCGGCCCCGCATTGACCGTGATCAGCCTCTCCAATTGCCCGGAAACGCCGCCAGCCTGAAACTGGGCAAACGTCGTTCCGGACGAGAAGATGTTTGGATTCGCGTAGGACATGAGAGTTCCTAGGTGTGAGTTGCGAGTTCTGAGTTCTCAGTTGTGGAAATGGAGCGGCGTGTTGAGGATTGGAGTTGCATTTAACTCACAGCTCACAACTCACAACTGGCAACTACTCCGACAGTGCCGTCGCCGAGCGGTAAGATAGGCTGCGTGATCTGGTCGTAGTTACAGAAAATCTCGAACGGGCGATCGGGAGGTTTCAATCCGAATGCCCCCCATGCCTCATCGAGCATGGCCTTGGCCGAGCCGGCCAAAGCATGAAGCTTTTCTAGCTCGAGCTCGCATTGCGCGAGCGTACCCTTGATCTCGGCCAGCTCGACCGCCGGGAACACGGGCTGACCGTGCTCGGTCCGCGCCGCGTGGTAGCGCCGCAAAGCTGCGCCAGGCAGGACGGAGACCCGGTAGATCTCTTTATTGTTCCGGGCGCTGTCGGCCAGGAGCTGGGAAAGTCCAAGCCGCCTGGCCTGGTCCTTGAGGTAGTGGGGAGTGCCTCGGAATCGCCACATTTTGTCAGTTGTCCTTTGTCAGTTGTCAGTTGTCGGTTGCCAGTTGTCCGTTGCCGGTTGCCAGCCGTAAGCTCTGGAGTCCGAACGCATTAACAACTGACAACTGACAACTGACCACGGACTAGTTGGCTGAGAACGCGGTGATCCCCTCGACCCACGCGTGGTGCGACTCGTTGACGACCTCGATCGCCATCTCAGCGATCCAATCGCCCTCGACCATGTCGCCTCGGTTGCCACGGAGATTCCAAAAAGGATTTCGCTTGTTGCGGATGTAGACCTCGGAGCTGGTCAGGGCGATGGCGGTGTACGGCCGCAACAGTGGCGCCTCGAGGATTGTCACCCCGTGCAAGAAAGGTGCTTCGAGCACGTTGATGGGCGTGCCGAAGACGGTCTCGCCGGCCGGGATGCGCTGGATCGCCTGGCCCCAGGTGGCAAAACCGCTCATGAAGTTGGTCGAGACGACCAAGAGGTCAGGATCGCCGCCGTTTTGCCGGGCCGATTGAAGCGTGTCGCGAAGCAGGTCGCTTGAGCCATAAGCCGAGGCGTTGACCGGGGTCGTCCCGGTCATCACCGAGATGTTGTTCGTCTGGAGGATCGACCGCAGGCCGTTCATCTTGGCCGTGGTCGCGAGCAGCGGGTTGGCGTTGTCGACGGGCGCCTGGGCGATCCCGTAATACACCGAGTTCTCGATGTCGTCGACCATGTTCTGGAGCTGGACGGTCTGGTTGAAGTCGAAGGGCGTCTGAATGCCGCCCGGGAGGACCTGGGCCCTCGCGGTTTGAGCCGAGCCGCCGACTTGCACCGGGAACTGGAAGGTCTGGCAATACTGGGTGCGAGCGACGCCGACGTCGACAGACCGGTCTGCGTGATCTCCGGCGCCCGTTCGGCTGTTGCCGATCAGGTTGACGGTCGAGCCGTTGGCGGCCGAGGACAAGGGCGTGGTGCCGATCGTGTTGCCGATGTCCGACCACAGCCCGCGCGTGACGTTGAACGTCGTCGAGCTGGTCGGGTCGCCTTCGATCTGGACGCGCTCGATGTTACCCGTCGCGCTATCGATCGACCTCGAGCACGTCGTGGTTCATCAGGAACGTCGCGTCGGCCGTGGTGAACGAAGTCTGGCCGCTGGCGTGATCGCGGCACTGAGGGTGGTCGAGCGGGCGCGATACCGATGCGTGTACATCAAAAAATCGACACGTTCGACTGGCACGTACGGCAGTCGAGTGACGAGCGGGTTTCGATTTGCGAACCAGTTACCGATGGCTCATTTTGTTACTCCGGTTCTGGAGCCGGGGGCCGGTCGTTTCCGCCAGCCTCTGCATATCGCTATGCAGGTCAGACTATATCATCACCCCGTTTCGGGGGTCGGGCGTGTAGTCGTTGAGGGTTCCGACTCGGAAATCCGTCCTTCCCTGCTGATTGGCTGCACCCGAAGGATTGTCACTGCCTTGCAGGCAGTACCCCGGGATTCTCAGCTTTTCCAGCATATAGCCTGGTTCAGACCCGGGATTACTCCCGGGTACCCTGTTACAAAGGAAGTCGACGCAGTCGACAGGAACGTATGTAATCGAGTTACCAATGGATTTCGATTGGCGAACCAATTTCTGACCGCGACGGTAACATCATCGCCACTTCGATGCCGGCCTGTGCGGTTCCGAGAAATCCCTGAAGAAAATCAGCGATGGGACTGATAGACGGGTTTTTTCCGCCTACCCTCTTTGAGCTGCACTCGCGGTTCTCGGGTCGCAGCGAACACCCGGCCGGCAAGGGCATAAAGCCCTGTGAAATTGCGGAGAAATACAGGTGAAAGAGTCGAAAAGAGACGACGAATGATAGAATGAAACGGCTCGGACGAGTGCTGGACACACCCGTCCGGCCCTCACCACGAGCATCTTGTCAGGAGCAAGACATCATGGCTACGGACGGTTGCACGCTCGGATGGCCCACAGGCCATATTAGCCCGAACGCGGCGTCGTTGATGGTGTGGGGCAGGTTTCCTAACCCGCCTGGACGATTCAAAGGATTACGAACTCAGCGGGTTATGAATTCCCGACTCCACCGATTTTTGCTATCAACCACGGACTTGCCCGAAGCGTCAGTGAGAATTCTTGCTGTGTCGACGCTCAGCCTGACGCTTCAGGAGCTAGTCATGATCGCCGATTGCTGTCGTGGTCGTGTCAACTTCCGTAAGTTTACCGCTCTAAGACCGGTCTTTCTTTCCCCGTTCCCGGCTGAAATAGACCGCGATAGATTCGGGGACTGGCTATCTTGTGCTTTGTGGATGTGAAGGATCTTAGGTCTTAACTGGCATGCCTAAACAGGACTCGGGATTGGTGGCGTTTGTCACTCAACGGATCTGACGATCGACTGCCTTGGATCTGATAGCGAGTCATCTTGGGGATACGTTCCGGCTTAGGCCTCAGACCATATAGCCCAATGAGTTCGCATACCAATATCGCGGTGAGACGGCAGTAGTTTACCGGGACATCATTTCGGGCGTGTTCCCCAGCGGCGGGAGGCGCCCACTATACGCCTTGAAGAAAGTCAGCGATTGGACCGATAGGCGGGTTTTTTCCGGTTACTCTTTCGAGCTGCACTTGGTCCCATCGGGTCGCGGAGCGACCACCCGGTCCGGCAAGGGTAGATAGCCCTATGAAATGCGGGGAAATACAAGGTGAAAATAGTGGGAATTGAACTGAGTAGGCAGCAGGCATTCAGAAAGCCCCGCCAGATACGAGCCCATCTCGTCTTCGCCATCCACGGCCTACTTCGACTGTGTACTGTCTACTTCGCCGGCCGTGCGTCTTAGTCCCATCGGCGAGGACAGGTCCAGCCGCGGGTCGGTGTTGGCGTTGCCTTTGATGACTTTGCATGTGAAGGATGACAGCCTCGCCCAAAGTCTTGGGCACCGGCGGTGCCGCGGGATGGGCCGGCGGCGTCGGGTCGGCCTGGTGGGCGCCGTGGTGCCGGCAGTGCCCCCTTGGTTGGTCGAGCGGATGAAATGGGCGTAGTGCGGCTGGGCGAGCTGGGCCGCGACGAAATCGCTGACGCTCTGGAACGTCGGCGTGCGGACGGCGAAACTATCCGCCCTGGGCTTCCACGGTGAACTGGTCCCTCCAGAGCTGGGTGAGCTGCTCGGCGCCGCCGGGCACCAGTGGCTGCGAGGCCAAAACGCGGGAGAGCTCGCCGTCGAGGGCATATCGCTTGGCCCGTTCCTCGATCGCGGCCCGCTGGGCCGCTCGGCGTTGAGCTGCTGTTCGGCCTGCTCGCGCTGAATCCGCAGCGCGTTCTCGATCTCCCCTTTCTGGGCGAGGAGCTTGACCTGCTCGACCCGGGCCGCATCATCGCGCAGCGCTGCTCGGCCTCGACCTGGGCCAGCCGGGCCTGGATCGACGTGAACGTCTGGAGCTGCTCGAGCGGGATCGTGACGGTCTGGGCCACGCCGGTGGGGCCGCCACGGTGGCCACGGCCGGCGCCGAGCCACTATCGGTGGTTTCAGGGGGCATCGGGTTCCTCTTGGTGGAGAGTTTCTGTTTTTCCGTTTTCAGCGTTCGGTTCCACCACCGAACCCTGAAAACGGAAAACTAGCTAATCGCGGATCGCTGACGGCTGTGGGTTACTTCCGGTCCGAATCGCGGCGTTGTTCGGCCCTTCCAGTTCGCACCCAGGGCCGACGGTTCACTGTCGAGATGCAACACGATGACCTCGGGTAGGAGCTGGCGGTGGCATCGGTCCCATTGCAGAGCGAACTGGACATCCGATACGAGCCGCATCGCCGTGTTGGATCGGATAGCTCCGCACGTGGTAGCCGCCATCGCACATGGCCGATCCATGGAGAAGCTGGAAGAATCCGATCGGGCAGTAACCGTGGATCTTCGACACCCATCGCGAGCCGAGCGAGCACTCAGGATGGAACCAGTGCCCGCATTCGTGAGCATGGTTATCCCAGGCCCCGGCATATTGCTTGAGGCGTTTCCATTTGTCCCAGCCGATCAGGTTGCAACGATCGGCGCCGTAGATCGTGCGATCGTCGAGGTGGGCCCAGTCGAGGTATTGGCGAAACTTACGGGGCAAGACGATGTCGGCATCAAGGTGAAGAATCCAATCCTTGCCGCCAATTTGATCCAGCCCGCGCTGAATCATCCGAGCCTTGTTGAACGGGCCGCCGCGGCGATGGTCATTGGAGAGCACGTAATGGACCGAATGCCGGCGGCAAACCTGGATCGTCTCCTGGTCGTCCGGCGACGTGACAACCACCAAGTGATCAACGAGAGCCAGGTTTTCGGGGAGCGTGGCGGCCAGAAGTCACCGTAGCCCACGCATACACAAACGCATTCAATATTCATTGCATGCTTCCGGAAGAGCCCAATCACGAGCAATGTCGCGATCACCAGCAAGAGCACGGCATTAATGCCGACGATACCGACCAGGAGGTAAAGCAGATTGACGAGGTTCATGAATGCTGTCAGTTGCATCAGTTGCGTGATTCTGAACTAGTCTGGCGAGGACCAAGCAGCCTTGTATGTGATGAATCGTGCTACTACGACTAATGTCCCGAATCCCGGCACTGATTAAACTAACACCAGCGTCGCCCGCTTTGACCGGTCGGGTCGCTGCCGGCGTCTTGTTCGGCCGAGCCGGTCCCTCGGTGGCGCTGGCCGTGTCGGTGATGCTGGCGTCAGCCATCTCGGGCCGTAGCTCTTTCGTGCCGGCCTTGGAGGCGAGCACCGAGTCGATCTCGTTGTCGAGCTGCCGGTATTCCTTGTCCGTGAGGCCCAAGAGGAGCTGGCGGACGATCGACCGGATGGCCATCGCTCGATCTGGGGCGCGTTGCCGGCCGCCTGAGCACGCGCTGGAGCTTGGTCGTCGAGTCGGTCAGCTCCGCGGCGGAGAACAGCTCGAATCGCGAGGGATAAGCACCTTAATCTGCTCGCGCTCTTCGGGCGTGATATCGCCTGTCCCGCAGCACCATCCAGGCATATTCGGCGAGGAACCGCTCGGCCTTGGCCAGCGATCTTGGCGATCGACGTGAGCTGCTTGTGGCCGTTCTGTGCGTCGAGCTGCTTGGAGATCCCGCTCTGGCCGTCTGTCCCCGCCCTGGCCCGACGACCCGGCGGGCTTGATCAGGCATGCCCGGCGATCCTTCAGATCGATCAGGTCGGCCTTGTTTTTTCGCAATGAGTCGGCGGGGTCCTTGGACGGGCTGACGATAGTCCCAACCCTGTACGTGCCGTTCTCGACGTTCTTCTTCTTCGGCAGCACGTAGCCCGGACCGACCGACAGGGTATTGTCGGCCTTGCAAAAGTCTTCCGGCCCGGAGAGAAACGGGTGGGCCTGAAGCGTGTCGGACAGGATCAACTCCGAATCGCGGTTGTAATACTCGCGCTGATATTCGGCGATCGCTTCGTAACGGCTCTTGCCGATGTTGGGCGTGCGATGCTTCTTGAGGTCGATCAACCGGACGATGGGCACCCGGCCGAAACGGATGCGGCACGCGCTCGACTACTTCCGAACCGTCGAAGTTGAACAGGATCGATTCGCGCCGCGTTCCAGAGCCGGTATCGTACGTAGTCGCGCCGCCAGGTTTCGCCTATGTCGCCGGGGTCGTCGGGATCGATCGCATTGCCATTCTCGTCGTGGTCCATTCGATCGGAGGGATCGATGTACTCGCGGACGAGGCATTCCAGGTAACGGCCCGCCGGGTCGGTTCGCCACCAGACCATGTTCTGGGGAATGATGTACGACGCGACGAACTTGTCAAGGCCCAAGCCGAAGCTCGTCGGCGCGGGTCACGATCGTTTCGCCGGGGGGTGCCTTCGGATGGTCGAGGCATACGTCCATGCAGCCGAGGACGAGCAGCAGCGGCGCGATCGTCTCGCGCATCTAGTCGTCCATCGGTGTGCCGCAGCCGTCGACGTCGCGCCACCAGGCGAGCAAGTCGGCCGGACCTCGCGGACGACCGCCTGGTCATAAACCTTCGCCAGATGAATCTCGACCGCCTCGGCCACAAACTCCGGCACCGGCGTTCGGGCTCGTCGCAGCTCGTAATCGTCGTCCATCGCGGTCGCCGCCGCGTCGGCACCGAGCAGGCCCGGACACGGCCCGGAGTAGGAGCAGGAGATTGCATCCGGTGGCGAATAGCTGCCCCGCCGACGAACCCCCGAACCCCTGATACCTGAGGGGAAACTGCTGCGGGTCAGGGTATTCCCGCTTATGCCGGAAAAGTTGCGGCAGGGCAGTCCGCGCCGATCGGGACCATATACGGCGTTCCGGTATCGGTCGCCTCCTTCGTGCGAATCGATCAGCCACCGCCAGCGGACCTGATTCTCCAGCCAGTCGACATGCCTCCGCGTGACGATGAGCTTGCCGTCCAGCTCGCCGGCGCCTCCATTGAGCGATCCTCGGTGCGTGTCACCGTCGATACGCCAGCCTGGCGATCTTGTTTCTGGCCGATCTCCCAGGCCGAGGCCTGGGTGATAGTGACCATGCTTGAAAACGTCCAAAACGGCACTTGGTCAGCTGTCCGTCGCGTCCAGCTGTCAGAAACGTGGCGAGTGATCAGATTCGATGAATACGCATGACGTAGCGTTCGGCGCATCAACAGCAGGATCACGAGCACGAAGCCGAGGAACAGGAATCAGGTCGAGCCAGGAATACCGCATCAGTAAATCCTGAGGCGGCAGATGGTTCGGAGTGCGCGGCCGCGGCGCTCGGCCCTCGGGGAACTCGAGCTTGAGTCCGCCGGCAAGTGGATCTATCAAATCTTCGTGGGGGTGCTGCGGGTCTTCGGCGTAATCCATCCACTGGTTGCCGCGCCGGGCGCGGGCATAGCACTGCATGGCGGTGATCAGGTGCCGGCAGCGGGGATGGATCGTGAGGTTGACGGTTTCGATCGGCCGACTTCGAGCAGGGCCTCGACCAGGTCGAGCCCGTCGACCTTCTTACCAGCGGGCCACGATTCGAGCCCGTTTCGGCCTTTGCACGCCGGCCCGCTCATACTCGCCGCGGACCGTCGGGCCGACGGCCGTCCGGGCATTGCCCGCCGGGTCCATCGACACCCGCTGCCGGCCCAGGCCGATCCCGCAGAGCTGCGCCGATCTACGCGCGGATCGCCTGCGGCGTTGGTCTCGGCTGAGAGCCCCTCGGCGAAATAGTCGGCGAACACATTGACCTTGTGCCCGCGGCCGTCGACCCGCGGCCGGACCTGAAACCAGACCGCGCCGGTGTGAACGCCCGGGTCGATCGCCACGTGAACCGGAAGATGCGGGTCGTATCCAGCAGCGGGCGGTCACGTGCAGCGGCTCGTCGAACATCGTGAACCAGACGCCGGCGGCCTTGGGCCGAAGGCAGAGATAGTCGCTCTCGAAACACGCGGGCACTGACCGCATTGACTTTCTGGATCAGGCTGTCGATCGTGTAGTGGCCGCTGCGATCGCTTGGCCTTCGGGAGGCCCTGCGGGGTCGGATCGCGGTCCGAGTGGCACCAGCGCACCAACGGGCATTCGGGACATTTCTCGTAGATTAGGGCCGCTCCGCTCGTCGGGACAACTCTCGAGGACCTCAAACATGCAGAAGGTGTCGACCGGAAACGCGCCGGCTCGGCCGCGCTCCATCAGCTCGGCCATCGGGCCGGCGACCCGGTGCCAGGTCGACGTCATCAGCACGCTGGCGGTGCAGCCGTGCTTCTCCATCGCCATGCCCATCGCCGCCTCGCGGATCTCCGGCTCGATCTCGT
Organism: uncultured Planctomycetota bacterium; assembly: GCA_963720335.1. GTDB lineage: Bacteria > Planctomycetota > Planctomycetia > Isosphaerales > Isosphaeraceae > CAVRFS01. Next base: position 168,042 of record CAVRFS010000067.1, on the reverse strand, counting down.
CGATCTCGTCGAGCTTGAGGCTGGCGCACGTGCGGGCCGCGGACCGAAGTCGGGCTGGCGGCCAGGATCGAGACGTGACTCCCATTATGATAAAAGACCTCGGTTTTGAGCAAGCGACTCAGGGTATCCGCATCCGAGCCGTAACGGCCCGCGACCGTCAAGAATCGCCTCCTGAAGTGCCTCATAAATCTGCTCCGACTGGGACAGCGAGCCACCAAGGATCCGCGTGCCGTGCCGCGGGTTGAATCGACTGGCGATGTGGGTATCGATCGCCGACAGGAAGCTCTTGCCACTGCCGCGCGGCCCGTGCCAAAGGGCCAGCGACGGCCGCTCTAACACCTGGCGGGCAAACAGCGTGAACGGCGCCGCGTGCCCGCGGCAGACCGACTTTGTCGAGATCTGGACCCCGGTAAAGTTATGGACCCATTGCCACAATTGACGATGGGTCGTGGGCCGGACTTGCCGGACCAAATCAATCGTGTGGACAGCCGTCGCGAGGGTCATCAATGATGTCGAGGATCTTTTGAGCCATGCGCGCATTGATTGGACACTGTCCAGTCGCGGCCTGCCCCGTCGCCACTTCGGCGCGGGACTTGGCCTCACCATCGATCCAGGCCCGAATCTCCTGAATCGCTTTCAAGTTACCTTCCTTCGCCTGCTGGCCCAACACCTCGACGATCTCCTGAGCCGGGGTTTTTTTGCCGTCCTCCCCCGCTGCGAAGAGGTAGTCTTTCAACGCGGCCGTCAGGCTGTCCGCATCGCCGTCGCCAGCGTCCGGCACGGTGAACTGCTGGTTGGTGCGTCCCAGTTTCGGGGAACGTTGGCCTTGTTGACCGTTCTGATATATCATGATGGTGTTGTATTTCGATGTCTATCAGGCTTTCTGACCGCTGTCAGTCACGGCGGTGACCGACGCTACGGTCACGGCGGTGACCAGCCTGACCTGAGAAAGGAGTCGGACTGGAAAGCCTGAATTACGCCGAACGTGGGACTCACTTTCGATACCGCGTGTCGCAGGCTCGCCACGCTGGCGCCACCGAAGACAAGCGTCAGGGCCTGGAAGATTTCCGCGACGCCCCCACCGTAATTCTTGGTCAGAATCATGCCCAGCCCGGACACGACCGCCAAGATCACCGAGGCATACGTTTTGTAACCGGCGATCAACGAGAGCAAGAATGGGACAAATTTCAGCATGGAAAAACCCCAAAGAAAGTGATTGGTCATTGGTCAACAGGCATTGGTCTCTTCCGGAGTCACTGGTCAGCGGCAGGGATATACGCAGCCGTTTGACTACTGACTGTTGACCAATGACTTAATGACTTTGGACAGCCTTCTCGATCCGTTGCAGTGACTGGATGATCGTGTTGAACTGACTGCGAAGGTTGGCTCGGTCCTGGACCTCCCGCTCCTGTCGGGAATCCAATCGGGCTCGCTCCTGGATCAACCGCACGTCTTGCGACATGCAGCGCTCTGCTCGCGGAAGAATCGCCTCTTGCCGCTGCGCCTTTTCTCTGAATTCGTTGATCGTGAATGAAATAATTGCAAAGAGCGACAAGACGCCGGCGATGATCAGCAGAATCGGGCCTCGAGGTTCGCGACGCACGTTGAGTTCTCCTGGGCCTGCGAAAACGCACGCGGCTGTCCGCGCCCGGTCACTGGCGATGACTTGGCTCCTTGCTGGAAATTGCGGCGGATGCGCATCGACCGCATCGATGGCGCCGATGACCAATTGGAGTGAGTTGACTGTTTTTTCGATACCCTGGATGATCGATGTCGAGTTGTCCATGGTCTTCTCGACGGACTTCATCGCCGATGATCGCGTCGCGAAGCAGAATATTCTGTGCCTCGGTGATCCGGCCGACCTGTTCCTGATACCCGCGCTGCATCTGCTCTTGGCGATCGGTCATCCGGTCCAACTGATCCTGAAACTTCTTTTGCGATTCGGCGTGATAATCCTTGAACTCATCAAAGAGCCGGTTCTGCTTCACCCCTGATCCCGCAGAAAGTTGAGGAAGTAGTAGGTGACGGAGACGGCCGCCCCGGCAGCTGCCCAGCGAGCCGATCAGGCTGGTGATCGAGACCCCGACCGCTATTGGTGTCGACGGAGTTCACGGCTTGCGCCAGCACAATCAGGCTATTCATGTTGTCCATTCCTTCCGTAGGCGGTACCACAGCAGTAAAAGGGTGGGCGGCCAACTGCCGAGCGTCGAGGAGGACCCCTGCCGTTCGGCGGGTGCCCCCGCCGGGCGTCGCGACGCTCGCTGCGGTGGTGCTTCACGTGACCCGTCATCGGCTTCGACACTCGACCCTACACACTTGATCCAGCCTTCAGGCTGCCGTGTGGTACTTCCAGGCTGGGGGTAAATCGCGTTACTTGAAGCCCGGGGTTTTGGACAATGCCCAGCTATCGCCTTCGGCGAGGATCGACTCGATGACCGTCTTTTCGGCCCAGAACGACCAGCGCGGCTGGCCGAGAGCTGGTCGGGCCCGTCCGGGACATCTCGGCCCCAGCTCTGGAGAATGCAGGCACCGGGCCGATCGAACCGAACGCCGCCAATCAACATGCAGTGGCCCCAGGTCCCCTTGGGACTACAGAAGCCGTCCGCATCGCGGGTCAGGACAAATCCTTGGCCGGTGCAAATCGTCACGGGATACCCATTCGAGAGCGCGGCCACCAGCTCATCCCAGGTCGAGACCAAGGCGGCGGACCCGAGTTTGTACGATGACGCCTTGGTTTCGAGGTCGTCGGGTGGGCCGGTCTTGCCCCACTACTCGGCACGGTCGCCGGAATAGGTCCCATCGGTTCCCAGCATCTCGCGGCTGACCACGCCGATCGTCGTCATCGCCTTCACGGCCGCGGCCCCGTATGAGCCGTCGCTCGTGCCGAGAATTCCCGCGACCTGCCGGCTCGCACCATAGATGAACTCGGTATCCGTCTCGCGGTAATCGATCGGCGAACCCAGCCCAATCTCCACGCACTGCAACAGATCGTTGCCGTGCCCATGGCCGAAGCTCACGCAATCGCCAATCTGCTGCGCCGGGTAACCGGGATCCTGGCCGAGGACGTCGTACCACGCCTTATACAACAAGACCGGATTCGCCGGCACGGACTGCGCCGAACAATGCAGCGCCGCCTGGCTCAGAGCGGGAAAATGACCGGCACAGACTCTCTGGACCTCATCGACGCCTCTCCAGCCACACAGCGATTGATAAGAATCCTACTGTGTAATCTCCAATAATGGTCAGTTGTCCTGATTTGTCAGTTGTCAGTTGTCAGTTGTCAGTTGTCTTGGAATGGGGATCGCGTGGTTGGGTTGGCAGTTTTCTAGTGCCCCGTCAAGTCCGCGGGCCATGGCTGCCGCGAAGCGAACAACGGACAACGGACCACTGACAAGTCCCTACTTGCTTAGCCCCAGGGCGAATCCTCGCCAGGCCGCGGCCATGGCGGCGCGTTCGGCGGGCGTGACATCGGAGTCCTTCACGCTCTCCGGCACGATCTTGGCCAGCTCGGGAGTGAGCAGCTTGTCATAGATCTCGGTTCGATTGGCTGTCCAGGTCTGGGCGACCGTATCGAGCGCGGCCGAGATTCCTTGGCCGGAGTCGAGGGCTTTGGCCCCTTGGTCCCAGGCCGCGGCGTAAGCTTTGCCGAGCTGAGGGAGATAGGCCCGTCCCAGGGAAACAAATCGCCGATCATGGGAGGGCTGGGGGTTGCCGGTGGGTCCTTCTGGACGTCTGGAGCCAATCCGCCACTCCGATCGCCAACGCTCCGCCCAGCACGCTCGACAACGTCACCGTCACCAGAGTGCGCCGGTCGGGAAACAAGGACCATAAACGAGTGAATAGATTCATTTGAGTGTTCAGTGTTCCGTGTTCAGCGGTCAGCCGTCAGTGGTCAGCAAGGTAGAAGATCCGGCCTATAGCGGTTTACGCTCGCATGGCATACCGGCCATACCAACCCGAAAGCGCAAGCGAGGCCATAACAGCCGGAATCCTCGCTTGCGCTTCGGGTTAGTATGATCGACGCCGCTGTCGCGCTGTGCGCGACTAAGAGTGAACCGCTGTAGGAACTAAATGAGCGAATTGACGGGCGCGGCGTTGTTTTCGATTTTCGCGGGCCGGTTGTTTTGCTGCCGGCGTCGGGGCCGGCTTGGGCTCGGGAGCGGGATCGGTGCGCGGGTCGCGGTGGAGTGCGGGATGTTCGTCAATTCCCGATCGATGACAGACCATGCAGCAGAACAAGGAACCGGCCCGGATCGCCCGTGGTGTGCACAAGTTGACTGGGGTGTATAAGAGCCGATGGGGAACATGGGGATCAACCGGGGCCCGCAGAGTGCGCATTCACCGGCCCCCCCTACCCCGCTCTGACCGTATTGCCCGTCCCCCTTCTCCATGGCGCGAGCCCGATCCAGACCGAACTGCACCCGCCGGACACTCACTCCCGCTCGGGTCGCGATCGTCTTTCGGGCTCATCGCCGTGACGTTGATCCCACAGCCAGATATACTCCCTGGCCGCGATCCGCCAAGGTCATCGCCCATTCACTTCGCCGCCAGGCCCTTCATTCGCCACCGTCGCCTTGCCGGTTTACCCGCTTCCACTCCCTTCGCCCCGTGCGGATCCTTGTGCTGCTTAACATGGCTTGTATCCTTCACCGTTCCCATCTTGCTCATTTTCCCAGTCGCTACACTCTTACAATGCTGTGTTTTTCAAATTTCGTTAATGCAATGTTCCGAAATCTACGGGATTTTCGCCATAAGTCCCTTGCGCAATCTTGTAGTAAAAATTTTCCGAAAAATTCCAAAATATTACCAATTGCGCGGGTCCGAACCGCTTTTAGTAGGTCAGGCTTATCTCGCCTGACTGGTATCACTGGGACTGTCAGTGCAAGGCCGTACTGATGGGAACGTCAGTGCACAGAAAGCCTGACCTACACGCACAATTGAGTCTCTTCCCGTGGTCCGACCAATCGACTGAAACGACTGACGAGTCCGAGGCATCATCCACCCACTCGCTTTCGCGACGATTTGAGGCCGAGTTTCTGCGGCCGTACCGCGGGGCCGATCTTGCTGGGGTTGTTGGGGCTCTTGGTCCAGTCGGTGCTGTTGTTGCCGATCCCGCTGCTGCAAGGCTGGGTGGTCGATCAATTGGTCGAGTATTACCGGAGCTGAGCCGACCAGGCCGTACAGGCCCAAGCGCGAGCCTCGGTATTGCCAGGTCGATCGGCCTGGCGTCTGGCCGGCACGATTCTGCTGTACGTGGCGCGGTCGCTGCTGGCCTGGCGATCGCCGACATGATGGGCCGGATCAGCCAGGAGGTTGTGGTCGCCCTCCGCGGCGCCTTGCATCGCAAGCTGATGCGGCTGCCGATGGCCTATTTCGATGCGCAGCAGACCGGCCGGCTGATGGCGCGGGTCACCAGCGACGTCGGCAGCATCTTGATGTTCATCCGCAGCGGCATCTTGCAGCTATTGAACGATCTGATCCTGTCGGTGGCGATCGCCTTCTTGCTGGGCTGGCTCCAGTGGCGGCTGGCCGTGGTGGCCCTGGTGGCCGTGCCGCTTTATGCCATCAACCAGCGGGCCTTCTTCGGCACGCTTCACCGGCTTTCGGAGGAGATCCGCTCGCAAGTTTCCTCGCTGTATGCTCTTTTGAGCGAACGAGTCTCGGCCGTCCGGGTGGTGCGCAGCTTCGCCAAGGAGGATGACGAGCTGCGAGAGCTGGACGAGCGGATCGACCGCCACCGTGCTCTCTCGTGGGACAACACCCGCGCCGCCGCGGCCCTGGGGGCGCTGGCGACCTTGATCAGCGGACTGGGGACGGTGTTCGTGATCGCCTACGGCGTCGTGTTGGTCGGCCGGGGGCTCTTGACCGTCGGCGAGCTGCTGGCGATCTATGCCCTGGTGGGCCAACTCTATCAGCCGATCGTGCGGCTGACTCAGTTTCAGGCGACCGCCCTGGCGACCCAGGTCTCGGTCAGCCGGCTCTACGAGATCTTCGACGAGCCCGAACCGGTCCGAGACCGCCCGGCGCCATCGGCGATCGTACGAGCCGCGCGGGGCCCTCGACCTATCGCGGTGTGTCGTTCGCGTATACGACGGACGGCCCCAACGTGCTCGACGACGTGACCCTGACGATCGAGCCGGGAATGCGCGTCGGCGTGCTGGGACCCAGCGGTGCAGGCAAGTCGACCCTGCTTGCCCTGGCGCCCCGGCTTTACGACATCCCCCAGGGAAACGACTCCGACGGCAAGTCCCGCGGGGCCGTTTGCTTCGACGGCCGGGACGTCCGCGACCTCAAGCTGGCCGACCTGCGACAGGCGGTGGCCCTGGTGCCGCAGCAGGCGCTCTTGTTCGAGGGAACCATCCGCACCAACCTGCTCTATGCCAACCCAGACGCGACCGAAGACCAGATGCGCCAAGCGCTTCTGATCGCCGATTTCGCCGTCACGGTCGACTCGCTGCCAGGCCGGGCTCGATACCATGGTCGGCGAGCGTGGCGATTCGCTCTCGGGCGGACAGCGACAACGCCTGGCCCTGGCCCGCGCGATCGTGGCCGAGCCCGCCATTCTCCTGCTGGACGACTGCACCAGCGCCCTGGATGCCGAGACCGAAGCCCGAATTCAAGCAGGCCCTCGACCAGCACCTCCCCGGCCGCACCTGCGTGATCGTATCCCACAAAATCGCCTCGGTCCGCCGCGCCGACCTGATCGTCGTCCTCGAAGCCGGCCGCATCGTCGAACAAGGCACTCACGCCCAGCTCCTCGCCCGAGGCGGCTATTACGCATCGACCGTCCGCCAACAAACTTCCGCGGTCGGCTTCGTCGCGGATTATCCGTAGGTCGGGCTGAAAACTGACGTACGAACTGCCATTAACCCGCACACCCTGCCTGGTCCGCAATGGTCCGCAATGGTCCGCATTCCCCGCCAGAATGCGGACCAGCGCAACCCTCAGAGTTTCACGCACTTCGGTGATTTTTTTCGACTGGTCCACTTGGTCCACATCAAACCACAGAAACTGCGCAAACTGAGAAGAAAAAGGCATCCTTTAGCAACGGGCGATGATTCACGGCGCTGGCAATTGTCGCGGAATGCGGACCATTGCGGACCAGGCAGTCTACGGTGTTCAGGAAGACCATGCCGTAACACTTTACGCAATCTAGGAATAGCAGTGTGACTGAGTAAGAAAAAATGAGTCTAACGACGGACCCCAATGAGTCGTGTAATGCGGACCGGAATGTGGACCAGTTGGTGGTTGAATTGACCTTGAGCGGCGGTTTCGAGACATGCGATTTTGTTGCCCTCGATGGAAAAATAGGACGAGCGGGCGTTTCCTTTATGGAAACGACGCTTGTCCCCCGCGAAGGGAGTATACTGACCATTAACCAATGATTATTGACCGAAATGAAGTTGTTGGTGCAGAAATGCGAAGGTTCCCTTGCCGTTGATTGTGTGTGGCCCGACGAAGAACTCGATCTTGCAGCGGTCGCCGATCCCGAGCTTGGCGTCGTACAGGTGAAAGACCTTGGCGAATTCATAGGCGACCGTTTCATCGGGCGCGACCCCGTCGAAGTGGCCGCGCTCGACCATGAACGGTCGAGGCGCGATCAACGCGGCCATCTCGGCATAGTTGAATGTGCTCCCCAGGTCGAATTCAAAAATCTCGTACTCAGGAGTCCACACGTAGCTATAATTGCTATGGGTCGAGGCGTTCTTCCAGACCCATTCGTTGAAGTCGGCCGAGCAGATTGACAGGCAATAATTCTTGACGAGGGGCGGAATCCGCATCGCCGACTTGCCGCCGTAACTCAGGCCATAGAAGGCGATCCTCGCCGGGTCGACGGCGGGCAGCGTCTTGAGCCAGTCGGTGATCTGCTGGTGCTGGGGGACGATCAGCGAGAACAGCGTTTTCTTGAGCGGGTTGGCTTTGCGCTGAAGCGTGCGGAACCGATCTTGAAAGATGTAAAGGTTTTGGGGTGAAAACGTGATGAAACCTTGTTCGGCCAACTTGACGGCGAACTGATGGTAGGCGGGATTGTTCACCTTGGGGTCGGCGAGGTCTTGCGGCCGCCCTTCCAGCCCGTGCTGGCAGACCACCACCGGGCGCTTTTCGGCTTCTTTGATTCCCTTGGGTAAGAGCAATATCCCGTAAGCGAAAACGTCCGGGAAGACGTCCATCACCACTTCGTAGCCGGTATACTTGGGCTCGTCATAGACCTGCCGCGACCGAACATTGGGCGGCAAGAGAGGCGCGGTCGAACCGGCCGATGATCTCATTGGCGAACATTTCGCGATACGGCTCGATTGTCTGTTCATAAGCCGCGATCGACTTGGTGTCGAGTTTGCTTCATGAACTGCCGGCGCACTTCCGCGCTGTCGACCAGAAGCTGCTGATTGTGGCGATCGAGCTCGTGGAGCTGGCGAGCCTGGCGAGCCGTCACGAACGGAGGCGGCAGGTTCGCTTTGAGCCGGCTTGGCGGTTGGTCTTGTCCGGAGGCGTTTCTTCATGGAGCTTGGCCGTGCTACCCAGTGCTGCCAAAAGCTTCTGAAGCGCCTCAACGTGTGCCAAAAGGTCCGGTTCCTTCCGATCCACTGACGACGAGCTCGACCGAGGGTTTGGGCAGTTTCAACCCGGAAACCAGGCTCCGGGCCCGCTCGACCTCGGCCCGGACGGATTCGAGCTTGGGCGTGGTCAAGCGTCCCGGCGCGCCGCCAGTCCCGGGTGGAATGACGAACTCGGGCCCCTTGGCGGCTTCGACGATCAAAGGGCGAGGAGCGATCAGTGAGGCCACCTCGGCGTCGCCGAATTGTTCGAGCAAGCCGAAGACATTGCGATCGATCGGTTGTTGCCAGACATCATTGCGGTTGTCGAAATAACCGCTGACGCAGACGGCTTCGATGCGAGGGTCGAGCGCGGCGGCATAAAGCGCGATCGCGCCTCCTTCGCCGTGGCCGAAGACGGCAACCCGTGTCTTGGCGATACCCTTGTCGTTCTTTTGAGAAACTTGGTCGACGAGGGCCAGCACCTTCTGGACCTCATAACCGATGATATGCCGACCCATCTCGAAAGCCGAGCGATAGATGAACTCACGGTTGGTGAGCTTTGCGCGGCCGTTGCGCGGGATCGCGGTGCGGTCGATCAAAGCCGGCACGTACACTTCGTAACCACTCGGAATCAACCGGCGCGCCACCTGCGATTCGGGGGGCACGCCTGGCAACCAACCGTCAAGTTGTTCGGGCGTGTCGTTAGCGTCGGGGATCACGATGATCGTGATGTCCGACCTTCTCGAATACGGGTTCGAAAACACCGACTCGCCGGTCACATCGCCGAATGCCGGCCACTGGACGCGAACCTTCACACTTCCGGGACCGACCTCCGGGAATGCCGACAACGGACGCTGAGGATCAACGCCAATCCGCACCCGTTGATCGCGCACGCCCAGGATGTGTGCCAGCCGTTTCCGGTTCGGCTCGACCGAGGCGTTGTAGGCCGCGATTGACGAGAAATCGCGCTTCCAGTAGCGCGCGCGCTTCGCGGTCGATTCGGCGATCTCCCTCAACAAGAACCGGTCGGCCCCCGCGACCAGCTCGCTGGCGATATCGCCGGTCATGGTGAGAGGCTTCGTCCCCGGTAAGGGCGGGCCAGCCCCACAAAGAAAACAAAAGGCAACCAGACCTGTCAAAATCTTGATGCGTATCCACATGGAATCACCAGATCGAAGAGTCGCCGCGTGAAGATAAACGAGCAGACGCCACAATAAGGCGAGGCCACACCCAAATCAATCACCCGGTCAAAAATAGGGAACTCAAATACACTTTCACAGAAGGGAACGAAGGAAACGAAGAAGAACAATAACACTTATATGTGATTCATAATATCACAAAGTATAACATGACTCATCATGATTTGACTCTTGATTGTGTAGGTGATTCTCTGTATTCCTTCGTTTCCTTCGTTTCCTTCTGTGATCTTTTTCTCTTCAATGTGACGAATGCGAGCAGAAATGTTGTGAAAAAAAGCATCACCTCCTTGTTTGTGTGCTTGACTGGCATTATAAGGGGCGTTGGTTGAGATCATTCCGTGCTAGATAGAGTGCGTGCGCGGCTCATTCCGCGAGGAGAATTGTCTTGCGCAGTTTCAACGGCTTCTCCGGCTACCCATTACTCATGCTCGCTGTCGCGGGGGTCGTGGCGGTGCCGCCGCCTTCCAGGGCGGGGAGCATGGGAGTACTCGTGCCGGCCTATTTTTATCCGGGCACGGGCGGATCCGGCGGTCCCGGCGAAACAGACGGATGGGCTCAACTGGCCGCCGCAGCCAGCCAGATTCCCGTCACGGCGATCTTCAACCCCAACAGTGGACCATTGCCCGGGTCTCCTGACCCCAATTACGTCACCGCCATGACGAACCTGGAGAATGCGGGCGGCAAGGTCGTCGCCTACGTGCCCACCTTCTATACCGCAACCCCCTTGGCCACGGTCGAGGGCTACATCACCACCTACATCGGTCAGTATGGAAAACTGATCAACGGTTTTTTCGTCGATCAGATGACCAACGACAACAACGCGAGCGATCTCGCGTACTATCACACGCTCTATACGTTTATCAAGGGCCTGAGTCCGTCCTACCAGGTGATCGGCAACCCAGGCACGAACACCGTCCCGGACTACCTTACCCCGAACACGCAGGGCGCGGACACCTTGGTGACTTATGAAAACGAGGCGCAATTCTATGCCGGGACTCCGCCCGCGCCTTGGACCTCCGGGTATCCGCGGAACGACTTCGCCAATATCATCCACACGCAGTCATCGGTCCAGGGCATGATGGCGGACATCGCATTGGCGGCTTCGCGCAACGTCGGCTCTGTCTACGTGACCGACCAGGTTCTCCCCAACCCCTACGCCCAGTTGCCGTCCTACTGGGACCAAGAGGTCGCGGCCATCAAGTCCGTGCCCGAACCAGGCAGTTTGACTTTGCTCGCATCGGGCGCCTTGCTCATCACCTTGGCCGCCGCCCGCCAGCGATGAAGCACGTTCACCAAAGAGAAGACCGAGAAGACGATCAAACACGGAAACCACGCAACGAAACGCTTGGCCACGGATGAAACACGAATTGAGCACTGATGAAACACAGAATCCAAGTCAATCGACTGAATTATCCGCGTTTCATCCGTGTCAATCCGTGGCCAAAAACGTATCTCATTTTATGATCCGTGGCCCGCAGACATGCACATCCCATCGAAGGGATTCGGCGCGGGCTGGACAGAGCCGATCAGACTGCCCGTTTCTTCCGGAGCGACCGGTAACCGACGATGCCCGCGATGCCGATTGAGATCAGCGACAAACTCGCCGGTTCGGGGATCGTGACTAACGAGCCATAGGAAACGTTGTTGAGGTTCAGGACAGCGTCAGGGGTTGTCACGAGAACCGAGGTGAACGTTGTGGAATCCGTGGCACCGACGAAATCCGGCACGGCATACCCGCTCCCCGTGCTGCCCTGAGTGATCGAGTCTCCATTAGAGAGCAAGAAGGTCACGGCACTGCCGTTGAACGTGCCGTAATCGAAGGCGAAGGCGGTGACGGGATTGGGGAATGTAATCAAGATATTGGGGATCCCTGTCGTCTGCTCCTGCGAGGATAAGACCGCCGGATCGCCGGAAAAAAGCATGCCGACGTTGAAAAAATTGCCGTTGCTGAGGCTCGCGCTCTGCGAGAAGGTCAGGCTGCTGTAGGTGACGGAAGCGTTGCCGGTGCCGATGTAAATGTCTGCGGCAGGAGCTGGATCGGGGATGGTGACCGTGGTCACTCCCGAGACCGCGGCGCTCCAACTGGTAAAGTCGGGGTAGGTGGTGACTCCGGCCGAGGCGGACCTTGCTCCCAAAAGCAACGTCAGGGCCAGGACAGGCATGCTCAAATTCGGAAAGTAACGCTTCATCGTCCAAATCTCCATAGCGACATCTCAGGGTGCCGCAACCGTGATGACGAACCAGAGAAACGACGCCGTCAGAGTGGAACAACACGCTCAGCCGTCCCGCCTTCGAGCCTCATCGACCGTGCGACAGCCGAGATTGCCGCAAAGTGGAATTCGGATCAAAGTTGTTAGCCAAGCTCGGCGACGAACGAACCGTTCAATCGCATGACATTCCCATCGCACCGATTCACGGGGTATAGTGAACGCAATCAATCCGCCCGAGTCAAGGGGCCACAACGTCCAAATCAAGCAATTTTAGCGCTAACCCACAAAGTGAAATGATTATCGGCAGTGAAATGATGCAAAAAAACACCTTGGCCGCAATACTAAATCATTAATCGAGAGTGTAGCGGTATCACCGGGTCGACAATCCGATCTGTCGCTCGATACGACGGGAAACCTCGTTCCCGCGCTGGGTCTGGGAATGCCGTCTTCGACGCTCCGCGTCGCAAATCCCTTCGCAGAGCCGCAGAGCGGCAATGCGGCCGGGAGCCACACTAACCCGACGCGCAAGCGAGGCACGCTGGCCAAGGACCGTTGCCGATGCACAGCCGGTCCCCTCGCTCGCGCGTCGGGTTGGTATGGGGACAGCCCTCGGGGAGCGCATTACTTTCCTGACTCTCAGTAAAGTCTCGTTTTCCCCCGATTCTTGAACGCGCCGGGGCTTGGGCGGCCAGTACCACTCAGAAAGAAAGAGGAGACCAACGGCCGGCCGGAGAGGGTCAACCGATGAAGCGAGGATCGGCAAAGATCGTCCTCGGACAGATCCAGACGCTCTACACCCTGGGGACGCTCGGCGGCGTGTCCGAGACCCAGTTGCTGGAGCGATTCCTGACCGGCGAAAGAGACATCGCCGAGGATGCGTTCACTGTCTTGGTCCATCGCCATGGCCCGATGGTTCTGGGCGTCTGTCGCCGGATGCTGCCCAATGCGCACGACGCGGAGGATGCCTTTCAGGCGACCTTTCTCATCCTGGCGCGGCGGGCCGCTTCGATCGGCCGGCGCGAGCAATTGGCGAACTGGCTCTATGGCGTCGCGGTCCGGACGGCCAAGGAAGCAAGGCGCCGCGCGGCCCGACAACACGCAAGGGAAAGGCGGCTGATGAATGAATCCCACGTCAAAGTTGTCAATGCCCCCGACGAAGACCAGGGTGACCTGCTCTCCCTGCTCGACGAGGAGTTGAACGCCTTGCCGCCACGCTATCGAATCGCGCTGGTGGCTTGCGAGTTAGAGGGCAAGTCGCGTCGCGAGGCCGCTCAGCAGCTCGGAGTGCCCGAAGGCACCCTCTCGACCCACCTGGCCCGAGGTCGGAAGCTCCTGCGCGATCGCTTGGTCCGGCGCGGTGTCAGCCTGGGAGCGGGGCCGTTCGCCGGACTGGCTCGGCCCATCACAACGATCACCGTTTCCGAGCGGCTGGCCGGTTCCACGGTTCGGCGCTGCTCTGGGCTATGCCTCGGGAGGATTGGCCGCCGGCACAATCCCGGCGACCGTCGCGTCATTGGCCGAAGGAGTACTCAAGATGATGTTGGTGACGAAGTTCGTTGTGTTGATCGCATCCCTGGTGGCCCTCGGCCTGACCGCGGTCGTCACCGGGGCCGCTGTCCTCAACGGACCGGGCGAGTCCCCCATGATGGCCCAAGCCCAGGCCCAGGTCGCGCCCAAACTCAAGACGTCCACCAAGCCAGCGCAAGAAGTCGCCGTTCATGTTATCGATCGCGACGGCAAGCCGGTCTCGGACGCCCTCGTCACCGTCCTCGACCAGGGGAAGCCGGCCGCCGACGGCCGCACCGACGCTCGACGGAGAATGGAAGGTCCGTGTGCTCGTCGACAGCAAGGATTGGGCGATCTTCGCTCGCAAAGCCAAGGTCGGATTCGACTACGCGGTCGCCGGCGAATCGGGGAACGCGAAGCGCTCAAGCCCCTGCCGGATCAGTTGACCCTCACGCTGGACGGTGCGCAAACCGTGCGGGTCAAGGCCGTCGATCAAGATGGCAAGCCGATCGCCGGAGTGAACGTGGGAATCTCCTCGATGCATAAAGCCAATCATGAATGGTTCAACAATTGGTTCTCCGTTAACGCCGGCATATGGCCGGCGACGGACAAGGACGGAATCGCGGTGCTCGACTGGCTGCCGGAACGCCTTGGCCGCGGGATGGCAGTGGCCGGGCACGCCGAAGGCATCTATCCGCTCGCGCCAGCCTGGATGCCGGCCGACCGCCCGTTGTTGATCCGCAGACGATCACGTTCCTCCCGCTCGAGACGCTCTCGGGCCGCATTACCCACGCCGACGGCCGACCCGCGGAGGGTGTCGGGGTTTCGGTATCCGGCCAGGGACCGGCCGATGGCCGCGGGGGAAATCACTGGAACGGCTCAGCCGTCACCGATGCCGGCGGCCGTTACCAGTTGCAGGCGCTGCTCCGAGCAAGTCTACGTCGTCGCCGTGAATGGTAAAGAGTGGGCGGCACCTTATCGGGCCGGCCTCGTTGTCCACGCCGGCAAGCCGGTTGCCGGGGTCGATTTCGTGCTCGGCCGCGCCGACACGGCTGCACGGCCGCGTGACCGTCGGAACGGAGAACGAGCCCGCGACGAAGAGCGGGGTCCGCATCTACATCGCTCAGCCCATGCGGTCGGACGGAATCCGGATCAAGGGGTTAACCGTATCATCCTCTAGCCGAGATGAACACGTGGGTCCAGACCGACGAGAACGCCCAGTACGAGATATTCCTTGGACCCGGTGAGTATTCGATTTGCGGCCCGCAACAACGGGACCATGAGACGATAAACATCCCTGTGGTCAATCCGCCCGCCGAGATCACGCACGACATCCACGAAGACTGCGCCACCGAAGGTCGGCCCGTTCGCTTGCCAGGTCGTTGACGCCGCCAATCGTCCGATCGTCGGAGCCATCGTGGACGGGACGTATCCATCAAGCGTGGGCAGACGGTTGTTCACGGAGCAAAGGACCAATGACCAAGGACAGTTCCAGACGGAACGGACGCACACCCCGCTTTACCTCCATGCCCGGAGTGCCGATGGAAAGCTCGCCGGCGTGGTGCGGATTGATGAAAAAGCCGTCGAGGGTCGAATCGTCGTCGGCCCGGTCGCGACCGCGACAGGCCGGCTCCTCGATCTCGACGGCAAGGTTCTGGCACAAAAGCAATCTGCACTATGGCATCCGGATCCACGAGGACGAGGACGATGATCGGCCGTTTCACGATGACTTCGGCGGGACCGCGAAACGGACGCCGAGGGCCATTTCACCATCCCGGGTCTGGTCCCCGGCCAGACCTACCACGTCGCGATGGAGCTGACCGAGAAAAGCTGGACTGGGTGTGTCAATCCTGACGCCCAGGGACAAAGGTCCGCTCGACCTCGGCGAGCTGCGGATCGACCCGGTCCTGAATCGGCCGTACGTCCCTCCAACCCCCGAGAAACGCCGCGGCCGACGCCTTTGCCGCTTCGACCACAACGTCGATCTCCGCGAGCACGCAGAAAGACCGAACGATGTTGGAGGCGCGTCGCGCACACACGGCCGCTCCTGTTGTTCGGCAAGGCATCGGACGCCGCTTGCATCGACCTCTTCCGCGCGTTTCAGCGAGGAGCGGCGCAAGAACAAGATCCGGGGCGTCGTGGTCGATCCACCCCTGCCGAAGGAGTTGCGCTGGGAGTTCGAGCTGGCCTGCTTTGATACAGGAATGCGCGGCGCCGACAGCTTGGTGAAGGCGCTGGGACTCCAGGTCCGGCTTGGAAAGCTGCACGCCGCTTCTTGTCACTCTCGCCAAAGACGGCTTGCTCGACTCGAAATATCGGCTCCGGCTAAACGAGGACGGGAAGCTCGACCGTCACTTTTTGAGCATCTTCCTCCTCGGCCAGAAGCTCGCCAGGCGCGACGCCGAGAAAATGCTCGCCGAGGCAATCCAAAAGGCGAAGGCCGAGAACAAGCGTGTCTTCCTGATCTTCTCCGCATCCTGGTGCGGCCCGTGCCGGCAACTGGAGCGGTTACTCGACACGCAAAAAGTCGAGCTGGAGCGCCATTACGTCATCGTCAAGCCCGACATCAGTCGCGACTACCACGCCGAAACCCTCCGCGCACGATACCCGGAGAGCCTGAACGGCGGGATCCCTTGGTACGCGATCCTCGATGCGGAAGGCAAAGAGTTGATCACCTCGAACAAAGCGAAACCAACCGGGCGGTCCGGTTCGACCAACGTGGCTTTCCCGGGCAATCGCAGCGGCATGGACCACTTCATCAAGATGCTCAAGCAGACCGCCCCTGCCCTGTCCGAAGAAACGCTTTCCGCCTTGCGAAAGGCCGCCGCGAAGGAGTAGCCAGGATCGTTCACCGACGCATTCCAGAATATTTTAGCCACGGATGAAACACGGATTGAACACGGATCAAAAGCAATATTGCATGCAGATCGCGATTACGACGATGCGATTGGTCCGATCCTACTCTTGCTCTCGTTCTTTCTTGATCAGTGTTTAATCCGTGTTTCATCCGTGGCTAAGAATTGCATTAGTTCGGCGTTTTCCGTGCTTGCCGAGTCAGGAACTCTTGGGGCTGATCGTGATGGTAAAGGAGCCTTCGGGAAAGTTGAGTGGGTTGAGCACGTTCCCATTCGCGTCGGCCAAGGGCTGGGCGACATTCGGCCCGCCATGCAGGGAGCCGAGGGTCGCCGGACTCTTGACAATGAAGGATTTCGCAACCGTCAGCGGAGTTTTTGGAACCAGAAGCACAGTGTCGGTCGCCGGGTTATACCGCGCCGCCTTGAGCGGGACCACCTTCGGATTATTCTGCGTTAAGTAGGACGTCGGCTGAAATGCCGTGGAGGTGCTGCCCAATGGGGTAAGAGTGATATCATTCAGCGGAACAGACTTGACCACATAGTTGTGAACGTTTTCCACGCTGGGCGGTGACATTGGCTGGCTGAACGTCACCGCGATCCCTTTTCCGAACGAACCTTTCCGGACGATGTGCACGTTGGTAATCGTCGGTGGGACGAACTGTTGACCACTCGCGAGATCCACCATGATCTCCGCCTGGTTCCGAGGACGCGCCTTCGGCGCCACCGTGATCGCGAAGGGAGCCAACGTCGGCAACGGTGCCTGGACGTTGATCGGCAGCTCCACAGTCTGCGACGTCTCGCCAGGCTGGAATGTCACGGTCTGGCTAATCGGAGCGATCTCGGTGGACACTTGCGGCTTTCCCCCTCGCGTGCTGGCCGGGGCGAGGGCAACCGCACTCAGGCTGAGCGTCAGCGGACTCTTGATCGGAGCCGGTTTCGACCCTATTGAGCGCATGATCGTGAGATCGATGGACGTTGCCGACTGGCTGACATACGTGCTCGGAACCTGAAGTGAGACCACTTCCTTCACCGGAGACCCTTGGGATTGGATCGCCAACCAGCCGCGGCTAAGGAGCACCGCGTTGCTCAAGCACTTCCGGGCGAAGACAAACGTCTCGACCGGCTCTGGACAGGACGCGGGGTTTGCGCAACATGGGGATTCCATTCCCGAATTAGACCTGGGCCTCTTCGGTGTTCGGTGTTCAGTGTTCGGTTATCCGCACGCCGAGCTACGTGTGTTCGACAAAACGCCCTGGACTGCGCCATAACAACGCGCGGTCCGACATTCCATTAGCTGAACACGGAACACGGAACACAGCTCCCGCCTTAATTCGTCGTCAGTTTCATGAGCCTTTCCTGAATAAATCCAGCGTCAATCTTGGAATAATCCGGATTGACGATCCCGTGTCTTGGTGGTCTCGATCTCGTCAGGAGGCAGTAAACTCACCTTCGGTTCTGACACCTTGACGACTTTTGTACCGGCGAGTAGGTCATGGATGCAGCGACGGTCGGCTCGGAAAATGAAGAGGTCGTCAAGGACCAGAAGAAATGGCCCGAGCCCTGGGAGCAACTGAACGGCGTAGAGCGGGAGGATTCGCGCCAGGCTCAGCTTCATGAAGTCGGGGACATTCCCTTGGAGGTCGGCGATCCGAATCTTCATGAGCTTCTTCCCTATGGTCTGACCGTTCGTCATCAGAAAATAACCATTGACCAGCAGGAAGCCGAGGAAGCCGAGGGCGAGAAGGGCGACCGTGATCAAGTACGGCGGATTCTGTCCCTTGACGCATAATCCCAGGCGCCCAGCAGGTAATTGATGGGCAGGATGTAGACGAAGCCGATGAGTGTGTCCACGAACTGCGCAACGAACCGGGTCCGACGGCGGGCAAGCACGACGTTCCCCAAGTCTTCGTCGAGTACGGTTAAATCGACGGCCTTCGGCGGGGCATAGGGGTTGTCATCGTTCATGGGTAACTCCCTGCGAACGTGCCGGTCTGTTCCATCGCATGCGGTGCGCTCGTGAACCAGACGCGGAAACCCGCTTATCTACGGCTCGCGGGCTCGACTGAGACATTGCGTGACCCTGGGAGGCGCGGGCGTCCCGGTAACCAAAACGACGGTTTTGCTTCCGTAAGCAGTATAACTTCGGTGGAACGGAGATCGCATCAAGGAAACCGGGCATTGCGAGCGACGCCTGTTCTGTCGGTCTGACCCCAGGTTTCCTGTTTTGGACGGCGACATGGGTGACAGTCGTGCGGAGACATGGGTAACACATCGGATCGCCGCTTCCTTAAAGTCTCTTCTTTGTTTCAGGGCCTTCTCGAAAGCCGCTATATAGATACCTATATGATCATTAGTATACATATTCAGCCAATGCGAGGCCGTTTTCCAGCGGAAAAGGTGTTACCCGTGTCTCCGGTCTATACAAGTCGTCTCCGGCGGTCTTGCAGCCGCGAGCGGCGTGGTATAAGGTCGGGAGGGGCCAGGGATACACGCCGCGGCCCCGGAAGGGCAAGGCGACTATGGGACCGGATGACGCGCCGCCGTACATCGTCTGGGACTGCGACTCGCTTCGCGACTGCGGTTGCCCCATGAACTGGGAGTCGCTCCGGTCGACGGCCGACCCCGATGTCCGCCACTGCCGCTCGTGCCGCCGCGACGTCCACTACTGCCGGACCCCGGCCGACTTCGTCCGGCACGCGGCACAATCCCTGGTGTCGGTTCATTTTTCCGAACGCGCAAGATGAACTGGCACCTTCCTATTCCAAAATGAACTGAAACCCTCTTATCCCCCCTGGCCAAATGATGAAACCGCCCGTGAAAGGACGCACTATTGACCTCGATTAGTTCAGAAGACAGCTTTTGCTGCCGAGAAATGAATACATATGTACTCGACCCTGATGTACCTTTGGTGTACAATCGACGGTTCCGTGAGTACGGAATAAAAGTCCTGAATGGTGGCAGTTCCGTTCAGATAATAAGATTTTGTCCCTGGTGCGGAAGTAGGCTATCGGACAGTCTCCGTGATGCTTGGTTCCAGCGTCTCACGGAGATGAATCTCGAACCGGGCGACGCTGAAATACCAGAAGAAATGAAGAGCGACGCTTGGTGGAAGGCAATTCCTGGTGGCAGTTCATTTTTCCGACGCGCGAAATGACCTGCCACCCTCTTATTCCGACACCCTCCTATTCCCGAAGTGTGATCGGAGGTGATATGAACAAGCGTTCTCAAGCCGCTGTTGGCATCCAGGGACTGCGCATCGAGCGGATATAACGCGTCGCGGAACAACACATGGTCCGTGACCGCCGGCGCAGGATTTTGGCGGACTTTCCCGGCCGCGACCAAAAATCCGTCCTCCTCAAAGAATCTTGATCGTCCTGGCCCGGCGCTGCTCTCTTATGTGAGGATAAGACAGAGACCCGGGAGGACATCAATCATGGCGACGGCTCGGATGGGCACGGCCTTGCGGCAGATTCAGCATCTCTTCGTCGAGGGGAGACTGGCGAGCCTTCCCGACGGCGAACTCCTCGAACGGTTTCTCTCCGGAGGCGATGAGGCTGCGTTCACGGCCCTGGTCGAGCGGCACGGCCCGATGGTTCTGGGCACGTGCCGGGCCGTGCTCCGCGACGCCAACGCCGCGGAGGATGCGTTCCAGGCCACGTTCCTGGTCCTGGTTTGCAAGGCGCGGTCGCTCCGGGGCCGTGGCGCCCTCGCCAGTTGGCTCTATCAGGTCGCTCATCGCATCGCGATTCAGGCCGGTGCCGAGGCAGCTCGCAGGCGAAAGCGCGAACGACTCGCCGGTCAGCTCAATGCAACAGACGGCCATCGCGTCGCGCCGGACGATGAGTGGCGAGAGATCCTCCACGAAGAGCTCGCCCGGCTCTCGGACAAGTATCGGCTGCCCCTGTTGCTCTGCGACCTGGAGGGAAAAACCCACGCCCAGGCCGCCAGCGAGCTCAACTGCGGCGAGGCGACCGTCCGGCGGCGGCTGACCGCGCGCCCGAGAACTCCTTCGATCCCGGCTGATCCGTCGCGGTGTGGCCCTCACGGCCGGCACGCTCGCAACGACTCTCGGCCGCTCGGCCCTGGCGACAGTCCCCCCCGGTTGGGCCGAGGCGACCGTCAAGGCCGCCGCACAGATGAGCTCGACCGCCGCGCGGCTCGCGGTCGGCGAGATCGTCTCGACGACAGCCGCGGCCCTCGCGCGCAAATCATTGCACGCCATGTTATTGAGTCAATTGCGGGCGGCTGCCGCTTCGGTCGTTTTCCTGATCGCGCTCGTCGGAATGGCCTGGGGTGTCGGGACATACGGGCAGGACAAGGCCGGGGTTCGTCAGACTCCCCGGATGCAAAATCCCCGATCCACGCCGAAGCTCTCCCGGCACCAGCGAAGACCGAGAAGCCAGCCGATCCTCAGGAGACCGTCACGTATCGAGGGCGGGTCCTCGACGCGGACGGGCGTCCCTTCCCGGGCGCATCGTTGTACCTGAACACTCACGAGTTCCAAAACCCGTATCACTCGCCCGTCCGCGCCACCAGTGGGCCGGACGGCCGCTTCCGATTCGCAGTGCCGAAGTCCGATTTCGATACGTTGTACTGGGATGCTCCGTGGAAAGGTCATGCGTGCGCCCGTCCTGGCGCAGGCCGCCGGATACGCCTTCGGGCTGGCGAACTATCGAGACGATGCCGAAGAGTTGACCTTGCAGCTCGCCAGTGATGACGTCCCGATCTCCGGCCGCATCATCGACCTGCAAGGACAGCCTGTCGTCGGTGCGACGGTGACGGTCCTCGAAGTCAGGTTGCCGGCCGGGGGATCGCTTGATGGTTGGCTCAAGGACCTCGAAGAACGGAAGGTATTTTATGGCCTCGAAGGACAAGTTCCTCCCGGTCGGTCTCTGGTCCAGACGGACCCGCCGCTCATCCCGCCCGTGAAGACCGGCGCGGACGGACGCTTTCTGATCGACGGCATCGGCCGCGAGCGGGTCGCTTCCTTGGAGATCCAGGGTGCGACGATCGAGACCGTCCAGGTCGTCGTCCGGACCCGCCCCGGCCCGACGATCCGCGTTCCTGGGAATCAGGGACCACCGAGCCGATGAGCTGATTACCATCTACGGCGCCACGTTCGAGCACGTCGCCGGTCCAACTCGCCTGATCGAAGGCATCGTGCGCGATATCGACACCAGGAAGCCGCTGGCCGGTATCATGGTTCGTGGCGAGCGGTCATTGGGACAACCCCGGAACGGTACGTGCAGGGCCATCACCGACGCCCAGGGCCATTACCGCCTGCTGGGATTGCCTCGCGGCCGAGAGGGGAACGTGCGGGCGGTGGCCCCGGTCGACTTCCCGCTTCGCGGCTACGGCGATTGCAAGGACGCGTCCCTTGGCCCCCGGGACGAGGACCTCCCTTACTTGCCGGCCGGCATCAAGGTCGGAGACCCGGGCGAGATCGGGCCAATCAGGCTGGATATCAACCTCAAGCGCGGGGTCTGGGTGACCGGCCGAGTCATCGAGGGGGACACCGGCAAGCCGGTCCGTGCCCGGATCGAATACTACGTCTTCGCGGACAATCCTCATCAGGAAGGCTACCCCGCGTTTCGAGGAGACTCTGGCAAACCTTCATTTCGCGGGGCGGGATGGCGCGTTCCAGTTCGTCGCGTTCCCGGGCCCTGGTGTGCTCGTGGCTGATGCGAGACGGGGATGAGTATATCCGGGGGGCGGGAGTCGATGCGTTCAAACACAAGCCGACAAACCGGTACTGCTCAGACTTATCCCAATGGCTCGTTCCCTCGGAACATTACATGTCCTCGCCGAGATCGACCCGGCGCCGGGCACGGTGTCGATGAATCGGGACCTCCCGCTGCAACGTGGCCGCTCCTTGACTGTCACGGTGCTCGGCCCCGACGGCAAACCCGCTCTCTGGCAATCAGTTCGCGGGGTTGAGCGACGGGGTTCGTTCCTTCTGGGAGAGGACACCTCAGGAGGCATCGACCTTTACGATCCTCGGTTTGAGACCCGGCAAGAAACGGACTGTGACGATTCTTGAACCCGAAGCGCGGATTGACGGGCCAACTCGTCCTGCGCGGGGATGAGTCCCAGCCGCAAACAATCACCCTCCAGCCCTGGGGCGTGTTGACCGGCCGGATTGTGGACGACGAAGGCCAACCCTGCAACACGGGCGACGTGCTCCTTGGCGTTCGTCTTCCCTTCCTGGCACCCAGGATCCCCGAGGATGGCCGCTTCCGGATCGAGGGCCTCGTCCCCGGGAAGTCTTACACGCTTGAGCTCATCAGGGGCAGCATGCTGGTGAATCTCGTCATCAAGGACGTGAAGGTCGGGCCGGGCGAGGTCAAGGATCTTGGCGATGTCGTGCCCCGACCGCCCAGAAGCCTGTAGTGGATTGCCATGCGGATTCGGATAACAGTCCCTGGTGTCGATTCATTTTGCCGACGCGCAAAAAGAAACGACACCCTCCTATTTGAAGGAGCACGCAAGCCATGCGACACACCAGCGCGATCGTGATGCTAACCGGATTCCTGTTTGGCTCCCCGCCTCAGGCCGTGCCCGATCTGTCGAAAGTTGACCGAACGATTGTCAAAGAGCCGTCAAAGCTATCGCAGCCTCGCTATTGCCTGATGGTCTTTGGGCCCCGGGCCGAAGTCCGCATCTGGATGATCAAGGATGGCGAACGACTCTACGTCGACCGCAATGCCAACGGCGATCTGACCGAGCCCGACGAATCGTTCGCGCCGACCGAGCGCCGTCAGTTCACCACGATGCGAGACGGCAAACCCGCTCTGTATCGCCAGCTCAAGTACGACGTCGGCGACCTGACGCCGACCCACGGGGCCCGTTTGCATACCCGGCTCGAAATGACCCAGTACCAGATCGGCGACGCACCGCCCGACGTCGTGCTCTCGGTCTTTGTCGACGGCTCGATCAAGCAATACGCCGGCTGGTCGCCACTCTTTCACGAGAATCGTGAGTGCGCCGGGATCGTCCATTTTGGTGGGCCGATGATCGTGCAGCCGATTCGCTACCAGTCGATCAGCCGCGGCGCGGCCAGCCCGGAGCTCCACCTCCGGTTCGGCACGCCTGGGCTCGACCGCACCACATTCGCCTCGCTCGCCTATGAGGCCGTGCCCGAAAGCATTCACCCCAGCGCCGAGATCGAATGGCCACGCGCCGATCCAAACGCCGCTCCGATCAACACAACCGTCATTCTATCGGGGCGGTGTTGATACTACGAATTCGAGGGCCCCGTGCGGGTCCCAGGCGGCGCGAGCAACGGCATGGCCAGGGTTCGCGTCAACATTCCAGGATGGGACCGGATCGACCTCGCTAACCCATCGTTCGAGATCAAAATCGAAGACTGACGGCAGCCGCCGAACGGACTGATCCAGCCGCCCGAAGGAAATCCAGCGAGAAAGGCGTGTGTCTGAAATCCGTGCGGATGAAACAAAAACGAAATGAACCGGTAGGCGATGGATTTCCGTTAATTTGCCTTGGGAACAGTCGGGAATTCACTTCTCGGTTTGTCGACAGCAGGGAATGGGAATAGCTCCTCCGGGGTAAAAACAAAGACTTTCTTGCGGTGCATTTGACTCCAAGCTACGCTCGGGGTTCCCTCCTCTCAACGGCTTACTCACTTCCATGTTACACTGTGGTCGATCAAATCGTTCGTGAAGCACTTTAGCCAATCTCCCGGCTGACCTCCGTAGTGTGCTGCCCGATCCTCTTTAGGCTTTCGGAGGTACAGTGTAACGGCTGGCCGTTTAATATGACGTGGAGCGATCGGGGAGTGGTGATGGACTGGAACGCGATAGCGCGGGGCATGCAGGCCGGTGCGGAACAAGCTTTCGTGGATTTCTCCAACGAGGTCGGTCCCTGGCCTCGAGACTCTGCCTCTCGCGGGGGTTGAGCGGAGCGGACGCGGAGTCCGTAGCCGTCTCTCTGGTCAGTGACGTCGCCATCAAGATCGATCGTTTCCAGGACCGAGGCGCGGACAGCTTCAAACACTGGTTGAGGGCGGTGACCCGCAACGCCCTCAACGATCACTTCGCGGAGACCGGACATGATCCAGGGAATGAATCTCGACGCGCTGGCCTCCCCGCTCGACGACGAGGATGACGAGCCTTCAGCCTCGACGTCGCTGACGCGGGCCGTCCGCGACGCGGTCGAGGCACTCCCGCCTGTGGACCGCACGCTCATCATCCGGCGACTCGAAGCTCCGGACCTCACCTACACGCAACTGGGACTGGAGATGGATATGAGCGAGGGAGCGACCAGGGTGCGTCATCACCGGGCCCTAAAAAGACTGACCGAGCGACTGGCTGCGCGATCCGGAGATCGACGCCTGGCGTCGCAAGAGCGGCCTCGCCGAGGAGAATCATGCCCCATGAGCAATCCCATCTTGCCACCCGATTCCGTCCAGGCACTCCTGACTTTGGCCTATCCGTCCGCGCGATTTCAGGCCGACTGCCGGACGGCCGCCCTGCGGGCCCGGTCCCACGGTCGCCTGCGGCAGGCCGTAGATCGCTCGCGGCAGTCCCGAGAAACATCCGGAAGTTCCTCCGAGCCCTCGCGAACGAGGCTGGCACGCTCCGACCAGGAAGTCGCCGAATTCTCCGGCCTTGACCCCGATCACCCCGTCGACGCCCCGTTCGCGGCCGCCTGGGGCCGGTTCGCGGCCGCGGTCGGGCTGGCATGGGACCAGGCCGAACTCGCGCTGGGGATCTCGCTCCTGGAAGACGCGGCATTCAACCCCGGTTCGGCTCGGTGACCGGGTGCGGATCAAGCGTCTCCGTCGACCACGAGCAGGAGCTCCGCGAGGCGCAGCCCGGCTCTCACCACAGGATCGCGACCTTTTCGATGCGGTGCTGCACGCCGCCCGGGCCGGCTATGCCGCGTCGGTCGGCCCCGTTCCCGAGGGACCCGTCCGCTGAGGGCCCGGCGATGAACACCTTCGACCACCCCAAGATCGGCGAGCCGCTGGTCAAGGAGATCGCCGACGCCCTGGCCGGCAGCAGTCCGTCGCCTTGCTCGGCGACCGGACGTCCAAGCGCTTCATCCAGTGGCGGCGCCCAAACGCCTGGTCAACCGCCAGCGCGCTCGCGTCCGGGTCAGCTCCTTGCTCCACTGGGGCGACGAGTCGCTCCAGCGGATCACCGCCGCCGAGACCCTGGGCATGATCCCGACATATGAAGGCCCCGACGAAATCATCAAGATGATGGCCTACGGGCCCACGCCCCGGCCGATCCTCCAGCCGATCCTCCTGATCGGCAACTTCGACAGCCTCTCGATGCCGGAAGGGGTCGAGCTCGTCCGGCGGTACGGCGGATCGGCTGGTCACCGCATCGGCACTTCCTTCGAGGTCCAGAGCGCCGACCTGTTCCAGGGCGGTCTCCCTTGCTGGCGTTCGACCGCAACGCCATCGTCACCCGCTTCGACGCCGACCGTTCCAACGAACGATGCCGAGGAGCCGTCGAACAGCTCTCAGCCATTAGCGCGGTGGCGATAGCCAATCGTGGCGAACCTCTACGACCAGACCGGGGGGAAGCCTCCATTTCCTCCGGTCGCGCGCTCTGGACCCACTTCGACCTGATCGCGGCGGCCGACGTCGCTCGACCCCCAGGCTCGAACTCAAGCACCTCACCGACCAAGATGTCTCGAGTCGCCCTGGGACCACTACCTCCGTTATGTAGCCACGGTCAGTGGCAGATCAGGTCCGACGTTGGGATCGGGTCGAGACCCTCGTCAAGGAAGGAGACCGTCGCGGCGGGCAGGGTACCAGCACGATCTCCTTGAGCTGAGCGGCATCCCCATCTGGGACAACGGGACGGCTCATCCTCCCCCGAGATCTGCGACTTCTTAAGCGCCGTTGTTCGATTCGAGCGGATAGCCAGCCTCTACATCGGCCGGGGGGAGTGGCCACGCGCGTTCGGCGAGCTCGGCATCCCGGCTGGACGGTGCCCATCCTCCACGTCGAGACGACATCCCGACAGCTGGAGGCAGCTCCTGGTCAAGGCTCGGCGGGCGTGGCGACGTCGATAGGAGTCACCCCTTCGACAAATCCAGCCCTCGAAGCGCAGACCGACCCGGACCGACCGCGTCGCGCCACACGTTCTCGCTGGGCTGCCCGCCTCCTGCTGGGCTTCTGCCGGGTCTCCTTCTGGAGGCCCCCAGCGCAAGGGGGCGGGTCCGCACGTCTTCAGTCCCGGGGGGCCCGGCCGGTCGAGTCGTCATTCCATTTGCACGATCGCCCGATCGACGAGATCGGCCGGGTATCGGGTCACCGACGACGGCAATTCCGTATCGTGATCGCGCGGGGCAACCATCACGACTGCCCGATCGCCGCGGTCGTCGGCGACCCCGGTGCGCGCCAACCGCTCACGGCCAGGCCCGGACCCAATTGCTCCTCGAGCTCTTGAGGAGTTCCGCTCTGGGCTCACCACCATGCCCTGGACGTCGATGCCTCCGAACGAGAAGTCCGCGGCGAAGGCCACCCTGACAACGTCGTGCGAAGTACTCGCCGGCCTGGGACGGGAGGTCAGGACTGCCGGGGCGTGGTCGAGATCGCCGCAAGGCCTCGAGATGCAGGAGCCTGGGCTACAGACGCGTGCTGGTGTCGTTGATCTCGCCGGACCGCAAACGGCTGCTCGGGGTTCTACGAATTCACTGCTCTACGGACGACCAGAAGCTGCTCTAGGCGACGCACTACAGCCTCGATCCGCCTGGATTCGAGCCTGCACGTCCACGGTGCGCGACGGAAATCGATACCAGCGCCCGATTTCCGAAGCGATTCACGGGCCAATCAGGAAGCAGTCGCTCGCAGTGAGATCGACGCCGGGGCCATCATTCTGCTGGACACCGGGCGGACCGACGCGAAAGGAGAGCCCTATCATCTTGGGACGTTTCTCGTCGAAAGGGCGGACGGCCTGCCGCCGGACCGCGATGAATTCGATGCCCTCGTCGCCTTCGGCCACAAGTTCGCGCTGGCGATCGAGCAAGGGGAGCGGGTGCAGCTCCTCCAGACGACACTCGACCGGCAGCGCAACCGCTGGCGATCGTGGACGCGGCGGGCCACCTGCGATACACCGGCGCCCGGGTCTCGCCCTACATGGACGACGTCGAATTGCCCGTCGTGACGGGCTGGAGGAATCCCGAGTCGGCGAAGCAGCTCGATTGGTCGCGCAACATCGGGGGCCGTCGCCTCCTGGACCGGGCGGCCTATTGCATGCAGCAGGCCTTCCTCCACGGCACTCGCGTCGTGGAGGTCGTCGAAGGCCCGACGGGCTTCCCGTCGAAGACCTTCGACGTCCATGCGGACGTCGTCGCCGAACAACCCGGCGGCCCGTCGCTGGGGGCCTTCGTCGAGGTGCAGGACCACTCGTTCCTCTACCAGATCCTCAATGGGCTCAACACGGTCCTGGAGCGGCTCGGCGATTCGGCCGGGGCGACGGGCGACGGCGCCTTACCCGACGAGGTTCCGGAACACCGGCCCAACCTCGGCCGCGAGGTCGTGAACAGCCTGGGGAAGGTCTTCACCGAGAACCTGAGGTACGAGCTGGCCTACTTCGAGGAGCTGCGCGGCGTTGCGGATCGGCCCGAACTGATTCGTGTCCGACAGTACGAGTCGAGCGGCCTCGTCGTCGACCTCAACGAGCGGATCGACCTCTCCCGGCATCCGCGGGCCTTGGCCTGTTTCGAGGTGCGGCAGCCGGTGATGTTCCGCCTCGCTTCGGGGGGCGAGGGGGACGTGCCGGGCCCCCCCTGGCTGGAGGGAGGGCTGGTCCCGGTGCTCGTGAGCGAGCCCGAGTCGGCACCGCCGGGCCTACCCCCGGATCGCGTCTGGCTCGACTTCCCGATCCTCGCCGGCAGCGAGCCACTGGGCGAGCTCGTGCTCATCTGCAGCCCCGGGGTTCCGCCGTAGGACTTCGCCCTCTTGAAGCCCTACCTCGACCTGGTCGGCCACGTCCTGGGATCGATCCTGGCGACCGCCGCTCGCCTGGACCGGCTCCATGAAGTCGAGGTCAAGCTGCTCAGAGATGGGGAGATCACAGCCTACGGGCACCTCATCGCACGACATCCAGCGACCCGCCGAGGCGATCAAGTTCATGCTGCAAGACTTCGAAGCCCGAACCTCGTCGCGGAAGGCCGACGAGAAGCTGAAACTCGCGATCCAGGAGCTCCTGCACATCCTCGACCTCGCGCTCCTGTCCAAGACCTTGACCCAGATTCTGTCGGAGCCCAAGCCCCTGCTGCCGGTCCTTCTGGAGCAGCTCAACCTCATGGCCAGGGGTACCATGACCTCGCGCATGGCAGCGCGCGGATGCCGAGGAGCGGGCGTTCCAGGTCGTGGTCGACGAATTCCACTTCCCCAGGGCCATCTGCGAACTGATCTCCAATTCCTGGAAATACCGCCGCACCGACGGGGTCGACTTCCACATCAACGTGCACGTCCAGGAGTACCGCGATGACACGGATCGCCGCTGGATCAAGGTCGTCTATCGGGATAATGGCCTGGGGATTACGGCGGAGGAACCTCGAGAAGGTGTTCGAGGAAGGTTTCCGCTTGGTGCCGAAGGATCGCAACGTCGGGGGCCACGGCAAGGGCCTGGCTTACGTGAGGCAAGTGCTCCATCGCTTGAATGGCAGCATCCACGCAGAGATCGATGAGGGCGATGAGGTCCCTCGAGGCGCGAAATTCGTGCTGTCCCTCCCCCTGGCCGACGACGACGACTAGCCGATGTAACGTTTCGAAGTTCTCTATTTGTATGGCGCGACCGCAATGTCATCAATAGTCCGACCATCACCCCACAGGAGTGAAATCCGATGTCCAAGATCCTTCTTGTAGACGACGACGACAAGTTCCGGGAGTCCCTTGCCAAGAAGCTGCGTGCCGAGCACCCGGACGCTCGAATCGACGAGGCGGGCAACCTCGCCGATGCCCTCGAACTGGCGCGGAACGTCGCCGACGAGGGGTCCTTCTACGACGTGGCCCTGCTCGACGTGAACCTGCCGAAGGACCGCGACGACACGACCAACGACAAGATCTATCCCAACAGCCGTCGCCGCCTCCTGACCTCGTTGGGGCACGGCTCGGTCGTCCTCAACTACTCGTCGATGGCGAACATCCCCGAGGTCCGGCAGCAGATCAACGAGATGAAGGACCCGAACGGCGCCGGTGCCGGTCCTGATCCATCGCAGGTTCGACGCGGGTTGGGAGGCCGAGCTGCTCAAGCTGGTCCGCCGGACGATCTACGGCCGTCGGATTGCGTCGCAGCTCGACCGGATGACGGCGGAGCGCGGGGAGTCGCCCCGGTTCGCCGGCGTGGCCTACCGCGGCGCGCACATCCGAGTCGCTGGCCGGGACCCAAGGGCTCGGGGCCGTCGCGCGCGACATCAAGCAGCACTGGGGCGACCTGGACGACGAACTGCGACAGCGGATCAAGTCGGTCTTCGACATCCGCGAGGCCGGCAATCAACTTCTGGTGAACCTGTGAGCCCACGCGCAATGGCATCCCGGGAGTCCATGACATGTCGCTGACATCCGAACTGAGCGAGCGCACCCGTCTGCTCGACCGGAGCCGAACCGCCTCCGACGGCCTGTTCCGGATCGCCTACGGCCTGCGCATTCCCGACCGCGGCCGCGGCCTGGGGCTCGACGGCATCGACGGCGAGGAGTTGATCGACCACTACGCCGAAGCCATCGAGCGGGCCACCGGGATCTTCCTGGGCTGGGGATGGCCGGAGCCCAAGAGGGACGCCAACGGACAGGTCCCCGTGTTCGTGTTCCGGACCGAGCGGCTCGGGTTCGGCGACTGCCCCCTGACTTTCACCGGCGAGGTGGAACTGGACGTCTATGCCTCGCAGATCGCCCTGCGGAGCACGTTCGACGAACCGCGCCGGGAGGTCCGCCTGGAGCGGGCGAGGATCGAAGCGGCCCACGAGACGGCCCACGCCTTCACACACCGCCACGTCAGCCCGCTCACGGAGGTGGGCGACCTCTGGGCCTGGTTCGACGAGGCCACGGCGGTCTTCATCGAGGGCTATGCTTATCCCGACCACCCCGAGGCCCTCCGCTTCGGCCTCTACTGGGTTTGCTGCCCCGAGTTCTCGCTTCTCTCCTGGGGCGGGTTCGGCGGCTATTTCGCCGCCTGGTTCGTCAAGTACCTGGTGCGGGAGTTCGAGGTGGGAATCCTGCTCGAAGTCTGGTCGGGATCAGAGGGGAAGTTCGGCCCGCTTGAAGTCCTGGCCCGGAAACTCGAGGACCGGGGCAAGACGTTCCCCGACGTGTTTTGGTCGTATTGCTGCGAAGGGTCGGCATCGGACGGGATCGACGCGAACCTTGCGCGAGCTTCGGCTTGCGCGCGGTGACCGAGACGCTGGTCGCGCCCAGGCCGTCGCCGCCGAGGCGACGGTCGCTCTGCTGTCCAGCCGGTACTATCGCATCGCCTGGGAAGAGGGAGGAGCCGGGGGGCCGTCGACGGCCCTCGTGACCATCCTGGCGACGGGCCCGCTCGCCTCGGGGGAGTTACGCGGCTGCGATCGTGCGCAAGGGCCCCGAAGTCCCGCCGGGGGAGCTGGCCCGCCTCACGGAGGTCCCGGGCGACGCCGGGCGATTCCAGTTGAAGGTGAGCCGTCCGGGGCCAGGCGAATCCCTGGTGCTGGTGGTCGCCCGCGTGCTGCCGCCGACCGTCCAGCGGCCGGCCCCGGCCGATCCGGTCTGGGTGCGAGTCGCGGTTGGGCGGCCCCGCCTGGGACTACCCCCAGCCAGGCGAGGCCGAAACTGAGGCGGCTCCGGCGTTGGAGGGCTTCGTCGACGCCACCGACTACACGTTCGAGGCCGAGGACGGCAGCCGCCTGACGGTGTTGGTCACCCCCAGGGAGGACAGGCCGTCCGGTTCTCGCGACGAGATCGCGCGGAAATTGCAGGAGTATCGCGACCGGCTGACCGCCTTCCTCGACGCCCCGATCACCTTCGAGGTGGTCGACCCCTCGGTCAGGCCCGGCGTCCGAGCGCGGGGGCTGTCGTTCGACTTCCAGAGCGACGACCGGACGTGGCGCGAGCGCTCGGCGTTCCTCGAGCTGGCCGACGGCCCGGCCCTGCAAATCTCGGTGGTCGCGCCCGCGGAAAGGCGCGAGGCCGCCGACTGGTTCGAGAAGGCCGTCGGCTACCTCCGGCCCAGCGCCCGAAAAGACGAGATCGCGGTCGCGGCGCAGTTCGACCGCCCCTCCGCGTCGATCGCGGCCCGACGGACGGACCGGGGCGCACCCGGCGCCGCCGGGCTATGTGTTCCGCACGGTCGGGCCGGCCTCGTTGCCGATCCCTCTGGGGCTCGACGGGCCCGGCCCCTTCACGCTTGTCTCCCGGGACCGGGAGGTCCGGCTGAAAGTGAAGCCCGTCCATCCCGCGGACACCACGGCGCCGGTGGGGGTCCGGCGCGCGCGGGTTCGGACCGAGCGACGGGGGCATGAGTGCCGTCGAGGCCGTCGATCGTCGCGCCTTCGAGGTCTCCGGAGAGTGCGTACCCGGCGCCGAGGCGAAGCTCGAGCGGGCCAAGGCCGAGCTGCTGGCGAGGCTCGCTCGCCCGCGTTCCGTCTCTTGAAGGAGCCTCGACAATGTCCGCGACGCCCGTCCTGTTCCTGCCCGGGATCATGGGCTCCCGGCTCGCCTGGAGGGATACGAGGCGGGCCTGGGACCCTGACGACAAGGTGGCCATGCTCACCTGGGTCAAACTCGGGGTCGCCGGCGGCGAGACGCTCGCGCGGGCCCTCCACTACGCCGCCCCCGCCGACGTGATGGTCGCCGCGCCGGGCATCACCGATGCGGAGGCGGGCCGGGGATGGGGAGGCGTCGTCGGGTCCTACTATCACAGCCTGTTCCGGGCCATCGAAGCGAAGGGCCATCGCGTCTACTCCCTGGGCTACGATTGGCGGCAGGACCTCCGCGGCCCCGCGGGGTCGTTGGGCCCGAGACTGCGCGACATGCGGCTCGACGAGGAGTTCATCCTGGTGACCCACAGCATGGGCGGGCTGCTCGCCAGGACCATGCTGACGGCGCAGGGGGACTTGCCCGACCGGGTCCGGGCGGTCATCCACATCTGTCAACCCTGCCACGGGGCTCCGGTCCTTTATCGCCGCATGTTCACTGGGTGCAGCTCGGCCTACGACGGCAAGAGCATCTTCGACCGCATCTTCTGCCAGATCCTCGGGACCTCGGGGGAGCAGTTCGTGACCAACGTCTCGGCGATGCCCGGGGCGTTGCAACTCCTGCCGAGTTGGGACTACGAGTTCTCGGACAACAAGATGGGCAACTGGCGGGGCGACCGAGCGCAGTTCGTGCACCACGTCTATCTCCACGGCACGAGGCCCCCCGGGGTCATCCATCAAGACGCCTCGATGTCGGTGGCAGCGGAGATGCGGACCGGCCTCAAGGGCGTCGCCGACTTCCATGACCAGGTCCGGGTTTATCACCGCGCGACCTGGTTCATCTTCGGCCGCAAGCTCCTCACCGACGCCCAGCTCTTTCATCACGACGGCGAGGTCGCCACCGTCCGCCTCCCGCTCGGCGACGGAATCGTGCCCGAATCCAGCGCGGCCCCCGGGGCCGTGAAGGTTGTGAGCCTCTCCGAAATGGCCAAGGCACCCCGACATCACCGCTACGGATACGTCGACGGCATGGAACACGGCATGGCCTGCGTCAATGAGCGACTGATTCCCGATCTTGTCAAGTTGATCTCACACATCCAGTAGAGTCTTCTTCCCTGCGATCTCTGTCTCGGGCTGAGGCGATCGTGGAAGCGTGCCGTAGGGTGGGTCGAGCCGCGACGGGTTGCGGCGAGGCCCGCCACGCAGGCCGGGGCGATCGGTGGGCCTCACGGTGCCGTGCATCGTTCGACCCACCCTACGACCGATTGCCGCTCTGCCGCGTTGGGTTTGGTGTTCGCCGAACAAGCATCAGGGCACGCCGACCCCAGGACCACCCTCACCTCCATCCGGTCAAGGGATCGGCTGAGCAAAAGCCTGGCTTACATACTTTCGTATAAATAAATCGCTGTATTCCGGCCTCCACGCCGGTGAGCGGTTCCAAGAAATTCCCTACGGAATGGCCCAAACGTCACGAGCTGGCCTCCTTGCGACGTTTTTCAGCAGGATCCTTGATTGATTTGTAGTAAGATCGATCGTCGGGAGTGCGGAAAGGAGATCTCGTGAAGATCTCTTTCAGACCGGAGGGAATGATGGCTCGCTTATCGGCGACGGGTAATGACCGGTCCGGGCCTCCTCCCGGAGGCGACGCTGACCTGGTGTTCGAGATGCACGAGATGGCGCAGTTCGACGAGCTGATCCGGGTCGTGACGAGCCTGCTCGAGCGGACACCGCTGACGGCACGGCAAGTCAAGGATTTCCGGCAGACCGTCGTGGAGATGGTTGGCAACTCGCTCGAGTGGGGGCGCGAGAAGGGCCAGGCGCCGTGGGCCCTCGTCACGTGCCGGGTCGGGCCCCAGGACGTCACCGCGATCGTGCGAGATCGGGGGCCGGGCTTCGATCACAGCCCGCCCGCCCCAATCCGATCGGGGCACGATTCGAAGGATTCCTGGAAGCTAGACCACAAAGAACTTGGCAGAGGCGGAAGTGGCTTTGGCATCATGCTCGCCAAGGGTCTCGCGGATGTCCTCTCCTACAACGACCGGGGGAACGAGGTCACCCTGGTCAAACGGTTCGGGCCGGACTCCGGCAGCTAGAGCACCTTACCGTGGTCACTTACCGAAGACCGGATTGTCAGAAGTCGGCACCCCTTCCCTGCTGAGATTCCCGGCGTTTTTTGCGGGCCGGGTTTCGGAGACACCATACTCAATTATCGACTGGAGTTATGTATGGTGTCTCCCGAACAAGTTCTCACGCGCGATCGCCGCCACCGGTTCGGGGACACCATAGTCAATTATCGACTGGAGTTATGTATGGTGTCTCCCGAATAAGTCCCCGGTCTGGCCTTGTCCCCGCGTGCATTGGGTCCGCGTTTCAGGCCTGTTCCCGTTTCGGCTTCTCTACTCGAAGAGATCGGAGTGCGATCCAGTGCGACCGAGCTCTAGAGTCGCGTCGTCTTTCCGGTAGATCAACAGCCAATCTGGCTCGATGTGACAATCTCGCCAACCTTTCCACTCGCCGCCGAGGGGATGGTCTCTGTGCTTGGGATCGAGCGGCCGGCGATTGCGCAAAGTCTCTATGACCGTATGGAGCTTGTCCAGAGACTTAACTGCGCTTCTCCTGGCGCTTCACGTCTCTGTCGAATTGGGTCGTCGTCACGAGGATCAGGGGCGGAGGGGGCTTGTCCCTCTTAGGCTTAGCTTTGGCCACGCTTGACACCCAACTTCGTGAACAAGTCGTCGGCGTCGGCGTAGCGCGTCAGGTTTCTGCCGGCCTCGGCATCGAGCAGGGCCTGGCGTGTGGTCGCGTTGGGGATGCGAGCCTCGAACGGCAGCCCTCGGTGCAGGGTGACCTGTTTGTAGAACATCCGGATCGCGTCGCTCGAGCTCAGGCCGATCTGATTGAGGATGCTCTCGGCCTCGGCCTTCAGTTCAGGAGCGATCCGGCGCGGATCATTCCCGATTGGGCGACCTTGGCGGTAGCGTGGGTCTTCTCGGCCGCGGACTTAGACTTGGGCGCCGTCTCGTTGGACTTCACTTTCCTGGACATCGCTCGACCTCCCGATAATCTATTTTGAATGTATCCCGATCGTGATACAAATGCAAGCCGGGCGGCACGTGAAATCCAGATCGTGCGCCGTACGGAACCAGCACGATGAGATTCCACCGGCCAACCCCTTTTCCGGCCCCAGGGATAAAGGTTGCGACCTGAAGTACGGCAAGACACCGTTGCCACAGGGCGATGATTGCAAGCACGCTACTAATGGTATTATATTGCTATTCTGCATCCCGGTGGATATTTAGGAAATAACCTATTGCGTTCTAGCAAAGCCATGATTGGTAGAATCCGGCGAGTCGAAGTTGGCAGGGCCGGAATTGGGACAATTGACAATTATCGATGACCGCCAAGACTTACATGCCGCCTCCCGTGTGGACCGCGGCCGCTCTGACACCGCTCCTGGCAGTCTACGCTGATGTGATGTCAGTCCTCTTTTGCATCAACGGCTTATTTGGAAACTTTCACGTCTTCATTTTAGGTGTTGTGCATGCCTCACTTGGCGCTGTGCTTCTCGTTGCATGGAGAGGGCTTTTGCATCGAAGGCGCTGGTCGAGGTGGCTTTTGGTGCTCGTATCAGGACTCGTGGCAATGGTACTCCCGATCTGGACGGCTCGTGAGTGCTTGCAAGCTGGGAGCATCCCTATGGGTGCGCTTTTTGTTTTGATTATCGCTGTTCTTTTTGCATTGATTACCCTCAACTTATCAAGCCCATCTGCGAGCGTCTGGTTCAAGAAGTGAGGAGGAAGGTCGCCGCGGATGATCTGTAACGCCCGATTTATCGTTGGCGCGGACACTTCGGCGCGGCACGATGCCGGGAAGTGGTATGGGTGATCTAAAAATGAGAGTTACCAAGGGGACCCGACCATGCGTCCTCGCCGCGTTCGCCTCACGATCCGGGGCCTGATGATTGCGGTCTTCGTCGTGGCCGTCCTTCTGTCAATGGCAATCAGGGATCTCATCTTCCTCATCCTCTGTACGACGGTTCTGGCCATCATGTATTGGTGTGCCTATCGATTGGCAATCATGACCCAGGGTTGGCGCGGACATTCGCACGCGGGACGAGGTCGGAACCTGGAACGTGTGATCCATTTTCGAGGCTAAGCGCTCGGAATTCGAAGTGGGTAAAAAGCGTAAACGGCCATCCGAAGATCGGCGTTTAACACTCGCGTGAAAAGCGGACTTCCCCGACACCTTGTACCTTCGTGTTGTGGGCGTCGATAAACTGTACGATGCGGTCAATGGACGAGCTGAGCTCGTGTGGCCGCTGGAGGACCAGGATTACGGCACCCGCGAGTTCGCGGTTCGTGATCCGGACGGCTATGTTCTGCCATTCGCCGAAGCGAGCGATGCTCAAGGATAACCTGGTGGACGCGGCAGACTTTCGTGAGATGGCGCTGAGCTTCGACGGAGCGGAGGAAGGTTCTCATATGGGGGCAACCGACTTCCGTGTCGGCGGCCGCATCTTCGCGACCCTCGCGATGCAGCACCTTGGGTTTGGCAACCTGATGCTGTCACCCGAATTGCAGCAGGCACTGATCGCCGAAGCACCGGACATCTTCCTCCCGATACCTGGTGGCTGGGGGAGGATGGGATGCACGCACATCCGGTTGGCTGAGGCGAGTGCGCAGCAGATGTTCCAAGGCCTCAAAGTCGCGTGGATTGCGCATCGATAAGAACAACAGGTCGAGGTCGTCGAGACCGAGACGGCCACGCGGAAAACCATAGCCTCATCGTTGGCGCGGGATCAGGCCGGGTTTCGGGAATTCTTTTGGGAACTAACCGGAAGCCCGGTCTGAACCTGTCCTCGCGCATCTAAGTGCCGGGCGACCCTCCCCCCGATGACAGCCGCCAGGAGAGGCGGGATGCAGAAGAACGCGATCGGGATGAGGACCGCGAAGATGACAAAGTAAGTCCATTCCAGGGCACGATTCGGCCAGCCGGGCACATTCGGCGGGGGCAGCACACGATCCCGAACAGCCGCGCCAGGCTATAGAAGCACGGCAAGGCGATTCGTCGGCTCATCGGAATGAGCATGCCGATTGCCGTCCCGGGCCAGATCACGCAGGAGGTGAAGACGGCGAGGGTCGCCACGGAGCCGGCGGCGACAGATCCGACGGTCCCGGCGGTGTGATCTCCTCGGCGCCGCAAGCGGTAGACGCCGATCAACAGGGCATTGATCATCGGGAGCAGGAAGAAGGCGAAGACCGGCCATCCGTCGGGTCCACGCCGGAGGAGGCGACCGGCCAGCGTGCCTGGCAGTATGGGGGCTCCCGTAGTCGCCCGTTCTTGCTGCGTAGGGCTGAGGCATGCGGCCCTCACCACCGCGAAATCGAACGCGATGACCAGGATCGCGAACCCGATTGCGCCCACGGAGAGCCCGGCGGCCTTTTTCATGTCGTTCCTCCTTGACGATCTCAGGTTACCCCGCTCTCGAAGCCCAGGCAAGGATCGATACTGGCCGGGGTCCGGGGACACCAGACTCAATTATCGACTGGAGTTAGGTATGGCGCCCCCCGAACAAGCAATGGTGTTCCCCCAACAAGCATGTCTAATATCCAAGCCTCGATTTTCGGGTGCGTTGTCGCAGATTAGGTGAGCAGGTCGGAGAAATCGACTTCCCAACTGCCGGATTTTGGCAGACGAATATGATAACAATCAGGCAGAAACCGAAACACGTTACGGCGAGACCACTTTCCGGTCCCCTTCAGTACGGAATGCGCGATACCCGTTTCCGGAACCACCGCGCCGAGAGGCCTCCTGCCGATTTCCCGCCCCCTCCTATCGAAAATCACTACAACGAAATCGACCGCCCTCAATCCGTAATTAAAACCCACCTTTGCTCTGAATTTCGGATTTGGGCTGACCCAACTTTTTTTTGACAGGCCTTCAAAACTCAAGTTACGCCGGATCACCTCGGCGCGGCACGCTTCAAGAGCGCCTGCGTCCCACTGTCGTTCCTTAGCGATCCAAAGAACGGCCGAATGCAGGGCGTCGAGAATCATGTGCTTCTTCTCCGCAACATCTCGCTGAACATATTCCGAAAAATGAAAGAGCCACCTAGCATCTGCGGTGCCGAAAAGGTGCCTGACGCTTGGGACAAATCCTTCTTGCCCTGTGAAAACCAGGTTTACCTTCGCGGTGTCCAGCGTCGCAACTCTCCGCCAGAGCAAACCGCCATACAAATCTGCAACGCAGCATGTTTCACGGTGGAACCATCCAACAAAACCAGATGGGACCGTCCCGACAATCATCTCGTCAGCGTGCACTGCAACCTCGCGCAGGTACATGGCGACGATCTCCTTTTGCGAGGGCGTGGAATCATGGCGAAGTTCTCCCTCCCCTCTCTGAAATGTGCGGCGGATCCTCACCGACAGTCTAACACTACCCCCCGTCCGTTTCGAGCGACTCTCCTCTGAGCAGCAGTCTTGAGAGCCTTCAGAACGGCTGGCGTTGCGCGATGGACCTTCAGCCATTTAGACCTGCTCTCCGCCCTCAGCAGGCCCGCCACGCACGATCGCCGCTTCGGGTTTCGGGGACACCAGACTCATTTATCGACTGGAGTTAGAGCGGTTCACGCTCGGGTGGCTCACGGGGCGATACTAGCCCGAAGCGTCAGCGAGGGGACACTCGCCGGAATCCTCGCTGACGCTTCGGGCTAGTATGATGGACGTCTCAGTCGTCGCTGTGCGCAACTGACGAGGTAGCCGCCCTAGAGATCGTGTCCCCCGAACAAGTCCCCGGTGTCCCCCGACCTCGTAACGGCTCACCGAGCTCTTCAGGAATCCCACGGCTTTGCCTGTTCTTGAACAGAGGCAGCGCGATAGGATCGGGTAGGCGTGCGGGCACCTGAACGCGCCGGTGGCCTTTGCCGCGGGAGGAACGCGAAGTCCATGCCTGGCCCCTCGATAACATCGGTTTTGGAACGCGATGTGTTCGCCAGCGGCGACCCGATTCGCTCTGCCGCATCGGCGGCCGGGCACCGTGTGATCGATTGGTCGGATGAATGGTGGTCCGATTCGGTGCGACCGCCATTGACCGGGGCCATCCTTTTTCATGGCAGCCTCGGGAACGCGGATCGAATCCCGCGAGAACTCCCGTGGAAACCGGGCGCCTATTGCCAAACGGCGGGTTTCTACTGCTCTGCGTGGTATCCTGCCGCTGCGGAGTGGCTACTCCACGATCGCTGGGAGATCCATCCTGCCACAAGATTCATCGCAGACTCCGATGTCATCCTCGACCGGCTCGGAGTTGCCGATTCGGTGTTCGTGCGACCAGACAGTCCTTTGAAGCCCTTCGCTGGGCGTGTGGTTCGCCGTGGACAGATCGGTCTCGCCACACTTGATTACGGCTTCTATTACGACGACGCCGAGATACCGGTGGTCATTGCACCCCTTCGGCGAGTCTTGAGAGAGTGGCGCTACGTCGTCGTTGGTCGACAGGTAGACGCGGGCAGCGGATACATCGCCGAGGGCCGAGTGGCAACGCCAGACGATCCTCACGGTCTGGCGTGGCAATTCGCGGCCCAGGTGGCGGAGCGGTTTACGCGCCCGATCCTGTCTACATTCTCGACGTGTGCGAAGCTGATACCGGCCTGCGGTTGCTCGAACTGAACCCCTTTAGCGGCGCTGACCCTTATGCCTGCAACGGCTCTGCTATTGTCCGACACGTGAGCCAGGTGGCCTCGGGGGCCGTGTAGCTCAGAGCGCGCGGCGCCCGGTCTGACCCTGTCGCTCGCGCCAGTTTTATACCGCCCCCCTCAGTCCTCCTCCCGATACCACCATCGTCCGGTTATATAAAGATCCAAATTCATTACGTCAGATGCGCTACGCGAGGGAGCACGAGGACCAAGTCGGACGAACCCAGAAGGGTGATTCGGGTTCGAGTCGATCCACAGGTACACGGTTCCACTTGCAGGTTCGACCTCCGAGCTGACCAGCCAGAACGGACCGACCCATTGTGGGCCCCCGAAAGCACTTCCGGCGACAACCCGATCAGCCAAGATATCCATGCTGGGCTTGACGGCAAGGAAGAACATGCGAAATGGCCACAGTGTCCAGAGTGTCGTCAGAGGCATCACGGTCACCGCCATAACCAACAGCCAAGCGGCTAGCGGTGAGCGCCGCGGGAGCGCGCAGTCTCCTTCGTCGCCATGGTAGCCCAGGCCACCCCGAAGCTGAGGATTATCGGGACCGTTACAAACAACAAAACGAAGAGGATGATCAGAACGATCTCAATTGGGTAGATGCAAGAAGCAGCGTAGAGCGCGTTGACCGTTGTCGCCGCGATCCCGAACCAGATTGCCGTGGGTCGCCTGTAATCTCGCGACAATAGCCATCGAGCACCAATCAGTGCGAAGCCTGGACAGACAAACGCCAGCACGATCACGCTCCACAAGGAACGGACAGAGAACAGTCCAGCCAGCACCGCCACCGCGATCATCAGGCCCCGGATCGAAGGGCGAACGCCGAGCGTCTGCACCCGTGCGGCCGCTAGGGATGGGCCTATTGGCGAGCGCCAGACCGGGTCTCGGTTTTTTGGGAATCGGAAGGGGACATTGCTAAAAAATGCCGCAATCTGGGCGGTTTGGCGAGGTAGATCTTACCAGAGGTCGTGGATTACCGCATCAATTGGCAATGTCCCCTTGCGCCCGTGTCCCCTTGCGCCGTGCTGCCGAAGCTTCTGGACCTTGCCCACACCTGGATCTTGACCCAACAGCAGCAAGCCAAGCAGCAGGCCGCCTAAGCGGCCGGCGACTGATGCCGCCCACTCCAGCTAAATACGGCGACGGCTCCGAGTCTCCCAGTCTCTGAAACTGGCTAAGATCTTATTTTCGATCACTCTTGTGACCCGCCTGCTGGCTGGTTGAATGGGACAGAGGCAGAAGTGAAGAATGGCGGGATCACCGTCGGACTCGCGGTGAGGCGGTTGGCCTTGTCGAAGTCGGCGTTGGCCCTGTCGAATTCCATCTTTTCGCTCCAGGCGTAACCGCGGACGCGGTAGGCGTCAACACGTCCGGGATCGAGCCGAATGGCCTCGTTGTAATCGGCGATGGCCTTGTCGTATTCCTTCTTCTCGTCCCAAACCCAGCTGCGGTTGCGATATCCAAGAGCGTTTTTCGGATCGAGCCGAGCGGCCTCGTTGTAATCGGCGATGGCCTTGTCGTATTCCTTCTTTTCGTCCCAAACCCAGCCGCGGTTGCGATATCCAAGAGCGTTTTTCGGATCGAGCCGAATGGCCTCGTCGTAATCGGCGATGGCCTTGTCGTATTCCTTCTTCTCGCCCAGGCGTCGCCGCGGTTGTGGTAAGCGTTCGCGTCTTTCGGATCGAGTCGGATGACCTCACCATAATCGGCGATGGCCTTGTCGTATTCCTTCTTATTCCTCCAGGCGTTGCCTCGGTTGTTGTAGGCGATAGCGAGTTTCGGATCGAGTCGGATGACCTCATCGTAATCGGCGATGGCCTTGTCGTATTCCTTGTTCTTCCTCCAGGCGTTGGCGCGGTTGCCGTAGGCGGAAGCGTATTTAGGATCGAGTCGGATGGCCTCGTTGTAAACGGCGATGGCCTTGTCGTACTCCTTCTTATCCTCCAGGCGCAGCCGGCGATGGTAGTGCTTGAAAGCAGATATGAGACCAAACGGGATGACATGAACCCCCACCCGATGCCGAGGATGAGCACGACGCCCGTTAGCGCGCTGGCACAGCCAGGCGAACCCGGAACTGCTGCCACCAGCG
The DNA here is from genome assembly GCA_963720335.1 of uncultured Planctomycetota bacterium. Taxonomy (GTDB): domain Bacteria; phylum Planctomycetota; class Planctomycetia; order Isosphaerales; family Isosphaeraceae; genus CAVRFS01. The sequence goes on along the minus strand of CAVRFS010000067.1, from coordinate 126,302 downwards.
GCACCTGAGGGACTTATCTTGCATCATGGCGCCGCCACGAGACTTTGCCACCGACGTAACTCGTTCAGGTGGGACTTTGAAACGGCCAGTACAACGCACACATTTCAGATTACGGATTAGGTTCGGGAGTCAAGCACCACCCGGATTTCACCGCGGGCCACGCCGGTTGGGGCACGTCACTTCCTGAAACCCAGAATTCGTGCTCAACACGAATGGCCCGGCTTGGTGATGGCTTTCGAGTAAGTCGCACGGCGTGCGGGCCTTGCCTGTAGATGACCAATGGCCCGACTCCGCGCACGCCAACTCTCGATCGCCTCAGTTGGAGCAAAACGCCCGCGCACGCCGGCACAAGCGGGGCGAGGAGGGAGAGGCTTTGCTGCCGACGCCAGAAAGCTCCGCCATTCACAGGGCCTCGCTGAGAATTCCCAGATCGTGCGTGAAGGATAACATAGTGACGTTGCAGGATTGAGATTGGTTGACCCAATGCGGTGCCTGTTCGACTGTCCGACCGGGCAACGCTCCTTGTTCCGGACAGCTTTTGCTGGTAGCCTGGTGGCAGGAGGCTGTAAACACCTGATTGGGGGCATCATGATTTTGACAATGGAACTTATAATGCTTGTCACCGGCCTCTATGCGCTGTTCGCCGGCAAGATGCCGACGTTTGGCGCCGCGGCGAGTATGACGTCCGGGGCTGGCCCGCCCGGGTCATCGGCGTCATCTGCCTGTGCCGCTCCCCCTTTCGGTGGCCGCCGGATTTGTAGCGTCGCTCCAGATGGCCGCCCAGGGAAAGGATCTCAACGACAAATCGTACTTCTGGGTCAGAACCGCAATCGAGGGGGGGATCGTTCTGGTTGCGCGGTCGCGATGCACATGATGCGGCTCACCTACCAGACGCCCGTTAAGGCCCAGCAAAAACCTGATCATCCATTTTCTGATTTCTGAGATCGCAATGTGAGCCATATAACGTTAACGACTGATTATATTAGTCAGCCGCCTGCCAATCGGCAGGTCGCATGACCGGCCGCGCCGGACCGGTCCCCTCGGAAACGCCAGCAGCCGCGCCCGACGCAGGATGAACTACTGGCGCTTTGGGCGGACGCCGACGAGTACGCCAAGGAAGTCCCCGCCCATATGTACCGGGCGATAACGAAAATGCCGGAGTTTACCTCCGAAACGGCAGCAAGTGCCGTGTCGACCGGTTTTATGAGCCGGAAGGCGATTCCGGCAGGGAGCTCAAATGCGGCTTCGACGTGCAAATGGGTGATCAACCGTCGAGGGTAGGGGGGATAGGCTGGGCGAACGTCCTACTCAGGTAAGGCGTAATCCTATATCATTACTTAAATCTGCGCGAGCGTCAGCCACGACCGGCGGCCGGGCATGACGATATCGAATTCGAAGCAGTGACGGAACGCCAGGGTAAGCAGACTGGATGCGAACAGGGCGATGGCCGGAAGGGCGGCGGACATGGCGATGTGGAAGGCGGTCTGTGCGTATTGCGGTGAGTATAAGGACACCGAATGTGAGCATGTGGTTGCCAGGTCTTTTGCACCGGAGGAATTGCAGGATAGGTGCAAATGGGTCTGCGTGCGTGGCTGTTCGGACTGCAATCGCGGCTACTCGGCCGATGAAGCAGATTTCCGCGGATTTGCCACGCTGATAAATGCACCGCATGGAACGCTGGTAAAAGATGCATTATTTCATGGCCCAGTAACGAGAAACTGGCAGCGACCGGAAGGAAAGAAAGCCCTGGTGCGGATGTTGGAGATGATCCGCAAACCTGACGGCAGTGGGCTGAGCAGCCGGGATGAACTGCTCATGGTGAAGAATCTCGGCATCGTGCCAAATGCAGGTGTGATTCGCGTGGTGCGGAAGATCGTGCGGGGGCTTTACTTTCACCACTTCACGGACACGCGGGGCGTGCCGCAGGTGTTGCAGGAATCACAGATCGGGGTGCGGGAGGTCTATCATTGCTCTGCCGAGGAGATCCAGCTCATCTACGGTTTGCCGAATTTGAACGTCATCCATCCGGCGGTGTTTGTCTATGCGTTCCTTGATTGCGATGAAGCTGGGTTAGATGTTCCAGGTATTGACTCGTTGTGGTGGCTTTATGCGATTAAGGGACCGGTCTTTGAAGTCCTCGTCGAGTCGAACGCTTACCCATGGATGTAAGTGTAAGCGGCGGTTCTGAACCGACAGGTGGCTTGACCGGCCATACCGCCCGATGAGATCTCCTATCGGTGTCGGGTTTTTTTGTGGGAAATAACCGGAAAACCCGGTCTGATCCAGTCGCCCCCGCAATTTCGACCTACCGTGAGCGTCGGCCAATGGATCATGGCCCGGTTTTTCGTTGCGGTTCCCTGCCGGCCGTGCAATAATACCTCGGTAGTTCGTGCCATCTACCGAGGTATTATTGCGATGATTGAGCAAGCGACTAAGATGGAAACGGCCCTTGAGCTGCTCCGCGAGCGAGGGACGCTCCGTCCCCGTGACCTGGCGCGGCACGACATTCCGCCCGACTACCTGGACCGACTCTACCGACTCGGGCTGGTCGACCGGGTCGCTCGGGGGCTCTACGCCTGGCCGGACGCCGAGGTGAGCGAGCACCATAGTCTCGCCGAGGCGGTGCACCTCGTCCCCCGGGGGGTGGTGTGCCTCCTCTCGGCGCTGCGGTTTCACGGGCTGACCACCCAGTCGCCCCATGAGGTGTGGCTCACCCTCCCAAGCAAGGCGTGGGCTCCGAAGGTCAAGTACCCGAGGTTGCGGATCATCCGGTCCGGCGGCCCGGCGCTCACCGCGATGGTCGAGGAACACCGGATCGAAGGGGTCGGTGTGAAGATCTACTCGTCGGCCAAGACGGTGGCCGATTGCTTCAAGCATCGCAGCAGGATCGGGCTGGACGTTGCCCTTGAGGCTCTCCGCGATGCCTTCCGGGGACGGAAGACAACGATGGACGAGCTGTGGGCCGCGGCCCGCATCTGCCGGATGGAGAATGTGATGCGGCCCTACCTGGAGTCGCTGGTATGACCCGTAAGATTCCGAAGAATACGGCGGCCTCGGTGCGGCAGCGACTGTTGAACCTCAGCCGCCAGTCGGGGGAGGAATTCCAGCGGCTGTTGACGCGGTATGCGGTGGAGCGGCTCCTCGACCGGCTGTCCCGGTCGGAGCACGCCCCACGGTTCGTGCTGAAAGGCGCCGTGCTCTTCACAATCTGGACGGGTGAGCTCCATCGACCGACACGTGACCTGGATCTGCTCGGGTTCGGTGAGAGCAGCCCGGAGGGTCTCTCCGAGATCTTCCGGTCGTTCTGCGCGCTCGAAGTACCGGACGACGGGCTAGTGTTCAGCGCCGCCACAGTGGCTGTCGAGCCGATCCGTGAGGCGCAAGAGTATGGCGGCCAGCGCGTGACGCTGGAGGCGCGGCTCGGGCAGGCGCGGATTGATCTCCAAGTCGACGTCGGCTTCGGGGACGCGATTACGCCGAAGGCGGAGGCCGTTGAGTACCCGACGCTCCTGGGTATGAATCCGCCGCATCTCCGCGCCTACCCGCGCGAGACGGTGGTGGCGGAGAAGCTGGAGGCGCTGGTGAAGTTGGGGATAGTCAACAGCCGGATGAAAGACTTCTTTGACCTGGCTATTCTGGCCCGCTCCTTCTCGTTCGTGGGCGCTGTGCTACGGGATGCGATTGCCGCGACGTTTCAGCGCCGGGAAACGGTAATTCCGACGGAGCTGCCGATTGCCCTGACTGATTCGTTCGCGAAGGACGGGGTGAAGCTGACGCAGTGGAAGGCGTTCGTGAGTCGCAATGGCCTAGAGGGAAGGGCAGGGGAACTTGGGCAGGTGGTAGGCGAACTGGCCAAGTTCCTCGGGCCGCCGATGATCGCGGCGACGAAGAGAGAGGGATTTGAGTGTCGGTGGGAAGCGAGTGGGCCATGGCGGCCGCTGTGAGTGGCTCTCAAGCAGCGCGTATCATACTCGGCCGCGCATGTCTGATAACCAGATCTCTGTTACCCTAATCGAGGGTGATCGGCGGGTGCCAGTTCATTTTGTTGCGTCGGAAAAATGAATTGACACCAGGGTTGTTCCTGATGCCAGGGTTTTCCTCTGGCTAAAAAACGATTCACTCATGCTTATCAAGGATACAGCTCATAGTCAATCCGTCCGTCAGCATAGGGGATCGAGGGTTTTTGGTGAGCGGCCTGCCAGTAATACAAGAACATGGCGATTTGGATGATCGCGAACACGACGTCCAATAAACAGTCCATGACAACCCCAGTCGCCATTGTATCCAGCTCCGGGAAATAACTGACAGGGAGATACATGAGGAACCAAATGAGGATGAATCCAACGACGTACAGGATCCACACCCAGAAGATCTGCCAGCGGATGCCCTTGGTCAGTTCGGTACTTCGGCGCCTGGCTTCATCGGCGCCGGCGCCTTCAATCACGACAACCGAGTCCAACAATGCGTAGCGAACCGAGAGAACAATTCCCGGAACAATCAGCGCGATCAGCCCGAGGACAATCAGAAGGTTAGCAAGCAATCGAACGACGAAGAGCCTTCCCCAGTTGCGGAACCCAACGGCCATCGACTCAAAATAGCGCGGACGCTGCCCTCCTTTGATTCTCGAGAGAGCATGGATCATCGCCGCGACGTAAATTGGCCCAAAAATCCCCTCAAACACACTGGTGAACCGCATCATTCGTGAGATTTCATCCTCCGTGTATACGTAGAAAGCCAGGTAATTGGCCAATACGTTTCCCGGAAGCCAGACCGTCAGGATGATCGCGCTGAACAAGCCGAGATTTGTGCACAGGAGCCGAGTCGCTTCGGCGAGTTTCGTGAACATTTGGCTGCCTCCTGGGGATCGTTGGTCCGCTCCCGTCACCCGTCACCCATCACACGCCACCTCAGTTGTGAACATTTGACTGCCTCATGGGGATCGTGAGTTAGTCCGGGCCGATTTCTGATCGCTCCGGCGGGTTGACGCCCTCGCCAGGCCGAAAGATGATCAGCGTGTACGGCTCGCGGGGGTTTCTCGCCTGCGACCACGGGATGACCGGTGCGGACCAGACTTCATGGCCGCGATGCGCGACATGGAATTCGACGCTGTTCATCCGTGCCGGGGCATAATGCCAGGCTTGTCCCTTTTCACCGGCGCGGGCCTCGATCAACAGGAAGACCTCTGGGTCGGTCCCCTCGACGAACGCGAACAGGGCGCCGTCGCGGTCGGTGCTCTCAGAGCGGTAGACCGGCTGGGTGAGCAGGCGGAGCGGGCGGCTGAGCGCTTGCCTGTCCGTCTTCGTGGCGGAGAATTCCGCGGCCATGGCGCGCATCTGCCGGAGGCGCCGAGCCGGCGTGTCGGCCGGCGCGGGAGCTCCGGGGACCGGCTGGAACTTGACCCCTCCTCGGACGGGACGACCACTCGGCATGCCCGTCTCTCTCGGCGGTCGCCGGACCCTCGGTCAGCGAGTGGAATTCGATCCCCAGGTGTAGCGGGCGCGGCTTGTACTTCTTGTAGATCGACGCGACCACCGCGGGCCTCCCCTTCGCGGTCCAGATGAATACCGATCCGTGGAATGAGCCCATCACCGGATTCGACCAATGCAACAGCGACTTCGGCTCAAGCCGCAATGCGTCCCCGCCCGCTTCGCCCGTGGTCACTTTATACGCCTCGGCGGCCTTCTTCGCGACGGCCGCGGCTTCGGTCGCGCGGGCGGCCTCAGTGTTCTCGCCCGGCGGTGCCTGGGCTTGCGCGAAGACGCTCGAGACGACGAACACAACGATGGCGGTTCGCATGGCGGAGCCTCGATTGTGGCAGGGCGATTCCTTGACCTGGGGCGCAAGCGACCGGGCCATTCCGTCAAACCAACTTGCACGCCTCGTCAAAGCTGAGGCGCGGTGAGCGTGGAAAGAGTTTGCTCGCGTCGCCGTAACCAAGGCTGCAAAGGAAGTTGGATTTGACCGTCGTCCCCGCGAAGAACGCCTCGTCCACCTTGGCGTTGTTGAAACCGGACATCGGTCCGCAATCGAGCCCCAACGCCCGAGCGGCCAGCATGAAGTACGCGCCTTGCAGCGAAGAATTCCTCAGCGCGATGGTCTCGAGCACGTTCTCAGGCAGGTCTTTGAACCACGCCTTCGCGTCCGCGTGCGGGAACAGCTTGGGGAGTTTCTCGAAGAAATGGATGTCCATTCCGATGATGGCGGTGACGGGAGCCTTCATCGTCTTGTCCACGTTGCCCGCGTCAAGTGCGGGCTTAAGCCGCTCTTTCGCCTCCGGCGACTTCACGAAGACGATGCGCATCGGGCACATGTTGGCCGAGGTCGGCCCCATCTTCGCCAGGTCGTAGACCTGCTCGAGCAGTGCGTCCTCCACGGGCTTGTCCAGCCAGACGTTGTGCGTCCGGCCTGCGCGGAAAATCAGGTCCAGGTCTTCGCTGCTCAGCACGTCGCTCATGTCGATCCTCCTCTTGGAAATAGGCCGGCTGGGCCCCGGCGGAGCCTGTCGTTCTCTGGTTGAAACATTCGCCCAAACCTACCCTGGACCCTTGCGAATTGCAACGCCGCGCACCACGGCCTCGCGAAGGGCCTCACGGCAGGCGCGGCCACGAAAACGCGCCGGGTTGCGAAGGGAGTTCACAGGCCGTGCGCGGAGGAGTCGGGATCTGCCTTTGTTCTTGGTTTTTGGAGACTTCCCGCTGAACACTACCCGGACGACGCGAATGGCCACACTAACCCGAAGCGCAAGCGAGGATTCCGGCTGTTATCGCCTCGCTTGCGCTTCGGGTTGGTATGGCCCATACGCCGTGCGATCGTGAACAGCTATAGTATGGAGCGTGGGCAACCATTCCCCCCGGTGAAGGCCAGGGTTCCGATTATGCGGGCGTCACACGTAAACTCAAGCTCCTTCACGAGTTAATCTGAAGAAGATGGTTCCGATTATTCAGGCGTCACACGTAAGTCCAATGGCAGCAAGGCTGTGACGCCGTGATGGCGTTTTTGGCCTTGTGCAACACTGTGCTGCGCTTCTTCTTCTCCTTCTGGAAGGTGGGCAGGGCAAGTAGGTCCCGAATCGTTTCGCGCTGAGCGAGCAAAACCTCGAAGGATTCGCAACGGTTTGAATGAAGATCGAGGCGGCTATTCATGAGGCGTCGTCTGAACGTGGTGTTGGCGGGAGTCCCGAAGTCGGGGACGACGATGCTGTGCAACGCGATGACCGTCGCCGGGCGGGCTGTCGTGCTGTACGAGCCGACTCGGGGCGGGTTCCGGGCGGAGCGACTCCGCACCCAGGCCGCCAGCCTGGGCTACCACGGTCGCAACATCCTGGGCTGGGCCCGCAAGCATGAGAAGTGGGGCGTGAAGGAAGTCCTCGCCGAACCGATTCGGAAGGCCGTCGCATGGGGACCCGAACACCTCGTCCTGCTGGTACGCGACCTCCGGCAGGTCGCCCTCTCCACCTACGAAACCAATCAACGCATTCCGTGGGACCTGAACTACCGCCGGCAACGGCTGCTCGACACCGCCCAAGCGGTGATGGAATTGCACCGGTCGTGGCCCTCCGACCGGCTCACGGTCTGTCATTACGAGGAGTTTGTATCCAGCGCCGAGTATCGCGAGGCCTTCCGGCAGCGGGTGAGCTGGCCGACGCTGGAGGGCGACGTCGCTCGGGGATTGTCCACCTGGCTGGAACGGCCGCATGAAGCCGACCGGCATAAAGGGCGGATCACCGCCAACTCGGTCGACTACCGGCGATCCGCTCAGGAGCCCGAGCCACAACAATTCGCGCGAAATCATGGCGGCGTGCCCCTCGTTCAATCGCGTGTTTGGTTATCCGGCTTGACCTCGCCGCGAGGGAAGCTTGTCGCCAGGATCGACAGCCGCTTGTAAATCGGCTTGGGGAATTCGACCTCGTTGAAACAGATCTCATAGCCGTGTTTCTCGAACAAATGTCGATAGTTGTGGCTGAAGAACAGGTCGCCGCGCGGCCGCGAGTTGAGCTCGACCTCCGTATCATAGTCGGGGCTGATGGCGTCACAGATCGCGAAGGCGACCCGATCGACGCTCCGCCGGGTCAATTCGAGAATCTCTTCCACCTCGGCCTGCGTGATGCATTCAAAAGTACCGCAGGTCACGAAGAGCGTGCCTGGACGACAGTGCCGCAGCACGTATTCGGTTGCCTCGACGTGCAGGTATTCGACCTTCGAGGCGCCGAAGGCCGCCTGGTTCCTGGCGATTTGCTCCGCGCTCAAGTCGATCCCCTGGAATCGCTCGATCTGGGTCAGCGTGGCGGCCAGGTACTCCATCAGCAAGCCGTTGCCCGTGCCGATCTCACACACGTTCTCGAAAAAGGGGAAGTTGGCCAGTAGCCAGGCGATCTGTTCCAGCATGTGGCTGCGGGTTTTGAGGTAGTTCTCCAGGAACTTCGGATCCCGTTGATACCTTTGGCGCACCGACTCGTGCCACCGGACGCCGGCTGTGCCCCCCCAGATGGAGCTCCGGTTCACGGCCCTGATCTCCGCCTCCGGGCCCTCGTAAAGCCGTCGCGTCAGCTCGTCGCGAACGGCTCGCTTGAAAAAGTTCTTGGGCTGTTGATCGATGTAATAGTCATCAATGACCGTGGCCACATACGAATCCGGCAAGCACGGGACGCAGACGCGACCCAGCCAGTGACGAGCCTTGTCTTTCCAAGAGAGCTTGCCGTCCCCGTTTTGATATGCGGACATCGTTCAACCCTGGTTTTCCAGGCTCATGTTCTCAGAACCTTTCCAAACGCCCTCACGACATCGTCCATATCGCTCCGGTCGTTCGGCGGGTGCACATGGGTGAACCAGAGGAACTGCCGATTGATTTCTTCCGAGCGGGGGCATGTTCCCGTGCCGTAGGAGAGCGGCCCGTTGTGATACGGGGGCGCGAGGGGGCGCCATCCCGGCCAAAGGCGATGCGGCGGGCGAAGATCGGCAGCTCGTGGAGCAGTCGCGCATAGCCGTCGACGAGCGGTATGCCCTCGGCCCGCATGGCTCGCACGAGCGTATCGCGGTCAGGGTCGCCGAGCCGAGGCTCGTAACGCCACTTCAAGATGTAGCACACGACGCCTGCACCGTCTTCGTCCTTGGGAGGTACTAACTGCCGGAATCGCGCGGTCTGTTCCAGGAGGTACGACGTATTGTCGCGCCGCGAGGCGTTGCGCTGGTCCAGGCTGTTCAATTGTGCGATGGCGACGGCCGCTTGAAGCTCGGTCAGGCGGAAGTTCATGCCGACCACGTTGACCAGCTCGTCGTCCGGCCAGGAGGACTCGGCCACTCCCTCGCCGTGATTGCGGATAAGCCGGGCCTTGCGGGCGATTCTGGGGTCGTCGGTCACGAGTAGTCCTCCCTCGCCGCAGGTGATGTTCTTGGTCTCGGTCAGCGAAAAAACGCCCGCGTCGCCGACGGAACCGACGGGCCGGCCCCGGTAGGTCACACCCGGAGCCTGGGCGCAATCCTCGATCACCTTGAGCGAGTGCTTACGGGCCAAGGCCATGATCGCGTCCATGTCGGCGGTGTTTCCGCCAAGATGCACCACGAGGATCGCCTTCGTATTGCCGGTGATCTTGGCCTCCGCGTCGGCCGGGTCGATGCAGTAGGTATCGGGCTTGACCTCGGTGAAGACGGGCACGGCATTGAAGAACAAGACACTGGTCGCCGTGGAGTGGAATGACATGCACGGCACCAGCACCTCATCGCCGGGGTTCAGGTCGATCGCTCCCAAGGCCATGACCAGCCCCGAGGTCGCGGAGTTGGCCGAGACGACGAACCGCGTGCTGGTGGAGCGCGCGAACAGGCACTCCAACCGCCGCACGTACTTCCCGCCGACGAACCGCGCTTCGAGCGCCCCGTACCGATCGAGCTCCTCCGAGGATAAGCCCACCAGCCGGTTGATCTCAGGGCCAGGCGTACCGGCCCGGAAACTCGACCACTGTTGACTCTCGAGGCACTCCAGGAGCAACTCTCGTTCGCCGCCGCTGAGGAAACACGCGGGTGCGAAGGGCCGAGAGCGGACCGGTAGTCCACCATCGACGGCCAGGCCGGCATCTCGGGTTGGACTCAGCATCAGATGGTCTCGCGGTAAGAAAAAAGCTCAAGCTAGTCGGCTCGGGACAACCGAGTCGTTATGATGATAATCCGAGCGATTCCCTCGGGCGAGGCGGAAGCTCATTTTACACGGCTCGCCCGCACACTCAAGTTGCAGGCTGTCGATCAGATTGTTCTTTCGACCCGGGTGAGGTGCCGGTCCGATGAAGCTCAGCGATCACCTGATGGATCAGTTCGCCAGGGACGGATATCTTTTCTTCCCCGGCTTGTTTTCCACCAAGGAGCTTGGCCCGTTACGGAAAGGTCTCGAGACATTGAGTCGCCAGCGCAGGCCCCGAGGTTGTTCTCGAGCCAACCGGCGACGACGTGCTCAAGGTCGTTTTCGGCGTGGACGTTCACGATGAGGCGTACCGGCGGCTCCGGTGCCATCCGACAATACTCACACCGACCGAACAACTGCTGGGGACCCGGGCGTACGTCTACCAGGCCCGGATCAATTTCAACTCCGGCTTCACGGGCGGCGGTTGGGGCTGGCACCAGGATTTCAACCAGTGGTACCGCCAAGACGGTCTGCAAGGACAGAATGCGGTCCTGGTTGGGGTGTACCTCGACGATGTCAACGCTTGCAACGCTCCACTCATGGTCATCCCCGGGTCTCACAAACGCGGTCACATCTACATTCCCGACCGCATGGAGATCGATCATGACATCGTGGCGGAGCTGGTCAAGGAGGGTGGCATCAAAGCTTTAATCGGTCCGCCGGGCTCGGTCGTGTTTCTCCACTCCAACAACGTTCACGGATCCACTCCCAACATCACGCCCTGGCCACGGTCCATCTGCTACATGATCTATAACTCGGTCGAGAATACGATCATCTCCCACCCGCGAGGCGACTTCCGTTGCAGGACCGATTTCACCCCCTTGTCCACGCTGAGCGAGACGTGTCTCCTGGAGCTCGTCGACGAATGAGGAGCGCCGATGAGACCGGACCCGGCAGTCGGGGGAACCTGGCCGGCCTGGTGACGATTGGCATCACCGAATTCCTGCGCCCGCGAGCGCTGTCTGCGCCTCCAGGAGTCGATTCGACGGTTCTATCCGGATCTGCCGGTCGCGGTCGTGCACACCGAGTCGAACCTGAGCCGGGGTCGCAACCGATTGGCCCGGGCCGTTACAACGCCGCTGCTCCTGCTCTGCGAGGAGGACTTCGAGTTCTTCGAGGAAACGCGGATCGAACCGCTGCTGGACGTCTTGACTCACGACTCCGAGATCGCGGGCGTCGGCGGTCAGATCATCGAGCCGCACAGGATGATCTGCTGGGCCCACAACTACCGTCGACAGGGCGACGAGATCGTGATCAGCCCATCAACCGACCCGCCGAGGCGCACGCCTGGTGGCGTGGACTATCAGCCCTGCCAGTTGATCATGAATTTCGCACTCTTTCGGTGTGAGTTATTGAAGCAAGTCCTCTGGGACGAGGACATGCCTCTCAACGAACATATGGATTACTACTGGCGAGTCAGCCAGTGCCGAAGCCGGTGCATGGCGGTGGCGAGAGGCGTCTCCATCCTTCACCACAAGGACCATCGCAGCGAAGAGTATCTCCGGTTTCGCAACCGGGACTTCATGGGGTTGGTCGACGCCAAGCACGGCGCTCACTTCCGGACCGAGCATTCCTACAGTTGGGCCGGCGGCTCGGAGGAATCCAACCGTTATTCCAGTCTGGTGCCCATGCCGCCAAGGTCGATGCCGCAATGAGCCCGAACCAGACGCTACGCGAGGATGCGGCCGTCGAACAGGTCGTCACGGACGATCTCGCCGGCAACCCACGGGCGATGGATCTGATCGGCGCGTTCCTGCGATATCGACATCAGTACCATCGCGATTTCGTCGAGACTCTGCTTGCACTGGCGGCTCGCCCACCGCCGGGGAGCCCGGGCTGAGAGACTGTCTCGGAAGCGGCGGTGGTCCTATCGTAGGGTGCTCTGTGAGCACCGAGTTCGGCAAAGCACCCCTGATCGGTGCTCAGAGAGCACCCTACAAGGACCTTCCGGGCCAGCTTCAGAGCCCAGCGCCAGGCGTGGGAGATCCGTTGCCTCGCCGCGTTGATGCTCCAGCAACAGTTCCTTCGCCTCCGCGCGAGAGAGACGAACGAATCCCTGGCGTTCCTCGGCTTGATCGGATTGCTGAGCGCCGAAGGATCGGAACCCCGAGTGACCGCCGCGGTCTTGAAGGAGGGTTATACCACGACCAAGCCCGTCGCTTTCCTCCGCCAGTTTCGCCGCCAGCTCCGGCGGCTGGACCGGGTGCTGACGCCCCTGGGCCGGGGTCGCGTGACGCCGCGGGCCCTCCAGGATTTCATCGCCATCTCGCGTGCGGAAAGCTGCAAGTTATCCCTCGCCCGTTATCTCTTCCATCCGGACGACGTCGCCGAACGGATTCGCGCCCAGGTCCGTCGGTCGAGTGGCGAGTCCACGGACTTCACCTACATCTACGCCGACGAGGAGTCTCGTCGCAAGCTCTCCCATCTCGCGAATTTCGAGGCTGGCCTGTTGCGGGCCCTCACTCGCGACAGCGAGAGTTTCTGGGTAGGTCCCCAGACCAGCTCGCGGCTCAATGCGCTCGTCGAGCAGCCGATCAACACGGTCGTCCTGACCGTCAAGCCACCGGGGAGCAGCCTTGAGATCGAGATCAAGCGTGCCGGTCATCGTTCGGAGCTGCCGCTGAACGTTGTGCACGATCGGGAAGGCCGGCCATTGCCGCCGTCCCACCGCCTCAACGGCGGCAGCTCGGCCGACATGCTCCAGTGGGAGGCGGGCAGCTCGGCCTGCCTTGCCAAAATCTACTGGCTGGCGCACCGATCCCCACCGCCGATCTCGATCGCGACGGCCATCGCCTATCCGAATACCCTCCCCGTCGGAGACGGGCCGTGTCAGCACCTGATCGATTACTTCTCCGATCCCAGCATTTTCGGCGACGATTTCCCGAGGATGCGGCACGCCATGAGCCAGTCGATCGCATCGTTCGCCAAGGAACGAGGGGAGGGCTGCTTATCAGAGCTCGAAGGTCCTTGGGCTGAGACGCTGCGATTCTTCGAGTACGCCGTGCCTGGCCAGTCGATGCTCGTCGGGTCGACATCGTTTCGGCTCCAGCAACTGTCCCGTTATCTCGCGAGCGACGGAGTCCTCCGCTACTTCGGCGACGGACCGGAGTCGTGTGTGCCTTCTCAAGAAGCCCGCCGCTTCGCCGACACGCTCCTTGAGGAGGTTCTGGGTCTCTACAAACCTCCGGACGGGCCTTATGAGTCGCACGAATCTTATCTCGACGCCGCGTTCGCCCGGCCTGAGAATCGGGCCAGGGCCAACCGGGTCCACGCCTCACTGACGCGGCAACTGGGTACCTTCTGGGCCACGGTCCTCGCCTTGCGAACCTATTCCTACGGCGAATCATTCGTTGCGCGACAACGTCGGCCTGAAGAGCGTTTGGGAGGGTGGCCGATGGACGGTCCGGATCATCTTCATGGACCACGACAACCTCACCATCCCGACTCAAGAGGGCATGCTCTACCATCCCGCGAAGATCCTGCCGGGAACGATGAAGGACGAGTTTCACGTCATCGGCTACAACTCGAAGTCAGATCAACTCGTCGGCGCGATCGAGCATCTCAGGTTCATCTACCGCATCGACGACGAGACGGCCGGCCGGCACTGGATCCTGCTCCAGGATGCGATGGCCCGGGCTTATCACAAGACCAGTGCGCATGCTGGCGACGAGCCCTGGTTTGAAGCGAATCTTTTCGAAGGAGTTCATATCCAGCAGCCACGCCTGGGACTGCGCGGTCGCGATCTATCTCCGGCGGTCCAAGTCGGAGCCCGCTTCCCATTGGAAGATCGAGGCTGACGCGGCGATGGAGCGCCGAGGACTCCCCGCCGATTATCGGGAGCGTTACCTGAGTGGGATCGAGGAATATGCTGAGTTCCTCAAGCGTCACGCATATCTCTATACGACCGAGCCTCCTTGATCGGCCGGCGACCCAAGGTACATGGCCTTCAATTGCTCGTACAGGCAGTCCGAGGGATAGAGGGCGTTCTTGTCCTGACCGCCGCGCCGCCACTTCTCGTTCCAGAGGTGGATTGCGCAGGTCGACGCGGGGAAGCCATCGGTCCAGCCGGGCGCGAGGATTTGTTCCCACTCGAAGTGTGCGACCGGCGTGAAGGTCCGGTAGTCCTGGAGGAAGGCGTGCAGGGAGAACTTGCGGATGACCTCGCCTACCAATCGGGGTCCTGTCTCGCCCCAGGTGAGCCGGCCCGGATCCTTACTCAAGACACTGTGCCCAGGCGAAGGCCATCGCCTCGCTCCCGGCCGGCGCTTTGATGAAGCCGCTGGTCGGCGTCGCTGTCCCTTCGGTCGTCAACTCGGAGCCGAACACGTACTCATCGGCGAAATCGAACGGTCGAAGGCAGACGGCATCCGTGTCGACCCACCAGCCGCCGCGCTCGAGCAGTAACTTGTACCGGAAGTAATTGGCGAAACCGGCGTAAGATGCATAGTCTGGGTACTGGAAGATCATGGACTCGGGTAAAACTTCGCTTGCATCTTTCAAACAAGTGCCCAGAGGGACGTTCGAGACCGGCCGGTAGACATACAGGTGATACGGATGACCTTGTGCCAAGAACGACGCGATCGAGAGCCGCTCCATGGTCGACAGCTCGTCACCGATCCAGAGGCCCTGAATGACGTCGTTGCCCGGCATTCCATCTTTCCCAATTCGTGGCCGGCCTTGGGCCGCCGCGCCGATCGGAGTCCAGAACAGCAAACAGCATATCAAACGGTCGTGTGATTTGGCACTCGCTTTGGTCGACGCGGACCCGATTTGACTGACAGCGGCATTTCGCATGAATCGCGGGTATCGATCACGGTTATCCCTTGACATGAATCGTGCGAGGCTCGATAGTTTGCATTTGCGATCACGGCCCGAAGGTGAGGGCTTCCGCGTCTTCTTTCACCCTCAACAAATTGGCCTGGGGCGTTACGTTTCCCGGGTTGTTCACAGTCATGTCATTCACAGGAGTCACCACATGGGCGGCAAGTTAGTTGGGCCAAAAGGGAAGGGCAAGGGCAAGAAGGGCGGGGGAAATGTTCCTATCAACACGGGGCTGATCTGCGTCAATCTCACGGTTCCCGTAGCCAAGGCGCTGCTGGGAAGTTTGCAGACAGGCATTGCTCCCGCCGCGGACGTCACCAAGGCCGTCTCCCTCGCCATCGTGAGAGCGCTCAGCGTGGGACCGGTCACGAAGAAGAAATCGAAGAAATCCGTCAAAAAGGGTGTCGTCAAAAAGGGCACCGGCAAGAAGGGGGCCCCCGTCATCGGCAAGAAAGGTGCTCCCGTCGGCATCGGCAAGAAAGGTCCACAGCCTGCGGTCGCGGCGAGAAGGGTGCCCTGAACCAGTCAGCAACTGGGCGTGCACAAGCTTGGTGTTCATCCCGATTCCGCGCTTTCCCCCCCTTGCGAAGGGGGGGTTAGGGGGGGTGGTCTCTGTGAAACCGGGCGCCCTGTATGCGGTTCCGAGGCAGCCAATCTCCGCGGAATCTCCAACTCGGCCGAGACTGTTGGTTATGCCCTGTCCACCCCCCCTGACCCCCCCTTTGCAAGGGGGGGAAAACGGCGCCGTAATTCCAGCGCGCTCTAAGCGGTCGTTGAACGTGGCGTCGATGAGCCTTGCCCGTTCCCTGGTCGTGTGCTTCTCCCAGACCAAGCGCTGTCCGCGCCTCCGCACTTCATCGAGCTCTCGGTGATGGCTTTCATCGATGACGAACTGGATCGTCTCCTCCATGTCATCGTTGGACGTTGCGATGTAATGCTCACCCTCGAACATCCCCAACTGAGCGAGGAGGCCCTTGGCCGCGCGGTCCGCCACAAGTAGGGAGCCGGTGGCGGCAATCTCGAAATGCTTCGCGACCAGGTAGCCGAAGATCGAGCAGTCGGTAAACGCCGAGCGGTATCGATGGATTGCGCGGGCGTAGCCGGCACCTACGCGCTCATCGCGCGAATGGTCGTAGCTTTGGCCATAGCCAGGGTGCGGAATGCGGACGATTGGCCAAATCCCCAGGTCGTGGAGGGCCTTCATCCGCTGGCGGAGCGGGTAGGATTCGCCGATGGCCCCACTCGAGCAGGATGCGAATTCTCAGCGCGCTCATTGAAAGGGAGTAAGAACTCGGGCGAGGCCGCGTGCGGCACCCACAGCACCTCCTTCCTCGCGGCCAGTGCGGGATAAAACTGCAAGAACGCATTTTTGTAAGTACATAAAATCGTGTCGCAAATCAGGAATGCCGCCCAGAACAAGTAAAAACGGTCATTCCCGCGGTCGTGGATGTCGTCCGCGAACAGCGCCTTCCGGCAGTCGAGGCCATCGAGCTCGTCCGCGTGGCCGTTGATAAACCAATAGCCCTCCCAGAAGAGGATGACGTCGGGCATAGCCCCGAGGATGTCCACCAAGCTCGCCCGAATGCGACCCGCGCGGAGCTCGGCCGGCTGGACATGCTTCCAGCCGAAGGTGCTGACCAGCTCCTCAATCGTCGCGGCGAACTCACGGCTCACGAACGCGCGGATCGCCTGGTATTCCGAGATGATCAGCTTCATTTCGGTTTCACGGCATCAATCCATTGCCGCCCGGCGTGGTAAGTCGGCGCCCCCTGTTTTCGCGAGCGTTCGCCGCGGCATCGGATCTGGAAACCGGCTCTGGCGATCTCGGCTTCGAGCTCGCCATCCAAGGTCAAGTACGAGTAGGGGATGCCATCACGGGTCAAGCACCGGGACTGACCATCGAACACGGGATCCTCGGACGAAGCGATGTTCAGCTCGCTCGTGCAATCCGTTCCCGCGAGGAACGCACCGCCCGGCTCGACAATTCGGAAAATGTTGGAGAAGGCGGTCGCGCGATCCGCCCCGATCACGCATTGGAGGCAATAATCGTCGACGACGAACGAAAACGCCGCGTCAGGATATGATGCCAGGGTGACGACGTCGCCGACGTGCAAATCAGCGCGCAGTCCGGCTTCGGCGGCTTGCTCGCGGGCCCAGGCGATCGCCACCGCGGAGATGTCGATGCCGGCGACCTCAAATCCGTTTCGGGCCATGGCCAGCAACGTGTGGCCTGAGCCGCAGCCCAGGAAGAGGACCCGATCCCCCGCCTTCGCCTGGTTGCGAGCAAGGAACGCTTCGGCCACCGCGACCCGCTCCGCATAGAGAGGCAAATCATGCCAGCCATACCGGCCCTCGGCTCGCTTGCTCTGATAGATCGCGTCGAAATCGACTCGTTGCAAAGGAAAAGCTCCGTTGTGTTGGGTGTTCAGTGTTCAGTGTTCAGTGTTCAGTGTCCAGTGATCAGTCTTCCGGAGGCGCGCGCTGAGTTTTCAGTAAAACGCCCGCGCCCGCACCGATCCTTACCACGGGATCCGAACTTCAATCAACTGAACACCGAACACCGAACACTGAACACTGTCTCGGACCTTGGCACAACCCGCCGCTCGGATTGCCGCGGGCCCGGCTCACGCGATGTCTCACCGAAACGACTGACACACCGCGTCGATCGAAGCGGCTCGATCGCTCGTTTTATGGCGCTCCCAGACCAATGCCTGAGCGCGCCGCCGGATCGCATCGAGTTCCACATGGTTGGCTTCGTCCAGGACGTAGCGCACCTGTTCCTCCAGATCCTCGTCCGACGTTCCGATGTAGTGTTCGCCTTCGACAAAACCCAATTGAAGCAGTGGGTCGGCGATGGCGCGCTCGGCCAGCAGCAGTGCGCCCGCGGCCGGAATCTCGAAGTGTTTGGCGACCGTGTAGCGATAGGTTGAACAGTCCGTGAACGCGGCGCGGTAGCTGTTGATAAGCCGGCCGTAGCCTCGGCCGACCCTGCGATCGGCATCGTTGTCGAAATGCGTCCCATAGCCCGGGTGAGGATGGTGGACAATGCGGTGCCGGCCCGTGTCGCAAAGCGCCTTCATCTTCTCGCGGAGCGGGTAGCAGCCAGAGATCGCACCGCTGAGCAGCAGCGTGTTCTCAGCCTCGTGGTTGAACGGAATGAGGAAGTCCGGCGAGGCCGAGTGAGGCAGCCAGATGCAGCGGCAGAAGTCGCGGACTTCGGGGTAATACTCGTGGAACACGTAGCCGTACGTCGAAAAGACGAGGTCGACGACCATGTACGTCAAACATTGGCCCCAGCGCCGTTCTTCGTTGTAACCCCAGTGCAGATCGTCGGCGACAAGAGCCTTGAGACAGTCGAGGCTTTCGATCTGCTCCGAGTTGGCGGTAATGAACCACGACGCTCCCCAGATGAGAATCACCTCGGGCATTCGGCCGAGCTCCTGCCTCAGCTTTTCGGCCAAGGGACCAGGCCGACTGTGGAGCGTATTGACCTCGATGTGGTTCCATTCATATGACTGGATCAGGTCGCGAATGATGAACGAGAATTCGCGGGAGACGTAATGGTCGAGTGCGCGGAGAGGAGAGATAATGACTTTCATCACGAAGGCCCTGTCGATCGATCATTGGGCATGCTGACCTTTGAGAGTGACATAACCCATCGAGTGATGATAATCATGATCGTCCTGCAATTCGACTCCGCCTATCACCGCTGGGCGATGTTGCTGCTCCGGTCGCTCGCTGTGTTCGAACGAGATCAGCGCGTCCTGTGCGACACGGTCGGCCTCGATGAGAGCCAGGTCCAGGAGCTGGAGCGATCGCACCCTGGGACGATCTGCCTGAACTCGCCCAAGCCCGCGGAGATGAGACGGGCTGATATGGCCAACAGGAAACCGTTTGTATTGCGAAACGCGATGGACCGTTTCACCGACGAGCGTTGGTTCTGTTTGATCGATGCCGACATGCTGGTGCGGCGACGGCTCGATGACCTGTGGCGCCTGGTTGAGGACGCATCCGCCGCGCTGATGTTCACCAATGGGATGTGGGAGGGTCAGTTCTACGCTCGGCTTGTGACCGTCGCGTCGGTGGTGCTGGTGCGGCGTGATGGACGCGACCTGGTCGATCGCTGGGCGCGCTTGTACCACCACGATACACCCGTCGATCAAGTGGTGCCTCGTGAGTGGTTTTGGGATCAGGTGACCCTTTTCCTCGCTTGGTGTGAGAGCCCTTTACCGATTGCCACGATCCCGATCGCGGTGTTCGCCGACGTCCAGCTTGGCCCTCATGCCGCCATCTGGGCGGCCAACGTCCCGGACAAGGAGCGCTATTTTCATTTCTTCCAGGCCGAGTCCAGGCGACAACACACCGCGAGCGAGGAACGCGCTTCCTTTTCCCCCACTTGCGAAGGTTCGGACGGGGTGGGCTGATGAAAACTCGGGGTTGACCGTGCTCGAGGGGTGGTTTCGGCCGAGGTGGCACCTCCGCCGCGACCACCCCCCTTGACCTCGATCAAGCGACCGAGGCCCGCCCGAAGAGACGGCGGAAGGCGAACAGGCTACTCAGGCCGATGCCCAGCAAGGCCATCGAGGTGGGCTCAGGCACGGCGGGCGCCTGCATCTGGTAGCCAAGACCACTGTGGCTAATCACGACGCCATTGTGGCCCAACACATTCGTGTAGTTCGTATTGGTGCGGGTGATGGAGAGCGTGATGGGATTCGCCGCCAGCAGACTGAAGTCGTAGCCCGGGTACGCGTTTTCAGACAACGAACCGATCGTGCCCGAGAGGTCGATGTTCGCCCCGAAGGCAATGCCTGTCGCGGTAAAATTGAGGATGGCCTCGTGGCCCAAGGTGGTACCGAACACCGCTTGACCCGAAGCGCTGATGCTTCGGACACCAGAGACAATAGCGCCGTCGGTGATCGTGATCATGACGCTCGTGGGGATGGTCAGACCGGTTACACCGTTGACCTCGAAGGTATTAATGTCCGTGCTGTTGCCGACGACGGTGCCGCCAGTGGCAGTGCCGGTTACCGAGATGAGGGAACCGCCGCCCGAGTCATCCGTGACGATGATGCTACCCCCGTTCGCCAGGGGGCGCACGTAAAAAGCAGCGCGGAAAACAGTCCCGCGAGCCAAGGTCCCTTCAAGAATTGCATACTGTTCCTTTTCATTAATGTCGAGAATTGAGAGTAGATGATCAATTGATCCGGTCTCGGCTGTCGCCAGACTCCCCAAACTGTTTGCCATCGCCGGCGCGCACCAGCCAATCGACCGATCGGCGGAATGCGGCGAGCGCCACCTTTTCCCCGAGATAAACCCGGTCCCGCTACGTCGTGCTCCATTCCGATCACCGGAACAGAAACTTCAACGCGTTTAGTTCCAGGGGATTCGCATGTCGTACATGATCGAATCCCACTGCAAGTCGCATAATCATTGTTAGCGTGTTTGGAATGATAATGCAAAGCGAGTTTGCGTATGCAGCAAATAATCACCATACGCTGGAATAAATCACCATGCGCCGGCTGGATTCGGTCTTGGCGCACGGGCCGAACCGGGCGGGGGCCTGATGAAGAGTAGGATGTGCGCGAGCTTGGCGTTCATCCCGATTCCGCTGCGTGTTTCCCCCCCCTTGCGAAGGGCTCAGAGGGAGGAGATCTTGTCATTACTGGCTCCCTCTCCCGAGGGAGAGGGAGCCAGTTTTTCAGGGCATCGCCGGCCCGTGTTCTGAGGCGGGGAATCTGGCCTCCTTGGCCGTTGTCGGAAAAACCCCCACCTTGTGAGCTCCTCCCGGCCCCCCTTCGTAAAGGGATGGACCGTTGCGCGCGCGCAACAAAAACACCCGCCTCGAATCCGTCCTTTAGAGCGCTTCACGCTTGGCCGGCACACAAGCCATACCAACCCGACGCGCAAGCGAGGGGATCGGCCCGGCGTACACCGGGGGCATCCGGGCTTGAGTCTCTCGAAACGCGACGATCATGGACTGGCACAGGCACTCCCCTCGCTTGCGCGTCGGGTTAGTATGATGACGTTTCAAACAGCGGTGTGCGCAACGCGGATGTGATCCGCTCTAAGCACGGTCAACGCCAACTTTTTATTGCCTCAAAGGCTGTTGGAGTGAGTAGTTAAGCGAGCACACCGACGATCAACACAGCCCGACTGGCGAATTATTACTCCTTCTTGCGTTCCGCGACCAAAGTCGGACCGTGGAAATGACGATAAGAGACGACGCGTGGGATTCTTGCGCGGCCGATTGGTGGTCCGGTCGCGGTTGTTGCGTTTCCGAGGCGGACAAGTGTACCGAGCTTGACAGCCAAGGCGGTTCGGTTAGAGTCAGCCTTGTCTCATGTCTGGTTCCGAGCGCGACCTGTTCCGGGGCATGCCTTGAGGTTGGTGGGTGACCGCCGTCATTGGTAGCGGCCAGGCGCTGCCGCGACTCGACTCACTTTCATCGACAGCGAAAGCGGCCATGGCGTCGGTCCATCAGCCTGTTCTGGTTGACGAAGTGGTGGCGTGGCTTTCGCCTCGCGAAGGTTCGATTCTTGTGGACGGGACAGTCGGCGGAGGCGGTCATGCGGTGGCTCTGGCGAGCCGGGTCGGATCGACCGGACGGTTGATCGGCCTGGACCGCGACCCGGCGATGCTGGCCTTGGCCTTGGAATCGGTTCAAGGGTCGCGTTTGCCGGTGACCTTGGTCCACGCGGCGTATAGTGAGATTCGCCAGGTGCTCGACGAGCTGGGGATCGGACAGGTTGACGGGGTTCTTCTGGACCTTGGGCTGTCGTCGGACCAGCTTGCCTGGCGGGACCGTGGGTTCAGTTTCGCGAGCGATGGGCCGCTTGACATGCGGTTCGACCCCGAGGCAGCCGGTCCGACGGCCGCCGACCTGGTGAACCGACTGCCGGAGGCCGAGCTGGCCCAGTTGTTCTTTGACCTGGGGGAGGAACGGTTCAGCCGACGGATCAGCCGTCGGATCGTGGAAGCTCGTCGCGACTCGCCGATCCGCACTACCGGCCAACTGGCCGACCTGGTGCGCCGCGGCGTCCCGAGCCGCAGCCGGCACGGGCCGATTGACCCGGCCACCCGCGTCTTCCAGGCGCTGCGGATCGCGGTCAACGACGAGCTCGGCCAGCTCGAGGTCGCGCTCAAGCTGGTGCCCGCGGTCCTGTCGCCAGGCGGACGCGCCGCGGTGATCAGCTTCCACTCGCTGGAAGACCGCCGCGTCAAGTGGGCGTTCAAGACCGATCCCAGGCTGACCGTGCTGACCAAGAAACCTGTGACCGCAACGGCCCAGGAAGCGGCCGTTAACCCGCGAGCGCGTAGCGCCAAACTGAGGGTGGTGGAACGATGCCCGAACCCGTCGTCCTCTTCAGACCGGCCTTGATGGCCCCGAGTGACCCCGACACCGATCCGAAGACGGAGATCCCCTCTGTCGATTCGGGGTCCAAGCCTGTCTCGGAGAATCCCGCCGCCGCGGGCAAGCGCCAGCGTTCGACGCCGCGCGCCTTGATCGGGGTGGCCGTGGGAGGTCTGCGCGCGGTCGCTCGCTATCCTCGGGTATCGCTGGCCGTAGGGCTTTCCGTCCCCATCCTGGCTGTGACCCTGGTCTATCGTCCGGGAAAGGGCGACAACGCGCCGCCGACCGTCGCAATCCGCAGCCAGTCTTCTTCCGCTCCCGCGGCCGGGGCCGGCTCGTCAGCCCCATCGCCATCACCATCACCATCACCACCGTCTCCATCGGCGACGACCGCCAGCACAAAGAGCCAGGATCCTACTCCCTCGGCCCAACCCCTCACCCAGGCGGACGCCCCCTTACTCGCCGACGATAAAGGCAAGGAAAGAGACAAAAAAGCCGACACCGAGCCCGGCGAAGGCCCCCTTCTGGCGTCGACGTTAGCCAAGCAAGACAAGCCGGGTCTTCCTCCGAAAGCCGAGGCGGATCCCCCGCTCGAGGTCGAGCCGAGCTCTCCACCACCTTCGTCTCCGGTGTCTTCTCCGATTAGCCGATCGACGACAACGGAGCCTGCTCCTGCTCCGCCCCCGGACCTTCAAGCGGGTCCGTCGCTGCTGGGCTCGACGCTTCCGGATCCGGCCCCCACGCTTCCCGAACGTGTGGAACCAGGGGGAGCACCCGCCATCGTGGGCCTGACACCCATCGGTGCGGCCAGTCCGTCCGCGCCGACGGTGCCGGGCTCAGCGGACGCACCCTCCTTGACGCCCGTGCAAGCCCCCGAGCCGCTCAAACTCGCGGTGGCCGACGTCGACCCGTTGCTGCCCGAGTCCAAGCTTGAACAAGTCAGCGGCGATGCGAAATCCGTTTCGCCCTCCGGAGCCAGCACCACGCCTTCCGCCCCGAAACCGAGCCCAAACCCGAGCTTGGTCCCCGACCCTGTTCCCGTATCGCCCGCCAACCCGTCGACGACGCCCCCGGCGAGTCACGACATCCCAGAGCTCAAGCCGCCTGTTCCGAAACCGAGCCCGAGCCCAGTCGTTGCTCCTGTTACTGTTCCTGCTCCTGTTCCCGGACCGTCCTCAAGCCTGGCGAGTTCGCCGTCGGTCCAGGCGGCGACGGACCCCAAGCAATCCGATCCGAAACCGGGTTTGCCCGTAAAACACCCTGACGACAACCTGTCTCCGAAGTCTGATCCATTGCCAACCACCGTGCCCAAACGCGATGAGCCCACGCCGGCCGCGGAGGCCGCCACGAGCGTCGCTGGCGCGAGCTTGCCGTCGGCCCCTGACGTTCCCCCCACCAACGCGCCGGTGGCGAGCGAAACGGTGGTCAAAGCTCACGTTGCCGCTCCGCCGCCCGTTGCCACTCCCGTCGCGGCCGCGGTTGCTGCCCCTGTTCCTATGCCCGTTCGTGCGAAGGAGGGCCCGCGTACGGCGGAGGCTCTGAAGAGTGCGGGGTGGGTCGAACTGCCGAGCATCGGCAAGCTGAGCTTGGGCCGGGAGCAGGACGTCGATTCTGTCGACGCCGACGCGCCGGCGTCTGGGACTGGGGCCGGATCTGGATCGGAGCAAGCGCCGCGCCCGTTCCCACGATGTCGTGAGTTTTGGGGGAGAATCGTCGCAGCCGCAGCCCCAAGACCTGGCGAGTGGCGCGGCCGCGCAAGCTGGGGGCGAGCGGTCCACCGCTGGCTCGGCTTCGGGTGCGGGCCGGGCTCGCAACTCTGGATCTTCGCGAGTCGAATCCAACTTGCACGTGGTCGAAAAGGGGGAAAACTTCTGGTCGATCTCTCGCCTCTATTATAGCTCGGCCCGCTACTACCGCGCCTTGTGGAAGGCGAACGCCGACAAGTACCCGGACATTCGCGTACTGCACGTGAACGACGAGATTATCATCCCGGCTGTCGAGGACCTCGACCCCGCGTACATCGATGCGCCCGGCATGGCGAAGCGCATCTCTCGTAAAGACGACGCGACCGACCTCGCGGCGGAATCCTTGTCATCCCCGCCATCGCCGGCCGCCGGTAAACCCACGAGCCGGCCGCTCCGCAACGTCTCCGAGCTCGACCTGCCGGTCTCCGACACGGCCTCCAGCCGAAACAAAGTGGGCCGGCGCACCGGCTTGGCCAGAGTCGCCGACGACGAAAATGACACCAGCATCGACGAGCCCGAGGTCCGGCAAGTCGCCGCGTCCGCGACGAACCGACCCGGCTCCGAGCCGCCGCCCGGTCTACAAGGTCCGCCGCAATGACAGCCTGCGGTCCATCGCCCGCGACGTCCTGGGCGACTACCACCGCGCCGACGAGCTGTACGAGCTCAACCGCGACGTCATCAAGGACCCAAGCCAGCTCGTTGTCGGCCAGCTACTCGAGTTACCCGACGACGCCAAGACCTCCAGCCGCAGATAGATCCGATGAAGGATGAAGGTGAGATGACGAAACCCTGGCCTTGATCGTCCACGACGTCCGTCGGCCACGACGACCTCTTGTCGCGCTGAGCGCACACACTTGCGTAGGACGGGGAAACTTCATTCGGCCGTAAGTCGTTGGCGAGATAAAACTAACGTGTGACACAGGTATAATCGGAACCGCGCCAGGAACGTTCATCTGCTTACAGCAATTGGACTTACGTGTGACACAGGAATAATCGATACAACCCATTCGAGGCAGAGGTTTTGGTCGTATTTCCTTACAGCAATTGGACTTACGTGTGACACAGGAATAATCGATACAACCGGTCCGAAGCACGGGTTTTGGCAGTATCTCCCTGCAACAATTGGACTTACGTGTGACGCAGGAATAATCGATACAACCGGTCCGAAGCCGCGATATTGGCGCTATCTCCTTACGGCAATTGGACTTACGTGTGACGCAGCTACAACCGATACAACCGGTTCGAGGTAGGGTCCTAGCAGCATCTCATTATAGAAATTGGACTTATATTTGGGACATGCCTGATCGACACGATCGGTTCGGATCGGGAGTCTTGGCCGTATCTCATTCTAGCGTTTTGACTTATACGTATCGCATGGCTGAGTTGTGCATTCCGTTTCGCGAGCGATGGGCCGCTCGAAATGCAGTGTGCATTCCCGGGGCCTTCATTCCTTCCCAAGAGTTTCCGGAGTGCCGAAAAAAACAAGAGCGGTCGCGAGACCGCTCTTGTTGGAGTTGATACGACAATGAGGAAGAAGGAAGAACAAGAGCAGGACTTGGCCAGTTCAGCCTTGATTCTTCATCTTTTTCCTGCCGTAGGCGAGCGTGCCCACGATCACCGCACAAGAGGCCAAGCAAAGCGCGCTGGGTTCGGGGACGACCGTCGCGCTGAACGTTCCCGCGCCCTGTGCCGTGAAGGGGCCGACGGTAGTGCCGCTGGTGCTCAAGCCGGGAGGAACGACGATGCCGGAGAAACCGAGTGCGATCGCAGCATTGCCGAAGCTCATCCCTGGAACCGTGAAAGTGACCGTATCCGAGGGTTCTGACGCACTCAGACTCGCTGAACCACCGCCTGCGCCACCCGAAAACGTCCCGTTGGGTCCGGAGAACGTCGCAATGAGAAAAGCGGCATTACCCGGACCTGCGACTCCGGGATTAACCGTGAAATCGATCGTTCCGACAAAATTCTGAGAAATCGTGCCCGCAACGGTTGTTGCGGTACCCGTGCTGTGCACGTCAACGAATGTCTCGTAGGCGAGAATGGGAAACGGGACTTGGGGCACGCCCAAGTAGTTCGTGATTGAGACCGGGATGGACACGCCTGCGCCATCCGCATTGCCGGCCGTTGATAGTGAGGTCACGCCGCCACTTACGCTCGCGGTGATGATGTCAGCGGGATTCTGCTGGCCAAATGCCAGGACGGTGCTGCTTGCCTTGGCGGAAGATCCCAGCAAAAGGGATGTCGCGCATGCGAACGCAAGCGAGCGTCGCAAGAATCGCCAAGAAAGAGAACGTTGCTGAACTGGACAGCTCATTAGATCAGTCCTCCTGGTTGTCAAAACTACAGGCTTCTCGTCGGAACCTAACCTTCGATTGACGTCATGGGCAGCATGAAAAACGCCCGTGGGCATGAGAAGAATGTTCTCACGCAATCAATCACAATTAAGTGAGTGATGCTCCCACCGCCGGGGTAAGAAGTCAGAGTCGCTCTTGAATAACGCTGTTGAGTTCCTACGACGCCTTCGCTCTCCATGCTTCGCGCGTAAATGAACGTCCGACGCCCGACCTCGTTCCATTGCATACCCAAGTAACGTGCGGAAAACACCCAAATCCTCCGGGTTTCTAGCCCAGTGTGCGGATCATTGAATGTTGTCACATCGAAACCTAGTCGAACCGAAATCAAGAGTCAAGAAGCAAACGCGACAATGACTGGCGAAATTACCTAGTGAAGAATCGCCGATTACGAAGTGAATGGCAGCGACACAATATCGACGCAAACACCTACTAATAAATCTTTTATGTAACCCGCACACGGCGCACAACCCGGTTTACGGGTATGAATTACTTCGGAAAAAAGCGCAGTTGGATCGCGCTGATCAAGCCGTATTGTTTAAAAAAAACCACATCAAGATGAGAAATTACCACGACCTGTTAGGCCAATCGTCAGAAGTCCTCGGCTTGTGAGCAGCCGGGTCGTCAGGTTTGAACGCCTTCGGCCTCAGATCCGGCAGGGTGCTTCTCTCCGAGCTTCATGAGAATTTCACCGACGTTTTTCGTATACTACATTATATAGTCGAAACTGGATACACGTTATTGGCCTATAAAGTTGTATGTCGATTTGACAACTATCGTCCACGGATGGCAAGTCAGTGGCGCGAAGATTTTGAGAAAAATTCAGCGGCGACTTGCATCGTCGCGAAAGCGGTGCTAGAATTTCGCCGCCCTCAGAAGATCAACTCAGACTGATTCGTTGTAAAGTAAGTGCCGCCATATTTGCATGATACTTCAGTTGTTCAAGTGGGGCGGTGTATCATGTCTGAAACGAGTGGTGCCACACGTGCGTGGTTCCGCGGTTGATCGGGTGGGGCGATGGGTCAAGCCCTAAGTGAGTGGCGGCATACGTGCGTGGTGCATCAAGCGATTCGACGGACGATGTGTACTGACGCCGTCGGGGCTCCGACGCGGTGATTAGCCAGGGACCCGACATAATGCGAGCGGTCTCCAATCCAGTGGCGTGCCCGAAAGTTGGGGCCGGCCCCGATCGCGCCGGAATACCGCGAAATTCTATTCGGCCGTTGCAACGCTAAGACGATCCTCGTCGATTCGATTCCGATTATCGCGTTATGTGTCAAGGTCATCGAAGATCCTTGTTTTTCCAGAGCGGGCGACAGGATCCGCCGCCTTGCTCAGCTCGCCCAAAGCCCTACTTGATCGAGGAGGTCTACATAGTTGCGTGCCTGAGAATGACGGGTCCAGGCGTACGTGAAGGCGAAGTACCACCGAGTGCGGTGAGTACACACGTGTTGGCCTGTCCCCATTCCTCTGATTGTGAGGAATCGGCCCCCGCCATTCGTTTTTTGAATTCTTGTCGTCGAGCCGCACTGTTTTTCGTTGGCTTATGGCCACGAGGCTAAGCCGATTCGGAGCGGGGTTTGTCCGCGGGGGCTGTACACCGATCGTACGCTATCTCTCGGAAGACTGCTCTCTGCTCTCATTGTCGAGGCCGTACTCCCGATGGTGCATCAGTGCCTCACCCGGAGGTGGTTGAACCAACGCTTTCATCATTTCATTGATGGAAGCATCATTCGTATTCTTCCTGCACGATCACATTGCTGAAAACTCGTTAGAATGCATGGGATCAAGAATTCGATGATCCTTTGCATCGACTTCATCCAAAGAACTTAGGATCACCTAGGCTTTGAGTGATCCAGGAACTTTGACCCGTTCTCCGTCCGTTTGGGGGGCCCGGGTGTGTCCCCCAGTGCGCATCTACTCCAATGAGGAGCATCCGATGTCTTTTCTGAGTCGAATCATGGGTTTGGTTTCTGAGGGTCCCCGCACTCGCCAAGTGCGCCCCGCCGCTGGGCGACGTCGTTCGCCGATTGATTTGGAGACGCTGGAAGGCCGCGCATTGTTGAGCGGCATATCAGGCGTTTCGGTGACGGCGTACGGTACCCTCGTGATCGAGCCCGCCAGGAATTCCAGCGGTAACACGGCCACGGTCTCGATCGATCCTTCCAATCATTTCGTGAAGGTCGCGCTCAACGGGAAATCCGAGGAATTCAACCCGGCCTCGACCCCCATCTACAATGTCTACTACGTCGGCGGACAACTAGGCCATGATACGTTCGCGGACAACACCAGCCTCGAATCGCGCATAGTTGGGTACGGAACGGGTAACAACTTCACCGGCGGCACCACTCTCAACTACGTCTATTTCGATCCCTACGGCGGCGTCGCCGGTGGCAACACGTACACCGCACAGGGCGCTGGTAGTTGCAGCGACGTGTTCGAAATCGGCGGCACCGACACGATCAATAATCCCAATGGCGCGACTATACAGGTATATTACTACCCTTGATCGGTGGGTAAAAGGGATCAGGAGCCGTTGTTTCGGCGAATAGACGTCCAGTTCATTTCGGACAACATTACAATCCTCGTCCGGACCAGCGAACAGGCACGATCATTCGCCGAAAAGATCCTTTCGTTCTCCAAGGCCGCGAATGCAAGGAACCAGGGGGAGCATCCGCCATCGTGGGCCTGACACCCGTCGGCGCGGCCAGTCCGTCCGCGCCCATGGTGCCGGGCTGAGCGGACGCACCCTCCTCAACGCCCGTGCAAGCCCCCGAGCCGCTCAAGCTCGCGGTGGCCGACGTCGACCCGTTGCTGCCCGAATCCAAGCTTGAACAAGTCAGTGGCGATCCGAAACCCGCCTCGCCATCCGGAGCCAGCACCACGCCTTCCGCCCCGAAACCGAGCCCAAACCTGAGCTTGGTCCCGGTTCCTGTTCCCGTACCGCCGATCCGTCGACATCGATCACATTGGGAAGCAGGGCGCGATGTTTACCGACTTCTACGCCCAGCAGAGTTGCACGGCCGGGCGTGCCTCCTTCATTCTTGGGCAGCATCCGTTCCGCACCGGGCTTCTGACCATCGGCATGCCCGGTTCGCCCCACGGCATTCCCGACTGGACGCCCACGATCGCCGACCTGCTCAAGCCGCAGGGATACGCCACCGGCCAGTTCGGCAAGAACCACCTGGGCGACAACAATAAACATCTGCCCACGGTGCACGGCTTTGACGAATTCTTCGGGAATCTCTACCACTTCAACGCCGAAGAGGAGCCGGAAGGCTACTACTATCCCAAGGACCCGGAATTCAAAAAGAAGTACGGCCCGCGGGGAGTGCTCCACTGCACGGCCACGGACGTCGACGACCCGACGGTCGACCCGAGATGGGGGCGAGTCGGCAAGCAGAAGATCGAGGATACTGGTCCGCTGACTACTCACCGCATGCCCACGATCGACATGGAGATCTTCGCGCATGCCACGGATTTCATCGATCGCTCGGTCAAGCAAGAGAAGCCGTTCTTCGTCTGGTTCAACGCCACCCGAATGCATGTCTGGACCCATCTCAAGAAGGAATCGGACGGACGGACCGGCATTGGTCTCGCGGCCGACGGCATGGTCGAGCACGACGACACGGTCGGTGATCTGTTGAAGAAGATCGACGACCTGAAGATCGCCGACAACACCATCGTGATCTACGGCACTGACAATGGCGCCGAGGTTGTGAGCTGGCCGGACGGCGGCACCACGCCGTTCCACGGCGAGAAGGGCACGACCTGGGAGGGCGGCTTCCGCGTGCCCTGCCTGGTGCGTTGGCCGGGCGTGATCAAGCCTGGCACGATCATCAACGACGTCATGTCGCAAGAGGATTGGATGCCGACCTTTCTCGCCGCGGCCGGCGAGCCGGACATCGTCGAGAAGCTCAAGCAGGGCTATCGAGGCCGGCGGCAGGACCTTCAAGGTCCATGCCGACGGCTCCAACTTCCTGCCGTTCTTCAAGGGCGAGGTCAAGAAAGGGCCCGCGTGAGGAGATCTATTACTTCGGGCAGGGGGGCGAGCTGAACGCCGTTCGCTGGAACTACTGGAAGGTCAACTTCGCCGTCCTGGCGGGCAATATCGTCAATGGTGTCCGCTCGGTGCCGGGCTGGCCGTCGATCGTTCATCTCCGCGCTGACCCGTACGAGCGGGCGGTGCTCGATTCCCAGATGTATATGCGATGGTACGCCGACCAGATGTGGCTATTCGTGCCCGTGCAACAGAAGCTCAAGGACTTTCTGGGAACGATTCCCGGCGTTTCCGTTCCAGGAGGGGAGCAGCCTGAATGCGGCGGGGATTAACTACCAGACCCTCAAGGCAGCGGCGGCGATGAAGCGTTTGCATGAGCTCAGAAAGTCTGTCGCCGCCGAATAATTGAGCCGAGTCGACTTTGACATGGACCTCGCCCCCACACAGAGTGCGGGCGAGGTCATGGGCACGCGGCTCGGGTCACAGGGAGGGGGCGGGGGGGTGATGAGCAAAAGTTCGTCTTGCACAAGCCTTGTCTTCATCCGGATTCCGTTGCGCGTCGTCCCTCCCTTGAGAAGGGGGGGCAGGGTGGGGTGATGAAAAATTGGGGTTGCGGCGCGAGGCGCGGAACAGTTTCGAGACAGGCGTTTTTGTTGCACAGCGACAATCGAATGCGGGTTCGAGCGAGCGATCTGTTTCCCCCCCCTTGCGAACTCTCCTCCCCTATCGGAGGGGAGGAAGGGAGGGGTAGTCCTCTTGGGGTGCAGGGGGAGTGAACAGGGCATAACCAAGAGCCTCAGAATACGCCGTAATTCCGCCGGTCCAGCCGACCCGAAGCCGCGAGCCCTCGCACTGGTTCCGTCGGGACCACCCCCCCCCTAACCCCCTTAGAGGGAGGGGTTTTCGTCAGAAACTAGCTCCCTCTCCCGCTGGGAGAGGGCTGCAGGTGAGGGTCGGCGGCACGGAAAACCTTCTAGAGAACCACGGCCTCCCAGAGGCGGTGTTTCCGCACACGCGCCGTTGATAGTCACCGGCGGCGGGTCATCGGATTCGACCGGCGGCGTCAGGCTTTGATCCGCCCCTCACCCCAGCCCTCTCCCCAAGGGAGAGGGAGCCCGTTTTCGCTGCGTCGCAGGCCGATTTTGACGTCGAGCGGCCGGCGACTGGCATGACTGATCTCAGAAAAGCCCCTCCCATGTGAGCACCCAACCCCCCCTTTCGCAAGGGGGGGAAAGCGGCCAAATGAAACCAGGGAGGAACTCCGAGACTCGTCTAGGACCGGTTTTTCATCACCCCCTATGCCCTGCCTTCTCAAGGGGGGGCGTTGCCGAGATAACGCGCAAAAAAAACACACGTCTTGAATTCGCCCTTCAAGGACTCGGTAAACCCCAACTTTTCAACACCCCAGGGTTCGGGGGGGGTAGATTGCCCCGGGCGGCGGCACGTGCTCAATCCAATCGTTAGTCGCTATAAAGCGGCGCAGGAATTCAGCCGACGCATCAAAGGAGAAGTCATGAAAAATCAGCGATTGCGACCTGGAAACATCGATGAATACATTGCGTCCTTTTCACCCGAGGTTCAATCAGTCTTGGAGAAGATACGATGCGACGATCAGAGAAGCGGCGCAGGAGGCGGAGGAAAAGATCAGCTATCAAATGCCAACCTTCGCTCTGATGGGCAATCTCATCCACTTCGCCGCTTTCAAGAAGCATATTGGACTGTACCCGCCAGTGGAGGGAGACGAGAAACTGAAAGCCGAGATTTCGCGCTATAAAAATGAGAAGGGAAACCTGGGGTTTCCTCTTGATGAGCCCATGCCTTACGCCCTCATCAATAGAATTGTGAAGTTCCGAGTGAAGGAGCAGTTGGAAAGAGCCGCATCAAAGCGGGGTAAGAAGTAGAAGGTGAGAGTGGTCACGATCATCGATGGATTGTGGTTCAAGATCAGCGATGGGGAATGTACCATCCCGTCAGGCGGGCTTTGGAAGTACCGGTGGCCTCTTTCTCTGTGCCGTTGGCGTCGTCGCTGGCAGTTCGGTCGGTGCGACGCCCCCTCGGAGAAGTTGCTCAGGGATTGAGATTCTCCCATCGATTAACTTAGCCACGCACACACTCGGGTGGCTCTCTCCAAACGATCGAAACTGGCTCGGTTTTCCCGATCGGTCCCACGCTTCAGCGTGTCTTTCCTTTCGTCAACGATTCGTAGCCGGATAAGACGTCGAATAATTCCTCATCAATGGAAGTCTGGCGCAGGCGGCGGAATGTCTGATTCAGGGTTTCCACCAGTTCATCGATGTTTTTCTCGGCTCGTTGCATGGCGGCCAGGCGGCTTGCGTTTTCGCTGGCCAACGATTCGGCGCAAGCCTTGAAGAGCGAAACAAAAAGATACTCCCGGACGAGTGCCCACAACGTCTGCTCCCGGCGAACCGATGACCTCGGGCAGGTTTCCGGTCGGCCAGGGGAGATGGGCCAGCCTGAGTCCCCATTGTGCATCCAGGGGCAGCAGGTGTTGACTGACGGGTTCATAAGCCGCCCCGGACTTGGGGCGGTTGTGGAAGAGGTAAAGTTGACCGATCTCGCTGCTTGCTCGTGATGCGCTTCACTTTCAACGAGAATCTGCCCGACGAGCGGCGTGATGGCGTTGACGGAAGTCGGAACGGCGAAAAGTCCCACCGGCGGGAGACCGGCATCCGCCAGCCGCGAGTGAACGCGCTCGCCGACGGCCCAGACTTTCTTTTCGCCGGGCAGAGCATCGAGCGCCTTGGCGACAAAATCCGCCAGCACATCATTGAACTGGCCGACGAGTCCCTGATCCGAGCCGAAGACGATGGCGCTCACCGTCTTCGCGCCGCGCCGGCCCGCCCAGCTTGCTCGGTCGGCGGCCGCCTCGCGATTCCTCAAGCAGACAACCAGGCCCAGCTCCACGGTGCGATCATAGTCCGCCAGCGCCAGCACCGACTTCTCATATTGTCCGATGCTCGAGGCTGCCAGGGCCTTCATCGAGCGGACCACCGATTTCAGATCGCCCGCTCCGCCGATCTTGCGGCGCAAACTCGCCAATGTATCGCTCATGGCTTCTTCTTGGGTTCGGGAACCGGTTCCGGCTGGAAGGGCGCGATCGCTTTGGCGACGACTTGCAGAATCGCTTTGCGGTCCTCGTCGCTCAGCTTGTCGTTCGAGGAAAAGCGCTGAGCGAATCTCAGCCGGGATGTCCGCCGCCGCCTTTCTCAGAGCCTGCTCGGCATCGCGCACCTTGCCGATCGGCACACTGTCCAGTAGACCGCCGGTCAAGGCCACGAGGATGACGATTTGTTCGGGGACGGATGCCGGTTCGAGCTCCGGTTGTTTGAGGATGGCCCGGATTCGCTGGCCATGGTCGATGATCTTGCGGGTGTGTGTCGTCGAGCCGTGTGCCGAACTTGGCGAACGATTCCAGCTCGGTGAACTGCGCATACGCAAGCTTGAGATCGCCCGCCACCGCTCGGTAGGCCGCCCGTTGCGCCTTGCCACCGACGCGCGAAACGGACTTGCCGACATCGACGGCGGGAAGAATGCCCAGTTCGAATAGCGTCGGTGACAGGTAGATCTGACCGTCCGTGATGGAGATGAGATTCGTCGGAATGTACGCGGAGATGTTCTGCGCCTCGGTCTCGATGATGGGCAAAGCGGTGAGCGAGCCGCCGTGAAAGTCGTCGCGCAAGATGAGTGGCACGCTCCAGCAGCCGCGAGTGGATGTAAAAGATATCGCCGGGAAAGGCTTCGCGACCGGGCGGGCGGCGCAGCAGCAAGCGAAAGCTCGCGATAGGCACGCGGCGTGGTGGGTGAGGTCGTCGTAAACGATGAGCACGTCCCGGCCCGCTTCCATGAAATGCTCGGCGATGCTGGTCGCGGCGTAGGGGGCGATGTAGGCGAGTCCGGGCGGGTCGTTGCCTTCGGTCACGACGACGACGGTGTAATCCATGGCGCCTTTTTCGCGGAGGTTGGCGATGACCTTGGCGACGGCCGACGCACGCTGGCCGATGGCGCAGATAGACGCACAGCACATTCTGGTCGCGCTGGTTCAGAATGGTGTCGATCGCGATGGCGGACTTGCCGGTTTGCCGGTCGCCGAGGATCAGTTCGCGCTGGCCGCGGCCGATCGGAATGAGAGCATCGATGACGATGAGGCCGGTCTGCAGAGGCACGGTGACCGGAGCGCGGTTCATGATGGGCGGGGCCGGGCGTTCGATGGGTAAACGCTGGCTGGAGGCGACCGGCCCTTTGCCATCGAGCGGCCCGCCCAGTGGGTCGATGACGCGCCCGATCAGCCCATCGCCCACCGGCACGTCCATCACACGGCCCGTGCGCTCGACCTCATCGCCCGCGTGCAGATGCTCGCATTCGCCAAGCAGCACGACGCCGATTTCGTCCGCATCGACGTTGAACGCGATGCCGTACAGATCGCCGGGAAACTTCACCAGCTCATCAAAGCCCACGCCCGGAAGGCCCGAGACCTTGGCGATGCCGATGGAGACGCTCGTGATCGTGCCCACCTCATGCGGCGTCAATTGCGGCGTGAAGGCTTCCAGCGTCCGGCTGATCCCCGTGAATGCCTGGTCGAACATGCTGTGCAGGCTATCAGGCGAGTTATTCAATGGTCCGCCTTTGGAGCCGAGGGCACCGGTTCAAGGCCGTGTTTCGGTTCACGCTTCGGCCCGGGCTTGGCTTCGGCCTTTGGCTCGGGCTTGGCGTCCGACGTCGGCTTGGCTTTGCCGGTTTGGATTCGGGCTTGGCATCCTCGTGCAGAAGTTCGCCGGCAGTCTTTTCCAGCGTCGCGAGATAATCCGCGATGCTCCAGGCCACCTTCTGTCCGTTGGCGGAGAGTTCGATGCCGCTGACCAGCTCCGGCGCGGTCTCGAACTGGACTTGAGCTGTCCGCGGCGAAAGTGTCTTTGACCGCACTTTCGATCGCGTCTCGCTGTGCCGGCGGCAAATCGAACTGCGCTGCGCACGAGTCGCCGGGTGGGTCCGAGGTCTTGAGGGCGGCGGCCAACTGCTCCTTGGCCGCGCCGTTCAATGCGCGCAGGCGGCCGACGAACACCTCGCTCATGCGTTCCTCGAGGCTCGTGGCGGCGAGGTCCGCCAGCGTCTTGCGCGTGATGGCAAAGACTTCCTTCTGGGTCCAGCGGATGATTTCTTGACTCAGGTTCCGTTGTTCAGTTTCGCAATGCCTCCTGGCGTTTGGCACGCAATGCGTCGGCATCCTTTCGTGCTTCATCGAGCAGCCGCTGACGTTCGGCGTTGGCCTCGTCCGTGGCCTTTTTCAAGAGCGCTGCACGCTCGTGGTCGAAGGCCTCGTTCTTGTGCTGAAAGTCGTCGCGCTCCTTTTGGGCTTCAGCCTTTTTCGCTTCGGCGTCCGCGAGTTGGGTGGCGATCCCTTTCTCCCGTTCGTCGATGGCTTGGAGGATCGGTTTGTAAAGAAAGCGCTTCAACAACCACACCAGGATGAGGAAGTTGATCGCCTGGGCGATGACGGTGAACCAATTGATGAGCATGGCTCACTTTCCTGTGGCTTGGGCGATGACGTGGTTCCAGAACGGATTGGCGAAAATCAGGATCATCGAGATCACGAGACAATAGATCGCGATGGACTCGATCATCGCCAGGCCCACGAACAAGGTTCGCGTGATGGTCTTCGCGGCATCGGGCTGTTGGGCCAGCGAACGCAAGGCCGTCGAGACCGCCCGCCCTTCGCCGACGGCGGGCGCAATACTCCCCAAGCGCGATCGTGACGCCGGCGGTGATGATCGAAACGATCGCGATTAGGGTCATGCTATCCATGCGTTTCCTTTCGTTGTTGGTTGGTCTGGTTTCATTCTTCGCGGGTTCGCGTGGCGGCCGCGATGTAAACCGTAGCCAGGATGCTGAAGATGTAAGCCTGCACCATGCCGGTGAGCAGACCGAGCAAGTTCATGAAGTCGGGAAAGATGAAGGGCGTGATGGTCAGCAAGATGGCGACGATCATCGTCCCGCTCATGATGTTGCCGAACAGGCGGATGGCCAGGGCCAACGTGCGCGAGAGCTCGCTGATGATGTTAAACGGCAACATGATGAACGTCGGCTTCAGGTAGGACTTGAGGTAACCGGCCAACCCTTGGTCCTCGATGCCGAAAAGCAGCACGGCGACAAACACGGAGATTGCCAGTGCCGTCGTGGTCGAGAGCGAACCCGTGGGCGGTTCGTACCCGGGGATGATCGTGCAGAGGTTGGCCACGGCGATGAACAGGAACAAGGTGCCCAGAAAACCCGAGATATTTCTCGCGGATGGCGCAGGCCAACTTCTTCGATCTGTTCTTGAATGCCGGTGACGATGATCTCGAGGAGGCTTTGCCAGCGGGAGATGTGCACTTCGGTCACGAGCTTGCGCGTGATCAGCTTTCGCGCCAACGGTCATCACCAGCATCAATACCCATGTCGTGACGATGGTGCTATTGAGTTCGACAAAGCCATATTGCCAGAAAACCATGTCATCGGGACTAAGGCGCAATGCTGGTCTCCTTTGCCAGTGGAGGTCTGCTCTTCCTCCGGCGCTCGTGCGAGCCGCCTCACGACGATGACGCGCGCGATCAGAAATCCAAGGAGGCACGCCACCAACCTCGACCAATGGCCCTGCGAAACAAAATAGAAACCAGCCAGAATCACACCGGTTCGCAGCAGCAGGCTGCCGAGGAACCAGAGCGCCG
Organism: uncultured Planctomycetota bacterium; assembly: GCA_963720335.1. Lineage (GTDB taxonomy): Bacteria > Planctomycetota > Planctomycetia > Isosphaerales > Isosphaeraceae > CAVRFS01. Next base: position 89,145 of record CAVRFS010000067.1, on the reverse strand, counting down.
GCCTCTCGGACGTAACGCCCTTGTGGACCGTCCACCAAAGGCCGCCGAAGAAAAACGCACCGAGCAAAGCGCCGGCGAGCAACGCCAGGGCCAGGGGCAGGAATTCATTCATCCGGTCATCCTCCTGCATTGCCTTGTATTCCGAGTGCGACCCAATGCCAGGCATTCAGACAGCCGATGATCAAACCGATCAGAAGCAGCATCAGCGTCCATGAATAGGAACTCGGATGGTGCTTGTCCAGCCAGAGACCGAGCGCCGCGCCGATCAGGGTCGGAATCGTCACCGACCAGCCGATCAGCCCCGACATGCCCAGGCCGAACCAGATGCTCTGTCGTGGCGCTGCGCCTGCGCCTTCAGCTTGCGCTTCGCCTGTGCGCCGACCTGCCGGCTGAAGGTCGTCTCTTCGTTCGGGACATTCTGCTTCGTGCTCTTCATTCATGTTGAAATTCCATGAAGCGGCGGATGAATCCGCTCTCCATCTTCGCCAACACCGAGCGAACGCTTTTTTCCTGCTCGTCCACGTTGAGAAACTCCCGCTTTACCGCCTCGTGGAGTTTGTCGAGGTCGGTCCCGCCGATCGCATTACGCACCGAGACCAGGACATCCATGCCCGCCTTGACCAACACTCCTTGATCGACGGCCAGATAGACCTCGCCTTCCGCCTCGGTTTCATAGGTCAGAATCCCTGGCGCCAGGGCCGCCGCGCAATCGAGTCGGTGCGGCAAGAGTCCAAAGGAACCCTGGAGTGTCTGGGCCACGATCCGTTTCACGCCCTTCTTCTCGACGAAGATCTGGAAGGGAAGGAGAACCTTGAGATTAATGGGCGTTGGCTCCTTGTTCGACCGTGGGTTTGGGTTTCCCGTTTGCCTGGGGTTTCACTTGAACTTTGGGTTTGGGACCGGGATCGGCAGGACTCGCGGGCTTGGCGGCCTTCGCTTTTTCCTTGGCCTCGTCGATCGACCCGATCATGTAAAAGGCGCTCTCCGGATAGTCCTTGAACTCATCGTTCAGGATGCGCTCACAGCCGTCGAGCGCGTCCTTCAGGCTGACGTCCTTTCCCTTGATGCCACTGAACTGCTCGGTCGCGAAAAACGGCTGGGTCAGAAATCGCTCCAGCCTGCGGGCACGACCGACGACGTTGCGGTCATCCGGAGAGAGCTGCTCCATCCCGAGCATGGCAATGATGTCCTTGAGTTCCTCGTACTGCGCCAGCGTCTTGCGGATTTCCTGCGCCAGGAGGTAATGCCGTTCGCCGATGATGGTCGGCGTTGCCATCTTGGAGTTGGATTGCAGCAGATCGATGGCCGGGTACAGTCCCTCGCTCGCCCGCTTGCGGGAGAGAACGATCGACGCGGAAAGGTGCGAGAACGTGTGCACCGCCGCCGGGTCGGTCAGGTCGTCCGCCGGCACATAGACAGCCTGAATGGACGTGATGGCGCCCGTGTCGGTGTTGGCAATGCGCTCCTCCAGTCCCGATAACTCGGTGCCCATCGTCGGTTGATAGCCCAGGCGCGACGGCATCTGCCCCATCAAGCCGGACACCTCCATGCCGGCCTGGATGAAGCGAAAAATGTTATCGATGAGCAACAGCACGTCGCGATGCTCATCGTCCCGGAAATACTCGGCCATCGTGAGCGCCGCCAGGCCCACGCGGAACCGGGCGCCGGGAGGCTCGTTCATCTGGCCGAACATCATGACCATGTGCGGGAGCACGCCGGCTTCTTTCATATCATGGTAAAGCTCTTCCCCTTCGCGACAGCGCTCGCCGATGCCGCAAAACATGCTCACTCCCTTTTGATGCCCGACCATATTGTGAATCATTTCGGTGAGCAACACCGTCTTGCCCACGCCCGCGCCCCCGAACAGTCCCGCTTTGCCGCCGCGCTCCAGCGGCACCAGCACGTCGATGACCTTGATGCCCGTTTCAAAGACTTCGGACTTGGTGGAACGACTGGCCAATGGCGGCGGGTCGCGATGGATGGTGCGCCATTCCACATCGGACGGCGCCGGCTGGCGGTCGATGGCGTTTCCGAAAACGTCGAACATTCGCGAAAGAATTCCTTTGCCGACCGGCACCTTCAATGGCCCGCCGGTGTCCTCCACAGCCATGCCGCGAGCGAGACCCTGCGTGGGATTCAGCGCGATCCCGCGGACATGATGGACATCGAGCTGCATCAGCACTTCGATGGCGACTTGCGCTTCCTTCCCTGCGCAGCAACGAGTAGATGGGCGGCAAGCGGTCTTCGAACCGCACATCGACCACGCTTCCACGCACCGACGTGACCACGCCGTGATTCGAATGCTCGGTGACTTGAGACTGAGATCGCCGAATCGATCATTGATTTTGCAATCCAACAAACAGACAAAAATATGATTGTAACAAAGTGGCGACCAACAGTGCGCCCCAATGCTATTATTATCGCTTCGCTTTTGGCTGCGATATCGGCCATCAGCTCTCCTCTAGACTTGACGGACGGTCTGACCGGGTTTCCGGTCTATTTCCCGAATTGGGAGCAAGCCTAGAGCGGTTAACACGCGAGTTGCGCACAAGTCGGCCGCGATGTCGGATGAGACTACCCAACGCGGCAAGTTTTGATGTTGCGCCGTTTTGGAATTTGCCCCGAAAGGGGCCGAACAGGAAAGCCCAGGGCAACGCCCTGGGAATCGGGGTCCGGACATGCCCAAAGCCCTGAAAGGGCGGCACAACGACATCGCCATGTTTCGCCCTTTCAGGGCTCGACCGCGGTGGTTGGTGCAGATCCCAGGGCGTTGCCCTTGGTCTGAGTTGTCGCTGCCCCTTTGGGGCGTCGTGCAAGAATGTGCAACATCTAAACGCGAGCGAGGGACGCTGGCCTAGGCCGGCGCCCAGACGCACAGCCGATCCCCTCGCTCGCGCGTCGGGTTAGTATGGGTCGTGTGCAACTCATCGGAAAACCGCTCTGAGCTGAGCTGACACCCTGAGAGTGGTCACGATCATCGATGGATTGTGGTTCAAGATCAGCGATGGGGAGTGTCCCGTCCCGTAGGCGGGCATTGGAAGTACCGGTGGCCTCTTTCTCTGTGCCGTTGGCGTCGTCGCTGGCAGTTCGGTCGGTGCGACGCCCCCCTCGGAGAATTTGCTCAGGGATTGAGATTCTCCCATCGATTAACTTAGCCACGCACAGGGTTTTTCTGACAACGGCCTGGGAGGCCAAAGCCCCCGCCTCAGAACAGGAGCCGTCGATACCCTGAAAAACTGGCTCCCTCTCCCGAGGGAGAGGGCTGGGGTGAGGGGTCGGCGCCGCCGCGGGGAGGGGGTCACGCGGGGAGGGGGTCAGATCGGGTTTCCGGTTATTTCCCGAATTGGGAGCAAGCCTCAACTGTTCGATTTTGGTCAACAGATGAGAACCGAACTCGGGCTTGGCAGTTCGCTGCTGCTCCCTGACCAAGCTTGCCCGAAGTCAGTTGAAAGGTACAGCGTTCCCGCTCTGTCAACCACCACAATCGTTGAGCCGTTTGTGGCGATGCAACCTGTGTCGACGATACCGTTGATCCACGTAGGCAGGCCACCTTCGACGGCCACGATGTGTCCATCCGGTCTGATCGGCCGGCGATAGATTCTTCCCTGGGCCGCAAATTGATCTGTCGCCGCGGAGACGAGTATGTCATCGCCCGAGAACGCGACCGCGGAGCAGTGCGATGCGTGTAGGCCGTCGCGTTCTATGGTCCACGTTGCTCCCGCGTCGCGGCTAATGCAAAGGCCCATACCGGACGCCGCGGCGACGATGTTTGGATCTGCCTGGTGCGCACCGCACCTCATGAACATCGCTGTTGATATCGATGGTGGGCTGCCAGGTTCTTCCGCCATCCAATGGAACGCGGAATGCCTCCCACGTGAACGTTGGCGAACAGGATGCTCCCGTCCGAGTTGGCCGCGACCGAGCGAATACCAAGCGGTGGCCCAACACGCTGACCATTAACAATTGCCGAGCCAGCAAACCAAGTTTCCCGCCCCGCGACGCTGTCGAAACCATCGATCGGATTGAGCACACCGTCCCCATGCCTCAGTCGCAGCATGCGTGCATCGTCCGTTCCAACGTAGATGGCGTCTCGAGCAGTCATACAGCACGAAAGGTCGAACTCGCTCATAGCGACGATTGCCCATTTGCCGCTTGGTGCCGCCTGCGCAGGAATGTCCGCCGACAATGGCGAGCGCACCGCCGCGTCCATCCGGTGCGAGCCATCTGACGGGCTGGTTCGCAATCTCTTGCGTGCGCCGATCGCCAGTGACCGCGAACAGCCCATCGCCCCACGTTGCCACAAGGATCGTCGGGTTCGTCACGGCTTACCCTCCCTCTGCCGGTTGTCGGGGGCTGTCAGAGTTGTCGAACAAGGCCATGCATTCTCTTTAGCAGCGAGCCACTTTGGCCGGCCAATGCGCACGCCCAATCAAAGCGCTGGCACAGGGTCAGACCGAGCGTGGGTCAGGGAAGGCGCGTTACTTTGTTAGTATTCTACTCCGTAGTCGTGGATAGCAAAAACCCGTGGAGCGGGTTTCCTAACCCGCTGGTCCCCTCCTTGACGCATCGAGGCGGGTTAGGAAACCCGCCCCACAACATCAATGACGCCGGTCCGCACGGACCGTCTCGCGGCTAATTCGGAACGTGCGCCTCGCCTCGCCAAATCCGGGCAACCCATTCCACCTCGTGGACCATTGGCTTGCCGTGGAAAACGATCACCTTGGCAACGTCGGAGAGCCGATGCGGCCCATCTTGCAACTCGCCCTTGAAGTCGGGGAACCACGGCCGAGGCAGCGGATCGATCAGGCAACGCTCCGGCGTAACCTCCGGCCACAGCTCACGCACCTTCCACGTATATTCATGCTCCCTGGTGGTCGTGCAGCACGCATTGATCCAGTTTTGGTCGCCCTGGATCGCTCGCATGACGTCCTGAGCACGCGGCTCAAAGAGGTCCCAAACTCGCTGGTAGCGGCCGATCTCGAACCGCATCAGAGCCGAGGCGAACTCACCCGCTCTCCGAAACGTCGGCATGGCGACAAACTGTCCGTCATAGGTCGCTAACTCATCCATGTTACGTACGACGACCATGTCCAGGTCCAGATACAAGAGCGTGCCTTCAAGGTCGTGGATCGACGACTTGAACAAGGCGATCTTGTTCCACCAGCCGGGTAAATCCTCCTCAAAGGGCTTGGTCTCGATGCCGTCGTCGATCCCGCCGCGGTCGTCGGTCAGACAGACGAAGCGGTGGGGAACCGTCAAGCAGCGGCGGATGGAACGTCCCAGGTGATTCACGTATTCCGGGGGATATTTTGGACCCCACTTGATGCAGACGACGTTCAGTGTCATGACGGACGCTTGGATCGCCTCCTCCGATGGGATTGAGATTAGTATTAAGAATGAGAGAGAGATTAAGAGTAAGAGTAAGATTAGGAATAAGAGTAAGAGTAGGATTAAGATTAAGAGTAAGATCGTGCAAATCTTGTAATCTTGCTCCTACTCGCAAGCCGGACCTTCGTGCAGACGACGTTCACTGCGCGGATCGCCTCGGATAGGGGGAACGAGATCGGATGAGCCGATCGTTGCGCTGCTGCTCCCGGTACCGTTGATCGTCGGTTCGCGAATCGTACTCACGATTGAGAAAATAGATCGGCTCGGCGATATGATGTGCTCGACTTGTCCCGGAGATCTCGAGCAGCGGGATCATCACGGCCAGGTCGACAGCCACCCGAAAGTACCGGCCCTCATCGTCGCGCAGATCGTCGTCGTTGACCAGGTCCCAGAGCCACCTCTTCCAGGTCCGCAAGTGGGTCGCCAGCCACGGGGCCGCGCGGAAGTCCTCGGTGCCGGCCGCATAGGCGGGCCACTTGCCGGCATGACGCTCGGGGACGTTGGATACCCAACTGCCATAAGTCAACCAACAGTCGTGCTGGTTGTACGTCTCGGCAACGGTTGACAGAGCATGGTCGACGTTTAACTTGTCATCACCATCGAGAATGACAATCACGTCCTCCGGATCGAGCGATGTTTGGCGGATCGCGCATACGAGGTTCTCCATCGCATAGCGGCGCAGCGAGTTTCGGCGGACGGCGATCCGCCGGTCTCGTTGCGCAACTTTGAGCGCTTCGTCATATGTCGCATCACCGCAAGGATCGACAGTCACCAATGCGCCGCCAGTTGCTGTAGGTCTGCGACTCGAGGCTTGCCAGACACCCGCCAATGAACGGGGCACACGGACCGCAGTTGATCACGACAAACAACTCGAGCATGCCATGGTTTTCCTTACGCGGACTAGGCCGGCCTATGCTTTTCCCCCCTCGTGAAGGGGGGGTTAGGGGGGGTGGACAGGGCATAACCAATGCCTTCGGCCGCGGCGGCGTTTCGCCGGGGTCTGGCCACCCGGCAACCGCGTACCAGGCCGGTGTTCCGCCGGGACCACCCCCCCTAACCCCCCCTTCGCAAGGGGGGGAAAAGACGCGACGAAATCGGCAGGGGCGCGCGGGGCATCACAGAACACATCCTTTCAATGCGATGGGGGCTCAATGAAGCCGCTCACGGGCACGAGCTTGGCTCGCTTGGGGTCGATGCCCACGATGTAGGCCCCGACGGTACCGAACCGCCGGTTGGGACCGAACGTGATCGGCCGCGTCAAGCCGGTCGGCTTCTGATAGTAATGTTCGAGTTCGTCGATCAGTTTTTCAACGCTGGCGGCTCGACCTACGGCCGTCATGGCTTCGACAAAGATCTTGGCTGCCGCCAGGGCCTCGAACTGGGATGACCGATGCGCGCTGGGTAACCCGTGGGCGGCAGCCAGCCGTTCGTATTCGGCGATACCCTCCCGAGTTTGGTCCAGAGGCAACGTCGGAAAGGACAAGAAAAGACGGTCCTGGACGCCGGCCGCATTCTTCAGGATCTCCTGGCTCGCCAGGGCACCGGGTATCAAGACCAAGGGGTGCCAGTCCGTCGAGGCGGAGCCGAGCAGGTCGATCACCTGCGCAGCCTCGGCGCGAGGACGAACACCACCTTAACCTTCTTGCCTTTGAGGTGGTCGACCCAGCCAGGTGAATCCGCGCCTCGCGAGACGGGAAGGAGTTCGACCTGTTCCCAACCGTTGCGCGGACATTCGGCGCGTACGCCCTCGGCCGCCGCACGCGACTCCACGTCGGTTTCTTCAAATAACACGGTCGCGGCTGGCTTCCGACCGGCGAGACGGGCGCCGGCAAAGACGGCAAGGGCCCGCGATTCGTCCGTGAACCCCGAGTGAAGATAAAACACGTGACGATTCAGCGGATAGCGTAACCGGGGATAGAGCGTGAACGGACCCAGCACCGGTACGTTCGCCTCGCGAGCCGCGTCGGTGAATTCATCCTCCGAACCAGCGATAAAAGGAGCGACGAGTGCGAACGGCTGCTGGCTCTTCAAGAATCGTCGCGCCGCGGGTGCCCGCTCTTGGGCGGATTCCGAAGCGTCCAGACGGCGCAATTCGATAGCTCGGCCATAGATGCCGCCTCGTTGATTCACTTCTTGAAAATAGGCGATGAGCACGGACTTGACGGCAACGTTCAGCTCGCCCATCGACGTGGGAGGGGCCAGGAACGTGCCCACAACGATTGTCTGGTCGGTGATGCCGGGTTCGGAGTCTCGCCCCAACTCCCTGAGATAAGCCACCAGGTCGTCGAGGTCCGCACGGGTGAGCGCGTATCTCGGCATGGCGGAGTCGAGCGGCCGGCCGGATGGGTCCAGTCCCGTGGTGATCGCTCGGCCCACCGATCGGTCGTCGTAGGCGGGTCGTTGCCGGCCACTGGGGTGCGAGCGGCCGTAGTCCTTGGTCAGCTCGTTCCAGGTGATCGTGGGCGGAGTGATCCCTCCTTCCGGCTTGCCAATGCCGTCGCGGCCGTGACAGTTTCCGCAGGTCAACACCGCGGCGGGGACGTCGGTGCCGCTGCCCGCCAGCCGGGCCTTGATCGGTTGACCGGACGGGCTGATCCCCTTGAGATAGATCGCCTTGCCCCGTTCCAACCGCTCAGTTTCGCCACCAACGACAGCCTGGACCGCCGCGGGAGGCTTGTCCGAACCCGACGGCGATGACCGAACCGAGCATCCAGTCATCGCCACCAGGAACAGGCCGGCGATGATCGGCGGAAGACACGCGAAAGATCGCTGATGCGCTCGAAGACGATTCTTCATGCGGGTTTGTCGTTCAAAACCGATTCGACGACTCGGATGACCTCCGCGGGTGGTGCCAGTCCCATCGCCTTTTTCCATAAGCCGGTTTTATCGTTGCCGATGATGAAGATGTTGGTATGGTCCTCCTTGGCCTGGACGCGGTGACCGAGCTTGGTGAGCGCCGTGTGGAGATTCGTCTTGTCGCCGGTCAAGAAGTACCAACCCGGGAGGGCATGGTATTGTTCGGCGTAGCCCTTCAGCTTATCGGGGGTGTCCGTATCCGGGTCAACCGTCACGCTGACGAGAAAGAGATCCTTTCCCAGACGGTCCTCGTAATGGCTTTGCAACTTGACGAACGTGTCGAGCAACTGGGGACAAGAGCCCCGGCAGGTCGTGAAGAACGGAGTAATCACCACCACCTTGCCTTTGAGAATGTCGCTATAGAGGCGCAGCTCCTTGCCGTGCTGGTCGACCAGGGGTACGTCGGTGAAGTAATGCTGGGCCGCCGGATTGGACGCCGCTTGATGCGTCTCCGGCGAGGCGAGCAAGCCGAGGATCACCTCGGATAACTTGTCGGGCGGGGTCAATCCGTGAACTGCGCTGCCAGCGGCCATCCGATTGGCGACCGATCAGGATGAACGGCGAATGCTCGGTCTTGTTGGCGGCAAATACGCCCAGCGCCTTGAGGAAATGGTCCACGTCTTGTTTCTGACCGGTGAGCAACGTCCAGCCGTCGGATGCGCCGAACTGCGCGCCCAGCTCTTCAGTCGCTCCGGAGTGTCGATGACGGGATCGACGCTGACTGAGACCAGGCTCACTTCCTTGCCGACCCGACCGCCAAGCCGCTTCTGAAGCTGTCCGAAATTGACACCCATGGGCGGGCACACTCCCTTGCAGGTCGTGAAGATAAAATTCATGACCAGGAGCTTGTCCGGGGCGACGTCGCGAGCCAGATTCACCGGCCGGCCATCCTGGTCGATCAGCGCGACGTCGGGGATGGTCAGTTTGCTTGCCAAGACTTCGACTTTCGGCGGTTGCGAATCGACAGCCGGTTGCTTGGCCGGCGTCTCCGGCTCGCAGCAACTCGCCTCGGCATTGACATTGACATTGGACTGAGCGGCAGCACTCGTCGGGGAATTGTGACAGCCCTGAACGGCGATCAACGAAAAGGACAAAACAACGATGGCCAGCCACTTATCGATTTGATTGATGTTTTTCATCTTGATCGAGAGCCTCCAAGACGAGGTACTGATTGTTGTTGAACGCCAGCCCGCGCGACAGGCACTGGAGGTAGATATAGTAGAGGCCAGGTCGCGGCGGTGCGAAGTCGAGAAGATAGATCCCATCGTCTTTGGGTGATGCCACGTGCCGCTTGTGCCAGGTGTTGGGCATGAGCGTGGTGAGCACCTCCACATCGGTAAGCCCCGAGATCGGGGCATTGGTCTGCTCATCGGTCAACCGGAACTTGAGCGCCACGGTCGATCTTACTTTGACACGGCGCGGCTCGACCAGATGCTCGATTTTCATCTTGCCGGCTCGTCTCTTCGCTTCCAGCGCCGGGTTCGGTTTGACGGTGGCTGAGAAGCAGTTCACGATGCGCGGGGAATTCAGGAAGAACACCACATCATAATCGCCGGGCTTTCGCAGGCGTACCACCGACTCGTAAACGCCTGGTGAACCGCGCTCCCTCAAGCTGTGATCGACGACGAGGACGGCGCGCGGCTGCCGGCCGTAGTTGCTGAAGTTCCCGACCGGTGCGGCCATCCCTTCCCTGTAGTAGGAGACGGCCTTGTCCATGGGGCTGGCCACCAGGACCGCGCTCTCGCCGGGTGCCTGGATGATGGTGTCCGCGGAGCTCAGGCGCGCGGCTTTTCCAGGGGGGATCCTGCCGCCGGGGAACGAGAACACCTGCACCCGCTGCTTTTCGACACCCACGGCTTTCAACGGCAGCATCAACACGTTCTCGCTCCCTCGATGCCGCACGTAGGCGAACTCGGCGGAGAATGCCACCTGGTATGGTTCATCCTCCACGTCCGCGGTCTGAACGATCCGGTTGGTGGCCGAGTCGATGATGTGCACGACGTCCTTGGAGGAGTTCACGAGGAAGCCGAGCCGGCCATCAGGCGCGAACCGGATCTGACCCAGGCCCGGCTCAGCCTTGATCCGCGCGACCACATCGCGGCGGGCGCCGTCGACAACGGTGACGGTGCCGTCGCCTGCCGAAACGTAAGCCATCTTGGCCAACGGTGAAAACGCGACCGACGCGGGCCCGGACCCGGTTGGCACGTCCGCTTCTTTCTTCAACGACCGCGTGTCGATGATGGACACGGTATCGTCTCGCGCGTTCGTGACGAACGCTCGGCCGCCGTCGTCGCTAAAAGCCATCTCGTGATGCCCGCGTCCGGTATTGATTCGCGCGACCCGCTCCAGTTTGGTTGTGTCGATCGCCGTGACTCCCGATATCTCGGGCTTGCCTGTGCCGGCTTCCTCGTCGAGGACCCAGAGCACGCTCTCGTCGGCTTGCAGGGCAAGCCGGCCTGGCCGGCGGTCCAGCTCGATGTTCCGCGCCACCGTCCAGCCGGCCGTGTCGACCACCGCGACCTTTTTGCTGTCGGGCAGCGAAACATAGATGCGCGTTTCATTCGACGTCATGGCCCAGTCTTCACCCGGGCTCTCCAGAACGACCATGCCGAGCAACTTGGTACCACCGAAGCTGAAGAGTGGGTCCACGACAGAGATGCTGGCTTCGTCGTTGAGCGTCAGGACGTTGTAGACATTCAAGTCCAGCTCGGCTCGGCCGAAGATGCTGCCGCCCAGAAACGCCTTGACCTTTTGTTCGCACGTCTTGGCGCCGCGGATTTCGTCCTTGGGGACCAAATCCATCCATGCCGCGGGGTTGATCGCACGCACCGGCCGGCCGCTGGCGGTGTCGGTAATCGTAAATTGAATCCGCGCGTCGTCGCCCTCTTCCAGTTCCTTGGCCTGGGCCTTGGTAGGGTCGACGTGCTGAATCGAGAACTCGACGGCAATTCCCTCGCGGCTGATGCTTTGAACGAACAACGACCGGGCCTCGGTGGAATGCGTTGACGTCGCGACCGCCTTGGGAAGATCGGGGGGGGCAGAAGGATTTACGGAGTCGCCGACCGTCGCTTTGCCGCGGATCGCGGTAAGTGCGGCAAGTGCGAACAGACCTACGACCACGACCACGATGATAGTACGACTGCGTGTGATGCGTTTCATGTGTTGGTCCGGACCAGTTCTTGCTGCACCGAGCGGATGAGGCTTTCCCCCTTGCGAAGGGGGGCAGCGTCTTTTCCCCCCCTTGCGAAGGGGGGGTTAGGGGGGGTGGACAGGGCATAACCAGCAGCCTTGGCCGAGGCGGCGTTCCCGCAGGGTCCGGCCGACCCGGAACCGCGTACGAGGCTCTTGGTTTCGCCGGGACCACCCCCCCTGACCCCCCCTTCACAAGGGGGGGAAAGAAGCCGCTCGCTCGTGCCTAACCCCCCCTTCGCAAGGGGGGGAAAGGATCGCTCGCTCGTGCTGGCTATCGATCGCGCGCAACGAACGTCGTTCGTCGGTCACCCCAATTCATTGAACTCGCAGTAAGCCCCACAGCGCTTGGCTGGGGCCGGGCAGACTGACCTTGGGTGCGATCGCCGGCGACGTGCCCGCTGTCTGACCGATGAAAGTTCCGTAGAAGTAATCGCCCGGCACCTCGAACGAGCCGCCCGCGCTGGCGAAAAGCATGTCCACGGTCTGTCCCGGCAGGACGAACCGGCCGCCCATCCACTGCGAGAGCGGGTTGAAGCCCAGCTCCTTCGAGTCGTTGATGTACGGCTCTTCCTGGAATACGTGCCCGTGCACCGCGAGGACCTGGCTGCTCCCGGCGGAGTCACTGCCGGCGCCAGCCGGACAAATCCAGCGCACCCGAACCGGAGTACCCGCTTTGGTCGTGAGGATCGGCGTCTGCGGATCGGCCATCGTCGGCGTAAAGGTTATTCCGGTTGTGAGATCCGGGGTAACCAGCGCGTTGGACAGCCGCGCGGCCGTCCCCGCCGGCGCGGCGGCGGGTGCCGAAACCGATGAAGCGGCCGCGTAGCGATAGGTCAAAGGCTCCGAGCGGTAGTTGAGGGCCGGTGCGTTCGTATAGACCAGGACCGGCGGATTCGCAGGTGGTTTCACGCCGCTCGGTGCTTGTTCATACATGTAAGCGTCCGTTTGCATCGCCAGCACCAGCTCGTCGAACAGCGTGACGCCGGCCTTCGTCACCGTCGCGATGGCTCGCGTCTTGGTCGACGAGGGATTCACGCTCGTGACGTTTCCAGCGCTGTCATAGATGTATTGATACTCCGGTGCGCTCTTGAGGTCATTGTGCGCCTTTGGCCAGGAGGAGCCATAAGGCTCGATGACCAGGGCGCCGATCAGTCCCTTGCGGTGCTGGATCAGCGGGTCGGCGGGGGCCAGGTTCACCGATCCGAATTCAACGGGCGTCTCGACCAGGTTATTGTTTTCGTCGAACGACAAGTTGCCCGCATACCAGTAAAACGTTCTCGTCGTGTCCGTGGTCGGGTCGACCGTCTGCGTCGGATTGAACCCGACATTCACGCCGTCACCCGAAGTGACATCGTAGGCGACAAGCTGCGGGTGCAGGCCGGCGAGTGTCGAGGTATTGAGGACGTACGACGGCGCTCCCACCTGCGTCTGACTCAGCTTGATGAACGGGTTGCCGGCCGGAAACGATGATATCTTCGTTCCGCCGTTGAACGTCTTCGCGGAAGTCAGGAACTGGTTGATCAAGGTGATCTTGATCCAGTCGCCGGCGTTCGCCCGCAGGATCAGGGGCTCAATTCGCATGTCGCTCTTGAGCTTGGCCGTGCTGGGATCCGTTGGGTTGTCGAGATCGTTGGCGTCGACATAGACCAGGGCATACGGGTTTTCGAGCTTGGTCTGCGCCCCTCCCTTGGCCTGGAACGGGAAATTATGGGTCGCCTGCCCGCGTGTGTTGTAGTAAAGCGTTCCACTGGGGAGAATCTGCTGGGCCGTCGTGGCGATCACCGTGTATTCCTGCGTGTTCTTGGCCTTCTTAAAGCGATCCGCGAAGTCGATCGTCGCCGGCGCGGTGTATTTCGGGTGATCCTTATCGAGGGGCTCGAGATAGACGGATGACCCTTCCTTGCCGAGATCGCCTTTCGGACCGTCGAAGGAGCGGAGGATACCCCACGATCCGCTGGTTTGGCCCTGGCCGTTTGCGGACGGTGCGTACAGGTAGTCGGCGAAATCGTTCTTCTGCTCGGCCGACCGAGCGGGCATCGTGAATTCCATCTCGAAGTGCTCCGACAACGAGATCGCATGAGTGCTCAAGAAGCCGGAGTTGGTGTAAGACGGCTCGAATCGGAAGTTCACGCCGTGGATCGAGAAGCTATGCTCGTTCATGTGTGCCCCAGCCAGCGCTCGCACCTGAATGCGATCGTTGACGTAGGCGCGCATCATGGGTGTGAACGGGTCCAGGCCGGCTACGCCCCCATCTTTGGGATCGGCCGAGAGCGGCACGACCGGCGGCGGGAAGTTGCCGGTGGATTGCGTGAAGACATAAAGTGCCAATGGAAATGAAGGAGGGCCGAGTTCTCGAACTGTGTACAGGGTCGAACTCGTCTCGCCCGGGTTCGGGTTGATGACCAGCCACCCCTTGGTCACCGGGTCGTCGATGATCTGGGCCTTCGATGTCGGCGTATTGGTGAGCGTGACTCCCACATTGGCGAATGCTGTAATGATCTGCTGCACAAGGTTGCCGGCCACGAAGAGTGGCTTGAGGTTATCGTTGAGCGTGTAACGCGGCGAAGCGGGGGTCTGGGTGAAGACGTAGAGATTCGGCGGTAAGGGAGGGCCCGGATCGCGAACCGCGTAGGTGGTCGAGCCCGTACCGGACGGGTCCGGGTTGAAAACCAGCCATCCGTTGCCAAAAACGGTGTCGACCAGGATCTCGGCCTTGAGCGCTGGGGTGTTCGTGAGCGTGATTCCGCCATCGGCGAATGCCTGAATGATCGGCGGTACGAGCTGCCTGGCGGCGAACAGCGGCTTCAGAGTCAGTGGTATGGCAAAGGAGACCGGCTGCACATTAAGGTCAGGGTCGCCGCGCTTGATCGACGCATACGCGAACGCCAGGTCGGTGGAGTCGGGTGGATTCGTCACGCCAGGGGCGGGAGCGACCGGAGCCACGCGCAGCGGCAATGGTTCGTTGCGGTAGTTCACCGAATACGTGCCCATTGTGCCGAAGCTGATCAACTGCGGATTCGGGGTCGGGGAGTTCCCTCCAGGCGAGGCGACCGCGAATAACGGGTCGGTCCACCCCGGGTTCATATTCGGCGTGAACAGGTTGAGAACGCCGCCGATCGTCGTGATCGGGTAAGTCGTGTCGAAACCGTCCGGGGTTTTCGTCTGTGGGTCGGTGATGACGAACGTATTGGGAGCGGTCCCCGCGTTGATGACGGCGTCTTCCGAGAGGGGGATCCCGTTGCTCTCGAGTAAGTCGCGGACGATCTTGCCACCGTTGACTTCGGGGATCGGCTGGCCCAAAGTCAGAGTCAGTTCATTCAACACCGCGTTTTGCGCCGCCTGAGTGAACGGACAACAGCGGCTGCGGGGGTAGGAGCTGCGAGGGAGTTTGCAACTTGGGCGTGCTGCCGGCCAGGTAGGCGAGCTGCATGTCCTGGAACTCAAACGCGAACTCGCGGTAGCTCTGCGCCGGGTCGACCGTGACGATGTTGGCTTGCCAACTGGTTGGACCACCATCGAAGCGCGACCCGCCCTGCTCGTACTTGACAGTCGACTTGCCATTGGCATCGGCCGTGATGACGGGGAACTTCCAGATCGAATTGTCCGGTTCGACCAGGAGCGCCGCGTAATAGCCGGCCTGCTGGTGGGTCGAGGGGCTGAAATGGTCGTGGGTGAACACGGAGCGAACGGTGCGGTCGAGCCCGTCGTTATTGAGCGTCGGGTCGGTATCGAACCGCTGGATGGTGGTCTGGGCGCCGTCCCAGTTCTGGAACGGAGGGGGCTGGCCGAACAGGCTCTTGCCGGGGTGGCCCGGCAGGGGGTATTCCTCGACGACGGGTTTCACGGCCAAGGGTGTCTGGAACTTGGTCTCAAAAGGCGCCCGATCGTCGAACTGGTAGATCCCTCCCTTGGCCATGATGGCGGCGATCCGCTCGCGCACTTCCTGCGGGCTGAAGGTGCCGTCCTCGTAGTTGAAGCCGTTGCCGGCGCCGTCGGAGGACGTGACGTCGAACTTGACGAGGTGGATGTGCTGGCCCAGGACATCGGTCGGGGTTCGGACCTGGAAGTCGTCCATCTCGTAGTAGTTGGGCACGAGGTTGGTATGCCAGTACTCGATCGTGTCGTCGGTATTGGAGCGGAAGAAGAAGGGTTGTGGCGGCCTCACGCCAGTGACCGTCGGCGCCACGTCTCCCCAGAGTGTGAGCATCCGTTGCTGCGGGAAGTGCCAGCCCTTCTTGTTGAACACGGTATCGATCTGGAGGATGGCGGCCTTGTAACGGCGGATGTTGACGTTGGATTCGCCGTCGCCGCGCACGCCCGGCGGCGCGTAGGGAGCTGCCGGGAACCGCCGGTAGACCATTCAGGATGAAATTGCCGGGATCGCCGTTGGGCAAGAACGAGCGGCGGGAACGTGTGGAATGGGTCCGCATGGCGGTCTGCTCGAGGGCCGTCCCTTCCTGGGGCAGCTCGTACGCCACCAGGCCGCCGGCCTTGGCCTTGTAGGGCGGCTTGTCGCCGACGACCACGAAATCCTTGGTGAAATCCCACTTGGTGAAGTAATTCCTGACGACATCACCGTCCAGGACCACGTGTCTGGGTAGGCCACCGTCCAGGTACTCTTTTTTCCCGGTCTTGGAGTCGTAGATGGGATTGCCGTGCTCGTCCTCCTTCCAGGCGTAATCCAACGGTGGATGGGGAGCGCGATGGCCGGAGATCCCGGGGATGAAGAACGGGTAGCCCGGACTCTTCGCATAATTCGGTTCCGGCCATTGACCGGGGTCGTCGGGATGTTCGCTCCGCAGCTCGTCGATTTCCGCCTGGTTCCGGGCTTCCACTTCGACGCGGCGGCCCTCCGCCTCCAGACGCACCCGCGCGGGGTAGGGCGCCATGGCGAGCGAGGGCATGGGCACGAGGGCCGGAATCGGCGTGCCGGCCTCGATCTCGCCGTCCGGGTAGGCTCGGTTCCATCTTTCCTTTGTGTCGGGAATGCCCTTTTCGTCGAGCTTGGTCCCGGGCTCGAACACGTCGTGGACGCGCCAGAGCGACCACATCCCTTCGGCGAAGTGCGGATAAAAGTGGCAGTGGAAGATCGAGTCGCCCACCGTGTAGTTCAAGTTGCCGCTGCCGCCGTGGACGATCTCCATCGTGTAGCCGGAGCCGGCGACCACGGTCTGGCTGTCCAGGTACTGGCCGTTATCGCTATTGGGCGAATGGAGCCACTGGTGCGGCGTGCTGGTGGTGGACGTGGGTGATCCCCTCGCTCGCGTTCAAGACGCGGAACTTGACATGGTCCCGCATGTAGCTGTGGTACACGTTCGATGGATCGTCGGCGTAGAAGGCCTTGGTGGCTTTCTTCTTGGCCAGCGGTTGCTGGGGCGGCGGAGCCGGGAAGGTCACAGCCAGCGTCGCGGTTCCGTTACAATCTTCCAACATGATCGTATAAATATTGCCGCCGCTGTCGGCGACGGTCCACCGCGCCCCTTTGGTCACGGTCGCCGGCTTGGTACCCGCCGGGATGATGATCGGAGGTTTTTGATCTTTGAACTGGGTGACGAATGATGGGGGCAACGTGCCGCCATCGAGCTCGCCGATCAGGGCGGCGGACGATGGCACGCTGAATACTTGTTTAATCTTCAAGCCCCCATCGATCGTAACGGCCTCGTTGGGCGTGTTGGCCGGCACGTCGACGACGATGGCCGGGTCGCCGCAGGACCAGGAGCTCAGGAAGAATTCCTCGAACTTGAGATCGACCGCGTCCTTCCGACCCATCGGCCCGACGCCGAGACGGTTGGCCAGGATCTCGGCGCCGATCCCGGCGCAGCCGTAGTTGATGGCGAAGAAGTCACCGCCCATGTTCGCATAGTTTCCCTGCCCGGTCGACGCGAGCTGCGGGAAGGCCGCGACGCTCTGAAAGTTATAGTGATAAACGATCGTGAACTCGCGATAGGGTTGCCTGCGGTCGGGCGATGACGGGTTCTCATTGAAGAGCGGGCCGTTGGTCGAGTAAGGCCAGCGATCGTGGCCTGGCCCGGTGATGACGGCGGTCAAGTCGCCGCAAACCAGCTCAAATTTGTTTGTGTGTGGGAACTGAATGGGATCGGGCGCGGGCGCGAGCATGCTGAGGACCGGCGTGATGAACGGGATCGGCTGCCCGCTCAAGTAGTTGGCCTCCCTCGGGTAGATGGACACGTAGTTGACGAGCTGCTGGCCGCTGGCCAGAGAGAGTCGCAGCATACCGGGCGGGTCACCTTTGCGAGTTCGTAGAACCACCGAGGTCACCTTGAGCGTCCGCAGTTGACGCTGGTTTTCGCGTGCGGGCACCACGGTCGCCAGGATGTAGACGGGGTACTTGACGCCGTCGATCTCCGCTTCATCGGGATTACCCGCGGCGTCGAGCTGGAGGGCGATCTCCATGTTGGTGTCGGTCTGTTTCGCTTCGTCAAGATAGTACACGCCCGACTGCTTCGGCAGGTGGATCACGTTGAGCCTGGCCTGTTGCCGCCGCTCGGCGATATTGGGAGTGCCGAGGATCAAGCCGCGACTCCGGGCCAGCCACGGTTGCAAGTCTTTCTCCCAGATGTAGTACGTCGCTTTACCCATGTCGTCGGCGAGGACCTGGCTCCGGTAGTACTCAGCCCCTTCCGGCTGTACGTTGACCACCCCGAACAGCCCGGACTGAAGCTGGCTGATCTGGTTCGCCCCCGGCGAGTCGGCCGAGAAGCTGTGGACGAGGTACGTCCCCTCAGCCTTGGCGTAGTAGTTGTAGACCTTGGTCGCGCCGGAGGCGCAGACACTGCCGGGCTCACCACCATTCGGGGCGAGAGGAGCGACGTAGCCCGGTTGCGTACTGGTGGGATTCACCGGCGGATTGGTACCGACCCAGGACGAGTCGTTTCCGATCCCGCCGTCCTTGTAAAGTTCGAGGCCCATCACGTGGAAGCCGGCGTACCGCGTCTCCGTTGATGTATTGTTCTGGCCATTCGGGATCGGCAGCGGCGGCGCCGTCGCCAGCAGATTCGTGAAGTGCACTTCGAGCAAGTCGCCCTCATTGGCCCGCAACACGAGGGGCCGGGGGCGCTTATCCTCCCGCAGCCGGACGCAGCCCGGCTTGTACGTGCTGAAGGGCGGGGGTGGAAAGGTCTTGTCCGTCTCTTTCATCCCGGTCTTCGGGTTGATCGACGGATCGTAATCGGTCGGTACCACGTCCCGCGCGAGGGCATAGACCATGGCGTTGGGCTGGCTCGCGCCCAGGCGGTTCCACATGTAGGGCTGGTCGATCGCGACAACGTAAGCCGTGATGGTCCGCTTCGGCGTAGGTTGCTTTTTCGGTTCCTGATAAGACAGCGATCGGGAACGCAAGGTCGAGCCGCCCTGCGTCGTCAGAGGAGCCGGAGGAGGCTGCGCGGGCTGGCTACTCGTCGCCTGCGCAAATGCGCCACGGCCGATCGCGGCAGTCGCGAGGAAAAGGGCAAAGGCCGCCAACAGACCGGCCCAACAAACGGCAAACGGGTTTGGGCGTGACATCGGTGCGAGCTCCTCTGAGCAGCCATTGGAACGAAGGGATCCACAGCTCGGGCGGATTTCGTTAGTTCCGCCTTGCCCATATCACGATCAAGAAAAAAACCGGTTTACCGAAAAACGTCCCAGCAATGCGATGGCGCATGGGCGAGCAAGGCTCCCCCGACTTGGTACTCGGCTCGCGCGTTGTGGGACGGCCTCAGAAACTTGCTCAAGTCTTAACGAAATCTACAGGTACATGCCAAGGACTGGACCGCCCGTTCGTGAGAGTTGCCTGGCAGCCCATATGCGCTGTCGATTTTGCCTCGAAACCTGGCAATCGAATGGTGGATTCTCCGACAACGCTATAGTCCTACTTGGCCGCGCGGGCGGTGTCCAGAAAAAAATTCAAATTAAGCAAGAAAATGTTTTCTTCGGCTGTCGAAGTGGTTATTGTTACGTATCAATCAAATCGTGGATGTCACGGCATGGATACTCATTCCGTTCGTCGCGCGTCCTTTTCCAACGTTGCGAAGGGGGGGCGACAGGGCATCAGAGCTGGACGGGGCGTGTCCGCCTCAGCCCTCGGCTCCCTCTCCCCTCGGGAGAGGGCGGGGTGAGGGGCGGGATGCGGCAAGACCGTCGCGCAATCGAATGACTCGCCGCGAGATATCATGGCCGGCACGAGAGCCTTGGCGCCGCCAAATACGAGCGGGTATTGCGGAGGCTCACAGTGGCGCCGACCCCTCACCCCAGCCCTCTCCCTCGGGAGAGGGAGCCAGTTTTCAGCGCATTGACGGCTTCTGTTCTGAGGCGGGGACTTTGGCCTCCCTGGCCGTTGTCAGAAAAACGCCCTCCCTATGAGCGCCCCTAAGACTGCGCCTCGTCCCCCTTCGCAACGGGGGGAAAGGACGCGCCCGCCTTGTTCTCTCGCGCGACATCGCAAGGGAATCGCAGCGATGAGAAACTCTCTGCCAGCCGACCAAATCGAACGCTATGAGCGCCGGGCGCACTCTTCCCGATCCCTGTCCTCACGGATTCCGAGGTCCGATTTTATCGGTCGGCACTGGAGGAATTCGAGACGATGAGCGGCGGAACGCTCAAGAGGTTCGATAGCGTGCATCTGTTCTTTCGATGGGCTTACCGGCTGGCGACCCACCCCGGCGTGGTGGACGCCGTCGAGTCGATCCTGGGCGACGACATCCTCATCGATGGAACTCTCGTTTTCTGCAAATTTCCCCATGATCCCGCTTATGTCTCCTGGCACCAGGACAGCGTTTATTCCAACTGGCATCTCTCACCGACCATCTCGGCGTGGATCGCCCTTAGCCCGAGCACTCCCCAAAGCGGGTGCATGCGTGTGATCTTAAGTTCTCACAAGCGAGGCGTGCTCGACCACGAAGAGGTCCGGGATCAGAACAACCTGCTGCGCCGCGGTGAACGGATCGGCGTCGAGGTCGACGAGAGCGAGGCCGTCGACCTTGCTCTTCGTCCGGGAGAAATGTCGTTACACCATTGCAACATCATTCATGGCTCGAACCCGAACCGAACCAATGAAAAGCGAATTGGGTTCATCGTGCGGTTCGTCACCAGCCGGATCGACGGCAAGGACAAGCCGCTCGTGAGAGTGCGCGGCTCGGCCGATTGCCGGCATCTCGAGCTGGCTGGCGAGCCGGCCGAGATGGACCAGGCGAAGGCGTTCCAGCTCTGGATGGATTTCACGAAGAGGCGGCAACTTTGAGCGATTTTCCCATGAATTGCACAAGACCCACACTAACCCGACGCGCAAGCGAGGGGATCGGCTCTGCCTCTGCGCCGGCCCAGGCCGGCGTCCCTCGCTTGCGCGTCGGGTTAGAATCAAACGACATTGCGGCCTTCTTGTGCGCAACTCGTGTGTTAAGCTCTAACATGAGAAACAACGAGGTGACCGGATGACCGACAAAGAACGGTTCCTGTTCGACCTGAACGGTTACCTGATGCTGGAAGACGTTCTCACCGGCGAGGAAGTCGCCGCCGCCAACCAGGCCATCGATCGCCACTCCCATTTGCTGCGGGACCGGCAGCTTGGCCTGGCCCATACCTCGAGCATCCTCAAGGGCTCGACCGGCAAGGCCGGGTTCACGCAAGACCCCTTGGGTTTTGACCGCCCTTGGTGCGAGCCGTTCCGCGCATGCTCACCCACCCGCGGGTCGTCGACGTGTTCAACGAAATCCTGGGGCCCGGCTTCCGCCTCGATCACGGGCCGATGTTGATCCAGATGGTCAATGGGACGGAAGGGCATTGGCTGCATGGCGGCTTGACCTTCGACCACTCCCGCTACCACCGCTTCGAGCACGGGAAGATGCGGTGCGGCATGTGCGTGGCCGCTTTCCAGTTAGACCGACGTCCGGCCGGGTGATGGCGGGTTCGTGTGCGTGCCGGGCTCGCACAAGGCGAACTTCCGGCCGCCCGAGGAAATGCTGTCGATGGAGAATGACCTGGGTCTCGTTCGGCAGATCCCCGCGCCGGCGGGTTCGCTGATCTTCTTCAATGAAGCCTTGGTCCACGGAACATTTCCCTGGCAGCCGGTCGATCGAATGCGTCGCTCGGTCTTGTTCAAATACTCGCCGGGATTCCTGGCCTGGGACAAGACGCCGCGGTGTCCCATCGCCGACCCGACGCCGGAGGAACGAGCCCTGTATGAACCGACATACCGCACCGGACGACCCGTCCTGGGCGATGCATTCGAGGAATATGACGTGATCTACGCTCACAAGAAGCGGCCGGCGAG
Source organism: uncultured Planctomycetota bacterium (assembly GCA_963720335.1). Taxonomy (GTDB): domain Bacteria; phylum Planctomycetota; class Planctomycetia; order Isosphaerales; family Isosphaeraceae; genus CAVRFS01. The sequence continues at coordinate 67,442 of CAVRFS010000067.1, read as the reverse complement.
CCCGGAGGCCTCGCCGGACAGTTCGGGTTCGGGTGGCGTCCGGCACTCTTCGTGAGGGACATCCCGTGAGTCGCCACCTTGCCTTCCTCGCCTGCGTGGAGCGCGGCAAGCTCGAAGCCCAGACCATCCTCCTCTGCCGGTCGATCCGTCAGTTCGGCGGCGCCTACCGCGATGCGCCCATCTACGCCTTCCAACCGCGCCGCGGGAGAGACGCCGGCGAACAAACCTTGGCCGCCCTCCATGAGCTCGGCGTCGTCCACATCCCCGAAGTCCTCAACATCGACTTTTCCGACGTCGGAACTCTTAACAAAGTTTTTGTTTGCGCGTATGCGGAGCGGATCCTCGACGAACCAACGCTCGTCTTCCTCGACAGCGACACCGTCGTGATCGCCGAACCGACCGACCTGGATCTCCCGCCGGAGACCGACATCGCCCTCCGGCCGGCGGCCTCGGCCAGAATGAATAGCCGGGGGCCCATCGACCCTATCGATGCGTACTGGCAGCGCGTGTTTCACGATCGCCCGCTCTCCGAGGTGCCGTTCGTCGACACGGAGCTGGGAACGCGGGTGAGGGCCTACTTCAGCTCGGGCCTGATCGCAGTCCGCCGTGAGGCGGGCGTCTTCCGCGAGTGGGAGGCGGATTTCCGGCGACTGATGGACGGCGGGATCGTCCCCGAGGGTGCGATCGAGCGCATGGATGAGATCGCCCTGGTTCCAACGGTAGTGCGCCGGTACGCTCGGTCGCAGCTTTTAGACATGCGGTACAACTACTTGATCTACCGGCGGCCGCTCATGATCCCGCCGTTCCGCGTTCTCCAACTCAAGCAGCTCGTGCACATCCACTATCGGTACGTGTTCTCCGAGCCAAACTTCCTGCGGACGGTCCAGCCCGCCCTGGACACGGCTTGTCCGATTCTCCAGTGGTTGGAGCGATACCTGCCGCTGGAGGACCCCACAGTCGCCGGAGATCCGCCGTCCGGTCTTATATCATTCGGGGCCCAGACGCATGCTCATTGACAACGGCACGGCCGTACTCGTCTGTGCGGGTCCTTCCCTCGATCGCATGTCGCCAGCCGCCTGGAGGGCGATCGAGCGGGCGGGCGCGGTCGTGTCGGTGAATGGATCCTTGGTCGCGACGACCTGCATCAGGAACCGCGTTCGCTTCACTTACGCCGCGGCGATGGACGTCGCGGCCGGGCTGGCCGACCACATACCGGGTTTCGCCGAAATGTGGAAACAGACGCCGGCCTGGCGGGTCAGTGCGGCACGGGACCGCAGCCGCGGCCGAGTCGTACGTCAAGGAGGTCGAATGGTGGGGCGACGCCCCGGACGAAGGCTATGTCGGCGGCAGTACCGCGATGGTCGCCGGCAACTGGCTCTGCAACCCCTGGCCGGAAGACCCGGACTCTCGAATCGAATTAGAGGCCGTTGCGGAACGGTCCGGCAAACGGATCCCCCCCCGCGGCTTCAAGCGGCTCGCGTACATCGGCCTGGATATGATCCCCGGCCAAGGCGGGCACGCCGACGGCGCCGGCGTCCATCACAGCGGTTTCTCGCAAAGCCTCACTCGATACTACCGCGTGTGCCGCCGGGTGGAGGCTCTTCTTCCTCGAAGCGCGCGAGCGCGGGATCGAGGTCGTCAACCTCACGCCGGAGACGGGTTTGGAGCGGGTACCCAAGCGCGACGTGCCGGCCGATTGGTTATTGTCGGACTGACCGCTCTCCCCTGGGGAAAGTGACCATGACGCGACACCTCCGCTTCCACTGGAGCCTCTCGGCTGCGGGCGACCCGCTCCGTGGTCGCAAGCACGGACCGAGCAATCGGGAATCCCCGACATCCCGGCGCACGTTGAATTCTGCCGGCATGCGGAACGTTGCGGCATCGAATCACTCCTGACGGCATTCGGGTTCCACCGGCCCGACCCCATCGTGCTGGCAACCGCCCTGGCATGCAGGACGGAGTCGGTCGCCTTCATGATCGCGGTCCGCTCCGGGGTCGTCGCACCGACGGCTTACGTCCAGCAGATCAATACGCTGTCGGTCCTGAGCGGCGGGCGAGTCTGCTTGAACGTCGTCATCGGTCACACGCCGGAAGAGCAACACTTCTATGGCGATTTCCTGTCGCACGATGAGCGGTTCGAGCGGACCGACGAGTTCTTGACGGTTTGCCGCGCGTTGTGGGACCAAGATGGACCAGTCACTTTCGAGGGAAAGTACTACCGTGTGGAAGGGGCACGGCTGAATACACCGTTCCGCTCACCGGCGCGGGCCGTTCCGGAGATCTACTCGGGTGGTTCCTCACCCGCGGCGATCCGCCTGGCGGTCAAGCACTCCGACTGCCTGCTCACGTTCCCGGACGCTCCGGCGGTGATCGCCGAGCGGGTCCGGCCGGTGCTCAGCGCCGGCAAGGAGGTCGGTCTGCTCGTCTCTCTGCTGGCGCGCAACCCGCGTGGAGGCCCTTGCCGCGACTCGGGAACTACTGGCGCAGGTCGCGGGTCGGTCGCGGAAAACGCACCGTGAGTTCTCGAGCCGCTCGGACTCGGTCACGTTCACAACCGTCATCCGCCAGGCTGAGTCGCAGGACGCCTGGGTCACACCCACGCTCTGGACCGGGGCGGTCCCGTTTCTGGGAGCACCCTCGATCGCGCTGGTGGGCGACTATGACCAGGTCGCTGAAGCCATCTGGGAGTTCCGAAACGCCGGCGTCAGCCAGTTTCTCTTCTTGGGCTGGCCCGACATCGACGAGATGACTCGCTTCTCCGAACACATCCTGCCTCGAGTTCGGTGCCGCGAGAATGGCCAGACGGCCGACGACCGAGGTGATCCGTCATGAGCCTTCGTTTCCATTGGCGGATGATCCATGGCGGCGAGACTGCGGGCGTGCCGCGCGGTACGCAGAACCGATTGATCGAGATGAGCCGGCCAGATCTGGTCGCTCAGGCTGAGTTTTGCCGCCTCGGCACTGGCCTCCGGGATCGAGTCGCTCCTGCTGGACTTCGGCTTCGCCAAGCCGGATCCGATTCTTCTCGCCGCCGCGCTGGGACTGGTCGTCGACGACATCAAATTCATCGTTGCCTACCGGTCCGGCTTGATGTCGCCGGTAACCTTCGTGCAGCAGCTCAACACGCTCTCGAACCTGATCGGCGGGCGCTTCGCCTTGAATATCGTTGCCGGCCACTCACCGGAAGAGCAACGCTCCTACGGCGACTTCCTGGACCACGACCGTCGTTACGACCGGACCGACGAATTCCTCGCGGTCTGTCGCGCGTTCTGGCGATGCGAAAAGGACATCGACTTCCGCGGACAGCATTATCGGATTGACAGGGGGAACCTGAGCACGCCTTACGTATCCGACGGACGCCGGCATCCTGAGATCTACATCGCGGGCAATTCAGAGCCTGCCGAACGGTTGTCCGTTTCGCGGGGCGATTGCTGGATGCAGATTGCCGACACGGCCCAAAACGTCCGCGAGTCAGCCGCCCGCGTGCGGGACCAGGGGATTGAAGTTGGGTTGCGCATGTCGGTCATCGCCGGCGCCACCCATGAGGAGGCCGTCGCCGCGGCATACAGTCTCGTCGAGACGCTCGGCACAGGTGGCGGCGATGCGCCATGCGGAGCGGAGCTTCGTGCAGCGAAGCGACTCTGTCTCGATTCGCGACACGTATCACCGAGCCGCGCACGATTGGCTGGGGCCCGCGCTTTGGGCCGGTGCCGTCCGCACCCACGGCGCGCCGGCCATCGCGCTGGTCGGTTCGCCCCAGGAGATCGCCGCGGCGATCCTGGAATACAAGGCCGCGGGCGTCTCCCAGTTCATCCTCTCGGGATGGCCGAAGCTCGCAAGCATGGAGTTCTTCGGGACGCACATCCTGCCGATTGTCCGCCGGATGGAGCGAGACTCTTCTGGACCGCGTTAACAAATGAGGAGAGCCAATGACGAGTAATGAGCCGAAACGCAATATCCCCGTGCTCCTTGGCTCGCGCCGGGTCGGGAGGCGGAGCGAACGTGTCGCGCGATTTCTTGTCAACGGCTTGTCGGCACGTGAGGGTATCGACACCGATTTGATCGACCTCGCGGTGGTCGACCTGCCGATTCTGCGTGAGCGGACGGAAGAGGCCGAAAATCCACCGCCGAGCTTTCCATCGTTTCGTGAAAGGATCGCGGCGGCCGATGGACTGGTGATCGTCTCTCCCGAGTACAAGGGAGGATATCCGGGAGTCCTCAAGAACGCGCTCGACCATCTCGAAGCCGGAATCTTCCGCCGTAAGCCGATCGGCATCGTCACCGTTTCCTCGGGCGCGTTCGGCGGCCTGAGTTGCTTGGCGCAGCTCAGGCTGGTCTGCCTCGCCATGGGCGGCGTGCCGATCCCCGTGGTGTTCCCGGTCCCCTCGGTCGACTCGGCGTTCGACGAAGCCGGTAACCCGCTCGATTCGCGGTTGGAAAGCCGCCGCGCGCAATTCCTGGACGAGTTGCTCTGGTACGCCCGGGCGCTTGCGAGTGCGCGGATGCGCGAGCCCGCCCGCGGGTACTAAAGACCGACGTCGCGCACTTGTGACCCATTTGTAGGGTGGGTGCAACCCACCGTAAAGGGTGTGAGGCCGGTGGGTTGCACCCACCCTACAATGACGCCGTCGTGGCCGTGCGAGGTATAAACCGACGCACCCTCCTAGACGCCCAGCGCCGGGAGGGATGCACCCACCAGGCGATGAATCTGCGCGGCGAGCGCGTGATATCCATCCTGATCGAGGCCGCTGGGGTCGATGATGTCGGCGTCGGGGTCGAGGCGACGAGTCTTTGACGAAGCCTCGGGGAAGCGATCAACCAGAGTCCGGCGAATTGCCTCGCTCATGCAGAAGATTACCTCGGCGCGACTGGCGAGATCGGCTGTGACCTCCGTGGAGGCATGGGCATGCGGAGCGATGCCGAGTCGACGCAGCGCCACCGCGGACTGCTCCGCGAGCGGCCGGCCGGGCGTAGTCCTGAGCCCGGCGCTGAGGGCCACGACCGGTCCATCGGCGAGTCTTTCCATGTCCAGCCCCAGTCGGCTGCGCGATCTCCGTATTGCAAATCGCCTGGGCCATCGGCGACCGGCTCGTGTTGCCCTCGCACACGAACAGAAACACACGCTGGACCGGCGAAAGCCGGCGCGCTCGTTGCTTGCCCAGGGTCTCGACCATGAGCAGGACCAACGCGGCGCTGACGATCGCGACGCCCCCCAACTCGCGTACCCCCGGTAATCGCCCGCCCAAGACGATCGCCAGGATGTACGAGGACGCAACGCCCGAGAGCAGAGTAGAGCAGCGATTGAGCGGGATGCAGAACGTGTTCTCCCTGGGATCGAGGTAGATCCACGTCCCGAACAGGTAAAGTGCGCCGTAGAGGAGCCCGATCACAAGCGCCGGACCGGACAGCGAGCTGGTGAAGAGGCCGGAGAAGCCCGTTCGAAGCTCGCCCGCGATCGTCCCCGGCGCGACCAGCGCAACCAGGCTTGGTATGAGGATCAAGGCAACCGCCGCGACGAAGGTCTCCTCAAAGAAGTATCGCCGATTCACGTCCGGGTCGACGTCCTTGGCCAGGCGCGACATGACGTTGAGGCGAACGACGTAACCCCCGAGGTAAGCGGCGATATTCAAGGCCGCCAGCAGGGTCATCTGGTACGATCCGACGCTCGAGAGTGCCAGCCCGACCGCCGCGAGGCTCAGAGCCATCGCGGCCCACGAGAACGCGCTGACTCGCCGCCTTGTCGTGAGGTCCACGAACGGCGCGATGATCAACACGCCCCCGCGCATCAGCAGCAGAGCAAGCAAGATCGAGATGCCGGCGAAGGTGTAGTTCAAAGTCGTCGTGGCGATGATAACGGCAGTCGCCACCCCCGAAAGCAACGTCGCCCATCGCACCGAGGGCAAGGAAAGACCAAGGCCCGGGACCGGCCAACGGCCGATGTGCCGCCACCCTCGGGCCGCGGTGATCAGGGCCAGCAGCAGGCCGGCTGTGCCAACGACCGTGGCCGGCAGGATCGTGTATCCGGTGACCGGCCGGCCAGCCATACCGGGCAGCGAGCCCTGCGACAGGGCCTTGGTCAGTCCGCTATAGGGGACGTAGAACGCGAAGTATCCGAACGCCAGTCCCCAAATTCGGAAGTCGGAGGTCTCTCTGGAAGGTCGCATCTCGTTTTGGGTCCTTGAGCCGGGTCTAGCCCCGAAGAGTTCGAAGACGAGTTGAAGAACGAGCCGTCATGCGGCCGGCCGAGGATCTCGCGGCCGATGGTCGCCAGCACGGAATCGGCATTGTCGTGCCGGACGTAAAACGTGAGGTCCCGATGAATCCGCTCAAGCGGACTGGGACGGATCAGGGCCCTGGCCCCACAGGTCTTGATCGCGCGGTCGACCGTGTCGAGCGACCATTGCTCCAACAGGTAGCGAGCGCGGTTGCCGGCCGATCGAGCCTCAGGGCGACGACCTTGCTGCCAGAGGCCGCCAATGTTTCGGAGCCAGAGTCGCGACGACTCATTGTTCAGCTCCATCGTGGCCACGTGGTGTTGCACATACGGATCATCCTGTTTACCCTGCACCGCTACATATTGGATGGCATACTCGCAGGCCGCCTCCGCTCCGCCCAGAAACGTCGCGCCATAGTGTGGGCTGAAGCACGACTGCCACTGGTCGCGGAAATACTCGCCAGGCAGACCGATCAAGTTGTCTGAGGGGATGAATGTGCGGTCGAATCGCGCGACGTAACTGACCGTCGCGCGCATGCCGATCGGATCCCACCAAGTCGGGTCGAAGCTCACGCTCGGGTCCGAGAGGTCGCAGGCCATCAGCAAGAGCCCGTCGGCCGGTCGCCCGTCGGCGTGGCGGGCTCCCCCGGGCCCGTGCGCGTTCACCAGCAGGATCGCCCAGCTTGCCCCGACCGCGCTGGTGGCGAACGCCTTTGTCCCCTCGATCTCATAACCTCCATCAACCTTGCGGACGGTCGTGCCGAACTTGGCGGTTTGCCCGGGTACGCGTGACTGCGGCTCGCCGCTCCATGCCGCCCAGGTCTCGCCCCGTTCGACGATCCCCTGGAACCACCGCGCTTGCTGCCGCTCATCGGCCATCGCCGCGAGCAGGACCTGCGAGTTGACGTGTCCCTCCCAGCAGCGTGCCAGCGCCATGTTGGCCCTTGCCAGCTCCCGCGTCATCCACCAGAGGGCCAGCAAACCATCGTCGGGACCGAGGCCGCACCCGCCGTGAGAGCGCGGGACCGCCGGCGCGTTCAGCCCGGCTCGGACCAAGTCCTGAAAGTCCTCGGCGGGGAATGCGGCGGCCCGGTCGTACCGATCCGCACGGTCGACGAACGCGCCCGCGCCAGCTCCGTGACCCGCTCGACAAGAACTCGATGTTCGAGGCTCAGGTCGTAGATCATGCCTACCTGCCCGCGTCCGCGTCCGCTAACCGATCGAACAGACCCCCGCCAAACCGTCCCGGCATCATTTCAGAGGAATGCCCGCGCCGGCCGGTACGATGCCCGTCGTTGATTCCGTTGTGCTCTCAAAACGCATGTCCGTTCCTCCACCGATCGATCTAGGCCGGGGACATCTTGCCGGAAAACGTCCCGACACAATCAGGAGTCTCGGTTTGCCGAGGCGCTCCGACCGCGGTTTCGGTCCGCCCGTGAAGCTCGACCTGACCGGTCATGAGCGCCGCCGGGATGATCCGCCCGGTCATCTTCTCGAACTGGCGCGTCGCCTGGACGAGCAACACTTCGTGTCCGGCGATCACACACGCGCCCCTAGCCTCCGCTGCGACGGCCAATGGGGTCGGCCGGGTTGCGTAGACCAGGTCAACAATCACCGTGCCGGCACTGAGCCGATCGCAGGCGAACGGGAGCTCCTCGCTGGTACGGCCGACCGGAGTGGCATTCACGATCAAGTTGAAATCCACAGCGGAGAAGCTGGCCAGATCGACCAGCGGTAGCCCGAGCCGGCGCCGCCCATTCACCACGGATCCGGCTACGGTTGGAGAGCACGACATTCGCTCCCGCACGGGCAAGCGCCGCGGCGACCGCACGGCCCGACCCGCCACAGCCAACGACCGCGGCTCGCCGGCCCGCGACCGCGATTCCTCTTCCAGCCAGGGTCTCAAGAACACCGGCGGGGTCCGTCGTGTCGGCGACCCACTGCCCTCCGCGTCGATATACCAGGTTCGCCGATCCGGCGCGGAGCGCGGCCGGAGCGACGGTCGAGACTGCCTCCAACGCCATCTCCTTGTGCGGCGATGAAACCGTCAAGCCCTCGAGCGGCAGGCCTAGCCGCTCCAGAACCCCACTGATAACCAGCTCCTCCCAGAATCGACCGAATTCCGCGACCTGAAACGGAAGGAAGAGCGCTGGAACCCCCACCGCGCGATAATACGCATTGTGCAGACGGGGGGAAAGCGAATGCGAAACCGGGTCGCCGACAATGCCGAAGATTCTTCGCGCCGGCCCCGGGTCGGGTAGACCGAAGTCATCGACGAGGCGCGCCACGCAGGGTTCACCGGCATCGCCGTCGTCATCAAGGCTGCCGATGATCAATGGCGCTCCGAGCAGCGGGGAGAGGACACGACTCCACAACCCCGCCTCGCCATCGGCGTACGCCACCACGTCGCGCCGGCCTGCCGCGACCAGTGCTTCGAGCGGCGCGATCCCGTCCGCGCCGCAACGGCAAGCAACGATCAACTGGTAAGCCGCGGCCTCCACAGCCGTGAGCCAGTGGATCCGGGCCGCCAGGGCCGGGCCGCTCGTAGCGGATCCTCGCCAGGTCACCAGCCGGCGAGCGGCGGGAACCGCCGTCAGGACATCCGGGACCAGATCGTGCGGTGCCTCCAGCTCGACCAAGTCGTGTGTGACGGCGGCTTCGCCGAGCCGAATCGCGCGATCAGGGTCAGCCGCGTCGGCGTGTCCACCGAGCGCCCGAGTTCGCAGCGCGTAAATCAATCGCCCGTGATGAATCGTCCGGAGCCATGCCGCCGACAACCCGCCGATACGGTCCGCCCGCACCAGCAGCCACTCGGTTCCACGCGCGGCGCGTGTCAGGGCCAATCCGCCGGCTGCGGGCACGTCGGACAGGCATCCCACCAGAGTCGCTCTCGAACGGCGGTCGGGGGACGTCCCCAATTTATTGTCATCAATTGACTGCTTCAACTCGTTCACCGCGAACAGTGGTGCTGACCCTGGACTTGATCTTTCAGGGTAGATGATTCTATGAGAGGTCCAATCGCGATCGCAATCGGAATCCGGACCGTTTTCCAAATCTTCTCCCAGCCCGGATTCGGTTTCCTCGGAAAATCGCGCACACACAGGATTTTTTTGTTGACTTCACTGCCTGAGCCTCGAAATACTACAAACCCGTTGTATTCGTCTTAACTCGGGATCAAGGCGAAATACCACACTTCTGCACGCGATCGGCGCGCTTTGGTCCGCGCGTCGATATCGTTGCTCGACCCGGTTTGTTCCATCAACAGCCGCTCACGATCGATCGTCTTCGCTTGCGAATTCACCGCAAGACTTAAATCGCGGCTATACCGCGATCCACTAAACGTCCTTGGCGGCAGCGGTACCGCTATAGTCAGAGCACCACAGTCAGCGCTGTTCCGATCGGGTCATTGCGACGGTCTCCATGAATATGATGGTCCAATTCATGTGGCGCGAGCAGTCTCATTCGATGAAGGCTGGCCGACATGAAGCGTGGCTTCACTCTAATCGAACTCCTGGTGGTGATTGCGATCATCGCGACGTTAATCGCTCTGCTGTTGCCCGCGGTGCAATCCGCGCGGAGGCAGGACGCCGCGCCCAGTGCTCCAACAACCTCCGACAGATCGGCATTGCGATGCACGGCTACCATGCCGCGGTCGGAGTCTTTCCTCCCGGACGACTACGAAGCATGGTCGATCACAACGGGCGCTGTTTCGCGGCCTACGCCTACCTCCTTCCTTACATAGATCAAGGGCCGCTGTACAACGCGACGAACTTTAACCTCAATCCCGACAATGCGCCCTCGGCCGCGGTCGCCGGCGAGAACGGCCTCCAGCCCGAGAATACAACGTCGCTTTTTACAAACATTAACAGTCTCCTCTGTCCAAGCGACTTCTTCGTCCCTCGATCAGATTTCAAGGCACTCCACAACTATCCCCTGAACACGGGGACGACATTCCCGGTCTCACCGCTCAACCCCACGGGAATCCCCGTCACCGGCATCTTCTTCGAGAACTCCGCCATCGGCGTTCACGGAATCATGGATGGGAGCTCGAATACGGTCTGCATCAGCGAGACGATCATCTCCGACGGGGTTCCCGGGCATTGGGACGGCGTGACTCCCACCAACGGGTTCGTGCTGGCGCTCAACGGAGACGACCTTGTCTATGGACCGCAGTTGATCAATTATCCCGCCGATTGCAGCGGCGCCGGACTGAAACTGAACATGACCCGCGGCGTCATCTGGATCTACGGAGCACCCGGTCACAGCATGTACAACCACGCGCGCACCCCCAACGATCGCGGCGTTGATTGTCGCGGCGGACTGCCCCACAGCAGTGACACCAATTATTGGTGGAACCAGCTTTCGCACAACATCGCCGCCCGGAGCCGCCACGTCGGAGGAGTCCACTCGCTGTTCTGTGATGGCAAGGTCTCCTTCATTAAGAACGCCGTCGCGCTGAACGTCTGCGAGCGCCCTCGGCAGTCGGGCCGGGAATGAGATTGTCCAAGATTATTGATCGATTGAACGGCCACCGCTTGATTCGGAGACACCGGAGCGGTACGAATTGTCCGCTCCATTCGACATCGGGCCGCCGGTGATGAGGAATTCCTCCTTTTCGGCCGGCCCCCTTGGTGAGGAGCGAACTTCGGATGTCGATCGAGAAACCTTCGGACCCCGCGACCGGCGCAAAAGCTTCTGGATGACGTCGACGCAAGCCCCCTGATCGGCACCTGGTGCAACACCAATGCCGCATCCACGCAGATTGCCTGCGTACGCATCCAAACCGTCGACGGACGCCCCATGCTCGATGTATGGGGCTCGTTTCGAACTTCGCCCTGTCCTTGGGGTCAAGTCCCGATCGGGCGACTTTATCGGGGAAGTCCAGCGGTCCCCCAGGCGGCGGCCTTCGAGGCACAATTGGACTTCGGCTCGATGATCGCGCTGCTCGAGGTGAACCTCAGCAAGGGCCTGCTGATCATTGCGTGTCTGAAGACCTTTCGAGACGACAGCGGACGGTCAAGCTATTTCGTGCGCGAGTTCTTCCGCCAGACCGACGACTCGGCACTGATCACGGCGGCCCCCGTCGAGCCCGCCGGGCGGCCTTTCACGTGTGACGACGACGAACCCAAGCCGAGTCTCGACCGAACCGGCTCGCCGCGCCTGGACCCGGCGCTATTCGTCGGCCGCTGGGAGAATACCGACGCCGGCACGCCGCGGCCTTCGCGGCGTCCGCATGAGCGGCCGAGACGGTGGATTGTTCCTTGAGATTCGCTTCGCCAACGGTCAACCTGCCGATGATCGTTGCGAAACCGTCGCCGAACTATTCGCCGAAGACGCAGCCGGCAAGCGTGCCACCCAGTTTCACGCCTTGATCGAGCACGCGAACCAAGTATTGCGGATGCACGGTTGGGTCAAGCTCGGCGTCATGGTCATCGCCATCTTTCGGCACCCGACGGACTCCGCCGCCTCGAAACCCTGGTTCGACCGCGAATTCTTCTATCAAGCGGATCGGCCCTGACGCACAGAATCAGAAAGGGAGACGAGCATGGCCGCTTCCGTGACTGCGACGGCGTGCGCATCTCCCACGCAGCTCTCCGCGTCGCGGCAATATGCCTACGTCGAGGGTAGCTACTCTTATGGATTGTACAACCACGCCTGTGCGGCCCTCAACTGGGGGCACTCTTGGCCGGCAGGATCTCGCGTCGCGGAGTCCTCCTGCTCGGCGGCCTCATGGTGCTGGTTTCCGCTTTCCTCGCATGGCGCCAGGCCGAGGCGGAAAAAAATCGATGGACATTATCTGACGTTCGCGGATAAAGAACGTGGCGAGTGACTGATAATCGATATCATCTAAAACAAATACGTTTAACCACGGAAAACACGGAAAACACGGAAAGAATACAATCAATCCGATTCGTTAGTTCTATTAAGTTTTGTATTATTGTGATTTTAATGTTGTATTGATTTTTTCCGTGTTTTCCGTGTTTTCCGTGGTTATGAATCGGCGATTTGTTTTTTATAGAGCCATCGGAGTGAACAGCCAATGGAACCCCAGGCGGCCTATGAAGAGTTGATCGTTCGGGCGCGGGAGCAGGCGATGCTGGCCTCGTGTTCGGCAGTGTTGGGCTGGGACGAGCAGACGTATATGCCCACGGGTGGTGCCGCGCATCGTGGCAACCAGATGGCGCTGCTGGCGGGTCTGCACCACGAACGCGCGACCGACCCCAGGGTCGGCGAGCTGTTGGCAATTGTCGCGGGATCGAGCCTGACGGCCGAAGCCGGCTCGGCGGCGGCTGTGAACGTTCGCGAGCTCGCGCGGAGCTACCAGCGCAGCGTCCGGCTGCCCCGAACACTGGTCGAGGAGCTGGCGCGGACGACCTCGATGGCCCAGCCGGAATGGGTGGCCGCCCGACTCGCCAACGACTTCGCTCGGTTCCGTCCCTGGCTGGAGAAAATCGTCCACCTGAAGAAAGAGGAATCCGCGTGCCTGTCACCGGGCGCTGGCTCATCGGTCTACGACCCATTGCTCGACGAGTATGAGCCGGGTGCCACCTACCGCCGAGTTGGCGACTGTTTTCAAATCGCTCTCGGCGCGAGCTGGTTCCGCTGGTGGAGGCGATTGCTGAGGCCGGCCGTCGCCAGCCCAAGCCGGCGACCGGCCCGGCGATCCTCAGCCGCTCGTATCCGCGCGACCGCCAGAAGGTGTTTGGAGAGGCGGTGGCCGCGGCGGTCGGCTTCGACTTCGAACGCGGCCGCCTGGATGTTGCGGCCCACCCATTCTGCACCGGCATCGGGCCGGGCGACTGCCGGATCACGACCCGTTACGACGAACGGCAGTTCTCCGACGCATTTTTCGGCGTCCTCCACGAGGTCGGGCATGGCTTGTACGAGCAGGGGCTCGATCCTTCGCACCACGGCACACCGATGGGTGAGGCGGTCTCGCTGGGAGTGCACGAGTCGCAGTCGCGACTCTGGGAGAATGCCGTCGGTCGCGGCTGGGCGTTCTGGACCTACTGGTTCCCGATGGCCAGGCGCATCTTTCACGACTCGCTCCACGACGTGACGCTCGATGCCTTCCATACCGCGGTCAACCAGGTCACGCCTTCCTTGATCCGAGTGCAGGCCGACGAGGCTACGTACAACCTGCACATCATCGTCCGCTTCGAGATCGAGCAGGACTTGCTTACGGGAGCGCTGGCCGTCAACGACCTGCCCGCGGCCTGGAACCAGAAATACACCGAGACCCTGGGCGTCACGCCCACCACCGACGCCGAGGGCTGCCTACAGGACATCCACTGGAGCGCCGGCCTGTTCGGTTATTTCCCGACCTACACGCTCGGCAACCTCTACGCCGCACAACTCTTCGCCAAGGCCCACTCCGAGCTGGGCAGCCTCGACGAAGCCTTCGCCCGAGGTGACTTCACGCCCTTGCTCGACTGGCTGCGTCTCAAAGTCCATCGCCAAGGCCAGCGCGACCGCCCCGCGACCTTGATCGAAAACGTCACCGGCTCCAAACCCAGCCACCGGCCCTTGATCGACTCTCTGCGACAGAAATATGCTGAGCTGTATGGGATATCGTGGAGCGAGGAATCTCAAGGATCTTCCACCGATTCTCGTAGCCCATTAATTCTACTGTATCCGGAGGTTGACTGTACCTAACCGTTTTTGCGATATTAGCTTCCGTCACGGAGATTCACACGAAGGGAGTATGTCGTGGAACGGCGATTTGAAGCGCAGTTGGATGAGATGATGGATCAAGCCGAGGTGTCTCCCGAGCTGCTCAAGGATTTGTTGCCTCGACTGAATCAGTTCGTTTTGCCTTTTGTCGGCAGCCTTCTCGAGCCCGAACAGAAACAGCATACGCTTGAGTACATGAGCGGCTTGGTGTCTGGACTGAGACGCAAGACAAGCGAGGGGATCGCGTACCTGCATGATCAAGAGCGGCAGGGGATTCAGAAGTTCATTGGTTACGTGCCATGGGATCATCAGCCGTTGCTCGCCACTCTGGCAAGCCAGGTCGGCCAGGAGTGGGCGAAGCCGATGGCGTGATTGTGTTCGACCCCTCGGCATTTGCTAAGAAAGGAACCAAGTCGGTGGGCGTCGGCAGGCAATGGTGCGGCCGACTGGGCAAAGTTGAGAACTGTCAAGTCGGTGTCTATATGGGTTACGTGTCAAGTATTGAACATGCAATTGTCAATGTACGTCTCTATCTTCCTGAAGATTGGGCGAAAGACAAGGCGCGTTGCACGGAAGCCGGGATACCCAAGACGATCCGATTTCAGACTCGCCATCAACTGGCATTGGAGATGTTGAAAGAGTGCGGAGGGGACCTGCCGCACACGTTGGATCGCGGGCGACGACGAGATGGGGCGTCCCAGTGCTTTTCGGCTGGATTTGCGTACCCTTGGCGAACGATATCTGCTTGCGGTCCCCTCGAACACGCTGATCCGTGACATCGAGGCACCCGCGCCGGAGTACTCGGGACGAGGTCGGTATCCCAAGAATCCTTTCATGCGAGTGGATAAGTGGTGCTCGATGCTTCCCGAAGACGCTTGGACCAAAATCGATGTGCGGGATGGGGAGAAAGGGCCGCTGGTGATCGAAGCGGTGAAGTGGCGGGTGCAGGCGCGGACCGACACGGGTGGCACAGGACCTGACGAAGTGCTGTTTATCACTCGAGAACTTCAAGCGGATAAAACATATAAAATTGATTATTATTTGTCGAACGCGACCGCCGACGTACCGCTGTCGGAATTGGCCCGGGTGGCCACGGCGGAGCACCGCATCGAAGAATGCTTGCGGCGAGCCAAAGGAGAAGCCGGTTTGGCGGACTATCAGGTGAGAAACTGGATCGCCTGGCATCATCACCAAACCCTTTCGTTGCTGGCCGCGTGGTTTCTGAACAAGGAGACGCGGGCGGGGAAAAAAAAAGACCCCGGCTCTGACGTTGCCGCAACTCCGACAATTGCTCAGCGGGCTGATCGACGCTCACCTGGAAACGAAGCTTCCCGCTTCGCTTTGTCGCCGCAGCACCCGCTGGTTGCAGCGTAACGAACAAGCAAGGTTTTACAATTATCATTCTCGTAACATCTTACCACCACTGAAGAACCAGCTACGAACCTGAAGATACAGTAGAATTAATATGATTTAGAATCGACGGCCTGATGAATTTTGTAGTTTCTTGACTTGACTTCTTGGCACCGTCATCGTAAGCTGTCCTTAGGACAGCTTACGATGACGGTATGCGGGTTTTCAATGTCCACCAACGCAATAGCGTCCAGGGTGCTCCGAGGGTTTGGAGAAGACCGCAGGCGTGTCATATCTCTTTGGCGGATAATGATTTCGGCGCGACGAATCGCCCACGCTGAGAATGCCTCACTGCCGGATGCCAAGAAATCTCACGCCATCGTTAGAGAGCTTGTGGAGCGGGGTGATATCGCCTTGGTGAAGGGAGTTGATAGGGTCTACACAGTCGAAGTGGCGTACGCAAATCTGCTCGATGTCACGGAGGAACAAATCGTCCAGGAAGCCGATCCGCAGGCGGTCTTTGGCTTCTTAACCGCTCTGATGCATCACAGCCTGACGGACCTTTTGGCCAAAGAGATCCATGTCATTGATTTCAAGCGAGGTGAGCAGCAACGCCGCATCCCGTTGGGAACCACGCCGGATGATTGGGTCGACTTAGCCCTTCCGGCGGCCACGCGGCCGAAGAAAGTGGGTGAGACCCCAGTCGTTTGGACCAATGTTCAGAGCCAATGGGATTTTGGTGTGATGGTGGGTTACAGCTCCGGCTTACCGGTCTACGTAACCGACGTTGAGCGGACGCTATTGGATGCGCTGAGAATGCCGGACAAGTGCGGCGGCATTGCCAAAGTGCTCCAAGCGTGGAAGGCGGCCGACTGTTGCGACCTAGACCGCCTGGTCACGTACACCGACCGAATCGCCATTCAGAACCTGAAGCAGCGGGTCGGGTTTGTGCTTGAGAAACTGGGCCGGTCGCATCCTCGCCTTGCTCAATGGCGAGATAGATTGCAACGTGGCGGCTCCGTAAAGTTGCTGGCCAGTGGTCCCTATTCAGAGACCTATTCGACCGAGTGGAATTTGTCACTGAACGTTCCGTCCCCGGTCTTGGCCATCATCGAACACGAATAGGAACGGATTGATTGGAAACGAGAAGCTATCCAACCGCGATTGAGGAAATCGCGGGCTGGCAACGGCAAAACAAGGCAAGCGTGTTAGAAGCCCGGCGCCGCTTCGTCCAGTTCGTGGTGCTCACAGCGATTTCCTCTTCGCCTGGGCTCGTGCAACGTATCGCCTTCAAGGGAGGCAATGCGTTGTGGTTCATTCATGGTAATCCGAGAAGCACGATTGACTTGGATTTCACCGCAGAAGGTGATTTTCCCGACGACTCGACACAGATTGTCGGTCTTATCGATGCCGCCTTGAAATCCATGCAGAACCAGTTCCGTGTGAAAGCCCGGTGTCAAAGTATCCATCGAAACCCACCAAAACGCGATCGGACGCTCCCGACATATAACGTCAAAGTATGCTTTCAATTACCAGCAGACAGGTACTACCAGAATTTTGCGGAAAGAAAGCAGTTCGCTGAAGTCATCGAAGTGGAAATCAGTCTCAACGATGTCGTGTGCGAGACGATTCTCTGGAAGCCATCGCCATCGGGGAAAGCGATTCGAAGCTGCTCGCTTGAGGACCAAATTGCCGAGAAGCTACGGGCGCTCCTGCAACAGGTTCCGAGGAACCGCTCCCGCCCTCAAGACGTATTCGATATCGCCTCACAAGTGAGAGAGAATCGCGAGAAACTTGACCTCGGGAAAATCTCCGACTTCCTGATACGCAAGTCTGAAGGCCGTATCAACGCACCTCGCAAATGCTCCTTTGACGACGAAGTCCGTCGCCGTGCCGAAGCGGTCTACGCGAAGGAAATCAGCGCTCAGACTTCGGCGTTCATTCCGTTTGCAGAGGCCTGGCGCGAGGTCCTCCAACTGGTACGCGAGTTGCCGCTTCCGGAGTAAGCGCCTGTCTCAGTAAGGCCGCCAATCACCATCACCGCCGGCGCGGGTCGCTTGCTTTTTTCAGAAAGTTGGGAGGCCGGCGACGGCCGGCCTCTCTTATCCTATATTGGGAGGGACGAGAGACCCCGGTGAGGATGGCATCCATGGCAAGCGGCGCGATGGGGGGAACCTTGCGGCACCTCCGCGACCTGTTCCACGACGGGACGGCCGTCGGCCTCGGCGACGGCCAGCTCCTGGCCCGATACACCCAATCCCGCGACGAGGCGGCCTTCGAGGCGCTGGTGGCGCGGCACGGGCCGATGGTCCTGGCCACCTGCCGGGCCGTCCTCAAGCACGAGCACGACGTCGAAGACGCCTTCCAGGCCACGTTCCTGGTGCTCGCCCGCAAGGCGCGCTCGGTCCGCGCCGGCGACGCCCTGGGTGGGTGGCTGCACCGCGTGGCCTATCGCGCGGCGGTGCAGGCGAGCGACGAGTCGCGCGCGACGCCGGCGACGCGAGGCGGAGACAGCGGCGATGGCCACTCGCAATGACAACCGTCAGACCGAGAACACGGATAACGCGAAATCCCTTCCATCGTCCACGAGGAGCTCGACCGCCTGCCCGATCGCCAGCGGCTGCCGGTGATCCTCTGCGACCTGGAGGGCCTGACCTACGACCAGGCCGCCCGTCACCTGCGATGGACCGAGCCGACGCTGCGGCACCGGCTGGCCAAGGCTCGGCTACGGCTGCGGGATCGGCTGATTCGGCGAGGCGTCACCGCCGGGGCCGTCGGCGTTGTGCTGGCCGGCTCGACGGCCGGGGCTGGCGCGGCCGTCCCCGCGGCGCTGGCTCGCGCGGCGGTCGCCGCGGCGGCCGGCGGTGCGAGCTCAGCGACAGCCGCCGCCTTGACGACCATCATCATCAGGAGCATGCTCATGACCAAGCTGAAGATCGCCTCGGCGGTATTCCTGGCCGCGATCACTCTCGCGACGGCCGGCGTTGTCGCGGTCGGAGCCCTGTGGCCCGACGAGCCCAAGCCCGCGACGAGGCCGCCCGGCGTCACTTGCAGCCACCGTCGTCGCGCAAATCCGCCCCTCGATGCGATGCCGGAGCCCCCTGCACCGGCCGCGGCCGGCCCGGGTATCGAGGGCCGGATCGTCGACCTTGAGGGCCGGCCCGTCGCCGGCGCCCGGGTCGAGGTCACCGACCTCTGGTCGGCCCCGGACAACAACCTCGGCCGGTGGCTCGCCCAGGTCCAGGACCGCGGCGTCTCCCACCCCTCGGAGGGCCTTTCGCCAGGAGGGATGGTGGGTCCCCTCCCCGCCACCTCGCGCGGCCGCACCCAGCTTTCTTCCCCGTCACCGACGAATGCTGACGGCCACCACCACCGGCCCCGACGGCCGCTTCCACCTGGCCGGCGTCGGCCCGGAGCATCTCGCCGGGATCCGCGTCACCGGGCCGACGATCGCCACGACCGAGCTTTACGTCATGGGTCGCGACGGAGCCGAGGTTCGCGCAACGCGCCACGGGGGGCTGACGCCCAGCCAGGTCGTCTACCACGCCCGCAAGCTCGAATACGCGGCCGCGCCGGTAAGCCGATCGAGGGGGTGGTCCGCGACAAGGACACGGGCCGGCCCATCGCCGGGGTCGACCTCCGCGCCGCCGTCTACGACGAGCACAGCCTCATCCCGGCCCCGGGCATCGAGGCGACGACCGACGACCGGGGCCATTATCGCCTCGCCGGACTGCCCAGGGCACCGGCCTATCGCATCTTCATCGAGCCGGGTAGTAGCGGGCCTTATACCAAGGCCGCTCTCCGCGCCGCGGGCGACACGCCGGCGTTCGAGCCGGTGACCTTCGATATCGCGCTCGAAGCGGGGCATCCTGGTCCGCGGCAAGGTGACGGACAAGGCGACCGGCCAGCCGGTTCATGCGGTCGTCGATGTGTATGCCTTCGCCGATAATCCCCACGTCCGCGAGTTTCCGGGCTTCCGGTCGAGCGCGCTGGCCCGCTCCTTCGTCATTGACGGCCGATACGAGATCGTCGCCCTGCCAGGCCGCTGTATCATCGCAGCCGTCACCGGCGGCTACGTCGATCGCTATCGGCGATCCGTCGGCGCCGAGGCAATCAAGGGCTACGACCCCAAGCTCATCGGATTCAATACATTTCCGCACATGTGCATCGCCAGCAATTACAACGTCCTGGCCGAGATCAACCTCGACCCCAAGGCCGAGACCGCGGAGCTGGACCTTCAGGTCGACGCCGGCCGCACGATCGCGGTCAACCCCGTCGACCCCGAAGGCCGGCCGGTCGCCGGGACGACCGCGTCGGGCGTCAGCGACGTGTCGACCGAATACCCGCAGGCAACGTCCACCATCGAGATTCACGCCCTCGACCCGTCGCAGCCCCGGCGCGTGATCGTCACGCATGCCGGCCGGAAGCTCATCGGCTCGGTCTACCTCAAGGGGGATGAGACCGGTCCCGTTGACGATCCGGCTCCAGCCGTATGGCACGATCACCGGGCGCATCGTCGACGAGGATGGCCGGCCGCGTGGACCGGGCTCGGGATCATCAGCGCCGGCGGCTCGATGCCGGAGCGGCCGGCCGAGCAAGGCATCCTGCCCGGCGGCAACTATGGCGGCGGCATCCGCCTCGGCCGCGACGGCCGCTTCCGGATCGAGGGCCTCGTCCCGGGCCTCAAGTATGGCGCAACCGCATCGGAGGGCTTTAACATACCTCGGCGAGCTGTTCCACGACTTGACCGTCACCCCCGGCGAAGTCAAGGACCTGGGCGACATCAAGGGCGTCCCGCCCAAGCGGGAGAACTAGCCGCTAGTACCTAACGCGGCAGCGAAGCAACCGGTCGTATGGTGGTGCCGAACGATCTTCGGGACCTTCTGGCCCACCGGGACTCCGCCCTTCGGCGGGCGCCCCCCCTCGGCCGTTTCGGTGGGCCTCGCCTCGAAAAATCGAGGCTCGGCGCCACCCTACAAAACGCTTCTGCCGCCCGTCTCAGGCCGACCCGAGATGCGCCGCCGGTAAGGTCCTACCCGGATTCGATCGCCTGCCTGTTGGCGAGCCAATCAATCCAGATATTCACTAATATATATACACATATACGTACATTCTCACTCCCGCTGGTCTCGCCGCCCTGCCCGACCCTCCCTCCGTTTCGGCTCCGGAGCCGATTCCACCACCGGCTTTTCGTTCCTTGTTGTCGCTGGCATCCTCCACTCGCTTCGATCCCGACGTGAAGGCAAGAAGAGCAAAGTCGCAGGCGAGACGAAATCCGGCCTGTTCCCAAGTTCGAGACAAGTTGATTAGACTAGCCTGACAGTGAGAAGCCAGTGTTGCGGGTCGTCCAGCAGCGAAAATCGACGGTCGTTCTCGGGAAGGCCAAGATCATGCAATTACGCCGCGCGCGGCCAATCCTCATTCACATTATTCAGCGGTCTCTGGTCGCCCTGTCCCTGCTTACCCTCTGTGGTCTCGCCCCTGATGAGCAAACCGATGCGGTTCGTCACCCGCCGGGGGCGGAGGCGGAGATCATTGTTCGAGGGCCCGAGGACCAGTTCGTTGAGGCGATCGCCGTCTCTCCCGATGGATCTCTCTTGGCGATACTCGTCGACGATATGTCGGGCGATGCCACGCGTATCGCGCGCATCCGGCTCTGGGACATACCCGCGGCGCGTTCGGTTTTCCGGGACGCTCGGCGATATCTGGCTGCCGACGTGCGGCGACCACTGGAACGCGATGCGGGCGCATGTCGACAGCCTCTGGCAGGTCGCTTTCTCGCCCGACGGCAAGTTCCTCGCGGCCGGAGGTTATGGGTGCTTCGTGGTCAAGTCATGGGAGGTTGCGACCGGTAAGGAGTGCCTGAACCTTCCTTTGGATTCCCTGTCAAACAAGTCGCACCGACTCGAAAAAGACCGACGGTTCTGGTTCTCAGCGAATGGCCGCACGCTCACGATTGACCTGGACCACTACGAAGAACAGATCGACGGTCCTGGCGGGCACCCTGAGACTTCGGGCATAGAACTCATGTCCGTGGACACGGCATCCTGGCGCGTCCAGTCGCGACGTCTCATCCTGGGCAAAGAAGCGTATGCCACGGCACTTCGACCCGACGGGACGACCCTCCTCGCCGCGAACCATGACGGGCAATCCGTTACGCTTATGGATCTGACCGTCGACCCGCCGCGGCTCGCGGAGCGGCGCCAGCTCACCCCGCCGATCCTCGAAAAAGACCGCGGGACCAGCGTGTGGCTCGCGTTTTCGCCTGACGGCTCGGCCGTGGCCTCTTCAAGACAGATCCTCCGGTGGGTTGACGGCAAGGCGAAGGCCGTCTTGCTCAAGGACCCCGACCCCCGCGATTTCGATTCTTGGACGTTCTCGCTCGACGGTCGACTCATCTGCGGCACCCGATATTATTACGTGAAAACGCTGGCGGGACGGCTCCCGAGGATGGTCAAGGACTGGTTACACCGTTTCGTGGAGTTCTTGGAGTCCCGGGCCTTCGGCGAGGCAAGTGTGTGGGACACGGCCACGGGCCAGCTCCTGGGTTTCCGGAAATCGCCCGAATGGCGTCCCAACGCGATATCCATCTTCCCCGGCAATGATAAAGTCGCTGTCTCGGACGGGACGGACGTGCTCCTTTGGCGGCTGCCCGCGAAGTAGACATCTCGAACAAAAGTCTCGTTAGTTGATGAGGATTCAGAACCATCCGGGCTCCACCCGGCGGTGACTGGAGACGAGCGCCAACAAATTCAGCCCGTCCTTCTCGCTAAAACCTCGTTTATTGATGAGGATCCAGAACCATCCGGGCTCCTCGTGACATTATAGTGAAATGACCGATACCGGGTCGGCGAGATCAAGACGGTTTTGCGGCGGGTTGAGGGCAGACACCGTGATCGTGAGACGACGGGACGGGGCCATCCTGCGACAGCTCCGGACCCTCTACAATTTCGGCACCATCGGGGACTTGACCGACGGCCAACTCCTGGAACGATTTGCGACCGATGCGGACGAGGTGGCCGAGCTGGCCTTGTCGGCGCTGGTCGAGCGGCACGAGGCGATGGTCTGGCGCGTCTGCCTGGCCATCGTGCGCGACGAGCATGAGGCCGAAGACGCCTTCCAGGCGACCTTCCTCGTCCTGGTCCACAAGGCGCGATCGCTTTGGGTGCAAGACTCGCTGGGCCCTTGGCTCCATCAGGTTGCCTGCCGCACCGCGTCCCGGCTGCGGACAACGGTCATCCGCCGGCACAAGCACCAGCAGCGTTACGCGGAGAAGTACGCAGCTCGCTCCGTCCAAGCTGGGACTCCATCCGACCCCGAGCTTGATGCCGCGGTCCACGAGGAGGTGAACCTCTTGCCGGAGAAGTATCGTGCACCGGTCGTGCTCTGCGACCTGGAAGGCCGCACGCACCAGGAGGCGGCGCGGTTCCTCGGCTGGCCGATCGGCACCGTCAAGAGCCGCCAGTCGCAAGGCCGCAGACGGATTCGGGACCGACTGATCCGTCGCGGATTGGGCCTTGCCGCCGCCGGAGCTGTCGTCGAGTCCTTGAGGCAAACCGCGGTCGCGGCCATGCCAAAGACGGTTTCGCCGAGCACCGTCAATGCCGCGATGCAGCAGTCGGCTCGTCTGCTGACAGGGTTGGAGATTTCGGCGCACGTCCTTACACTCACTCAAGGAGTCCTTCGAACGATGTTGTGGATCAAACTTCGATTGCTCACGGCTACGATCCTTGCGGTCGGGATCATCTCGGGCGGGGCGAGCGTCTACGTACTGGGTTCTCAGGAGCCGGCGACGAAAGACGCACAGCCAGTGCCGAAGGACGCGACAGCCGGCCACGAAAGAGCGACACAGCCACCGGTCGAACTGCGTGCACAGCAACTGGCCGCACGAAAAGCCAAAGCCCAATATGAGATCGCCAAGCAGACCCGCGAGCTCGCCGAGATCGCCGCTCGAGGAATATGAAGAGGTGACCTATCCCCGGGATCTGGCCACCGTCGAGGGTGAAATCAAGCTTGCCGAATCCGACCTGAGACGAGCCGAAGACCGTCTCGATTGGGCAAGGAGGATGTTCGATAAGGCGCTACGTCTCGGGAAGGAGGCGTCGAGAAGGCTGTCTCAGGAGAGATCTCAGACATCTCAAGAAGGCCCGGTTCGCGTTGGAGCAGGCCCAGAGCAAGCGGCACGTCCTGGTGAATTATACCAAGGACAAGACCGTGAAGGAGCTTCGGAGCGAGATCGAAAAGGCCCGCGCCGACGAGGAGGCCAAGCAAGCGGCCGCGATTCTGGAGAGCAGCAAAGAACTCCGGCTCGAGGATGACCTCCATCTCAAGACGAAATGAACCGGTTAAGGAACAGCCCGGGCATCACTTCACGATTTCAAATCTGAGTGCATCAGACTGGGAGCATCAGCTCGCCTGTCTGAATGCGAGCTGGCGTATACCTGCTGCGACGGACTCAACTCAGACATTTCGCGACCCTGGGGACCTAAAGAGCGCCTTTGCTTCCGCGAGCCGTATTAACCATCACGCCGTTTGAGTGCGACCATCCGATCGAACGGCCGGCGTCGGTCGTCGCCGCCCGCGCCCTCGCTCACGGCATATTCGCGACTTTCGAGCGGCCTCTCCAAGCGAGTCGCTTCCCGTTGGCGACTCCCAGGATGTCCGGTTATACCGGCGCCACGCCTAACTCCAACGCGAGTAACGTATTATGGACCGGACAAATTTAACGATTATTCCTGCGTCACGGTTAAATCATTTGTCGATAACGAGATACGGAAAAGCACGCTCTCGGGTCGGGTTTTGCCGATTATTCCTGTGTCACACGTAACTCCTTGACTTACAGGGAGATATGTCAAAAGCATCTTCAGATTACCAAATTTAACGATTATGCCTGTGTCACACATAACCACAAGGGACGCAGAACGTTACGGCAGATCGCCGCGGTTCCGATTATTCCTGTGTCACACGTAAGTTTCAGGCCTGTCATCAGATGCAGCCGAATGGCTGTTTTTCGACCCGACAAAGTGTGTGCGCTCTTCAAGCGTCGTGGATCGGCATGTTCGGCTGCTCGGCGAGCCTTTCGTCCGCCGGAATCCGTTGGCGCAACCGAAATCCCTTGCACAACCCGAGAGGCCGTAACCAGCGCCCGGCCTTCGGCGATATGATGTCTCACTTATGGCCGCGTGAAGTATAACCGTCTGCTTAATCTTCAAACGAGGAAGTTATTCCCGGCCTGTTCTCAGGATTTCCACGCGGCCGTCGAATTCTCCGAATGGCCCCCGGCAGACCGTTACCCGTGCTGGGACCAAGGGGTATGATGGCTTTCGAACAAGTAGGCAGTTGGCGGTTGGCAGTTAAGAGGGCCTGCGATCGAGGTCCCGCCCGCGCCGTCCGCGAAGTGAACGCCTACGGCAAGGATCATCGACCATGAGCAAAGACTTTCAGCGACCCATCGGCGCAAGACGATCTATTGAAGGCGGACGACCCTTCGTTGGCCGGCGCCGTCGATTCCGCAGCGGCTGGCCTCGGTCGACGCCTATCGCGGGCTGGTGATGTTTCTGATGATGGCCGAGGTGCTCAACCTGCGCCGAGTGGCCAGGGCCACGGGGACTTGGGTCTGGCAACTGCTGGCCTATCACCAGTCACACGTGGAGTGGACCGGCTGCTCGCTGCACGACATGATCCAGCCGTCGTTCTCGTTCTTGGTCGGGGTCGCCTTGCCGTTCTCGATGGCCAGCCGGCTGGCGCGCGGGCAGTCGAAAACCTGGATGACCGCGCATGCGCTCTGGCGGTCGTTGATCCTGGTTTTCCTCGGGGTTTTCCTGCGGTCGACGGGCAGCTCACGGACGAATTTCACATTTGAGGACACGCTCAGCCAGATTGGAATGGGCTACACGTTCTTGTTCGTGCTGGCATTCTTCTCGAGGAGGATCCAGTGGCTGGCGCTCGCGGTGATCCTCCTCGGCTACGCTGCGGCGTTCGCGAGCTATCCGGCTCCCGGATCCGACTACGACTTCTCCAAGGTGGGCGTGCCGGCGAGCTGGCCGCACCATCCGACCGGGTTCGCCGCTCACTGGGACAAGAACAGCAACCCGGCCTGGGCGTTCGACACCTGGTTCCTGAACTTGTTTCCTCGCGAGAGGGTGTTCAAGTATAACGGCGGCGGCTACGCGACCTTGAGCTTCATCCCCACGCTGGGGACGATGATTCTGGGCCTCCTGGCCGGCGGGGTCTTGAAGAGCCAGCGGCCGGGCTGGGCCAAGCTGCTCTGGCTGATCGTCGCGGGCATTTTGCTCACGGCCAGCGGCTGGGGATTGGGCGAGCTGGGCGTCTGCCCGGTCGTCAAGCGGATCTGGACCCCGAGCTGGGTCCTCTTCAGCGGTGGCTTGTGCTGCTTCTTCCTGGCAAGCTTCTACGCGATCATCGACCTGGCGGGCGTCCAGTTCTGGGCATTCCCGCTCCGGGTCATCGGCATGAACTCGATCGCCGCCTATTGCATGGCCGACCTGATCAGGCCCTTCATCAGCACAAGCCTTACCACCCACCTGGGCAAGGATGTTTTCAACGTCCTGGGCACGCCCTATCAGCCCTTGCTCCTCGGAGGAGCTGTGTTACTGGTGCTCTGGCTGATCTTATGTCTGGATGTACCGTCGTAAGCTGTTTTTGAGAATCTAGTTGGTAGAAGGAGGAAAACACTATGGAGAGTTCCACATTGGGTAAGGTCCTTGTGACCGCGACAATCGAAAACCTGCAAGACGCATTCGACGCCAAGCGCGGGCTCTTGCCCGCTGACCAGGTGCGTCGGATCGAAGTGACCGACGCAATTATCGACACCGGCGCGACAACGCTTTTGCTGCCGAAACGGATGATCGCCGCACTGGGACTTGAACCCCTTCGCACGCGACACTCGCGGGGACTGGGCGGCGACTTCATCTTGCCGGTGTACGGCACCGTACGTCTGACGATCCAAGGACGTGATTGCGTCCTCGACGTCGGCGAGATCGGCGACGAGTACCCTGTCCTGGTCGGCCAGATCCCGCTGGAGGCGCTCGACTGGGTCATCGACACCAAGGGACAACGGCTGGTCGGTAATCCCGATCACGGTGGCGAATGGGGGATGGATGCGTTTTGAGAGTCTCCATCAGCGAGTGATTAGCGTCGTTCAGGAGTGTCCCGCCCAGAATGCTCGCTTGAGTCGAGAGCGCTGAAATGAGACGATGGTGTCTCGCCGCAAAACACTCGCGGCGCCAGCCAGGTTATTTGATTTGTCGCCCATCGATCGATGGCAATCTTTTTCCGCTTGAGGACGTATTGATGTCGATAGGGTCATTGTATCGTTCGATTACCTGCCCGATATTGGTTGCGGGCGTCTTACTTGCTGTCGGTGGCTGCCTCGGCGACGCCGGCCCCGGTGGACCGGGCGGGCCGCCGCCGGGGCCCGGTGGTCCGGGTGGTCCCGGGCCGGGCGCGGAGGCATCGGGGCCACTCGGTGATTCGCCTACCAACAAGCAGATCATGAGCAAGCTCAGCAGGGGACCAAACTCGCTGACCCCGGTGATCGGCAAGGCGCTGGAAGCGGACCCGCCCGCCTGGGACACCATCGTGCCCCAGACCCAAGAATACGCCCGGCTGGCCGCCGCCATGGGCAAGAACGAACCAACCAAGGGGACCAAAGAATCTTGGATCAAGCTCAGCACGGCCTTCGCTGACTCAGCCGTGGCCCTTAACAAGGCGGCCCAGGCCAAGGATCGGGATGCCGCCCTCGAGGCCCATGGCCAGATCCAAGGCTCGTGCATGCAATGCCATAAGGCTCATCGCCAGATGGGCGGCGGCATGGGACGAGGCGGCGGAGGCCCAGGCGGAGGGTTTCCCAAGGGAGCTCCGCCGCCGCCTCCACCGGGCGGATAAACACGGCTGACTCACGAAAAAACGGTCTCAACGTCACGCATTGAGTTTGTCGCCTGGCTCGATGAATTCCAGCGGCGGGTCGGCGGTAACTGGGGTCGTCGCCGCGCGGGCCGGCTTACGCGACAGCGTATTCAGGTGCCATCTGGCGAGCAGGCCGCCCAACAGGGCGGCTACCGACAGGCCCAGCGACCAGGTCGCCAGCGACCAGGACCAGGATCAAGGCTGGTGACAGCGATTGGGGCTATGGCCGCCGTTGGCACCGAGGACCGCACTGGCGGGTGGCGCTGTCGCCGACGATCAGCGGGGCCAGACGGGGGCCATCACTGGCCGCGTAACGAACCATCTTCAAAAACGTGCCGGTGAACCGGACTTCTCGACCCAGCTCGGGGACCGGGATCGGCCCAGCTTGGGGAAAGACCACGCAGAATGGGTCGCCGGACATCGCGCGTGATCCAGACCTCGGCCAGCGCGGGGAAGCTACCGACCGCCTCTTGGCGGAAGATCCGTACGACCCGCCCTTCGACGATCACATGCCGGCCGCGAAATGCGTCGGGCCGCTCCCAAAGGTCGCGAAACCGCACTTGGGCCGGCGGGTCGGCCGCGCCGGCATCGTCGGCGGTCGCCTTGCCCGAGAGCGCCGCGCGATAACCGGCCAGGTCCGCCAGCCCCAACCGATCCTCCTGGCCCTCGACCCGCGAAAACCACGGATGAATCAGCACGACCACCACACTGAACTTGATAAGTCTGTTCATCTGTGTCCAGGTAATGCGGGTGTGGCGCCGGGCTGGGTGAGGCGGATTGCGGCGACGCCGGCGGCCGAGCAGGTGGCGATGATCCGGGCTGCCGGTTCGTAACGCAACTGGTCGTCGGCGACCAGGCGGACGCGGAGCGGCCTGCCTTCCAGGAGCTGGGTATAGCGGCGCAGGCGGTTGCCGAGGGTGGCCAGGTCGGGCACAGGTGCCTCGCCCAACCGCAGGTTCTTCAAGTCTCCCAGGTCGTCGGCCTCGACGCGGACCAACAGGTCGTTTTCCAGGTCGGAGTCGACGGTCCGAGCCGGCCGGGGCTGGGCTTTGCCTTGGACCGCCGCGGGCAAGGCGGCCGGCGTCGCGGGCAGGTCCAGGTCCAGGTGGGTCTCAGCCGTGGGGACCTTGAACGTGAGGATGAAGAAAGCCAGGAGCTGGAACGCCATGTCCAGCATGGGCGTCACCGGGAACATCACATCAACGGGTGGACCGGGCCGGTAGTTCCGTGCCCGGGCGCGGCCAGTTCGGCCGCCACGCTCGATGGCGTCGACTCCGCCGCGGACAAGCTCAGCCCCATCCCCGTGCTCATGGCGTGCGCTCCGCAAGACGACCAGGCTAAAATGGGCGAAGCCCTTGTCCTGAGCCTCAGCCAGCGTCCGCCGAACCGCCCCATAAGACGCCGATCGGTCGGCCCGCAGGATCACCACGGTCGGCAGCAGGTCGTCCCCGGCGGCCGGTTCACCCAAGGTCTCGAGCCCGGCGCGGCGGGCCTTGGCCTGAGCGGCCCACCACGCCGATGCGGCCGCCTCATCCAGTGCTTCGTCCGCCACCAGCAATCGGCCCTGTGCGTCCATCCGCCACGCCCAGGCGGTCGATCGTCAGGTCCGATCCCGGCAGCGCCGCCGGCGCCACCGGCAGTCGCACCCCCTCGGTCGAGCCTTCCAGACTCGCGCCGAAATGAACCAGCATCATGAAGAACGTGATGAGCTGGAGCACCACGTCCAACAGCGGCGTCAGGTTGGGATTGAGTACCCCCTCCGCTTTTCTTCTACGACGACACATGGCCGGCTCTCCGTGGGTAGGCGCTAGCCCGGCAGGGCCGGGCGCTGGCCGGCGGCGGCGGCCGGGGCGGCGCTGACGGCGAAGGGGTGAGCGTGAGCCGGCGGCGAGGGAGCCGGGCTGGGACTCGGACCGGAGCCGGCGCCGGGGGCTGATGTCATCCGCACCCCAGGCGCGAACTGCTCCAGCAAGGGCTCGGCCGCCATCCCACCTCCAGCGACAGCCGCGCGATCCGGTTGCGAAAAAAGGCGTAGAAAAAAATCGCCGGAATCGAGACGCCGATCCCTTCGAGCGTCGCGAACAGCGCCGTCGAGATCCCCGCCGCAAGCTGGCTGGGCTGAGCCGAGTCGCCCGAGACCGCGATCACGCGGAAGGACATGATCATGCCGTAGACCGTTCCCACCAGCCCGATCATCGGCCCCAGCGTCCCCACTGTGGCCAGATACGTGGTGCGGTGCTCCATCTCCATGGTCACGTCCTCGTTGGCCAGCTCCATTGCCCGTTGCGCATGGGACAGCCCGGAGGGAAGCTTGCGCACGCCAGCGGCCAAGACCCGCGCCAGGAACGACGAGTCATCCACCAGTCTGTGATAGGCGTCGTTGTACTTCGCCTGCTCCAAGAGGTTCTGGACGTCGTTAACAGCTCGGGCGGCACCGCGACCGTCGTGCGATACCGCTGGGCCATCCAGACGATCAGCGCGATCAGGTAGAACGACATCAAGACGATGATGAGCCCGATCCAACCCGACGCACGGACCATCCATCCCAGGAACGACCCCTGGTCGTCGACCCGGGGTGTCGCCAGTCTTGCTATCGGCGGTATCCGGCCTCATCGTGTCCCGCCGGTGGTCCTGACGCTGACGCCGCCCGGTTTATTAGCCGGTGCCGAAGCGGGCGGCGATCCCCGGTCCTGGGCGATCGCTGGCGAGCCTGGCCCCACCAACAGGCCCACGCCCATGACCACGAGCACCACGACATCAACAACCCGGCGACGACTCTTCTTCAGCATGTAACGCGGGCCTCCTCCCCTCGATCAGCTTATCGCATCGGGGCGGCCCGAACAACGGAGACCATTGCCAGTTGCGAGTTGAAGACCATCGAGCCCTTGGTCTTGAGATAACTAGGAACTTGCAACGAGCAACTGCTGGCGGTACTCGGCGTAGTCGTGGTTGGTTCGTTCGGCATAGCGGGCCGCGGCGGCGAGCACGGCGTCGATGGCGGCGCCGGCCGACCAGGCAGCCAGCTCGGGCCAATGGTTTTGTTCCGGACTTGAGCCGACCGCGAGCCGGGCGCCGCGGAGATGCGACCAGGCGGTCAAACGGCCCGCGGTGTCGACGGCCTCGCGCAGTTTGGCCGGCTGCTTGCGGAACCTGTCGAGGCTGGAGCGGTTTTCTTCGGGAATCATCTCACGCATGCGATAAGGACGCTGGCCGATGTGCAAGGCGTCCAGCCCGGCGGCGGGATGGCCTTGCAGGATGGTCTGGGCCTGGACGACCCGCCGCGCCTCGTCGCCGCCCCAGTCGGGCTGCGGGGCCTTGGTGATGGCCAGAATCGCTGATGGCATGACCTCTTGATGCCGATCAGCCGATAGCCGTCGGGCGGCCCGTCTCCCTCGATCAGGGCCAAGTAGCGGCGGACGCCCAGGCTTCCGACTCCACGAGATTCGCCCGGTCACGTCATGGACGCGGAAGATCTCCGGCTGCTTCACGGCCTGGCCGTATGCCTCGATGGCCTCGCGAATCGCCTCGAACCGCTTTCGCGAGACCTCCGGCTGATTTGTCGCGTGCGACGGATCGATCAGCTTGCCGTTTGCTTTGCGCTTGGTCGTTCCGCTCCAGAAGCGATTCCTGGATGCCGCTGGCCGTCGATCCGAAGAGCTCCCAGATCGCCCCGCTGGCCGTTACGGGGGGCGACCTCGCCCACGGCCCCCGTTCGGGTCGCCTCGAGAATGGCCCGGCGGTACTGATTCAGATAAGCCAGGGCCAAGGTGGTGGCGGACGTCGGTGTCAGTTTCCATTGCTCGGCGGCCAAGAAGATGCTGGTCGTGCAACGGACGAGGTCCATGCTGCTGGGAGCGACCACCGCTTCGTCGAAGTCGTTGATGTCGTAACGGAAGTCTCCTTCGGCCGTTCGGTAGGCGCCGAAGTTCTCCAGGTGCAGGTCACCGCAGATCAGGATGTTCCGGCCCAAGCTCCGGTGGGCACAACTCGGACCAGTCCCGGGCGAACAAGTGAATCGCACCGCGAAAGAACGTGAACGGATCCTTGAGCATCCGTCGCAGCTTGAGCCGCACCAGCTTGGGTTTACGCTGCTGGTTGTACTGGAGGATCTCCTCCAGCACACCGTCCGTGGCTTGCGTGTCACTCATGAGTGGACCTTTTCTCGGACATGAGCCGCATCTCGCGTTGCTGAACCTCATTCCTTTGCGGATAATCAGTCGACGTCCATTATGTCGAGTATGAGTCTGTTTTGTGAACTCGGTGTGGAAATGTAATGCCACTTCAGGACCACTTCCGACCCCCGTTGGGCCTGCGCCGTCACTGGCATTCGTTTCACCATGCCTGGGCATGCAACATCGCCGCGGATCTGAACCGTCGCTTGCCCGAGGGTTATTTCGCCGAGCCCAACGTGCGGTTTGGCATCGAGATCGACGTGGCGGCTTTGAAGCAACGGAATTCGAGCCGGACTTGGCTTGGTCGGGTGGTCTGGTCCAGGCAGTTTGGACCGCACCGACCCCCACGCTCACAATTCCGCTTCCATTCATCACGGACGTCGTCGAAGTGCAAGGTTTTCAGTCAGCGAGGGGGACCTGACCCTCGCCGGAGCGATCGAGCTGCTTAGCCCTCGAACAAGGTCCGGCCCGCAGATTCAGGATGCCTTTGTCGCCAGTGCGCGGCCTGTCTCCAGCAGGGAGTCGGGGCTCGTGGTTGTTGACGTGGTCAGCGACCGACATTCTGACTGGCACGGCGAGCTCTTGAAACGGCTTGGCTCGACTGAAGAGAACGGGCCTAATGCCGATCTCTCCACAGCCGCCTATCGGCCGGTCGAACGCCACCGACAACCGAGCCTTGATATTTGGCATGAGAGCCTGAGGCTCGGATCCGCCTCTTCTCACGATGCCGCTCTGGCTGCCGGGTAACCTCTGCCTGCCAGTCGACCTGGAGGCAACGTACAACCGGACCTGCCGCGAACATCGGATCACGGCGTGAGATGGTAGACCTGACTTTGGCGGGCCGCACGACGCAAAACACGCCGTTCGGACGCACCCTATAACGACTTACGCCAGGTGCTGCTCAACTCTCTGGCGGAGGGCCGAGACGTAGGAAGCCAGATCGCCAAGATCCTGCTTGTCGAGGCTCCGCTCGAGCTGGACGATCCGCGAGTGCACTTCCGTCAGCTCTTCGTTCGTGGGCGGGCCGTCGCGTCGCCGTGCGCGGACGAGCTGGTGGGCCCGCATCGCCAGCTCCCGGAGCGTGGCGCTGAGCTGGGACGGGTCGAGGAGGTCGAAGTGACCGCTCCCCGCGTCGCGCCGAGGAGGTGTCCGGAGAGTCGGTTGTGCTCGGGTCATCGTCATCATCGTGCGCTCCTCGCGGGTCGAGTTCCTCTACTTTTCTAATTCAGCTTAGGTCAAAACCCGTGTTCTCTATAGCCGGTTATTCGTTCCGCCGTATCGATTCTTGGCTCGCGGCTTCGCGTGATCCGGTCCATTGTCGTCATCTAGTTACTGTTCAGACGCATCCAGGCAACCCTTTGTTCGCTGAATCCGGCGCCGAAATTGTCGCGGAGGCGCAAAGCGTTAGGCCGACAAGGCTAAGAAGCACTTTTTTCTCCAGGATGCACGATGTACGGCGCCAAAAAACCGAATCTCAATGAGCAGTGGCACAATGAGAACGGGACCGAATCGATGATGTTCATCCCGGGTGAGACCGATGATCGACCCGATTTTTAGAAGGGTCGGGTGGGATCATGCCGAGCGCTGCACCGGGGCAGGCTGGTGAGCGCGAAGCCACTGGCGGGCGATGGCCGCGTCGTCGAAGGGGGTGACGCGATCGGCGAAGATTTGGTAAGTGTGGCGGCCCTTGCCCGTGACCAGGACGACATCGCCGGACCGGGCATCGGTCAGGGCGGCCTCGATGGCGAGCTGGCGGTCGGGTTCGACGCGGACCTTGCCCGGGCGGTGGAAACCGGCGAGCAGGTCGTCGAGGATCTGGCCGGGATCCTCGGTGCGGGGGTTGCTCAGGGTGAGGATGACCCGATCGGCGGCGGTCTCGGCGATCTCGGCCAGTTGGCGACGAAGGGCGCGGTCGCCGCATCCTTCGGAGCTCAAGACGCAGTGGACCCGGCCGGCGGCGACAGCCCGCACGGCAGCCAGGGCCTCGACCAAGGCGGAGGGGGTCTGGCTCGCGTCGATCCGGACGTCGAAATCCTGACCTTCGGCGACCGCCTCGAGATGTCCGGCAACGGATTGGACCGCTTCCAGGCCAGCGATGACGGCATCGTGGTCGATCTCGAGAGCCCAGGCGAGGGCCGCGGCGGCCGCTGCCGAGGTGACGGTGCGCGGACCGACCAGGGGCAAGTGCACGGCCAACTCGCGGTCGAAGCCTTGGAGCAGCACGCGCGTGCCCGAGCCGTCGAGCCGCACCAGCCGGGCCGACACGTCAACCGGGTCCGTTCTGCCGGTCGAGCCTGGGTCCCGGCTCCACGGCGAAAGCAACCCGGCGCGCGTCGAGGTTGACCGCTCCCAGGATCTCGGCGTGGGGGTCGCCGGCATTGACGACAGTCACGCCCCCCGGCACGACCTGGCGGAACAGCTTGGCCTTGGACCGCCGTTTGGAAATCAACAACTCGGGAGGAAAGCCATGGGGCGCGGAGACATCGGTCACGACCGCCGCGTGAAAGGCGACTCCCTCGACGCCGCGGTGCGCAAGCGCTTCGCTGGAAACCTCGAGCACGCCCCCCTTGCAGCCGCGGTCGACCATCTCGGCCATCAAGGCCGCCAGGCTGGCCGCGCTGGGCGCGAACGCCCCAAGCTGGTCCTGGCGATGGGGATCGCTGCCGGCCAGGGTTCGTCCGCCTCGGAGAACCACTCCGGCCCCCAGCGCACGGGTCGTGGCTCCGTTGCAAAAGCCCATTGCGCCGATCAGGCCGACCCGCTCACCGGCGGCCACGAGGATCGACCTCACCATCAAGGCGGCGACTGTTCGGCCGAAGCCGCCGGTGACCCCGAGCGTCACAAGCTGGCGCGAGGGGTCGCCGGCCAGGGCCTGGCAGATCCTCGCGTGCGCCGCCACGGCGTCGGCCACGACGACCTGGAGCCGGCCCGCCTCGGGGCACGGGCGTTCCACCACCACCCCGGCAGCGCCCCGCTCCAGGGCCTCGCGGACATAGACGTGCCCATCGTATCCCGGCCGGGCCTCCCGGACCGCCACGAAGACCTGCCCGGGGTCGAGCCGGCGATGATCGTCAGTGCACCCCGATACCTCCCAGTCCGCGCACCCCACGAACTGGGCCTCGGGAAGCAGTCGACGCAGACTCACCGAGGGAATCCCCCGCTGGGGCAGACGGTCAACGAACCAGCGCCCATCGGCATCCGCCTCCTTGCTTCGCCCTGTCCGGCTCTCTCTCGGCCACGGGAAGGCCGCGTAGGGCTGGAGCGAACCAACCGTGTCGCGTCCTGTCGCGACCGATCTGAGCCTGATCTCACCCGCCGCAGTAGCGGCAGCCGTCCATCCGCCGCGTTCCGTCGCGCTGGATGCCTCGCCTGAATGGTGGCGGCATTGTTGGCCAAACCCCCGAATAAGGCAATCCCAGACTGGCTCGTCGTGGCCGATATTGTACGAATTTCTCAAACGGTCAGGGGAGGATGTCAGTCGCGGCGATCTGGCCGACCACGACGCCCTCGATCACGACCGGAATCTCCTGGCCGGGCACGAAAACTTGGCAGGTTGAATAACCGTCCGGGCCAGGGTCGGTATAGACCTCAACCTGGCTATCGACCAGGTTGACGATCCAGTACACGGGGATGCGCCCCTTGGCGTAGGCGAGCCACTTGGGGCCTTGATCGCGAGCAAGGGATCGTGTCGGAAACCTCGGCCACCAACGCCACATCCTCCGCCTCGGGAATCCGGTGGCGGTAGTCGTCGACGCGAACCTCGGACAACAGACACGTCGGGCTCGGGCTCGTCAAAATGCGGAATCCGCACCGGATCTTCCTGCCTGCACCACCAGCCGGACATCTTCGCATTCATGATTTCTGCGACCGTATCGGCGACCCAGACGTGCGGCGGGTTCTTGCCCATTTTCTTTACCAGGAAGCCGTCCATCAGCTCCACCCTGTTATCGTCCAGAACACCGATCATCCGCTCGTATTCGTCGACCGAGATGCGATAAACTGGCGGCGGTGGCGATTGGATTGTCTTCATTGAAACTCAGTCCCGACGAGGGTGTCGGGGAATGGAACCACGGATCAAACGGCGGAAGACGCGGAGTCGCGCTTCCGGCATTGCTCACGAAGATCTAATACCGTGGGATCTGCGTTAGCCGCGGTTACAGGGTCCGGCATGACGGCGCGTGGCCAGGGCACGCTGTCGCGGCCGAGGGCGCGGAGCTTCAAGCCGAATCCGATCAACAGCAAAAGCGCGGGCACGAACAGGTTGCCGTAGGCTTGGGCCGCCTCGCGAAAGGGGATCGCCAGGGCGGGGATGCGAGCACCGCGGTGATCCAGGCGACCTTGAGCCGGTGCCAGGGTGCGCCCTTGGGCGTGCTCAAGACCAGATTCAAGCCCACCGTCGTCGGGAATAGCAACCAGACGTACGCATAGTTGAATGAGAGCGGAGAAAACATGACCGTCAGTAATGTGACGATGGCGAATTCCAGGACGTCGGTCTCCCTCGTGCGCTGGTTGGCCCGCGGGAGCACGGCCACGACGAACAGGCACAAGCTCAAGATGGCCGCCACGGTGATGGCGGTGACGGCGCGAAAGTCCAGGTCGACGAAGTTGACCCGCCAGGCGTTGCGGAGCGCGGATTCGGAGCCCTGAAGGACGTCGTCCCAACGACCGGGTCGCTCGGCGGCTTCCGCACCTGTGCTTGGCGCGCTGCCTGGGTCGACTGCGTATGTGGCTTCAAGAAAGTGAGCAGGTCGGTCGAGGGGTCCACGGGAGGCAGCCCGTTCGCCGGCCGTGTCGCCAGGCTGGCCGGCCCGTGCTTTCTTCGATAGAACCGACTCGCCATCGGCCGGCACGTCGCGAAGCAGTCGGTGCGCCAAACCCATGATCGACTGGTTTTTGTAGCTGTATGACCGGAACGGGCGCTGGGCGATCCCATAAGTGTTGTAAGTGAAGACCATGCCTCGGGACCAGACGTACAGGTCGTCGACCGCCTGGGCCGGTGTACGGAACGGCAATGGGGCGACCAGCAACCAGGCGGCGAGCACGACCACGGTCGCCACCGAGGCGGTCCACATCCGCCGGTAGACCAGGTAGCCCAGCACCATGAGCGGAAACGCCTTGATCGCCGCCGCCGTGGCCACCAACGCGCCCGCGCCGACCTGCCACCCCCGTTGGAGGCAGGCAAACGCACCCAAAAGTAGCGCCAACAGCAGCAAATTGGGCTGACCGAGCAAGTAGACGTTGTAGATCAAGACGATGACGGAGAGCGACGGAACGATCGCAAGCAAGGGGTGCCGCCGAGTGCCGGGATTGCTCGCCAGGCGAATCGACAGCCCGATCGAGGCCACCCAGGACGCCGAGGTCGCCAGCACCAGCACTAACAACGTGCCGGTCGACCCCAGCACGCTGAGCGGCGCGAGCATCGCGGCGGCGGAGGGGGGATACATGAACGGGAATAGCCGGCGGCTCTCGGGCCGAGGGTAGATGTCCAGCCCCTGTCGAACCGCCACGCCCGTCTGGTACCAAAGGTTGTAATCCTTGGTCGATAGACCCAAAACTTGGTTGATGAGCGGGACCGCCGAGAAGACCAGGATCGCCCCCAAGAACGCCTTCCACCAGCCCCGCTCCAGCCGGCCCCACCCGTGCGCGCGACTCGGTTCGAGCCGGTTCGCCCCTGTCTTTGAAATCACCCTCGGTTGGGCCACGGCTCGTCACCACCGCGTCATCACGGCGCAACGGCGGCCGGCCTGTTCCCTTGGCAACTCCGTTTGCATCATTCGACATCATGTCAATCGGCTCTCCACGAGACCAACGGCACGGCGCGGGGCGCGGATGCGATCGTGTCCGAACCGAGGGCCTCGATATTTCAGCCAGGCTCGTAGCGGTGGGAATTCGCAATGGACGCGAATCCTAACCGACATTGAATATTTCGAGAACCGCAAAGCAAGCAGCCGTGGAACGGAATGAATTCCGTTCCACGACCGGCGGATTTCAGGGCATGGTTCAACAACTCAGGTCTTCTGATAACACCTCTTTGGAGTCGTCAGGCCTATCATACTAAATAGGTCCACGCAATGGGGAAGTGGGGATCGGCGGACGGAGCCGCCTCCTACAGAAAGATCTACGAATCCGCCGCGTTATCGGAACCGGATCCGTCCGGCGACCCTCTGCCTTGCTTTCCCCATTGAGTGGACCTACTTAGCCCGAAGCGTAAACGAGGGTTGGAGTTCGCCTCGCTTACGCTTCGGGCTAGTATGGCCCGATTGATAGCCGACTTTGAACCATGCCGATCTCAGGTACTATTCCTGGGTTTGAACCCGCGAGACAGCACATTACCGAGCTGGTCAGGGATTTCCATGCCCAACGAGTAGAGCTCATGATTGAAGTCACCGGCGTCGTCGAAGCTGAGATGATGGCCTTTGGGGGCGTGCCAGACGACGTAGCGCGGGTTGTTCTGGAAATCGAGATGAACCATGCGCGAGGCTGTGATCACGGTAGACCCAGACGGCCAAGAGCACTTTGCCGGCGGAGCCTTTGGTGCGGACGGTGGGGGTGGAGATTTCGATTTGCTTATTGGACATGCCCTGGATGGCGATCTGGCCGGCGGCGTGGCCGCGGACCGAGGGGATGACGCTGAGTTGGTACGGGCCGACCGGAACAGGGCGGTGGCTTGCCGGCTTGGCGCCGACGCGGACTTGTTTCTGGAGGGCTTGAAGGGCTTCTTTCCAGAGCGCGTGGAGCTCGCCCTGTGAGAACCGGATCGGGTCGAGATCGACCAGCCGCATCAGGCCCTTGTCCTCCTTCTCGTCCTGGGCGAGATCGGCCAGGTTGATCGAGACGCCGGCGATCGAGGCGGTGAGGCGATCGGTCTGGTCGGCGGGCTGGGCCGGGGCAAACGGGTCGTCGTCCTCGTCGTCGAGCGGCGGGTTGTTGAACATGAGGTTGAGCGACTCTTCGAGCTGAGCGGCCAGTGGGGCCGGCACGACGCGCTCGATTGCCCGGTCGAGCACGACGCCGGCGTCGGGAAGGTGGAGCATCCCGCCCCAGATGTAGTCCCAGGCCGACTCGGTGCGGGAGCGGATTCGGCGGTGCCAGCGCGCGCGCTCAATCAGAGGATAGACGACCTCGGGCCACAGACTGGCGCTGGCCGGGTCGCGGTCAGCTCCACTCGTGGCGTAGCCGAAGCACGGCGGCGCGGAACTCGGTCTCGTTCGCCAGACCTCGACGACGCGGTTCCAACGCTCGACCAGCACGTCGTCGACCTCGTCACGCGACGGGGCCAGTAACTGGAGGTGCTCCAACTTTGAGGGCATCAAGCCGGGGTTGAGCACGCCCTTGGTGTCGAGCATCTTCTTCCGGGCGTAGGCGCTCTTCTCGGCGATCGCATTTCGAGTCTGGCGGAACAGCTTCCGCTTGGCGGCCGTCCCGCGGAGGTCGAGGTACTTGGCGACCACGATCGGGGACAGAATCGGGGCGGACCTCGATCCGCTGGTCCAACAGCGCGGCCGCGTCGGCGATGGCCTCATCGGTGCCGCCGGCCAACAATCGCGTAGGACTGCGCCAGGAGTAATCGACCTCGATCGGCGTTGCGGGGTTCCATGGGTCGTCGCATGAACAGACCGCGGCGGCGCGAGCCGGCCAAGAGGTAGGCCAGGTAATGGCCGTGGAGGTAGCGCTCATCCGGGGAGAGGACGATCGGCTCGGCCAGGACAACCTCGAACATCCGCCGGGCCAGTGGCGAACGGATCATCGCGGTGACGCCGCCGGTGCTGGCGACCGATGGCGCGGAGAACCGGGACGGCGGAGCCCGAGCGAGACGAAGCCCGGGTCGAAGCGGCGGTGTCTCCCGCGGTGCCGGCGACGGCGGCGGGCTGGGCCACGGTCGACGGCGGCGGCGGAACGGACGCCGAGACTGGCCGGGAAGCCGACGCGATGCTTGACCTGGCCGGCTCGGTTTGCGAAGGCGCCGTCAGGCTGGCGGTCGAGATCTGGCTCGGGTGCCCCGCCGTGGCCATCGGTCGCGCCTGGTCCCGTTCTTGGATTCGCTCGATCTCCTCACTCAATGCCTGGGCGACGACCGACCCCGACCCCGGCCGTTCCTCCGGACGCTTGGACAATAACGCCAGGATCAGCGACTCGAGCTCCTCCGAAACCGCCGAGTTGCGCACCCGAGGCGGATCGGGCCGCGCCGAGGAGTGCTGCGTCATGATCGACAGCGACGTCCCCGTGAACGGTAAAGTCCCGGTCGACGACTCGTAGATCATCACTCCCAGCGAATACAAGTCGGTGCGGAAGTCGAGGCGGCTCCCTCGAGTTTGCTCCGGGCTCATGTAGTGAGGCGTGCCCCGGACGATCGCCGATTGTTCCGCCTGCTCGCCGACCATCGACAGCCCGAAGTCGGACAGCTTGGGCACGTTGCTGGACGTCACCAGCACGTTGGCCGGCTTGATGTCACGGTGCACCACCCCTTGGTGGTGCGCGTAGTCCAGTGCCTCGGCAATTTGAGCCAGAATCCGTAGCCGCTGGGTTAGCGGCACGTGCCGCCAACGTTTGGAGTAACTCGTGCCGTCGACCTGCTCCATGACCAGGAAATAAGCCGACTCAGCCTGACCGAAATCGTAGATCCGCACCACATTATCGTGCAGCAGCCGCGCGGCGATCTGCGCCTCCAGCCGAAGCCTCTTGCCCACCTCCTCGCCGCTCTGTTCCTTGAGGACCTTGATGGCGACCTTGCGCTGCAAGCACTTGGTCGGTGGCCGAATACACCGCCCCCATGCCGCCACGGCCCAGCTCCTTCTCCAG
Organism: uncultured Planctomycetota bacterium; assembly: GCA_963720335.1. Taxonomy (GTDB): domain Bacteria; phylum Planctomycetota; class Planctomycetia; order Isosphaerales; family Isosphaeraceae; genus CAVRFS01. Next base: position 27,305 of record CAVRFS010000067.1, on the reverse strand, counting down.
GAGAAACCTCTGGTTGAGCGTTACGCCGATTTCGATCACCGTTGACCCCCACCGCCGTTGGGTCGTCTCCAACCAACGTCATGCGCCTGGCCGCGGCACTCCAGCCGTCCGCCACGCGCCACCCGTCTCGTCCGTACCCCGAGCCGGGCCACTCCGCCCCCGCGGTTTCGTCTCTGCCTACTGTAAGATATGGAGAAGACTCACACAACGATCCGATCTCGATCCCGAGGGTCAGGACTGAGACCGATCAGCCATACAACTGGTTGACCTTGCCATAAGTAATCTTGGGTGCCTTGATCAGTCCGCCGGCGAGCTTCTCGCCCATCGGGTCGACGTAAACCCGCCCCGGGACGCTTGGGGTTCTCAGGGTTGGTCTCCACCACGTGGACGTTGAAGATAAAGCCGGTTTCACTCTGGTTCGTGAACCAATGGACATTGTCCTTGTGGTCGGAGATCGTCGAGAACTGGCCGGGCTGGAAGTCGCGGTCGAGGGTGGGCCGGATGATGTAATGGTCGGCGTGATCTTCGATGCGGTCGTAGTGCCGGCCGCGGAAGTTGCCCTTGAGCACCAGGAAGCCGGTGGCCATGTTGTCGTGGCCGTGGGGGACGACCGAGCGCCCCTTGCCCATGGCGAAGATCTGCCGGCCGAACGCCAGCTCGACGGCAAGTCCGCCGACGTGTGAGAAGTCGACCGGCAGGCTTTTGGCCCCTTTGGCCGGGAAACTCGCGCCGGCGGCGAGCCGGTCGAAATCGAGCGTCTTCAAGAGAGCAGCCAGGTCCACCCGCTGATAAAGACGCTCCAGCGACTGCTGGTACTCGACGTCCTTGGTCCGATGTTCGTGGACGTCGCGGCTGATCGTGTTGAGCTCCTTGAACCAGTCGTCGACGATCGGCCGGACGTCGGCCCCGAAGAGCCTGCGCGACCAGAGCCCCTCGATCAAGACCAAGGTGGTCAGCGACTGCAAGGCGTTGCGGGCGAAGTCGCGGCGGTTGGTCAATTCGATTTCTTCGTGCGGCATCAAAGACCTCCGAAAGTGCGTGCGTGCGAGGCGAGACGAGGACGAGTCAAAGGATAAGCCGGCCGTCCGAAGGCCGGTCGGGAAACCTTTGCCGGCAATCACGTTAGTGTACCGGGGAAAATCGGCCAGGGGGAGTCACCGCTTGCACCGATTCTCGTATGCCAGGCGCGGCCGGGTGGTTGTCGCGGCGGTGTCGAGCAAAATAACGAGGGGAATCGGCGAAAAACGGCGATAGCGTGCCACAATCTGACAGGAATGGGATTTACGTGTGGCGCCTGATTATACCTCGCACGGCCACGACGGCGTCATTGTAGGGTGGGTGCAACCCACCGGCCTCACACCCTTTACGGTGGGTTGCACCCACCCTACAAATGGGTCACAAGTGCCCGCGTGCGGTATAATCCGAACCGATGTTTTACATCATGACGCACCGTGGCGTGGCAGGCCGCTGGCAATATCTCTTTACAGAATTTCGACTTATGTGTGACGATCGGCGATGGAATAATCGCAACGGGAGCACACATCAGTTTGAAGACAGAACGGCTTCTTCGTCATACGCGAGATGCCTGGCGGTAGCGGTAACGAAACGAACCAGATCCGAATCAATTTTCGGTGGCACGAGGCCGTGTACGACCTGAGTGCGGATCTTGTAAGACTCTGCGCAGTCGTTCAAACTGTTCTCGACTCAGAAAGCCATTCCCATAGAGCGTTCGCATCAACTCGGCTGGCACCGTTTGTCGATATAATTCGGCTCCATCCCTAACTCTTCTCATAGCGGCTTCGAGGCCGCCCCAGGCGACAACATAGGCATAAGGCGTATAGCCTTTATCCACGAGATTTTCGGCTGCCTTCAGGATTTGGGCAAGCTGTTCGTCCGACGGTTCGGTGCCTTCGTGTGCCGCCTTTTGAATCGCCGTCTCCTGCTCCAAGACGACGAGATCCAGCCTCCAGCCGGGCTGCATGTTAACAATCTCCGCCAGTTGAATGAGCTGGTGATCGCTGGAGAGGTCGATACGATTTGTCTTGATTTCAACTACGACGCCTTCATTCCCACGGGTCGCAATCAGGTCCACCTGAAAGTCTTTGACGAACGGTGGAACTTGATCCCTATGGGGATGAACTACGTCGATCGGTACCCCTCCTCTCGGTACCGTTCAGCGACTTTTTCAAACGCAGCATTTGATCCTTGGTGTCATGGGGGAGTTGAATGAAATCGGGGCGCGTCACTCGATCCTGACGTAGAGGAATTCGTCACCCTTTCGCAAAGGCGTCTAAGCGCACGGCGGAAGCCCTCGGCATTTTGATCGCGGCATCAATGCAGATGTGCATCGTCTCTCGAATAGCTGATTTGGGAGTCATCGACATAGACAAGCCCATTCATCGCATCCCTGATCGGTTTCACCATGTTGTCGTCATCGAGAGAACGTGCCTCTTTCGCCTTCGTGGAAGTTAAAAATCGTGCACTTGAGCTTGCCTGTCAAAAGCGGCTTTCCTGCCCAGTGTTTCGTCGCCTCAGCCCGAATGATGCCTTTCCAATTGTTCAGGCTGGCTTTGTCCTTGGTCTGATGCGATACGGGCGGCCCGATGACCGTGAATTCCAAGTGGGTTAGCTTCCCAGCGGTTTCCCGTTCGCTCCGCCACTCCGTTGATCGAACTCAAACCAGACGGCTGATTTGGTCTACAGGGCAAGCTCTCCTACTCCTGACGATCCTACCACAACGGGAGAGTAAAATCCTCCTATCCTCGCGGGATGGGCGCCGCCTTCGTCATTTCGGCCGCGAGCCATGGGCGCGATCGATGGCCGAGCGGCTGGGTCTCGCGTAGGCCGAGCCAAGGTGCCGATATACCTTTTTTGCTTCTCCGCTGCACGCTCCTCTCGCCACCGCCGCTAGCTCATCTACCTGCCGGATGGAACTCGGGCCAGCCGCAAGCCCAGGCCAGTCGTTCGAGTTTGCCGGCGCGTTCCAGTCTCGGTACGCCGCACGACTGTTCTCGGCAGAGTCGCCGCAGCCGCCGCCCCGGATCACTCGGAGCGAGCCGTCGTAGGCGTCTTCGCACCATTCCCAGACGTTGCCGTGCATGTCGTAGATACCCAGGCGTTCGCCTCGTACGAGCCCACCTTGCTCGTACGGGCCAGAGCGGAGTCGGAGAAGTTAGCCTGTTGCGGCGAAAGCGTGTTCGTCGGCGATCGGAGGTAGAAAGTCCAGCTGCAGAGTGCTTGAGTAGTCGGCCGCGCCTCGACAAGCGTATTCCCATTCCGCCTTGCGCGGCAAGCGGTACATCCAGCCACTTTCCTTCAGTCTTTCATTGAGCTTCTGGATGAACACCTGGCAATCGTTCCACGAGACGGATCTCGACCGGGAAGCGCTTGAGGTCGGCATCCGAGACGCCGGAGAGTTTGTCGGCCCCGCCGCCGCCCTTCTGGAAGTGGCTCGGGTTGCTGCCCATCACCTTCTGCCATTCCTCCTGCGTGACCGGGTAGACACCGATGTAGAAGTCGCGGTCGATGGTCACCTTGCTTATCGCCGCATTTCCCGTCTCCGCCGCCCATCCAGAACGTGCCGCTCGGGCACGAAGGCGAACTCCATGCCGAGGCCGTTGATGAAGTGCTTGCCGTCGCGGTGCTGGATGGCGCGGGTGTACAGGTCTTCGTCCCGCATGACGGGGTGGAAGATGCTTTCAAGAGTCGCCACGGCCGCCTTCCACTGGCGGCGTTCGAGCTGCTGCCGGGCCGTCTCGTTTTTGGTCCTGGCGTCGGTGACGCGGCGGTCGATCTCGTCGTACAGCAATTTGTCCTGATCCGACCACGCGATAACGACCGGCTCGACGATCAGCTTCTTGGGCAGGCGTGTCGAGCGCCTCGGCGAGCTCGGCGGCGTGCTGGTAGCGGCGATCTACGCGCGCCGCTGACGCTTCTTGGGACAAGCACTTCGAGCAGCTCGTTGCAGACGTACTGCTTGCGTTCCAGGTCACGTCCCGACATGTCGTACACCGAGCTCGCAGGTTGATGTTGCCCAGGAGCATCTGGTAGAGCATCACGCCCAGGGCATGGACGTCGTCGGACGGGTGCGAGTCTTGCCCCTTTCTTTTGCTGGGGCGAGGCGTACATGGGCGTGTTGGCCCAGCGGACCAGTGAAGGCGTGGTGCAGGTCATGCCTGTGGCGGTCGCGATGCCGCGCTTCCTCCAGCGCTTGGCGGGCCTGGGTGTCGCTGATGCCGAAATCCGTGACCTTGAGCGTGCCGTTCTTGCCGACGAGCACGTTGGCCGGCTTCATGTCGCGGTGGATGACTCTTCGCCGGCCGACGACGATGCCGTTGTGGCAGTGGCCGAGGGTGTTGGCCAGGACGCTGATGTTCTTGACGGCCAGGGCGGCCGCACGGCCAGTTGGTTGGGCCAGGTGCCGACGAGCTGTCCCAGGTCGCCGCCGGGGACGTATTCGTATTGCAGCCAGGGGGTTTCGCCTTCCAGGTAGGCGTCGATGAGCTTGACGATGTTGGGGTGGTCGATCAGCTCGTTCTTCACCAGCTCGATGTTTTCCAGCTCGTTCTCGAAGAAGCGTTGCTGCGAGACCGGGTCGAGGCAGAACTTGAAGCGCGGAATAGCTGTTCTGCATGGTCTTGCTGCGGGCCTTCCAGACTTCGCCGAAGCCACCGATGCCGAGGCGTTCCGTGAGGATCCAACGACTCGGCTTCGGGCGGCGAATCGCCCTCTCGGAACATCGGCGGGCGAGGCGGCAGAAACGGCAACAATGTCTTCAGGGCGAGTCGCCGACCATGTGGCCGGAACCGTGGTGCCGCTCGGGTCTTCGGGGCGGGAGAAGCTCGTACGAATCCGGGGCGGGATCAGCTTGACGTATTCGGTCACGGCCTTGCGGTACTCGGGCGGCTTGTCGGCGAGCTCCACGTCGATGATCTCTTCCGCCTTCTTATCGAATTCAACCTGCGGCATGGCAGCCGCTTGCTCGAGGACTCGCCGCAGCACGACCTGGTGCTGGCCGTTTGATCCCTTCGGGACAAAGCGCCGGTAAATATAGTCGGCGAAATCGAGCATCTGCCGGCCGCCCTTGGCAATCTCGCCGAGATTCTTCATCACCGGAGCCACCGACGCGATCGCAGCGGCCACGGCGGCAACGAATTCGAGCATGGGTAGCAGCCTCTCGTCTCGGGACGCGGTTCGTTTCGTCTCTATTCGCTTCGGATCGCGACATATTATTCAGACATCGCCCGAGTGGCCGAGCAGATCGAGCGATTTGGTCCCGTTGCTGGCTATCCGGGAAAGGCGGGACTTGGGTGAGAGGCCAAACCCTGGCCAAACGCGGTATCCCTCCGCCAAACCCGGGTGGTATCGACTGGACACGGTCGAACGGTCGATCTGCGTCAGGCACCGTTGCCCTCGGAGGCCGCAAGGCACTTCGCCCGTTCGACGAGTCGGTGTTTCCAATCCAACATGTCGGAACTGTTCTCGGCAACGAGCCATCGGCGACATCCTCGGGCCGAACAGGTAGCCAGCGGCTCTGTTGAGACGCGGCATACTCACCATCGGGCCCAAGGTGCTCGATCACCACGTCGTCGCCGTCGAATCGCCAAACCTCGGCAACCTTAAGACCGCGGCATGAGTGATATCTCGATTGTCACGCCGAACGCGAGTCTTTGGCAAGTTGCTAGTGAAAACAAAGCCGATTCGGGTCTACTAACAGCTAGCAACAAGGAACCAGGAACGAGCAACTCCTTTTTTGGAGGTGAGCGATGCCCGGATTTGGACGATTCAAGTTGACCGAATGCGCTACCGGAGCAACCCGCAACCAGTGCAGGACTCGCAGACTGGGGGCCCCGGCCAGGGGTCCGCGCCGGTTCGGAAGGGCAAGGGTAAAGGCAGAGGGAAGTCAGGCGGCAAGTCGGCTGCGGAGGCAGCGGGCGGCGAGCAGCAAGCAACGACGAACCGCTCTCGGACAAATAAATGAGGCCGGGACGACCTTGGTCTGATCTGATGGAGTTTCCAGGAGCCGAACCGTCATGGATCTGGGCCTGACCGGGAGTGTGGCGGTGATCTTTGGGGCGGCCAGCGGCATCGGCGCGGCGATCGCGCGGGCTTTCGCGGCCGAGGGGCGCACGTCGCGGCCATTGATCGCGGTCGAGCGTCCTCGATCTCGCCAGCCAGCTCCCGCATGATTCCCTGGGCTTAGTGGCCGACGTGACCGACTACGCCGCGGTCGCCCGCGTGGCCGAAGAGGTCGCGCGCCGCTTCGGCCGTTGCGACCACGTTGTTTTCGCCGTCGGTGCCGGCTCGGGCAAGTTCGGCTTTCCGTTCTGGAAACTGGAGCCGGGCGACTGGGAGCGCGTGCTCAAGGTCAACCTGATCGGGGCGGTCAACGTCGCGCATGCCTTCGCCCCGTGCTGGCGGCCGCGGCAGCTTGGACCTTAGAACAGTCCAGCCTTCCACACCGCAAATTCGTCGCGATCGATGCTGTTTCTCTCCTCGGTCGCCGGCCAGATCGGTTCGCAGACCGATCCTCCTTACAGTGCCGCCAAGGCCGCGGTCATCAACTTCGCCCAGTGCGCCGCCAAGGATCTGGCGCCATTCGGCGTGCGCGTCAACACGCTCTGTCCGGGCATGGTCCAGACCCCACTCAACCGCGGCGTTTACGAGGCCTGGGCCAGGGAGCAACCAGAATCCGAGCGCCCATCCTACGAAGAATGGACCGCCGACAAGATCAAGAAGCTTGTTCCCTTGAACCGCTGGCAACAGCCCGAGGACATCGCCGCCATGGCCGTGTTCCTCGCCTCGAGCCAGGGGCGAAACATCACCGGCCAGACGATCAACGTCGATGGCGGCTATGTGATGCATTGGTGAGCACGCGTGTCGGTCATTCGCAGAAATAGCAGTAGGCGAAACGTCGGCGAATTCGGTAGCCTCCGCTGTCTTCTTTTCTGCCCCACGGACGGGGAGCAATCGACCATGGCACGGATCACGTTAGGCGCGGAACGGTTTGGCACCGAGGCCAACGGACCGGAATATCGAGGTCTCGAGACGGGCGACATCCTCTATTTCCCCGTTTCTCCACCCCTCTTGCCCGAGGCGGACCGGTCGTTCCTGGTGACGCAGAAGCAGGTTGACGCCTCTTATCACAAGAACGTCAGCTACCGGCCTCTGGAGGACCGCTTGAAGGGGGTGGACCAGGACGACACCGCACAGCGTGCACGTGTCCACGACATCATGCGTGGCTATTCGCAACGGGCCATTGCGTTCATGTCGACCTTTTTGAAGCGGTACGCGGGTGACTGGAAGCTCGACTATGCGAGTTTTCGGCCAATCGAGGAATCAGGGAGGCAGGTCGCGCTCCATTCGCGGAACGACCTGTTGCATTTCGACTCGTTTCCGACCCGGCCGTCACACGGCGATCGTTTGCTGCGGATCTTTACCAACATTCACCCGAGAGCGCGCACGGGTCTGGATCACGACGGACCACTTCGTGGACCTGGCTGGTCAGTTCGCGGATCGGATCGGCTTGCACAAGAAGGCGGGGGCACTGGAGGCCTGCAAGCAATTGACGGTGCGGGCCGCCGCCGGGTTGGGCCTGCCGGTGGTCGACCGTCCTCCTTACGACCGCTTCATGCTCAAGATCCACCACGCCATGAAGGAAGACGCCGGGTTCCAAAAGACCTGCCGCAAGGACCGCTGGGAGTTCCCCGCCGGCTCGACCTGGATTGTCTTCACCGATAGTGCCAGTCACGCCTGCTTGAGCGGTCAATTTGCGCTCGAACAAACGTTTATCGTCCGCCGCGCGAGCCTGGCGTGCCCGGAGATCGCACCGATCGCGATCCTCGAGAAACTCGCCGGGCATCGGCTGGCACAGGCGCGTGAGGCGATCAACAGGCCAATACGAATCTTGGAGAGGGAGCGTAATAACCACGTATAAACACCGAGAGAAGATAAAGTTCTCCTTGAGGTCATTCACATACGTTGACGTTTGTTTTTCGTTTTCTTCCGTGGTTAAAATTGTCTTCGATTCTTCGCCGGGTTGTCACGGCAGGATGTCGTCGACGGCGATCTGGCCGCTTTGCTGGCCGTCGATCACGACGGGAACCTGCTGACCGGAGACGAAGTCCTTCCGGGACGCATAACCGGCCGGCCGGGATCGGTGTAGACCTCGACCTGGCGGTCGACCAGATTGACGATCCAGTAAACGGGGATGCCGCCGCGCCCGATAATAAGTTTCCCTTGCAGGCGATCGGCACTCGCGTTCGTTCTCAGACACTTCCACCAACAGCCCCACGTCGGCCACCTCGGGGAGCCGAAGGCGGTAGTCGGCGTCGGAACCTCGGACGATCGCGATGTCCGGTTCTGGCTCGTCATATGCGGGGATCCGCACCGGTTCTTCCTGCCGCGATGTCCAACCGGGCGGTAGCTCCTCTCGAGGGCCTTGAGGACTTCCTTGGTGGAGAAGCTGTGCTCCGGACTTTTGGGCATCTTCGTCACCATGTAACCGTCGATCGAGCTCGATCTTCTTGGGCTCGTTGAATGACCCCGCCGCGGCCATCCGTTCGTACTCATCGACGGTGATGCGGCGCGGCGTCAACAGTGCGAAGGTCGGCGGAGGCGACACGATCGGTTGTGTCTGCGTGACTCGTGGACATGAGTTACGACCCTTTCGCCTGATCGGACTTCAACCGTCCCAATCCTACCATCAACGCGGGTACATCGCCATTCGGTCTCGCGGCACAGCTCAACGCGCCAAAGTAAAGCGATCCATGTTAGCTATCGGATAACTTCTCCGCGCCGAGCTTCGCCAATCATCTGGTTCACCTGTTCATTTGCGTTGCGTGCGATCAGGTTTGATCTCGGGATGCTCGGCGGCGAACACGCGAAAGATCTCATCGGCGAACGATTGGCCGATCGGTTCGATTCCGGAAAAATGAGGAAGACCTCCTCGACGGCTCCAACTGAACCAGTAGCCGCTTTGCCTGGGACCGGGACACCCAATCATCGCCGTGCAAAGGGATTCTCGTAAAGCACGTCCCATTGGTGAAAGTCCTCTCCTTTTCGCTGATCACCCCGAAGTGTACGACATCACTGGCCTTTGCCATGCTCAGGGTTCGTAATATGGTTCCAAAGCCCGAATGTCGTCCGTTTGGTCCGCGCCGGCGGTTTCTTCTGGGCTCTCGAAAAGGGCAAGGTAGGAATCGTAGCGGAAGCGGCGGTTGCGTGCGCAGGCCCGTCATTTCGCGAAGTAATCCCTGATTGACGTACTGGGTGATTATTTTGTTCGCGGTCGAGAAGGTGCAACCCAATCGCGTTGACACCATCGGGACGTTGATCAAAGGCCGCTCGAACAGGTAGTCGAGTAATTGCGGGTTGCCGACAACCTTGCGATGCGCTTCACGCAGCGCAAGAATGGAACGCGCGGTTTTCGTGGCTTCGACACTGACTGGCGCAACCCCCCTCAAGAAGAATCTGATCCAACCTTCCCAGTCTCCGTCCGTGCGAATGGCTGTCAGCCGGTCGTAGTACTCGATCCGATTGGCCTTCAAGTAAGCGCTGAGATAGAGCAACGGTCGATGTAGGATCTCTCGTTCGCAAAGGAGGAAGGTGATCAACAGGCGGCCGACCCGTCCATTTCCATCGAGAAAAGGATGGATCGTCTCGAATTGTGCGTGGGCGAGTCCGCAATGGATCAAATGAGGCAGGGTCGTCCGGTCGTGCAAGAACTTTTCCAGTTGATCGAGGGCGTCATTCATGTCAGCAACCGATGGGGGGACAAAGCTTGCATTGTTCAACGTGCAGCCGGCTGGCCCGATCCAATTCTGAGTTCTCCGAAAATCGCCCGGCGTTCTCTCGCCACCGCGGAAACCACTCATTAACATCCCATGAATCTCTCGGATCAGTCGTTTGCCCAAAGGAAGCTGTTCAAGACGCTTGAGCCCGCGATCCATGGCGTTGACGTAATTCACAACCTCTCGGATGTCCTTGGGCAAACTTCGTCCCTTCTCGTCGACCTCGAATTGCAGTACGTCCTCCAACGTACTTTGGGTCCCTTCAATCTGTGAGCTGAGAACAGCTTCCTGGCGTACATACATCGCCACAAACAGGTCGGGATTTGGCAAGATCGAGGAGACACCATCGAGCCTCCCTAACGCCCGATCCGCCTCGGAAAGAAGCGAAAGCAACTCAGCATCCATCACCAAAGGAGGATCGGGAGGCAGTGCGGCCGGCACAAATGCCGCGTAACCCGCCAGTTGCCGGATGAAACGACCGGCACGCACGCTGGATTGCTTGTGGGTCATCTGCGCGGGGCCTTATTACACGAAATGATAATAACGGGCTCTGGGACCAGTTCTTATTATAAGAAATCGCGAAAAATTGAAATACGACCGCGAGCAGAAGTTAATTTGGGATGCTTGGGTCGTCTTTATGACACCCGAAGTCAAGAGTGCAATGCCGAACGCGACAATCGCTCCGTCGTGCATTTCGGACAATTGCGACAGTTAATAAATTCTGTATCCTAAGTCAGGAGACCCGCGCTGAGTCAGCGGGTGATCAACCTTCGGATGTCTTCGCCGCGGCGAGGGCTCGCCCGATCATCTGGCTCACCTGCTCATTGGCATTGTGTGCGACCAGCTTGATCTCGGGATGTTCCACCGCGTATACACGGAAGATTTCATCGGCGAACGCTTGGCCTATCGATTCGATCCCGGAAAAATCGAGGTCAACTTCTTTGAACCGCTCGAACCGAGCGAGTACCCGTTTGCCTGGGACCGCGACACCAAATCATCTTGGCCATACTGAGCTAATCTCAATGGCACATGCGTCTTGGAGAATCCGTAATCGTCTGTTTCCGGATTGGCGTAAAGGTCAAAGACGCTCTTTAGTGTACGTGGGCTATCAACCGCAATGGTCATGTTAATCATTGTTCCATTTCCGGCGATTTGTTCGTCCTCGATTAGCCAGTCACCTTCAAAACGATTAACGTGCAATAAACATATAGGTATTTGCGGCTATTGTAAATTCATCGAACATGCGTGAGGAAAAGAAAATGCCTTCGCCTGTATGATGCTTGGGATCAGTTGTGAGTTTCCCCTTTGCCAACTCCAATATCGCGTGCCGATGATCTTCGAGACTGAAGGCAGCCTGAATTTTCTCGAAGATGCCAATGCCATCGTCGTAAACGATCAGTGTCACGAACCGTGCTGTTCGTTCGATCTTGACTATAGCGTATTCTCCCTCTGAATGTTCGATCGCGTTGTTGAACATCTCCGTGAAGCTATAGTGGCAGATCTTGAGAACGTTTTCCGGTAGGCCAACCAAGGCCGGTTCGACGAGGGACCGCCAGACGCGATCCTCGTCTCGGTTCTCGGCCAGCGCCAAGACTTTCTCAAACTTCGTGAACTTTAAGAATGTATCGCTTACGCCGCGGTTTGCCCGGTCGCCTCGATTTGATTATCCTTTACCAGAATTGACAGATGGCGATGCACAGCTTGCCGCGTGATCCCGAACGCCTTGGCCGTCACTTTCGCAATATCATCCGGATGTTCCTGGATCTGCGCCAGGATGTATTGCCGGATTTCATCATCTGAGTTCTTTTTCAAGCGGCCTTCTCGTTTGCCAACGCAGGAGAGTTAGGTTTGCCAACAGAGACTTTTAACATTGTAAACAGGAAGCCCGCCTATTGTAAACACGCGATTTTCATTCCAGTCGGCCTGGACACCCTACGGCGACACGTGTATACTAACTGCTCGGCTATTTTGACGGATTAACTACGACGGGCGTGGACTCAGCCCTCGCCCTCCATGGGGAGATCACCAAGGATGGCCGAGACGGGCATCGTGATCCGGGCGCGCGCGAGCACAATTTGCGCGACGTCTCGCTAATCCTGCCTCGGGGCAAATTGATTTGTTTGACCGGTGTCTCGGGCTCCGGCAAGAGTTCGCTGGCGTTTGACACGCTTTATGCCGAAGGTCAGCGGCGTTATGTCGAGAGCCTGTCGAGCTATGCCCGGCAATTCCTCGGGCAGATGCCCAAGCCCGAGGTTGACCGGATCGACGGGCTGAGTCCCTCGATCTCGATTCAGCAGAAAACCGGCGGCCGGAACCCGCGATCGACGGTCGGCACGATCACCGAGATCAACGACTATCTGCGGGTGCTCTATGCCCGGGTCGGGTCAAGGGCATTGCCCGAGCTGCGGCCGGCCGGTGGCGGCCCAGACCCGCGAGCAAATCGTGGCCCGGGTTCTGGAAGAACTGCCGGCCGGAACTTCATTCCTGGTGCTGGCACCCGTGGTCCGCGGCCAGAAGGGCGAATATAAAGACCTGTTCGCCGACCTGGCCAAGGCCGGCTACGTTCGGGCCCGGGTGAACGGTCAGGTGGTCAATCTGACCGACGACCTGGCGCTCGACCGCCAGATCAAGCATCAGATCGAGGTCGTGATCGACCGGCTCAAGGCCGGTCCCAGCTTGAATTCCGGTTCCGGTCAGCGTGGCCGGCTGGTCGAAGCCGTCGAACAGGCCCTGGTGCGCGGGGAGGGGTCGGTCATCATCGCGGCCGAAGGGCGGCCCGACTGGCTGCTGTCGTCGAATTATGCCTGCGCCTCCTGCGGGATCGGGTTCGAGCCTCCCAGCCCGCAATTGTTCAGCTTCAACAGCCCGCAGGGCATGTGCCTGGCATGCGACGGCCTGGGAATCCGCCACGACTTCGACCCCGAGCTGTTGGTTCCTGACCCGTCGCTTGTCGGTCTGGGACGGGGCGATCGCCCCCTTGGGTCCGGTCAAGGAAATCGGCCGGTGGCGCCGGCATATCTTCGAGGGTGTCGCGGCCAACATCGAGGCCGACCCTGGCGGACCTCCCAAAGGCTCGATGCTCAAGGGACCCTGGCGCAAGCTCGACGACAAGTCACGGCGCATCTGGTTATACGGAACCGGCGACCGGCAGATCGTCTTCCACTGGAAGAACAAGAGCCATGTCTTCTCGCACGGTGAGAAATGGGCCGGCGTGGCCAACGATCTGCTCAGCAAGTACCGAGGCGCCTCGGGCGGCCCGATCCGCGCGCAGCTCGAGCCGTTCATGCGGAGCATGGTCTGCCCGGAATGCTCCGGCGCCAGGCTCAATCCTCGGGCCCGCGCTGTGAAAGTCGGAGGCAAAGACTCTGGTTGAGGTCGGCACCATGCCCATCGGCCAGGCGTCGCGATTCTTCGATGCTCTCGCCACAGGAGAAACACGCGGCACGAGAGACGAAACAGATGCCAATCAAAATACAAATCCTTTGAACAGAAGAGAACAAAGGAAACGAAGGGAAATCAACGAGGGGGAAGAGGGTCAGGTTGGGATGGTGCGGTCCGAACCTGGTAAGAGCGCGGAACAATCAAAGGAAAGTCTTGATTCTGATGATGTTTTGAATTCGTCTTCTCTGAATTCCCCTTCGTTTCCTTCGTTTCCTTCTGTAAATCCTGATTCGAATTCTCCTGTGAGTCAGCTTGACCCGGTGTCAAGGACGATCGCCGAGGAGCTGCTCAAGGAGATCCGTGCCCGGCTCCGGTTTCTGACCGACGTCGGTCTCGATTACCTGACGCTAGACCGAGCGGCCCCGACGCTTTCCGGCGGCGAGGCGCAGCGAATCCGGCTGGCCAGCCAGGTCGGCGCCGGCTTGGTGGGGGTGCTGTACATCCTGGACGAGCCGTCGATCGGCCTGCATCCGCGCGACAACGAACGCTTGCTCTTCACCTTGCGGCGGCTCGCCGAGCTGGGAAACACGGTCGTGGTTGTCGAGCACGACGAGGAGACGATGCGCGCGGCCGACCACCTGGTCGACTTCGGGCCGGGGCCGGGCGTCAAGGGGGGCGAAGTCGTCGCGCAGGGAACCATCGATGACCTGGCCAAATCGCCTCAGAGCTTGACCGGCCAGTACCTCGCGGGCAAGAAGGCGATCGCCGTGCCGACCGCGCGCAAGGTCCCCGACGGTCGATCGCTCACGATCAAAGGGGCCCGTCAAAACAACCTCAAGAACATCGACGTCGAGTTCCCGCTGGGCCTATTCATCTGTGTGACGGGTGTCTCGGGCTCGGGCAAGAGCTCGCTGGTGGGGGACATCCTTCGCGAGGCCTTGGCGCGCGACCTGAACGGGGCGATCACCGACCCGGCGCGCACGACCGGATTGAGGGCCTGGAGCACCTCGACAAAGTGATCGACATCGACCAGTCGCCGATCGGCCGCACCCCGCGCTCGAATCCGGCGACCTACATCAAGCTGTTCGACCAGGTCCGCGACCTGTACACCCAGCTTCCCGAGGCCAGGGCGCGCGGTTATCTACCCGGCCGGTTCAGCTTCAACGTCGCCGGGGGCCGGTGCGAGGCTTGTGAGGGCAACGGGTCCAACCGCTTGGAAATGGACTTCCTCGCCGACATCTGGGTCACCTGCCCGGTCTGCCAGGGAAAGCGGTTCGGCCGCGAGACTCTCCACGTTCGATTCAAGGGGAAGAGCATCAGCGACGTGCTCGACATGGACGTGCAAGAGGCCCTCGAGCACTTCGCCAACGTCCCCAAGCTCGCCGGGATGCTCAAGACCTTGCACGACGTCGGTCTCGATTACATCAAGCTCGGCCAGGCGTCCCCGACGCTCTCCGGCGGCGAGGCCCAGCGGATCAAGCTGGCCCGCGAGCTGGTCAAACGCGGGACCGGCAAGACCTTGTACATCCTCGACGAGCCGACCACGGGTCTCCATTTCGACGACGTCCGCAAGCTGCTGGAGGTGCTGCACGGTTTCACCGCGTCGGGAAACACGGTCGTCGTGATCGAGCACAACTTGGACGTCGTCAAGACGGCCGACTGGATCATCGATCTGGGGCCCGAAGGGGGCTCGGGGGGTGGCCGGATCGTCGCCCAAGGCACGCCGGAGACCGTGGCCAAGATCGCGGAGAGTTACACCGGGCAAGCGCTGCGGAAGCTACTGGCCGGCCGGACAACGAATGGTCGATCACGTCCGAAAAAGGCCGGCGCCGCCCAGCGCAAGACCGCCAACGGCATGGCGGCCATCGAGGTCCGAGGCGCCCGACAGCACAACCTCAAGGGGATCGACCTGGATATCCCCCGCAACCAGATGACGGTCTGTAGCGGGCCCAGCGGCTCAGGCAAGAGCTCACTGGCGATCGACACGCTCTATGCCGAGGGCCAACGGCGTTATGTCGAGAGCCTGTCGAGCTACGCCCGGCAATTCCTGGCTCCTTTGCAAAAGCCCAAGGTCGAGCGAATCAGCGGGCTGTCTCCGGCGATCTGCATCGAGCAGAAGACGACCGGCAAGAGCCCGCGCTCGACCGTGGGCACCGTCACCGAGATCCACGATTATTTGCGCATCTTGTTCGCCCGGCTGGGGCATCCGTTCTGCCCCAAGTGCGGCACGGCGATCGGTACCCAGACGGCCGACGAGATCGTCGAGCAGGTGCTCCACCTGCCGGAGGAGACCAAGGTCTACGTGATGGCCCCGTTCGAGCGTCGCGACGGCGAGTCCTATGAGTCGCTCTGGGGCGAGCTCGAGTCTCAGGATTTGCTCGAGTCCGCGTCGACGGCCAGTCGGTCAGCCTGGACGAGCCGCCCAAGCTGAGCCATCGACGCAAGCACAAGATCGAGGTGGTGGTGGATCGGGCGACCGTGCGGCGAGCGACCCGGTCCCGCTTGGCCGACTCGATCGGGGCGGCACTCGACCTGGGCAAGGGGGTCGTCCACATCGCGAGGGTCGGCGACGAGGCGAGCGAGCCGAGCTGGCCGGTCGACCGCTACAGCCAGCACCGCGTTTGCGACCGCTGCGGCCGCAGTTTCGACGAGCTGGTGCCTCACCATTTTTCGTTCAATAGCCCACTGGGCTGGTGCGGAGTCTGCCAAGGGTTGGGCGTCCAGCAAGGCGCGAATCCAGCCGTGCTCATCCCCGACGGCCGGCTTAGCCTGCGCCAGGGAGCCGTCGCCGTCTGGCCGGATCTCCAGGCGACCCCTCTGTTCGCCCGGATGATCGAGGCGCTCGGCCGGGCCGAGGGAATCGATCTGGATCAGCCTTTCGACGACCTCGACGGTCGTTCCCGCCGGATTATCCTCCACGGCGCGGGCGAGACGTGGTACAGCATCGCGGCTGCGCCGAGCGCCATTCTTTCCCCCCCTTGCGAAGGGGGGGTCGGGGGGGTGGTCCCGGCGTAAGCAACACCCGGGCCGAAGGTGGGCGCGGGGGAAAGAAATCGCGCGATCAGGGCCCGGCGAATGCCACCCCCCCTGCCCCGCCCCTCGCCAGGGGGGAAAGAATGGCGGCTCGGGTGGGACCTTACCGGCCGCGCCTGGTTTCTCGTTCCAGTACAAGGGTTTGTTTCCGGCGATCGAGGAGGCTGGCCGGGTCTCGTTTGTTTATCGGTTCAAACTGCAGGGGATGGTCGACGAGGTCCCGTGCGCCGGCTGCATGGGAGCGCGGCTGCGGGACGACGCGGCGGCCGCTCGGTTCAAGGGGTTCACACTCGACCAGATCAGCCGCTGGCCGTTGGGGCAGACCTTGGCTTTTTTCAAGGATCTCAACCTGGATGAGGACGAGCGGCACATCGCGGGCGACCTGGTGCGCGAGGTCCGCGACCGCCTGACGTTCCTGGTCGACGTCGGTCTCGATTATCTGTCCTTGGCCCGCGGCACGCCGACGCTCTCCGGCGGCGAGAGCCAGCGAATCCGCTTGGCCAGCCAGATCGGCAGCGGCTTGACCGGCGTCCTCTACGTGCTGGACGAGCCGACGATCGGCCTGCATCCACGGGACAACAACCGCTTGCTTTCGGCTCTCAAGCACTTGCGGGACCTGGGCAACACGCTTGGTTCTGGTCGAGCACGACCGCGACGTCATCGAGGCGTCCGACCACCTCCTCGACTTCGGCCCCGGCTCGGGAGAAGGTGGGGGCCGGATCACCGCGTCGGGAACACCCACCAAGGTCAAATCATCGGCCCAGTCCTTGACCGGCGCCTATCTGAGTGGCCGGGCCGCGATCCCGGTGCCTGCCGACCGCCGGCCCGCCGGCTTGGATTCGGGCTGCCGTGCGATCGTGGTCAAGGGGCGCGGCAGCACAACCTCAGGAACATCGACGTCCGGTTCCCCTTGGGGGTCGTCACGGCCGTGACGGGTGTCTCGGGCTCGGGCAAGAGCTCCTTGGTGGAAGACATCCTGTGGAAAGCGGCCGCGAAGGTCTTGCACCGCGCCCAACTGACTCCCGGCGCCCACGAGGCGATCGAGGGACTGGATCAGATCAATAAGGTGATCAGCGTTGACCAATCGCCGCTGGGGAATACCCCCAGCTCGACCCCGGCGACTTACTCGGGTGTGTTCGACCTCATCCGCGAGCTGTTCGCCAAGCTCCCCGAGGCCAAGGTCCGCGGCTACTCGGCCCGGCGGTTCAGCTTCAACCAGGCGGGCGGCCGGTGCGAGGCCTGCGAGGGGGCCGGCCAGAAGCGGATCGAGATGCACTTTTTGCCCGATGTCTGGATCACCTGCGACGCCTGCGGCGGGGCTCGTTATACGGCCGAGACCCTGGCTGTCAAGTTCCACGGCCGCACGATCGCCGACGTGCTCGCCATGTCGGTCGAGGCCGCTCTCGAGTTATTCGCCAATGTGCCGCGAATCCGCAAGATCTTGCAGACACTTTTTGACGTCGGCCTGGGTTATATCCCATTAGGCCAGTCGGCGCCGACGCTCTCCGGCGGCGAAGCCCAGCGCGTCAAGTTGGCTGCCGAGCTCGCCCGGCCCGATACTGGCAAGACATTGTACGTCCTCGACGAGCCAACCACCGGGCTGCACTTCGACGACGTCAGCAAGCTGCTGAACGTGATTCATCGCCTGGCCGACCTGGGCAACACCGTGATCGTGATCGAGCACAATCTCGAAGTGATCAAGACGGCCGACTGGGTGATCGACCTGGGGCCTGAGGCTGGGCTGGCCGGCGGAGACCTCGTCGCCGAGGGAACCCCCGAGGCCATCGTCCAGAACCCGCGGAGCCTGACCGGCCGATTCCTCGAACCGGTCCTGACGGCCGGGCCGCTGGGCGAACGGCCCAAGTTCCGCCTCATGGGCGATCCAAGTGCCCAAACAACCAGCAAAAAAAGCAACGGAAAAGCGGCGATCCCCCAAGTAACGTCTTTACCAGCGGGCAACGGCAAGAAACCGAGCGAACCGGCCCTCTCGGCCGAAGCCAAAGCCCCCTGGGAGCTGGACGGGAGGCAGTGGCACACCCGCGATCGAGTCGCCGGCAATGGCCGTCCCAAGCGCTGGGACGGCCGCATCCTCGAAACAATTGTCGACCGGATCGAGGCCCTGGGCGCGGTCTTGGCCAAAATCGACTCCCGCTTGGCCTTCGCCGCGGCCGACTGGTCCCAACGAAATATCGTGCGGATCAACGGGCCCGAAACGGCCAAGCTGAGCTTCCCGTTCTTCCACGCCACGACATCGTCCGAATGGGTCGTCCACCTGCGGTTCTTTGTCCCGAAGAATACATTCCGCGCCCAGACGCTGGAGAAGCAGCTCAAGCTGGTACCGTTCCACGAGAGTCCGACCCCGGTGCTCTCCGACCATCCTCGGCTCAAGTTTGAAGACCTCGGCCCGTTTCAAGCGATCACGATCGTCGGCCACTCCGCCGCCGACTTCGAGACCGAGGCCTTCGACGCTTTCTTACGCAAGGCCGTGACCGCGTATCTGCGCATGGGAAAACCGAATCCGCTCAAGAAGGCCAGCGAGCTCGAAACAGGTGACTGAGCCAGGACGGAGGGGGTGCTCCCGACTTGGGGAAGGCGAGGTCGCATGATGAAAGCCCAGGGCGGCCAGTCGGGCGGAGATTGCAATGTTCTCGGCGACAAAGATGGCGAGGTCGCGCTCAAAGACGGCCAGCGCTCCATTGACGAATTCAGGGAGCAGGACGACGGCCGGTTCCGATCCGTGCGTCTGCTCCCGGACCAGCCGCTGACTCTCACCGTCACGGCCGACGGCTACCGGCCCCGATTCGAGACGTTGAAGTTGTCGGAGGGCGTCACCAAGGAGTTAGAATTGATTCTGTCCCCGAAATGAGCCGCAGGGCCTGTCCTGAGCTGCGAGGTTAGCGCCCGTTCAACGTTTCTTACGTGCCGGGTCAACCCTGGCAAATCCGTGAGAATTCGGAGACAATCAGCGAGCGATCAGTGACAGGTTTGTTTCCGTACCAGCAGGTGGTGCGGTCAAGGATCTCAAAATGGGACGCCGTTCACCCACGTTCGGCACTTCTTTCCCATAAAGTGAGGTGATCTGATGAGGAGGCTCCTCGGCGCGGTTCTTGCAACGATCCTCTTGCTCGTCGTAGGTAGCTCGTCCCATGCCGGCGATTCGGACGCGAAATCCATCCTGGATAAGGCCATCACAGCCTTAGGCGGCGCGGAAAAGCTCACCAAGATCGAGGCTTTTTCAATGAAAGCCAAAGGGACCGTCGTTATCGACGGTAAGGAGAGCGACACCACCAGCGAGGTGATCTACAAGGGCCTCGATCATTTTCGCCGGGATTTCGGCAACGACCAGTTCCATGGCGTTATCGTCGTCGATGGCGATAAGGGCTGGCGCAAGCTCGGCGATAACTCCAGCACGATTAACCGCGCCGGCGTCGCCAACGAGAAGCGCAATGTCTACCTCTTGGTCATCCCAATCACACTCGTGCCGGTCGAGGGCAGCGGCTTCAAATTCGAGACCGCGGGGGAGGAGAAGATTGGTGACAGACCAGCTTTCATTTTGAAAGTGACGGGGCCCGACGCCAAGGACTTCACCCTCTCATTTGACAAGGAAAGCGGTCTGCCGGTCAAGCTGGTCGCCAAGGTCATGGGATTGCGGGGCCAGCAGGTCACCATCGAGTCCACCTACGGGGAATACAAGGACTTCGGCGGGATCAAGAAGGCCACTAGAATTCAGACCAAGCGTGATGGCGAGAAGAACCAGGACATTGAAGTGACGGAGTTCAAGGTGCTGGACAAGGTCGATCCCGACGCTTTCGCCGAGCCGAAGTGAAGTCACGAGGTGAGTCAACCGGCCGGCGCGGGCTTCCAGTGTCGAGGGCGATGGCGTGTCGCAGACTTCTTCCGGAGGGACAACGCCGGGCCAGTTCCCGACGACTCATTGGAGCCGCGTGGTCGCGGCCGGCGAGCGGCCGGACACGCCTCAAGCCCGGGAGGCTCTGGCCGCGCTCTGCGACGCCTATTGGTATCCGCTTTATGCCTACGTCCGGCGCCGAGGCCACAGCGCGGAGCAAGCTCAGGACCTGACCCAAGACTTCTTCGCCTACGTGCTGGAACGGGAGCTGCTGGCGAAGGCCGACCCCGACCGGGGCCGGTTCCGATCGTTCCTGCGGGCGGTCTTCGCCCGGCACCTGGCCGACCAGCACGACCGGGCGACCGCTCGGAAGCGTGGGGGAGGCCGATCCCCGCTCTCGATCGACGCCCGCGACGCCGAAGGCCGGTATGCCCGCGAGCCGGCTCACGACTTGACACCGGAACGGATCTTCGACCGGAGCTGGGCGCTGACCCTTCTGGGACGGGTCTTCGACCAGCTCCGCCGCGAATACGACGACGCCGGCCGGGGCGCGACCTTTGAGGAACTCCGGACCGTCCTTACCCGCGGCCCCGAATCCAATTCATACTCGTCGATCGCCGAGCGGCTGGGGATCGGCGAGGGGGCGGTCCGTGTGGCCGTGCATCGCCTCCGGCGCCGTTACGGCGCACTGCTCCGCCAGGAGATCGCCGCCACCGTCAACGATCCCGGTGAGATCGACGACGAGATCCGTTCGCTGTTCGCCGCGCTGGAGTAAAAAAAATCAACCGCCCGCCACACGGCTGGCATGGTCGCCGGACAGAGCCGGCTCCTTCAGGATTTGTAGGAGGGAGCCCCGTCGCCCGATCCGGGGTTCTCGCCTTGGATCGGTCCATCGAGGAAAATCGGCAGCGTTCAGTAACATTCTCGGGTATGATCCTAATAATCAGTAGGTGTTGTCCACGACAAGGGTCGCCTGTCGCTTCAGGTTCGCGGCAGGGGAAAGGTCTGGGGATGATAGCCGAGGATTTGTGCCCCGACTGCGGCTCGAAGCAACCGGCGAACACGCCGGCCGGGCTGTGTCCACAATGCCTGCTCCGGCTGGGTCTTGGCATGGACCTGGACGTCCCAATGGGCTCGGGTGTGCTGACGACCCTGGACGAGTCGATCGGGCCGGTCCCTGCGCGTCTTGCTCCGCGACGTGCCCACCGACGGTCAGCTCGTTCGTCCACGTTCTCCGGAGATGCCCGACCTATCCGGCCATCCGAGCCGATATCACCTGATGGGGGAGGTGGCGCGGGGCGGGATGGGGGCAGTGCTCAAGGGGCGCGACATTGACCTGGGCCGGGACCTTGCAATTAAGGTGATCCTGGAAGAACATCGCGATCTCCCCGAGATGGTCCGCCGGTTCGTTGAGGAAGCGCAGATCGGCGGCCAGCTCCAGCACCCGGGGATTGTCCCGGTCTATGAGCTTGGCCAATTTCCGGATGGGCGGCTTTATATCGCGATGAAGCTGGTCCGCGGCCGGACATTGGCCGCGCTGCTGGAAGACCGCAAGGGACCGGCCGACGATCGGGCTCGGCTCCTGTCGATCTTCGAGCAGGTCTGTCAGACGATGGCTTACGCGCACTCCCGGGGCGTGGTTCACCGCGACTTGAAGCCGTCGAACGTGATGGTAGGCTCCTTTGGCGAGGTCCAGGTGATGGATTGGGGGCTTGCCAAGGTACTCGACCAGGGGGGGGTGGCCGACGAGCTGCGGGCACAAAGGGGCCGAGACGACGCCAGCGCCATCCGGACGGTACGCACCGGCTCGGAGGCGGGTGAATCGCTGGCCGGCTCGGTCCTGGGAACGCCGGCCTACATGGCTCCGGAACAGGCCCGAGGCGCGATCGATACGATGGACGAGCGGGCCGACGTGTTCGGGCTCGGATCGATCCTGTGCGAGATCCTCAGCGGCCAGCCGGCCTACTCGGGCCAGAAAGGCGTCGCGCTCTACCGGATGGCGGAGCGCGCCGAACTGCGGGACGCATTCAACCGGCTCGAAGCCTGCGGCGCCGATGCCGACCTCATCGCCTTGACGAAATCGTGTCTCGCCCCCGCGCCGAAGGACCGGCCGCGCGACGCGGGCGTGATCCTGGCGGGATTGTCGGCGTATTTCACGGGTGCGGAGCGGCGGCTGAAGGAGGCCGGGCTCGCGCAAGCCAAGGCCGAGACCCTCGCCGCCGAGGAGCGGAAACGCCGGGGCCTGGCTGTCGCCTTGGCCGCCTCGGTGCTCGCCACCGGGTTGTTCGCGGCCGGCGGATGGGTCTGGGTGACCCGCGATCGGGTAAGAGTCACCGAGGCGGCGAGCATCGAGGTCGACAAGGCCCTCTACGTCGCCGCCACGAAGCGGGAGCAGGCTCGATTGGCGACTGGTGGAGACCCGACTCTGTGGATCCAGGCGATCGAGGCCGCTCGACTGCGCCGAGGCTTTGCTGCCCACGGGCGAGCCGAGGCCGGAGCTGCGCGAACGCGTGCGCTCGTCCTGACGGCCATCGAGGGCGACCGGGACCGGGCTGAGGCGGGAGAGAAGGATCGCCGCATGCTCGAGCGACTCGCCGGGATTCACAATGACATCGGCGTTCACGGCGACGCCGAGCGGGCGGATAGCGAGTACGCGGCCGCATTTCGCGCCTACGGAGTCGATATCGACACACTCGATCCGGAGGTGGCCGGAGCGCGCCTTGCCGAGAGTCCGGTCGCGCCCGAGTTGGCCAACGCACTCGACCAGTGGGTCTTCATTTGCAGGATGCCGCATGTGCGCGACGAAGCCCGTGCTCGCCGGCTGGTCGCGGTGGCCAAAGCGGCGGACCCCGACCCTTGGCGGAACCAACTCCGTGACACGCTGGGTCGGACGAACGAGAATCGGGATCGTAAGCTGGAAATCCTGGAGGGGCTCGCCGCGACGGCCGACCTGGACCGGCTGCCGGAGGCCAGCGTGACGCGGCTGGCCTTTGCCCTGGCGACGATGGGGCGCCGGGAGATGGCGATCACCCTGCTCAGGCGCGTCCAGCGCGCTCACCCCGACGACTTCTGGGTCAACGCCGACCTCGGCAGGGAGCTCATGTTCTCCGGCCAGCCCGACGCGGCGGTCCGGTTCTTCGCGGTCGCGGTGGGCGTTCGTCCGCAAAGTTGTCTCGCCCTCCGCAACCTCGGAACGGCTCTTCAACGTAGCGGTCAACTCGTGGAAGCGGCCGACACATTCCGCCGGACGATCGCGCTGCGGCCTGACGATGGTCATGCGCACGTCTCGCTCGGAACCGTCCTGATGATGTTGGGCGAGCACCGGGCCGCGGAGGTCGAGTTCCGCGAGGCGAAGCGCCTCAAGCCCGACGATTGGAAGGTTCGCGACCTCATTGTGAACGCCCGGTTGGACCTGGGCGATTGGAACACGGCCATCGAGGAGCGGCGCGAGGCGGTACGCTGGGAGCCGACGCTCTCGTTCGCCCACAAGGACCTTGGTCACATCCTGTTCGACGCCGGTTACATTGACGAGGCCGTCGACGCCTTCCGCGAGGCGATCCGTCTCGATCCTCGATTCACCCCGACGCACGTCGACCTGGCTCGGGCGCTCCTGGCCAGGGGCGAGTTTAGAGCGGCCCGGGACACGATCGCCCGAGATCGAGGCGCTCTGCGCTCCCCATCCCGGACCGAGCTCGTCCGCAAGGCTAGACGGATGATCGCCCTGGACGCCAGGCTTCCCGCCCTCCTGCGCGGTCAGGACCATCCCGCCGACACCGCCGAATGCGTCGAGTTCGCCCAACTCTGCTCCGCCCGGCAACTGTATGCGACCTCGGCCCATCTCTGGTCCGAGGCGTTCACCGCACAACCCGAGCTTGCCGGCGACCGAGGCGCCGAGAATCGCTACCAGGCCGTGCGTGCCGCCGCCCTGGCTGGCTGCGGCCGAGGCAAGGACAAGCCACCGCCGGACGCCGATTCACGACAGCGATTGCGCCAACAGGCTCTGAATTGGCTCAGGTCCGACCTCACGGCCATCGCCGCCCCGCTCGATAAAGGCACGTCCCGGGAACGTGCCGACGGACCCAAGCGCCTTGGCCGCTGGCGGGTCGACCCAGCCCTCGCCGGTATCCGCGACGAAGCGGCCCTGTCCACACTCCCCGAGCCCGAACGCAAGGCGCTCCGAGAGCTTTGGTCCAGGGTCCTCAAGGAAGACGATGAAGGATGAAGAGACCCGCGGCTACCGCGGTTCATCCTTTCAACAGTTCGTCCATCCGCGGTCTGGTCGCAATTCCATTTGATACTTTGAAAAAGCCGTTAAGAACTAATGATTTCGGCGCGATTTGATCTTCACCCGTGACCTAGATCATCATGGTTTCAGGGTCGAGGCGATCGGTTGATACAATCACCGACGACGCGGTGCTGACCACACTTCCCGAGGCCGAATACCAGTCGTTCCGAGACCTTTGGTCCAAGGGCCTCAAGAAAAAGAATGAATCGGAAAAGGCTCCGTCCTTTTGATTCTTCATTCTTTTTGCGCTGAGTCCGGTAACGTTCGACAACATTTTCCTAATTCTTTAGGTGAGAGTAGCGTGGGATTGTGATCCTACGACCGCGTGGAACCTCCGCGCCCCTCGACTCCCACCCCACAGTCCCGCCGCCCAGTCGGATTCAGGATATTATATGAAAAACATAGGATATTCAGATCCTCCCCGCGTTTGCCGGTTCACGAGGTTTGTCGGCTCGCTGTTGTTGCTCGCGGGGCTAGGGGCGATCGTCGGCTGGGTGATCCCCACACAGGACGATCTCGCGGCAGATCCGGACGAGAAGGACCGGCCGTTCGCACAGGTCGCGCGCGACGGCCACGGCTCGCCCGTCTGGTTGCTCGCCTTCTCGCCCGATAATACCCAACTGGCGTCCGCCACGGTCTCCGGGGACGTGTCGCTCACGAATCGGAAAAGCGGACTTCGGACTGTGATTCACCGCGGCCCAATGAGTTCGGCGCAGTCGCTGGCATTCTCAGCGGACGGCCGGGCGTTGGCCGTCGCGGGATTCGGGTCGGTCGTTCGATTCTTTGACACGTCATCGGGTGAGGAATTGCAGCCATTGCCGGCCGTTGCCGAGAATGAAGCCACGCGAGTCGCCTTTTCCCGCGATGGCAAGCACGTGGCCACGTGCGGCGTGTCGGGAATCGTCACACTCTGGGCGTGGAACGACCGGCGACGACTGGGCGAGCTGTACAGCCGTGGCAGGAGAATGAACAACCTGGTTTTCTCGTCAGACGGATCTGCACTAGCCACGAGCGAGTCGGCGGGTCTGGTGAAGCTGTGGGACGTCCCAGCGGGCAGTGAGCGGATGACTTTCCAGGCGTCGCAGGGCAACGCCGTCGCGATGCTGGCGTTGTCAACCGACGGCGCACGGATCGCAACGGCCAGTTATCCGGAGTGCGAAGTCCGGCTTTGGAACGTCGCCGACGGTGAGCTGCGAACCACTCTCCCGAAGACGGCCTTGGGAGTGCGAGCAATGGCGTTCTCGCCGGACGGGACGCTGTTGGCCATAGCCGGCGAGGATGGGACCGCCGTGCTTTGGGGAGTGAACGAGGCCAGGGAGCTGGGTTCGGTGCGGGCGAACGAGAGGGGACTTCAATCGATCGCCTTCTCAAATGACGGCCAAGTCCTCGCGACCGGCGGTACGGACGGCTACGTTCGCCTCTGGGACGTGGCCCAAGCCCTCACAAGAGGGAATAAAACGCAGGAAAACAGACAAGTCAATAGCTGTAATAATATCATATTATTTAATTGTTAAAAATATTTCTCATCTTTGCCTGCCCTCCGTATCCCTCCCGTGCAATCAAATACGGGTTTACGCCGGGTCATCGCGTGAGAGAGAATGTCGGAAGAAGCTCTCAACCCGGCGGAACAAATGGGGGGATGGTCGCGATGCCCGATCAGGTGGAGACGCTCGAAACCCACTGCTGCATCAGCGGCGGCGGTCCGGCCGGGATGGTCCTGGGCTTCTTGCTGGCGAGGGCCGGGATTGACGTTGTGGTCCTGGAGAAGCATGGAGACTTTCTCAGAGACTTTCGCGGCGACACCATTCACCCGTCGACTCTCCAGGTGTTGCACGAGCTGGGGCTGCTGGACGACTTCCTGAAGCGTCCGCACCAGGAGGCCACCCGCGTGAGCGGCGTGGTCGGGGATGTCGAGGTGCCGGTCGCCGACTTCTCGCACCTGCCGACTCGTTGTCGCTTCATCGCTTTCATGCCACAGTGGGATTTTCTGGACTTCATGGCCGAGCACGCGAAGCGGTATCCAACCTTTCACCTCCGGATGCAGGCCGAAGTCAAAGACCTGATTGAAGAAAGTGGTCACATCGTCGGAGTGCGCGCGACAACGCCGCAAGGGCCGCTCGAAGTCCGGGCGCGGCTAACGGTCGGCGCGGACGGACGGCATTCCACGGTCCGCGAACGGGCCGACCTCGAAGTGCAGGACCTGGGCGCCCCCATCGACGTCCTCTGGATGCGCCTCTCCCGTCAACCGACTGACCCAAACCAGCCCCTCGGCCGTTTCGACCGCGGCAAGATCCTTGTGATGCTCTTTCGCGGCGAATACTGGCAGTGCGCGTATGTCATCCCCAAAGGCGGCCTCGATGAGCTGCGTCGAACGGGCATCGAGTCGTTCCGCGAGAACATCGCGGAGATCGCGCCGGTCATGCGAGACCGGGTTGGCGAGCTCAAGGACTGGGACGATATCAAGCTCTTGACCGTCACGGTCGACCGCCTCAAGACCTGGCACCGGCCTGGCCTGCTCTGCATCGGCGACGCGGCCCACGCGATGTCGCCGATCGGCGGCGTCGGCATCAACCTGGCCATCCAGGACGCGGTCGCCACGGCCAACATCCTGGCGGACCCGCTCAAGAGAGGGACCCCGACATCGGACGATCTTCAGGAAGTACAGGTCCGGCGTGAGCTCCCGACCCGGTTGACCCAGGGCCTCCAGGTTCTGATCCAGAATCGCGTCATCGGCCGAGTGATCGGAAGCAACGCGAAGCTCGGCGTCCCCTGGCCCCTGAAGTTGCTGCGGCGATTCCCGTACTTGCGGCGAATCCCCGCGCGTGTGATCGGCATCGGATTTCGACCCGAGCATGTGAAGACACCCGACATGTTCACTTCGTAGGTCAGGCTTTCCTGCCTGACTCGGTTCGAATCTCCGGGCACGCGAACGGTCGCCGCCCAACGCCGTACCAACAGCGAACATGGA
>CAVRFS010000066.1:0-12789 GCA_963720335.1 uncultured Planctomycetota bacterium | reverse complement strand
TCGTGCCGAAAGTGACCGAACCCATTTTGTGAGCACGTACAACCAGCGCAACCGGGATGAACGTCGCATCCGTGCAACCCCAAGTTTTCAGCAGTCCAGCCTCGCCCTCCCAGAACAATCACGCAAGGTCGATGATTGGCTTTGCTGATGAGTCAAGGTGTCACCCTTGAATTCCAGTCAAGAAGCATGAGTCCCTTGGTACTGTCGACCACGATGTGGAGTCATCAGTCAACGCGACGGCATGAACCTCGACTTCGACGCTGATGACTTTCTCCAGGCAGAGGTTATCCAGGTTCCACACCCGCACTGTGCCGTCGTCGCCACCGGAGACGATCAAGCGCGGCCCGTCTGCTTTCCGAAAGCCAATGCATGAACCGCACCGAGGTGGCCCCGTAGCGGCTCGCCCACTGCAACGCCAGACTCCATGTCCCACACCCGCATCGTGCCGTCCTCGCCCCCGGAGACGATCACCGCGCGGCCCGCACGCTCCCCCAACGCCAACGCACTAATAACCGAAACGTCGCGGCCCCGCAGCGGCTTGCCCACTGCGGCACCCGACTCCAGGTCCCAGATCCGCACCGCGCCGCCGTCGCCGCCGGAGACAATCACCGTGCGGCCCGCTCGGTTCCCAAAGTCAGCGCCCCAACCGCACCGTCGCTGCCCCACAGCGGCTCGCCCACCGCAGCACCCGACTCCAGATCCCGCACCTGCACCGTGCCGTCGAAGCCCCCGGAGACAATAACCGCACGGCCCGCACGCTTCACCACCGTCAACGCCCCAACCGCACCGTCGATGCCCCACAGCGGCTCGCCCACCGCAACGCCCGACTCCAGGTCCCACACCCGCACCGTGCCGTCGTAGCCCCCGGAGACGATTACCGCACGGCCCGCACGCTCCCCCAACGCCAACGCCCCAAGCTCACCGTCGTGGCCCCGCAGCGGTTCGCCCACCGCAACGCCCATCTCCAAGTCCCACACCCTCACAGTGTCACTGAAGCTCCCGCAGACGATCACCGCGCGTCCCGCCCGCTTCCCCAACGCCAACGTATGGATCGAACCGTCAGTGCGGCCGATTACGCGATGGGTCGCGGAGGATTCCCAACGTGCCCAGCGGACCGAGAATGGGAGTGAAAGGGGTAGCCGGGCGAACCTGTCGGCCAGCGCGTTCAGCCCGCGCTGACGGGCTGCCATCTCGAGGTACGAAGCGCGCTCGGCGAACGAGGAGGTCAGTAGTGTCGTTGGACACAATAACTGCAAGAAATTCAAACAGATTGTAAGCTGGCTGTTAGTCTCCCCGGTTTCTTGGAGTTCTCCTGCCATGCGTGGTCGAAGACCCGATCCCTTAACGATCCGACCTCATGATCACCCGATCCTCCTCCAACTCGCTCGCAGTCAAAACTCCCCCTGGTTCCAGGTGCAGCGGGCGCGGATCATCTTGGCGATCGCGGCTGGCCAACGGACCGAGGCCATCGCCGGCCAGATGCAATGCGAAGAGACCACGGTCTGGAGGGCTTGCCAGCGTTATCGACGCGACGGCTTGGCGGGGCTGCTCGCCGATGGGCGCGAGAAGCGATCGGGGCGAAACGCCTCGATTTCCCCCCCCTCCAGTGCGCCCAAATCGTCGCGTTGGCTTGCTTGGAGCCGTTGGCCCGAGGGCTGCACATCACCCACTGGTCCCGTAAGGATTTGGCCGACCAAGCCGTCGCCGACGGGATCGGGCCGACAATCAGCCCCCGAACGGTCGGGAGGATTCTCGATGACGTCGACCTTCAGCCTCATCGCACACGCTACTGGGGGACCACTCGCCTTGATGCACGCTTCAAGGAGCGAGCCGAGCAGGTGCTCTGGTGCTACGGCAACGCCGACCGGCTGGCCCGGCGCGGGATCTGGGTCGTTTGTGCCGATGAGATTCCCAATCACCAAGTTCTGGAGCGAATCCCGATCCGTCGCGCATCCCCGGCTCGATCGAGCATCAGGAGTTCGACTATATCCGGCATGGCACGATCAACATCCTGAATTTCCTGATCGTCCATAGCGGGAAGATGGAGACGTTTTGTTTGGAGGCCAATGATTCCGATCACTATGTCCCGGCCTTGAAGCAGTTCCGAAGGAACCACCGCCGGCTTCGGGGGATCTATCTGGTCCATGACGGCGGTCCCAGCCATACGGGCCAGATCACGAAGGATTATCTCGCCGCCAGCCACGGTTGGTGGCGACCCCGATTGACGCCGGCCCGCGCCTCCTGGTTGGACCAGGCGGAGTTGCTCAACCACGTGTTCAGCCTCCGATACCTGAAGCGCGGGTCGTGGAAGAGCCGCGAGGCTTTGATCGATCATGTGATGTTGTCGTGGCCGGAGTATAACCGTCGCTACGCCCATCCGTTCAAGTGGACCTGGACCAACCAGAAAATGAGGCGATGGTTCGCCGACCATGCTCCTTGAATTTCTTGCAGTTATTGTGTCCAGCGACAGTAGGTTATGGGATGCGACTTGATACACATGCGCGATCTCGACGTTGAGCTGATCGCCGCTGGTGTTCTTGTCCATCGCATGCAGCAGGCGACGGGGCTCGGCCGTTGCCAAGTAAAGGAGATCATTCGTCAACTCGCCAAGCATGCCGGCCCCAAGCATGCCGGCCGCGGCCGCGTGGCTCGCCAGATGTTGCCGCACGTAAGGGCTGGCCTGTAGCCAATCTTTTCCGCCGCCGTCGCGCCGATCGGGCGTCTGCCGGATCAGCGTCTCGGTGAACTCTCGCTGCACCTCGCTCAACGGGCGCCGCGGGAAGCGCACGTGGTAGATGAGGGCGTGGTGGTATAGCCGGTAGACGGATCGGTCGTCTTCGGTCGCTTCGACCAGGAACGCCCCGGCGTGCTCCATCAGCCATTCCACATCCCCGGCGCGATAGGTCTTTGCCGACAGGGCTGATGCCATCGGTGCCCAGAGGTTCTCGAAGGGGAGCCCAGCCCCTTCGGCATAGGCCAAGGGCCGGAACAGGTCGACGACTCGCTCTTTGTTCGCGCCGAAGCGGTCGAGGTACTCGTCGAATGCCGCGTCGACCGTCGTCGGGAATGCCTCCCAATCGGGCCGGGTTACGTCGACTGGCTTGTCCGCTTCGAGGAGCGACTGACTGATCAGCCGCGCGATGAGAAACACCGGATACGCCTTTTCGCCAACGGCGTGCGCGACCTGGGACGCGAGCTCGGGCCGGTTCCGGTAGGGAGAAGTCCGCGCCGGATCGTCCTCGGCGAGCAGCCGGAGGCTGGACATACTCTGCAAGGTCGGGAGGTTGGACGTATTTCGGATCGTCCAGATCGAGCGTGACGACGGCCGGTCCCAGGGCGGCGAGGAGGTCGCCCCGGAGTCCCTCCAGCGTCTCTCGTCGCGTCCCGACGAGCAGCCGGACGGAATGGACCGCGGTGAGCGGACGGAGCAGGTTCCGCGCGATCTCGTACGGCTCGACGGCCTCGTCCAGAGCGTCGAGAACGATCGCCCGCGCGGAGCCCTCGCGTGCCAGTCCGTCGACGAGCAGTTCGGGACTGGTCGCGGGAACACCGGTCCTCGAAGCGATCTCTTCGAGACATTCCTTGAGGGTCTTCTGCCGTGCGTGGATCGCGACATCGACCAAGCCCTCGGGAGGAATTGACTCTGGAGCTACGTCGCCGAGGGCACCCGGGTCCGGTACTCGGGGTCAGAGAGCGTGACAAGCCGGCCCAGGACGGCCGACTTGCCGGAGCCAGGTCCGGCGGTGATCACTCGCGCCTTGCCATCTACTGCCGGCGAGGTCAGCCACATCACCAGCTCGGTCAGGACCGCAGTCCGCCCGGTGAAATACCAGCCCGGCTGGGCTTCAATCTCAATCCCCCGGCTCCGAGGTCCCCAGTGTTCGATGTGGGTCAAGCGGCGCTGGGTCTGGAGGTCAAGCCCCGGCGGCACAGCCCGGTAGCGAAGATTGCGGAAGAACAATGCAGCGAATTGTACATTGAACGTATCGAGGCTTGCCCTCTGTTCAGGCTCAGAATCTTGAATTTCTGGTTGATTTTCTCTATGATGAATTCATACGCGCTTAAATATTTTTGTTGATCGCCTCCGCAGGGAAGCGGTGGATCCTCCAGCGTATCAGTCAAGGCCTGTGCAAAAACACCTTGTCGTGCTTCGTCCTTGGCACGGGCCGCGGCCATGGCATAAAAGCCACGAACAACCTGGTCGTTCGTCCGAAGCGAGGTGATGTGCTCTCGCACGACACTGCCGAAATCGGCCACCCGCCGCTCCGGCATAGCACGTATCCAGGATCACGAGAATCTGCTAAATCGGTGTTCCATGCAGCATGCGGCCCAGGGAAGCCACCTGGAAAGCCGTCCCCTCAAGGGTGGACATCTCGCTGTCAGAAGTCAGCAGGTAGTGAACGCCGTTCTCGAAGACCCCATGGCCGCTGTAGTACAAGACGATTCGATCCGACGCGGTGCGTGCGGCATCCTTCAACCACCTCCCCAGCTTGCGACTGATCTCAGCATACGTCGGATTGTCACCAAGGCCGGGCAGAACCCGCTCGTACCCAAGGTTGGCCGCAAAAAGGTCGACGATGCGTTTCAAGTCGCCGGTCACGGAGGGAAGCTGTTCTTCCTCCGGGAGATGGTCGTACCTGGCCGTCCCAGCCGCGATGCGAAACAACGGTCCGTGGGTGCTGGTATCATCAAGCCAGGCCGGCGGCGATGGCATCACCCGTCTCCCGCGCTGTGAGGTAAGGTAGCAGATTGTGGGCCGACGCTCCATTGTTAATCAGCCGGTTCTGGACCCGAGGGCCAAAGCCAGGGCGGAGGTCCTTGACGCAGCGCCACGATATCACCCGCATCCGCGATGTTGTCCCACGACCGCACCGATCCAGGCCAGGCTCCAACGATGTGGTGTGACCCGCAATCGAGAAGGTCGAAGATCAGGTTGCGAATTCCCAAGGGCGAGCCGAGCGTGACAAACGTGTTGACCTTCCACTCGGGATGAGCACAAAGGCATTCGTACGCCACCACCGAGCCGAGTGAGTGCCCGATCAGAACACGGGTCTGCTGCGCATTGACCACCGCCTCGACTCGAGCGTGCACGTCCCGGCGGATCGCCGGATCGTGGAGATAAAGGTAGACCTGCTTGAGATCGAAGATGAAGGCGCCTGGCGATTCCCGCGAAGAACCGCGAGTGGCTCAGGGCGTCGAGTGCACGCTGGACGAAGCGTGGCGTACGTCCCAACTTGGTTGCGGCCTCGGGGCTTTCGACGCGATCCGGTTCGACCACGGCCGCCTGGCGCCACCAGGCTTCCAGGAGTTGTTGTTCCCAGGGGTCCGCGACGTCGCTTTCGTCGTAGGGTGGCAACCCGACCCCCTTGTGCCAGGTGGCCGGAAGAGGTCGCCATAAAACGCACAGGCGAGGTCAGACTCCTGGAGTTGCCGGCCGGTTGCCATCAACACGCCGTCAAAGAGCGGCTTCTGCCACTCATCCTTCTGGACGGCTGGCCCTTTGAATTGCTGGCCGATCCCGTGTACGCCGACGATCATCGCCATCGATCGACCTCCAACTCCATTTCCTGAGATGTTGTTCTCATCCTATCTTGTATCGCGGGCTTTGTCATGTTCTGCTTCCGTTGAAGTGGCCCCGGAAGTTGTTGCGGCGATTCCCGCTCTCCTGGTCGGCATCGGATTTCGGCCTGGAGCACTTGCGGACTCCCGTCGTGTTCGGCAAATAATGAATTCGGTATTTGCGAACGATTGTCCCGCCCGGTGAGGCTCTGAAATCGATGATATCGCCATGAGTATCAAAAACTTAGACATACAAAACTTCCGCGGCTTTCGCCATTTCCAGATGACAGACCTGGGCCGCGTCAATCTGCTCGTTGGCACGAATAACTGCGGGAAGACGACGGTGCTGGAAGCCGTCAACATTCTGATGGGAGGCGGGAATCTCGCGGCGATCTGGTCGATACTGAACACGCGGGGGAGGTCATCTGGGTCGAAATCGATGACCCATCGAATGCCCTATCGAAGCACTACGAAGTGGGACGATTCTTCCGTGACCATGAGATCGCCGTCGGCGCATCGTTCCAGCTCTCCGCAGCGGACAGATGTCGGTCGCATCGAGTTGATCGCGAGGATCGAGGACTTTCCTCCGACGCAATCTCAACCCTCCCAGCTCACATTTCCCGGCATCGAAACTTCGGCGGAATTCTCTCCATTCCCTAGATCTTTCGCTGTCTTGGTCGAACGGTGGGGCACAGACATTCCACGTTCCCATCGGTCCACAAGGCGCCGTCTCGGCTTCTGAAGTAGCTTTCGCGACCCGGTCCGTCGCCGGGAACGGTTCGCCGCTCCGATTCGTAACGGCATCTGCCCTGAAGGCTGAATCCATCGCCGCACTCTTCGATGACATCGTCCTGACGCAAGAAGAAGACTTGGTGACCGATGCTCTCCGGATCATCGAGCCATCGATCCAACGGATCGCATCCACAGGATCCGAGCGGATCCAGTCCAGTGGCCGATATGCCACCCGTGGCGGCATCTTCGTCCGGCTCAAGGGGGTCAAGGATCGCATCCCGATCGGCAGTATGGGAGACGGCATCTGGCGCATGCTCGGATTGGCTCTCAACGTGGTTCATTGCATCAACGGCATCCTTCTCGTCGATGAGATCGACACCGGACTTCATCATACCGTGATGACGGAAATGTGGAAGTTCCTTTACGAAGCCGCCAAACTGATATAACGTCCAGGTTTTCGCCACGACGCACAGCCGCGACTGCTACCAGAGCCTCGCCGCCGTTTGCCGCGACGTCGTCGCCGAGAAGAGCGATATCACGATCCAGCGGATCGAACGGGGCCGCGAGGAAGCGGTTGCCTACACCGAGCAGGAAATCATCGCCGCCGCGGAGCATGACATCGAGGTCCGCTGATCATGGCCAGAGTCGCCAATCCCAATGGACTTCTTGTTGAAGGAGCAGAAGAGCTGCGCAGTGATCTCTCACTTCATGGATCAGTACGTCGAGTGGGGAGACAAGCCGCAAGAATGGGTCGCGGATGTCAAGTCATTCAATGGTGTCGAGGACTTGCTAAAGCCTGGTGTGATCGAGGCGGAATCGAAGGTCCCAGGGCTCAAGGCGATAGGAATCATCGTCGATGCCGATGATCAGTTCGATTCCCGATGGTCGAGCGTCCGAGATCGCTGCCGGAAGATCGCCGTCGACTTTCCGGAAGAGCTGCCTTCAGGAGGTCTCATCCATCACAATGAGCATGGTTTGCGAATCGGGGTCTGGATCATGCCGGACAATCAATTTCACGGCATGCTGGAGACATTCCTCGGTTCTCTGGTGACGCCACGCCTGTCTCGCCTTGGGCGTTCGCCCAGAACCGTCGTGCGCGCATCCCGCGAGCACGGCTCGCCGTACACTGACTCGCACCACGATAAAGCCTGCATCTATACATTCCTTGCGTGGCTTGAGCCTCCGGGAAGGTCGCTGAATGTTTCGGTCCAGGCCCGGGCGTTCGACTCGCGGTCGCCGCTCTGCGACCAGTTCGTGCAGTGGTTTATCGATCTCTATCAGCTCACGCCGCGACCGTGAGGTTGGTTTCACTCTCACTCGCTCGCGAGGCTCGGATGAGCGATCTCAACGTCAAAACCTCTCCGCCGTCGCGTCGTCGCCGACCGCGTTGGATCAAGGCAATGGTCGGCCTTACGCCGCTCGTGTTACTCGTCGGAGCCTGGCTTGTCCTGGATCATGTGGCGGGTGACCGGCTCGACAAGGCCATCGCTGAGGCCGACCGGACCGATCCCCGCTGGCGGCGGGCCGATTTGTGGGCGAGCCGGGCCACAACGCCCGACGCTGAGAACTCTGCGTGCGGGTTCAAATGGTGCTCAATCGGCTGCCCGAGCAGTGGATGGACAAAAGGGCTCAGAATGAAGCACCAGCACCTCAAGGTCTTTCCCAGCTTTTGATCAACTCTCTCAGCTCGATCCCGTCCGCCGGCTCTCAGATGCGGACGGTCGACGGCTGCACGCGGATCTTGATGTTCTGAAACCGGCACGATCACTGGCCCTCGAGCTGGCTCGGATGCCGAACGGTCATTATGTAATCCCTGCCCGGTACCTTTATCTGCTTGAGCCGACCGACCACGCCAGAACCTGCGCCAGGTTGTTCGCCTGCTTCAGCTCGAAGCGGTCGACCGAATTCAGCGGAATGACATCGACGGAGCACTGGACTGCTGCTGTGCGATCTTCAACGCGGGCCGGTCGATCGGCGACGAACCGAACCTGATCCCGCAACTGATCCGGATTGCCGTGGATAGCGTTGCCCTCCATACTGTCCAGCGAGCCCTCGCTCAGGGGCTGCCGTCCGACCCGGCGTTGGCCAGGGTCCAGGCATACCTGGATCGAGAATCGAAGGAACCCATTCTGCTCTTTGGCTTGCGCGGTGGTCGAGCCACGGCCTACGACACACTCCAACGTTTGGCAGATGGAGACATCAAGCTCGCGGAATGGGCTAAACTGGAGGGCGAAGCCCCGATTCCCAACTGGATTGGCTTCCCAAGACCGTTCCTCAGGTACAACCAGGCGCTGTTGCTAGAGTCGATGAATCGCGAGGTGGCCATCGCCAATCGGCCGCTCTGGGAGCAAGCGAAGCTCTGGACGCAGTACAAAGCGGATCGAAAGTCTCACACCGCCGGGCCGGCCCGGATTGTTGGCATCCTTGCCGAAGTCATCTCTCCCGCTCATGAAGTGCTGGGCCGTGCCTTCCTCCGCATCAGGGCGCTGCTGAGCGTGGGCAAGGTCTTGGTGGCCTTTGAGCGGTTCCGCCTTGTGCACAGGCGCTGGCCGGACTCGATTGATGAACTGGCTCCCCAAATCCTCGCTGACATCCCATTCGATCCCTTCACCGCACGAGCGTTGGTATTAAAACGACTCAATGACGGATTGACGATTTACGCGCTGGGTTCGGACCAAACCGACAACGGTGGCCAATTCCATAGACGCGGTGGAGACGAGCCCGGATACGACCTTGGCTACCGCCTTTGGGATGAAGGCGTCCGAGGACAACCGCCTGTACTACCCGACCTTCCCGATGTCGTTTTTGCCCCCGGCCGGATCTGAACTCATCCCACGTCGGCGGAGCCGCAACAGGTCGTGGTGTGGTGCCGAACGATCCTCGGGACCGTGAGACCCCAGGAGAGCCTCAGCCGGTTCGGTGGGCTCTCATGTGGTAGCGTCGCGACCGGTCGTAGGGCGGTGCCGAATTTGACCGGGGCGCGCGGCGCCGCGGAAACGCAAGCATGTGTTTGGAGAGCCTGCTATCGGCAGCCCGCCCACGTCTTCCGCAAACTGGCTGCCGATTGCCTACTTTGCCTGGGCTGGCTGGCTCGAAAGCTGCACCAGGGCCTCAAGCGTGCGCAGCCGTTGCTCGGGGCGTAATACGAGATAGCGGTGCCTCCCTTCAGCACCGGGCTCGTATCGCGTGAAGCCGTCAGGCTCAACGGTGACGGTGACGGGTGCTGAGATGTCAAAATAGTCACGATCGTGCTGGACCGCGAAGAGCACGCTCGTCAGGTCCCAGGTCGGCCGGTTGTGGGGCGGCGGGATGTAGCGGATGTAAGCCTCGGCGAGCGGATGATGCTTCACATAGCCATAGTCGCTCTCGATGCTCACGGCCGGATAAGGCAAGGCGATGCCGATCTCGAAGCCGCTGTAAACGATCGCGGTCGGCCACCGCGACGCCAGCGCCTGGGCACTGGCGATGTCCTTGACGACGTTGTATTCCAGGTAGTGTTTGTTGCCGTCGATGGGTTGAAACGCGCCGGCCATCACCGAGAGCAGTTCGACCTTGCGCTCGACCAGATCCTTGCCCGAGAGCGGCGAGTGCTGATCGGGCGGGGAGTCGAGCAACCGCGCCAGGTTGGTCGAGAAGCCGACCTGGGCGATCACGACCGAGCGATCGGGCTGGCTCGCCAGAGTCGCACGCAGGACGTCCGTCGCGCTCGGAGCGGCTCGGCTGGAAAGCAGGTCGTGAGGGTAACGGAAACGTCCATCCGGTTCCTTTTCCTCGACCAGCGCGAGGTACTTGCTCTTCTCGACCACGCCCCCTTTGCCCACCACGCCGATGGGGATCGCTCCGCGGCTGTAGAAGGTGTTGACCGCGTCGACGAACGGGGCAGCCAGGTCGTGGTCCACACTGATCGTGACCGCCAGGAGCCGGCATAGCCCGCGACTCGAGCGCGTGAATCATCCCCAGCGCCAGCACGTCGTCGCAATCGCCACAGATGTCGGTGTCGAAGATCAGCCGCACACGATCACGAGCCGGCTCGGCAGCCCGTGATATCGGCGGTCCCAGCAAGATCACGGTCCCAACCACAAAAACGAGTAACCAGGGAAATGTCTTGCACATCGGGTGTCGATCTCTCCCGTTAGAGTCTTCCTCTTAACACGCAATAATAGAATTGACCCATCCGTGTTTCATCCGTGTCAATCCGTGGGTAAAAGGATCTTCGCGCGCGAACTTCGAGATCAGATCAGCCATCAAGCTGCTCATCCCATAGTCGAGATGACGAATAACGCTGGGCAATCGCCCGCGACCGTGTCGTGTCGCCCTTGATCTTGCCCGGGAATTGTGACCTGGCGCTTGATAGATCGACGCACGTTCCGCTGGTGTCACGGTTGACAGCCATGAGCTGGCGTTCAATCGGCAACGCCTCTGCCGATCCCAAAGCACAAAGTAGTCGTTGACCCGATTCTCATCGGCGTGGATGATCTCGCAGGAGGCGACTTCTTCCCAGGGCACGAATGTCTTCCGCGAGAGGAGCCCAGCAGGCGCACTGATTCCATTGACGCCGATGTCGCAGACTGTATCGGGCTCGCATTTGAGTGCAAGGACGACCGCGGCAACCATGACAAACAGCCCAAGATAGGCGGGAGCCCTGTCCGCGTCGGGTGGCGGAAAACAGATGTACAAAATCAACAACACGGCGCCAATGATGGGAACGGCGAGGAACAACGCCCGAGTCGGTTGGCGGCGGCGGATGCGGATGGGCAGGCGGACCGGCAAAGTGATGGCAGTCTGATCCTCATCATCACGCCGCATCGGGTTGAGGCGCTCGATCGGGCGGTTGCGCAACCGGGCTCCAAAAAACCGAAGACCGACCACGATCAAGAGCAGAGACACTAGCCAACTGAAAACGATGCCACTGCCCCTGGGCGCATCGAAGCGATGACCGAGGAGATCCGCGAGATCTCTGCGGAAGTAAAGAACAATGATCAAGACAGCAATCAATGCCGTCCAGATGACGCTGGCCAAGATCGATTTCGTCGCCCTCACGCGGCACCTCTTGCGATCCTTTACTTCTCATTTTACCAGGCCTTTCACCCACCCATTTAAATCTTCCCCCTTCACTACCTTTGTTATCCTCTCATTTGTGTGCGGATCTTGTGTATCTAGAGCACTTGTAGCCAGAGTCACCACATCGCTAGCTGATAATTGAGATCGCGTGCATACCATGCCGGACAATTCGATTACGATTTGAGCTCAGTATGCGTCCGCGCGATCGCTTCACCACCGGCTCGGGTCCCGAGCGCGTTCCAGGTTGCCAGGCTTGTGCTCGCCTTGACGAACCGGACTGAGCCGTCCAGCAGCAGGACATTGGCGCCGCCGGGATGGAACGAGCTGGGGCCGATGAACGAGTCGACGTTGCCGAAGGCGGCGGTGACGGCGCAGGCATGCTGGTCCGGCGGCATGACGTGATAGTACGGTCCGCCTCGACCGGAATCTTGAAGCGTCCAGTACTCGCCCTTGAAATCCCATAACGGCGTGCTGGCCATGCCGCAGAGGTTGTAATCGTTGAGGACGCCGCCGTTGGTGTACTGGGCAATGGAGTAAACCAGGTTGTTACCGAGGGCGTTCTGGCCCGAGGTCCCCTTGACCCATTCGCTGAAGAGGGCCGTGTTGCTGGTGCCATCGGTTACGCCCGCAAAGGTCACTTTGGTGCCATAAATCGGGTTGCCTCCCAGCCACCAGGCCACGCCGTTGACGGCCCCGCCGGTATTCTGCCGGTTCACGCCACCGTTGATCGCATAATTCACGCAGGTGACCCGCGACGTGAAGCCGACCGCGAGGTTCTGGTTACTGCCGGGGTTGGAGTCCGACGGGCAAAGATAGCCGGGGATCAAGGTCGACATCACGGTCGTGTTGGCCGGGACCGAGCTGCCCCCCACGACGTCGCCGAGCATGAAGTTATAGGCGTCGTAGACGGCACGCTGCTCGAGGTAGTTGGTCAAGCGGAGGTGGACCGAAGCGGTCTGTGACACGAAGCCGTTGCCGGTGGAATTGCCGTTGATGTCCACGCTGCCGACCGGCGGCACGACGTCGAACGACGAAAAGTAGTTGTGCAAGCCCAGGCCGATCTGCTTGAGGTTGTTGGTGCACTGCATGCGCCGGGCGGCCTCGCGGGCCGATTGCACCGCTGGCAACAACAGGGCAATCAAGATCGCGATGATCGCAATGACCACCAGGAGCTCGATCAGCGTGAAACCTCGGCAATGGAATCGCGTTCGATCTCTTCTTTGGAGTTTCATCCGGGGTTTCTCTCCCAATTGCCGCGTCTCGTTATTCCGTTCGCACGAAAAGACGCAATCGAGCCAACAGCGGAAGGCTCGATCCGAGGAGGGCAAATCAGGTTGGGATTCGTATCTTAATACGATTGCGGCGCTGATTGTGATTCTGTGGACCTTTTATTAGACCCGATTGCGCCGCGAAAGGGAAGCAATCCTATCCGGCAAA
>CAVRFS010000065.1:0-22520 GCA_963720335.1 uncultured Planctomycetota bacterium | reverse complement strand
GTGCGGCACACACTCGCACTGAGCCAAAAACAGACTTATGACGTATCTCCTTGCTGCTATGGAACATCTACCTGACGACGGAATAATCGGCACCCGGGCCGTTGTCAGGTTCATGAGACGTCGCTCACGGCTCGTGCCGAAAGTGACCGACCCCATCTTGTGAGCACGTACAACCAGCGCAACCGGGATGAAACTCGCATCCGTGCAACCCTAAATCTTCACCAGCCCGCAGTCGCCCTCCCAGAATCACGCAAGGTCGATGATTGGCTTTGCTGATGAGTCAGAGTGTCACCGTGAATGCCAGTCGAGCGACATGAGTCCTTTGATACTGGCGACCACGATGCGCGAGTCCTGAGTGAAGGCGACGGCTAACACCACGGCTTCAACGTTGAAGACTCTCTCCGGGCGGAGGTTCTCCAGGTCCCACACGCGCACCCGTGCGGTCCTCGCCTCCGGAGACGATCACCGCGCGGCCTGCCCGCTTCCCCACCGCCAACGCCCAGACCCCACCGTCGTGACCGTCCAACGGCTCTCCAACCGCGACGCCTGACTCCAATTCCCACACCCGCACCCTACCGTCGCGGCTTCCGGAGACAATTACCGCGCGGCCTGCCCGCTCCCCCAACGTCAACGTTATAGCCCAACCTTCGCGGTCCCGTAGCGGCTCGCCCACGGCATAACCCGTTTCCAGGTCCCACATCCGCACCATGCCATCCGAGCCGCCGGAGACGATCACCGCGCGGCCCGACCGCTCCCCCACCGCCAACGCATTTACCCAATCGTCGTGGCCCCGTTGCGGCTCGGCCACTGTCTCACCCGACTCCATGTCCCACAGCCGCACCGTGCCGTCGTGGCCGCCGGAGACG
Source organism: uncultured Planctomycetota bacterium (assembly GCA_963720335.1). Taxonomy (GTDB): domain Bacteria; phylum Planctomycetota; class Planctomycetia; order Isosphaerales; family Isosphaeraceae; genus CAVRFS01. The sequence continues at coordinate 21,654 of CAVRFS010000065.1, read as the reverse complement.
ATCACCGCACGGCCCGACCGCTCCCCCACCGCCAACGCATCGATTCCACGGTTGTGACCCCGCAACGGCTCGCCCACCGTCTCACCCGACTCCACGTCCCACAACCGCACCGTGCCATCCGAGCCGCCGGAGACGATCACCGCACGGCCCGCTCGCTGCCCTAACGCCAACGCCCAAACCTCGCAGTCATGGCCCCGCAGCGGTTCGCCTACCTCAACACCCGACTCCGGGTCCCACATCCGCACCGTGCCGTCGTTGCCCCCGGAGACGATCACCGCGCGCCCCCTCGCTCCCCCAAGGCCAACGCACTAACCCGACGGTCGTGGCCACGCAGGGGCTCTCCCACCGCATCGCTGTTGCCGAGATCCCACATCCGCACCGTGCCGTCGGAGCTGCCGGAGACGATCACCGCGCGGCCCGACCGCTCCGCCAAAGCCAACGCACTAACCCGACGGTCGTGACCACGCAGAGGCTCGCCCACCGCACGACCCGATTCCAGGTCCCACAACCGCACCGTGCCGTCGTTGCCCCCGGAAACGATCACTGCGCGGCCCGACCGCTCCCCCACCGCCAATGCCCCAACCCAACCGTCGTGGCCGCGTAGCGGTTCGAACACCGCAACGTTATTCTCCATGTCCCACACCCGCACCGTGCCATCGTCGCCATCGTCGCCGCCGGAGACGATCACCGCGCGCCCCGACCGCTCTCCCACCGCCAACGCTCTAACCCAACCGTCGTGACCCCGAAGCGGTCCGGCCGCCGCATCGCCCGATTCCAAGTCCCACAGTCGCACCGTGCCGTCGGAGCTTCCTGAGACGACCACTTTATGGCCCGATCGCTCCCCCATTGCAAACACAAGAATGCCGAGGTGGTGGGCCCGTATTGGTTCGCTTACCGCAAGACCCGACTCTAGGTCCCACACGCGCACCATACCCTCGCCGCTCCCGGCGACGATGACCGCGCGGCCCGAACGCTCCCCCACCGCCAACCCCTGGACGCCGCCGCCGTGGCCACGTAGAGGCTCGAATACTGCAGCGCCCTGATTCCAAGTCCCACACTCGCACGGTGCCGTCGCTGCCTCCGGAGACGATGACGGCGCGGCCCTTCCGCTGCCCGATCGCCATCGCATTAACTCGATGGTCGTGTCCGCGTAGAGGCTCCCCGATTGACGCACCGGACTCCAGGTCCCAGACCCGCAAGGTGTGGTCGAGCCCGCCGGAGACGACGACCGCGCGGCCCGCTCGTTCCCCCAATACCAAAGCCTGAACCGGACTGCCGGTCCGAGCGATCACGCGATGGATCGCGGAGAATTGCCAACGTGCCCAGGGGACAGAAAATGGAAGTGGAAGCGGCAACTGGGCGAAGCTGTTCGCCAGCGCGTTCAGCCCGTTGTGACGGGCTGCCATCTCGAGATAAGAAGCGCGCTCGGCAAACGTGGAGGTCAGAAGATTGTGGTATGTACATTGATAAACGTACGCGATCTCGACGTTGAGCTGATCGCTGCTGGTGTTCTTGTCCATCGCATGCAGCAGGCGACGGGGCTCGGCCGTTGCCAAGTAGAGGAGATCATTCGTCAGCTCGCCGAGCATGCCGGCAGCGGCCGCGTGGCTAGCGAGATGTTGTCGTGCGTAAGGGCTGGCCTGAACCCAGTCTTTTCCACCGCCGTCACGCCGATCGGGTGACTGTCGGACGACTGCCTTGGTGAACTCACGCTGCACCTCGCTCAACGGGCGGCGCGGGAACCGCATGTGTTCGATGAGGGCCTGGTGGTACAGCCGGTAAACAGATCGGTCGTCCTCGGTCGCTTCAACCAGGAACGCACCCGCATGTTCCATCAGCCATTCCACGTCAGTCGCGCGGTAGTTCTTTTCGGAAAGGGCTGAAGCCAGCGGCGCCCAGAGATTCTCGAAGGGGAGTCCAGCCCCTTCGGCATACGCCAAGGGCCGGAACAGGTCGACGACGCGGTCCTTGTTCGGTCCGAATCGGTCGAGGTACTCGTCGAATGCCGCGTCGACCGTCGTCGGGAATGCCTCCCAGTCGGGCCGAGTTACGTCGACTGGCTCGTCCGCTTCGAGGAGCGACTGACTGATCAGTCGTGCGATCAGAAACACAGGGTACGCCTTCTCACCAACGGCGGAGCAACCTGGGAGGCGAGATCGGGCCGGTCGCGATACGGAGACTTCCGCGTTGGGTCGTCCGGGGCAAGCAAGCGGAGGCGGACGTACTCTGAAACGTCGGGAGGCTGGACGTATTTCGGATCGTCCAGATCGAGCGTGACGACGGCCGGTCCCAGGGCGGCGAGGAGGTCGCCCCGGAGTCCCTCCAGGGTCTCTCGACGCGTCCCGAACGAGGAGCCGGATCGAAAAGACCGAGGTGAGTGGACGGAGCAGTCTCCGCGCAATCTCGTGCGGCTCGACAGCCTCGTCCAGAGCGTCGAGGACGATCACCCGAGTGCGGCCCTCGTGTGCCAGACCGTCGACGAGCACTTCGGGACTGGTCGACGGGGCACCGGTCTTGGAAGCGATCTCGTCGAGACAGTCTTTGAGGGTCTTCTGCCGTGCGTGGATCGCGACATCGACCAATCCCTCGGGAGGAATTGACTCTGGAGCCACGTCGCCGAGGGGCACCCGGGTCCGGTAATCGGGATCGGAGAGCGTGACAAGCCGGCCCAGGACGGCCGACTTGCCGGAGCCAGGTCCGGCGGTGATCACTCGCGCCTTGCCATCAACTGCCGGCGAGGTCAGCCACATCACCAGCTCGGTCAGGACCGCAGTCCGCCCGGTGAAATACCAGCCCGGCTGGGCTTCAATCTCCGTCCCCCGGCTCCGAGGACCCCAGTGTTCGATGTTTGTCAAGCGGTGCTGGGTCTGGAGGTCGAGCCCCGGCGGCACAGCCCGGTAGCGAAGATTGCGGAAGAACCAGGCAGCGGATTGTACGTTGAACGTATCGAGGCTTGCCCTCTGTTTCAGCCTCAGAGTCTTGAATCTCTGGTTGATTGTCTCTATGATGAATTCATAAGCGCCTAAATATTGTTGTTGATCACCTCCGCAGGGAAGCGGTGGATCCTCGAGCGTATCAACCAAGGCCTGTGCAAAAACACCTTGTCGTGCTTCGTCCTTGGCACGGGCCGCGGCCATGGCATAAAAGCCACGAACAACCTGGTCGTTCGTCCGAAGCGAGTTGATGTGCTCTCGCGCAACACTGCCGAAATCGGCCACGCCGCGCCCGGCATAGCACGTATCCAGGATCACGAGAATCTGCTGAATTGGTGTTCCATGCAGCATGCGGCCCAGGGAAGCCACCTGGAAAGCCGTCCCCTCAAGGCTGGACATCTCGCTGTCAGAAGTCAGCAGGTAGTGAACGCCGTTCTCGAAGACCCCGTGGCCGCTGTAGTAGAACACGATTCGATCCGACGCGGTGCGTGCGGCATCCTTCAGCCACCTTCCCAACTTGCGACTGATCTCAACATACGTCGGATTGTCACTAAGGCCGGGCAGAACCCGCTCGTACCCAAGGTTGGCCGTAAAAAGGTCGACGATGCGTTTCAAGTCGCCGGTCACGGAGGGAAGTTGTTCTTCCTCCGGGAGATGGTCGTACCTGGCCGTCCCAGCCGCGATGAGAAACAACGGTCCGTGGGTGCTGGTATCATCAAGCCAGGCCGGCGGCGATGGCATCACCCGTCTCCCGCGCTGTGAGGTAAGGTAGCAGATTGTGGGCCGACGCTCCATTGTTAATCAGCCGGTTCTGGACCCGAGGGCCAAAGCCAGGGCGGAGGTCCTTGACGAGCGCCACGATATCACCCGCATCCGCGATGTTGTCCCACGACCGCACCGATCCAGGCCAGGCTCCAACGATGTGGTGTGACCCGCAATCGAGAAGGTTGAAGATCAGGTTGCGAATTCCCAAGGGCGAGCCGAGCGTGACAAACGTGTTGACCTTCCACTCGGGATGAGCACAAAGGCATTCGTACGCCACTACCGAGCCGAGTGAGTGCCCGATCAGAACACGGGTCTGCTGCCATCGACCACCGCCTCGACTCGAGCGCGCACGTCCCGGCGGATCGCCGGATCGTGGAGATAAAGGTAGACCTGCTTGAGATCGAAGATGAAGGCACGCTCGGCGATTCCCGCGAAGAACCGCGAGTGGCTCAGGGCGTCGAGTGCACGCTGGATGAAGCGTGGCGTACGTCCCAGCTTGGTTGCGGCCTCGGGGCTTTCGACGCGATCCGGTTCGACCACGGCCGCCTCGTGCCACCAGGCTTCCAGGAGTTGTTGTTCCCAGGGGTCCGCAACGTCGCTTTCGTCGTAGGGAGGCAACCCGACCCCCTTTGTGCCAGGTGGCCGGAAGAGGTCGCCGTAAAACGCACACGTGAGATCGGTCTCCTGGACCTGCGGTCCCCCCGCCAATGCCACTCCGTCACGGAGTGGATTCAGCCACTCAGCTTTCTGGACCGCCGGCCCTTTGAATTGCTGGCCGATGCCGTGTACACCGATGATCATGGCCATCGATCGACCTCCAGATCTATGTCCTGAGATGTCGTTCTCATCCTATCTTGTATCGCGGGCTTTGTCATGTTCTGCTTCCGTTGAAGTGGCCCCGGAAGTTGTCGAGGCGAATCCCGCTCTCTTGGTCGGCATCGGATTTCGGCTGGAGCACTTGCGGACACCCGTCGTGTTCGGCAAATAATGAACTCGGTAATTGCGTACGATCGTACCAGCCCAGTGAGGCTCTGAAATCGATGATAGCGCTATGAGTATCAAAAGTTTAGACATACAAAATTTCCGCGGCTTTCGCCATTTCCAGATGACAGACCTGGGCCGCGTCAATCTGATCGCCGGCACGAATAACTGCGGGAAGACGACGGTCTTGGAAGCCCTCAACGCTCTGATGGGCGGCTGGAATCTCGCGGCGATCTGGTCGATATTGAACACGCGCGGGGAGGTCATCTGGGTCGAAAGCGATGACCCATCGAATGCCCTTTCGAGGCAATACGAAGTAGGACGATTCTTCCGTGACCATGAGATCGCCGTCGGCGCATTGTTCCAACTCTCGGCCGCGGCAGACGTCGGTCGGATCGAGATGGTCGCGAGGATCGAGGACTTTCCTCCGACGCAATCTCAACCCTCCCAACTCACATTTCCCGGCGTCGAAACTTCTGCGGAGTTTTCTCCATCCCTAGATCTTTCGCTGTCTTGGTCGAACGGCGAGACGCGGACAGTCCACGTTCCGATCAGTCCGCAAGGCGCCGTCTCGGCTTTTCTGAATAGTTTCGCAACTCCGTCGTCACCGGGATACAGTTTGCCGCTCCGATTCGTGACAGCTTCTTCCCTGACTGCTGAATACATCCCCGCACTCTTCGATGACATCGTCCTGACGCAAGAAGAAGACTTGGTGACCGAGGCCCTCAAGATCATCGAGCCATCGATCCAACGGATCGCATCCACGGGATCCGACAGAATACGGTCCAACGGCCGATATGCCGCCCGTGGCGGCATTTTTGTCCGGCTCAAGGGGGTCACGGATCGCATCCCGATCGGCAGCATGGGAGACGGCATCTGGCGCATGCTCGGATTAGCCCTCAACGTGGTTCATTGCATCAACGGCATCCTCCTCGTCGATGAGATCGACACCGGACTTCATCACACCGTGATGACAAAAATGTGGAAGTTCCTTTACGAAGCCGCCAAACGATATAACGTCCAGGTTTTCGCCACAACGCACAGCCGCGACTGCTACCAGAGCCTCGCTGCCGTTTGCCGCGACGTCGTTGCCGAGAAGAGCGATATCACGATCCAGCGGATCGAACGGGGCCGCGACAAAGCGGTCGCCTACACCGAGCAAGAAATCATCGCCGACGCGGAGCATAACATCGAGGTCCGCTGATCATGGCCAGAATCGCCAATCCCAATCGACTTCTTGTCGAGGGAGCAGAAGAACTGCGCAGTCATCTCTCACTTCATGGATCAGTACGTCGAGTGGGGTGACAGGCCGCAAGAATGGGTCGCCGACGTCAAGTCATTCAATGGTGTCGAGGACTTGCTAAAGCCCGGTGTGATCGAGGCGGAATCGAAGATTCCAGGGCTCAAAGCGATTGGGATCATCGTCGATGCTAACGATCGGTTTGAGTCCCGATGGTCGAGCATCAGAGAGCGCTGCCGGAAGATCGCCGCCGACTTTCCCGAAGAGCTGCCTGCAGGGGGTGTCATCCATCCCAATGAGCACGGTTTGCGGATCGGGGTCTGGATCATGCCAGACAATCAATCACGCGGCATGCTGGAGACATTCCTCGGTTATCTCGTCGCGCCAAGTCTGTCTCGCCTTTGGGCGTTCGCCCAGAAGTGTTGTGCGCGATCCCGCAAGCACGGCTCGCCGTGCGCAGACTCGCACCACGATAAGTCCCGTATCTATACATTCCTTGCATGGCTTGAACCTCCGGGAAGGTCGCTGAATGTCTCGGTCCAGGCCCGCGCGTTCGACGCGCGGTCGCCGCTCTGTGAGCAGTTCGTGCGGTGGTTTATCGATCTCTACCAGCTCACGCCGCGACCGTGAGCTTGGTTTCACTCTCACTCGCCTGCGAATCTGCGATGAGCAATCTCATCTTCAAAACCTCTCCGCCGGCACGTCGTCGCCGACCGTGGTGGGTCAAGGCAACGGTCGTCCTTACGCCGCTCGTGTTACTCGTCGGAGCCTGGCTTGTCCTGGATCATGTGGCGGGTGACCGGCTCGACAAGGCCATCGCTGAGGCCGACCGGACCGATCCCCGCTGGCGGCGGGCCGATCTGTGGGCGAGCCGGGCCACGGTGCCAGACGCTGAAAACTCGGCGTTGCGGGTTCAATTGGTGTTCGATCGGCTGCCCAAGCACTGGATGGACAAAAGGGCTCAGAATGAAGCACCAGCGCCTCAAAGTCTTTCCCAGCTTCTCGAACAACTCTCTCAGCTCGATCCCGTCCGCCGGCTCTCAGATGCGGACGGTCGACGGCTGCACGCGGATCTTGATGTTCTGAAACCGGCACGATCACTGGCCCTCGAGCTGGCTCGGTTGCCGAACGGTCGTTATGTAATCCCTGCCCGGTACCTTTATCTGCTTGAGCCGACCGACCACGCGCAGAACCTCGCACAGGTCGTTCGCCTGCTTCAACTCGAAGCGGTCGACCGAATGCAGCGGAACGACATCGACGGAGCACTGGACTGCTGCTGTGCGATCTTCAACGCGGGGAGGTCGATCGGCGACGAACCGAACCTGATCCCGCAACTGATCCGGATTGCCGCGGATAGCGTTGCCCTCCACACTGTCCAGCGAACCCTCGCCCATGGGCTGCCGTCCGACCCGGCGTTGGCAAGGATCCAGGCATGCCTGGATCGAGAATCGAAGGATCCCATTCTGCTCTTTGGCTTGCGCGGTGATCGAGCCACGGCCTACGACACACTCCAACGTTTGGCAGATGGAGACATCAAGCTCGCGGAATGGGCTAAACTGGAGGGCGAAGCCCCGATTCCCAACTGGATTGGCTTCCCAAGACCGTTCCTCAGGTACAACCAGGCGCTGTTGCTAGAGTCGATGAATCGCGCGGTGGCCATCGCCAATCGGCCGCTCTGGGAGCAAGCGAAGCTCTGGACGCAGTACAAAGCGGATCGAAAGTCTCACAGCACCGGGCCGGCCCGGATTGTTGGCATCCTTGCCGAAGTCATCTCTCCCGCTCATGAAGTGCTGGGCCGTGCCTTCCTCCGCATCAAGGCGCTGCTGAGCGTGGGCAAGGTCTTGGTGGCCTTTGAGCGGTTCCGCCTTGTGCACAGGCGCTGGCCGGACTCGATTGATGAACTGGCTCCCCAAATCCTCGCTGACATCCCATTCGATCCCTTCACCGCACGAGCGTTGGTATTAAAACGACTCCATGACGGATTGACGATTTACGCGCTGGGTTCGGACCAAACCGACAACGGTGGCCAATTCCATAGACGCGGTGGAGACGAGCCCGGATACGACCTTGGCTACCGCCTTTGGGATGAAGGCGTCCGAGGACAACCGCCTGTACTACCCGACCTTCCCGATGTCGTTTTTGCCCCCGGCCGGATCTGAACTCATCCCACGTCGGCGGAGCCGCAACAGGTCGTGGTGTGGTGCCGAACGATCCTCGGGACCGTGAGACCCCAGGAGAGCCTCAGCCGGTTCGGTGGGCTCTCATGTGGTAGCGTCGCGACCGGTCGTAGGGCGGTGCCGAATTTGACCGGGGCGCGGGCGCCGCGAAAGGCAGCATGTGTTTGGAGAGCCTGCTATCGGCAGCCCGCCCACGTCTTCCGCAAACTGGCTGCCGATTGCCTACTTTGCCTGGGCTGGCTGGCTCGAAAGCTGCACCAGGGCCTCAAGCGTGCGCAGCCGTTGCTCGGGGCGTAATACGAGATAGCGGTGCCTCCCTTCAGCACCGGGCTCGTATCGCGTGAAGCCGTCAGGCTCAACGGTGACGGTGACGGGTGCTGAGATGTCAAAATAGTCACGATCGTGCTGGACCGCGAAGAGCACGCTCGTCAGGTCCCAGGTCGGCCGGTTGTGGGGCGGCGGGATGTAGCGGATGTAAGCCTCGGCGAGCGGATGATGCTTCACATAGCCATAGTCGCGCTCGATGCTCACGGCCGGATAAGGCAAGGCGATGCCGATCTCGAAGCCGCCGTAAACGATCGCGGTCGGCCACCGCGACGCCAGCGCCTGGGCACTGGCGATGTCCTTGACGACGTTGTATTCGAGATAGTGCTGTTTTCCCTCGATCGGTTGAAAGGCGCCGGCCATCACCGAGAGCAGTTTGACCTTGCATCGACCAGTTCCTTGCCCGAGAGCGGCGAATGCTTATCGGGAGGGGAGTCGAGCAACCGCGCCAGGTTGGTCGAGAAGCCAACCTGGGCGATCACGACCGAGCGATCCGGCTGGCTCGCCAGAGTCGCACGGAGGACGTCTGTCGCGCTCGGAGCAACCCGGCTGGAAAGCAGGTCGTGGGGGTAACGGAAACGCCCATCCGATTCCTTTTCTTCGACTAGCGCGAGGTATTTGCTCTTTTCGACCACGCCCCCACTGCCCACGACGCCGATGGGGATTCCACCTCGGCCGTAGAAGGTGTTGACCGCGTCGACGAACGGGGCAGCCAGGTCGTGGTCCACACTGATCGTGACCGCCAAGAGCCGGCATAGCCCGCGCGACTCGAGCGCGTGAATCATCCCCAGGGCCAGCACGTCGTCGCAATCGCCACAGATGTCAGTGTCGAAGATCAGCCGCACACGATCACGGGCCGGCTCGGCAGCCCGTGATATCGGCGGTCCTAGCAAGATCATGGTCCCAACCACAACAACGAGTAACCAGGGAAATGTCTTGCACATCGGGTGTCGATCTCTCCCGTTAGAGTCTTCCTCTTAACACGCAATAATAGAATTGACTCATCCGTGTTTCATCCGTGTCAATCCGTGGCTAAAAGGATCTTCGCGCTGCGAACTTCGAGATCAGATCAGCCATCAAGCTGCTCATCCCATAGTCGAGATGACGAATAACGCTGGGCAATCGCCCGCGACCGTGTCGTGTCGCCCTTGATCTTGCCCGGGAATTGTGACCTGAGCGCTTGATAGATCGACGCACGTTCCGTTGGTGTCACGGTTGACAGCCATGAGCTGGCGTTTAATCGGCAACGCCTCTGCCGATCCCAAAGCACAAAGTAGTCGTTGACCCGATTCTCATCGGCGTGGATGATCTCGCAGGAGGCGACTTCTTCCCAGGACACGAATGTCTTCCGGGAGAGGAGCCCAGCCGGCGCACTGATTCCATTGACGGCGATGTCGCAGACTGTAGCGGGCTCGCATTTGAGTGCGAGGACGACCGCTGCAACCATGATAAACAGCCCAAGATAGGCGGGAGCCCTGTCCGCGTCGGGTGGCGGAAAACAGATGTACAAAATCAACAACACGGCGCCAATGATGGGAACGGCGAGGAACAACGCCCGAGTTGGTTGGCGGCGGCGGATGCGGATGGGCAGCCGGACCGGCAAAGTGATGGCAGACTGATCCTCATCATCACGTCGCATCGGGTTGAGGCGCTCGATCGGGCGGTTGCGCGACCGGGTTCCAAAAAACCGAAGACCGACCACGATCAAGAGCAGAGAAACTAGCCAACTGAAAACGATGCCACTGCCCCTGGGAGCATCGAAGCGATGACCGAGGAAATCCATGAGATCTCCGCGGAAGTACAGAACGATGATCATGACAGCAATCAATGCCGTCCAGATCACGCTGGCCAAGATCGATTTCGTCGCCCTCACGCGGCACCTCTTGGCGATCCTGTTGCTTCTCATTGATTACGAGGCATTTCACGCCACCCATTGTAAATCGTGTGGCCCGCGCCGACTACGGCTTCGTTATCGCTCTCATTTGGGGTGGGGCGGATCGGGTGGATCGGGGGCGACGGGTAGCCAGGGTCGCCGCATCGCGGAGCGATAATTGAGATCGCGTGCATGCCATGGGCCGGACCAATTGCGATGACTACTTGAGCTCAGTATGCGTCCGCGCTGATCGCTTCACCACCGGCTCGGGTCCCGAGCGCGTTCCAGGTTGCCAGGCTTGTGCTCGCCTTGACGAACCGGACTGAGCCGTCCAGCAGCAGGACATTGGCGCCGCCGGGATGGAACGAGCTGGGGCCGATGAACGAGTCGACGTTGCCGAAGGCGGCGGTGACGGCGCAGGCATGCTGGTCCGGAGGCATAATGTGATAGTACGGCCCGCCTCGACCGGAATCTTGAAGCGTCCAGTACTCGCCCTTGAAATCCCATAACGGCGTGCTGGCCATGCCGCAGAGGTTAAAATCGTTCAATGGGCCGCCGTTGGTGTACTGGGCGATGGTATAAACCAGGTTGTTGCCGATCGTGTTCTGGCCCGAGGTCCCCTTGACCCATTCGCTGAAGAGGGCCGTGTTGCTGGTGCCATCGGTTACGCCCGCAAAGGTCACTTTGGTGCCATAAATCGGGTTGCCGCCCAGCCACCAGGCCAAGCCGTTGACGGCCCCCCCCGTACTCTGCCGGTTCACGCCGCCGTTGATCGCATAATTCACGCAGGTGACCCGCGACGTGAAGCCGACCGCGAGGTTCTGGTTACTGCCGGGGTTGGAGTCCGACGGGCAAAGATAGCCGGGGATCAAGGTCGACATCACGGTCGTGTTGGCCGGGACCGAGCTGCCCCCCACGACGTCGCCGAGCATGAAGTTATAGGCGTCGTAGACGGCACGCTGCTCGAGGTAGTTGGTCAAGCGGAGGTGGACCGAGGCGGTCTGTGACACGAAGCCGTTACCGGTGGAATTGCCGTTGATGTCCACGCTGCCGACCGGCGGCACGACGTCGAACGACGAAACGTAGTTGTGCAAGCCCAGGCCGATCTGCTTGAGGTTGTTGGTGCACTGCATGCGCCGGGCGGCTTCGCGGGCCGATTGCACCGCCGGCAACAACAAGGCAATCAAGATCGCGATGATCGCGATCACCACCAAGAGCTCGATCAGCGTGAAACCTCGGCAATCGAATCGCGTTCGATCTCTTCTTTGGAGTTTCATCCGGGGTTTCTCTCCCAATTGCCGCGTCTCGATGTTCCAGCCATAATGCCCTCCAAGAGCGAGGTGGGGTGGGCCGGCCCACCATGAGCCGGCCCACTCCAGTCTACCGCTCCGGACGGCGTTTCGGCTTCTGCAATTTGGCCAACCGGCCCTTGTTTGCCCAGGTCCGTGGCAGTTTATGGAGCTCGCGGAGTCGTCTCAGTTCGCTGTCGTCGGCCCAGATCACGCGGTGACCATCGTCATCTCGTCGCGCCGTCAGCCAGCCGGCACGTAGCCACCGCTTCACCGTGTCCCGTGAGATCCCCAGCAGCCGTGCCAGGCCCGCCGGCCGGTACTCGTCCCGATCCAAGCCCGCAAGGTCGCCGTGCCGTTGCCGTCGCATCAGGTCCAGATGCGATGTCAGGCGCTGAACCATCTGGCCCGTGAACCGGTCCACCCGTTTCGGCGGTCGGAAGCCCTCCGCGTTGAGCCGCTCGGCGATCGACGCGGCGGCTGAGCCGCTCGGCACCGCGCCCGCAGCCGCTCCACCAACCGCGGATAGTCGGATTGCAGGTCGTACCGCTTCACGGGACGAGCCAGTGTGTGGCTCTGCATCAGACCGCCGACCCAGTGCAGCTCCAGGTCGACTCGTTCGCTCGCCTTGTCCACGGTGACGGCCACGCGCTCCAGGAGCAGCCGCGCGATTCGTTGCCTGTCGGCAGGCGTGGTCGTTGCCGCGTACCACACCGCCGGCAGGTCGGACGCCAAAGCGCGGATCGAACGTTCGTCATCGGCCGAGAGTCGGCCGATGGCCGTCCGTTGCCATCGTTCGTACTCCTCCTCAAGTTGCCGCTGGGACCGTAACGACTCCTCCCACCGCCGCTCCAGTTCGCGGGCCACCAGGCGGTTTTCCGGCTCGCACGCATGGTATTGCCGGGCCGCCCGCTCCACCTCCTGGCGGGCCCGCTCTCGCCGGGCTGCCAGTGCCGCGATAACTCGGCCCGCTCTCGCTCCACCTCGGCAATCGCCGCCAGGCTCGCTTCCAGGCGCCGCGGGCTCGACCGCCTTGAGGACCTCACAGGCGACTCGGTCGTCGACCACCGAGCCCGACAGGCTCTGACACAGCGGCTCGGCGTAGTCGCATGATCCTCTACGTGCATGTATAACTATGAAGATTTTTAGCTCCAGAGTATCGCACCGCCATCCGCCTCCCACACCGTCCGCACCGTAAGAGTCCCGTCAGCAGCGACGCCCCCTGCCGCGGCGCGCCGGGCGGTCAGTGCCGCGCCCGGTTGGCCTCGAGGCGGGCCTGATTGGCCTCGAACCGCTCCCACGAGATGTAGGCCGGCCGGCGGTCCCGGATCAGCACCAGGCACTCCTCGGGGCGACGCATCCCCTTGCCGGTGTTCGGGCCGCCCCGGCTGCTTACGCCGCGGGTCGATCGGTCGGTGCCCGTAGCGATAGGCCCCGGCGTAGGATGGGTGGTGCAGCAGGTTCTGCAGCGTCGCCCGATTGGGCCGCCGCCACTCCAACTCCCCCCGGTTCGCCCCGCCCTTGGGCCGGACCGGGATGCGGATCTGGTGATGGACCAGATACCGCAGTAGGCCGTGTAAGGTTCCCTGGCGGTCGAACTGGTCGAAGATGAGTCGGACGGTCGCCTGGACCTGTTCATCGGGGTCGATCGCCCACTCGCCGGAGGCAAGCTCGATATAGCCGATTATTGGCGGACTGAGCAGTTCGCCACGGCGCGCTTTATTGAGCTTGTTCTGATACAATCGTTCTTTGAGAATATGAAGCTCTGCCTCGCTCATAGTTCCCTTTAATCCCAGCAGCAGTCGATCGTTGTAGTCGGTCGGGTCGTACAGGCCGTCGGCGTCGGCCAGAAGGGTGCGGAAGCGGGCACATAGTTCCAGGAGTTGGTGCCAGTCTTTGCAGGAGCGAGCCAGCCGGCTCATCTCCAAACCGAGAACCAATCCGACGTGGTCCAGCGCGACCTCGGCCAGCAGCCGCTGGAACCCCGGGCGGCCCTCGGCCGACTCGCCGCTCTTGCCCTGATCGTCATCGATGATCAAGATCCGCTCGCGGGCCAACCGAGGGCGACCGCCATGTCCACCAGTGCGTACTGGCGGGCCGCCGACTCCTGATGGTCGCTGACCTGTTGCAAGGTGGATTGGCGGATGTAGACGATGGCCCAGCGGTCGAGGTGCCAGGGCTTCAGTTTGGGAGATCGGAGGATGTCAATCATGACCGACCTCCCCAAGGCGCCGGGCCTCGTGAAACCGGGCGAGGAGTCGGCCGAGCAGGTCGCGGAGTTGTTGCTGGTTGTCCTTGGGGAGACGAATCCACAAGGGCATCGGGGCTGCGGGCAGGACCCGGTGCCATCGGCTCGGTCAGGGCGGGGGGGAGTAGTGCGTCGTGCGGTGTTGGGCATGCGATCCCTCCAGGTGATTCGGTTAGACGTTGGTGGCACCATACGGCGAGCTCAAGCAGCGCCGCGACACTGATGGTAACCAGCGGTGTGGGCTCCGCACCACCTCTGGCTTGAGGTGTAGTGCGGTTGTCCCGTCTCGTTATTCCGTTCGCGCGAAAAGACGCGATCGAGTCAACAGCGCGAAGGCTCGATCCGAGGAGGGCAAATCAGGTTGGGATTCGTATCGTAATACGATGGCGGCGCTGATTGTGATTCTGTGGACCTGTTATTAGACCCGATCGGGCCGCGAAAGGGAAGTAATCCCATCCGGCCAACATTACGACGGTGAGCCAAAGTAGTGACGGTTCTTCCTTTTCGCCCTTGTCTGAGTCTCGTCCACTTTGGCGATATACCTGGGAATGAAAACCCGACGAGGGCCGATATGGACTGCCCCCCGCCGGCTGGGGCCTGTTGTGTAGAATAACGACGGCCGGTCCCGAGCCTCATTTGCCCTTGGATCGGGAAATCGTCATGATCAGGTTTAACCTGTCCCTTCGTGTGGGCGTTCTGGGAGCCAAGCCGTGTTGAAGGGGGATTCCATTACCCGGTGGCCAAGGCTGCCCGTCCCGGACTTGCAACAGATCGACGCGATCTGTGACCGGTTCGAGGCTGCCTGGAGCATCGGCCAGACCCCAGACCTCGCATCGTTTCTCGCCGAGGCGCCAGCCAGTGCGCACGCCCCTCTGTTTAGCGATCTGCTCCATATCGAGCTGGAATATCGGACGCGGCGCGGCGAACAACCCGACGCGCAATCGTACGACGAGCGGTTCCCCGCGTTCCGCACCATCGTGGCGGCGGCCTTCGGGTCCGAGGGCGGTCGTAAGGGCTTGATCGCGACCCGGCTCTCGGCTCGAAGCGATCGGGCCGGTGAACAGACAGCCATTATTCCCAAGGAGCCAGCCTTAGCAATTCCCGAGAGAGAGGGAATCGAGCCCGCGAGCGATTTCAGTCTGGGTGAGCCCGAAAATTGGAAAGTCGCCGGTTATGAAGTCCTGGGCGAGTTGGGTCGTGGCGGCATGGGCGTTGTCTTCAAAGCCCGACAGACGGCGCTCAACCGGGACGTGGCCGTCAAGTTGATCAAGACCGGGAGTTTCGCCTCCCCGCCGGAAGTGGCGCGGTTTCAGAGCGAGGCCGAGGCCGTCGCTCAACTGGACCATCCGCACATCGTGCCGATCTATGAGGTCGGCCAGTACCGGGGCCAGCACTTTTTCAGCATGAAGCTTGTGGCCGGAACCAGCCTGGACAAGCGGCTCAATGAATTCGCCGCCGACCCCCGCGCCGCGGCGACACTGGTCGCCGTGGCGGCCGAGGCCGTGCATCATGCTCATCAGCGTGGCATCCTCCATCGCGACTTGAAGCCGGCCAATATCCTGCTGGACGCGCGCGATCAGCCGTATGTGACCGACTTCGGCCTGGCCAAGCGCATCGAAGCCGGCAACGACCTGTCGCACTCGGGAACCCTGGTGGGGACGCCGGCGTACATGTCGCCCGAGCAGGCGACCCAGTCGCGGGGCTCATTGTCGACAGCCACCGACGTCTACGGCCTGGGAACCATCCTTTACGCGGCGCTTTCCGGCCGGGCTCCGTTCGCGGCGACCACCCTGGTCGAGACGCTCGACCTGGTGCGCACCCAATCGCCCGAGCCCCCCTCGCTGCTCAACCCTCGGGTGCCGCGCGACCTGGAAATCATCTGCCTGAAATGCCTGGAGAAAGAGCCGCGGCGCCGGTATCAAAGCGCGTTCGACCTGGCCGAAGACCTACAGCGGTGGTTGAAGGGAATCCCAATCCTGGCGAGGCCCGTCGGCCCGCTCACTCGCGCGGGCATGTGGTGCCGCCGCAACAAGGCACTCACCACCGCGGCGGCCCTCTTTGTGCTGGCCTTCGCCGGCGGATTCGCCGGCGTTACCTGGAAGTGGCGCGAGGCCGTTTCGGAAAACAAGAAGGCCGCGGCCCTCCGAGAGTTCTTGACCACGGGGCTCTTAGCGCAAGCCTCGGTCGAGCTCGACCCCCTGGGCAAAAATCTCCCGGTCCAGAAGCTGCTCGACCGCACATCGGACGGGCTCGGCTTCTGGCTCGAAGACCAGCCGGAGATCGTGGCCAAGATCCACGAGACGCTTGGCGGCGCCTATCTTTCCCTGGGCCGATTCGACCGAGCGGACATGCATTTGAAGAACGCGATCCGCCTGGCCGCCGAGCTCTATGGAAACCATCATCCGGACACCCTGCGCGCTACCAGTTTGCTGGCCACGCTCCTGGACCAGACCGGCCATGGCACCGAAGCCGAGCGTTTGATCGGCCGTGACCAGGACGACTGCCTCCGCCATCTCGGCCCCGATCACCCGGTCACGCTCGACGCGAGCGAACGACGGGGAGCCATCCTCTGGCACCTCGGCAAACTTGACGAGGCCGAGCCCCTACTCCGCCAAAACGTGGCCGACCGCCGCGGGTTGCTCAAAGCCGAGCATCCCGACACCCTTCGCTCAGTCTACCTCTTGAGCCGGGTGCTCCGGGATCGTGGCCGCTTCGCCGACGCCCAGACGTTCGCGGATCAGTATGCCCATAGCGTCTCGTGCTCGATGGGGACCAACCACCCCGCCAACGTGGTGGCACTCACCAATCAGGGAGACATCCTCCGCGGCCAAGGGAAGCTCAGCCAGGCCGAGCCCTATTACCGGCACGCGGTGGCCGAGGCGCGCAACATCCTCGGCGATGATCACCCTTCCACACTCGCCGCCATGAAGACTCACGCGAAAGTGCTCAGCGAGCTAGGCGAGCCCCAATCCCCGCCATGAGTCAGGCTATGGGAATCTCCACGGTGTCTACGCCGGCGGCTCGATCCCCATGCCGCGAAGCAGAGCCGCCATGTGTTCGTGCTGCTGCGCATCCGCGTCGCGTTCGCTGGCGATTTGCTCGGCGCGCTGCGCTCCGCGTCACGTTCGCTGGCGATTTGGTCGGTGCGTCGGCGCTCTGCGTCGCGTTCGATCGCGACTTGCCTGCGTTCTTTGTCGCTTTCTACAAGAGTCAAGAAGCGTTGGCCGTCGGGGCCAAAAAGTTGTAGATTGGGTTCGGAGATATCGAAACGAACACCCAGGCGAGGACTGACCCAGCCGTTCATCTTGGGAATCTTTCTGAGCTTCCCATCCTTGCGTCGATAGCCGGCCAACTTCTTATGGTCCGGATCGAAGATGTAATACTCCTCAACCCCGTATTCTTCGTAAAACTGAAACTTGTCGGTCATCTTCGCAGGTGTGTTGCTGGGCGAGAGGACTTCGAAGACGACCTGAGGGGGATCCCGTCTTCCCGGAACTGGATGTAGGAGCCGCGACGGCCCTTGGGCCGACCGAAGACGACGAGCGTGTCCGGGGCCGTGCAGATTTCGGGCTTACCCTCGACGGGATACCAGAGGAGATCGCCGGCGACAAAGACGTTGGGGTTCTCGCTAAAGACGAGTTCCAGTCCCTCTTTGATCTTGACGATCCACTCGAATTGTTCTGTGTTTTCGGCCATGGGCTGCCCATCGCTGTCGGGGTAAATGATATCCGGCCGCGCGGGCTTTGGGATCGTGACGGTGCTCATGAGCGTGAACCCCTTCGGAATCGCCATCAAGGAGATCGCACGAAACACAATTCTACCCGTTCGGACTATCGGCGCGAACGCAAGTCTGCTGTCCGTCTGTACGCTGTTCACGGCGCGGCATACGATCGGTTGGCACTGTAGCGCGAGCCGCTTTGATGCGATCATTGGGTAGGGACGCGGTCTTCAAGCAAGTCTAATCCGTCAAACTGGCGACACGAGGTCTTTATGGCAACCGACGAAGAGCTCAAGAAGGCATTGAAGGCGTTCAAGAAGCGGCTGAAATTCATGCGGCTCGACGATGAGTCGGGCCTGAGCCGAGGTGGGGGGAAGAAGTCGGGGATCACGGGGATCACGCCTCCGACCGGTCATCCGCCCGGGATCTGGGAAGAATTACGACGGTGAGCCAAAGTAGTGACGGTTCTTCCTTTTCGCCCTTGTCTGAGTCTCGTCCACTTTGGCGATATACCTGGGAATGAAAACCCGACGAGGGCCGATATGGACTGCCCCCGCGCCCGGCTGGGGCCTGTTGTGTAGAATAACGACGGCCGGTCCCGAGCCTCATTTGCCCTTGGATCGGGAAATCGTCATGATCAGGTTTAACCTGTCCCTTCGTGTGGGCGTTCTGGGAGCCAAGCCGTGTTGAAGGGGGATTCCATTACCCGGTGGCCAAGGCTGCCGGTGACCGACCTGCAACAGATCGACGCGATCTGCGACCGGTTCGAGGCTGCCTGGAGCACGGGCCAGACTTCCGGACCTGGAGTCTTTTCTCTCCGAGGCGCCGACCAGTGTGCAGGCCCATTTGTTCGGCGATCTACTCCATATCGAACTGGATTATCGGACTCGGCGCGGCGAGCAACCCGACGCGCGATCGTACCACGAGCGGTTCCCCGCGTTCCGGGCCATCGTGGCCGCGGCCTTCGGGTCCGAGGGCGGGGAGGTCTTGATTGCGACCAGGCGAGTCCGATCGAAGCGATCGGGCCGGCGAACAGACAGCCATCATTCCCAGGGAGCGGCCTTAGCAATTCCCGAGAGAGAGGGAACCGATCCCGCGAGCCGATTTCAGTCTGGGCGAGCCCGAAAATTGGAAAGTCGCCGGTTATGAAATCCTGGGCGAGTTGGGTCGTGGCGGCATGGGCGTTGTCTTCAAAGCCCGACAGACGGCGCTCAACCGGGACGTGGCCGTCAAGTTGATCAAGTCCGGGAGTTTGCCTCCCCGCCGGAAGTGGTGCGGTTTCAGAGCGAGGCCGAGGCCGTCGCTCAACTGGACCATCCGCACATCGTGCCGATCTATGAGGTCGGCCAGTACCGGGGCCAGCACTTTTTCAGCATGAAGCTTGTGGCCGGAACCAGCCTGGACAAGCGGCTCAATGAATTCGCCGCGGACCCCCGCGCCGCGGGACATTGGTCGCCGTGGCGGCCGAGGCCGTGCATCATGCTCATCAGCGTGGCATCCTCCATCGCGACTTGAAGCCGGCCAATATCCTGCTGGACGCGCGCGATCAGCCGTATGTGACCGACTTCGGCCTGGCAAGCGGATCGAAGCCGGCAACGACCTGTCGCACTCGGGTACCCTGGTGGGGACGCCGGCGTACATGTCGCCCGAGCAGGCGACCCAGTCGCGGGGCTCATTGTCGACAGCCACCGACGTCTACGGCCTGGGAACCATCCTTTACGCGGGCTTTCCGCCCGGGCTCCGTTCGCGGCGACCACCCTGGTCGAGACGCTCGACCTGGTGCGCACCCAATCGCCCGAGCCCCCCTCGCTGCTCAACCCTCGGGTGCCGCGCGACCTGGAAATCATCTGCCTGAAATGCCTGGAGAAAGAGCCGCGGCGCCGGTATCAAAGCGCGTTCGACCTGGCCGAAGACCTACAGCGGTGGTTGAAGGGAATCCCAATCCTGGCGAGGCCCGTCGGCCCGCTCACTCGCGCGGGCATGTGGTGCCGCCGAACAAGGCACTCACCACCGCGGCGGCCCTCCTGTGCTGGCCTTCGCCGGCGGATTCGCCGGCGTTACCTGGAAGTGGCGCGAGGCTGTTTCGGAAAACAAGAAGGCCGCGGCCCTCCGAGAGTTCTTGACCACGGGGCTCTTAGCGCAAGCCTCGGTCCAGCTCGACCCCCTGGGCAAAAATCTCCCGGTCCAGAAGCTGCTCGACCGCACATCGGACGGGCTCGGCTTCTGGCCGAGACCAGCCCGAAATCGTGGCGAAAATCGACGAGACGATCGGCGCGTCTATCTTTCCCTGGGCCGATTCGACCGAGCGGACTTGCATTTGAAGAACGCGATTGGCCTGGATGACGAGCTCCACGGGGAAACCAGCATCCGGACACCTTGTGGCGCGACCAGTTTGCTGGCCACGCTCCTGGACCAGACCGGCCATGGCACCGAAGCCGAGCGTTTGATCGGCCGTGCCCGGTCGTCTGCCTCGCTTTCTCGGCCCTGACCACCCGGTCACGCTCGACGCGAGCGAACGCCTGGGAGCCATCCTCTGGCACCTCGGCAAACTTGACGAGGCCGAAACGATACTCCGCAAAAACGTGGCCGACCGCCGCGGATTGCTCAAGGCCGAGCATCCCGACACCCTTCGGTCAGTCTACCTTTTGAGCCGGGTGCTCTTGGATCGCGGTCGCTTCGCCGACGCCCAGACGTTCGCTGATCAGTATGCCCATAGCGTCTCCTGCTCGATGGGAATCAACCACCCCGCCAACGTGGCGGCACTTACCAACCAGGGAGACTTCTCCGCGGCCAAGGGAATCTCAACCAGGCCGAGCCCTATTACCGGCACGCGGTGGTCGAGGCGCGGACATCTTCGGCGAAGATCATCCTTCCACACTTGCCGCCATGAAGACTCACGCGAATGTGCTCAGCGACCTAGGCGAGCCCCAAGCCCCCCCATGAGTCAGGCAGGGGAGTCTTACTGGTCGATGCCCGGGCTCGATCCCCACGGCTCGAAGCAGAACCGCCATGTGTTCGTTTGCTGGCGCTTGCGTCGCGTTCGCTGGTGATTTGCTCGGCGCGCTGTGCTCTGCGTCACGTTCGCTGGCGATTTGGTCGTGGCGTGGCGCTCTGCGTCGCGTTCGATCGCGACTTGCTTACGTTCTTTGTCGATATCTACGAGAGTCAGAAGGTTGGCCGTCGGGGCCAAAATTTGTAGATTGGGTTCGGAGAATCGAACGAACACCCAGGCGAGGACTGACCCAGCCGTTCATCTCGGGATCTCTCCGAGCTTCCCATCCATGCGTCGATCGCCGGTCAACTTATGTTCCGGATCGTAGATGTAATATTCCTCAACCCCGTATTTTTGGTAAAACCGAAACTTGTCGGTCATCTTCGCAGGTGTGTTGCTGGGCGAGAAGGACTTCGAAGACGACCTGAGGGGGGATCCCGTCTTCCCGGAACTGGATGTAGGAGCCGCGACGGCCCTTGGGCCGACCGAAGACGACGAGCGTGTCCGGGGCCGTGCAGATTTCGAGCTTACCCTCTACGGGATACCAGAGGAGATCGCCGGCGACAAAGACGTTGGGGTTCTCGCTAAAGATGAGTTCCAGTCCCTCTTTGATCTTCATCATCCACTCGAATTGTTCTGTGTTTTCGGCCATGGGCTGCCCATCGCTGTCGGGGTAAATGATATCCGGCCTGCGGCGGGCTTTGGGATCGTGACGGTGCTCATGAGCGTGAACCCCTTCGGAATCGCCATCAAGGAGATCGCACGAAACACAATTCTACCCGTTCGGACTATTCGGCGCGATAGCAAGCTCCTAGGCGGTCCGTCTGTAAACGCCGTTCACGGCGCGGCATACGATCGGTTGGCACTGTACCGCCGAGCCGCTTTGATGCGATCATTGGGTAGGGACGCGGTCTTCAAGCAAGTCCATTCCGTCAAACTGGCGACACGAGGTCTTTATGGCAACCGACGAAGAGTCCAAGAAGGCATTGAAGGCGTTCAAGAAGCGGCTGAAATTCATGCGGCTCGACGACTAGTCGGGCCTGAGCCGAGGTGGGGGAAGAAGTCGGGGATCACGGGGATCACGCCTCCGACCGGTCATCCGCCCGGGATCTGG
>CAVRFS010000064.1:0-95578 GCA_963720335.1 uncultured Planctomycetota bacterium | reverse complement strand
GTGCGGTTGACGCACCGTGCCAACTCATCCATGAGCCGCTGGCGGTCGTGGTCGTCGCAGACGATGTCCTGGCGGCCGTTCCCGCGGGCCATGAAAATGGTAGATCGCGCCGGGGATTGGATTCGCAATCGTCGTCGCATGTGCCTGGATTCAAACATGCCAACCGCCAAAACCCAAGAAAAAACCGCAAACCCGGTCTGACCACAAGTTCCCAGAAAAAACCGCAAACCCGGTCTGACCCCCAAGTTCCCCGTTTTTTTTTTTTTTTTTTTTTTTTTTTTTTTTTTTTTTTTTTTTTTTTTTTTTTTTTTTTTTTTTTTTTTTTTTTTTTTTTTTTAAAAAAAAAAAAAAAAAAAAAAAAAAAAAAAAAAAAAAAAAAAAAAAAAAAAAAAAAAAAAAAAAAAAAAAAAAAAAAAAACCGTAATTGACCTGGCAAACCCAGGGTCCCGGAGCCGACGTCGCTGGTGACGCTGTCGTTGCCGGTCTCGTACAGCGAGTCGGTCGAGCCGGCACAGGTGATGGTGCCATTGGAGCCCAGGGTGGTGGTGGCCGTTCGAGTGAAGGTGTAGGTCTGACCTCAACTTCCCTCGTTGTCGACTACTCCGTTATAATCCACAAGACCGCCCCAACGCTGCAAGAGATTTTTGGCAAGCTCCGATGCCAGGTCTACGGACCCTACACCATGGCCTATATCAATTACCACCATGTCACGTGGAGGATTTCCGATGCGATCCGCTACATCTGAGAGATCCTCAAACCGAATACTCGATACTTGGGGAAATTGGCGGAGAGAAATAGATTCTCGAAGAACCCCGCTGGATGACTCCTTGATTTACAGTTCGAGTCTCGTCCCACCACCCACCCATTTCTGAAACAAGCAACTTAGAATCTTCGAATTCAATCGGGCGTTCCGATAGACTAGGATATTTCCATCCTCAAGCCTTTCTCTTCGAATTCTCCTCTATCAGCCACCACGAAGCTTCAAGAGCAGTGCATCAAGTTCGCCAAGGTTCCGAACTACGTAAGCTCCTGCATTCTGGACCGACCCATGGCGTTTCTTCTTAAAATTGGGTGCAAAGACAATAACGGGCAGGCCGGTAGGGTTCATCGTCGTGTCCGTGAGGAGCTTGGTCACTTGCACGACTTTGCCCTTGTTTCCAGTTGTAACCTCGATGATTTCTTCTGGAACCGCGACATCGATTTCACCTAGCGGATTGCCGTTATGCCCAGAACCTGCCGCCTGAAAGCCGTTAGCCGATCAAAAGGTGATTGCCAACCTTACCCTCGAGTCTGGTTGCTGGTGCCGTGCTGCCAAGTGCGGCGTCAACGAGCTTGCGAAGGCAGTCATTGTCGTTATGTGCCCAAACCGCGAAGCCCAAGACCGTACTTCCACGAAATATGTATGGTATTCTTCCACCTCCACATTGTAAACGCGCCCCGGCTCCTTGGGTCCATCGATCGCCTCAACGGCCGTACACTCGCCATCGCGCCCAGCAGCAGGTCCCCGATAACAATTTGGTGCGCGTCGGTCCATCCCTTGCCGATGACCCAGAACGGATCTGCCGTCGTCCGAATTGCGTGTCTGCCGACATGAACATCCAGCAGAGGGGAGTAGTTCTGGAACAACTTCACGACACGTCGGCGACCCACAGGACCTTCGGGGTTGTATTCATCCGTGACAGGACAGGTCATCGATTTGGAGTCCTGATTGGCCGCGATCCGACCGGTGTCAACAACGGGGTGCCGGCCGCAAAGCAGGCTTTGTTTAGGATCTTTAACGGGAATTGGCTTTTTGAATCCCTGTTTGTGCATCCGCGAGTTTGCCTGCTGCGTTTAGGGCTTTGGCTGTACCCGTTACCCCCTTGACCCCCTTGACCAAGGTTACGATTCCTTTCACCCCGGGGGTAGTCCCGCAACATTGGTACCGGTCTTCAACGCATGACCAACCGTCCACTCCCAATTGGTGACGTTTTGTGTTAGATCGCGAGCGCTCTGGACCACGCCGAGAGGCGAAAACCCAGCAACGATCTCAAGAACAGTTCCAAGGGCATTCCTTTCATTGTCGGGGGTGTAGTCACCTTTGAATGCCGAACGCCGGCATTCCACACGTAATTGAAAACTCCTCCTGCTGCGGGCCCATCATCCCAGCTCGTGCCGCCTTCTCCAGCACCGACGATCGCATCACCTGGGCGCCATCGTCGAGCGGGGAGGAGGGCGGCTGCGGTGTAGCCGCGGGCGGTTGCGTCCTGCCTCCGCGCCGTAGTTCGATCCTGGATTAACAGCTTCTGGATCAACGCCGCCGCATTCGTCGCTTAGGCTGGCTTTCGGCGTACCGGTCTGGCTAATCTGCGACCCGGTCGGGTCGGCAACCGGCGGCGGGCCGCCATTCGTACCAGTCTGCCGGGGAATGACGCCTGTGCTCGACCCCGGCAGACGGCTTTTTTGGGACCATCGGTTGATATGGCGCGTTCCGTCTCCTCCAAACATCGCCACGCCTACGCCATTGTTATCGGTCCCGGAACCCGACGCGTCGGGGACGCCGCCGCTGCCGCACCCGAACCAGCCGGCGAAAGGATTGTAACCACCGCTGCCGTTACCCGTAAACGGATTAAGATTGGCTCCCCATTGCCCGTTGTTGGGATATGATGTCCCCAAGCAAGTCACCGCCCGCTCCGCCTCCCCTCGCTCGCGGGCCGGGGTTTGCCGCGCCCCCTCCGCCACCTGCTCCGCCCGCCGCCTGCTCCGCCCGCGGTGTGGGCGCCGGTTGCGCCGAGGTTGGGTTCTCTTCGGTCCCGCTGTTGCTCAGCCGCGCCAGCTCGTCGGCGGGCGTGCCGTTGCGGGTGCCGCTGTCCATCGCCGCGCCTTGCGTGCCCGCGCTGTTGCCGGAGCTCTGGTTGCCGCGCACGTAGCCCACCGCCGATGGGTGCGTTTGCCAGGCCGGCGGGGGGCTCCAGGTATTATCGGTGCCGTCGAAGTCGTCCATCCCGATCTTGCCGTTGTCGATCCCGCCTGCTCCTCGGCGCCGGTGAACTCCAGCCCGTGCACGTCCTGGCCTCCCAACGCCGACGCCAGACCCGACCCCGTATCGAAACCCCGGTTATCGCTGCCGTTATGCACCCCTCCGCCTTCGTAATAGCCCAACTGGATCGCCGTGCCGAATCCCGCCGTCACCGCCGTACCCGTCGGCGGCACCAGTCCGGTCGACCCATACGGGCCGTAGGTGTGCGAGGTGGTGTTTCCGCTCACATCGGTGAGCGTGGTCGTGACGGCGGCGGACCCGTCACGGTGGTGACCAGGGTTTCGCTGGTGCCGGTGCCGACGTTCACCGGATAGGATACGCCCATCCAGTATTCGGTACCGGTGATCCAATTGGAGTCATCGAAGGTGGTCGAGCTGTAGGTGTTGTAGTCGCTCCCCTTGGCGTTGCTGACGTAGGTCCCGTCCGTGAAATTGATGGCGGAGTTGTTGTTGCCGCCGTTGTGGGTGTACTCGCCCACGGCGGACTCGTTGGATAAGCCGACGTCGCCGCTGGAATCGGAGTTGGAGAAGGTCAAGGCGATTGCCGTGGGGCTGGACGTCCCGTTGGCCGATGAGACGTCGACGTCGGTGCCGTTGTCCGTCCAGCCTTCCGACCAGGTGCCGCTCACCGAAGAGCCCGCGTCGCCGCCGAACACCGAGTGGGTGTCCAGCATCACGAAGGCGTCGTCCGAGGTGGTCACGCCGTTGGAGTTGGTGATCGTGCTCACGTCGGAATTGGTGTAGTAGTCGGTGGCGGTCCCCCAATCGTACAAGGTGGTGCCGAAGGATTGGGTATCGTAGTCGTTGTCGCTGGTGGATTCGCTGAAGGTGACCGTGTCCAGCCCGTAGCTCTGGCCGGACGCCGACAGCGTGCTGCTGCCGGCGTCGGTCGTGGTGTAGTCGTCGATGCCGACGGCATAGATGTAGAAGGAGGTGGCCGACGAGCCGCTGTCGACGATGGTGGAGGTGACCTGCTGCCAGTCGATGATCGTGTAGTCGTCGCCGTTGGAGACGATCGAGTCGCTGGCGCCCAGGACGTCGCTGCCCACGTCGTACATCGTGTCCGAGACGGTTTCGGTGACCAGCATCTCGTAGTTGGTCTCGGCGGCGGTGCCGGCGAGTTGATCGTAAATGATCGTGGTCTTGTCGTAGGCGTTCTGGTTCCAGGTGAAGTTGTCGGAGCCGCCGCTGATGGCACCGCCGGGAGCGTAGGTCTCGGTGCCGGCCATATTCATGCTGTAGCTGGCGGTGTCGCTCTCCGGCGAGCTGAGCCAGAGCGAGTTGTAATCACTCTGATTGAAGGAGAACGAGTTGCCGCCGCCGCTGATGGTGCCCAGGGCCCCCAGCGTTTCGGTCCCCCGGTTCACGCTGTAGGCGTAGCTGGTGGTCACGCTGGTTTGCGTGAGCTCGCCGCTGAACGGCGGCCCACCCTCGGGGTCGGGGACGTTCTCGGCGCCGTACTCACTGAACGACTGGCTGTCGGAATAGACCTGGGTGGTCAAGGAGGCGACCGTGCCGGACGCGATCGTGCCGTTGGCACCCAGCGCGATCGAGGTGCTGTCCGACAGCGTGTACGACTGCGAGGTGCTCTCGTAGTCGTTGTACGAGCCGCCGATGTAGCCGCCGCCCGCGAACGAGATGGTGCGGCCGCCGTACTCGGTGTAGGTGTAGGTGCTGGAGCCGAACGAAGTGAGCGTATCCAGGTCCTGGCCGGAGGCGATCGTGCCGTTGATGCCCAGCGACTGGACATCGCTCACGGTCTGGGTGAAGCTGTCGGCGCTGGAGTCGTACGACGAGTACGTGGTGGTAAAGGTCGAGGATTGGCCGTCGCCGCCGCCGTAATTGACCTGACGAACCCGGGTCCCGGAGCCGACGTCGCTGGTGACGCTGTCGTTGCCGGTCTCGTACAGCGAGTCGGTCGAGCCGGCGCTGGTGATGGTGCCATTGGAGCCCAGGGTGGTGGTGGCCGTCTGGGTCGAGGTGTACGTGTCGGTTGAGGTGGTGGTGAGGGTCGAGGAGCCGGAACCGGTGTAGCCGTCGGTCTGGCTATTGCCGTTCGAGCCCCCCTGGGCCATGCTGGTGCCCGAGGAGTACGTCTCCTGGCCGGTCTCATACAGGCTGTAGGAATCGGAGCCGTTGCCCCAGAGGGTGGTGGCGTCGGTGCCGCCGGCGATGACGGCGGCCGAGCCGATGGTGACCGTATCGGCCTCGGTCTGGGTGGTGGTGTCGCCCGAGGTGGTATGTGCGCTGTCGGTGAGGGTCGAGGTGGTGGTCAGGCTGCCCTGGTTGCCGGAGCTGGAATCGTTCAGGCTGTCGCTGCCGGTGACGGTGGTGGTGAGCGTGCCGGTCTCGGTGTCGGGCTGGCTGTCGCTGCTGGTCTCGTACAGGCTGTCGCTCGAAGTGCCCCCGGAGACGACGTCCGAGGCGCCGACGGTCATGTTGCCGCCGTCGGTCTCGGTGAGGGTCGACGGCGATGAGTAAGTAATGGTGTCGGTGAGCGTGCCGGTCTCTTTGGTCTGGTCGAGGGCCCCATTGGACGAGGCGGCGACCGTCTCGCTGCTGGACTCGCTCAACGTGGTGACCGGCGCCTCGGACAGGCTGTAGGTGGCCGTCACGGACGAGAGGGCGCCGGCGGTGACGGTCCCGGCGGTGAACAGGCCGTTGGTGCCGATGGTCTCGGTCTGGGTCATTGATGAGGTGGAATTGCCCAGGCCCCAGTCGCTGATCGTGGGCGAGGCCGTCAAATGCTCGCTGTAAGTCGCCGAAGTCTGCGTCGATCCCGCGTTGGTCGTGCTGTTGCCACTGAGGTTGGACGAGTCGCTGTCGGTCTCGTAGAGGTTGAAGGTGTCGTTGCCGGTCGAGGTCAGGGTGGTGGTGTCGGTGCCCGAAGTGATGGTGGCGCTGGTGCCGAGGAACACATTGTCCAGGTCGTTGAGGGTCGTGGTCATCGAGTCCGACTGGCTGGTCGTCAGCGTCGAGGTCGCCGTGACGCTGGAGACGTCCAGCGCGCCGGCGCTGCTCATGCTGGTGCTAATGGTGGACCACGGTGTATCGGTCTCGGTGGTGGTGCCGGTGAGCGTGTCGGTCTCCCAGCCGGTCTGGTGGAGGGACTCGCTGGAGCTGCCCAGGGTCACCAGGCCGTTGGCGCTGAGCGTCAAGGTGGTGGTGTCGGTCTCGGTGGGCTTGAGCCCCGCTGCTGGTCAGGGTCTGGCTGCCGCCGAGCGATTCGCTGTAGGACTCGGTGGTGGTGGTCTCGGCGTCCGTGAAGGTGGAGTGCCCGTGCTGGGAGGTGTTTCCATACTCGGTGACGGTGCTGGCGGGAGAATCGCTGCCGGTCTCGTACATGCTGTCGAAGATCGCGCCGCCGGAGATGACGCTTCCCGAGCCGTAGGCGATGCTCTCGGTCTGGGTCTCGGTGGAGGTGATGGTGCCGGCATCGGTGCTGGCGCCGATCAGGGTGTCGGTCGTGGTCAGGGTATCGGTCGAAGTGACGTTGCTCAGCGTGGACGAATCGGTCGAGGTCACGCTCGACGTGATGGTGCTGGGTTGGCTGGCGCTCACGGTGATGGTGCTCACGT
This sequence comes from uncultured Planctomycetota bacterium, assembly GCA_963720335.1. Classification (GTDB taxonomy): domain Bacteria; phylum Planctomycetota; class Planctomycetia; order Isosphaerales; family Isosphaeraceae; genus CAVRFS01. Next base: position 88,982 of record CAVRFS010000064.1, on the reverse strand, counting down.
CCACCACGGACGAGATCGCGGTCTCAGCGGTCGGGAAGCCGTTGGCGGTGTAGCTGTCGTTGCTCGATTCGGTGGAAATCTCCTGGTACGGCCCCCATTGCGACGGTGTGGCCGAATCGGTCTCGGTCGCGGTGCCGTGGTCGGTGGTGGTGACGCCGCCGATGCTCGAAAAGTCGTTGCTGGTGGCGCTCTGGTTGTCGGTTTCGGTCCCGTACAGCGTCTGGTTGCCGCCGTCGGTGATGGTGTCCCAGAGCGTGCCGCCGCCCGAGCTGATCGACCCGTAATCGCCGAGGATCATCGTGTCGGTGGCCGTCTGGGTCTCGGTGGAGTTGCCGGCCAGCGTGGAGGTCATCGTGTCGGTCAAGGGGCCGGCGATCGTTTCGGTGGTGGTGATCCCTCCGGCGGTGTCCGTGAGCGTCGCGGTCTGGGAGACGGTGGTGATGTCGGTCTCGAACAGGCTGTGCGAGTCGCTGCCGAACAGCGACGTGCTGTCGAAGCGCCGCCGCCGGTGACCAGGCCACCCGAGCCCAAGGTCGTGGTCGCGGTCTGGGTCTCGGTGGTCGTGAGCGTGCCGTTGTCGGTCGCGTTGTCGTTGACCGTGTCGGAGGTGGTGAGCGACTCGGTCGCGGTGATGTTGCTCAGCGTGGACCATAACGTGGTTGTATCGGTGGTGCTGATTGTGTCCGAGGAATGATCGCTGAGCGTGAGCGTGCCCAGGTTCGACGCGGTCTGCCGCGTCGGTCCCAGCGGTGGCGAGGCCCCCCGGTTGTGGTGGAGATCGGGACATGGGCGGGCCGGTCCGCAATTGCGATGGCTGATCACGCTCGCTCGGTCCATTGTATCGATCACTGGATGGGCAACCCTCACGACTGCCTTGGCCCGATCGCCGAGAAAATCGGTAGACAGAAGGCGTTCATCACATTTTGCACGAACTGCGGCGACCTGCTTTTCGACAAGATCTTTCCGTATTATGGAGAAAGGGCGGACTGGGCCGATGCATGGCAGTTCAAGGCCGATCTCGTTTTTATCGATGCCTCTCACGAATATAACTCAGTGCGTCGGGATATCCTCGCCTGGAAGAGGCATGTCGGGACCGGCGGGGTCCTTTGCGGACACGACTTCAGTTCGCCGTTTCCAGGCGTGGTTGCCGCCGTCAAGGAACTCTTTCCGTTCGGTATCGAGATAGTCGGACAATCGATCTGGAAATACCGCGTTTGAAGATCGCGACGGCAGATGTGAGTAAGCCCTTTCGCTGCGCAATCGCACGTCGAGGAGCGAATCCGCTCGTGCTCAGCCCCTGTCGTCCAGAGGATCGTCCGCCCTTTGCCCGTTCCGGCAGAATCTATGGGCGCAGCGATCCGGATTGGCCGCCGGTTCACGCCCCTGGGATGCAGTCCATTGTCCTCGTTCCTCCGGCGTTTCCGCCATCCGCACTTGCTCTCGCACCCGCGATCGTCGGATCGACCGCCATGCCAGCCCCGGTCTGGAACGCGGAAATCCCGACGTGATCCAGCTTTCCCCTTCGATCACCGCTCGACTCATCATCGCGGATTTCCGCGGCCGGAGGTAATAATTAACAATTTCGGGCTCTCGACGTCAAAATCTGCGGAAAAACGGCCCCGTCCACCGCCGTTTTCATAATCATTTTTCGCGTGCTTTGACCTTGGGTTCTTGGCCCTAAAACCGAGTGCGCTCAACTGGCCGTTCCGGCCACTGGCTGCTACCGGTGGCTCGGTAAGCCACTGCGGGGTTACGAAAAGGGGGCGCCCCAAGCCGCTGTACCGCCTCTTCATCGCGACCGGGGGGTTCATCAGCACGACCCCCGATGAACGGATCGTTCGCTTCGGGAGACGTAGCCACAACCCGGTCCTGCCGGAGGCGGCATTGGATCGCCACCGGACGCCCATTTCCTGGCCAGTCGGCCGACCAATCCGGCTCGTCTACGCTTAGGCCCACGACAACCGTGCGAAAAATTATTTTTCCGGCCGCGAAAATCCGCGATCATGGTTGGTGCTTTCGTGGTGAGCGCGAACCCAAGCGCGAAGCCGCTCTAGACGGCCGATTGGCCGACCCCTGCCGATCATCAGTTTCGGCTATTGAGCTCTGAGCAAGTTGCTATTGAGAGTCAGGAAAGTCATCTCCGCGGAACGGAGACGATCGCGTCGAAACCGGGCCAGATGCAGCCGGGAGCCACACTCACCCGACGCGCGAGCGAGGGACGCTGGCCGAGGACAGTTGCGGACGCACAGCCGGTCCCCTCGCTGGCGCGTCGGGTTGGTATAGGGACGGCCGTCGGGGAGTCGCATTACTTTCCTGACTCTCAATAAACACGGAGACCTGTGTGATAAAAAAGGTTGAGCAGGCGATCAAGGGCGGCGGCGCTGGAACCGGCTGACCGAAACCAGCGCGACGGTCGAGATCAAGCCGAGAATCAAGCTCGACGGTTCCGGCACGGATGCCGGGAATTGTGCGGCAGCCGCGTTGATAACGTCGCCGTTGGGCAGGCTGTAAGTCGGGCCCGCCGTGGCAGCTCCCGTTGTTGTGTTCAGGGTGACGATCTCTGAACTTGAGGTGAATCCGCTTGGGGTGAATCCGTAGAGCGTGTCACCGACGAACAGTCCCGCGAAGATCAAAAAACCGGTTGATCCGAGATCCGTGGCGACCCCAGTTGATGGGTTGATCTTGCCGAGGTCATCCGGGCTGAACCCATTGTTCACGAGGATGCTCGTGAAAATGGACCCACTGGCGTTAACCGCCACCAAGCCATCGCTCTGGATTCCAGTTGATCCGATAGTCGTCGTCGTCGACGAAGGCGGCTGGAGTGTGTACAGCGAACCGGGCGAGTTATTGTCGATGACGTAAAGTTTGCCGCTGGCGTCGGCGCCCGCGCCGATGGCGCTGTCGCTAAGGGCAATGCCTCCGGCAGGCGTGGCTACCCCAGTAGTCGTGTTGATCTCAAAGAGGTTACTAGGCGAGCCCGAGTCCACGCCGTAGAGGTTTCCGTCGGAACCGAAACCCATGCCGAAAATGGTATTGCCGTTGCCAAGATCCAGGCCGGGGCCGATCGAGGTAAACGCCCCGGTAGTCAAATTGATTGAGCCGAATTCGCCGCCACTGCCGGCCACATAGACAGTCTGGCTGGCCTGGGCGGTTTGAAGGTTGACCGACGCGCCGAAAACGACGATGGCTGCCAAGGCAAGGCTGCGTAGTTGATTCCGCATCTTCGCATTCCTTTAATTTGTGTGACTGCCGCACGACCTCCAACCGGCCGCATCGCGGCGTTCCGAAACCTCGAACTCACATCGATCGGATGGCGCTCGCGCACAACGCGAGACGTCATCGTCTCGACCTTCATCACAAACAAACGAACAGTCGATCCAAGACCGGTCGTGCCCGTCACGAAGTACGAAACGACATTCCAGATCAGACGCAGCTCTTGGACATCGAGCAAAACTGCACGCGATTTCGACGGAATCAATCCACTTCAGCCGATCGCTTTCGCTTTCCAAGGCCTTGCTGTCTCAGCGTTCAATCGAGGCAGTAGAATTCTAACAGGATCACGCTCGGTACGCTAGAGTCTAACTGGACCATTTCCGTTTGGAAGTGGACTTAAAGGTTTAGTTCGTCGCCGCGCTTCGATTGGAACGAGACAGCCATCCTGTATTCCTGCATTTGACAAACGTCGTGGGTCGTCGACACAATTCATAAGGGTTGGAGCTCATGAGCCAGAAGGCACGGAATTCTGTGCGGGGAATCTCGACGTGCGCCTGGGACCTGGACCGGTCTTTGCTTACGAATGGCTAACGACCACGCGACGGTGGCAGCTCTATGCGTTGCGCCCGGGTTCGTGGGGGTTATTCTCGTGGGGATGATGATCGTCTGGCATAACTCGTATCGGTTTGCCAACTCGGGCCAGACCGTTTCCATCCAGGAGCTGGCCGGCTATGGCGAAAAGCTGTATGAAACGGTCGTCTCGATCGAGCTGACTCTGGTGCTCTTGGCGGCGCCCGCGGCCACGGCCGGGGCCGTCTGCCTCGACAAGGCGCGGGGCACCCTCGACCACATGCTGGCCACGGACCTGTCCAACGCCGAGATCGTCCTGGGCAAGCTGGGCACGCGACTGGTGCCGGTGCTCGGCTTGATCGCGTGCGTCGTGCCCATCACGGCCCTGGCGAGCTTGCTGGGCGGGATTGATCCCCAAGCCCTCTTCGGCTCGTTTCTGACGGCGATCGGCTGCGCCATGTTGGGCTGTTCGCTGGCCTTGACCCTGTCGGTCTGGGGGCGAAAAACCCACGAAGTGCTCATGCTGACCTATTTGATCCTGATTCTCTGGTTGAGCACCCCGCTCTTGATCGCCCTCGCGGCGTCTTCATTCACCCCGCCGGCGCTTTCCCTCCGACCCATGCCTCTCTGGACTTTCGCAATGAGTCTCTGGGAATGGATTCTGTGCTCCAACCCTTATTATCTCGCCATGGCGCCTTACATGTTTCCAGGCAAGGTCGGCTGGGCAACTTACCTGGGATTTCTGGCCATTTGCCTCGGTCTTTCCGCTCTGCTCGTAAGCCTGGCGACCGTGCGGATTCGCGTGGTGGCCTTGAAGCAGGCCGGGCAACCCGCGGCCAAGGCCCGGCGCAGGTGGTTGACGTTCCGCTTTCCCCGCCCGGCATGGCTGCCGCACCTTCCCCGTCCGTCGCTTGACGGCAACCCCGTCCTGTGGCGTGAGTGGCACCGATCGCAGCCATCGGGGTTGCTGCGCGTCGTCTGGCTGGGGTACGTGGCCTTGGGAATTCTCTGGATCGTGCTGTCGATGGTGGTCCTTGCCACACCCCGCGACAAGAGCAAGATTGGAGTCATGAGCATGTTCCAGGTCACGTTGGGTTTATTGCTGCTGAGCGTGAGCGCCGCCACCAGCTTGGCCGAGGAGCGGGTGCGCGGCAGCCTCGACGTCTTGCTGACGACTCCCCTGTCGACGCGTTCGATCTTGATCGGCAAGTGGTTGGGCACGTTCCGGCAGTCGGCTCGCGTGTTGGCCTGGCCCGCCATCCTTGCTGGTCTCCTGGTCGCGGGGAGTGGGCGGTTGTTCCATTATTTCTTGATGCTGGGACTGATCCTGGCATATAGCGCGGGGATCGCCAGCCTGGGACTGGCCCTGGCGACCTGGGTGAGCCGGCTGGGACGCGCAGTCGCGCTCTGCGTCTTGGCATACGTCGCGTTCGCGATTGGCTGGATGGCCTTCGTCGTTACCGTGTCTCGGCCCAGTCCCGTGGGCTTTGCCATGATGACGGGGAGCCCGTTTTATGGGACGTACTTGGCCACGACCGCCGTCCAGCCGCTCGGGTTCGGCTTTCCCGGCGATTATCCGAGTGTGATCAGTCCATTGCTCTGGATCTTGATCCATGGCGGGATCGCGGCGCTCCTCTTCGCGGCGACGCTGGCCACCTTCGACCGCTGCCTGGGACGGATCTCGGAAACGCTGGCACGGCCGATGCCCGGATTCACAAGGAAGCCGGTCGCCAAGCTCGAGCCCGAGTTGATTTGAGAAGAGAGCCCTGATATTTCGGCCGCGCCTCCGGATAAACTGAGGTGTGCCCGATGCGAGCGCGGCGATACACCACCTCCGTCTGAAACGAAATCCGACGTTCGTTCATGAACCCGTCTCCGCCGATTCTGGACCCGTGGCAGCTCGTGTGGGGACAACCCTACATCGACAGCCAGACCCTGGCGTCCGCGATCGAACAAGACCTCGAGCGCAACGATCGACCCGATTTCCGCACACGGCTCCTGGTCCGCGATGCGGCGGCGGCGATCCGATCCTTTTGGGGGTCACGGAAATTCACGCGGTGGTTGTCGGCGAGCCCGGTGGGTCAAATGATCCGCGCATCCTCAACGAGGATCTCGGGGAACCAGGATTCCCTTCCATCCGGAGACGACTGGTGAACTGCATCGACTCTCCCCAAATCCACCAGATCTTCGAGATCCTCGGACGAGGGATTCATAGCCAGGTCGAGATTCACATCGCCGGCTCGATCCCGACCCTGATCAAGGGACTGACCGCTCGGCCCACCGCCGACATCGATCTGGTCGACGAGGTCCCCGCTGAGATTCGCTCCCAGCGGGCCGTCTTGCGACAGATCGAGTCCCAGTTCGGCCTGACCTTGGGTCATGTTCAGTTTCAGTCCCATTATCTGCCGGCCCACTGGGAGAATCGCCGGCAGTGGTTGGGAGATTTCGGCAAGCTGCGTGTTTATCTCGTTGACGAATACGACATCTTTGTCAGCAAGCTTTCCAGCATAAAAGAAAAGCACCAGCTCGACCTGCGGGTTTTAGCCCAGAAACTGGACAAACGCATTGCAAAACGCCGGCTCCTGACGGACGGAAAAGTCTTCCTCGACGACCCCGACACGAAGCCGCAAATCGAGGAGAACTGGAGATTTCTTTTCCAGGAATCACTCTTCCCGAAAAAAAAGGAGAAAAGAGCAGGTAACGGTGGGCAGGTCGACCGAGAATCGAGCGATCCAGCCCCGGGCCCCAAACCGGCCGAAACGCTCCGAACCGAAGCCGCGCAAGTCGGAGTAGATCCGCCTGCCAAGGTTTGAAAACCGTCGGATTCTCTGAAAGAATGCGTGGATTGAATTGAATTGAAATGAAGGGCCCCGACAGAGGCCGCGGCGATTTTGGTCCGTTTCGAGGGAGCGTGATGTGCGCCTGGGACCTGGGCCGGTCTTTGCTTACGAATGGCTGACGACCACGCGACGGTGGCAGCTCTATGCGCTGCGTGGCTTGTTCGTGGGCCTGATTCTGGCCGGCATGATATTCGACTTGGCAGGTCCGGTTCAGCCGTACCCGCCAGGGCCCGACCGTTTCGCTCCAGCAGTTGGCGGAGTACGGCGAGAGTTTCTACTTCACGATCGTCTCGATCGAGCTGACGCTGGTGCTTCTGGCCGCGCCCGCGGCCACTGCCGGGGCGATTTGCCTCGATAAGGCCAGGGGCACACTCGACCACATGCTGGCCACGGACCTGTCCAACGCCGAGATCGTCCTGGGCAAGCTGGGTGCGCGGCTCGTGCCGGTGCTCGGGTTGATCGTCTGCGTCGTGCCCATCTTGTCGCTCGCCGGCTTGCTGGGAGGCATCGATCCGCTCGCGCCTCTTCGGCTCGTTCTCGGTCGCGATTGCCTGCGGCGTGCTGGGCTGCTCGCTCGCCCTGGTTCTGTCGGTCTGGGGCCGAAAGACCCACGAAGTGCTGATGCTGACCTATTTGATACTCATCTTGTGGGTACTCGGCCCGCTGCTCTGGATCATGGTTTTGTTTTCGATCACATCATCCTTTGGTACGCCGGTACCTGTGGGATTCGGTCATTCTTTCGAATCCGTACTACCTTGCCTTCGCACCTTACTCGCAGCCTGGCACGGTCGGTTTGACGACGTATCTGATGTTCTTGGCCGTTTGCCTGGGCCTCTCCGGTCTGCTCGTGGGCCTGTCGACGCTTCAGATTCGGAAGGTGGCTTTGAAGCAAGCCGGACAACTCGCGGCGAGGTCCCGCCGCTGGTGGTTCACTCTCCGTCTCTCCCGTCCGGCATGGCTCCCCAATCTGCCAAGTCCATCGCTCGACGACAACCCGGTCCTGTGGCGCGAGTGGCATCGCTCACGACCGACACGGTTTTTGCGACTGGTCTGGGTCATATACGGCGGCCTGGGTGTGCTTTGGACTGTGCTGTCGCTGCAAATCGTACTCCGTGGAGACTCGAACTCAGGCTGGTTCATCACAGGCATGAACGTGATTCAGGTCGCGGTGGGATTGCTGCTCCTGAGCGTGACCGCTTCCACCAGCCTCGCCGAGGAGCGGGTGCGCGGCAGCCTCGATGTCCTGCTTTCCACTCCCTTATCGACGCGTTCGATCCTGGTCGGGAAATGGTGGGGGGCCTTCCGCCAGGTTCCTTTCCTGTTGATCTGGCCGGCCTTGACAACCAGTTTCCTGGCGATAGCGAGCGGGAACTGGATCGAATACACCTTGTTGCTGGGACTGATCGCAGCCTACGGCGCGGTGATCGCCAGCCTGGGACTGGCATTGGCAACCTGGGTGAGCCGGCTGGGACGGCGGTCGCACTGTGCGTCACTGCTTATGTTCTGTTCTCGATCGGGTGGGTGGTGCTGCTCATTCTTTTGTTTGGCGATCGCCGTAGGGATTTCGTCATTTCACTGGTGATGGGAAGCCCACTGTATGGCACGGTGTTCGGAACGATGAACGTCGCGCCGGCGCCACGACTTCCAGGCAGCGATAACACGATCGCTGCGATATGCGGTGCGATCCTCTGGATCGTGATCCATGGTGGGCTCGCGGCGATCCTGTTCGCGGCGACCCTGGCGACTTTCGACCGATGCCTGGGACGGATCTCGGAAACCGCCGAACGGCCGATGCCCAGATTCAGGAAGAAGCCGGTCGCCCAGCTCGATATCCTTTATCTTGATGATTGACCATACGCCTCTCCCGGCAGTTGCGCCGGCACCTTCAGATCGGCGCGGAGGCGCTCAAGCTCTCGCTTCAATTCGGCCACGACCGTGGTATTGGCAGGGTCGCCATAAACGCTGTGCAGCTCGCGTGGGTCTTTTTCCAGGTCGAACAACTCCCACTCGTCCAGGTCGGGACCGTCGAAGTGGACGAGCTTGTAACGGTTGGTCACAACCCCATAATGCGGACGCACGTGGTGCGGCTGGGGATACTCGAAATACTGATAATAAAAGCTCGACCGCCAATCCGACGGCGTCTGGCCTTTCAAGAGCGGGATCAGGCTCTTGCCTTGCATCTCGTCAGGGATGGGCAAGCCGGCCGCATCGAGGAATGTCTCGGCGAAATCAATGTTCGAGACGAGGTTTGAATTGACGCTTCCGGGCGGAGTCACTCCGGGCCAGCGAACCAAGAGCGGGGCGCGCAGCGACTCCTCGAAGATCCAGCGCTTGTCGAACCAGCCGTGTTCACCGAGATAGAAGCCCTGGTCGGCCGTGTAGACGACGATCGTGTCGCCAGCTAGCCCTTCGCGGTCGAGGAACTCGAGCAAGCGGCCGACGCTCTCGTCCACGGCCTTGACGCAGCCCAGGTAGTCGTGCAGGTAACGCTGATACTTCCAGCGGACGAGGTTCTGGCCATCGAGATGGGCTGTGCGAAAGGCGGCGTTGCGCGGCTCATAGTAGGCGTCCCAAGCCCGGCGATCTTCGGCCGACAGACCGGTGGGAGGCTTCAACTTGAGATCGATCTCGGTCATGGTCTTGGCGATCGTCATATCCTGATCGTGCTCCGCCTTACCCCGCCCGGAATAATCGTCGAAGAGCGTCGACGGCTCGGGATACACGCGGTCTCGGTCGTGGCCGAGGTGCCGGATCGCCGGCAGCCACTCGCGATGCGGCGCCTTATGCTGGCACATCAGTACGAATGGCCTGGATTTATCGCGGTTCCGCAGCCATTCGAGACTCAGCTCGGTGATGATGTCGGTGGTGTAACCCTGATGCTTCACCGGCTCGCCGTTCTTGATCATGGACGGGTTGTAGTAGACCCCTTGGCCCGGCAGGATGTGCCAAAGGTCGAAGCCGGTCGGGTCGGTGACCAGGTGCCATTTGCCGATCAAGGCCGTCTGATAACCGATCGGCATGGAGCAATTTGGGAAACGTGGTCTGGGCACCATTGAAGCGGCTGTTGGTATTATTATAAAATCCATTAATGTGAGAGTATTTCCCGGTAAGAATCGAAGCACGGCTTGGTCCGCAGATCGAATTCGGCACGATGCAACGGTCAAAGCGCATTCCCTCCCTGGCCAGGCGATCGATGTGGGGCGTTTCGATCAGCCGGCGCGGGTCGTTGTAGGCGCTGATGGCCTGATAGGCGTGGTCGTCGCTGAAGATGAAGACGATATTCGGCGGAGACGTCTCCGCCATTGAATACGGAACTAACCACAGATGAACACTGACAAACACAGATAATAAAACAAGAGAAATAAAGACTTTCCTGGACTCGTTGAATGGAGGCACCGGCATGACCCTCTCTTATCCGTGTTCATCAGTGTTTATCTGTGTGTTAACTCTGCCCCCTTCTCCACGATCCCGGCCATATCCAGCAGGAACGCGTAGATGAAGGCGGTTTGCTCGTAGCGTCTGTAGCGGCCCGAGACTCCACCGTGGCTGCCTTGTTTGTAGGTGCGCAGGAGCAGGTGATGCGCATCGGTCTTGGTCGCGCGGAGCTTGGCGACCCATTTGGCGGGCTCCCAGTATTGCACCTGGGAATCCTGGAGCGAGGTTGTCACCAGGATGTTGGGATAGGGTTTCGCCTCGACATTGTCGTAGGGGGAATACGAGAGCATGTAGTCGAAATAAGTACGATCGCCGGGATTGCCCCACTCGTCGTACTCGGAGGTCGTCAAGGGAATGGTCGGGTCGAGCATGGTGGTGAGGACGTCGACGAACGGCACCTGGGCGACGATCGCTTTGAACAGGTCAGGCCGCATGTTGATGACAGCTCCCATCAGCAGGCCGCCGGCGCTGCCTCCTTGGGCGAAGAGGCGATCGGGCCTGGTGTATTTTTCTCGGATCAAGTGCTCGGCGCAGGCGATGAAGTCGGTGAAGGTATTCTTCTTCTTGAGGAGCTTGCCGCTCTCGTACCATTCCCGGCCGAGCTCCTGTCCGCCCCGGATATGGGCGATCGCATAGGCGAACCCGCGGTCGATTAGGCTCAGCCGTTCGGACTGGAACGACGCGTCCAGGCTCGCCCCGTAGGAGCCGTATCCGTAGAGGAGCAGGGGACGGCTGCCATCCTTTGCGAATCCCTTGCGATAGACGATCGAGATCGGGACCTTGACGCCGTCGCTGGCGGTCGCGTGCAGGCGCTCGGTGACGTAATTCGCCGGGTCAAAACCGCCGAGGATCTCCTCGCGCTTGACCAGCGTCTTCGACTTCGTGTGCATGTCGTAGTCGTAGGAGGACTGAGGGGTCGTCAACGAGGTGTAAACGAAGCGGAGCTTGTCCGAGTCCAGCTCGTGGTTGGCGCCGATGCGGGCCAGGTAAGCCGGCTCGCCGAAATCGACCTGGTGCTCTTCCGCCGCGCCCGACCAAGGACGGATGTGTAGCCGGATCAGGCCGTCCCGGCGCTCCTCGACCACGAGAAAGTCGCGGAACAGCTCAAACCGCTCCAGGAAGACGTCCGCTCGGTGGGGGACGACCTCCTCCCAGTGGTCCAGGCCCGGTGATTGAACCGGGGCGCGCACCAGCTTGAAGTTTTTGGCGTCGCGGTTGGTGCGGATGTAGAAATGGCCGTCGAGGTGGTCGGCCGAGTACTCCAGGCGAGGGCGGCGCGGCTGGATGACCTGGAATTCACCGTCGGGCTTGTCGGCGTCGAGGAATCGGTATTCGGTGCTGAGCGTCTGCCGGCTGCCGATCAACAAGTAACGGTCCGACTTGGTCCGGCCGATCCCACATGAGAACGTCTCGTCGGCTTCCTCGTAGACGAGCCGGTCGTCGCTCGTTGGGGAGCCGAGGCGATGCCGGTAGACCCGATACGCGCGAAGGGTGTCGGGGTCTTGCTTGGTGTAGAAGAGGGTCTGGCTGTCGTTGGCCCAGGCCAGGTTGCCCGTGACGTCGGCGATGGCGTCGTCGAGCAGTTTGCCGGTGGACAGGTCCTTGACCCGGATCGTGTAGAAGCGCCGGCCGCCGGTATCGACTCCATACGCGACCAGGCGATTGTTTGGGCTGACCTGTGATGTGCCCAGGGAGAAATATCCGTACCCTTGGGCCAGCGCGTTCTCGTCGAGCAGGATTTCCTTGGCGGACTCGAGCGATCCTTTCTTGCGAACCAAGGTCGGGTACTGCTTCCCTGTTTCAAACCGCGTGTAGTAATAATAGCCGTTGTCGAAGACGGGCGCCGTGGTATCGGCCTGCTTGATCCGGCCGACGATCTGGTCGTAGAGGGACTTTTGAAACGCCTTGGTGTGAGCCATCATGGCGTCGGTGTACGTGTTCTCGGCGTCGAGATAGGCGATGACCTTGGGGTCAGTTCGCTCCTTGAGCCAGTAGTAGTTGTCGACGCGAGTCCGTCCGAAGTTCTCAAGTCGTTTGGGGATGGGCGTCGCCTTTGGCGGTTCCGGTTTTGTGGGCTCGTGACATTCGCCGGTGCCGCCGGCCGACAGGCTGATTCCGAAGACGGCACGCCACACGATTTTCCAGCGATTCATCCGAGATCTCCCCGCGTTCGTCAATCGAGGGACCGTCCGCCACGGAAGCGGACCTGGGCCATCCATCTGAAAAACGTTACCGCGGATTGGATCGCGTTCCCAGCCCCTACCACAGAAGACTCTCAATACAACAATGTCTCGCGATTCCGCTGACGGGTTTCGGCAAAGCCTCGACGAGTGCGCACTTCCGCTCGGCCTGATTTCGCCGGTCGCAAGACATGCCGGGAAAAAATAAAAATTTATGGAGAAATCTTGTAAGGTTCTCGAACCGTGCCAGTATCCTGGGTGAATCACCTATCAACGCGACGCCACGCCACGACGAGCTGGCGTCGCCATCCGGGAATCCCATCATGAATGCATGCCCCAACGACGACGTCTTGTTGCAGTTCCTCGACGGGGAGCTCAATGCCGACGACGACGCCCGGGTCCTGGCGACACGTTGAGGACTGCGTCGGCTGTCAGGAACACCTTGAGCGGCTGACGGCAGGTCGCCCCGCAGCTGGAGAAGGACCGCCGATCGAGACGGTGCAGACCGACCCCGACTCGACGGTCGATCTGCCATCCACCGAGATCGTCGAGCACGATGTCGGAGGCCCGGCGGACCGGGGGCGATCTCCGGACAGCCCGAACAGTCTGGCGCATCGGCGAGCATGGTTCGGGCGTGCCTGAGGTTGCCGGTCCGGGTTCGACCGCGGACTTGCAGCCTCCTCTCCGGTGGCGAGTCAAGGCATGAGCACGCAGGAACTCACGACGCCAAGACGTCCGAAGCGGATGACCCCGACCGGACGGTCACGCCTTACGGAGTCGATCCGGACACATCTCAAGTCAGACGCATGCCGGCTCCCGCTGGACTGGCCAACCGTCCCCGGCTACGACATCCTCCAGCGGCTGGGCGAAGGGGGCATGGGGGTCGTTTACAAGGCGCGGCACCTCGGGCTCAAGCGGCTGGTCGCCTTGAAGATGATCCGCGGCGGCAGCCAGGCGCGGGCCGACCACCTGTCCCGCTTCCGCGCTGGAGGCCGAGGCGGTCGCGCGGCTGCGACACCCCAACATCCTCCAGATCTACGACATCGGCGAAGCGGCCGGCTTGCCGTTCGTCGCGCTCGAGCTGCTCGATGGCGGCGGCCTCGACGACCGGCTGGCCGGCACTCCCCAGCCCGGCAAGCAGGCGGCCGAATTGATGGTGACTCTGGCCCGGGCCGTCCATGTCGCGCACCAGGCCGGGATCGTCCACCGCGATCTCAAGCCGACCAACGTCCTGTACACCTCCGACGGCGTGCCCAAGATCACCGACTTCGGCCTGGCCAAGCGGATCGACTCGGACGATGGGCAGACCGAGAGCGGTCAGATCATGGGCTCGCCCAGTTACATGGCCCCCGAGCAGGCGCGCGGAGATTCGCGAAACGTCGAGCCGCCGGCCGACGTCTACGCGCTGGGGGCGATCCTTTACGAGATGCTCACGGGGCGTCCGCCCTTCAAGGGGGAAACCCCGATGGAGACGGTCCGCCAGGTCCTCGACGATGACCCGGTGACGCCGTCGCGGCTGGTCCCCAGGGTGCCGCGCGACCTGGAGACGATCTGCCTGAAGTGCCTGCACAAGGACCCGGCCAAACGATACGAATCGGCCCAGGCCCTGGCCGACGACCTGGAACGGTATCGTTCGCGGCGAGCCGATCCTGGCGCGGCCGACGGCGTTCTGGGAGCGCGGGGCCAAGTGGGCGCGTCGCCGCCCCGTCGCCGCCATGCTCCTGGCCCTTGCCGCCACGGCGATCCTGGGCGGGTTCCTGGGTGCCCTGGAAGTCCAGCGGCAGTGGAATGAGGCCGAACGGCAAGAGAACGACCGGATCATGGCGATCCAGACCGAGGGCACGGACAACGATCCTCCGTGCCAAGGACGAGCTGGCCGAGAACAACCTGAACGACGCCGAAGCTGGCCCTCACGACCCTGAAAGAGAAGATCAAGGCGGAGGCCAAGCTGGGGGACATGAAGGTCGCCGTCCAGGCCCTCCTCGACGAGGTCCAAGCGCGCCAGGCCGAGCAACTCTCACGGGAATCGGACCGAGCGCGTTACGCCCAGTTCCTCGGGCTGCGGAATGAGGCCCTGTTTCACGACACGCAGTTCACCGGTCTGGACCTCCCCAGCAACCAGGAGGCGACTCGCCGCGCGGCGCGAGCCGCGCTCGCGCTGTACGCAGTCGTCGGGCTCGGGCGATTCCTGGGCGCAGGGACCGCTGCCGTCGAGCTTGTCCGATCGAGAGCGGGCCGAGATCGCCGATGGCTGTTACACGCTCCTCCTGGTGATGGCCGCGGCCGAGCCCACGCCCGAAGCGGGCCTGCGCCGGCTGGACCAGGCGGCTCGCTCGCGGCCACCCACGACGGGCGTACCACCTGCGGCGGGCGGCCTGCCTGGCCAGGGCGGGCAACATGGCGGAAGCCACGCAGGAACGCCGCCTCGCGGATCAGCTTCAAGCCGACGACGGCGTTCGACCATTTCTTGATCGGGCAGGAGGCTTACAAGCGGCAGGACTGGATCGGGGCGCTTCGGCATTTCGACCAGGCCATTCAACTTCAACGCGACCAGTTCTGGGCCCACGCCTTGTCGGCCCTGTGCTGGTTGCAGCTCAAGGGGCCCGTGCAGGCCAAGGCCAGCCTGAACACCTGCCTGGAGCGCGAGCCCGAATTCGCCTGGCTCTACATCCTCCGCGGCTTCGCTTCGAGCTCCATCCCCGCACACTCCCCTCAGGAGGTCGCGCTCGGGTTCGAGAACGCCGAAGCCGACTACGACCGGGCGAGGGAGCTCCTGGATCGGAAGCCGAACGACGAGCTGCGTTACATCCTGCTGGTCAACCGGGGTGTGCTCCGGTTCCAGCACGGCAAGCTCGACCAGGCGGCCACGGACCTCCAGGCGGCGATCCGACTCAACGACCGTTCATCCCAGGCGTATGCCGCGCTGGCGGAGGTCTACTGGAAGCAGGGCAAGCCGGACGAGGCCGTCGAACAGTTCGGACTGGCCATCGAACGCAGACCGGACTGGGCGCCTCTGTACCGCGGTCGAGCCGATGTGCATTCTCGCTCGCAAGGCGCCGACTCCGGCCCAGCGGGCGCAGGCCCTGGGCGACCTGGACCAGGCGATCCGGCTCGAGAAACCGGATAACCCGGTGCTGGCGCGTGACCACACCAATCGGGGCCGGCTGCTGGCCCTCGATCATCGCGACGCCGACGCCCTGGCGGCCTGGGATGCCGCGCTCAAGGTCGTCCGCGACTACGCCGATGCCCACCGCCTGCGGATCGACCTGCTGCTCAAGCGGAAACGTTACGACGACGTCATCCGATCGTGCGATGCGCTCATCGCCCGGGCCAAGGCGACGCCCGCGATTTACGAGCTGCGCGGCCTGGCCCGGTCCGAGCGGAAAGACTTCCCCGGCGCCATCGAGGACGTGACCAATGCGATGGCCCTGCGACCGGACCGAGCGGCGCTCTTGAGCCGGCGGGGCTGGCTGTACATCGTCTCGGACGCGCCCCGGCTGGCGTTGCACGACTTCCAGGCGGCGATCCAGCTCGATCCCTCGATCGGCGACGCCTACAACGGCCGTGGTTTCGCACGTCTGCGCCTGGGCGAGCATCGCGACGCCGTGGCGGATGCCGAGAAAGCACTCGGCATCGGCGAGCCGACCTCCCATCTGTTGTACAACGCCGCCCGGGTCTACGCCCTCGCGGCCGTCGTCGCCGCGGCTGACGTCCGGAAGAAGGGTCAGGAGACCGTGACCCTGGTGGCCCGGTACCAGGACCGCGCCACCGGGTTGCTCCGCGAGGCGCTGAAGCGGATGCCGGAGGACCAGCGCGCGTCGTTCTGGCGCGACGTCGTTCCAGCCGACCCGGCGCTGAGGACGCTCCGTCGCCGCGTGTCGGCCCTTGACGGGTCGCCGAAGGCCGGGTGAGGGGAGCCTCACGCAAAGGCGCAAAGCCGCAAAGAAGAAAACGTGGAGGATAGACGATCGACCAGCTCCCTTTACCAAACATTTCTTTGCGGCTTTGCGCCTTTGCGTGAGGTTTTCGGGAATTCAACCATCTCCGTTCATTTACTCATTCTCTATCGCTTGAACCATAGAGCTCGAGAAACCAGTGCAGGACGATCCACGATGATCACTTCATCTCCGCCCCACGAACTACGCCGGCTCCGCGCCTCACCGGCTTCCTCGCCGTCGTCGACGAAGCACGCCTCCCACCGCGTTCAGCGGGACGATCTTCCGGCTCCGCCCCCGCCTGGAGGTGATGGAGGACCGGACGCTCCTGTCCACCTTCCTGGTGAGCAACACCGGCGACAGCGGCCCCGGCTCGCTCCGCCAGGCGATCCTCGATTCCAACAATGCCGTCGGAGCGACCAACACGATCGACTTCGATATCTCGGGGACCGGCGTGCAAACGATCGTTCCGCTCTCTTCGCTGCCCGCGATCACCAACCCGGTGCTGATCGACGGCTTTCGCAACCGGGTTACGCCGGCACGCCGCTGATCGAGCTGAACGGCAGCCAGGCCGGCGGCGGCGACGGCCTGACGATCACCGGCGCGGACGTCACCGTCCGCGGCCTGGACATCGACAGCTTCAGCCAGGGCGCCGGCATCCACCTCACGGGCACCGGCGCGACCGGCGACTGGATCTACGGCAACTTCCTGGGCACCGATCCGACCGGCACGCAGGCCGAGCCCAACGATGACGGGGTCGAGATCGACGGGGGCGCCGCTGACAACCTCATCGGGACCAACGGCGACGGCGTCGACGACGCGGCCGAGCGGAACCTGCTCAGCGGCAACTCTGTTCGCCGGCGTCTGGATCAACGGGCAGGGCACGGATGGCAACGCCGTCGCGGGCAACTTCATCGGCACCGAGTTCACCGGGGACATCGCCCTGGACAACGGCACCTCGCCGGTTTACGACTCCCTACGGCGTACATCGGCGGCGGCGTGGTGATCGAAGGACGGCGCTCCGGCAACCGGATCGGCACCGACGGCAGCAGCGTCGATGACGTCGGCGAGCGCAACGTCATCGCGGGTAGCGGCAACGACGGCATCGACATCGGCGGCACCGGGACCGACGGCAACATCGTCGCGGGGAACTTCATCGGGACCGACGTGACCGGGACCATTCCCTGGGCATCGCTGACGACGGTGTCTTCATCTCCGGAAGGCGCCTCAGTCCAACTGGATCGGGGTCAACCCATACGGCGGCACGGCCGTCGGCGACGAAGGGAACGTGATCTCCGGCAACGGATATGATGGCATTCAGATCTGGACAGGCAAGCGACGACAATGTCGTGGCCGGCAATGAGATCGGCACCGATTCACACCGGCACCCTGTCAGTGCCCAATGCTAATTGGCCGGAATCGACATTGAACAGAACTCCAGCAACAACACGATCGGCGGAGCCACCGCTGCCGCGGGCAACCTGATCACCGACAACGGCGGGCCGGGGGTCGACGTACACGGATACCTCCTGTCGGCGACCAGATCACCGCCAACCGCATCTTCGGCAACACGGGACAGGCCATCGACCTCGGCGATGACGGGGTCACCTACAACTCGCACCGCTCCGCGCCAGGGCCCGAACAACCTCCAGAACTTCCCGATCATCGTCACCACCGCCGACGGCCAGTTCGAGGGCTGGCTGGGCGGCAGCACGCCCGACACGACCTTTCCGCATCGACTTCTTCGCCAGCGCCGCCGATACAACCCGGACGGGTCAGGGGAAGCCCAGGACTACCTTGGCTCGCTGGAAGTGACGACCGACAGCCAGGGCCAGGTCGTTTTCGCCGTCCCGTTCACGCCGCCGGCCGGGCTGCCCATCGTCACGGCCACGGCCACCGACCCGCAGGGCAACACCTCCGAGGTCTCGGCCCTGCGTCGAGGCGACACTGCAGTCAGCCCACCGACACTCTCCGACGTTGCCCCCGGCCAGCCGCTGGTCTTCTCGGCCGCCGCCGGGTGACGGGATCGCGCTTGCAGGACCCCGATGCCGGGCCGCTCGACCCGGCGTGGAACCTGACGCTCTCGGTCTCGGCGGGCACGCTGACGCTCTCGAGCACCGCCGGCCTGACCGGCTCGGGCGATGGGACCGGATCGCTATCCTACAGCGGCCCGCTCTCGGCGCTGGACGCGGCGCTGGACGGGCATGACCTTCATGCCGCCCGCGGGGTTCCACGGCAATACCACACTCAGCCTGGACGCCCAGTCGGACGGCGCCTCGCCGGTCCACTCCAGGCTCAAATCGTCGATCACGGACGGCGTCTTCGTGGTCACGACCGCCGCCGACACCGGCCCCGGCTCGCTCCGCCAGGCGATCCTCGATTCCAACGCCGCCACCGGCGGCGAGTAATACGATCGACTTCGCCATCCCGGGCCGGGGGTCCAGACGATCGGCCCATCTCGCCCCTGCCCGCGATCACCAACTCGGTGCTGATCGACGGTACCACCCAGCCGGGCTACGCCGGCACGCCGCTGATCGCTCTGCGGCGGCCAGTCGGCGGGGAGCTCCGGCCCGCTGGCCAGTCTCGGGCGGGAATGTCACCATTCGTGGCCTGGCCATCGACGGCGTCACGATCGACGCAACCGCGGACGAGCGACCTGATCGCCGTCGTTCGCGGCCCAAGGCGCCACGAGCCAGCTTTCGTTGCTCGACGCTCAGGGCCATGTCTCGTCCAGAGCGATGGTGTCTCGTCCGACAATCCGGATGACGTGATCGACGAAGATCTCACGGCTGGCGATTATTCGCTCGCAGTCGGACAGTAGAGGCGGTCAGGGCACATTCACGTTGACGACCATGCTCATGCCGGCCTCCGCGCCATTCCTGCCGATCCCGGTGGGCCAGGTAACTAAATGTGCCCAGGCGTAGGCGACAATCTGACCTCGTGGCGGGTGACTTCACCGGCGACGGCGGCTCGACCTGGCCGTGGCAGACTTCGTCTACAACCCCGTCACTACGGCTATGTGGGCGAGGTCTCGGTGCTCTTGGGCAACGGCGACGGCACGTTCCAGCCCGAGGTCACCTACGCGGTGGGTGCGAACCCATACGGCATCGTGGCGGGCGACTTCACCGGCGACGGCCACCTCGACCTTGCCGTCGCCAACGCAGGCGACAGTACCGTGTCCGTGCTGCTGGGCAACGGCGACGGCACGTTCCAGCCCCAGGTCACCTACGCGGTGGGGTCGGACCCGGTCGCCATCGTGGCGGGCGACTTCACCGGCGACGGCCGCTCGACCTGGCCGTCGCCAACTCCGGACGCCAACGACGTCTCGGTCCTGCTGGGCAACGGCGACGGCACGTTCCAGCCCCAGGTCACCTACGCGGTGGGGATCGGGCCCAGACGCCATCGTGGCGGGCGACTTCACCGGCGACGGCCGGCTCGACCTGGCCGTCGCTAACTCGCGGACGCCAACGATGTCTCGGTGCTGCTGGGCAACGGCGACGGCACGTTCCAGCCCCAGGTCACCTACGCGGTCGGGACGGAGCCAGACGCCATCGTGGCGGGCGACTTCACCGGCGACGGCCACCTCGACCTGGCCGTTGCCAACTCAGCACTGCCGCACCGTGTCGGTGCTGCTGGGCAATGGCGACGGCACGTTCCAGCCCGCGGTCACCGTACGCGGTCGGGCTCAGCCCGGACTGCCATCGTGGCGGGTGACTTCACCGGCGACGGCCAGCTCGACCTGGCCGTCGCCGACAGCTCGTCCAACTACGTCTCGGTCCTGCTGGGCAACGGCGACGGCACCTTCCAACCCGCGGTCGATTACGCGGTGGGATCTATCCGGACGCGATCGTGGCGGGCGACTTCACCGGCGACGGCCGCCTCGACCTGGCCGTCGCCAACTGACGGCGACGGCACCGTGTCGGTGCTGCTGGGCAACGGCGACGGCACCTTCCAACCGCTGTCCAGACAAGGAACGCGGTGGGGGCGTATCCGGACGCCATCGTGGCGGGCGACTTCACCGGCGACGGCCGGCTCGACCTGGCCGTCGCCAACGGACTCGACAACACGTGTCGGTCCTGCTGGGCAACGGCGACGGCACTTTCCAGCCCCAGGTCACCTACGCGGTGGGGTCGGCCCCAGATCGCGATCGTGGCGGGTGACTTCAACGGCGACGGCCGGCTCGACCTGGCCGTCGCTGACACTCCGACGGCAGTTCTGCGGACGAAGTCTCGGTGCTGCTGGGCAACGGCGACGGCACGTTCCAACCCGCGGTAGTACGCGTCGGCGTCGAGCATCACAGCGGCCATCGTGGCGGGTGACTTCACTGGCGACGGCCGTCTCGACCTCGCCGTGCGTAACCTCGGCCGACAACGTGGGCGGAGTCTCGGTGCTCTTGGGCAACGGCGACGGCACTTTCCAACCCGCGGTCCAGTACGCGGTGGGGTCGGTCCCGGAGGCCATCGTGGCGGGTGACTTCAACGGCGACGGCCGGCTCGACCTCGCCGTCAGCCGACGACCTCGTGACGGCGATGTCATCGATGCTGCTGGGCAACGGCGACGGCACCTTCCAACCCGCAGAGTACCGTACGCGGTCGGGAATCAGCCGGTTGCGATCTGGTGGCGGGGGACTTCACCGGCGACGGCCGCGCTCGACCTGGCCGTGGTAGTCCACCTTCAACCCCGTCACGTACAACTATGTGGGCGAAGTCTCGGTGCTCCTGGGCAACGGCGACGGCACGTTCCAGCCCGCGGTCAAGTACGCGGTGGGGTCAGACCCAACTGGCCATCGTGGCGGGTGACTTCAACGGCGACGGCCGGCTCGACCTCGCCGTGGCAGACTCCACCTACAACTCCGTCACCGGCAGTTATGTGGGCGACGTCTCGGTGCTGCTGGGCAACGGCGACGGCACATTCCAGCCCCCGGTCACAGTACGCGGTGGGGTTGGAGCCAACCGGCGATCGTGGCGGGTGACTTCAACGGCGACGGCAGGACTCGACCTCGCCATCGCCAACTCCGGATTCCAACAACGTGTCCGTCCTGCTGGGCAATGGCGACGGCACGTTTGCCGACCCCGGCCAGTCTGCCACCACCCCTCATGCCACGCCCCTGGTCGCCGACGTCAACGGCGACGGCACCGACGATGTCCTGGTCGTCGACGGGGCCGGCGACATCCTCTATCGCCAGGGCATCCCCGGGCAGCCCGGCACCTTCGAGCCGCCCGTCACGGTCAACCCCGACATAATCCCTCGCGCGACATCGCCTGGCTCCCGAACACCGATCAAGGCCCCGTACTCGCCAGCGTCGACGCCCAGGACAACGCCATCTCGTTTTACGCTTACCGCGACGGCGGTTTCGTCCGGCTTAGCGGATCGCTCACCACCGGCCAGCTCCCGGCGCAGATCATCGCGGCCGACTTGAACGGCGATGGCTTGACCGACCTGGTCGTCCGCAATGCCGGCGACGGCACGCTGTCGGTCTACTTTGGCACCACGTTGGCCGATATCAAGTTCGTCGGTCCCGTGGGTTCGCTCGATCCCCCGACTTTCCTGCCCCCGGTGACCCTGTCCGGTCGGCCTGGGCGTCTCCGACGTCCAGGCGGTCGATACCACGGGAAGCGGCGTGCTCGACCTGGTCGTCACCAACAAGCTGACCGGCCAGGTGAGCGTCCTCCGCAACCTGGGCAATGGGACCTTCGCACCCCCCGTCCCCTATCGCGCCGGGACCGGGTTGTCGGCGATCGATCCCGGCAGCACGCCCGAGGTCACCAGCCTGGAGGCGACGGCGGGCGTGGCCGCCGGGCCGCTCACGCCGGGCGGCCCGACCGACCTGGTGACGATCAACCCGGGCTCGAACACGATGGACGTCCTCGCCGGCCTGGGCGGCGGCCGCTTCGCCAACCCGGTCACCATCCACACCCAGGCCCCGGCGCAGGTCGTCCGCATGGCCGACTTCACCGGCAACGGCATCGACGACCTGGCCGTCCTCACCGCCGATGGCGTGAGCATCTACCTCGGCAACGGCAAGGGGGGCTTCTTGCCCCCGACCACCTACGCGGTGCCGCCGGAATCCGACGGGCTGACCGTCGCCGACCTCACTCGGCAACGGCAAACTCGACCTCCTGGTCGGCGACGCCTACGGCGACGTGCTGGTGCTGCTGGGCAACGGCGACGGCACCTTCCAGCCCTACCACGAGGCCAACCAGGCGGTCGAGCTGGCCGTGGCCGACCTCACCGGCAACGGCTCCAAGGACATCATCTACGCCGACCAGGGACTCGATCGCGTGGTCGTCGACTACGGCGCCGGCAATTCGAGCGTTCTGGCCAATCAATCCACCGGCCTGCTCGACCCCGGCGCCGTGGCGCTGGCCGACTTGAACGGCGACGGCATCCCCGACCTGATCGTCGCCAACAGCGGCAGCAACAACGTGCTGATCTACCCCGGGCTGGGCAACGGCCAGTTCGGGCCGGCGATCAATGGCGGGAATGGCTACTTCGTGGGCACCAATCCCGTCGGGATCACGGTGGCCAACCTCACGGGCAACGGCTTGCCCGACCTGGTGGTGGCCGACAAGGGCTCCAACCAGGTGTCGATCCTGCTCAACCAATCGCAGAGGGGGGCGCATCTCGTTCTCGGCGGGCCCGCGGCTGAATTCCGGCGGCGTCGGGCCGGTGTCCACGGTGGTGGGGAACTTCGGCGGAGCCTTCCCCGACATCCTGGTCACCAACAGCCAATCCAACGACGTCATGCTGCTGCCGGGCGTGGGACAGGGGTTCTTCAACGACACGAACCCCACGCGCCTTCGCCGTGGGCACCGATCCCGGCCCGACCTTCGTCGGCAACTTCAACGGCCAGACCGACCTGGTCACCGTCAACGCCGGGTCGAACGACCTGACGCTGATCTGCCAATTTCGATGGCTCGAATCCGACGACCAGCACGATCGCTTCCGGCGGCGTGGATCCGGATGCGGCATTTGCCTTCGAGCGCCGGCAGCGGCTTCGAGGACCTGGTGGTCGGCAACGCCGGCGATGGCGTGCTCTCGCTGTTCGAAGGTGGGCCGGACGGTCTGGGTTTGACGTCGACCGCGAGCGAGCCGAACCTTCCCGACCCGACGGCCCTGGCCTTCTCGGCGTTGACCGGCGGCCAGGTGCAGTTCTACGCGGCGACGGCGGGCCGCGAGTCGGCCGAGCTGGTGGCGCTGAGTTTGGGCATCGAGACCGCACCGATCTCCTCGTCCGATGCGTCATCGTCCGCAAATGCGGTGGCCCAGCTCGTGTCGCTGCACGAGTCGTCGCTGCCGCTGGTGGCGACGTTGCTGACGCTCACGATCTCGGTGTCGAGCAGACGAGCTCAACCTCGTCGCGGTGGAGACGGAGGCAACGGCGGTGGCCGCGTTCTTGCCGGGGTCGGGCATCTCCGTGGGCCAAGGTCTGTCGTCTCAGGGGAGCGGCGGCCCGGGGGAAGACGACGGTGCGGAATTGGACGAGTCGAAGGCGGGTGTCGCCGGTGCGGTCCCAGCGGCCATCGCGCCGTGGGAGCGGTATGTGCTCGGTCTGGACGAGGCGCTGGAGAAGTTCCAGCGGGAGAACCCCAACGGAGTATCGGGTGCGCCGGCTCGGGACTCGTCGAGCGATCGTCCCGAATCGCCACCGGCGGCCGGCCTGCCCACCCAGGGCGGGCCGACGAGCTTGGAAATCGGGTCCCGAACCCGGTTCCGAGCGATGGCGAGCCCGATCGAGACGGGGACCGCGCGACCCGAGCCCCGGGATCGATGGCCATCGACGCGATCATCGAGTCCGTTTGGGGTGAGGACAGGGCCGGTGACAGCCGAGAGCGGCTGTCCGAAATGGGCCGGCCGCCAGGTCGTTCGCACGACGTGCCGCCCATCATCCGGCTGGTTGACGCGCCTTCTCCTCGCTCCGCAGCTCCCCCTCGCCGGCTCCGATCGCTGGACCGGTGAGGTCCTTCCGCCCGGCCCCGAGACAGGCAAAGACGAGCCGGACCTGGCTTTGACGTCCCTGGTCGTTGCCACGATGGCGACGCGAAACTTCCCCCCTTGTTGAGGGGGCGGGTACCCGCCGAAGGGCAGGGTACGGGGCGGTCGGGTGATTGGCGGAATTCGCCCGTTGGCTCGTCGGGAAACGGGCCGCCGAAGGCCAGGTGAGAAACATTCGGCTGTTGAGTCGCGCTTCTGAATTCGCCCCGAAGGGGCAGTTAGATCTAGCCCAGGGCAACGCCCTGGGGTCGGAAAACAGGGAAAAACCGTGCCCTGAAAGGGCCGCACATGGTGTTCAAACTCTTGAGATCGATGACGTCCTTGGAGAGAGCCTGCATTGTCACGCCCCTTCAGGGCTGGGCGGATCGATGTCGCCTCGATTCCCCCAGGGCGTTGCCCCGGGGCTTTCATGTCGCTGCCCCTTCGGGGCGAGAGATCGCGCATGTGTCACTCGCTTGGACCACAGGGCATGAATGAATCCAGTGCAGGACTATCCACGATGATCACTCCTCTCCGCCCCACGAACCACACCGGCCTCGCCTCACCGGCTTCTCGCCGTCGTCAGCGAAGCACGCCTCCCACATCGTTCAGCGGGACGATCTTCCGGCTCCGCCCCCGCCTGGAGGTGATGGAGGACCGGACGCTCCTGTCCACCTTTCTGGTGAGCAACACCGGCGACAGCGGCCCCGGCTCGCTCCGCCAGGCGATCCTCGATTCCAACACATGCCGTCGGAGCGACGAACACGATCGACTTCGACATCTCGGGGTCCGGCGTGCAAACGATCATTCCGCTCTCTTCTCTGCCCGCGATCACCAACCCGGTGCTGATCGACGGCACTTCGCAACCGGGTTACGCCGGCACGCCGCTCATCGAGATCAATGGCAGCCAGGCCGGCACCGGCGACGGCCTGACGATCACCGCGGCGGGCGTGACCGTCCGCGGCCTGGACATCGACAGCTTCAGCCAGGGCGCCGGCATTCACCTCACGGGCACCGGCGCCACGGGCGATTGGATCTACGGCAACTTCCTGGGGACCGATCCGACCGGTACGCAGGCCGAGCCCAACTATGCGGGGGTCGAGATCGACGCGGGCGCCGCTAACAACCTGATCGGAACCAATGGCGACGGCATTAACGATGCGGCCGAGCAGAACCTGATCTCAGGCAACCTGTTAGCGGGCGTCTGGATCAACGGTCAAGGCACGGATGGCAATGCCGTCGCGGGCAACTTCATCGGCACGAGTGTCACCGGAGATGTCGTCCTGGACAATGGCACCGTATCAGTTAGCTACGACAATTACTCCGCCTATTATCGGAGGCGGAGTGGTGATCGAAGGAGGCGCCTCCGGCAAACCGGATCGGGACCGACGGCAGCGGCGTCGATGACGCCGGTCAGCGCAACGTCATCGCCGGTAGCGACAACGATGGTGTCGACATCGTCGGCGCCGGCACCGACGGCAACATCGTCGCGGGAAACTTCATCGGGACCGACCTGACCGGGACGATTCCCCTGGGCATCGCCGGCGACGGTGTCTACATCGCAGACGGCGCGTCAGCCAACTGGGTCGGGGTCAACCCGCAAGGCGGCGCGGCGGTGGGCGACGAGGGAAACGTGATCTCGGGCAGCGGTTACGACGGAGGAGTTCGGATCTACGAGTCGGACAACAATGTTGTCGCCGGGGACAAGATCGGGACGGATGCCACGGGAGACGATCGCACTGGCGCAACTCCGGGGCTGGGGTGGAGATCGATTCGAGCTCGGGCAATACGATCGGTGGGACGGTCGCCGGCGCGGCTGACGTCATCTCGGGCAATGTTGAGGGAGTCGAGATCTACGAGGGAGACGACAATGTTGTCGCCGGGGACAAGATCGGGACAGATGCCACGGGAACAGTCGCACTGGCCAACGGGGATGGAGTGGAGATCGATTTGAGCTCGGGCAACACGATCGGCGGGACGAGTACCGGCGCGGCCGACGTCATCTCGGGCAATGGGAGTTCGGGCGTCGAACTTGACGGCTCGTCCGATAACCTGGTGGAAGGAGATTTCATCGGTACCGATGCGTCTGGCACCCAGGCCCTGGGCAACGGCTACTCGGGGGTGATCATCCAGAACAGCGCCACGAACAACACGATCGGCGGCACGTCGGCGATCGCGGGCAACCTGATCAGCAAGAACAATGGGCCGGGCGTTGTGGTGGGTGACAATCTGTATGACAAATCCGTCGGCAATCAAATCACCGCCAACCGGATCTTCGGCAACACGGGACAGGCCATCGACCTCGGCGATGACGGGGTGACTGACAATGGCACCGGGCCGCGCGACGGCCCCAACGACCTGCCGAACTTCCCGATCATCTTCACGACCGCCGATGGCCAGACCGAGGGTTGGCTCGGGGGCAGCGAGTCGGATGCGACCTACCGCATCGATGTCTTCGCCAGCGCCGGCTCCGGACCAGGCGGCGCAGGGGGAGGCACAGGATTTCCTCGGGTCGCTGGAGGTGACAACGGACGCGACCGGACAGGCGACCTTCGCAGTTCCCTTCGCCACGCCCGCCGGCTTGCCGATCGTGACGACCACGGCGACCGACTCGAATGGCAACACATCCGAAGTGACGGCCCTGCGCCAGGGCGTCCTGGAAGTTCCCGAGAAGGCGATCCGCCTGGCCCCCGGACAGCCGGCGATCTTCTCGGCTGCCTCGGGCGATGGGATCGCCCTGCAAGACCCGGATGCCGGACCGTTCGATTGTGACATGGGACCTGACGCTTTCGGTCCCGGTCGGGACGCTGACTCTCTCGACGACCGCCGGCCTGGCCGGATCCGGCGATGGGACGGGATCGTTATCCTACAGCGGGCCGCCCTCCGCGCTGAACGCGGCGCTGGCAGGGATGAGGTACACCCCGCCGGCGGGATACCTCGGCAATCTCACGATAAGCCTGGACGCGCAGTCGGATGGTGCCGCGCCGGTCCAGGCCCAGGTTCCGATCATCGTCATAAGCGGTCGATTCGAGGTCACGACCACCGCCGACAGCGGACCCGGGTCGCTCCGCCAGGCCATCCTGGATTCCAACAACAACACGGGCGGAACGAATACGATCGACTTCGCCATTCCGGGTACTGGAGTTCGGACGATCGCGCCGGCATCGCCCCTGCCGGCGATCACCAACCCGGTGGTCATCGACGGCACGACGCAGCCGGGCTACGCCGGCGCACCATTGATCGCGATCATCAGCCAGGGAACCGGGGACGCCGACCCGTTGACCGTGGGCTCGGACGTGACAGTCAAGGGCCTGGCGATCGGCGGCGCCGGTTTCTCGAGCGTCAACTCCTCGCCCATGCTCACAGTGGAATCGGTCCCGCTCTCCCAGGCCCAGGGGGGCATCGTCACCTATCAAATCGTTGTGACCGCGGGCGAGGACTTGGTGGCCACGGCCCAGGCTGTGGGCACCACCACGTCGCTGTCACTGCTCGACGCCCAGGGTCACGTCGTCGTGCAGAGCGACGGCCTGTCGGCGGCGGGACCCATCGACGCGATCGATACCTATATCGAGCCGGGTACGTACTCGCTCCAGGTCCATGACATCAACGGCAACGGGTCGTTCACGCTGACGGCCGAGATGATGCCATCCTCAGCACCCTATCGGCCGATACCTGTTGGAAGCACGCCCGTGGCGATCGTGGCGGGCGACTTCAACGGCGACGGCAAGCGCGACCTTGCCGTTGCCTCTTCCGACGGCGTCTCCATCCTGCTGGGCAACGGTGACGGGACGTTCCAGCCCGCCATCGATTATGCGGTCGGCGCCGATCCCGTGGCGATCGTGGCGGGCGACTTCAACGGCGACGGCGAGCTGGACCTGGCCGTCGCCGACGACTCCGATGGCACTGTCTTGGTGTTGCTCAACAACGGTGACGGGACGTTCCAGCTCGCCGGCAATTACGCGGTCGGATCCTCTGATGGAAGCATCCTGGAACCTGACGCGATCGTGGCGGGGGACTTCAGCGGCGACGGCCGGACCGACCTGGCCGTAGCCGATTCCGGCAGCTTCCCCGACGGCAGAGTGAGCGTGCTGCTGGGCAACGGCGACGGCACCTTCCAATCCGCGGTCCAGTACGCGGTCGGTTCGGCGCCTGATGCGATCGTGGCGGGCGACTTCAGTGGCAACGGCCGAACTGACCTGGCCATCGCCGACGTAGTATCCGACGAGATCTCGGTACTGCTGGGTAACGGCAACGGGACATTCCGAGCCCGCGGTGCAGTACGCGGCGGGGACGGCTCCGGAGAGCATTGTGGCGGGCGACTTCAATGGCGACGGCCGCACCGACCTGGTCGTGGTGGATCAGGGGAATGAGCAAACCTTCCCGGCGGGGAACGACCCCGGCGGTGTGAGCGTGCTGCTGGGCAACGGCGACGGTACCTTCCAATCCGCAAAGACGATTGCGGCGGGAATCCACGGTCCGGTAGTGGCGGGGGATTTCAACGGCGACGGCAAGCTCGACCTGGCCGTCGCGAATTCCGTTGGCAACGTCTCGATCCTGCTGGGTCATGGCGACGGGACGTTTCAGCCCGCCGTCGAATACTCCCTCCCCGGGAATGAACCGGATGCGATCGTGGCGGGGGACTTCAACGGCGACGGCCGGCATCGACCTGGCCATCGCCAATTACACCGATGGCACAGTCTCGGTGTTGCTGGGCAACGGCGACGGCACCTTCCAGACCCAGGCGAAAGATGAGGTGGGGGCGGGACCAGACGCCATCGTGGCGGGGGACTTCAACGGCGACGGCCGCACCGACCTGGCTATCGCCGATGTATTCTCCGACGAGATCTCGGTGCTGTTGGGCAATGGCGACGGGACATTCCAGCCTGCGGTGCACTACGCGGTGGGGACGGCTCCGGGGAGCATCGTGGCGGGCGACTTCAACGACGACGGCCGCCTCGACCTGGCCGTGGTGGATCAGGGCAATGAGCAAACCTTCCCGGCGGGGAACGACCCCGGCGGTGTGAGCGTGCTGCTGGGCAACGGCGACGGGACGTTCCAGCCCGCAGTGCAGTACGCGGCGGGGACGAGTCCGGTGAGCGTCGTGGCCGGTGATTTCAACGGCGACGGCCGCCTCGACCTGGCCGTCGCATATCAGGGTAATGAGCAATCCTTCCCCTCGCAGAGCTACTTTGGCGGTGTGAGCGTGCTCTTGGGCAACGGCGACGGCACCTTCCAATCCGCAAAGACTGTTGCGGCGGGAATCTACGGTCCGCTGGTGGCGGGGGATTTCAACGGCGACCGCAAGCTCGACCTGGCCGTCGCGAATTCCGTCGGCAACGTCTCGATCCTGCTGGGTCATGGCGACGGGACGTTTCAGCCCGCCGTCGAATACTCCCTCCCCGGGAATGAACCGGATGCGATCGTGGCGGGGGATTTCAACGGCGATGGCCGGCTGGACCTGGCCGTTGCCGGTGCCAACAACGACGTGGGCTCGGGCGTCGTCTCGGTTCTGCTGGGTAAGGGTGACGGGACGTTCCAACCCGCCGTCGATTACACGGTCGGAAACATACCGGATGCGATCGTGACGGGCGACTTCAACGGCGACGGCCGGCTGGACCTGGCCGTCGTCAACAATGAGATAGACAGCTCGAGCAGCGTCTCGGTCCTGCTGGGTATCGGCGATGGGACGTTCCAACCCGCCAGGTCTACAACAGTCGCCGAAGAACTCGCTAGCGTGCTCGTAGCCGGGGACTTTAACGGCGATGGGTATCTCGACGTCGCTGTCGCGACATATGTAACGCAAACCCTCAATTATGTAGCGGGCACCCTCTCGCTCCTGAGGATCTTGCTTGGCAACAGCGATGGCACGTTCTCGTCGGCGGGACAGCTCTCCACAAACCCGCAGTCCAACCCGCTGGTGGCCGACGTCAATGGCGACGGCACCGACGATGTCCTGGTCGTCGATGGGGCCGGAGATATCCTCTATCGGCAGGGCGTCCCCGGGCAGCCCGGCAACTTCGAGCCCCCCGTCACGGTCAACCCAACGCTGCCAGACGGCTCGAATCCCTATACCTCGCGCGACATCGCCTGGCTGCCGAACACCGATCAAGGACCCGTACTCGCCAGCGTCGACGCCAAGGACAATGCCATCTCGTTTTACGCTTTCCGCGACGGCGGGTTCGTCCGGCTGATCGGATCGCTCACCACAGGCGAGTTCCCGGCTCAGATCATCGCGGCCGACCTCAACGGCGACGGCTTGACCGACCTGGTCGTCCGCAATGCCGGCGACGGAACGCTTTCGGTCTATTTCGGCGGCCAGCGCATCAACAGCAAGATCGTCGACCACATCAACGCGCTCGATCCGCCGACTTTCCTGCCGCCGGTGATTCTGCTGGGCGGTCTGGGCGTCTCCGACGTCCAGACCGTCGATACCACGGGAAGCGGCACGCTCGACCTGGTGGTTACCAACGCGCTGACCGGCCAGTTGAGCATCCTCCGTAACCTGGGCGATGGAGCGTTCGCGCCCCCCGTGCCCTATCGCGCCGGGACCGGGTTGTCCGAGATCGATCCCGGCAGCTCGCCCGAGGTCACCAGCCTGGATGCGACTGTGGGAGTCGCCGCGGGATCATTCACGCCGGACGGTCCGACCGACCTGGTGACGATCAACCCCGGCTCCAATACGCTCGACGTGCTGGCCGGACTGGGCGGGGGCCGGTTCGCCAATCCGGTCGCCGTCGACACCCAGAGCCCCGCCGAGGTCGTCCGCGTCGCCGACTTCAACCGCGACGGCATCGCCGACCTGGCCGTTCTCACCGCCAATGAATTGAGCATCTATCTCGGCAACGGCAAGGGGGGCTTCGCGTCGCCGATGACCTACACCGTGCCGTCGAATCCGACGGCTTGACCGTCGTCGACGTCAACGGCGACGGCAAACTCGACCTCTTGGTCGGCGACGCCTACGGCGACGTCTTGGTGCTGCTCGGCCAAGGCGATGGATCCTTCCAGCCCTACCGAGACGCCAACCAATCGATCGAGCTGGCCGTTGCCGACCTGACCGGCAATGGCTCCAAGGACATCATCTACGCCGACCAAGGACTCGATCGCGTGGTCGTCGACTATGGTGCCGGCAATTCGACCGTCCTGGCCAATCAATCCACCGGCCTGCTCGACCCCGGCGCCGTGGCGCTGGCTAAACTGAACGGGCCGGACTATCCCGCGGATCTGATTGTCGCCAACAGCGGCAGCAACAACGTCTTGATCTATCCCGGGCTGGGCAACGGCCAGTTCGGGCCGGCGATCAATGACGGGAATGGTTACTTCGTGGGCACCAACCCAGTTGGGATCACCGTGGCCAACATCAGCCACAGCAAGGACGACCCCCGGCTCGACCTGGTTGTCGCCGACAAGGGCTCCAACCAGGTGTCGATCCTGCTCAACGATTCCCAGGGCAACGACATCTCCTTCGAGGCCGGTCCGCGGCTGAATTCCGGCGGCACGGGGCCGGTGTCCACGGTGGTGGGGAACTTCGGCGGAGCCTTCCCCGATATCCTGGTCACCAACAGCCAATCCAACGACGTCATGCTGCTGCCGGGCGTGGGACAGGGGTTCTTCAATGACACGAACCCCACGCGCTTCGCCGTGGGCACCGATCCCGGCCCGACCTTCGTCGGCCCCTTCAACGGCCAGACCGACCTGGTCACCGTCAACGCCGGGATCGAACGACGTGACGGTGATTGCCAATTTCGATGGCTCGAATTCGACGACCAGTACGATCGCTTCCGGCGGCGTGGATCCGGATGCAGCATTCGCCTTCGACGCTGGCAGCGGCTTCGAGGACCTGGTGGTCGGCAACGCCGGCGATGGAGTGCTCTCGCTGTTCGAAGGTGGGCTGGACGGTCTGGGTTTGACGTCCACGGCGAGCGAGCCGAACCTTCCCGACCCGACGGCCTTGGCCTTTTCGGCGTTGACCGGCGGCCAGGTGCAGTTCTACGCGGCGACGGCAGGCCGCGAGTCGGCCGAGCTGGTGGCGCTGAGTTTGGGCATCGAGACCGCAGCGATCTCCTCGTCCGATGCGACATCGTCCGCAAATGCGGTAGCCCAGCTCGTGTCGCTGCACGAGACGTCGCTGCCGCTGGTGGCGACGTTGCTGACGCTCACGATCTCGGTGTCAAGCGAGGAGCTCAACCTCGTCGCGGTGGAGACGGAGACAACGGCGGTGGCCGCGTTTTTGCCGGGTTCGGGCATCTCGGTGGGCCAAGGTCTGTCGTCTCAGCGGAGCGGCGGCCCGGGGGGAGACGACGCTGCGGAATTGGACGAGTCGAAGGCGGGTGTTGCCGGTGCGGTCCCAGCGGCCATCGCGCCGTGGGAGCGGTATGTGCTCGGTCTGGACGAAGCCCTGGAGAAGTTCCAGCGCGAGAATCCCAATGGGGTTTCGGGTGCGCCGGCTCGGGATTCGTCGAGCGATCGTCCCGAATCGCCACCGGCGGCCGGCGTGCCCACCCAGGGCGGTCCGACGAGCTTGCGATCGAGCCCCGACCCGGTTCCGAGCGGCGGCGAGCCCGATCAAACGGAGAACGCAAGCCCCAGCCTCGGGGTCGAGGCCATCGACGCGATCATCGAGTCCGTTTGGAAGGAGGATAGGGCCGGTGACAGCCGAGAGCGACTGTCCGAACTGGGCCGATCGTCAGGTCCTTCGCACGATGTGCCGCCCATCATCCGGGTGGTTGTCGCGCCTTTCCCACGCTCCGAGCTCCGCCTCGCTGGCTCCGATCGCCGGACCGGTGGGGTCCTTCCGCCCGTCCCCGAGGCAGGCAAAGACCAGCCAAACCTGGCTTTGACGTCCCTGGTCGTCGCTACAATGGCTACGGAGTGGGTTCATGCTTGCCGATGGCATCGAACTGTCCGACCGGCTTGGCCAGGCAAGGTGGGGAATCCTGTTCGGCGTCGCCGCGCTGTGATAAAGTAGTGGCGCACGGCGAGACACAGTTTCCTCAAGGTCCGGTTCGGTTGGTGCTCGACATCGGAGCATCGCCGGAATTCTGTAGACTGCGCGCTGCGCCTGACGCGAGGGTGCGCCGATGCCGACTGATCGCGATACCGATACCTCACTGACCTTACTGGAGCGGCTGCAGAAGAACCCCGACGACACGCAGGCATGGAACCTGTTCATCGAGCAGTACCAGCCACGGATTCGCCGATGGTGCCTGACCTGGGGCCTGCAAGACTCCGACGCCGACGACGTGGCCCAGGACGTGTTGGTCAAGCTGTTCGCTGTGCTCCGCAAGTTTCGGTACGACCCGTCGCGCAGCTTCCGCGCCTGGCTCAAGACGGTGACCCAGCACGTCTGGCTCGACTTCGTCGCGGCCCGGCGCAGGTATCCCGTTCAGACCTCCGAGCGGATCGACACCCTCGCCGACTCGGCCGAGGCCCAGTCCGACCTGGAGCGGCAGCTCGAGGACGCCTTCGAACACGAGCTCCTCGAGGTCGCGATGCGTCGCATCAAGGAACGAGCCAAGCCGACCAATTGGGAAGCCTTCCACCTGACCGCGATCGAGGGACTCTCCGGCGCCGAAGTCGCTCGCAGGCTAGGGATCCCGGTGGGCCACGTCTTCGTGGCCAAGCACCGCGTCCAGAAGATGCTTCAGGACGAAGTGCGGATCTTGAAGAACGAGCCAGACTGACCAAGCCAGTGCTGGCTCGAGTTACGTCCTCAACAAAGACGCCTTCACATATACCTGGGCGGCATTCGGCTTCGGTGGCGCCGACGATCGGGAATTGGCCAAATCGAGCGACGTCCCCGGATTCGTACATCAAGTCATCTAGTCGACCTTGTCGGGTTCAGGAGGATCGCAAGGTGAGTCGTTGGAGAACTCGTCTCGTAGCCCTGCGCGACGATCTGGCCGCGGTCGTTGATGTCGTCGGCAGCCGTGATCACCAAGCCCGAATCCGCGGGGATCAAGCCGTTGAGGTCGACCATCCGACCGCGCAGGTCGATGAAACCGTGACTCGCCGAGGTGCTTGTGAGCGAGGCGCCGACCACCGCCCCCTTGTCATTGATGGCCGCGGCCACGGAAGCCCGACCGCCGAGCGTCCCCAGGTCGTTCATCCTCCCGTGACTGTAGAGGAAGGCGTCATTTCCGGCGTCGTTTGCGGTCTCAGAGGCCCCGACCACGGCTCCGTGGGCATTGACCGCATTGGCCGCCGAATCCGTTCCTCCGAGCGTGCCGAGGTCGCGAATCTTCCCGTGGCTGTAGAGGAAGGCGTGAACGATGACGGTGGGCTGACTCGCGCCGTTTGCGGCCGGCAGGCTGGCGGTCGGCGACAAGCCGACCACCTGTTCGCTGTCGTTAATGTCCCGCGCAATGGAACCCAGGCCGGCGAGGGACCCCAAGTCAATATGCGTCCCACGGCGATCGATCAATGCATCATAACCACCCACCGAAAGTCCGGATACGTCTCCGTGGGCGTTGATCGAGACCATTCCACTCTCCGCGAAAGCCGGGGTGACAGGGCCCAGGTCCGTGAGCTTGCCGCCCCGCTCGAGGAAGGCATCGACCTGAGTGTTGCCGGGGGCGATGTTGGACAGTCCGACGACGACCCCTCTGTCGTTGATGCTCATGGCATCTGAAGTCGTGCCGCCGAGCGTCCCCAGATCGGTCATCCTCCCGTGGCTGTAGAGGAAGGCGTGTCCTGCCGCATTGTCCGCGGTATAAGAGTACCCGACCACCTCTCCGTGATTGTTCACCTCAACAGGCACGCTGGCCGTGCCGCCGAGCGAGCCGAGGTTGGTGATGGTGTAGCTGAGCAACCGTCTGTCCTCGAGCGGTTCCATGCACGGTGAACTTTTGGGGCGTCTCTTGAACGCGACCCGGCGGCAATTCGGCTCGATTCGTCGACCCCTGAAAGTGGATCCTAAGTGTCGGATCAACATTGATGTGGAAAACATGGTCATACCTCGCCTTTTGAGATCTCAGGTGTGATTCGGTCGTTTGAAAGCCCAAACCCAACATTCGTGTCACCAACCGCAGAGTAGACGGCGGTGCCGGGCGATCGAGTGGCAACGGAGCAGCAAACAACGCCAAGCTGTCCAGTTTGCTGGACACGCGAACGTCGTCGATGGCTCCGATGCCTGTCGAACCTCTTAAACAATGGGGTGTCCAGTCCCGGAGCGATCCTCGGCGTCGCTGCTGGGCTAGATACCGATAGAGTGTCGCCTTGGAGATCCTCATCGTCCGGCAGATGGACTTGGCGGCACTACGTCTGAAGCTTCGCTCCGCATTGTGAGCAGTACTCCGCCTTCGCGAACCAGACGTTGCTCGTGATGGTCTTACCGAATACATTACATATTTTGATAAGACAAATATTCAAAAAGCTTATCAGCGCCACGGCGGGAATCACGACCACCGACGCCCGCGTTTGTTCGGTCGAGATTAGAACAAAGAGTGCGAATAACGCCCCGCTCCCGATAATGAACACCGGAAGGATTCGCTTCTTTAGCCGGACGTTTCTGCTGAACTGAAAGAATAAACTGCTGCCTACTCCCAGCAGAATCCAGAGCACAATGAAATACGGTGTGATTATTTCATGATTCTTCATATTAATTCTCTCGCCCAACGCCCGAGTTCAGCGGATCGGCCCACTCCAGTGCGGCTGGGCCTGCAACCCGCTTCCTACAAGGGATACCGGGACGGTCCGGAAACCTTACATCGATCCGGGCTCGGAAGAGGGGAAGTTTTTCGCTCAAGCAGGCCCAAAATAGCCGAACGTCTTGGGCATTGACCACTTACGCGCAGTAACGACCGGTCCGGCGATTTCACTTTTCAATCGGGCGCTACGAAATCTTTCCCGATCTAAGGCCGTTTCCGGGCTCGAATGCCTGGTTCTGACCGGTTTAGTGGGCACTTACATCACGGACTTGCTAGAGCGCCGAACGATTGTTTGGCGCACGATTTGAGAGGAGATCTCTAATTCGGAGTGGAGCGGGTTTCCTAACCCGCTGGTACCCTCCTTCGCGCATCCAGGCGGGTTAGGAAACCCGCCCCACACCATCAACGACGCCGGAATCGGGATTGCCCCTCGAGCACGGTCAACGCCAACTTTTCATCAGCCCAGGGTAAGGAGGGGGTTCCCGCGTGCCCAATCCAATCGTGAAGCGCTCTAGAAACGAGGGGAAAAGCGCGGAATCGCCTCGTTCCCACGCTCCCGCGTGGGAACGCCGTCTTCGACGCTCCGCGTCGGCGCGGCACGACGACCACCGGCGGGCCGCGGAGCGGCCGGGAGTCCGTTCCCACGCAGAGCATGGGAACGAGAAAACTCGCTTGCTTCTCGCTCTGTTGCGCGTCATTGTTTCTTTTTGGGCTTTCGTGCGTTAGCGTCATTGAAGATGGCATCCTGACGGCGTTCCTTGTGGAGTCAGTCCGCCGATGAGTTTCCTCTGCTGTGCATCGCTGTTGGCGACTCTGTGTTCGATGCCTCAATCCGCAGGCATCGACCTGACGGCGGCGACCGTCGTCGTGCGTGAGAACGGGGCTCCTGATGCGGAGAAGACCGCTGTCACGGTGTTGGTCGAAGAGGCCGAGAAGCGCACCGGTGTCCGATGGACACCGAGGGCCGGCTGGCCGGAATCGGGCGCGGTCATCGTGGCGACTTCAAATCTCGACGACGTCGCCGGCGGACAAAACGCGCCGGACGAGGTCCGCAAGAGCGTGACGCGATTGAAGCCGGAAGGCTTTGTGATCGCCGTCGACGTCACCAGGCCGAAGCAGCCGGTCGTCTGGGTCGTCGGGGCCGATGCGCGTGGGGTACTCTTCGGGGTCGGCAAGTTGCTGAGAGTGATGAAACTGACGAAGGGCGCGGCGACGCTCGACGGGACGATCAAACCTGGTCACGTCGCCGGCATATCCGATTCGCGGCCACCAGCTCGGTTACCGCGAATCGCGCCAACTCATGGGACGCCTGGGATGTCCGACAGTTCGATCAATACATTCGCGAGCTCGCGATCTTCGGCGGCAACTGCGTCGAGAACATCCCGTTTCAGGACGACACTCCCGGTCGTGCTGATGCGCGTCCCGCGCAAGGAGATGAACGTCCGGATGAGCGAAATCTGCCAGCGCTACGACCAGGACTACTGGCTGTGGACCCCGGCGGACTTCGACCTGGCGGACACGGCCAAGCGGGCGAAGGCACTCCAGGATCATGAAGCGCTCTACAAGGCTTGCCCGCGGTTGGATGGCATCTTTATTCCCGGCGGAGACCCTGGGGAAAATCACCCGTCGCTCGTGCTGCCGTTCATGAAAGACCTGTCCGTCGTGCTCGCCAGGCATCACCCGAAGGCGAAGATCTGGCTGTCGCTGCAAGGCTTCCGCGGTGATCGCGCCGAGTATGTTTATCGGTTTCTGGATGAAGAGAAGCCGGCCTGGTTCGGCGGAATCGTGTGCGGACCGAGCAGCCCGAGCATCCCGTCCACGCGCAAGCGGCTCGACCCGCGCTATCCGATCCGCAGCTATCCGGATATCACGCACAACGTTCGCTGCCAGTACCCGATCCCCTGGTGGGACACGGCGCTGGCTGTTACGCTCGGTCGCGAGGCGATCAACCCGCGCCCGGTGCAGTACGCCGAGATCCACAACGCCTTCGCCCCCTACACCGCGGGCTTTCTTTCGTATTCCGACGGCGTGCATGACGACGTTAACAAGGTCCTCTGGAACGTGCTCGCCTGGAACCCCGACACCCCTCCGCGGGACATCCTCATCGAATATGCCCGCTTCTTCTTTGCCCCCGAAGTCGCGGAAACGGCGGCCGACGGGATACTTCGCGCTGGAAAGGAACTGGATCGGCTCGCTGCGCGACAACGGGGGCGTCGATGCCACGCTTGCGCTGTGGAATGGCCTCGAGAAGCAAGCGCCGGCGCTGGACGGCAACTGGCGCTGGCAGATGTGCCTGGTCCGCGCGGTTTACGATGCCTATACCCGGCATCGGCTTGATTTACGAGTCTGCCCTGGCGGAGGAGGCAAACGCGAAACTGGCTGGAAGCCCCGACCAAAGGTTCGCTGGCCGCGATGGCCGCCGCGACGGCTGTGCTGCGCCGCGCGGAGACCGAGCCTGTCCGCCCGGACCTCCGCAAGCGAATCGACAAATTGTGCGAGGCGTTGTTTCGCTCGATCGCTCTTCAAACCAGCATGTCCAAATACAAGGCGAGCGGGGCGGAGCGCGGGTGCATTCTCGACTTTGTCGATTTTCCGCTCAACAGCCGCTGGTGGCTCGAAGACGAATTCAAGGCGATTGGCGCGCTACCGTCTGAGCCGGAAAAGCTCGCGCGGCTCGAGCTGCTGCGGACCTGGGAGCACCCTGGCGCCGGCAGCTTCTACGATGATGTCGGCAATATCGCCAAGTCGCCACATGTCGTCCTGGGCGATCTCAGCCCTCTGGGAATGAGGACGGCGCGGACGCCGATCCCCGAGGTCCTCTGGTGGGACGACGGCGCGAGCCGCAAGCGCGTGGCCTGGATGGACGTGATGAACTGGCCCTTGGCCATGCATTACACCGGCCTCGACCCGAAGGCGGACTACGTGATTCGCACAACGGGGTACGGGACGTGCCTGCTCTCGATCGACGGCGAGCGCGTGCGGCCAGCCGTTGACCGCAAGGGGATCGGCGAGTTCAAGGAATTCTCGGTTCCGAAAGCTCTCCTGGCGGACGGCACATTGCACCTCACGTTTGAACGGCCGGCCGAGCGTGTGAATTGGCGTTATCAATCGAGGCTGTCGGAACTCTGGCTGCTGAAGAAGTGACCATAAACTCGCGTGAGCTCCAGTACCCTCTTGGGAGCTACCGATGTCAACGAACTTCGGAGGCTGGAGACGAAAACTGTTTTGCTTCAGTCGAAATGTGACAAACCGTCTGCTCGAATAAGCTACAATTTCGAGTGGAGGTTTTCCCATGTCCAAGAAAATCCGGAATCGCTTCACAGCTCAGGAGAAGGTCGCCATTCTTCGGCTCCATCTTCTCGAACACACCCCCGTTTCGGACCTGTGTGACCAGCACGGGATCCACCCCACGATGTTCTACCGTTGGCAGAAGGAATTCTTCGAGAACGCCGCTGCCGCATTCGAGCCCCGCTCCCGACGAGCCGGCGACGACAAGGACCGGAGGATTACGTTTCTGGAACAGAAGCTCCAGCGTAAGCACGAAGTCCTCTCGGAACTTATGGAGGAACATATCAAACTAAAAAAGATCTTGGGGAACTCTGACGGGATCCTGGGTTCCCCAAGCCGTCCGTGACGCGGTCGTCCAGTTCATCCTTGGCTGGGCCGGCAAGACGGGATTGCCGGTCTGGCGGTTGCTCCAATGGCTGGGGATCGCCCGAACCCAGTTCAGCCGCTGGAGCAGGCGGCTGGGAACTCCTAACCGGCACAACGCCTCCCTCCCCCGCGATTTCTGGCTGGAGGATTGGGAGAAGGCCGCGATCATCGCCTTCCATGACCTCAACCCCTTGGAAGGATATCGGCGGTTGGCCTACATGATGCTCGACGCGGATATCGTGGCCGTCAGCCCCTCCAGCGTTTACCGTGTGCTCAAGGCGGCCGGCAAGCTGGCTCCCCGAGGCGGCAAGCCGTCCAAGAAGGGACAGGGCTTCGAGCAGCCCCTGCGGCCCCATGAGCACTGGCACATCGATGTCACCTATCTCAACATCTGCGGGACTTTCTTCTTCCTGTGCAGCATCATCGACGGCTACAGTCGGTTGGTTATCCACTGGGAGATCCGCCAGGCCATGACCGAAGCTGACGTAGAGACGATCCTCCAGCGGGCTCGCGAGCAGTATCCCAGCGAGCATCCCCGGATCATCTCGGACAACGGCCCGCAGTTCATCTCCCGAGATTTCAAGGAGTTTATCCGTATATGTGGGATGACTCACGTCAAAACATCTCCCTATTATCCGCAAAGCAACGGCAAGATCGAGCGGTGGTTCAAGACTCTGAAAGGAGGGTGCATCCGAGTAAAGACCCCGTTGAGCTTGGAGGACGCTCGGCGGCTGGTCGCCGAGTTCGTGATCTACTACAACACGGTGCGGTTGCACAGCGCGATTGGCTACGTCACACCGGCGGACAAACTGGCTGGTCGTGCGGAAGCCATCTGGGCCGCTCGGAAAGAGAAGCTGGCGAAGGCCAGCGCCAGAAGGCGAGCCAAGACCGAGGAGAAAGAAATTGCCCGGCCACAGTCCAGTGAGATACACTGAGGAGACTTGGGCGGAGGACAGGGCAACGCGGGGACGCGACCCGAGCGCCGACTCAGGGGCCAAGACCGGAAAGGGCGGCACGATGCCGCCCCACGGCCTCCCGGGATTGGCCCAAATGCGATAAATCCATCCATAGTGTTTGTTTCCATTGACTAGCTTGAAGAGCGACGCCGTTTGTCTCATTCACGCTGAACCAACACAGGGTCGCATTTGGGTTTGCGACTGGATTCTCCGCCGCAATCCGAAGATGCGTAACTCCATGAAAAACAGTGGGTTGCCGCCTCTGCGGCGGGAGGAATTGCGGCGGATTTGCGTTTCAGCCGCATTCTTTTCCGCAATTCGTTCGCCCTGTCGAATGATCCGTATTATGCCCGGTCCTTTCCCGCGGCTTTCGGCTGCGGCCCAGAAAACCACCGGGCAGACTTGGTCGTCCCGGATGGATGGATCAACCCGTCCGAACGGAGCTGCCTCAGGTAGGACTGAATCCGGTTTCGAGTCAGTTCGGGGAACGCGGCCATGATCTCGTGAAGCGAACAGCCGGCGTGCGTGGCAATGTGATTGCTCAACGACCTCCTGTTGCGCTCGCGGATCGTTTCCCGTTCTACCGCCTTTGCAGTCGCTCCCGTCGTAGACGAATAGAGCCGTTTGGCCAAGATCGGCTTGCCATGGCCCGTTCGATCGAGGATACCCAGTTCCAGCAGCCGGGGCACGTGCTGCTGCAAGTCGGCCGGCAGCCGCTTTCCCGATGCGATCAATCCCAGAATCAGGAAGTCGTGCGGGTCAAGGGTATCTAGAGTTCCCTGACCGACTCGCTCCAGGAACTTCAGGAAATTTTCGTCTCGAATCTCTCCATCGAGCGTAAGCCAGACTTGATGCGGGTCGGAACGTGAATAGTCCGGCAACAGCTTGCCGTACCGGACGCATTCTTCCAGGATCCGATCGGCGCCCTGGCCTGACCGTTCGACCAGGCCGCACCGGGCGAAGGTCTCCGCGATGCGGCGGTTTCGAGGCGATTGCTGGTCGAGGATGTTGTCCGGCGTGATCCCTGGCGGAAAGCCGCCGGGACTCACGATGTTGATGTGGCGAGGAAACTGGCGAATAAATACCGAACCGGGATCGCGATAGTCGCGGTGGCTCACCGCATTCAGCAGCGCCTCGCGAACCGCAATCTCGCTGAAGGTGGGCACGGGGTGCATGACGAAGCGTTCCAGGAAGTGCTGCATGTCATTGCGCAGATTAACCAGTTCCCAGACTCGGTCGTAGAAAGAAAGGAAGCCCTGACGGAACTCTTCACGCTGATTGGCTGGGCCAGGACGGGGCGTCGAGCGATACTCGAAGATCACTTCAGCCTGCCGCCAGGAAGCGGCCAAGCGCGGCACGGGTGCCTAGCAGAATGAGAGCCGCATAGGTGACGCCGTTCGGCAGGATCAGTTCTGCGTCTCGAAGCAGCCTATCCACTGATCGTTTCGCCAGCGCCTTGTTGCCGGAATGCCTGGCCCATCGGCCACGCAGCGACTCGATGGCGGCCGGGTCCAGATCGGCCAGCGTTGCTTTCTTGCAGATTTCTGCGGAATAGTCGGGAACGGCCTCGTCGAAGATCCGGATCAGCATGTCGGGCGTCATCGGGGCGAGGTCTTCCCCGGACCGCATCCAGTAAGCCCTCTCGAGGGCGATCGGAACGCCGATCGGCCGGGTGGGGACGGTGAAGACCAGCACACGACCGTCGGGGTGAGCGATCGCTTCGGCCTCGATGCGGAGTCTCAGCCTCCCGATCAGCCCGGCTTTCGTCCGCTCCAGGTCATCAAACGCGAAGCTGCCGACCACGCGGCGCGGAGGCCGATCGGTCACGCCCAGGATGATGGAGCCGCCCCCTTCGTTCGCCATCGCGGCGCAGTATTTGACCAGCTTCTCGAAATCGAAGCGATTCTTCGCCTCCTTGAATTCCAGGTGCTCATTCTCTTTGGCGTTCAGCCATTCCTGAAACTGTTGGTTGGATACGGTCATGCGGACTCCAGCGCCTGAGCGACCGTAGCCGATAACCCGGACACAATGCGCACGGTTTCAACGCTGACCCGTACCACCTGGCCGATGTATTCTTCGCCATCCGGTCGGTTCGTCGGCTTGATTGCGAACTGTCTTGACATTCCGTGAGCACCGTCTCCATAGCCGTTTTTTGGTTTCTCGCGGCGGAGTCTACCATGTCGGACACTTCGGTCTACGGTGATGTTAACGGTTTCCCCCTTTTTTCTGGACCGATTCCACTGTCCACGAACCGCTTGGGGTGCGGGAGCATCGCCTACCGGGTCGCTCTTGACGTGTTTTGGGTTACGATTCATTGATGTTTTTGCTACTCACGCCCCTGACAGCGTGCCGCGTGTATGAAGGTGCGGCGGTTCGTTGACGTGACGACCTCGTCGGGAACGGTCCACCCGGACGAGGAGTCAGAAGGAGACCATCACCGGCCGCAAATCCGCTACGGTTGAACGCAATCGAACGTAACGCAGCATTACCAAACGCTGCCTCGTGAGCTTCCGATGAGGTTTGGTGGCGTCGGACGGCCGGGCATCTGTGCCGCGCCTCCCGTCTCATTTGGTCAGGTATGGGTGTTGGGGTCTTCGGCTGTCAACCCTTCGGCGGTCGCGGCGTCATTGAGGGCCTGATCGGCGGAGATCAGCGTCAGTCGAGCGAAACCAGCATCCTGCTCCTTCTGGTTGATTTCGAGGGCGGTGGCGAGCTGCACGGCGTCATAGGCTCGCAGCGCGAGCGTATTCGCCAGCCGCACGGCCTCATTGAATAGAGCGGGCGTGATATCGATGATG
Organism: uncultured Planctomycetota bacterium; assembly: GCA_963720335.1. Taxonomy (GTDB): domain Bacteria; phylum Planctomycetota; class Planctomycetia; order Isosphaerales; family Isosphaeraceae; genus CAVRFS01. Next base: position 45,782 of record CAVRFS010000064.1, on the reverse strand, counting down.
GTGTAGCGACCGGCAAGGTGCTGGCGGAAGCGGTGGAAGATCGACGATGCTTTAGCGGCGGTGAGCGTCCGTTCTTTGCGGCGGCGGGCGACGGCCGAGGTCACTTCGACGGCGGTGATATGGGCGATGTAGATCACGATGGAGGGGCTGCGCCGTGTTAGGCGGCGCACCCACGAAGTGCCCGCCTCCTGAACGTAACGTTTGACCAAGGCGCTGGAATCGGCGAACTATGCTGCGTAGGTCGCCGCCACCTCACTCAGCGCCGCTCGCGGATGATGGTCTCCGACAGCGGCTCGCCCTTGATGGTGACCGGCTGATCGTCCGGGTCGTCGTCGTCGATGTCGAGGGATGGGTCGGGCAGGCGGGTGATGAGGCCAGCCGCCATCAATCGCTGATTAAACTCGTCGCGCGTCAGTGGCTTTTTCTTGGTCGCGGTCGGCTTGCTCCGTTTCGCGGCATTGCCGAGTGTCGAAGCCGTAGGCTTCTTCGTTTGTGCGTCTGGCGGTCGAGTTGCTGGTGAAGTTGCCGCACGTGCTCCGGCGTCAGGGCCGTGATGCCGCTCAGAAGTTGGTTAAAGTCGGTGTGCGTCATACGTCTATCCTGCTATTGCCGGGTCGTTATCGCCATCATTCTAGCAGATTCGGCGACTCCTGTCTCTCTTGGCCCGCGTCATGCGCCGTGCAGCCTCACGCGAGGCGCACCGTCCGCACTTAACGGCATCCTGTAAGTATATAAAGCTAGTCGGTCTACCGGTCGGGCCGAATGCGGTCGAACCGCGCTCTTCCCTGGATCGTGTTGAACACGCCGCGCTGCTCCGCTCCGGGGTCAGCCCCATCCTGGTTGAGTTCGGCTTGGCCGTGATCGTTTCCTCCAGGGCGGCACGAACGGCTTCTTTGCACACTTCGAACCCGGTGTCGTGGCCTCGTGTCATTCGCCACAAGGCAGGCTCCGGCCTTTTTTGGGGGAAGCGATCACCAAGCGCCGCCGGGGTTTCACCATAACCCGCCGCGGTCTTCAGGCTCTTTCGACATTTAGTCCGATGATGACAGTCATCCCCATCTGCGCCGAAGGCTTCTGACGACCAGCCCCGTTCTCTTCCAGCGAACCGGGTGTGTCGATCCCCTTCATTCTTCCGCCGCCTGGCGTCCCAGGCCGGCACGGGGAGCCTTTCGCTATGCGCAGAGCAGGATCATTCCGCAAGACCCACAAGCAGCGACGGGCCAGACTTGGGGTCGCAGACTTGGGCTCAGCCTTGGTTTTTTGTTTTTGCCTTCATCAGGGAGACTCCAATCCGTCCAAGAAACAAAAAGCCCAAGGCCGACCCCAACACGCGCTGCTGTGACAGCGAAGGCGATGATTCCATCACTCTTCAAGAGGCGCGAGAGCCGAGCTCGAAAACTCCGGGGTCTATGGCCGAGGCCATCATTGAAGATGAGCGAGCCGAACGGTTCTGATGGCTCGCTAGATCTGCGCCGCGAGTGGTCGAATCCGAGCAGCCGTATCAGGAAGCTGACATTGTTCGAGCGTTGCCAGGTATTCGGCCGCGGACTTTGGGGGTTTCTTCAAGCTCGCCCGATGGAGCCTCATCGCGTGAAGCACAGCGTCAGAATGTTCATCCCAAAGGTGAGTGATGAATTCATCTGGGTGGATCGCCTCAATGTGGAACTGGCCAAGGACTGATGCCGGGAAATCGCTCAAATTGAACGTGATAATGAGGCCGGCTCCGCCGTGAATCGCCGCTGCCAAGACGTGCCGATCATCGACATCGGGGAGGGTCAGTGTCGGGATGAGGGCCTCGTATTCGGTGACGAGACAATCGGGTACGTGCTCGTCCATGAGCTTGCGACATCGAGCGAGGCTCGCTGGCGAGATGTCCGGCCGATTGACCAAGACGTTCCTCGTCCACTCGTCATGAATTTGGTCCGTCCAACGAGCCTGGAACAGGTCCGAAAGGGCAAGCTGCATCAGCAAGTCGCGCAGCGGGGCCGCGTACAGGACGCACGCATCGTAGAGGACGATGGGCGCCACGGGTTAGTAGCCCAATTCGAGCTCTTGGCTCAACGCCGCGAGTTCTTCGAGTGAGGCTTGGCGCCGGGCCAGGAATTCCCGCTTGTAGCTGATTATGTCTTCCAACCGCACACGCCGGTGAGACCCGACTTTTCGACTCGGGATTGACCCCTCATCAAGCAGCTTCACCAGGTGCGGTCGAGAGACGCTTAGCAAATCGGCCGCTTGCTGCGTAGTTAACTCGGCTCGAATCGGCATCAGGGCCACGGCATTACCCTGCCCCAGCTCGGTCAGGAGGCTGAAGAGTAACCGCAACGCCGAAGCGGGAAGAACCAGCTCCTCACTCGTTGTGCCGGTCTTGACTTCCAAGCGGAGCCCGTTGGCACCTCCCAGGTGAGCCGCTAGCCTTCGACTCGACTCTTTGGCCAGTGCCGAATCGGCCTCGGTCGGTGTGACCACTTCATTGCCGTTCAGTAACTGGGCCATCTCTTGCTCTCCTTCCGCGTGTTCGACTTCTAGAAAGCATACCACAGACTGTCTATAGTCGCAACAAACGAAACAGGGGAGTTGGGGTCAAACTCGGGGAGTTGGGGTCAAACTTGGCCAACGCCCCCCACGTCGGGAAGGAGGGTGACATCTTGGACGAGCCGCAAACCGCCGAGTGACAAGCAGTCTTAAGGTCGTGGATAGCAAAAACCCCTGAAGCGGGTTTCCTAACCCGCTGGTTCCCTTCTTGACGCATCCAGGTGGGTTAAGAAACCTCGCCCCACACCATCAACGACGCCGGGTGGTAGCTCGACGCCGATGGAAGCCAGGTCGTGATCCCTCCACGCCGACGTCCATCGCGAAATCCTCGATTTCAGTTCATTTTTCTTGGAAATCCTCGCCCAACCTTTCCCGGCATTGACAACACCACGACCGCCTTCCAGAATACCCATATAGCCAGGTGCAAGGCGTGTCCGCACGCTGGCTCTCGGTTCCGAAGACTGAGGAATCACTCCGCTTATGCCACTCTACGAATTTCATTGCGAGCCTTGCGACCACACCTTTGAGACCTTGATCCGCGGCGGAGGCGACCAAGCCCGCTGCCCCCGATGCGGCAATCTCGAAGTCTCCAAGCAGTTTAGCGTCCCGGCAGCGGCTCATACCGGACGCGCTGGCGGCAGCGAACTGCCGATCCGTAGCGAGACCGGCGGCCCGTCGTTCGGCTGCGGCCGCCCTCAGTGCGGATCGGGCATGTGCGCGGGACTTGAATGATTGAGTGCGGTCTCAACACTCATCGCCGCGAAGACGCGGCCATACCTCACATTCCGCGCGGCCATACCTCACATTCCGCATTGTCGCCCAGTCGTTTTCCATAGATTCGACAAGAGCGGTCTATTGGTCAAGGTCCGCGACCAATTGCCTGTCCTCCGTCTTTGACAATGTTTCCCAGACAGCGCATAACCCTCTGGCTGGTGGACTGCGCCGGAGTGTGAGCTCGTCGATCATTTCGGTGCGTTCGGACGGATTGATATTCTCCGATTGATCGGGCCCAGCCGTTCGAGACGGTGATCGCGTGGACATCGATTTCGCTGTGCGCGCCGATCGCGGGGGATAGCGCCATGATCGGACATCCGGGGCACACGCGGGAACGGACTGGGACGGGAGCCACGCCTCGGGGTCCCGCGGTTGTGGAGGCGGCGTTGCGCGCGGCCGTTTCCGAGCGGTTGGGCGAGGCGCGGTTCGGTCTCTGGTTTGGCGATGGGGTTCGGCTGGGCGTCAGCAGGAATGGCGACGGCGATGCGCTGGAAGTCCAGGTGCCCGATCCCTTTTTCCGGGAGTGGATCCGCAGTCACTACACCGACAGCCTGCTCGAGGCGGCCGAGGCGGTGTTGGGCCGGCCGTTGCGGCTATCGATTCAAGTCCGTGACGAAGCCGAGCCGCCCGTGGGTGATGTGGTCGAGCCCGGGCAGGATCCCCAATCCGAGCCGCCGCGACGGGGAGTCATCACGGTTCCCATACCGGGCAACCCCAAGACCCCCCTGTCCTTCCCCAGCCCGTCGCCGAACGACCCGGGGCCTTCCTCCCCGGCCGGGCCGGCTCCCCTGCCGAGAACGGATCGGGCGCAGCCGCCCAAACGGATGCAAGGTACGTCGTCGGTGAGCATTGCGGCCGCTTCATCGGGCGGGGTGTCGGCGCCGGGCCGGCTATCGCGGCGGCTCGAGGATTTCGTGACGGGACCAGGCAACCGCCTCGCCCACGCCGCAGCGAGAGAAATGGCCCTGTCGGCTGGCAGTGCGTTCAACCCGCTGGTGATCCACAGCGCCGTCGGACTTGGGTAAGACTCACTTGCTCGAAGGCACTGCCCTTGCCCTGAAGCAAGCGCACCCCAGCCTGCACATCGTTCTGCTCACCGCCGAGGCGTTCACCAATGGATTCCTGGAAGCGATGCGCACCGGTACCTTGAGCGGCTTTCGCGCCCGTCACCGAGGTGTCGGCGGTCTGCTCGTCGACGACGTTCACTTCCTGGCCGCGAAGCGGGCGACTCAGGATGAGTTTCTGCATACGTTCAACGCCCTCGTGGACAAAGGCGCTCCCATCGTTTTGGCGAGCGACCAGCACCCTCGATTGATCTCGCGGCTGACCGACGAGCTGGTGACGCGGTTCCTGGGTGGCATGGTCGTCAAGATCGAGTCTCCCGACCTGGCCACGCGCCGGGGGATCATCCGGGCCAGGGCCGAGGCGCGTGGGGTCAACGTCCCCGAGACGGTGGTGGCGTATATCGCCGAGCATTTGCGCGCCAGCATCCGCGAGCTGGAAGGAGCCTTGCACACGGTAATCGCCCAGGCGGTGCTCACCGGTAAGCGACTCGACTTGAACCTCGCCAAGACCGCGCTGCGAGACACGATCCGCCATACCGCGGCTTCCATCGCGCTTCGAGACATCGAACGGGCTGTCTGCCAACTTTTCCAGATCAGTACCGAGTCGCTCAAGTCCGACAGCCGCACCCGCGCCCTGGCCTACCCCCGCATGATGGCCATGTATCTGGCGCGCAAACACACGGGTGCGGCCTACAGCGAGATCGGCCGCTACTTCGGCGGCCGCAACCACTCGACGGTCATCTCCGGCGAGAAAAAGGTCCAGGGCTGGCTCCAAGCCGAGGAACGCAGCGCGCTGCTGCCCGGCTTCGAGACCGTCGCCGACCTCCTGGCCGATCTCGAGCGGACCTTGCAAACGTGAGCCGAGGCTCACAGTCCTCGCCGGAGATCGCCCGACGTCTGCTCCTGGCTTGATCGGCGGGGAAATGCATGACTAGAATCACCGTAGTCAGCGGTTCCGAAGTTGTCCCGCACGGAGCCGACGCGCCGAGGACGCGGCACCAGCCTCGCTCCTGATCGCACGGACTTGGCCGGAGGACGATGATGTCGGCTGAGGATCCGGGTTCCGTCACGCGCTGGATTGATGAGCTCAAAGCGGGGCAACCCGACGCGGCCGCTGCACTCTGGCAGCGCTATTTCGAACGGCTCATCCAAGTGGCGCGCCAGCGCCTCGGGCCTGTGCCCCGGCAAGCCGTCGAAGACGCCGAGGACGCGGCCTTGAGCGCCATCCATGGCCTGTTCGCCGGGGCGGCCCAAGGACGGTTCGAGCGGCTGACCGACCGAGTCGACCTCTGGCAGCTCTTGGTGGCCATCACTGTCAAGAAAGCGCTCAGCCAGCGACAGCGGCACGGTCGCCTGAAGCGCGGCGGACACCACGTCATCCGCGGCGAGAACGCCGTCGACAACGTTGACGATGACGACCAAGACAACGCCTTGGCCCAGGCCTGCAGCAAGGAGCCGGAGCCGGAATCGGCGACCATCATCCAGGATCAATTCCAGCGTCTGCTCAACTCGCTGTCCGACCCGACTCTCCAAAAAATCGCGCTGTGGCGCATGGATGGACTTAGCAACGGCGAGATCGCGCAAAAGATGGGGTGCGTCGTCCGAACCGTCGAGCGGAAGATCGAACGTATCCGCTTGATCTGGGAAGAGATCGGCGACGAGACTCCCGATTGAGCCTTGCGCATGCCACGGCAATTCAATCTGGCACGTCCACGCTTGCATTGGCTCGTTCTCAGGATTTTTGATCATTTTTGAGAATTCCTTGTCGCATCAGCGGGCTGGATGCAAAGACTCTGGATAGAGACCTCGTCAGTCAGTCCGTTCATCTCAAGGCAGGAGGGATCTTTCATGTCCGCGCCACTCGATCGATGGCGAAGTCGGTTTAGCCTCGAACAGGCCCGGTTGATCGACGAGCGGTGCGATCAGTACGAGAAAGATTGGAATGCCTTGCGCGCGCCTCGGATCGAGGACTATCTCGTCGACACCGAAGGCGAGGTGCGCACCGCCCTCTGGCTCGAGCCTGGCGCTGGCGGATCAGGCACTCCGCCGCAGCTTGGGAGAGACTGTCACCATTGAGGAATACCAGGACCATTGCCCCGACAAAGCGGTGCTGCTGGATATCTCGACCGGTAACATGCCTGCCTTTGTGTCGCCGGCATCGGCCGACGGGACGAGACGCGGTGAGTCCGAGATCGACGACAAGGCGGCAAGTCCGGGCACAATTCCCATCGCGGTCCCTGAGCACGACGACGAGCCCGTTGATCCCGTCGAGCCGATGTTCGATCCCTTGTTGACCACGGCGGGAAAAGCCGACAACCCAACCTGTCCGCTCGACCTGCCGAGCACGATCGGTATGTCCGGGCTGGACCGGCCGGATCAAGCCAACGGTCCGGCTTCCCCACAGCCGGTAGGGATGCCGGCATGGTCCAAACTTCTCGGTGAAATGGGGCTGGCTTTCGCGTGTCCAGGGGCGGTGCTGGGAGATTATGAGTTGATCGCATTGCTCGCCCATGGCGGCATGGGAGTCGTCTTCAAGGCTCGGCAGATCAAGCTCAACCGGATCGTCGCACTTAAGACGATCAAATCCGGCACTTTGGCTCACGGCTCGGGAACTGCGTTTATTCCAGAGCGAGGCTGAGGCCGTCGCCGCGCTCGACCATCCCAACATCGTGCCGATCCTCGAGGTGGGCGAGCAAGGAGGCTTGCACTATTACAGCATGAAGCTGATCGAGGGCTGGACCGTCCAGGATTCTCTGGCTCGCTTCAAGGGCCAGCCGGCCGCGATCGCTCGCCTGGTGGAGCAAGTCGCCGGCGCGATCCACCACGCCCACCAGCGTGGCGTGCTCCACCGCGACTTGAAGCCGTCAAACATCCTCGTGGACGCTCAAGGCAATCCCCATGTGATTGATTTTGGACTGGCCAAACGGCTGGAAACAACCGCCAGCGACGCGACAACGGAGTCCGGGGCGGCCGGCACGCCCAGTTTTATGGCGCCTGAGCAGGCCGAAGGCCGGCCGGAGGCGATCACCACGGCCACCGACGTGTATGGCCTGGGCACGGTTCTCTACGCCTTGCTCACGGGGCGACCGCCGTTCCGCTCGACCTCTCGCACGGAGATACTGCGCCAGGTGGTCATGCAAGAGCCGAACCGTCCGCGCGATCGACCCCCTGATCGATCGTGACCTCGAGATAATCTGCTTGAAATGTCTGGAGAAAGCCCCCAAGAATCGCTACAGCACGGCCCAGGAGCTCGCCGATGACCTGAATCGTTGGCTCGCGGGCAAGCCGATCCTGGCCCGGCCGGCCTCGACCACGGAGCGGATCTCGAAATATATCCGGCGCCATCCCGCCATCTCGGTCTTGCTCGGCCTGCTCGTACTCACGATGACCACGGGGAGCGGCGGCATCATCTGGCAATGGCGCCAGGCCGTCGCCGCCCGCGTGGAACTTGCAGGCGCCCTGACGAGGTCGAAACAGAACGAAGACGAGGCCCTGAGAAGCGAAGACCTCGCCCGGCACCTGGCCTACGCGGCCAAACTCACCCTGGCGGCGCGCGACTGGCAAGACGCCAACGTCGCCGAAGTCCGGCGCCAGCTCGATGAGACCCGCCCCCCGCCGCGCAAGACCGACCTCCGCGGCTTCGAGTGGCATTATCTCGACCGCCTGACCCGCTCTCAGGGACAAACGCTGATCGGGCACGAGAAGGCCACCGCCATCTGGAGCGTGGCTTACAGTCCCGATGGCCGACGGCTGGCTTCGGCAGGCGACGATCGGACCATCAAGGTCTGGGACACCTCCACGGGCCAGGCCATCCACACGCTCGTCGCCAACGAACAAGTCCTCACGGTTGCTTTTCACCCCGGCGGCGCCCGACTGGCCTCGGCCGGGGGCCGATCCGAAGGGGGGCGTTCGGACGGTGACCCTGTGGGACGTCGCCACCGGACAGGCCATCCGCACCTTCCAGCAGGTTCACACCAGGGCGATCCAGCAACTGGCGTATTCGCCCGACGGCAAGACCCTCGCCTCCACCAGCCGGGATGGTACCGTGAAGCTCTGGGATTCCGACGCCGGCTCACTGATTCGCACCCTTCCGGATCACCACGACGACATGTCCAGCCTGATCGCCTTCAGCCCCGACGGCAAGACCCTCCTCTCGGTCGGCGGAGGTGAGCCCACCACTCGACTCTGGGACGTCGCCACCGGCCAGCTCGCCGCCACCCTCAAGGTCACACCCGGGATCATGGCGCATTTCCTCCGACGGCAAGACCCTCGCCACCGGGTCCACCGACGGAACGATCCAGCTCTGGGATATCCCCGCCCGCACGGTGGTTCGCACCTTCCGGGATCATCACAATGTCGACCCAGTCATGAAACTGGCGTTTTCCCGCGATGGCAAGACCCTGGCCTCCACCGGCTACACCAGCCAGGCGGTGACCCTCTGGGACGCTTCGACTGGTAACCTGCTCCGGAGCCTCAAAGGCCATACCGGCACAATCCTGGATATCGCCTTCAGCCCCGATGGCGTGCATCTGGCCTCCGCATGCAACGACCTGACGGTCCGGATCTGGGACACGACGCGGGACCAGGAGGCTCGCTCGTTCCCTGAAAAGGACGAGGTCGGGGGCGTCACCTTCGGTCCGGACGGCTCGTACCTCGCCTCCGCCTGCAAGGACCGGACCGTCAAGCTATGGGACCTGACCAGCGGTCAGGTGGTCCGAACTTTCCGGGGTCACACCGCGGGAGTCAAATGCGTCGCGATCAGCCGCGACGGGCGGCTGGCGGCCTCCGCGGGGATCGACATGGCGGTCCGGATCTGGGAGGTCGCCACCGGCCAGGAAGTCAAAACCTTCAATGGCCACACGGCCCTCATTATGGACGTGGCGTTCAGCCCCGATGGAAAGACGGTCGCCTCCGGTAGCCACGATCAATTGGTCAAAGTCTGGGACCTGGCCGCGGGCCGGGAGATTCACAACCTCAAGGGTCACGCCGGCGCAGTCACCGGCGTGGCGTTCAGCCCCGATGGAAAGACGCTGGTTTCCGCCGATTTCGAGGGATTCATCCTGTTCTGGGACCTGGGCTCCGGCCTCCGGGTCAAGACTTCCAAGGCTGATGAAGGCCTTTGCACGATCGCGTACAGCCCGGATGGTCGTTGGCTCGCCTCGGCAGGCTATGGACGGTCGATCAACGTCTGGGACGCCGCCACCGGCCAAGAAGTTCACACCCTGACGGGACACGCCTTAGAGATCCGAGCACCTCGCGTTTTCCCCCGACAGCCGCCGGCTGGCTTCCGCAAGCGACGATCGAACGGTCCGGATCTGGGACCCAGCCTTCGACCAGGAAGTCATGGTCCTCCGGGGCCACACCGGCCCGGTCTGGACCGTTGCCTTTTCCCCTGACGGCACGCGGGTGGCCTCCGGAAGCAGCGACCGTACCGTCAAGATCTGGGAAGCCAACGCCGGCCAGGTGCTCCCCAAGATCCCCTGAATCGCTTAACGTGATTGAGCCGCCCGGTACACCCGCTGGCCCCGAATACCCGATATCCGCACGCCCAAGATACACCCTCACGGGCTCACCCGCGCATGAACGGCAGCAGCGACGTCGCGCACTGAAATACTCCGCTTGAATTTGGTGAGACAAGAAGGACACGACGCGGGACAACTGGGGACCCGTGGTCGAACAGGAACCCCCGCATTCGAGGCCGTTTTGAGGCCGGACCCCATCACGGAGCGGAGCGGCCGATGCAACCAGGGAGCGACGATCGACACCGGGAGACAAATTGGGCAGACGCATGGTTAAGAACTCCTTGATCAATCAAATTGAGGGGCCGAGTGACGCCGGCTTGGGATGGCCCGCGACCGATGAGATTGCCGCGGGAATCGGTCATCGAGCCTAACGCACAAACCAGGATCGCACTGGACCGACCGTCACCGGAACGACATCGCTGACATCCACGGTGAAGCGGTAGACCTTGCGCACGGTTTGCACCTGCCGTTGTGGGTAGAAGAAGTAGATCTTCACGTCCCAGCAATCGGAATCTTGGCGGCAGATCAAGCTGCGTTCCACGTCGATCGAGTCCAGTTCCATCGATTCCTTGAGGGCCGACTCGTAGACGGGCTGAATCTGGAACGCGTTGGTCGCCGCATAATTGATCGCACGCTCCTCGGCGGCAACGCCGAGGTTCCGAAGTTCGTGGTAAATCCGGTCGAGAAATCCGCGGACCGCGTTCACTTTCTGGGTGTACGCCGCGCGCTGGGTGTCCGGAGCGCCGGCTTGCGGCGCCGCTCCGACGACGGCTTGAACCAGGGCGTCGGTCGTCCAGCTAAACATTCCCCGCAGCTCGGGCACGACCACGGGAAGGACCTGGCCATTGAACATCCGCGCCTGGCCGGCCAGCCGCCCCGGGATCGAGACCCGCTCAACCGTACCAGCCACCTGGTCGGCCAGGAACTCGAGCAAGCGATGGTACGCCTCACCGGCGAACGGACCAGCCGGCATGATGGCGTAGATCGGTGTCTGGTCAGAGGTAAGTACCCACTGGATCGAAGCACTCTCCCAGGGGTTCCTTCGTAAATACTCCACCATCTGCGACGGGATTGAGAGGATTGGATTTCTCTCTTTCCATGTGCTGGTGGATCGAGTCGCGACGGGCCTCGGAGATCAGGTCGTATGCGATCTCTCCCAGGGCGAAGACCAAGCCCCCGGATCTCGCGGTCTCCTTCGCGCGGGCAGGACGCGCAGCCGCAGCCTTCAGAGAGGGCGACCGCCGGCGAGGGCGGAAATGACGGAGCCCACTCCGCGGCCGAACACCGCCCCATCGTCGACGGAGGCATCCGCAACGGCTTCGATCGCCGAATGAGCCGCATCCGGCGGAGAGAGTGGCAACTGGGTTTCATCGCTCATGCCTGAATCCGTACGTCGAAGCAAGGCACGCGCTCTAGTCAGATCCAGCCGTCCCGCAAGGTAACGGCGGCACAGGGTTACATCATCGAGGCACTTCTCAGCCGAGTCAAGCAGAATCTCACGAATTCGCCTTCCGTCGAGGTGTCGACCCTTCTGGAGCGCCAGACTCATGAGCAACGCGGCACGCCCGAGACCACGGCCGCCGCGAAGCTCGTCCCGCTGACGACCAACGTTCCCCCTCCGGCTCGGGCCCCCAGCAAGCCGACGCCGAGGGCCAGCAGTCCTTCGGACCGATAAAAGCGACCCCAATTGCTCGAACCCAGCGGTTCGCCGCTCGCGTCCATCGCCCCCACGGCGAGGACGCCGGCGACCGCGGCGGGGATATGAACGCATTCGCAGCCGTCGTTGCCCGCCGCGGCCACGATCAGGATGCCACGGCGAAGGCACCGGTTGATCGCGTCGACCAGGAGCGGATGGGCCGTCCCGGACGACGCATCCTGGCCACCACTGATGTTGATCACTTGAGCCCCATGCTCCGCGGCCAGGAGAATCGCCCGGGCCAGATCAAGCTGCGAGCACGTCGGCGCGAAGAATCGGTCGTCCTCGGTCTGGAGGGTTCCCGCAAGGTCGCTGAAAACGGGCACCACGATCCCCCGGCAAGCCGGAGCGATCCCCTCGACCGGGCTTCGGCCGAAGATCAGGCTCGCCACCAGAGTGCCGTGCCTCGTCGCCGGCCCACCGAGCCGAGGTTCCGCCGCCACAGCGACTTCGACCGCCGTCAGATTCGCCCTGATGAGGGCCGGGTGCGTTCGATCGACCGGCCCATCGAGCATCGCGATCGTGACCCGAGGATCGCCCGTCGTCTCCGCCCAGAAATCGCCGAGTCCCCTGATCGACCGAATTGAACCCGCGGCGACACTCGACCCGGCCACATGATTCATTTCAATGATCCGACACTCGGCTAGAGCAGTCGTCGGATTGATTCATTTCATTCAATACCGGGGAACGAACTGGCTGCGCTCATAGTATTTGGGGTTGTGGTGCCATTCGTTGAGCTGAACGGAAAAACCGGTGTTGAGGGTGTCCTGCGCCAGGTCGGCCCAGGGGGTCTTGGGGTGTCGTTCGATTACCTGTTTGAGCAGTCGTTCGGCTTGGGCATACACCTTTTCGGTCTGGTTCCGAGGGGCCCACGGTTTCTTTGAATGGTCGACACGCCAAGTGATCATCTTTTCGGGGCCCGGCTGCCCCTTGGGCTGCGGAGGAGACTGGACCATTGATGCCATCAAGGCGCGATACTCGTAGGCCTTCACCTCGAAGGCGACCGTCTGGGCCAGCATCAGGTCGTAGTGAGCCTGCCAACGCTTTTCGGGCTCACGTTCGCGAAGTTTCTTCATATTCTCCAGCCGGGTCTGGATCTCGATGAGTAGGTTCAGCTTGAGGGTCGCCTTTTGCCCCTCCTCGAGGGCCGCTTTGACCATCTCGTCCGACGCGATCGAGAAGTCGCGTTGGTAATGGAAATTCTTGCCTTCCATGACGATCTGATGTAACAAATGGCGAAACGGTGAACTGTCGCGCTTCTCGGTGTAGGTCATGCGGTTGTCGTACTCAGGGAGATATTCCTTGAGCTGGGTGATCGAGTAGGCCTGCTCGCGCTGGCGGATCCGCATGAACTCCTCGCTGGGCAGCACGAAATAGATGCCGCCGGAGTCCTTGGTCAATCGGGCCAGCTCGTAGGGGGCGAACCCCGAAGGCTGTTCGTCCCAGCGCTCGTGCAGGCCGTCCCACTGGTAGAGCTCGAGATCGGCGGTCTCGGGGCCGCGACGGATCAAAGGATGGTAAACGTCCTTGGTTACCGGATCTTCGTAGCGGTGGTGAGCCCAGGGATAGCCGAAAAGCGACTGCCGGCCGATGACATAGAGAGGCACCTTGTATCTTTTGAGCGCCGCCCGCGCCTCTTCGACATCGGCGCCATCGTCCCCCGACTCGTCGGTCACGAGCACGATCAGGAGCTTGCGGTCCTTCTTGATCAAACCCGAGTAGTGTTCGACGACCTCGCGCAGAGCCCTCATCGTGTTCTCGATCCCGGTGGGGTCGATCCTCAGGTGTTTGATGGCCTTGCCGACCTGGTCGATATCGTCGCGAGGCTTCTCGAGGACGTAGTCGATCCCCTGGCCGAAGCCGACGATCGCGTGGTTGAGCGCGCCGGCCGTCTTCTTATCGGCATCGACGTTGACCTTCAGCTCGCTGGAGACGCGATCGAACTTCTGGAGAATCGTCCGCTGGTCATCCTGCATGCTGACCGACTCGTCGAACATCCAGACGACCGTGAGCTTGTGTTCCTTGAGATGGCGGAGGATCTCGCGGGCCAGTTGGTCGAGCGCGACTCCGATCTCCTGGACGTCGAAGATCGGATCGCCGGCGATCTTGCCGCCGCCAGCCAAGTCTGCGGCGGGAGCAGCCGGCAACAGCGCCAGCGGGGACCCTCCCAGCCCGTCGACCTTGATGCCAGGCAAGCTCGACCCTTCGTTGATCCGCCCTTTGCCGACACCGCGGATCCGCGGCGTGGATGAGGCACGCCCCGAAGCCACGCCGCTCGCGACGACCACACCGCCGCCGTCCTCGCCCTCGTCACCACCGCCGTCGCCCATCACCATTGGCACGGGCTCGCCCGCGGTGCTGGCATTTTCGTCGCCGATGGCCTTGTCGCGAGGGATATTGTCCGGGTCCGCGTAGATCGGCAGCGGCTCGGGCTCGCCGTTGCGGTAGCCAGCCAGCGCCGAATCGAAATTGACCATCTTCTTGATCGTGTCTTTCGACGAGAACGTCGCGGCGGCCAGGGCCGAGAGGACCACCACGTGCACGACCAGCGAGACGCTCCAAGCTTGCAGCACGTGCCGCAATCGGACTCGACCACGGCGCCGTGTCGGCCGCAGCTTGGCGACCCGCGGACCCGGGACCGTCGCAGGCGCAGGGGCAGCACTCGCGCCGGCATTGGTCACCGTCGTCGCCGCGTCCGGCGGACTCGTGGGTGATCCATTTGCGGCCGCCGTCCTCAATTCAACGGTCGTTTCGACTCCCGCAGAGGCTGGACCGGACCCCATCGCCGTCGCGATCGTCGAGGAAGCCGTGGCCGGCTCATCGGAACTGACCAAGCCGATGACGACCGGAGCCGACACCACCGTCGGGACCGCCTGCCCCGTGGCGGCCGGCGCCGACGCCACGTTGGTATCGACAATTCCCCCACTCGCTCGTTTCGAGGGCAATGCCATCGCCTGTCCCTTGAGATTCCCGAGCTGGTAGATCTCATCATCCGACGGAGAAACAGGAGGGTGCAGTTCCATGTCGTTTAGTTCCTAGTTCCTAGTTCCGCGGAACGCGTCGGTTTTCAGGCGTGGTTCAATGCCGGCTATCATTCGGGCAATACTTGCCCGAAGCGTGAGCAAGGCGAACTCCAACCCTCGCTTACGCTTCGGGCTAGTATGATGGGCTTGCCGACTCCAAAAAGGTGTTACCAAAGGACCTGAGTTGTTGAACCATGCCGGTTTTCCATTCTCTCTACGCTCTCGTTCTTCCCCTAGAGTTTAGCTTGCGATAAGGTGCGCGAACCATTGAGGCGCATTGCTGACAACTCGCAACTACAATTTAGGCGGCGCCGGCGGCTTTGTCATATCGGGGTTTTGTTTTTTCTTCTTCTGAGCAGCGGCCGCCGCGCTATCGTTATTCCGAGGTCGGGGAGGAACGTAGTGCTCCACCCACTTGAATCCCAAGGGATTTTCCAGCTCGCGCTGAGCGAGCAGTGCCCAGGGAGTGGCTGGATGCTCCTCGAGAACGCGGTGGAGCAGCATCTCGGCCTCCTTGCCGGCGGACGCCGCGATTTCACTGTAGCGAATCGTCTTGTCGGGCGCGAGCCTCCAGGCGTTGGATTTGGGATTCGAGAACTTCTCAGGATTTTTTTTCATCCGAGCGCAGGCCCAGTTGTATTCGTAGCAACGGACCTTCGTGGCCAGGAGGCGGCCTCGAATCAAGTCGAAGTGCGCCTGCCATCGCCGTGAGGACTCGCGGTCGCGGAGCTTGGTCTTAGCCACCTCGTTGATGGGGCCCAAGGCCTCGTCGACCGTGTAAGCGGTTCGCTCGGCAATGCCTTGGTTTTTCGCCATCTGCTCCTTGAATTCGGGAGTGTCGGCCGGTGGAAAGTCGAGCGGCGGCATGCCAGGGAGGTTTTGCTGGGTGGTGATCGCCGCGTTCACGACCGCCTGCCGCAACAGCGAGCGTTTGATCTGTTTTTCGTACTCGTAGCGAGAGATCCAGTCAGGCTTGTACTCCCTGATCCGAGCGAGGTCGAACCCCATCCGACGGGTGTCGAACCGGGTCACGAAGTAGATTCCGCCGGTGGCGTCGGCCAGGCGGCTCAGGCCATAGGGACCGAAGCCCGCATCGACGAACTCGTGTTGCTGACCGCCATACCAGTAGGGCAGCCGGATCATCTCGGGCATGACGCTTTCGGGCCCCTGATCCACTTCCAGGCCATAGTATACGCGCTTGGTCTTGGGGTCCGTGTAGTTCATATACCCCTTTTTGCGGCCGAAGGGCGCCTGCGAACCCAACACGTAGACAGGTACCTTGGCCTTCTGAGCCGAGGCGATGGCATCCTCGAGCCGATCTTCGTCGTCGCCGGCCTCGTCGGTCACGACAATGATCATCGTGTGGTAAGGCTGTTTGTGGGCGTCTTTATAACGGCCCCAGAGATTGACGATTTCGGCGACAGTGGCGAAGGTGTACTCGAAGCCGGTCTCATCCAGCGGGACCTTGTTGATCGCCTCAATGATCCGCGACCGCTCGGCCGTCGGCTTGGGGAGCATCGCTTGGCGGTCACGGCCGAAGGAGACGACCATTGTCATCAGTGCATCGTCGGCCGCCAGGTGAGTCTCATCGAGCTGGTTGATGTGGGTGTAGACCGTATCGATGTGCTTGGCAAGCCGCTGCCGTTCGGCCAGGAGGCTTCCCGAGGCGTCGAACGCCCACACGACCAGGGTGCGTCCTTTCTCGAGCTTGCGGAGGATCTCGATGGCGATTCGGTCGACCGCCCCCTCCACGCCGCCGACCATCTCGGCCCCGTTGCCTTTGATCGAGACATTCAGCCCGAGCATCGTCGCGGTGGGCACAACCAGCTCGGTCACCCGCTGCACGTCGAGCTTGGCGAGCTGGGGCGTCAGCGCGCGTGTTCCCTCCTGGGCCGAGACCGGAACGCCGCCGGCGGAACTGGGCGCCGAAGTGATCGTGGGCGCCAGCGTCGGTGCGAACGACCCCGCCGCGGACACCGGCGCCGGCGGTTCGGCCGACTGGTCCAGATCCTGATACGTCGAATCCAACCCCACCGCGTTATCCACCGCCTCGCTTCGGAACTCACGCTGGACTTCCCGATGCACGCGGTAACCCGCAAGCGCCAACCCCACGAGCAACAGCCCGTGCATGGTCAAGCTCACCATGAAGGCGGGCAGCTCGAACTGCAGCCGGCCCCCCAGCCAGGTCGACAACCAGGGAAACCGCGCCTCTAGTCCCCGTGCCACTTCAGCCACCACGATTCCGTGCTCCTCGATTCAAGCAGCCTGATCGATCGATCAATCGATCCCAGCCCTCCCAAACAACAAGATACCCGCCAGGAGATGGCATGGATATCTGGTCCGCACCTCGATCTCGCTATCTCCAGCCTGGCAAGCCGTCCCACGCTCACCGGGCGCAATCCTCCCCATCCATTTATACACGCAAACCCGGCTATCGTGACAGCTCACTTGTCGGCATTCGGTAGTGAATCCATGCGCTCACTCACCGCGAGGTGCGTTTTTCAGCGGTGATACGACCTTCACTCCGAACGAATCTTCTTCCATCGTATGCAAACAACCGAGAGCGAGGAAGTCCCGAGAGCCCAGTTCCTCGCATGGATCGCCAAAGGGGACGCTTTCCAGCCTGATTATTTCCAAGTCGGGCTGGCATCCGGCAGAACCGGGATCGAGAGACGGAGCTCCCTCCTACATTTCTTGTAGGATCCGGCTCTGTCCGGCGACCAAGCCAGCCCGGACCGGTGAAGTGGTCCATTGCCGGAGATGCAGGTAGGTGGCACGCCGTGGTCTCGCACTGGGAGAATGGATAAGATAGCCTTTTGTGGACAATTCCGCATCATCCTCTTGACGGTTGTTCAGCGTCCGCGGCGGAGGGATAACGCGATGTCTACCGAACTGCCAACGATGAACTGGAGGGACTACGTGGGACGGTTCTCCGTTGAGTTCGATGTGGCGAACCATGAAGACGTCGTGCAGGCCAAGAAGGGTTTTCTGGCGCCGGAACAAGTGCGCCGGGATCGGATTTCGGGCGTCGTGGACGCGGGAGCCGCTCGGCTAGTCCTTCCGGCCTCGGTGGTGGCCGCGCTGGGTTTGCCCGAAGCCGGCCAAATCACGGTTCGGCTCGCCGACGGTTGCCGGGAGCCGAAGACGGTTGTCGGTGACGTCCAACTGGAGATTCAGGGCCGCTCTAGTGTCTTCAGCGCGGTCGTCGAACCGGGACGCGCCGATGCTCTGATTGGGGCAATCGTGCTGGAGGAGCTCGACTTCGTTCCCGACTGCACACGGCAGGCCCTGCTTCCGCGCGACCCGCACGGCCTGATTGCAGAGATCGATTAAGCCCTGGTACGTCGATGAGGAGCGGTGGCGTGGCGTCGGCTGGGTGCTCATTAAGGGTAACCAGCACCGGATCGCGACTGAGATGAGATGAAGGGAAAATCTACGGATGATCGCAGGCCTGTTCGCGAGCAACCAGTGGAAGTTCTTCTCGGTCTTGCCCAAGGTCGACCGCACCCTCGCGCTGGCATGGTGGGGCGTGCTCGTGCGGGGTCCTGCCCGCCCTGTTAGCACTGGACCAGTATCTCATGCGCGACGGCTCGTCACGCATGAGATCAAGGCCAAGGACCAGAAGAAAAACCATTCACACGCCTGGACCATATCCGGAGTGGCGAGGCTTGTGCCGGTGTTCAGGCTCAGTCCGGCTGCGAAGCCCGCGGTGAGAAACAGCGAGAGCCCGAGCCGCGCGACGATGGCGAGCAATTCCATGCCGAGGCGATGGCTCGGGGCGACTTTTGGAGCGGATCCGTCCAGGGCACCATCCCAGACTCCCTGCCGTGAGATAGCGGCGTGTCATCTTCGCGACTGATGGTCTTGCGGTGTCAGTCGTTGATACGCCCGCGATAGACATATAAGTGAAATGCGGTCATGGCCTTCGTGCCTTCGAGTGAGCCTGGTCATCGTGAGACTCCTCTAAACGGACGCCGCGAAATACGTCGAGTGCGTTCATCGATCGCCACGGGTTGCCTTAACGCGAAGACGGGGGCTTACTATCCCAGACGGTCATCACGTTGGAAGTACCCCGGCGTGGGATGCCGTTCTCGGACATCACATCCGCCGTCGCTGCCTCCAGTTCCTTTCGTCGGAAAACGAGCGTCTCGGAACCGTCCTCAGCGAATCGGAAAATCACGTACTCATCACGAGCATCGCGGACGGTTTCGACCAGGTGCCGCAGGTTGCGGATCGCGACGCCATTGACTGACTCGATCACCTGGCCAATCGGGTCGCCGTAACCCCGCGCGACCCGATGGGGAAAAATTGGCGTTGTGACAGCCACCAACTCCTCATCCGGGAACCGCACATGATCAGTCGACCGAATCAACAGCGGGCTCCTCCGACTCAGGACGGCGGGATTGAGCTGTGAGGTAAGACTCAGCCGCGTCGCCGACCACCGGTGAAAAGACCAGAGGACCGACCAGGAAATAGGTCGGCTCGCGGCCGTCAAGGTCGCGAATCAGCGAGTTGTCCTGGCGGGAGACAGGGAGGGCGAGTTCCAGCGAGTGTCCATCGCGCCAGAGTTGGGCCGGGACTGATCCGTGGCGTTCCAACTTCGGGACGAGGTACGGAAACGGCAGACGGAGGCCGTCGCGCACCTTCACCATTCCCTCGCGGTCGATCGGGCGATCCCCGATCTGTGTCAAGACGTCGAACTCGCGCAGCGGATTCGCTGTCGCCCGGATCAGGCCGGCGGATCATCATCCCGCCAGCGTCGTGTCCGAGCCCGAGCCGTGCCCGGAGCGCCTCGTTTTCGAGCGACTGGTATTCATCGGATAGATGGGGCTTGCCTTCGTATCGGCCATCCTTGATGTCGTCGAGGAAGACGTCGATTTCTTCGTTGGGCAGTATGAAGCTGATGCCCTGGGTTCCGACCATCCTCGAAGAAACCAGCCCAACCATCTTGCCATCGACCAGGGCTGGACCACCGCTGTTGCCTGGGTTGATCGCCGCGTCGACCTGGAGGTGCAAGCCCAGGGTTCCTCCGCCGTACTGGCCGAAACCGATGCGCGAGACGATCCCCTTGGTGACCGACAGGCCGTTCCCGCCGATCGGGTAGCCGTAGACGAGGACCGGGGCCATCACATCGGGTAGATCGGTCGCCCTCGGAAGAGGGGGACGCTTCGCGAGAAAGTCAGGGGCGTTGGGGGTGAGGACGGCCAGGTCGATTCCTTGTCCGACGGCTTCGACCTTGGCGTCGACACGGCGGCCGCCGTCGCGGCCCTGGACGGTGATCTCGCTGGCGTAGGTCACGAGGTGGGCACAGGTCAGAATCCTGTTGCCCGGGATCACCACACCCGAGCCCATCGTTTCGACCGGCCCCAGCCTTCGTCCAGGGGCGGATCACGTTGGGATATCGGCGCGTGGCCTTCAACTTGCACTACGGCGTCGTCGGGCCCGGCAGCAACGACGTTCAAAGTGATGAACATGACAATCAGGCTGGTCAACAAGCAGATCTTCATCGCGGCGAATTCCCCTCTTAAGTCGACTCAAAGGTCAAGATATCTTGGTTGAAGTCGGACACAGCGCTAATTCCAGGAAAGAGCCCCGAGCTCAAATAGCCGTCCGACCAGAATCGCGATCGATGCAACGGCGAAAGGCGCACTGCCGATGACCAGTGGGTCGAGCAGATCCCAAAGCTCGGGGCAATCCCGCCACGTCACGAACCTGGCGATACCCGGGGCAGTGAAGAACAGAGTGGCTTTCGCCAGGCCGATGTCCCATGGCTCACCCGTGATCCACGCCGGCATAAACGGCACGCCAACCCAGGCCACATACGCGAGCAGACCGAGCGGCCTCGCCAGGTATGGGTATACCCGCAAGAGAAAGTAGACTGGCGGCAGCGCGAAGGCCGTCAAGAAATCCATCGGTCGTGGTAAGACCCGCAACTCGATTGCCACCAGTCCAGTGATGACTGCAATTTCCCGTAGGGTGATCGGGGCGGGGCGTGATTTCGATCGTTTTGTCTCATGGACTTCGTGGAGGGTCATTGCGGGTACCAAAAGTCGGCGGTGTTCCGTTGAGTTTGCTCCGCTACACGATCGTCGGAGACATGGCTTCCGGCTTGATTGCCGCCGGCGTCGCCAGACTTGTCTTCATGGCTCACCCTCTTACGGCCTTTGCTGAGGACGGGGAATCTCGCATGCCGGAGCCGGTAGCCGACGTGCGAAGCCAGTGGAGCATCCGCCCCCTCATTTTTGGATTGCGGGCAGAGACCAATTTGTGTAATGAGAGATGAAATATTTTTCCGAAATGGGGGCGTGCTCTAGCCGAATCGCGTTCAGGTTATAGAATCGTGCAGGAGTTTCGATCCAACGATCCCTAGCATCCCGAGGTCGCCGATGCCTACTGAAATTGCAGGTTCCGTCACCGTGATAATCCGCAAACCTTCGAAGGAGGGACGAACCACGCAAGTCGCCGCCGCTTTGGGAGCGTTACTTTGAGCGTTTGGTTCGCGTAGCTCGCCCGATTGTGAAATTCAGCCCATGTCGGCGCGGGTACCGAGGAAGATGCGGCCCTTTCCGCAATCGATGCTTTCTGCAACGGGATCGCGGAGGGCAAATTCGATTATGTGGACGGTCGGGACGTTCTCTGGGCCACGCTTGCGAAGATCACCGAGCGCAAGGCGATGCAGCGGGTCAGGAGCGGGCGTTGGAAGAGGGAGGTCTCGTTCCTCTCATTCGAAGATCTCCCACCAGGGTCGTTGTCCGATGGAGATAGTGCCGGTGCCGGACTCTTCGCTCATCGTCGAGCCTACTCCTCGAATACAGGGCCATCGTCAAACTGACCCATGGCCGAACTGATCGAGGAGCTTAGAACCCCCTCTGGCAGCAGGCCGTGCTCCTGCGACTCGAGGGCTATTCAGTGCGCCGAGATCGCCGCGCGATTGCGTATGACCCGGGGGACCGTGCACGGCTGGTTCAGGGCCATCGCGTCGATCTGGGAGGAGCATCTGGATGGGCATTCGTTCCTCGACTAACTGCACAAATCGGCCTCGCCGGGCAATAGGAAGGAAAGCGGCTCACACAAAAGCCGATTTCTCAACGCATCCCGAGGGGGGACAATGGCGATGACTGCGGACCAGGCCATAAGGATCAGCGAAATCTGTGACCGATTTGAGTGGGAGTGGGTGAAGGGAGCACAACCTCGGATCGAGCAATTCCTGACGGAAGCCTTGCGTCGAGGACAGACAACAGCTCCTGGAAGACCTGCTTGGGATCGAAATTGAACTGCGTGGACGGACGGAGAACGTCCCCATCTTGAGGAATACCTGAAGCGATTCCCTGCTGAATCCGAACTGATCAATCGTGTGGTACCCGAGCTGGTGAGCGACCTGGTCGGGCCTATCCGCCGGTTCGTGGGGAAGTATGAACTGCTGGAAGAGATCGGCCGGGGGCGTCAGGGCGTTGTGTACCGAGCCTTCGAGGAGGGTATCGCCCGACTGGAGGTAGCCGTCAAACTGCTCGGGTCGGCGCGGCTACCACGCGGCGATGATTCGCAGCGATTCATCAACGGTGTGCGGTGCCTCGCCCGGGCCCAGCACTACAACATCGTCGACTACCGAGGTTCGGGCGACGATCGGGGCCAACTCTATTACGTGATGAAATATGTGCGCAGGTCGGACCTGTCGAAATTCCTGAAGGAACGCGGAAGGCCGCTAGACCCATTCAACGCAGCGCGGACCATGATTCAGATCGCCGAAGCCGTTCAATATCTGCACGCCCAACAGCCGCCGATCGTGCATCGCGACTTGAAGCCGCATAACATACTGCTCGATGAGGCCGGAACGCCGTACGTCGCCAACTTCGAACTGGCCAGATTCCTCGGCGGCAACCTCACATGGAAACGGCGCGTGTGGCACGATCCCCTATATCGTGCCGGAGCAGTTTGACCCCAGGCTTGGCGAGGTCGGCCCGTCTAGCGACATTTATAGCCTCGGCGTAATCCTCTACGAACTGATCACAGGCCAGCCGCCATTCCCGCGCACTCGCGAGTGCGATCCTCCGCACCCTCGATAGTGACCCTCCGCCCCCGAGCCGCGTCCGCGTCGGAGTCCCCGACGGTCTGGAGAGGATCTGCCTGAAGTGCCTGCGCAAGCCGACCCGGGAACGATATTCTTCAACCGGGGTACTCGCGGCGGAGCTAACTCGTTTCGTAAGGAATGAGCCGCTCCTCGAAACGCCACCCCACACCGCCTGGCAACGCATCCGAGACTGGGCAAGAACTGAGCCGTCACTCGCCACACGGCTGGCCGTGATCGTTGCCTGCTCGGTCATCATCTGGAGCTACCCCCTGATCGCGGGGCGATGCGCGCCCTTTCGCCCAGCCATTGGGCCAATCGACTCGCTGATAACGGCATCCTTGGTGGATACAGCTCGGTCGTGGCGGTCCTTGTCTCGCTCAACCAGGCGATCCTGGTTGCATGGGGCCTCGCCTCCTGGGCATTTCAGCGTCAGCTCACCCGGAAGAGGAAGACAGTGGTCTTGCAGTTCGGATGGCGATTCGTTGATGTCACCGCACTGTGCCTGCTCATCGCGTTCGATGATGCTCTGATGAGCCCGCTGACCGTCGCCTTCGCGGTGCTCATCGTGGCCTCCGCCTTCTCGGCCTCGTCCGACCCGATCCTTCAAACCACGGTCCTGTCGATGGGTGGCTACATCCTCCTGGTCCTGATGAGCTATTGGCTCAACAACTTCGTCCCTCGATCGCCCGTACCGTCACTTCCATTACCTGGTCGGCCTGGCTTTGCTCGGCCTGATGCTCACGCACCAGGCGAATCGCACCGCAGCCCTCGCGTGATCTGTGCGGCCCGCGATCGGGTGTGATCCGTGGTTTGCCGAGGTTTTCCCATGCACTCATTCTGTCTGCGTCGATATTCGCCGTCCCACGGTTCGAGGTGGCCACACCTGGAGATCGACACTCCTTGTGAAGATCGTTTCGGCGTGGTCGGCATCGCGGCCTTGACTTTCGTGGCCATCTCGATTCTGGCTGCTCACTGCTTACTATGCCTCAGCGCCATCCCTTGTCCGTGGGTAAGACACCGGGTGACCTTGGTGTCGTGTTTGAGAACGTCCGCTTCCCGCCCACGGCGACGGTCTTCGAGATCGCTGGCTGGTTCATCTCCATCCGGCGGAAGCAGTCAGGGCGCTCTTGCTCGTCTACGGGAAGGATGCCAACCGCACCCGTGAACTCGACAAGGATCTCAGCGACGATGTCCCGGGCGAATTTCCAGACCTTGCGGTCGGTCTCAGCCGCAGAGGCTTCTCAGTGTTGATGATCGATCTTCGCGGCCACGGCCAGAGCGGCCAAGCCCGCTTCGGCTTCGGACTCACGAGCGGCGCGACGTGCGTGGTGCCGTCCACTGGCTCGTCGCCCGAGGCTTTCGCCCGGCCGCATCGGGTGCTGGGCATCTCTATGGCGCGGCAGCCGGCATCGGAGCCGCCTCGGAGGACGACCGAATTGGCGCCTTGGTAGCTGACAGCAGTTTCGCCGAACTCGATGCCTTTGGTCGAGATGCATTGGACGTCCGTGACTCATCTTCCCCGGATCTTCCTCCCGGTGACGAAATGGCTCGGAGAGCATTGGTTCGACTGTGACATCGATTTGGCGAGGCCGGTCGATGAGATCGGCTCCATCAAGAGACCAATCCTGTTGATACACGGCCACGCTGATCCGATCACACCGATTCCAGCACGCGAGAATGTTAACACGGCCGCCAACTCGGCCGAACTCTGGGAGCCCCGTTCTGACCGGCATGCCGGTGTGTACTTCGATCGATCCCCAGCTCTATCTCGACAAGGTTAGCGATTTCTTTAACCATCATCTCAACGGACACCGTCCCTAGCCAATTAATTTCGAAGATCAACTATCGCGAAAAGTGCGGCTCCAGGTTATCCTGCCCGTTCTGTTCCTCTGTTGTCGCATTCGATCTTTCCTTTCTTGATCCGGCTCGTGGGAACCGTAACGCGAGACGCGGATTTCAAGCCACCTTTCCCATAATCGCTTGGAGTCGATAGATCGCGACTGGGATGAAATAGAGCGCCTTACGGATGATCGAACGCCTCTTCGCGAGCAACCAGTGGATGTTCTTCTCGGTCTTGCCCAGGGTCGACCGCACCCTCGCGCTGGCATGGTGGGGCGTGCTCGTGCTGCGCGGGATCCTGCCGGCCCTGTTTGCCATCGCCATGGGCGCCTTCGTGGGGGCGGTGCAACGGGGTGACGACATCCTTTATCCTTTGGCACTGGTCGCCGTTGTCTTCCTGCCTCTCCAGGTGCTCCCGCCCTTCCAGCATGTCATCGGCGCGAACCTCGGCAGCCGGACCGCCGCCTGGCTTTACGACAAGCTCGCCAACGCGTGCGTGCGGCCCCCGGGGATGGGGCACCTCGAAAACCCGAAACTCACGAACGATCTCACAATGGCGCGGGACTTCGACCTTGGCATCACCGGACCGCCGATGTCGATCTCCATGGATTTCATCGCGTCGGGACTCGTGGAGATGATGGCGGGCCTCACGTCGGCCATCGTGCTCGCAGGCTTCGCGTGGTGGGCGCCGCCGCTTCTCGCCGGCGCGTGGCTCGCAACGCACTGGCTCCTCCGCGAGAGCGCCGTCTGGCGCGACCGGAACACCGAGGAAGTCCGCGAAGCCCAGCGACACGCCGACTATGCCTACCGTCTCGCGGTTGAACCACCCGCGGCGAAGGAACTCCGGCTCTTCGGCCTGGGGAGCTGGACTGTGGAACGGTTCCGCGCAAGCCGGCGCCGGCTCTTCGAGCTCCAGTGGCGGGCTACGCGACTTCGGGAGCGGCCCGTGGCGTGGAGCCTGGTGCTGGTGCTGGCCGCGAACATCGTCGTGTTCTGGTCGCTGGCGAATGCGGCAATTGACGGCACACTCTCGCTCGACCGGGTGGTGACCTACGCGACCGTGGCTGTGACCACCAGCATGATCGCCTTTGGCGGCCTGTCGTGGGCCCTCGATGGAGCCGCTGCGCCGGTCGCGGCAACCCTTCGCCTCGAGGAGTCCATGGGCCCCGCCGGTTCGCTGGTCCGAGGTTCACGAGGGGCCCTGGGCATGCCGGCACGCGAGATCCGCTTTCGCAACGTCACCTTTGCCTACCCGACCTCGAGCGAGCCCGTGCTCGCCAGCCTCGACCTCACGATTCCCGCCGGGACATCGCTCGCCATCGTCGGCCAGAACGGCGCCGGCAAGACGACTATGGCGAAGCTCCTCTGCCGGCTCTACGACCCGCAAGCCGGCGCCATCGAGATTGACGGCGTCGATCTCCGGGAATTCGACCTCGACGCCTGGCGGTCACGGGTGACCGCGGTCTTCCAGGACTTCATCCGCTTCGAGCTGCCGCTTCGAGACAACGTCGCACCGTCCGGCGCCGGAGGATGTCATCCGCGCCGCGCTCGTCGATGCCGGCGCGACGGGACTGTCGGAGCTCGACACCATCCTCGCACGCGGCTACGAGGGAGGGACGGAACTTTCGGGCGGACAGTGGCAGCGCGTGGCGCTCGCGAGGGCCCTGTGTGCCGTGCGGCTCGGCGCGGGCGTGGTGCTGCTCGATGAGCCCACGGCGCAGCTCGATGTCCGGGGCGAGGCCGAGATCTTCGAGCGCATTCTCGCCGCCACGCGGCACACGACCACGATCCTCATCTCACACCGGTTCTCGACCGTGCGACACGCCGATCGGATCTGCGTGCTCGAGGGGGGCCGGGTGGTCGAGCTTGGGACGCACGACGAGCTGATGGCTGCCGGCGGCCGCTACCGCACCATGTTCGACCTCCAGGCGTCGCGGTTCGGTTCGGACGGCGAGGAAGAGGAAACGGAAGGGGTGAGCTACGATGTCCTCGCGTGACGATCTACCGCGTGCGTTTCCCTCCATGTGGCGCGCTTTGAAGCGGGGCTACGAGGCCGAGCCGAGGCTGCTGGTGGTCGCGTTCGGATTCTCGCTGCTCTCGGCGTTGCCCGACGCGCTGCTCGCACTCTGGCTCAAGCTCCTGGCCGACGGGGTGCTCGCCCACAATCGAGGGCTCGCCCTGACCGCGGCGATCGGACTGGGAGTGTCGGCGACCGCGACCTGGTTTCTTCGCGTGGTGAGCGATCGCGTGCAGCGCCGGTTTCGCGACCGCCTGACCATCGCGCTCGAATCGCACGTGGCTCACCTCCAGGCCTCGGTCGCCACCATTGAGCACCACGAGCGCCCCGAGTACCTGAACCGGCTGGCGGTGCTTCGCAACCAGGTGTTCGTGCTCGATCACATGTATATGTCGCTCTTCTCAACGTGTGGGTGGATCTTGCGACTTGGTGTGACCGTGGCGTTACTGATGACGGTCCACCCAGCCCTTGCGCTACTCGCCGTGTTCGCCCTGCCGACGGTGTTTGCCTCCGCGTGGCGGCCGGGCGTGGAGCGAGCGGCCGAAGAGCGAGGAGCACCCGCGAACCGGCTGGCACGCCACCTCTTCGTCACGGCCACCACGGCGCCGCCCGGAAAGGAGGTGCGCGTGGCCGGTATCGGTGACCGTCTCGTGGCCGGCCGCCGCGCGGCGTGGGAACGCTGGTACGGCCCCGTGGCCGAAGCCCGCTGGGGCAGTGCCGCGTGGCACATGCTCGCGTGGTCGGTCTTCGGCATCGGGTTCGTTAGCACGGTGGCGTTCGTCACACTGGTGATCCATGCCTCTCCCGGGAAGGTGCTGCTTGTTCTCGCGGCAGGCTCTCGACTCTCGGCTTATATCGGCGCCACGGTCGGAGAGATCGGCTTTCTGCGGGGGATCTGGCTCGACGGCTCCATCCGCCTCGCCTGGCTCGAGGACTACGCGGCCGCCCTGATCGAGCACTCCGATGTGCCGGTACCCGAGCGGCTCTCAACCGGAATCTGCTTCGAGCACGTCTCGTTTGTCTATCCGGGGACGGAGAGGCGCGTCCTCGAAGATGTCTGCGTGGACTTGACGCCTGGTTCCGTGGTGGCGATCGTCGGTGAAAACGGCGCCGGAAAGACCACCCTCGTCAAGCTCCTCTGCCGGCTCTACCAGCCGACAAGCGGTCGCATCCTCGTGGACGGACTCGATCTCGCGCGCATGCCCGTCGACGCGTGGAGGTCGCGGCTGGCCGGGGCGTTCCAGGATTTCTTCCGGTTCGAGTTCAGGGCGCGCCATACCGTGGGAATCGGCGATCTATGCCGGCTTGACGACGAGTCGTCGGTGAGGACGGCCGTCGACAGAGCGGGCGCGGATGATGTGATTACCCGGCTCGTTTCCGGGCTCGAGACGCAGCTCGGCCCGACATGGCCCGGAGGCGTCGAGGTTAGCTTCGGCCAGTGGCAGAAGCTCGCGCTGGCTCGTGGTTTCATGCGCGATCGTCCATTGCTCCTGGTGCTGGATGAGCCCACCGCGGCGCTCGACGCGGAGACCGAACACGCCCTCTTCGAGCGGTTTGCGGCGGCCGCGCGCAGGCGGGAAATCAAATGGTGATATCGATGGCGCCGACGGCCGCATCACGATCCTCGTGTCGCATCGCTTCAGCACGGTCCGAATGGCCGATCTGATCGTCGTGCTCGACGGGGCCCGCGTCGCCGAGGTGGGGAGCCACGATGAGCTCGTGGAGAAGGGTGGCAAGTACGCGGAGCTCTACGGAATCCAGGCTTCCGCGTACCGCTGACAATCCGGATTACCACGGAAGGCGCGGAAAACACGGAAGAAATACAATCTTGGCCACGGATCGACACGGATGAAACACGGATCATTCAATGGCCTTTAGTTACGTGCTTCATCTGTGTTCAATCCGTATTTCATCCGTGGCCAAACTTTTTCCTTCCGTGTATCGCTGACACTGCCGCGATTGATTGTGCATTCCGTGGGTGAACGCACCACAGATGCTCGATGATCTTGTCCCGCCTGCAGACTTGGATGGCTCTCTCGGTTCTACATCATGAGCCCGGATACAATAAGCCCCACTCAGCATTGCGTTGATAACCTGTCGGGGAGGGCGAGGTTCCGTCCGAACAGGCGTCCACGATCGGTCTGGGCAGCGCTTCGCCCATGTATTTCAGAATCAATCGGACGAAGATCTCTGGTCAGCTCGCCATCAAGACGCAGCGGTTTGGGGGATGCAATCAATCGCGACAAGCGATATCCTCAACGACGGACTTAGTAGTTCTATCTATCGCGGTCTCGTATTCTCAGCATTTATGGAGGTGGCCGGGTGCAACGACCAAGGATGTCAATGCGGAGCTTGATGATAGCGGTGGGTGCTGTTGCGATCGTGTGCTCGGCCGCGACTCGACTCGACATCCCTTCGCTCGCGAAGCGAGTCTTCTGGAGGGAGGGATATCCCTCAAAGAAGGGAATTCATTATCATGTCATGTACACACGAGAGTTCACTATAGATGACTTTCCGCCGGACTATGCTTGGAGACCAATGCTTGCGTATTGGGTTATTCCCGTCCTCACATCACTGCTCGTCTGGCCTTCCGAGAAGAAACGATTTGTCCGGAGTGGCATTGGTGCAATCGGAGCGATCGCGTTGTCATGGCTACTTCTTAGAAGATTTATGTGCCGTGTTATGATCGATCTTACATGGCCAGATTATCACTTTATGTATGTCCACAAATGTATAGTATCGTGGGATGCCGTCGCCGTTTCCGTTTGGAGATTCATTTAAGACATGCAACTGGTACATCCTCTTTCTCCCCTACTCCTACCTGACCGCGTACACGAACGCGGATCAGATGGCAAATCTGTCTTGCTTGGTCGTTCTGCTAATTACCTATGTGGTCACCGCCTTCGGTATGCCGTGTCGCGACGTCTCGTCGCAATTGTATCGCTTCCGCCGAATGTTTATACTCTCATGGAATGGACGTTGCAAATGACATCGGAACGATCGTGGGGCTTTCGCAACACGCCCTTCACAGGCCATCCGAGCGAATTCATCCCGAATGCTTCGGTTATGGAGATCGTTGGGGGACTCATGCTTATAGCGATGACTGCGTATCTGCTATTCGTACTGGTCGGCGCACCCGCGATCGCCGCTGGTTTTTCCGCCCGGGGCTCCTTCCCGTGGTTTGGAGCCGAGAGATTCCCCGCGGAAGTTCCTCGGCGGTCTTGTACATGACATCACTCGCCGGGGAAGAGGTTCGGCTGCCGCGCTGCGTCATGAAGATAAACGCGGGCGATCTCCCGGCCGGGTCTCGGAAGTTCCACCGGTGCGAGAGACGTCTGGTCTTCGATGAAGGGACCTGGAAGACGCTCGTCCCAGAATCTCGGTCGGGGCGATTGCCTGTCGACCTCCCTCGGTTGGTTTCTGAATGAGAAAGCACTTCAGAGCTTCTTCGATAACGGCTTCCTCATTCGGGAACTCGCCATTGTCAACCTTGTTTCGCAGAAGCCGTTGAAGATCGTCTGTGAGAGCGACGTTAATCATCAGTGAGTTCTCCCAAGCGGCGTGGCTTCGGGTGGCCTCCATGTGTCCCCAATCTCCTCGGTTACCTCCTCGATTCTACGCTACCATCCGAGGCGCAATAAGCCCCTACTGGTTCAACTTTGACAATGGCCGCCAAGACACCGATGCTGCGAGCATCCAGACCTGCGTTGTCAGCGCGTTCGGCGAAATGCCGTAGAATGCCTTGATCCGCGGAGGTTTGTTTGATCCATTGGTATGCATGATCCCTTTGATCTATCACCCCCGCTACAATATCACGGCTTTCGGGCTCGAGCGGCTGCACCCGTTCGACGGTCGGAAATATCGACACATTCAGGAGGCCCTGATCGCTCGTGGACTTCGCCGATCAAGGGACTTCGTGCGTCCCAGAACCGTTTCTCGCCAGGATCTGCTGAAGGTCCATACCGCGGAGTATCTGCGATCGTTGCGGACTCCCGAGACGCTGGCCAGCATTCTTGAGGTGCCGATCGTCTGTCGCCTGCCCGGCTGGCTGATCGACTGGCGAATCTTGCGCCCGATGCGGCTCGCCACCGGGGGGACGATCCTGGCCTGCCGGTTGGCGATGGAGCACGGGGTCGCCATCAACCTCGGCGGCGGCTACCACCACGCGGCCGACGGATGGGGCGGCGGGTTCTGCGTGTATGCGGACGCGCCCTTGGCAGCGAAGCTCCTCCACGACGAGGGGCGGGTGGGCAAGGTGCTGGTCGTCGATCTGGACGCTCATCAGGGCAATGGCACCGCCGCGATTTTCCAGGAATGGTCCTGGGCGGTCATCTTCGACCTCTACCAAAGAGACCTCTTTCCGGTTCGGAAAGAACCGGAGGACTATCCTTTGCCGGTGCACACGGGGTCTGACAGGGGCCGAATACCTGGGAATCGTCCAGGACGCTTTGCCCGCCGCTCTCGATGCCGTCAAGCCCCATCTTGTCATCTACAACGCCGGGTCCGACCCGTTCGTGGACGACCCGCTGGCCGGATTTCAACTGACGATGAACGATTTGGCCGAGCGTGATCTGATGGTCATAACCATGGCCCGAGAGCGCGGCATCCCCGTGGCGATGGTGCTTTCCGGCGGTTACTCGTCCGTGTCGTGGCGGATTCATGCGGACGCGATCGAGGGGATCCTGACCCGGTTCGACCGAGAGTGTTGATCACCCTCGGCCGAGCCAGTCGAGCTCAATCAAGGAACGCCACGTTGCGCATGGCCTTGGACTGGGTCTCGGTGTTCATCAGGACCCGATGCCAGCCGTGCAGCGTGATTGTCTTGTGGTCGGCGTGCCGGATGCGGCCCCGGACGTAGACCTGGGCGTTCCGCGTCATCACCCGCCAGCCCCAGCTTCTGGCCTCGGGCCGATCTTCCAAAATCCGGCGGTACTGCTTCTCGGCGATGCCGTTGGGATAGCTCCGCACACGTAGACCGTCTCGCCTCCAGTGCGGAAACAGAAGTCGCACCAGTGGGGCTTGCCACCGTTGCCCCTGGTGAGCGGCTCATTCCGCAGTACCCACGTCTCATGCGGCTTGATGTTGGGTGCCGGGATGAAAAACCACTCCCCTTGCCGGCGGTAGGCGGCGTTCTTGCGGCGGTTGCGAGCCTTGGACCTCAGCCCCGCGCGAGCCTGGGCCACCTGGACCTCGGCAGGCTTGAGCGCTTCCTTGGCGGCCGAAACGGTTCCGACTGGGGCACTCTCGGGCACGGCGGCGACGAACCAATGCCGCTCGTCGTGGCCGCAGAGGAACTTGTGTTTCTCGCCATGCTCGCCGGACCATCAACAGCAAGTGCCGGTCGGCCGGCTGGACGTCGAGCACCTCGACTTCCGCCTGTGAGTTCCGGTCGTTCGATCACCTCAAAGTACTCGCCCGAACGGTCGCTCTGGATATCCAGGGCGACCGGGACATCGGCGGAGTTGCGGCGACGACGTCCGAGGCCATCGCCGAACTTGAGCCTGGCCCCGATGCGGGCGAACTTGGCTTCCAGGATGTTGGTGTCAATCATGTGTCACCTCTGGATCTGGATCTTCGTACCTGTTATCCAGAGACACGCTCGTTGCGGTCAAGGTTCGCGGAGTTTTTCTAAATGGACTTGCGTGATGTCGGGACGCCGCCGTCGTAGGGTGCTCTGCGAGCACCATTTTTGCCTCACGCCGAAGGATGGCCTATTGGTGGAGCGGGTTTCCTAACCCGCTGGTTCGTTCTTTCCTGCCGCGCAAGGCTGGCCTTGGTGCTCAGAGGGCACCCTACAAATGCGTGAACCGTCCCAGAATCACGCAATGCCATTTAGCCGTCCCGGCGGGGGCTATCCGAGCGCGTAACCCATGGCCAGCGCGAGGACGAGGACGACCGCCAGGATGGCAATGAGGATCTGCGCTGGGCTCGGCTCCGCCAGGAAGTCCCCGAACTTCTCCCCGATTCGCTCAAGCCAGGTCGCGCCTGGCGAGGGCGCTTCATCCTTCTGCCCAGGGGAGCGGAACTCGGTCATCACGCGGTTCATCTGGATCAACTCATTACGATAGTCTTTATACGCTTCCCGTCCCGATTCGACGCCCTCTTCCTCGAGGTTCTTGCGATGGGAGGAGAGATCCTTCGTTGAGGGCGGTTTCCGCTCGTGCCTGTCCCCAAGCCGAGGGGATTCCTTGACGCCGTGACCGGGCGGACGGAGTGCCGATTCGATCAGCGACCAGTCCAGCGGCGCTTCAGGCTCCGCGGGAACGGACACTGCGCCGGCCCCCGGCTTCTTCGTCCCCGGTTTCGTGCTCGTCCCACGTTCGTCCCGGCCGGCTGGCGGGAAGAGTGCCTCGAGGGCTTCCGCCGCTTCGGCGGCTGAGCCAAAGCGATCGGCCGGACGGATCGCGAGCAGACGGTCGACGATCGCGGCCAAGCCGTGGGAGAGGTCCGGCCGGATGTCCGTGATCGGGACGTGACGCCCCCGGATCCGCTTGACGAGCCGGTCCTCCCTGGTCTCGCCAGGGAAGGCATAGGTCCCCGTGAGCAGACGGTACATCGTACAGCCGCAACTGAAGAGGTCCGTACGGACATCGATCGGTTTATTCTTGATCTGCTCGGGCGACATGAAATCGGTCGTCCCAACCACAATGCCTTCATCGGTGTCGAAGACGTTGCCCGTCTGCCCGGTCATCCCGATCAGTTCGCCGCATCCAAGGTCGAGCACCTTCACGATCCCCGTATTGACGAGGAACACGTTCGTGGGCTTGACATCGCGGTGGATCACGCCCTTCTCGTGCGCGTGGGCAAGTCCCCGCAAGGCCTGCACCATGTAGTCGATGACCTCATCCGGTGGTAGAGGTCCACGGCGAGCGAAGACGTGTTCCAGGTCGTCCCCTTCCAGGTACTCCATGACGATGTACGGATGGCCCTCGTGCACGTCGGCATCAATGGCTCGAACCACATTGGGATGGTCGAGGAGCCCGACGATCTTCATCTCGCGAAAGAACCGGGAGATCGACGTCTTGTCCAACGTGCTGTCGGGCAAGATCACCTTGAGGGCAACCACGCGATCCATCAAGCGGTGCCGCGCCTTGAAGACCCGGCCTCGCGCACCCTGGCCGATGTGGTCGAGCAAGGCATAACGACCGAAGTCAAGGCTCTTTTTCCCCATCACGAGCCGGCGGGCCTGGAACTTGGTCAGCGTCCCGTCCTCGACGAGTTGATGGGCCAGTGCCAACGAATCGTCATGTTCCGTCGTGTGAACGAACCGGTTCCGCACCTCCCGCCATTTCTCATCGGGCAGGACTCCCGAGCGTTCGAGGCGGCGAGGAACTCAGGACCGGAGAGACGCGTCTTCCCGGCCTTCGAGTCTTCAGGTATGGCGCGATGCATCCGGCTCATGACGCGACATCATCCGAGATTGATAGCAGACTCGCACGCTTTTGATGCGTGGAGATCGCTTTGGTTCCCCTTCCGACGTCATTGAGAATAAGCGGAAGAGCCAGAAAAAACCAGAGGAGGATGAGGGGTGCTGTCCTCGCCAGAAATAACATATAATAATTTATATTTTCTAATAGGAAATAAAATGTATTTCAAAAAATTGATTAATATGCACCCGCGTTTAGCCGCCGGACCGCATTCAGGTGACCGGCTCATTAGACCTGGACCCCGTGATGCGGGTGTGAATGCGATGCGCCGCCACCTCGGCGTCTTCCCCCTTATGCACGAAGTAGACCTCGGTCGTACGGAGGTCGGCGTGACCGGCGAATTCCCGCACCCGTTCATGGTGGCCCCGTTGCGAATGGCGTCGTTGATCGCCGTCTCGCGCAGTGAGTGGCTGTTAGGCAAGCGGTGACTTTTTTTCTCGGCTCATTTCGCATCGGCACGCATAAGCTGAATATAGAGTTATCGGGCTCACATGATCAGCGGGGCCAACGCGGCGAGGATGCAGTCATGAAGAGGGCGAAACTCCGTCCGCGCCGATCACGAATGCTTGCGTTTTTCGTAGCTTCACGAATGAACAGGTCAAATGTCTTCTGCCCAACGCCGTTACGACGGTCTTGTCGTGAACCGTTTCGGGCGATGGGCGAACAACCCGAATTCCGGGTTAGGAGCACACGTCGTGGCTAATCCCGCCGGCCATCGGCCCATTCCGGGCAGCGAGCCCCCAGATTACAGGATCGGTCTTGATCGGCCCCGTCGACGCGACGGAGTGCGTCACGGTCACGCTGCTACTACGGCGGAAGCCAGGCAGCCCCGATCTGCCCGATTTGCAGCACTGGCAAGATACGCCGCCGGGCAAGCGCGAGTTTCTTTCCGCTGACGAATTCTACGAGAAGCATGGCGCCGGCCGAGGACGAAGTCGATGCGGTGCGTCGACTACCTCAACAGCAAGGGTTCTGCGCGTGCTCGACAAGCACGCGGGCGCGGCCGCATCGTCGTCGAAGGCACCGCGGCCGAGGTCAACACTGCCTTCAGCATCACGCTGAACCGGTACCGCGCCCGAGCGGGTCGTGCCGCGTCACCACCACCACGAGCGAGAAGGGCGTCCTTTCGGCGACCACATGCATATCGGGGAGCATGTTCATCGCGGTTTCGAAGGCCCGGCGCATCTTCCAACCAAGCTGATCGGGATCGTTACCGCAGTGATCGGACTCGACAACCGGCGGCTCGGCGTGCCTGCGGGAACCGGCACCGGCGACCCACCGGGAGCGGCATACCTGTCTCCGGCAACCATCGCACAGCACTACAATTTTCCAACAACCACGGCCATTGGCCAGACGATTGGCATCTTCGAAGCCGCGGACGCCGGAGCCGCCTATCTTCACTCCGATATTCAGTCGTTCATTCAGAGCCTGCCCGGCGGTGCCACACTGTCCCTCCCAAACCTGGCGGACATTCCGCTGTTGGGCAACACAAACAACCCGGCGCTGTGACCAGCCCTCCTTCCGGCTCGGTCTTTGAATGTACGATCGACGTCTCAATCGCTGCCGCGACCGCACTGGGAACCAATATCAACGTTTACTTCACGGATGGTAACGAGGCTGGTTGGGAAGCCTTCTTCAATCGCGCCATCTTTCCCCTTGCGGGAGACAATCCACCCTCCGTTCTATCCGCGAGTTGGGTACCGTATCTGAGCGACGATTCCGGTACGGTCGGCAGCCTCTCGGCATCGGGAAGCCCGGTGAGCATTCTTGACGGGCATCTGCAGAGCGCCGCGGCGCGCGGCATCACGGTGCTGATGGCCCTCGGCGATTGGGGCGCCAACAACCTCAATGGCGGTGTCCGATGCCATGTCAGCTATCCCAACTGCGACCCCTGGGTGACCGCCTGCGGTGGTACGATACTCGGCGATGTCAACACATCGCCGCCTCCCCTATTCGACGAATGGACATGGAGCGACGCCAACGTCGCATCGCAGTTTGACCTTGCACCGTATGATGCGACTGGCGGTGGGGTGAGCGACACGTTTCCGCGACCCCCGTATCAGGTCGCGGCCGGAATTCTGCCGATCTCCAAGAACGACGGCAATGTACGACGAGGCGTACCCGACGTCGCCGGGATGGTGGCCATGAGCGGCTTTTTCACCGCCGGCGTTGGAGGACCGGGCCTGAATACGGGTGTCGGAACCAGCGCCGTCGCGCCGCTCTATGCCGGCCTGGTTGCCATGATCAATGCGTTTCTGGGCCACAATGTTGGATTCCTCAATCCGACGCTCTATGCCTATGGGCCGGAGATCTGCAACGACATCACGGTGGGCAACAACGACTCCGGCAACACACCGGATTCTCCGTTCTACACGACGGCCATTGGTTGGGACCCATGCACCGGCTGGGGCAGCATCAACGGCGTTCGGCTGCTGGCGGCGCTCGCACCAGCCCCCATCCTCGCGACCTCCATCGCCGACACCGGCGACTTCGGCAACGCCTGTCTGGGATCCTTTGTCGATGAAATCCTGACCATCAACAATGCTGGGTTCAGTACGCTCTTGATCTGGAACATCGCCTCGTTCCCCTCGGATTTCCAGACCCCCGGTGTAACATCCTACCCACTCGCTGTGAGCCCGGGCGGATCCACCGATGTGGTCATTCGGTTCAAGCCTACCGCCGTTGGGCTCACGACCGGGACGATCACGATCTTCAGCAACGACCTGTTCAGCCCCCACACGATCACCGTGACCGGCACTGCCCAGCCACCACGTCTGGTCTTGGTGATCGCTGGCGAAGGCAACTTCGGCAACGTCTGTGTGGGCTCCTTTGTCGATGAACCGCTGATCTTGAGTAATGGCGGAAAGTGCACACTTTCGGTAACGAGTATCACTTCGTCCTCGGGCGAGTTCCTGGTTCCCGAAGTGTTATCGTACCCGATCACCGTTGGGGCCGGAGACTTCCTGCCGGTTCCGATCCGCTTCAAGCCGACCAGCTTCGGCCCCAAATCTGCGACGATCACAGTAACCAGCGACGATCCGGCAAGCCCAGCGACCGTCAATGTGTCCGGCGATGCGCCTTCCGGTAAGCTCGCCGTCACCGGTTCGACCTGCTTCGGTGGGGTGACGGCTGGCTGTTCGCGGACCGCACAATATCCATTTGTAACGTGGGCGACTGCAATTTACACGTGACGAGCGTGCGATTCAAGCGCAAGAGCCGTCATTGGAAGTTGCTCCACAATCCCTTCCCTGCGAAGTTGCACCCCGGTGCGTGTCTGTCGATCCTGATTCAATACAAGGCCACCGAAAGGTGCCCGAGATGCTGCGAGCTGGTCATCGAGAGCGACGACCCGATTACGCCCATCAAAACTCTGGACGTGATGGCTTACACGATTTGGAGTGACTGCTGCTCCAAGGACGATTGTGAGGACTGCCGGAAGGGGTGTTGCGAAAAGCACAACAAGCCGTGTGGTTGCCAGCAGGGCTACTCCTGTTGTGATGACGACGACGAAGACGACGACAAAAGGTGAATAACCCCCGCCATCGCGTGTGGCTGGTCCGCTCCCTGAGAATTGGTCCAGCGAAAATGGAAGTCGCTGGAGTGCCTAACGATTGGATCGAGCACGTGTCCCGGCCGAGGCAAACCACCCCCCCTGGCCCCCCTTCGCAAGGAGGGGAAAGTCAGCCGCGCCCTTTTCCCCCCCTTGCGAACAGCGATTTTTTCCTAGCGCTCGCCAGTTGGTGCGCCAGTTCCGCGATCAAGCGGCCTGCTGAATCGGTTCTGGCAACGCCCGCTCCGGGAGCACACGATCCCGACGCCAATCGTCGAGCTCGCCGTTGCGCGCGCGGCTTCCAAGGCTGCCAAGGCCAGCACCCCTTGGGGCGACCAACTCATCCCCTGGTGCTTGCATCGTCCCGACACCTCCCAGTCGTTGTACTTCTCCACCCGTGTGCTGGCGATCCATAACCCGGCCTGTTTCCGTTGTTGATAGTTGGGGATGTACGCTTGCCGTTTCTCCAGGTACGCGATCAGTTCCTCGACCCCGCGGGATTCCTCACCCACTCCAGTGCCCCCTTCAAAAGTTCGATCGCGGCATTCACCTTCCCTTCCCACAACTGACCCAGCAATTCCTTCTCGAATGCGCGGCGACGATCCTTAGGGCCGCCTGCGGAACTCATCTGTTCATAACATCGTTTCCGAAGGTGCCACCAACACAAGATCATCGCTTTAGAGTCTACCTCCGTAGAATCTCTGCGCCGTGCGCACATCTTGTGGAATTGGCGTCGACATCCTGTAGATTATTGAATGTTGCCAGAGCCCCAATTCCAGCTCGCACCTGTAAGTTGCGACTGAACAATATTGACAGGGCGAACACCGAGATAAGTCCTGATTGCCGAATGGTTTCCCGCTCTGGTCGGGCCCGACTCCCGCACCCGTAATAACCGCTGGATTGAACCAGCGAACTGCTCTACTGAGCCTCCAATGCCGGGTGAACTGCACGTAAACTCACATCAGTATTAGTGAATCTCGATGCGTTCGCGGTGCGCGCCGCGCATCCTCTTTGGTTGCGGCTCCGCCGCGTTAGGATCGGCTCCAGGTGGAGGTAAATACAAAAAAGGTCGACCCCAACTCCTCCCTCAATATGCTGCGCGGAGGGGGATCATATGGTGAAAGAGCCCGCTGTTGTCGATCGTGGCCGGGGATTCCAGCGTTCCACCAGCCGAAGTACGGTTCATGACCTGGTTCCGTACTTCCAGGACGGTTGCTCGCATGACGAGATCATCCGCTGGCTCCCTATTCTGACTCGCGCGGAGATCCAGATCGTCGATCGCTTATTAGTGTGATTTGGACCAAATGTATTGTCAGATCTTTCGCCTTACCTATCTTGCCTAGCCTTCCCCGGGATTTAGCAACGTCCCCTTGCCGCGCCCTTTCCGCGCCCCGGCCAAGCCGACGCCCAGCCACCAGGATCGCGTCACCCGCGACAAACCGGGGAAAGCACGCCAGATGAGCTTATTCTAAAGCCTAGTCCGCACATAATAGCGTAGACTTAGGGGTAACCTGAACCTTCTCCTTATGGCAAGTCTCTGTAATTGGTTGTAAACACCAACGGACACGATTTATAGAGCGAAGGTTCAGGCGACGGTCCCGAGTGAAGGAAGGCGGCGATATGCCAGATTTCTTGCCCGAAAAATATAAGTTTAGTCATGAATATGCTCTCTTTCTCAACGACATACTCTCAGCTTTCGTGAAGGATGGTGAAGAGGCCCAACTTTTCGAAGCGACGATAGATCTGAAAGACCATGGTGATGGCGAAGCATTCACCAACGTACATGATGAGCAGAAATGGGACTGGCTGAAGGCGAATGGGTACGGCTCAGCTCTCAGCGAGGTTATATACAAGCGTGTTATCCTTGGCCTTCTTTCTGACTTCTGCCATTTCGTTTTCGAAGCATTAAGCTGTTCCAGGAAAGGCAAGCTCACCGTCGCCTATTCGCTGCTGCGAAAGCCGTTCAAGGACAACCTTTTTTATTTGGAATGGCTCTTAGCCGATCCGGTCGGTTTCACTAACACGTTCACCGATGACGACCCGGAGAAATTGGAGCAATACCGAAGCAAGCGAGAACGCCGTTTCCCGATCATCGAGAAAGCGGTAAGCAAGACCGGCAAGCCGGCGATGTTCGACGCGAAGTTTATCGACGAAATTCGCTATGACCGGACACTAGAATACGGATTCGCCGCTTCGTGGGATCAGGCCAACCATCTTATCACCACGTTCGCCGCCATCCGTACGTCAAGTGAGAGCTTCAACTTCGTCTTCCTGAATCCAATGGACGAAGAGCTTTGGGATTTTCTCTACGTCAGGATTCCGATGCTGCTCTACTACGTGATCGAAGTCGTTGAGGCGTTGATCGGCCCCCTCTTGGTCCACCCAGAAGACCTTGAAGACACTACCTCTACCCGTCGTGAGCTCGGCTACATGCTCTGGACAGACAGTCTCGGCCTCGAAGGCATGGAGGTAAATCCCATTGTGCTACCGGATTGCTCGGAATGTGGGGTAGTTGTCCTTATGGACAAATCTAACATGATGTCTTGTTTCAGGGAACTGAAAATCACATGCCAAGCCTGCGGCAAAGTACACAACATGGACGAGGAAGCCACTCAACCGGTAGGATACCCTCTTTTCTGAAACAATCCGTCCCAGCTCACGCAGCTCATGGAATCACGAATCCCAAAGTTTGAACCGCTTCAACCGCGGACCCAAAGGCGGTGTCCGCCGCCGCGATCTGGTACTCGCGGATTTGCTCTGCGGTGGCTTCAGGGTTATCCATCGCTTCTTGAGGCCGCTCGGCGGCGTTGACCGCGTGACCAGCTTCCAGCAGCAGATCCTGCACGGCGTCGCTATTCCTGACCAGCTCAGTCAGGGCGGCGATCTCCTCGACGAGATTCAGGAGGTGCTCCTCGACCGGGCCGAACGGATCGGCGGGATTGGCGACCAGGCGGCGGTCATCCTGATAGCGGTTGCGGAGGTTCCTGACCCGAGCAGGATGGTCGCTATAGGAGGGAGGCGACATCGGCTCCTCGTGTCCTGCGGCGTGTGCCTCGATTTCCAGAAGCACGGCCTTCATGAGTTCCGCGTAGGCTCGCTCCCGTCCCCTGGAGCGGGCTTCTAGCAGAATATCCGTGCCGGCGGTATCGCGTTGGTAGCGGTGGTGATCGGCCAGGCTCTGGTATGCAGCGAGGCGGTTTTGAAGCTCGGAAGCCCGCGCGGTCCTTTGCATCTCCTCCTGCTGGTTGTGGAGGTCACGGCGCGTGCAGAACGATCGCGTACGCCACCCCGATGAGTGCCAGACCGGAAAACAAGCAGTTCAGCAAACCGAACATATCGCCATAGGTGCCGAACTGCTGGAACACCGACCTGACCCGCTCGGCTTCTTCTTCTGTCTTGACCCTGAAGGTCGGCGTGTAGAGTGCGATCAACGGAAGGACGGCCACTATGGCCCAGAAGATGAAAACAGCAATGACGACGTTCCGAACGAACCCGCGATCCTTGTCGTCAGTAAACCCTTGCCATACCATACTTTGTGCCTCAAACCACGGCCCCCGAATGCCTCTCGACGGCTATTCTACCAGCCAAATCCCTTGGCGTCTCCCGCTATGCGGGCCGGGCTCTATCCGCTAAGCAGGCCGGCTGATGCTTGCGGTGATGCGCATTGCGGGGTTCCGGTCCCGTCGATTATAATAAAGACATGACCATATTATAATCGAAATTATGTTCGGTTGAGTCGAACTCGCCAAGCTGCTTCGCTGGAGACAGCTCCAAGCGGAGGCTAAGCTAAAACACGCTCGCCTTTGTAGACAACCCGTCCAGTCACCCCGGGTCCGGTCGCTCACTTCCGGGGGATTCGCGAGATGAACTCGACGATGACGCCCCCCTTCGGGTCCTGAACGTAGTGGAACGTCCCCCAGCGCGTCTGGCCTTCCTGCCACTTGCCCGATGCGATGGCCTCGAGGCCCAGCCCTCGGTACTTCTCCAACTCCGGCCCGGTGTCCGGGATGCGGAAGGCGACGTGGTGCAGCGCCTCGCCGTGTTCCTTCAGGTAGTCGCCCCAGGGGCTCGGACCGTCCCCGAGTGGTTCCATCAGCTCGATCATCGGGCGAGTCCCGTGGACGAACGCCTGCTTGAGGGCTACGTCGATCGGCTTGCCGTGGTAGGTGCGGTCCACCCCCTTGTTCGGCGGCGAGACGCGGATGTCGTTGAATCCCATGGCCTTCCAGCGGGCGACGGCCTGGTCCAGGTCCTTGACCACGACGCCGACGTGCAGCATCTCGGCGTAGGGATCGGCTACGGTCTTGTCCTGGGCTCTGGCCGATGGGCCTGTACCCCGCCCCGCGAGGACGCCGAGGCCGAAGGCGGCGAGCAGGGCGACGATCGTGCGGCTACTCATTGCGGTTTCCTCCACTCGTTGTCTCACTGACCCTCGGATCAAACACCGGACGTCCGTGGGGCGCTCAAGTCGGAGCCAGGATGCGGCGGGATGGACCCCGGGAGGCCGATCGACCGACGGACGACTTCCGTTGGTCGGGCTCCGCGGTCAGCCGGAGTATACCTCTCGCCGCGAGGTGGAACCACTGTTCGGCGATGGCAGCGAGCCGCGTGCGGTGTTCAAACCCCCTTGTTTTTCAGGATCGCGGCGCAGTGTACAAAAGTCTTTACCCCAGGCACGTCCGATTTTCCCCGTAGTTTTCGCTACTTTGCGTCGTAAAGCCAGCGAAATCACGATTTTTACCCCACCGCCCACTTGCACGGGGGATTCGTCGCGATGGATAATAGGCCCCCGGCGTGGGAGCAATCGCAACGATGAACGTCACGGACACGCAACCCCTGTTCGCCTGGGCGGCACTCGAGGATTCTCCGTCCCTGGGGACGATCCGTCGCTGCCTGGAGGCCATCCCGGACGGTTCCCTGCGGCAAGGGCTGTGCCTGGCGCGGGGACGCGGGCGCGACGACTATCCCGTGTCGCTGCTCTGGGGAGTCGCAGTGTTGACCCCGCTATTGCGGCACGCTTCGTATGACGCCTGCCTGGCTGAAGTGCGGCGCAATCCCGCCTTGCATCGCTTGCTCGGATTGGAGACCGAGGACCAGATCCCCCATCACTGGAATCTGTCGCGGTTCCTCGACGTCTTGGGACACCCCGCCCATCTGACCGCGATGCGGGCGAGTTTCGACGCGATGGTTCGACGGTTAGCAACGGTGGTTACCGACCTTGGACATCGGGTTGCCGGGGATGCCACGGCGTGAGTGCGCGGCGCGGTGATGCGAAACGGCAAGAAGCCGAGACGAAGCTGGGCCTACCGCAGCCGGCCGGCGGCCGCAAGGAGTACAAGGACGCCGACGGGACAGTGACCAAGGTCGTCGAGTGGTTTGGCTACAAGCTCCATCTCCTGGTCGATGTCCGCCATGAACTCGCGTTGGCCTACCGGATCACCGAACCAGCGGTGGGCGATAACGAGATGATCGGGGCCTTGGTCGAGCAAGCCGCGCCAACTTACCGGCGAGACGGATCCCAACGCTGGCCTACGACAAGGCCGCCGATGACGTGGCGGTCCATCAGTTGTTGCACGCGGCCGGGATCAAGCCGTTGATCGAGAACCGCGCCCTGTGGAAAAGCGAGCCGGAACGCATGCTGCCGGGACACACGGGACGATCGAACCTGGTGTATGACGAATCCGGGACGCTCCCCTGTTATGATAAGGTGAGCACGCCGGTGGTCCGGCATCGGATGGCCTACATTGGTCATGAAGAGAAGCGTGGGACGTTGAAGTACCGATGTCCGGCGCGTCATGAAGGCTGGTCCTGCCCCAGCGACGCGCGGTGCAACGGGGAGCGTCGCTACGGCCTGGTGGCGCGAATCAAGAGCGAGTTGGACCTGCGGCGGTTCCCGCCGATCCCGCGCATGACCAAGCAATTCGAGCGATTATACAACGGACGCACCGCGGTGGAGCGGGTCAATGCCCGCTTGAAGTTGTATTGGGGTGTTGATGACGGCAACGTGGTGGGTGCGAGACGCTTTCACGCGATGGCGGGCGTTGTGATGCTGGTGCATCTGGCCCTGGCCACGACCCTGGCCCGGAGTGGGCGAGGCACGATGAAGACCTTGGGGGGGACACGCCTAAGCCCAATTGCTCATGCGCTCGACGAGGAGATCGAGCGGGAGCGATCGTGTGCCCGAGAGGCTTGAGCAAATTCGGCATCGTTTGGAATACCCCTATATCGTCATAGATACCCCCGGAGGGACTTGACCCCCGGACAAACGACACCGCAACCGGCTCCGAACAGCCCACCGCGTCCCGTCCCCTTTGCGTCCCCTGGCGCAACGTGCCGACAATGGGTTGCAAGCCATCCAGGCCAACCCGCCGGCCACGCGCACCCAGCGGACGATCGCCACAAACCCGAGCCAGAACCAGCCCAAACCAGAGTCGCCTGGCGGCGGGCGCGTGGTCCGAAAAAGATGTCGACGTTCGCGGTAACCGACTGCGCGAACCAGCATAATTCACCTGCATAACGACCGGAAAGGATTTCTTATTTGCTTGTGCTTCAAGGATTTGCGCGATTATGCACTTGCAAGCCAGCATACAGGATCGCATCTCAGTAGAGGGCCATGAGCGCGACGGCATCGTCGCCGTCGAGCCGGAACCTCATGGTCTCGCGAGTCTTAAGGCGACAAACGCACAAGTTGACCGCGTGCGCGCGTCCACACAATCCGATCCTGCGGCGTCCAGCCCCAACGCGAATTTCAAACCATCCGACACGGAGCAAACCAGCGATCCGCTGCGGGCGAAACCCTGCTCAGAGACGCCCCAGCCGGTCGCCCACGACATCGCCGATGGCGACTGTCCCTACACGTTTCAACCCCGGGTCCTTAATCGTTTCTGGGTTTGGAGATCGGCGATGGGGACCTTTTCAAATGTTGCATGGTTCAAATACGCCTGTTTTCTGGTACCATTCCGAATCTGAGCGAGCCCTGATCATTCCCGCGTTTTCGCGTATACCAAGTGTCCATAAGCACACACGCGAGAATTCGAGAAAGTCATTTAAGTCGATAATGAACCTAAGGTTCCGATCGAATTCCATCGCTGGGAGACTTGACAAAATGGGAATACTGCGTATAATATATAGGTAAAAAACGAGA
The DNA here is from genome assembly GCA_963720335.1 of uncultured Planctomycetota bacterium. GTDB lineage: Bacteria > Planctomycetota > Planctomycetia > Isosphaerales > Isosphaeraceae > CAVRFS01. The sequence continues at coordinate 1,126 of CAVRFS010000064.1, read as the reverse complement.
CTCTGCATTCGTTCCGTTTTCTGCGTGCGGGCTCGCCGCCGTCTGCTCGCCAGCATGAAAAGAGCTTTTCAAGCCGGGCGAACCTCGAAGGATTGGTTCTGGCTTCAGGTTCGGGCGAATCGGCTGGCACAATCCTCAAATCCCTTGCTTCGTACATTTCGTCGCCCTCCGAGGGCATGCCGGCCAGCTTCGGCGCCGTGGCGGCTGGAAACGGCCCAGTGGGGCAAAACGGAGACACGGATGGATTCTTGGCATAGCGTTCCGGTCGGTGCCCTTCCTGGAAGAACTCTTCCCAGAAAGTCAGAAAACCGGGCTCTCGATCCTAATCCCCGATGGAGCACCCATCTCCAGTTGGCCCGGCTTTTTCCAGGCGGCGGTCTGCCGCAGCCTCTCCCGGTAGACGATCAGATTGACCTCAGATTCACAACGATCCAATGCGATTCGCGATGAGGGCCCGCGTAAAAAGTCGCGGGCGAAATGGCAGGCACAAAGCCTCGAAAAAAAGCTGCCACCCACTGCCAACCAGTGCCACTTTTTTCACGCTGAGAGCACTCGCTTAAGAGGCTCAAATCCCAGCATGGCCTGGCTTTACGATTGTGCAAGCCGCGCCGGCTGCCGTGTACCAGTGGAATGACGCTTGTACCAAGCCGGACGCGGCACCGTTTGGCCAGCGTGGAAGCGGGAGGAACATGTTTATCGCGCTGCTGTGACACGGCTCAATCAAAAGGAGGGTACGGTTCGGGTTGGCTGAACTGTATCCTCCTCTTGAACCATGCCCCAAAAAGTTGCCAAATGGTGCCATTTTGTGCCACCTGCCACGCGATCCGCGGTTAAGAATGTGCCCACGCGAATATCGGGGGTCCGAAGTCGTTTCGGGCCTTGGAGATCGGTGATGAAGATAATCGCCAAAAGTTGCCAAATGTTGCGACTTTGTGCCACCGACCCCGCGATCCGCGGTCGGGGGGTGTTTCGAGCAATGCCGTGAACAGCTTGCCTCGGCGTAACCGCGGACTCGGCCTTCCCTTGTGCCGCCCTTTCAGGGCTGGCGTTCCTTTGGCTTTCCTTTCCCCAGGGCGTCGCCCTGGGCTGGCCTGTTTCAGCCCTTTCACGGCAATCCATGTGCCGC
>CAVRFS010000063.1:0-25585 GCA_963720335.1 uncultured Planctomycetota bacterium | reverse complement strand
ATAAATAGTTAGCTGGCGGCTCCATCGGCCTCGGGCGGGTGCTGGTTGCCGTCGCCCTAGTGCTGCTGCTCTTCTGCTCTGGATGGTATGGCGATGACACTGGGCGGGTGGATCGCCGTGGCGGCGGTGCTGGCCTTGCTGATCGGCCTGTGGTTGATGCTGGCGGGCAGGGGTAAAGCGGCACTACGAACTGACGAACACTCATCGTCGGCCTCCTGCATGTTGAAAGATCACCAAAAGCCGCAAATCATGATGGGGGAACCTCTGGAATGCTCCAGAGGTTCGTGTGCGCTGCCTTATTGAATGTGTGCGAGCAAGCATTGCATGCCCACTTTGGCGTCAGCTTGTTAATAGCCTTCGCCGCAAGCCAAAGCCCTCCAACGAGCACAGCGGTCGCCGGGTGCTTGAGGGCGCTGTGGCCGACAACATGGGCTGTAGTCAAAGCACGATTTCATCGTCCACGTCGATGCCCAGGGGCGCAATGCTGGTAACGAATAGCTCACCCCAGTCCGTGATGACCTTCTTCGCGAGCCGCTTTCGAAGCTGGCGGTCCGTGGCCGCGAAAGCGAGCAACTCGTTCCCTGGATTGGCAATCAGTTGCCGGTATCGATTCTCTGCGAGCAGCCGCGGCAGGTCGCGCCAGTACGCCGCGACGCCCTGCTGGATGAGCTCGGGCGTCTGCTGGGCGACGATCCGCTGAATCGCAGCCTCGCGTAGCTCGAAAAGTCGAGCAAGCTCGAGATCAGACTCAACTCCTGTCGCGTGCATGGAGGGATCGGAGACGACCTCTCCGATCCGAGCGACGCCTCTCTGAAGGTCGGTTGACATCACAATCTCCTGATCGGTTGCAGCAGCGCCGTGAACCAAGCCTAGATTAGAGGGCGAAGGATGAGGACCGCACCGAGTCTTTGTTGTCCTGATCATCCGCTTGGCAGGCTGTTGCGATCGCCCACCGGCATCGATTTGACCTTGCTTGCGCGCAACCGCCAACTCCACAGGCAGGGCCGTCCGCGGGAGGGCGATTAGCGCCGAAGTGCAGCCCGCTCCGCCGGGCTCGCTCCGGCAGCGGCCGGCTGGGCTCCGCCCCGCGGCCCCGCCGCGTCACCGGTCGTGCCTCCCCAGCCCGACCTACTCGGCTCAACGACCGGATTGAACTTGGGCCACGCGGAAGCCGAGGAGTCGTCCGCGCTGGCGTGTCCTTGCTGAGCCGGCACGCCGACCGCGAACTGCGGAGCGTCGCACCAACTCCCGCCCCGGATCCCCCGGCGCGGCCTGCCCCGGCCCCCGAGGATCGCTGGTTGGCGAGTGCTTGTAATAATCGGCATTGTAGACGTCCCAGCACCACTCCCAGACGTTCCCGTGTATGTTATAGAGGCTGAAGGCGTTGGGACGATATTGCCCTACCGGCGCCGTGAGCACGCAGGCGTCGGATCCGTTCATCGTCGTCCAATTCCGGAATTTCATCCTGGCCGTTGCGTCCGCCACGTTTCCCACTTCAACCAAAGTCTCTGGATCGTCCCCGCTATGGTATCGCGTCGTGGTCCCCGCCCGACACGCGTACTCCCATTCCGCCTCGGTCGGCAGCCGGTACGCCCCACTCTCTTGCTGACCCAGCCAGTCGCAGAACGCCGAGGCATCATTCCAACTGACGCGATGCACCAGGATGTTGGCCGGCTTGAGATCGCGATGGACGATCGGCGGGTCGAGCCGGTGGGCAGGGGCGACGACCTCAGCAAGTTGGAGCATGGCCCGGGCGATCCGATCGAGGGAGACCCTCCTGGCCTGGCCACGGGACCGACCGCGACCCGAGTCGAGGGACCCTGGGGGCCGGTCGGCGCAAGGGCCTCAAAGGCAAGCAGGTCCAGGGGGCAAGGAGACACCTTCCTCTGGAGAAGTACCCTCTCGGAATCGGTCCGTCTCCTCGATCCATTAGGAGCCGACACGGAACGATTCCGCCTCGGCGTATCGACCCTCCTCTTCGAGCAGATCGGCGAGGTGGCTCCTGACTTTCGACGTGCTCGGGTGGTCCGTCCCCAACGTCTTCTCGAAGATAGCCAGGGCGCGGGCGGAACAGCGGCTCCGCCTCGGCATGCCGGCCTTGAGCCTTGCACAGGACGGCCAGGTTATTCAAATTCTTTGCCGTATCGGGGTGCTCGGGACCCAGGGCGTTCTCGCGGATCTCTAGCCCTTTTCGGTACAGTAACTCCGCCTCGGCGTACCGGTCCATGTCGAGGTAGAGGTACGCCAGATTATTGAGGCTCCTAGCCGTGTGGGGATGCTGGGGACCCAATACCTCCTGATTGATTCCCAACGCCCGCTGGATCAGCGGCTCGGCATCTGCGTATCGACCCTGGATCTGGTAGAGGACGGCTAGGTTGTCCAAGTTCTTGGCGGTGTCGGGGTGCTCGGGACCCAGGACCTTCTCGCGGACCTCCAGTCGCCCGCCGATACAGCAGCTCCGCCTCGGCGTATCGACTCTGGATGCGGTAGAGGACGGCTAGGTTGTTCAAGTTCTTGGCGGTGTCGGGGTGCTCGGGACCCAGGACCTTCTCGCGGACCTCCAGCGCCCGCCGATAGAGCGGCTCCGCCTCGGCATACCGGCCCTGGGCATGATAGAGGCCCGCCAAATTGCTGAGACCCTCTGCGGTATCGGGGTGCTCGGGACCCAGGACCTTCTCGCGGACCTCCAGCGCCCGCCGATAGAGCGGCTCCGCCTCGGCGTACCGGCCCTGGGCATGATAGAGGCCCGCCAAATCGTCGAGACCCTCTGCGGTATCGGGGTGCTCGGGACCCAGGACCTTCTCGCGGACCTCCAGCGCCCGCCGATAGAGCGGCTCCGCCTCGGCATACCGACCCTGAGATTGGTAGAGGGCGGCTAGGTCGTTCAGGCCCTTGGCAGTGACGGGGTGCTCGGGACCCAGCACACCCTCAAGAATCGTCAGGGCCTGTTGATAGAGGGATTCGACCTCGGCGTATTGTGCGCGGGCTTTCAGATAGGAACCCGTCTTGTTCAGGAGTTGCCCGGCTTCGACGAAGCCCATGGCGTACTGTCGGATCTGGGCGGCACAGGCCAATGCGCTGGGCAAGAGGCGCTAGCAGACGGGCCACCGGGAGACCGCCTGGGGATCGGGGAAGGCCTGGTCGATGGTGCGCACTGCGCGCTCGGCCCAGAGACTCTGGTCCGCTTCGCCCATGAGGTCTCGAAGGACGACCTGCACGAGTCGATGGATGCTCAAGGGTCTTGGTGAGGGGGTCCCGGCGCAAGACGGAGAGGCGGAGCGTCGCCCAGATCGTGTCAGCGAGCATCAGGCGATCGCTGGCGGCCGGGCCGAGCCTGTCGCCCAACTCGGCCGCCCCGAGCGTGAGGATCTCCTCCGGGATCGCATCGGGCGCGAGGAAGGCACAGAGTCGCAGCAGTTCAGCGGCGGTCGGATTGGCTTGTTCGCACCCGGGCGAGGACCAAGGAGAAGGTGGTGGTCACGGAGGCGTGATCGGGCTCGCCAGAAGACCCCGCCGCGCGGCGCAGTTGCTGGCCGGCTTCCTGATAGAGGCTCAGATACTCGGCAGGGCCGGAGCCCATCTCCAGGATGAAGGCCCCCGCCTGGTCGAGCACAAGCGGCAGGCCGCCGAACTCGCGACTGAGGACCAGCGCGGCCTCGCGATCCTCGGCTCGCGCCGGCTCGAGCGAGGCCTCGCCCTCGACAACCCCGCCCGGCGCAGGAGCAGTTCCTCGCCGTGCTCGGCCGGCATTCTTTCCACCGGGAGCCGATCCGCCAGCGTCAGGGCGGCCGGATCGCGCGTCGTCAGCAGCAGGTGCCCCGATCCACCGGAGGGAAGGAAGTCTGCGCACCACTTTGAGCTCATCGGCGTTGTCGAAGATCAGCAGCCAGTCGGAGTTGCTGTGCAGCCAACGCCGCACCGCCTCGACGAGGGCCGTCTGATCGGGCTCGTCGGATTGCGGCGGCAAGCCCAGGAACCGGGCCAGGGCCACGAAGCTCGAGGTCAGGGTCTCGCCGGTGTCCGCGTTGGCCCAGAGGCCGGCTCGATAATCCTCGCGATGCCGATGCGGCGTACTCGATGGCGATCTGGGTCTTCCCGATCCCGCCCAAGCCGCAGAGCGCCGACCCGCTGGTGTTTCCGCAAGGCCGCGGACAGGCCGTCGAGGACGTCTTCGCGATCGGTGAACAGGGGATTCCGCGGAGGCAGGTTCCAGAGGGCCAGGGGCGGGGCCAGCGCCGGCCGGGCGACCTCGGGCGGCGGTGCGGGAACCGGTGCCGGTGCCGGCCGGACGGCTTGGACCGGTGGTTCGATGACGGTATTCGGATACTTCCCGGTCATCGCGTAGAGCGCGTCGCCGACCTCTCGGGCCATCCACTGGAGGCTGGCCCGCTCGACGAGGTCATCGACGGACCTTCCTGCGGTTGTGCAGTCCCGCAGGAAGTCCCCAGTATCCCCGGGGAGGGAGCGATCACTCCGGGACCGTAGGCTCAGCCGGTGCCTCAAGGCCGCCCAGCGAGTCTGCAGGTCGGATAAGGATGAGCGAATCCATCATCGCGCTTTCCTCTTCCGCTTCGGTGTCCAGAACCGGCCGTCCCCAATCCGGTCAGCCACCTTTCAGTCCATCCAGCCGCTCGTTGCCAGTCGACCGGCCCAGGGCGATGGCGGACCGAAGCGCGACGCTATCAACGTCTGGAAAGGTCTGCTCCGGTGCTTGACCCCAGGAGGTCCCGTTTCCGCTGCCGTGCCTGGAAATAGTCCTCCAGGATCAGGTCAGCGACATGCAAGCCGTCCAGCAGCCACTTGCCGATGGCCCGGCTTAGGGCGACCGCGGCCTGGAAGCTCTGCCCCCCAGGGCTGTCCCCAGGCTCCGCTTGATCGGGACCAAGCAAGTCGAGATGTTCAGCAACAGGATCACGAGTTCCGTCTTCCGCAGTGTCTCGGGAAGTTCCATGAGCTTGTCGTTGAAAGCCAAGATGCGAACCTCGAGAAAATCCAGGTACACGTTGGCCTTCATCAGGTAGGTGGCGGCGATGGAATAGTCCCTGGCTTCCAGCGCGATTTCGCAATATCCAAGATATTGCTGGAAGAAGAAGTAATCTCGGTAGAGGCTTTCCGTCTCGGTATGGATCCGCTTCCAATACGGGATTTGGCGTGAGCGCCACGGGGAGTCGGGGGGCGAATGAGTTCACGATCTCCAGAGTGAACTGGCGAATGCCCCCCTGATCGTTGCGTACCAGGAAGACACCGCCCTCAAACTCTTGCACTTGCGGCATCTCGCGCTGATCGCCTGCCAGGGCGTCCGCGACGGCCATACCCGACAGGCACTTGCGGATGAAGGCCCGGACGCCCGTATAGAGTTGGCTCTTGTCCGATTTCGGCTTGGTGATCGAGACGTGATCCTCATCCAGGGGCACCGCCTCAACCCCCGGCAGATACGGGTCGCCGTCTTGGACGACGCGGGCCCCCTTCACGTTCCTCGTCTCGGTGTAGACGGCCGCTTTCATCCCCAGCTTCGCGTGCCGGAACCGGTACCATCGCCCGAGGTCCTCCAGTTGCGGGTTGTGCTCCTCGAGCTCTTGGACGCTCACGGTGGGCCGGTAGAACGGGATCAAACCGACCCAGTTGGCCAGTGCAAGCCGGCGTGGGGCGTCGCGAGGAAGACGACCCCGCGGGTCTGGGCCGCGATCGCCTCCCAGTCCAGATCCGGCGAGTCCCCGGCCGTGCGGAGCATCTGCTTGACCAACAGGCCGCCAAAGCTGTGCACGACGAAGACAATCGGACGCTTGCCGAACTCCTTGCCCGCCAGCAGGTCGAGGACGTTCCTGGCGCGCAGGACCAGGGCCATGGTGTAACCCGCCCACGACGAGGACTTGACGTCATAGCCGACCGACCAGATGCCGACGTCAGGCAGCTCGGGGTCGGCCCCGAGCCAGCCGGGCCAGAACCCGTCTGGCTCGCCCGGGGTGGTCCAGGTCAAGCGGGCGTCGCCGTCGAGGCCGTGCATGAACACGACATCAGCGATCCGGTCGTGTCGGCCGGTGTTGGAGACGGGGATCAGTTCTGCCATGCGAGAGAGCTCCAGCCGCCCAGCATCCACTCTCAAAGGGTTCGGCGCGAGTCCGGGGGACGGGAAGCTCGTCAGTCCAGCAGCGCCGATGTACTCGACCTACCGGGATCGATCATTCTGAGCTTGTCGGGCCGTCTCCGAAAACCGTCGAGATTCCGCCGCGGTGGGAGAGGCGGATGCGACTCAGCCACGTGCTCACTGTGGCCGTGCAGCCGGCGTGGTCGGATCGGTCGGGTCCGCTCGTGGGACGCTCGGAGTGTTGCTCTGCGCGGCCGCGAGTGGCAGGCAGGCGCGGATGAAGGCGCGGACGCGCATAGTAGAGTTGGCTCTTGTCCGATTTCGGCTTGGTGATCGAGATGTGATTGTCGTCCAGCGGCACCGCCTCGACCCCGGGCAGATACGGGTCGCCGTCCTGGACGACGCGGATCCCCTTCACGTTCCTCGTCTCGGTGTAGACGGCCGCTTTCATCCCCAGCTTCGCGTGCCGGAGCCGGTACCATCGCCGAGGTCCTCCAGTTGCGGGTTGTGCTCCTCGAGCTTCTTGGACGCTCACGGTGGGCCGGTAGAATGGGATCAAACCGACCCAGTTGGCCAGGCGTGAGCCGGCGTGGGGCATCGCGAGGAAGACGACCCCGCGGGTCTGGGCCGCGATCGCCTCCCAGTCCAGATCCGGCGAGTCCTCGGCCGTGCGGAGCATCTGCTTGACCAACAGGCCGCCAAAGCTGTGCACGACGAAGACAATCGGACGCTTGCCGAACTCCTTGCCCGCCAGCAGGTCGAGGACGTTCCTGCGCGCGAGGACCAGGGCCATGGTGTAACCCGCCCACGACGAGGACTTGACGTCATAGCCGACCGACCAGATGCCGACGTCAGGCAGCTCCGCGCCGAGCCAGCCGGGCCAGAAACCGTCCGGCAGACCCGGGGTGGTCCAGGTCGAGCGGGCGTCGCCGTCGAGGCCGTGCATGAACACGACATCAGCGATCCGGTCGTGTCGGCCGGTGTTGGAGACGGGGATCAGTTCTGCCATACGAGAGAGCTCCAGGCACCCGGCATCCACTCTCACCAGGGTTCGGCACGAAGGGGTAGCCCCCAAGGATGCCGGGAAATCAGGTGGTCCGCCACAACCAGACGCGCCCGCGCCACCGAAAGCGATTATCCTGAGCAAGTCTGGACGTGTCAAGGAATGCGGGCGAGAAGGTGGATTCGCGTTCAGCCGCCGCCGGAAAACGTGGGGTCGCATGTCCATTGCATTCCTGTAGTTGAGCCGGCGCGATCGCACCGACCAGGACCAGCCCGGAAAGTCCCAGGAGAGCCCGGAGACCACGGCCATCAGGATGAAGGTCCCGCAGCCCCTCATGGGTCCGGGCGATGTCGCGGTCCTGGGGGCGGATGATCCCCAGGACGCCGCCGACGTCCCCCACTTTCCAATCGCGCTGGCGTGGTCGAGTCGTTGTTGTGGCAGCCGATGCAGTCGGCCTGCATCCGCCGGGCTGTCGCATACCGCAGCGACCGGCGGCCCTGGAACGCCTCGAAGCGATAGACGGGGCTGTTGGGGTTTCGCCTCAAGTCGGCCGGCGGACGCGCTCGAAGTCGTCATGCGGTCCGCCATCCTGGCGCGAGCGGAACGGGTAATCGCTGTAGAGCCGGAACCGCATGCCCGTCTTGCTCCGCTCGCCGATGAGCTCGCCAAACTCGATGGTGAACCGCGCAGGCAGCGGGATCGCCCCCTTCTTGCTCGCGTAGTCGTGCGTGACGACGATCCCGTGAGACTGCACGCGCTCGACGACCTGGGACGTGTAGAGGGCATTGACGATATCGAGCAAGGAGGCTGTCCGAGAATCAAGTGATGCCAGATAAGGACTTACGTCGAACGGCCGACGAAGGGATTTTCGAATTCTGGGGGAAAACGACATTTTGCCATATTAAGAATCGGCGTAACGTTTTTCTGCAAAGCACTTTAATTCTCGGACAGGCTCCTAGAAGACCGCCACGAAAGGTGAGAGCGATCGGGTATCTGAAATCGGGCCGACGCTTCGCCGAGTTCTTCACCGCGACCATTCGGAATGCGAACACCCTTGGTGCGATAAGCGCGGATCTTGCGGAAGCCGGTGTCGACGGCCTTTCTCAGCAGGGCCATCGCCTGGTCGGCGTGGGCCATTCCCTCGACGGCCGACACGCCCGTGCCCTCTTGCCCGGCGAGACCCGCGAGCGCGGCGTGGGCGCCGGCGATGGAGAAAAAGGTATAGCCTTCCGGCAGCCGCAGCCCTTCAGAGATCGTGCTCTTACCCGTCCCCACCCGCCCAGGACCCCGACGCTGAACGGCGGGCGGTTACTCTCGGCCTCGATGAGGCTTTGCAGGGCCTTCGCAAAGTGCCGGTGACCGAAGGCATCCTCTTGGTGCGATGCGATCTCGCGATCTAATACCGATGGCATCAAAAATCGCTGGTCCACAGCGGCGTCTCCCCCACCCCAGCCACACGCACGGCGAAGATTCGGTTTCTATGCAAATTTATACGAACTAGGGCGTGCGTCATCGGCAACGTCACTGAGTTGCGCAGAAGGCTCAATTCCCCCAGAGCCCCAAGCCAGCGAACGGCGCGTCGCGGACACGACGGTGCCAACCTTCGAAAAGAACCTCCTGACGAAGTGGGGAAGGATGGCTGCCGCACTTCTCGCAGCATAGTCGCTGGGGCAGTTTGTTGAACGTCCGGTCGTCGTGCTTGCCGAGCAGGAACCGCACGAGCATCAGGGTCACGCCCTTGCAGCAGATAAGCTCAAAGATGCAGTCAGGCCAGTCGGAAAACCGCTGCTCGAAGGAAAAGCGTGGCGGGTGCATCGAAGGGTTCGGCGGCGGCGGATTTACGGACATGACGAGTAGGGGCTGTCCGGGCAAGGCGGGCCGTCACAGTCGTACTATTCTACATTTTGTGACGCTAGCGAACATAAAGTGAATTATTTCCCCCTAGGACTTGTCGCATGCATGCATCCGCCATCCGACCGGCCCTGCCGTCGGGAAAGGGGGATTACCTAAACCGACGGCCTGCGGGTGCATGCGTCGATTCGAGGGCAAGAAAAGCGGTGAGGATAAGGGGTCGGGAGGCGAAGGCCTGAATCGGCTCCCGACCCCCTATCGTCGGATCCGCAGCTCCCCTCATCAGAGCTTGCGAACACCCATTGACGATCGCCCAGACGATCCAGATCGCCCCCTGCCCGAATTCGCCGCTTGGCCCGTTGGGAAAAAGCTGCCTCGTAGAGGGACGTTGATCAAATGCCGTGCTGTGCGCGAACGGTATTATTTATAAAATTCTCGGAAAAATTTAAATCCATTCCGGCCAGTATGTTCCGATCGAATTCCACGCCCCTGATGGCGTAGGTGCATGTACGAAATTTAAAAAACACACCATTGTAATAGAGAGGGACTGAGTGCGCGGGGGTGCGCACCGCGTGGGCTGATGCGAAGTTAGCTTTGACCACGCCGATGGGCGCGATCGGCACGCCCCGGCTTTTGCTGCGCGCCGCGGCGGTCCCCCTCACCCGGCCTGCGGCCGAGCTCTCCCCATCGGGGCGAGGTTGGCAGAACGAAAAGCCTTTGGCAAAGCGACTTTACGTCGCGAGTGAGATGATTGGACCGCCCGCCTTCGCTGGGACGCGCCTTCGACCTGTGGTTGTCACGGTCAAAAGTGGCGATTCGACACCCTCGATCGGGGCCCGAGGTTGGCGAGTGACGGACGGAATGAACTGACACAAGGATCGGCTCATGAGCGGTTTGCGCTCGAATCATTTCAGATCGGCCCATCCCGAAAAAGCCCCGTTCCGGGTCGGTTCCGGGGCATAGCGAGATGGCACGAAAGGCCTCCGAAAAGCCGCCATTTGTTGCCACTTTGTGCCATTCTTGTGGAATTCGCACCTGAAACCCTGTTTGGGGCTCGCCGCCGCCGGCTCACCAAAACGTAAAGCGGCTCTCAAGCCGGGCGAACCTCCGAAGGATGGTTCTGACCTCCGGCTCGAACGAATCGATCAGCACGATGCTCAAATCGCTTGCTTTCATATTTTTCGTCGCCCTTCGGGGCATGCCGGCCTGCTTCGGCCACACGGGGCTCGGAACGGCCGAGTGGGGCAGAACGCAGACGCGGTGGAATCCTGCCATCGCGCCACCGTCGGTGCTCCTCGTGGAAGAACCCTGCCCCGAAAGTCAGAAAACCAGGGTCGTCATCTTTATCGCCGACGGAGCGCATCTTCATGTGGCCCGGCTTTTTCCAGGCGGCGGTTTGCCGCGCCCTCCCCCGGCGGACGGTCAGATTGACCTCAGGCTCACAACAATCCAAATCGATTCTCGATGAGGACCCGCGTAAGAAGTCGCGGGCGAAATGGCACGACACGAAGCCTCGCAAAAAAGCTGCCACCTACTGCCAACCACTGCCACTTTTTGCACGGTGGGAGCACTCCCTCAAGAGGCTCAAACCCAAGCATGGCCTGGCTTTACGATTGTGCAAGCCGCGCCCGCTGCCGTGTACCAGCGGAATAGCGCTTATACCAAGCCAAACGCAGCACCGTTTGGCCAGCGCGGAACCGGGAGGAACATGGTTATCGCGCTTATGTGGCACGGTTCAAGAGGAGGGTACGGTTCGGGTTGGCTGAACTGTACCCTCCTCTTGAACCGTGCCGGTGACAGACGGAATCGACCGACACAAGGCTCGGCATACGAGTGGTTTACGCTCTAGGGATCTCAGCTCGGCCCATCCAAAAGAATCCCCCGCTCCGGGTCGCCTCCTGGCCGAGCGAGATGCCAAAAAAGACCTCCGAAAAACCTGCCAACCACTGCCATTCTTGTGGAATTCGTACCTGAAACTCTGTTTCGGGCTCGCCAGCCAGCCGTCCCGTCACCCGAACAACTCCGTTTCTGAACCAAGCCGAAATGTTAACCCACGATTCCCGGAAGAGCCAAAATTAATAAATTTTTTGGCCGCGGAAATCGGCGTCAAATGCTAATGAACTCACCGCCCTTATTTTTAAAAGATTTTTTATGTGTCCTCATCGCCGATGAAATAGACGTCAGCCCCGCCCGGTTTGTAGAGAATTGATCGATTGGGTATAGGCCGAGTCGCGGCGTAGGCACATACACCCACAATGATCGTTTGTGGCACCGTAAACAGCGCCATCAGCAACAGCAGCGGAATAAGCCAAGGCACGTTGATCATGAGGCCCAGGCTGAAGCCAACAACCGCGATCACGATCATCATTCCCCGCATCGTCATTCGAGGCAGTCGCATGGGATGCGTTCTCCACGAATTGATTGGGCGCTTTCCGCTTGCCGGTATACCGCTCAGTGGGCTCGCTCCGCCTTGACAGGTTTGAGCAAGAAACTATGATGCCCATGCCCGTCCCGGGTCGGAAGACCTCTTTCGCGAGACACGGTCGAGATCCTTCTCAGAAGCGACCGCACAAGTCATTTCTCGAATGCAGTTTAGGTTAATGTCAATTAGCCCATGAGGGGACGATGTCTTACTTTGCGCGGCGACAGGGCCGGGACTGGCAGCGCCTGGTCCCCGTGGACTCTGGCTGGCGACTCGAGGTCCTGGAAGCGCGGACCATGCTCAGTGCGACGGCAGCCGCGCCCGCCGCGTCACCGGGCATGTGGCCTCCATCACGGTTCTGAAGACATCATTGCCGACCGCCGTGGAGGGATCTAAGATCACCTTCTCCGCGACCGTGGAGAACGCCAGTACCAACGCGCCGATTGCTTCAGGCAAGGTCAGCTTCGTGGTTGAGGCGCCCAAAAAATCGTGCTAGGCGACGTCAGCGTCAACAAACAGGGCCAGGCCGGCATCTCCACCAACCAGCTCACGAAGATCGCGAATTACCGCGTCAAGGCAGAGTACACGCCCAGCAAACCCAGCGTCTCCGCGAGCGTGGCGGCTCCTGTCAGCCTCCAGGTGATTCCGTTGCCGCGCCATGTGCCGACCAGTGTCACTGTCGTAACCGGGGCCCCCATAGCGGAAACGGGTCAGTATGTTCCTTTGGAAGCGACCGTAAAGGATGCGGGCACCGGCAATCAGGTGGATGCGGGAAAGGTGGCAACGATCGCGGGGACGGTTGAGTTCTTGACCGAATCACCGCACCCCACGATTCTCGGCGAACTTCCCCTCAACATCAGCAAGAAGACCGTAGCCTCCACCTCGAACCTTCTCTCGATCTTCGGTCTCGCGAGCAGCCCGGCCACAACGAACATCAAGGACCAACTCTCCATCTCGACGAAGAAGCTGAAAGAAATCGGTCCCAACCAGATTGAGGCCAAGTTCTTGCCCGCCAACAAGGATTTCGCCGCCAGCACGTCGGCCCCAGTAACCGTGACGATCACGCCCCAGACGCGGAACGCCCCTACCGTCACGACCCTCCGGACCCAGACGACCAGCGTCGAGACGGGAGAGTCTGTCGGCGCTGAAATATGACAGTTCAAAACACCAACAGCAGCCTGGCCGACGGGACCGTGGAGTTTACCACGGTGTCCAGCCACCCAGTCGTTTTAGGCAAGTTCACGGTAAGTGCGTTCGACCAACCGGTGAGTTTGGCGACCGATAAGCTGCAAAAAGTCGGTACGTATCAGATCGAGGCCGACTATGTGCCAAGTAACAAACGTTTCGCCAAGAGCACCTCGGCCCCCGTGACCGTCACGGTCACGCCGTTCACGGCAGCCTCCTTCCGTGTGACACCCCTGGCCCGTCACGGTCATCTTAACCAGCCGATGAGCTTCGAAGTCACGGCTCTCGATTCCCAAGGCCAACCGCTAACCAACTACACCGGCACGGTTGTTTTCACCAGCCCCAGTGATTCCTGGACAATCTTCCCGAAATCGGTGTATGCCAGCCTCATGATCGCCGAGCCGTCGCCCGAGACCACGGGGCTGGCGACTTTAACGCCCGAGGCGTACACCTTCACACCGGCCGACCACGGGTCACACACCTTCGTCAGGGGTGTTACTTTCGCGAAAGCCGGCGAAGAAACCATCGAGGTCAACCAAGCCAACGACGGCAAGGTCCACGGTAAGGCGTCGATCTCGGTCGAGTGAGCATTGCAATTCCGCGGCCGAATCCGGAATTGTTCGGTGGCGGTCCACTTTGGCATCACAATTGCGACCAGGAGCGTCGTCGAGTTCAACTGATGTGCAGTTAAACTCTTCAAGGGAAACGCAACCTTTGATCCAAGGAGTGAAGCCATGGCGGACCTGAAAGACAAGGTTAAAGACAAGATCGATACGGGAGCTTCGAAGGCCAAGGAAGCGACAGACAAGGCGGCCGAGAAGGTGCGCGAGGCAGCCAACAACGTCGGTGATGCGGTGCAGAACGCTGGAAAGAAAATCAAAGAAGCGGGCAAGTAACGACGAGTCCGTCCGCGGTGGGTCGTGCCGGGGCTACCTCTCGTCGAGTGCGTGCTCCAATCCACCGTTTCTCTCAACTACGTGGAGGTTCGCTCATGCTGCGCTTCGCGTTGGTCTTCGCAATCCTCGCCCTGATTGCCGGCGTGCTCGGCTTCGTCGGTCTCGAAGGAGATTTCGCATACATCGCGAGAGTTCTCCTGTTTGTGTTCATCGTACTGTTTGTCGTGAGTCTGATCCTGGGGCGGCGATTCACCGGCCCGATCGTCTAGCGCGGTTCACTGTTGAGTTGCGTACAGTGCGACAGCGGCCAACATCATACTAACCCGAAGCGTCAGCGAGGATTCAAGCTGCTATCACCTCGCTGACGCTTCGGGTTGGTGTGGCGTCTCCGCGATGCGAGCGTGAACCGCTATAGAGCGAGTTTCATGATCCGCGGAGGGCGAGGCTCGAACGATGATGAACATTCCGCGCGATCGCGTTACAATCAATCGAGCAGAAGTAATACGACTGCGCGCACCCGCGACGAACGAACAAGATCGGCATTATGACCACGACGCTTCGGCCTATCGGTGACAAGGTCGGCACCCGAGAAGAGGTTGGAATCCAGGCGACTGGAAAAGTCGGTCAGCCGAACGGGAAGCCCGAGCTCCTGGCGCCGGCCGGGGACCGGACGTGTCTCATCGCCGCCGTGGAGAACGGCGCGGACGCTGTCTATTTCGGCCTCCAGCGTTACAACGCTCGGATTCGAGCCAACAACTTCGACGGGTCTGACTTGCCGGAGGTCATGGCCCTTTTGCATCGACGCGGGGTCAAGGGCTATGTGACCCTGAATACGCTCGTCTTTCCAGCCGAGCTACCCGATCTGGAGATCACCGTTCGTGACCTGCTCTGCGCGGGCGTCGATGCGGTGATCATTCAAGACCTCGGACTAGCGAGGTTGATTCGTGCCATCACGACCGATCTCGAGATCCACGCGTCGACCCAGATGTCGATCACGAGCGCGGAGGGGGTTGCGCCGGCTCGTGAGCTCGGTTGTACTCGTGTGATTCTGGGGCGCGAGCTATCGCTTTCCGAGATCGGCCGGATTCGCCAGGCCATTAACTTCCCTCTTGAGGTTTTCGTCCACGGCGCGTTGTGCGTCGCCTATTCGGGTCAGTGTCTGACCAGCGAGGCCCTGGGTGGCCGTTCCGCCAATCGGGGCGAGTGCGCCGAGGCCTGCCGCATGCCCTACCAGATCGTCTGCGACGGTCGCCTCGTCGATCGGAATGACATCCAGTACCTTTTAAGTCCGCAAGATCTGGCCGCCTATGACCTCATACCACAATTGATCGCGCTGGGCGTCTCCAGCCTGAAGATTGAGGGAAGATTGAAGACCGCCGAGTACGTTGCCAATATCACGCGGCACTACCGCTCGGCGATCGACGCGGCCTGGGCCGGTCAACCGGTCCCGTTCACGCCACGCGACGTCCAGGAGATGCAGCTCTCCTTTTCTCGAGGCTTCTCCCACGGGTTCCTGGACGGCACGAATCACAAGATCCTGGTCCGAGGTGACTACGCCAAAAAGAGAGGAATCTTGCTCGGAGTTGTGCAGTCCATTACCAAAATGGGTGTCCGGCTCAGCGCGGCTGCGCCGGTCAAGCCGGGCGACGGCCTGGTGTTTGACGGCGACGAACAAACCGGCCGGGCCGAGCAAGGAGGACGAGTCTACGAGGTCATCCGTCTCGGACAAGATTCGAGACACACCGATCTCAATGATCCGGATACCAGCACTCCCGTCCGCATGGAGCTACGGTTCGGGCGGGAAGCCATCGATCTGCGTGGGCTCGAATTCGGGCAGCGCGTTTGGAAAACGGACGACCCTGAGCTAACGTGCCGGCTGCGACGGACTTTTGAAGGAGCGCCATTCGCGCAAGTTGGAGCTGGACCTTTGGGTCGAGGCGATCACCGGCGAGCCGCTCCGACTCGCGGGCATGGCCGCGACTGGTATTCGAGCCACCGTGCAATCGAGCGAGCCGCTTGCGAAGGCCGATACTCAAATCGCCGACAGGGCCCTCTTCTCATCACAGCTTGGTCGCTTGGGCGGGACGATCTATCAGCTCCGAAGCCTGGAGGCGACCATCGAAGGCCGCCCGATGGTGCCGATGAGCCTGCTCAATCAGTTGCGCCGAGAACTGGTGGACCGGCTGGAGACGTTGGCCTCGGCCGTACCAGCGCGCTCGATCGCGTCGGAGCCCGTCCTGCCACGACTCCGCGACAACATCCAGGCCGAACGTGAACGACAGGTGAGCACCCTCGCGATCGCTCCTGACGAGGTCGAGCTGGTGGTCTTGTGTCGTCGCACCGACCAGATCGAAGCGGCTGTGGGGATCGGTATCTCCACGATCTATGCGGATTATCAGGACATCAAGCAATATGCAAACGCGATCGCGGCGGCTCACCGTGGCGCCGCGGCCATCTACCTCGCCACTCCCCGCATCGAGAAGCCTGGTGAGGCGAACCTCTTCGGCTATATGGCGAGGCAGGGCGCCGATGGAATCCTGGTCCGAAACGCCGGCGGTATCGCCTTTTGCTCTGAGCGGGGCATCCCATTCGTCGCTGACTTCTCCCTCAACGCGTCCAATCCACTCACCATCGAACTCCTTAAGGACCGAGGTGCCGCGCGGGTCACGGCCTCCTATGACCTCAACGTCGATCAGCTCCTGGACCTGCTCGACGGCACGCCACCATTGTGGCTGGAGGTCGTGATCCATCAACAGGTTCCGATGTTCCACATGGAGCATTGCGTATACTGCGCGTTCCTCTCACCCGGCACCGACGCAACCAACTGCGGCCGGCCCTGTGACCACCACGACGTCAAGCTTCGCGACCGTGTTGGCAAGGAACATCCGCTCAAGGCGGACGTTGGTTGTCGCAACACACTCTATAACGCCGTGCCGCAAACGGCCGCCGAATACTTGCCCCGGTTGCAAAAACACGGCGCCGCTTCCTGCGAGTCGAGTTTCTCGACGACTCCGCCCAGACTGTTGAACGTACGTTGACAATCTATCGGGAAGCCTTGGCCGGCGAACGCGACGTCAAAGCGCTTTGGCGCGAGCTGAAGGCCGCCAACCAGTACGGGGTTACGCGTGGACCGCTGGCGGTGCTCTGACGCGGATAGAAGCGGAAGGTCGGCGATTGGTCGCGGATAACGAGTTTTGAGGGCCACAATGGCGTACAGCGACTTCACTCTGGCCGAGCTCAAGACCAACTTCCAGCTCACGATTGACGAGTCCACCAACCTTTTCGCCGGCACACCGGAGACGGACTTACCCAGCGTGTTGGTGAACATGCTTGATCGATACCTCCCTCTGGCGGTGAACGTCAACACCGAGAAGGCACGTTCGGAATTGGTGATTGCGCCGGTTCTCATTGAGTTCAAACTCCTCCACCACGATCGCGTTAGCTTGTTTTCCGGCATTGAATTCACAGTGGACGAGGCGGCCGGACTGAAGGGGAGATGCGACTACATCTTCGCGCGCGGCCCGGAGCAGCTCGCGCTGACCGCCCCAGTATGCGTGCTCGTTGAGGCCAAGAACGAGAACATCGTGGGGGGAATCCCGCAATGTCTCGCCGAAATGGTGGCTGCGAGTAGGTTCAACCGTCAGCAGAAGCTACCTGACGCCGCGGTTTACGGGATCGTGACCACGGGCATCCTCTGGCGGTTCCTCAAGTTGGCTGGGACACAAGCCTCGGTGGATGTCGTAGAATACCCGATCCAGTCCTCGCGGAAGATATTTGGGATCTTGACGACGATCGCGCTCGGCAGGGCGGCCGATTGATCGGTTGTCCTAACCTGATACTCCTGGCACTTTCAGAGGAGCGGGCCGATGTGCCCACGAATTGCGCGACATGGAACACGTGACGGTCGGGTTGATCGGGCTGGGGACAGTGGGCACCGGAGTCGCGCGGCTGCTGACCGAGCATTCTGAACGGATCGCGCGGCGGGCAGGCGTGGCGATCCGCTTGGCCGGGGTTGCGGTTCGCGACCCGGACAAACCACGCGCTGGGCGACTGGATGGCGTTCGGATCACGAACGACGCATCTCAGTTGATCGACGATCCCGAGATCGACGTCATCATTGAAGCGATGGGGGGCACCGAGCCGGCGCTTCAGTATGTGCTGGATGCGCTTGCGGAAGGGAAGCATGTCGTCACGGCAAACAAAGCACTGCTGGCGGAGCACGGGATCAAGGTTTTCGCCCAGGCACGGGCCTCGGGCCGCGCGGTCGCGTTCGAGGGGAGCGTCGGCGGCGGAATCCCGATCGTCCAGGCGTTGGGTTTTGCGCTCGCCGCGAACCAGGTTCAAAGCCTGGCCGCGATTCTCAACGGCACCTGCAACTTCATCCTGACTCAGATGACTAGCGAGGGTTTGGCGTACGACGAGGCCCTGAAGCAAGCCCAGCAGCACGGCTACGCCGAGGCTGATCCGACCCTCGATGTCGACGGCACAGATACCGCGCACAAGTTGGCGATCCTCGCCCAACTGGCGTTCGAGGCCAATGTTCGCCTGGACGCCATCCCTCGACAAGGAATCGACCGCCTGCATCTGGCCGACCTCAAGTACGCGGGCGAGCTGGGCTACAACATCAAGTTGCTGGCTCTGGCCAAGCTATCGGAGGGGGGACTGGAGTTGAGCGTGGCTCCGACCCTGGTCAAGCGAGGGACGCCCTTGGCCGAGGTCCGCGGCCCTTATAACGCGGTGCGCGTGGTCGGCGATGCCGTGGGCGATACCTTGTTCTACGGCCGAGGCGCGGGTGCCATGCCAACCGCGTCGGCGGTTGTCGGCGATCTGATCGATGTCGTGACCGGCCGCGGCCCTCCCCTCACGGCTGCTGAACCTCTGGTCCGAGTCGGCACCTCCGGTTTCACTCACGGCCCCGAGCTTGATCAAGAGCCGGTATTACCTGCGTTCACGATTGCGGACCGTCCCCGCGTCCTCGCCAAGCTCGCGACCATTTTGGGAGAGCACGCCATCAGCATCGCCAGCGTAATCCAGCACGACCCAGGCGATGATGCCCCCGAGCAAAGTCCGGTGCCGCTCGTGATCATGACTCACCACGCCATTCAGGCGGAGATGCACAGCGCCTTGAGCGAGATTGACGGTCTTGACGTGGTTCACGCACCCAGCATTTGCATTGGTGTCGAAGACTGAGATTGCCAGGTTTTGCCATACGCCTTAACATGCGAACACAGAATGTGGGATCGTCCGTGACGGCGCTGCGGCCTGTCCGCTCGCCGCGACCGGTTCCACACGGAATGTGCCGCAGACCGAACAGGACCAACGACAGGGAGGTCGTGGTGATGTCGGAAACCATGAAAGCGGGTCGTGGTCGCGCGGGGTCGTTCAGGTTGCCGCTTCTTCTCTTGATGTTGAGCATGGCTGGATGCGCGTCGGTGACGGAAGACGTGGATAAGTACTACCGCCAAATGGAATTACAATTACAAAGAAGCCCAGGACAGGGCGGAGAAGCAAACCGCCTCGCTCGAGCGCGCAGTCGAGCGTGCTGGCCGCGTCAGGAGACGTAAGAAAGGCGCAGAAAACCCAAAAGGAGATCGAGCGAATCAAGGCATGGGAGGCGAAGATGGCCAAAGAGGAGAAGCGCTTCCAAAAGGCCGCCGAATGGACGGAAAAGCACTTCCACCTCGAGAAGCCCGCCATCGACGGCGAGCCAATCAGTTCTCGTCCCTCGGACGAGGGTGTTTCGTTGCAACCGTCGGAAATCCAAAATCCCTGAGATCCGCAACGAGTTGATTAAGCCCATGTCGTCAGCAGCCTTGAAGTCGAACGTCGAGTGAGGACGTTGCACCCATGCCCAGAACCAAATATGTCATTGTGATTCCCGACGGCGCCGCCGACGAACCGTTTGAAGGGCTTGACGACTACACGCCGCTTCAGGCGGCGCGGATACCCGAGATGGATTGGATTGCGAACCACGGCGTCATCGGCCGGTCGCGCAATGTGCCCAACCGCTTCCTACCGGCCAGTGACGTCGCGACGCTCAGTCTGTTCGGCTATGATCCCGAAGAATACTACACCGGCCGTGCCCCATTGGAAGCCGCGGCCATGGGGATCGCACTGGGACCTGACGACTGGGCGATCCGCTGCAACTTGATCACCGTTCAAGACGGCCGGCTCGCCGACTTCACGGCCGGACACATCAGCGACCCCGAAGGCCGGGCCCTTATCGAATCGATCCAGTCGAAGTTGGGGCGTCCGGAGATCGAGTTTCACCCCGGCGTGAGCTATCGCAACCTGATGATCTATCGTGGTCGGCCCGGCGAAGCGCCATTTTCTGACGAGACCGTGACCGCTCCGCCACATGACCACCCGGACCAACCGGCGGCAAACCACATGCCCCGCGGTCCTGGCGCTGATCTCCTCAAAGACTTGATGAATCAAGCCGCGACGTTGCTGGACGGTCACCCCGTCAACCAAGCCCGGATCGCAGCCGGCAAGTCACCAGCGAGCGCGATCTGGCTGTGGGGACAGGGCAAGGCACCCAGTATGCCCAAATTCGCCGAATTACGCCATTTGAAGGGTGCCATCATCTCAGCGGTCGACCTGGTTCGGGGCGTCGGTGTTCTGGCCGGTTGGACCCGTATCGACGTTCCGGGCGCGACGGGTTATCTCGACACGGACTATGCCGCCAAAGGCCTGTACGCCTTGGACGCGATCGAAAAGTATGACATCGTCTGTGTCCATGTCGAAGCACCGGACGAGGCCAGCCACGAGGGACGGCGCCGACGCCAAGGTCGCGGCTCTGGAGCGGATCGACAGCGATATCGTGGGACCGATCCGCAAAGCTCTGGAAGCGTATCCCGAATGGCGGATCCTGATCGCGCCCGACCACTCGACCTTACTGCGGACCCGCGCCCATGACCGTGCACCGGTCGTCTGGGCGATGGCGGGAACGGGCCTTCCCGCGGCGGGGAGACCCTACGACGAGCTATCGGCCAAAGATGCGCGCGGTCCATTTTTCGACCAGGGCTACCGCTTGATGGATTGCTTTCTCGACCTGGGCTGGACAGGAAAGGCTTGAGTCGTCCGAATTGTGGGCCGAGCTCCCTGAACCCGACGTCACCAAAGCGGGGTTTCCATCCCCATCGCGCACGTCTATTCCGGTTTTTGCTCGGTTGCACGATCGAGCAGGTCAGCGACGTTGAGCAAGTGCGCTCAGTGCCCAAGATATGCGCCATCCAAGGAACCAGCCTGTACCTTGAGGATTCCCATGACGTCGCCCCACTGCCGATCCGAGACCTGATTGCCGACTTTATAACAAACCAACTTGTGCAGCAGCGTGTCCTCGGCACTCGCGAATTGGATGGTCACTTTGCCTTCCGGAGTTTCGTACTGTTCGGTCTTGGCAGGTGACATTTCTTCGCGGGACCATGAATCATCGCCAGGGATAAAAACATCGGCCTTGAACATCGTAGGGAGGTGAACCACATTGAAAGACGCACGCCACCGGATTGCGTCCCGGATCATGGCTGAGTCGACGTAGAAGTCGCTGGCGAGTGCATTAGTCAGGGCCTCGACGTGTGACAGCGCAATTTCGGCGACGAGGTCGACGTCCTGCGTGGCGCGGGGAATACCGTAGACCGAACTGGCGAGAGATCCCCCGACCAGGTAGCGGACGCCGAGATCGTTGAAAACACGCGCGAGCAGTGCGACGACTTGAATCGGCTCGGAAAGCATTAGTAGCCCATCTTCCGAACATCCCAACCAAACGCGCGGAGCATCAAGTCCGGCTCGATCCAGCGTGATGCAAGGCGAAGCGCGAGCTTGCGCTCATCCGCGTTTGGGTGCCTTCGCCGAATGTCCATCAGCGCGAGCTGCTGCACGGCATGATTAAGTGCACGAACGCGCTCAAGCTTTTGAGCGGGCGACATCTTGCGGTAGCCCTCGATCAAAAGCGCCCGAATAGCCGGGTGGGTGTCATCGGGCACGAAGTCGATCGTCGAGAGCGTAGGATCCATT
Source organism: uncultured Planctomycetota bacterium (assembly GCA_963720335.1). Lineage (GTDB taxonomy): Bacteria > Planctomycetota > Planctomycetia > Isosphaerales > Isosphaeraceae > CAVRFS01. The sequence goes on along the minus strand of CAVRFS010000063.1, from coordinate 4,127 downwards.
TCGACGACTCCACCAAACCCTGAGTCAGACCAAACCGCGAGGCCAGAAACCAACGGTCCCTGGAGACTTCAGGACTGTTTCCACCGGCATCCATGTTCTTCCAAATACCTGCCGTTGAATCATAGCCGTGCGCCGCATCGAGATACAAGTTCAGGCTAAGGAACGAGCCAGGAGGAGAAAACGGGACGGGTCTGATTTTCAACCCATCGATCCACTCGCCGGACCGCCCAGTTTATCGATATCGGACCGGTCCCGCTTCTCGCTATCCCGCTTCTCTACTCGAACACGGATTGTCTCGATGCTCAGCAGTGAAGGGATCGGCCGGGAAATTCAGGTCCAATCGAAGTATCTGAAAATCCGGGAGGATTCGGAGCCGGTCGAAGTCAGGTTCGGCGTCGAGCATCTCGCCGTTGCGGAAGCCCAGGGCGACGGCCGAACTCAGGGCCCTCATCGCCGCGGCGATGTGCCCATCGCGGACCGCCGACCGCCCGGCGCTGCGCGGCCCGGGCTCGCGGTCGATGAGTGTAGCGAGCAGGGCCTGGGCCCGCGCGGGGAGGAACTCCTGGTCCTGCTCGGAGATCATGCGATCGAGCAGTTCGGCGGCCCGGCTGGCATGGCTCGCGGCCTCGGCCGTGCGCCCGTCGTCCAAGAGAGCCCCGGCGAGGGCGAGCAACGCCTGTCCGCCTTGAAAGAGGACCTGGTTCTCGTTAGGCCAGCCATCGACCAGCGGCCGATGGAGTTCGATCGCCTCGAGGCGGCGGCGACCGCATCCCCCTTCCGTCCGGCCCGGCGCGCGATCCGGGAGACTCCGGCGAGGTCATAGCCCAAGTTGAGCCGATAGCTGCCCCGGGCCGGGTACCTCGAGGCCATCGCCCGCCGGACTAACAGGCCGGCGTCGCCGTCGCGTTGGGCCTCGTCGAGTCGGCCGAGCCGCGCCAAAACGGCCGAGCGGCGATGGTAGGCCTCGGCGAGCATACTCGCCAGGTAGGTGTCGTCCGGTTCGCCCGCGGAGGACCTGCTGAAGCCCTCGACCGCCCGGTCGAAGTAGGGGAGGGACTGTTCGGCGGACCGGTAGTTGGCGATCAAGACCGCCGATTTGTACGATGTCCGCGCCAGATCGATCGCGTACTGCTGGTTGCCGGGATCGCGGGCGAGGATCTCCTCGCGGATCGCCACGACGCGACGGAAACCGGACTCCGCCTGGCGAAACTGTCCCAGCTTCGACCGGGCCTCGGCCGCGAAGAACGTCGACGCGACGACGCGTGACAGCAGATCGGTCCGATCCGGCGAGCGGGCCGCCTCGGCCTCGGCACCGGCCGCCTCCCGGTCGAAAATCGGCAGCGGGTTCGCGGAGAAGGCGGCCAACGCCTCGGCGAAGCTCGAGGCCGCCTCTTCCCACTTCCCGAGGCCCGCCAGAAGGTCGCCCCGGGCCACGAGGCAACATCGGAACACCTGGGTGACCTTGAAGACCGATGGGTTGCGTTCGACCATCGGTCGGATCAGTGCCGCCGCCGAGTCGTAGGCCGCCAGCGCCTCGGCCGTCCGTCCCGTCGAGGCCAGGACATGTCCGAGCACCATCTCCGTCCACCCCAGGAAATGCCGGTAATAGGTGTTGGTGGGGTAGGCCCCGACGAGCCGTCGCCGGATGGCGCGGGCCCGCTCGAAGTCGGCCTTCGCCCCTCCATTTGGCCCGAGGCGAACGACCAGTACTTTCCCCTCGAGCCGTACACGTGTGCGAGCTTGGCCTGGGCGGCGACCGAGTCGCGGTCGACGCCCGCCAGCCGGTCGTAGAGTGCGACAGACTGATTAAGCTGATCTGCGGCCTCGGTTGGCTGGAGGAAGGTGATCGCGTACACGCCTCCGCTCTCCATCAAGCATTCCGCCATCAGGATCTGCGTCTCGCGATCGTCTGGCGCGGCGGCGAGGACCCGCCGGAGCGAGTCGATCGCCTTCGCGAGATGGTCGAGGGCTTTGTCCGTTTCGCCCGGGCCGATGTAGATGGCGAGTCGCTCGTGAGCCAGTCCGCGGACGGCTTCGGCGTCCAGGGCGAGCCGAGGATCGCCGGCCGCGCGCAGACCCTCGGTCAGGGAGGCCGCCTCCTCGGCCTGCGCCGCGAACTCCTCATAATGATGGAGCTCATAGTTCAGCCAGCCGACGGCGACGAGTTCGCGGGCCACGTCGAGTTTCTCGGGGTCGGCCGGCCCGGTCCCTTCAGCCAGGGCACGCCGGACGGCCAGGGCCTTTTGGCGGACCTCCAGGGCCTTCGCCTTGTTGCCGATCTGGTCGGTCAGGCCGCCGAGCTCGTCGTAGGCTCGCCCCAATGCCGCACGGGAGGACCGGTCTGTCTGGCCCCGGAGCAGTGCCTCGAGCTTGCCGTAGAACTCCGAGGCCCCGCCGAGGAGGCGCGTCCGAAGGTTCTCGAACTGCGGCTCCTTGAGCAGGACGTCGTCGCTGACCCCCGAGTGGAACGTTCGAATCGCCTCCTGCGCCAGCTCGAACCGCTGCTGGACGCGGGTCCTCTCGACCTCGACCCGCGCCTTCTCGGCGGCCAGCTCGACGTTCTTGGCGCTCAGCCGACCGTTAGCCTGCTCCTGGACCGCGATCACCGCCGCGACCCCAAGTACGGCCGCCAGCACGACAGCCGCGGTTAGAGACGCCACGGCTGGCCGCCGCCTTGCCCAGAGTCCGAGCCGCTCAAGAGACCCGACCGGCCGCGCCGAGATCGCACGGTTCTCCAGCCAGCGGCGGAGGTCATCGGCGACCGCTTGGGCCGAGCTGTATCGGCGTCGCGCGTCTTCTCCAGGCATTTCAGACAGATCGTCTCCAGGTCGCGGGGTACGTGCGCGTTGAGCTTGTGGGGGGGCTCGGGCGCTCGGTCGCGGACCATTGCCAGTGTGTCGATCACGCTGTCGCCCGCGAACGGCGGCCGGCTCGCCAGCAGGGCATAGAGTACGGCGCCGAGGCCATAGACGTCGGTGGCCGTGGTGATCGATCCCCGACGACGCCCGACAGCCTGCTCAGGAGCCATGTACGACGGGGTGCCCAGAATCGCCCCCGAGAGCGTCATGCCGGCGTCGTCCTCGACCCGCTTGGCCAGGCCGAAGTCGGTGACATGGGGGTGACCCTCGAAGTCGACCAGGATGTTGGCGGGCTTGAGGTCGCGGTGGAGAATCCCACGCATGTGGGCGTGGTGCACCGCTTCGGCCACCTCGGCCAGCAAGGCTGCGACGGCCTTCGGGCTGTCCTTGAACTCGTCCAGCCGGTCCGCGAGGTTGCCTCCTTCCACGAGCTTCATGCTGAAGTACCGCTGGCCATCGTGTTCGCCAACCTCGTAGACCGGCGACGATCCCGGGGTGGTCAAGCAAGGCGACGGCCTCGGCCTCGTTCTGGAACCGGCGAAGATCGACCTCGTCGGCGAGGACGCCGGCCTTGATCATCTTCAGCGCCACCGGACGGTTCAGGCTCACTTGGCGGGCCTGGTAGACGACGCCCATCCCGCCACGACCCAGCACCTGCTGAACCTCGTAGTCACCGAAGTACCGTATGGTCGTTCCATGCGACAGAACGCCGTTACCGAAGCCGATCCTTTGGCGTTCGTGACCGTTGCCGTGTCGGGTGGGGGCGTCGATGAATCATCGGCATTGGTCCGCCCGATCACTGGCGGTTGTCCAGTCGGGTCGGTTGCGATTGTTCCGCCTACCGAGGGCCCGGCGACGCTCGTTGCCGGGGCGAACTCAGCACCCTGGACCGTTGCGATGTGGAGCCCTGTTGGCTCGCCCGCTTGTCTCGCAGCCTCTTACCCGGTCAGAAACAGGCTGAGCTCGCACGAAGGTCGGGGTTTCTCCCGAATTCACGGCTGCGGGGGGATTGCCACCGGCGGCCGCGTCTGGAACTGGCGACGGCGTGTGTAGCCGTCTCTCGCGCTCTTCGTCGGCCGGCATCGTCAGCTCGTTCATCGCGGACCTTCTCACTTGATCCCGCGAACCCACCGCCTTGGATTTCGAACTCAGTCGCGGAAGTCCCGCGGCCGCCGCGCCGTCGGGCTCGCCAGAATCGAGAGCCGTGCAATTCGTCAGCGGGATGTCCGAAATTTGATCTATCGCGGCACCAACGGGTGGGATCATCCT
>CAVRFS010000062.1:0-86434 GCA_963720335.1 uncultured Planctomycetota bacterium | reverse complement strand
AGCAACTCAACAACGATGAGTTCGACCACCGCGTTCACCTCTACTGCCTCGGTCTGGTGAGCTACGAACCGCTCTCCGGCGCCTATTTGTTCCCCGAGGCCGCCACCTGGCTGGCATATGTCCGCTGACGTGGGCTCACCTGAACGACAAACCGTGTACCGGATCTGACCCCCCTGGCCGATCCTCAATCCCCTTCGACCCGGAGAATGTCATCCATGAAACGATCGGAGCGGCTCAAGCGGGGCCCGTAGTCGACGGCCTGGAGGACCGTCTCCTCCTGGCATGCCGATCACGGAATTCCCCATTTCGACCGGGTCACCGGGGATCACAGCCGGCCCCGACGCGAATCTCTGGTTTACCCTGTCCGACGACAAAATCGGCCGGATTACCCCGGACGGCCAGGTCACCTGTTCCCCATCCCTCCGAGGCCTTTTCGGACCAGGCCGCATCACACCCGGTCCCGATGGCAATCTTTGGTTCACGTATCGAGGCGAAGATCAAATCGGCATGATCACTCCGACCGGTCAGGTCACGGTGTTTCCCACCCCTGATGGCAATCGCAGTGGCTTCCCGTTCGATATCGTGGCTGGATCGGATGGCAATCTCTGGTACATGGAGCCAAGCGGCGACAACATCGGTCGGATCACCCGGCCGGGCAAACGACCGAGTTCCCTGTTTCGTTGTCCCCGGCCGAAATCAAGGCCGGGCCCGATGGTAACCTCTGGTTCACGGAACCTGCGCCCTTGAACAGTTTAATCGGCCGGATCACCACGGACGGGCGGGTCACCGAGTTTCCTCGCCCAGGGCCAATCAGCGATGGCGAGGCGTTCGGGCCCGACGGCAACCTTTGGTTTACGGAGGGTTTACAGGAGAAGACCACTGGGACCCCGTTGAGCAACTATTCCCTCAGCCGGATCACTCCGGCCGGGCAGATCATCGACCTCTCCCTCACCGGGCCTGCCCCTTTCAATGCGGATCTCACATTCGGGCCCGACGGCAACGCCTGGTTCACGGACACCGACGGCAACGCGATCGGCCGGATCACCCTGTCCGGGTTGGTCGCCGAGTTCTCCATCCCCACGGCCGACACTGGACCGTTCGGCATCGTTACCGGGCCCGACGGCAACCTCTGGTTCAACGAATTCAAAGCCGCCAACATCGGCCGGTTCGGCGTCGCCACGACCGACCTGGGGTTGGCCATACCGGCCCCGCCCGTGACTGGTATCGCGGGCCAGCCTCTGGCCTACACGATTAGCGTCACCACCATGGCCCAGTCAAGGCGACCGACGTGGTTCTCGCGGAGAAGCTCACATCCGCTCCGGTCCCCGTTGTTTCGACGAGCCATTCGCGGACTAGTTATTCCGCGAGCCAAGGGACCGTCGAAGACTTGCCGGGCCGTGGCTTCGTCGCCGCGTTGGGTGACCTGGCGAGCGGAGCGACAGCCACGGTGACAATCCTTGAGACTTCCCGGGCCCCCAGTCGTACACGACCACGACCCGGCTCGATGTCCACGCCAACGAATCCGACGCGAACCCAGGCAACGATACGGCCACCCTGTCGGTCACGATCAGCCAGGGAGCGTCGTCGAATCCGCCGCATATCCTGAGCCTTCCGCTCGATCCACGTCGAGCGCAAGGGCCTGACGGCGGTCGTCGTCAGCTTCGATCAGGCGATAGATCCGGGTTGCGCTTCCAACTTGGGAGTCTACCATCTCGCAATCTTGGGCAAGGGGAAGAAGTCCCGCCCGAAAGTCGTCGGCCTCTCCTTGGCCAGTCACGACGTGGCGTCGCGGTCCGTCAGGTTGTCGCTGAAGAAGCCCGTCAAGACAGGCACGCCACGCCTGACGATCGACCACTCCGGTATCCTCGCGGCCAGCGGATCGGACTGTCCGGCGGCGACTACGTCGCCATCGTCCCGAAGTGAAGCACACGCGGTGATTCCCTTGGAACACGACGTTCATAATGATCCGGTCAGGTGCATCGAGACGCGCGTTCGTCGCGGTAGACTGGTCACTTGCCGGGCCGCGTTACTGGTCGATATCTTACGCGAACAGCGACGACCCCTTATTCTCAACGAACGTCCACCAAAAAAGCATCCATATTGGGGAAAAATGGGGACCCTGTCCGGTTTTCTCTGAATTCGTTTCTTACAAGATGGCCGTTGATCGGCTCGCATGACCGGGTGGAGCGATGAAGGGGGCGTCACGTGAAACGCATCCCACATTTGTTTTTCGGACACTGCCGCAGTTCCTTGATGAGTGCCAACCGCACGTAAGGTTTTGCACTCCGTCTCTACTACAGCGGTTCACCTTCGGGTTGCACACGCGAATAATTGGATAGAAAGAGAGCCTGTCGGAATCATGAGCTGGAGAAGGAGGTTACGGCCGTGCGTCCCTATTCGTTGGACCTTCGCGAACGGATCTTGGCAGCGGTCGATCATCAAGATGGTTCGATCCGTTGGATTGCCCGAATCTTCCGCGTGAGCACGTCGTTTATCGTCCGCCTGCTCCAGCGTCGCCGTCGCTGCCGGCATGGTCGCTCCCAAGCAGCACCCGGGGGGTGGACGACCCCCGGCCCCGGACGAGGCGACCTGGAGCGGTTGGCCGCCTTGGTGCGCAAGCAGCCTGACGCGACGCTGGAGCAACTGAAGCAGCAGGGGGGCTTCCAGTGTAGCCTGAAGAACTCTGGCACGCCCTGGATCGCCTGGGCCTGACTGTCAAGAAGAAGAAGTCGACCCGCGACTAACGTGGCTGGTCCGATGTGCAGACCCAGCGCGAACAGTTCCGGCAGGAGGTCGGCACGATCGAGCCGAAAAAGCTGGTTTTCGTGGACGAAACGGGGATCACCACCACGATGACCCCGGCCTACGGCCGGGCGCCCGGCGCGAGGGGATCGGGTGGTCGACTGGGCGCCCGCCTCCTGGGAGACGGTTACGGTGATCGCGGCCTTGAAGCTGGACGGGGCCCATGCCCCGCTGGTGTTCTCGGGGTCGACCGACACGGCGGTGTTCCAGGCGTACGTGGATCAGGTGCTGGTGCCGGAATTGCACAAGGGAGACATCGTCGTGTTCGACAACGTCAAGCCTCACAAGGCCGTCGGGGTGGCCAAGTCGATCGAAGTGGTGGTGTTATGTGTTGCCGCTGCCGCCGTACAGCCCGGACTACACCCCGATCGAGGAGATGTTCTCGAAATTCAAGCAGGGTCTCCGTCGAGCCAAAGCCAGGACCAAGGGGTGCTTTATGATGCCGTGGGCCGGCGCCCCGCCCCGTGTTTCGCGGAAGGACAGCCTCGGCTGGTTCCGGCATGCCGGCCTGTGTGCAACACCAGGGTAAACCGCTGTAAACAGAGGAGTGTCACATGCTTCGACTATGTCTGTCCGCTATGTTGCTAACCTGATTTGTGCCGGAACCGTCCATGCTCAGACGGGTTGGGAAAGGGAGTTCACAATCACGTCCCGTTGGAACCCTCTTGGCGATCGATGTGCCGGAAGGCAAGAGTGACGAAGGACTGGCCATCATTCAGTGGGAGTTGCACGGAAGAGACGCACAGAAATGGCGAGTCGAGGCGGTGGATGCCTGGCGCGGGTGGTACAAGGTCGTGAATGCATATACCGGCAAGGCACTCGATATCAAGCATGCCTCGAAGGAGAACCGAGCCATCCTGGCAGACAGAGCAAGAGTAGTGACGCCAAGTCTCAGCACTGGCGGCTCGACAAACAAAACGATGGGTCATACAAGATACTCTCTCGGTGGAGCGGCAAGGCGATCGACATCCCGTTCGGCAGCAAGGAGCCCGGGAACTACATTGGAACTGTGCGAGGATGACAATCAGGCGAACCAGCGGTGGATGTTCAAGAGATCGACTCAGCAGTCCTTTGTGCCCCAGATGAAGGGAAAACGACCTGTCCGGTTCGACCAGGTCGAGTCGAAACGGGGCGTCCGCTAAGCGCAACTCCTGACCGACGTGCCCTACAAAACCTCGTCCAGTCCCAATTGCCGGGCCGAACTTGCCCAAGGTCGTTGAAAATGTTCTCCGGCAGACCCGCCTTGGGCGAGTCGACTGGCTCGCCCCCGCATGACCCATCGTACGGCAGACGGTGCTAGATAGCTCTGAAGAATCCGTGCCAATCGCGTGACCCGGACACGTTCCCCCACACTCTCGCCGTAGCAAGCACAGTACGTCAGCTGTCGTAGCCTTGGCTTTTTCCTTCTTGGCAATCCTGGCCGCTCTGCGCTCGGCCTTGGCGGCTTTGGCCTGGGTTGTCGTGGTTGCTGCGTGCTGAACCGTTCCTTGAGGCGAACGGCCTTACCCGACAGGTTACGAAGGTAGTAGAGCTTGGCGCGCCGGACTTTGCCCGACCGCTTCACGACGATGTCGGCGATCCGCGGCGAATGTAGCGGAATCTTGCGTTCGACGCCCTCGCCTTGCACGATCCGGCGAACCGTGAACATCTCGCGGGGCCCACTGCCGGAACGCGCGATCACCACGCCGTTGTAGATCTGGATTCGCTCTTTATCCCCTTCGAGAATCCGCACATGGACATCGACGGTATCGCCGATCTCGAACTTCGGTGGCGACGGTTTCAAGGTGGATTTCTCAACCACCTCCATCAGTTTGTTTTGCATCGAAGCTTCCTTTCGCGAGCTGGCCGGTGGCGGTTTTGCTCGGGGCCAAAATGACTTTAAGAAAAAAGGATTTCGCAGGAATCGCTCAAGAGCTGCTTATGCGCTTTTGGTCAGCGACGATGTTCGAGCCGCCAGCGTGCGATCGCGGCGTGGTCACCGTTCAAAAGGACTTCAGGGACCTCGCGGTTACGGAAAACCCGAGGTCGCGTGTATTGGGGATACTCGAGGCCGCCATCGGGGCCGAACGACTCGTCAATCGCGCTTCGATCGTCGCCGAGCACACCCGGGATGAGCCGGGCGACCGCGTCGATGACGACCATCGCGGCGACTTCGCCTCCGGAGAGGATGAAGTCGCCCACCGAGAGCAGCTCGGGCTCGAGGACTTCGATAATGCGTTCATCGAAACCCTCGTAGCGCCCGCAGAGTAAGACAAGTCGGGGTTCGCCGGCCAGTTCGGCGGCCCAGCGTTGATCGAACCGTCGCCCTTGCGGGGAGAGAGCGATCAAACGGCCAACCGGCTCAGCGGCCGCCCGGACGGCCTCGGCCGCCGCCACCACCGGAGGGGCCATCAAAACCATGCCCGGCCCTCCGCCGAACGGACGATCGTCAACCTGTTTGTGTTTTCCCTCCGCCCAGTTACGTATGTCCCATCGTATGATGTCGACCAGTCCCTTGCCGATCGCCCGGTTCAGAATGCTCTGGCTCAAGAACCCGTCGAAAAGGGACGGAAACAAGGTCAGAACATCAATGCGAGAGAGCGGCGCGGACATTGCGGCGACGTCCGTTTCCGGTCACGAAGCGCCCGTTTCGGGAGTCTCGGCCGCCGGTGCGGCAATGGCAGCGGTAGCGGCAACGGTGGGCGCGACTGGGGTCGCGCGCGACCTGCCACGGTTCCCCCGGCGCGGGCTTCTTCACGCCCTGTTTGTTGAGCAGGCACTGCACCTTGTGCGAAGGCTGAGCGCCGACGGAAAGCCAGTAGCGGATGCGGCTGGCATTCAAGATGGTCTGGGTTTCCGCGTTCCGCGACATCGGGTCGTAATGGCCCAGCTCCTCGATCGGACGCGCGCGTCGCGACCTGTTCGCGAGTCCATGGCGCAGATACGGAAAAACGGGCGATGGCGACGCCCCATCGCTTTCATTCGAATTCGAACCACAAGCATACTCCTCTCAAACCCACTCATTGATGCCCATGCCCAAGGCGGGATAGGCCGTTGTTTCGTTATTGATGTCCACGGACGCCTTGTTCGCTGCCGGCGCTCGGCCCGATCCTCCCACCCGGCGAAATCCTTGTCTATCTTGGTAAGTTGTTCTCAGGCTTGATTCCAAGCTCGCCATCATGCTCCTCGAAATCACCCATCCTGGGGTGCTAGACGAGCAAACCACGTCGGTCGGCGATCAACCGGGGCCATTGCTCGGCCGATCTCGTTCCTCGCGACGGCGACGGCGTTCCTCTTTCTCGCGCTGCTTTCTCTGTTTTTCTCGTTCCTTCGGCGAGAGCCGTTTGCCGGTGCCAATTTTGGTGGCGACGAACTTCGCCGCGGGGTTGGAGGCGGCGGCCTGGCCAATACCGGTCAATGTCTTGATCTTGTCCATCATCGACATCTGGGCCATCTGTTTGACGACCGCGGCCATCGCGTCGAACTGCTTGACCAGGCCCGACACGTCGGCGGGTTCGACGCCGCTGCCCGCGGCGATTCGCCGCCGGCGCGAGATGTCGATCAAGGTGGGGTCGCTGCGTTCGTCCAGGGTCATGCTATCGATGATCCCCTGGATTCGCTTGATCTCCTCATCAGCTTCGACGGAATCCAAGGCGGGCATCTGGTTCAATCCGGGGATCTTGCTGATCAGATCCTGCATTGAACCCATCTTCTTCATGTTGATGATCTGCTTGCGGAAGTCCTCGAGGTCGAATTTTCCCTTGGCCAGCCGTTCCTGCTGTCGCTTGGCCTCTTCGGCGTCGACCGCGGACTGGGCCGCCTCGACCAGACCGACGATGTCGCCCATACCGAGCATCTGGCCGACCAGTCGCTCAGGATCGAACGCCTCGAGCTTGTCGAGCTTCTCCCCCTTGCCGACGAACTTGATGGGAACGCCCGTGACCTTGCGAACCGACAGCGCCGCCCCGCCCCGGGCGTCGCCATCGAGCTTCGTCAAAATCACCCCATCGAGCTCCAGCGCCTTGTTGAATGCCTCGGCCGAGGCGACCGCATCTTGGCCGGTCATCGCGTCGCAGACGAAGAAAACCTGGTGCGGTTTGACCTTTTTCTCGATCTGAGTCAGCTCGGCCATGAGCTCTTCGTCGACGTGAAGCCGTCCGGCCGTGTCGAGGATCAAGGTATCGCACCCATTGCGATTGGCCTCGATCACGGCCTGCTGACAGACCGCCACCGGGTTCGAGCCGCTCTGACTGTAAACCGGAACCCCAACCTGAGTACCGATCACTTTGAGCTGTTCGACAGCCGCGGGGCGTGCAGGTCGGCCGCGACCAGCATCGGCTTGCGGCCCTGAGACAAAAGCAGGCGAGCCAGCTTGCCTGTGGTGGTCGTTTTGCCCGACCCTTGAAGACCGCACATCATCAAAACGGTCGGGCCTGCCTTTTCGAACCGGATCGACGAATCGCTCGGCCCCACCAACTCGACCAGTTCGTCATGGACGATTTTGATGATCTGTTCGGCGGGTCGAACACTCTTGATGACTTGAGTTCCGACAGCCTTTTGGGTGATGCGACTCCATGAAATCCTGGACGACTTTGTAATTGACGTCGGCCTCGAGCAGCGCGGTCCGGACCTCGCGCAGACCTTCCCTCATGTTCGCCTCGGTCAGCACACCGCTGACGCGAAACCTCTTGAACGCGGAGGAAAGCCGTTTTTGCAAGTCGTCAAACATCGGTCGTCAGAACCCCACCCTTCACAACAGGTGCCAAGAAACCATAATTATAATGTGGACAACGGCGGGTGGCAACGCGCCCTCAGACCAAAGCAGCGGCACACTCTTCCCCAAGTTGAATCAATGTGCATGGCCACCAAGTGGCTCAGAGTCTACCTGAACATCTCAGCTTACCGATTCTTCGCAATCGCCTTCGCCCACGAGGCCATGCCATCGATGTTGCCCTCGATAACTTTCTTCGCGAGGGCATTGGCGCCGGAGGTCATCGAAAACCATTGGAATGTGTTTACGTCGTCCCGCTTTGGCCACGAACTGAGTGCGTAACCCACCACACCCGGAGCCACCAACCACGCCCCGACGTTGAAGTCGCCTCGCGCGGCGACTTTAGGGTCCAGGACCTTTGTCTGGTCTTTGAGCAGGTACCAGTAGACGAGCCGGTAGCCCTTGACCGTGCCCGCATCCACCAATCCTAACTCGTGCTGGACCTTCGCAATGCCTGGGACGCTGATGATCTGGTAGAAACGCACCTTCTCGGGCGGCAAGAAGGCCGGCTCCCGCTCCGATCGGCAGGCTTCGACGTGGGCAAGGTTACCCTGGTAATGGTCGACGTCCATGACGCGAGCGATGAATTGTTGCGGATCAACATCCGGAATCTGTTTGATCCCGAACGCCTCCTGAGTCGATTTGCCCTCCCACTCCCAGTGCTGGAACTGATAGCCACTGACTCCCGTCCCGCCGTCCGGGATCTTCTCCAGCACGCGGCTCAGAAACTCTCGGACTTCCGACGGTGCAGCGTCCAGGCCCGACGGCTGCATGGGCGGGCGGGCAGCAGGCTTACTCGCTTTCGGGCCTGGATTCGGCGAGAGTCTCGACGCGACGACGGCGACAATGCCTCCCAGCAGGACCAGGGCGACGCAGATGCTCAGGTACGTCACCTTCCTGGAGGCTGCCACGCTCAAGTCCCTTCGCCGCCCGATCCGGTCCCATACGGACAGACAGGCGTGGAGAACCATGCCTGCACCGCCGCAATCCCTTGGGTTTACGACTGTTTACGGTGAACACTCCACACGACCAGTGTCCCATGAAGGGCCGTCGTCTTTCAACACATTAGAGAACTAAAGTCGCTCCTACCAAGTTGGCTCATTTTACCGTTCGACTCTCCAAAGATTACAATGACGGCTCTTGCTCCGGAATGATTGTCAGGCGGTCCTCACAGACTGGCCGTCTGAAACCCACGTTCTTGCGAGTCCAGATTGAGTCCGCAATGATCGATGTCGAAAAGCATTCGCCCCCGGCGGTGCGGGCCGAAGCCGAGCGGACAACCAGCGCAGTGGCGGCGTCCACACCGGTCATTCTGGTCAACGGGATCGGTCGTCGCGATCCCAAAGGCGATGCCTGGTTGATCCGCAACATCAGCTTCGTCCTGGATTTCGGTGACCGACTGGGTGTTGTTGGGCCCTCCGGCTCGGGCAAGACTGTGCTGTTGAGGGCCATCGCGCTGCTCGACCCACTCGATGCGGGCTCGATCCAATGGCAAGGGCGGCCTGTCCGGGGCGAGGGCGTCCCCGCTTACCGTAAACACGCCATCTATCTTCACCAACGCCCCGCGCTCTGGGACGGGACAGTGGAAGACAACTTGCGATTTCCGTACACACTCACGGCCCGCGCTGGTGAGTCGTTCAATCGTGAACATGCCGTGGAGCTGCTGCATGAGCTGGGCCGAGAGCCCGCGTTCCTGGCCAAGTCGAGTCGAGAACTTTCCGGCGGCGAGGCCCAGCTCGTGGCGCTCGTCCGGGCTGTTCAGCTTGAGCCGGTCGTGCTGCTCCTCGACGAGCCAACGGCTTCGCTCGATGCGGCCACGACCCAGGCCGTCGAGGGACTGCTCGACCGTTGGCTGGCCGCGCGGCAGACATGAGAGGGCCTTGATCTGGGTCAGTCACGACTGGGATCAGATTCTGCGGGTGACCGGGCGGCGGCTCACCCTTCGATCAGGACAACTCGAGCTGGAGCCTGACATTGGACAAGCCCTACCTTGAGCTCTCGTATTTCCAGGTTGGAGTCGCCGCACTCTTGATCCTGATCAACGGGGCGGTCTCGGTACTGCTCAAGCTCGACCTGGAGCGCCGGCTTTTGATTGCCGCTGTCTGCACGGTTGTCCAACTACTCCTGATCGGGCTCGTTCTGGAGTGGGTTTTCCGGATGGACCGCTGGTATGTTGTCCTGACGATGATGGCCGTCATGACGTTGATCGCCGGGGTCGCCGCCACCCAGCGCACGCAGGTCCGTTACCCGGGGATCTGGCTTCGCAGCATCGTCGCGACCTGGGCCAGTTGCTGGCTGATGGCCGCGGTGGCGCTGGGGGTGATCGTGCAAGTCCGCCCGTGGTATACGCCGCAATACGCCATCCCCTTACTCGGGATGATCCTGGGAAACACGCTCAACGGGGTCTCGCTGGGCCTCGACCGATTGGGAACGGAGCTGTCAAGCAAACGTGACCAGGTCGAAGCTCTCTTAACTCTGGGCGCGACCCGGTGGGAGGCGGCGCGTCAGCCGATCCAGCAAGCGGTCCGCACGGGGCTGGTCCCGACCATCAACTCCATGATGGTCGTCGGGATCGTGAGCCTCCCCGGCATGATGACCGGTCAGCTTCTCGCCGGAACCAAGCCGGTTGAGGCAGTGAAGTATCAGATTGTGATTATGTTCCTGATCGCTTCGGGGACAGCATTGGGGACGGTCTCGGTCGTCCTGCTCAGCTTTCGGCGACTCTTCAACGAAGACCATCAGTTCCTGGACGCATTGCTCGCCAACCGCCTCGAACCGCGAAAGGCGAAAGGTTGAGTTGAGCGGGAGTCCTTTCTGGCTCGTCTTCTCTCCGATGGTACAATGCAAACTTTGGCGGACCGACTCCAAGTGATAATGTCTTGGTCGGCCTTTGCGCCTGGAGCAAACGGAACATGACGATCTCGCTGAACAGTCGCGCGGTGGCCAGTCGTCGAGGCGCTACTGCCCCGCGCTGAGGAGTTGCGCATGGCTTTTCATCCGATCGACGGAGGGGGACAGTACGTCGATTTTGGCATTGAGATGCGAGGCGGGTTGCTTGCGGGGGTCGAGCTGGCGCGGGTCTGCTTGAGCGACCTGGCGGAGGTCGCGATTGTTGCCGGCGAAGTCGGTGGCCGTCCCATTCCGCTCGTTCAGGTGGTCACCGATCATCCGGTACAGGCGTGCCTGGCAAGCCAGTACGCCGGCTGGGGCTCAAGGACGGCAAGTTCTTCGCGATGGGTTCGGGGCCGATGCGGGCCGCCGCCGGTAACGAGGCGATCTACGATGTGATCGGGTTCCGCGAGTCGGCCGACGCGGTCGTCGGTGTGCTCGAAACTCGCAAACCGCCCACTCCGGCGGTCGTGACCAAGATCGCCGCGGCTTGTCGGGTCGAACCAGCTCGGGTGACCTTGCTCGTCGCACCGACGGCCAGCCTGGCGGGCGGCCTCCAGATCGTCGCGCGATCGATTGAGACCGCCTTGCACAAGCTGGCCGAGCTGAAGTTCGACTTATCTCGGATCGTATCGGCCCACGGCACGGCCCCGTTGCCGCCGGTCGCCGCCAACGACCTGGCCGCCATCGGCCGAACCAACGACGCAATCCTCTATGGGGCGCGGGTGGTTCTCGCCGTCACAGGCGACGACGCCAGCCTGGCCGCGATCGGGCCTCAAGTCCCATCGTCGGCCTCGCATGATTACGGTGAGCCATTCGCGGCGATCTTCGCCCGTTACAACAACGACTTTTACGCCATCGACCCTCACCTGTTCAGCCCCGCCGAAATCGTGTTCCAGAACGTCGAGTCAGGCAAAGTTCATGCGTTCGGACGCGTCAATCCCCAGGTCCTGGCGCGCTGGATGGACGCATGACGTCCCTGGTCGCCTTGGTTTCCGGATTTGGCTGGCATGTCGCCGACCTTCAACGCGCGGCCGAACGGCTTGGCGTGTTGTTGCACGCGGAGCCGTTCCCGAACGTCTCCGCGGCGGTTGGACTGGATCAAACCGGACCCAAGAAGCACGCGAGGATCGGTGCCGGCGGGCTCGACCTGACTGTTGCCGACGGAGTCCTGGTACGGATGATGCCGCCGGGGAGCCTGGAGCAGGTCGTCTTTCGGATGGACGCTTTAAATCGACTGGCGGCGCTCGGCGTTCCTGTCCTCAATCCGCCGCGGGCTGTCGAAGCAGCGGTCGACAAGTATTTGACTCTCGCATTGCTCGACGCGGCAGGAATCCCAGTGCCGCCGACCTGGGCGGGCGAGTCGGCAGACGAGGCGCTTGCTGGCCTTCGACGCGCTGGGGGGCGACGTCGTGGTCAAGCCGCTGTTTGGCTCCGAGGGACGGGGCCTGGTCCGCATCAGCGACAAGGAACTGGCCTGGAGAACCTTTCACGCGATCGAGCGGTTGGGTGGCGTCCTCTATCTTCAACGGGTTGTGCGGCATCCTGGCCACGATCTCCGGGTCTTCGTTCTTCGAGGCTCGGTCCTCGGGATCATGCGGCGCCACGCAGCCCACGGTGAGTGGCGCACCAACGTGTCGCTGGGAGGGCTTGCCGAGCCGTGCTCGCTCGATCCCGAGGTCGAACGCCTGGCTCTGGCTGCCGCACTGCGCGATCGGCGCCGAGATGGCTGGGGTCGACCTGATCTTCGACCTCGATCGAGAACGGTTGATCGTCCTCGAGATCAACGCGGTTCCCGGGCTGGCGCGCGCTGGCGAGGGTGACCGGCATTGATGTCGCGGCCGCGATTTTGGCGGCAGTGCGAGACATGCGAGCGTGACACAAATACCCATATGAATTCCCAAGCTCTCGGAACATTGCCCGGGTACTCGCCCCGACCGGCCTTGAGCCCCGGCCAGTTGGCCCAGGTTGCTTGCTTGCTCGAGGTGAACGCCCGCAAGCCGGGAAACGTCCACCGACAGGGCGACTTCGCCGATCTGCATTTCCTGGATTTTCTCCTGAGCGCCGGCGCGATCGTCGGGCCTCTCGACCGAGCGGCAGCCGAAGGCGTCGGGACTTCGGTCCACGCCGCCATCGAAGCGACTCGACGCGTCGTCAATACGAACACGAACCTCGGCATCGTCCTGCTTCTGGCCCCCTTGGCGGCCGTTCCCGTCCGCGTTGACCTTGCCGAGGGCGTTGAAGAGGTCCTGGCAGCCACCACGGTCGACGATGCCAGACGCGTCTACCGGGCGATCCAATCAGCCCAACCAGGCGGCCTGGGCGAGGTTGCCGACCAGGACATTCAGCACGAACCCACGATCACCCTCCGCGCGGCCATGGCCTTGGCCGCCGGCAAAGATCTCGTTGCGCGGCAATATGCCAACGGCTTTCGTGAAGTCCTCGGCGAGGCACTGCCGGACCTCCGAGATTCTCTCAAGGCAAGCCAACCGCTCGAAACCGCGATTGTCGGCGCCTATCTGCGTCTTCTGGCGCGTCACCCGGACTCGTTGATCGCTCGCAAGTACGGACTGGCCCAGGCGGTCGAGGTCTCGCGGCGGGCGGCCGAGTTGCTGGATTCCGGCTGGCCGGATGCTGATCAGGTCCGTCTCGATTGCAATGCGTTCGACGCCTGGCTGCGACATCCCGGCAATCGATTCAATCCAGGGACCACGGCCGACCTGGTGACGGCCGCCTTGTACGCAGCGCTGCGAGATGGGACGATAACTCTGCCGTCGGTCCACGGCATGACGAACTTCTCTCCATGAGGCGTGAATTGCATAGGAGAAGCCCTTCTTGAAGTTGAAGGCGGCTTGGATCGTCATCGCGGTCGTGGCGCTCGGTTTGCGAATCGGGCCTGGTCGAGCTGAAGCGAATGGCGGGGACGGTCCTTCACCCGCGCGGGGCAACCGCGCCTTGATCGTCGTGGGATTGTCGGGCGACGACGAGCATGAAGCTCTGTTTCGCGAGACGGCTCAGGCATGGCAGCGCTGGCTGATTGATTCGCTCCAGTTTCCGGCGAGTGGCGTTCGGGTCCTTTTTGGTGAGCGCGGAGAGCCGAGTCTGGACGCCCGTGCGGCCGCGCGTCAGGCGATTGCCGAAGAGGTTGCAACCGTTCGTCGTACGATTGACCCCGAAGGCCGCCTCTGGGTGTTCTTTATGGGGCATGGCAACGTGAGCGGAGGGCATGCCTATTTGCATCTGCCGGGCCCCGACCTGCGTGAGGATGAGCTGGGAGCCCTCTTCAACGGCATCAGTTGCCGCGAGCAGGTCTTCTGGTTCACGACGTCGGCTTCGGGCTGGTTTCTGCCGAGCCTTTCCGCTCAAGGGCGCATCTTGATTACGGCCACGTCCCCCGACCAGGAGTTTAACGAGACCGAGTTCCCTCACGTGCTTGCCGATGTATCGCGCCAGAGCCTCGAGGAGCTGGACCAAAACAAAGACGGCAAGGTCTCTGTCTGGGAGCTGTTCGTCCTGACATCGCAGGCGGTCGAAGACCGTTTCGCCGCCGACCGCCGCGCCCCAACCGAACATGCCCGGCTCGATGACAACGGCGACAAGCTCGGCACCGAGCGACCGGCGCTGGTCCGACCCGATTCCGCGCAAGAAAAGACGAGCAAACCCGAATCAAGTGATGGTGAGCTGGCGAAAAAGACGTTCCTGAGACTCAGAGTCGAGAAGCGTGCTCCACTCCGCTAACCCGAGCCGCCGTGGGAAACGGAACGGAAAGGTCCAAGAACCATGAGCAGGGTACCCCGAGACCCCACCGGCCGGCCTACCCCGGAGCGAGTCGCGCGGTTCGTGGGTCTGAGGAAGGGCACGGGCAAGTCCGACAAATCGGTTCGAACGGCAGACCTGCTCCATGAATATATCGATCCCGTGCTCCTGGCCAACATCGAGGACCTCGAGCTGATCGCACGCACGCTCGTCGAGGGTTTCCTGAACGGGCTGCACGGCAGCCCTTACGTGGGCTTTTCCGTCGAGTTTGCATCGCACCGTGAATATGTGCCCGGCGACGACCTGCGGCACCTGAACTGGAAGCTCTACGCTCGCAACGACAAGCTCTACATCAAGCAATACGACGCCGAGACCAACCTCGACTGTCACCTCGTCGTGGACGTGAGCGCATCGATGGAAACCAAGAGCGCGGGGATCTCCAAGCGGCGGTATGCGACGATGCTGGCCGCGGCGGTTTCTCACCTGGCGTTGACTCAGCGCGACGCCGTCGGAGTCACGCTCTTCGCCGATCGGGTGCTCGCTCACGTCAAACCGAGGGCCAAGGCCAACCAGCTCGACGAGGTCCTGGCGACGATGGTGCGATGCGCCGGGCGGACGCCGGCCGCGTCAGCGAATGTGTTGCACGAAGTCGCCGAGCTCATGCCCCGGCGCGGGCTCGTCGTGCTGGTCAGCGACCTTTTCTTCGAAACCGAGGAGGTTTTTTCGGGCCTGGACCATTTCCGATTTCACGGGCACGACCTCGTGGTTTTTCACGTGCTCGACCCGGTCGAACACCGCTTGCCGTTGGACGGTCAGGTACGATTTTATGACCTGGAAACCGGCGACGAGCTGACGACCCAGGTGGAAGAGATCCGCGCCGGGTATACGGCCGCCATCAACGCCTGGCAGACCGAGCTGGACGCCGGCTGCCGCGGCCGGGCGATCGACAGAGTCACGATGACCACCGACCAACCGCTCGAGCGAGCGCTCTACGACTATTTGACGCGACGATCCCAACTCTATTGAACCGATCTGATCTGGTCTGAGCTATTTAATCCTGATCGGGAGGGGCCATTCATTTGGGAGGCTTGGGCTTCATCCATCTGGGATTCCTGGCGGCCGGAGCTGCGGTGGCCGTGCCGATTCTGATCCACCTGCTGTTTCGACAGCGGGCGCGCAGGGTCGAGATCGGCACGCTTTATTTCCTGCGGGTGGTGCTCCGCGATCAAGCGCGGCGCCGACGGATTCGACGCTGGATCCTCCTGGCCTTGCGGGTTGCCGGCGTGCTCTTGCTTGCCCTTCTGTTCGCGCGACCGTACCGAAAAGCCCCCGAGACAATGGGAAGCGAGCGGGAGGCCGTGCTCCTGATCGACCGCTCGGCGAGCATGGCCGCCGGAACCGCGGGAGCCTCGCCGTTTGACAAGGCTCAGCGGCAGGCAGCCGAGCTCATCCGCGGTCTGCCCGACGGGTCCGCGGTCCGCCTGGCGTACTTCGATGCCGAGGGGGTCGTCCCCGCCCCGACGGCACAGATCGATCCCGCGATCCACCCCGGCCTGGCCGGCACCGACTTACACCAAAGCGCTTGGCTGGGCGCGCGATATCGTGGTCGGGTCACGACGGTCGAAGCGCCAGGTGTTTCTCTTGACCGACCTTCAGAAATGCGGTCTTGGCTCGCCACTTGCGGGCGACTTCCCGCCGGCCGCGGACGTCGAGCTGATCGATGTCGGCCGCCCTTTGACGACCAACCTGGCCGTCGAGGACGTCGTCGCCGAACAGACAAACCTCCGTGACGGCAAGCCCGTGATCATCACGGCCCGCGTCTTCAACGCCGGAATTTTTCCCGCTCGAGACATAAAAGTCAGGCTCTCGCTGGAGGGAATCGCCGCGATCGAAAACACAGTGACGCTGGCCGGCCATTCTCGCCAGCTCGTGCGATTCGAAGTGCCGGTTAAGGAGCCGGGCCTTTACCACGGTTTCGTCGAGGTCGCCGGAAACGACGATCTCCCGTTCGACGATCGCCGCTGGCTGGCCTTCGAGGCTCGTCACTCCGATCGAGTGCTCCTGGTCGACGGCGAGCCTGGGCCGTCGGTTTATGGGAACGAGACCTACTACCTCGAAACCGCGCTGCGGCTCAAGCTGCCGGGCGACGAGTCGGCGCCATCGGCGACTCCTTACGAGCCAACACGCATTCCGTCTCGCGGCCAGAGGAGTTCCTTGCCGGATTTGAGCTCGTTCCGCGTCGTCGCCCTTTGTAATGTCGCGGCAGATCTCGTCAGCCGAAGCGGGCGTGCTCACGCGTTTCGTCGAATCGGGCGGGAGCTTGATCGTTTTCACGGGAGACCAGGTCAAACCAGGGGCATATGCCGCCCTTGAGCAAGCCAAGGTCCTGCCCGCGCGATGGCAAGGTCCGGCCGAGATCGGATCGTACCGAATCGCCGACTGGGTCAAGGACCACCCTTTGCTCAAGCCGTTCGCCGACCCTCAGTACGGCGACCTGCGAACGCTTCGGTTCCGGCAGATCACGCGAATGCTGGCCGACCCCGAGGCTCGTCATCCTCGCAACCGCGCAAGGGGGCGTGCCGCTTGTGGTCGAGAAAGCCGCGGGCCAGGGCCGCTCGATCGTGTTCGCCTTCCCTGCCGATAACGCCTGGGGAGACTGGGCCATCCATCGACTGTATGTGCCGCTGGTCCATCAATTGCTGGGCTACCTGACCAACCGGCTGCCGGAGACCAGTCCCGTGCGGTTCGAGCGCGCCGGCCAAGGTCCAGCGCAAGTTCCCGGCGTTACCCTCGATAACGGCCGCGAGCTAGTTCGAAACGTCGATGCGGCGGAATCCGAGATCGAGCGGACGACGGTGGCCAAGCTGCGTGAGGCCTACCGGCTTCCCCAGGCAACCCAGAGCGACTCGCGCGGAAGCCGCGCCGGACACTCTGACGGAAGCCGGTGGGGAGCGGCCGGATGAGCTCTGGCGGACGGTCGCCTGGGTGTTGTTGGTCGTGCTTGTCGTGGAAGTGTTTGTCGCGAACAGGACTTAGAGTCTACAATTGATGTCCCCTTGGGCTTCGCGGTGATTTCCCACAAAACGCTCTAGCTTTTGAGAGGCAGGCTCATGCGCGGCAAACTCGGAATCGCATCGATCGCGGTCGTTCTCGGCGCCATCATTTTCCTATTTCTATCGATAGGCAAAGCCCCAGAAGTTTACGCCCAGCGTGCCAAGACCGACCGTCACGCGTTCGAATACAAGGTGATCGTATTGACCTTCAACCCCGGCGAACGCCTGACTGACGCGCAACGCGCAACCCAGTTCGAAAAACTACTCAACACGGAAGCGACGGCCGGCTGGGAACCAGTGACCTCGCTGCTCACTCGCAACACGGTGCAGACAATTGGCGGCGGCGTGACGACGCGCGATTCGACGTCCTTCGTCGCTTTCCGTCGCCCGCGCTAAACTCGCTCCAAAGCGCCGAGGAAAAGCTGGGGGTCAGCCGTATAACGATAAGTTGCAGGTCGTCACTTGCCGAACGGTGTGAACGCAATCGCGAGGGTTCCGCGGAGATAGCCGCACATCAGATCACCATCGAACCCGCCCATCCAGAATTGTTGCCGTTCACCAGGGTAGTAACGGTTGCTGTTCTGCAGCCTGCCGCGTAGTGGTACATTGCCTGGTGGTCTACCATCGGCCATTCGAGATATCCGTTTGCGACGCAATTGGCTACTGTTATCGGCATCTGAGTTTTGCGCATACTACCACCCAGTTCGCGCAATACGTTTTGCAACGAACGGCGAGATTTCTCCCTCGGATGGTTTATCGCATAGCCCTTCCTTCGATCTTGGCTGGCGTTCGAGTCGCTTCCGTGATTTCCCGGTCTTTCGACCTTGCGTCACACCAGCGCTTGCAACGTCAACCCTCACGCGTGTCGCACGATTCCAAACCACTCACACTCGTCGCGTCGCTTCTCTCATGCCGAGGTTGCCGACGGCAACAGTGAAGGCGACGGTTGACCTTCGAACCAGTTCCCAACGCATTCCTTCATGTAACCATACACCGACCGGCCCTGTCCAGCACAGGTTGCAATCGTTGTCCAAACGCGTTCGCTCCAACGCCGGCCGGTTTCGCTTCGTGTACCCTGCGTGATATGCCGATCAATCACGACGAATCGAATCGCTTGCTCCGCACTATTGTTGGTCGGATCCACTTCCGGCGTCGTCACAAACGTGAAGAACGCCGCGCCGTGCTTGCGAAATCGCTTGGCCATGTTTTCCGCATGCCGGGTCGTCGGCACATCCGTCATGCCCGCGTCCAGCACCACGTCGCGGGCTGCTTTCAGTTGCCGCTCAAATGCAGTGGCCGACAGGTCCTCACGCCGATGGATCACCTCGAACAACTGCTTCAACGCTCGCCGCAATCGCTCGCCGTAGGCCTTCGTCGCCACGTCCGGCAGCGTCGTTAAAAATTTCACGTCGCGGATCAAGTGCGCTAAACAAAACTGAATACGAATGTCGCACTCACGCATATATCTC
Organism: uncultured Planctomycetota bacterium; assembly: GCA_963720335.1. Classification (GTDB taxonomy): domain Bacteria; phylum Planctomycetota; class Planctomycetia; order Isosphaerales; family Isosphaeraceae; genus CAVRFS01. Next base: position 67,715 of record CAVRFS010000062.1, on the reverse strand, counting down.
CGGTACGCCGAGAAATAATCGCAACCGATCGTGCCCTCGAAATCTCGACCCAACAATTCCATTAACACGTCGGCGCTGCGATGCGGGTCGATCTTGAAAATCGTGTACAAGTCCGCCCGCAAACACCACGTCCACCATAACTCCTTGTTGCACTTGTGGCCCGTTTCATCGATGTTCAACACCGTCTCGGCGGGCAGCATGCGGAGCAATTCGTCATAGGGGCCATCAAGCGCCGCGCTGACTTTGTTGATCGTGTTGGCCAACGTGCTTCGCGCCAGCGTGACGCCAACACAATCGCGGAGAAACGTCCGGATCGTCGAATAGGATGCGTGACAACCACCCTTCATGAACGCGATCAGCACCGTGAGGTGCGGGCCAACCAAGCCGCCGCGTTCGATTCGCAGTGGCAGCGGCGCCCAGCAGGGCTTTCGACAGTGTTCGCACCAGTACTCGGGGCACGTGTGCTGTTCGATGGTCAATGGCGTCCCTTCGATATCGATCTGTTGGACGACGCGAGGATACGTTTGGTTGAGCCGCAACCTGCCCCCGCAGCAGGGACAGGCATCGAGCTGATGAGTGACAAATGCAGTGACTTGCTCGGGCGGGAAGGGTTCGCGTGCATGCTTGTCGTGGCCGGGTTGGCCGCCGATGGAACGCTTTTGGCCGTCGTGAGTCTCGGGCGGCTTCGGCTTAACGATGTCCGAAGAGGGCGGTTTCGACGACGTCGCGGAATTCTTCTTGGCAGCCGCCAATTGCTCGCGCACGCGCCCCAATTCCGCTTCGAGCGTCGCCACCTTGGACGAAAGCACTTGGCACTGCGGACATATTTCGGATGTTGGTTTCATTGCCAATGTGTAACCAACTCAAGCCGAAAATGCTAGATTGCCCCGTGAACGCTTACCCAGAATTTAACGTGCCAAGGCGTTTTCGTATCGACGCTACCACCGAGCTGGCTGACCTTCTCCGCAGTCACGGTGGGACCGGTCAGGTCGAAATCCCAACTGTCATCAGTGGGAAGTACGCGGCATAAAACAAGGCCGCTTGCTGGCGGGGCTCCGGGATGTACGAAGTGGAGTACGTGGCGAAGAACTTGTTGAGAATGACCAGCATGATCGTGTAGGCGTCGTTGAAGAGCGACACCAGTGACGCGGCCGGTTCGGCGGTGATCGGATTGACCGGTCCATGCTGTGGCACCGCTTTCAGGTGAACTTGCGGGTTATGATAACCGCGAGAGCAACCGCACAGAAGACGAAGGCGTCCTGCGGGGAAACGCGCGACCAATCGCCGATGCGGATCCGTGCCTATTCGTTGATGCCGAACTACTGGCATTCGCTGCTCTGGCCGGAGCACGAGCGAGAATTGGCGCGCTTCATGCTTCGCTTGACGATCATGCGCGTTCGCCGATGGCAGGAGCATTGAGGATATGCGGGTCTGGGCCACATTTACCAGGGTCGCTATCAATCGTTCCCTGTGGAGAGCGATGAGCACTTCTGGGTGGTCGCTCGGTATGTTGAGCGATGCAGCGTGCCCAACTTGGCGTGCCCAACTTGTTCTGCGTGCCGAGGAATGGCGATGGTCGAGTTTGTGGCGTCACGTTCACGGCCCGGCGGAGGAGCGACTCCTTGTTGGCAACTTGGCCGATCGAGCGGCCGCCGGACTGCGTCGAGCGGGTCAATCGGACCGACGACGAGAGAGAGCTAGAGTCGCTCCGCCAAAGCGTGCACCGACGGCGCCCCTTTGGTCGGCAGGAGTGGCAAGAGCCGATCACGAAACGATTGGGCCTCGAGTCGGCCTAACGTCCCAGTGGTCGACCGCTGAAGATGGGCCGTTCCGAATCCGCTCCGTAGACCGGCTCGAAAGCCCACCACGAGACTAACCTCACAAGATCTGTCCAACAACTTGCCCTTTTGGCTGCGGTATCGTTTGCCCTTTTGGCTGCTGCATCGCTTCTGGCCTTGGCCGGGGGTCGCTGTCGCTGTTGCTGGGAGCCACGAAGCAACCCAATTTACCGATACCGGACCTGTCCCGCTTCGGACCTCAATACGTCGGCACGGATTGCGCGGCAGTGCGCAGATCGTCGATCAGCGCCTGCTTCATCTGCTGGCGGGTCTCTCCGTCGGGGGCACGCAAAACAGCCGCGGGATGATAGGTGGCGACAACGCTTCCGTGCATGCTGTTTAAGACTTCACCCCGTTGTTTCGTCACGCGGAAAGCGCGGTCCAAGCAAGGCTTGAGCGGCCGTTGCGCCAAGGCAGACGATCACGCGAGGCTGGATTAATTCGAGCTCGGCTACAAGCCAAGGCCGGCACGCTGCGATCTCGCGCGAGCTCGGCTTGGAATGCAATCGGCGTTTGCCGCGGGCCTCCCACTTGAAATGCTTGACGGCGTTTGTGACGAAGACTTCGCCTCGATCGATTCCGGCGCTTTCCAGTGCCTGATCTAATAGCGCTCCGGCCGGCCCGACAAATGGCCGCCCCTGCCGGTCTTCGTCGTCGCCCGGCGCCTCCCCCACCAAAATCATCTTCGCCCCCGCCGGACCCTCGCCGACGACGACCTGGGTCGCCCGCTCGTAAAGCTCGCAACCGCGGCACGCCTGTTCGGCCGCGGCTAATGATTCTACCGTGCGAATCTTCGGCAGGTAGTCGGCGGCCGAGATGGGATTTGGAGCGTGCGCGACCCTGCATATTCCGGCTGCTCTGAGCCAGCCTTCTGGTCTTTCTTCGAAAGCTTGGTCATTGGATCCGGTTCCGCATTTGGCGTGGTACGTTGGCAATCATTCCCCCGCGGTATGCCGTATGCACGGATTGTGCCACGTACCCCTTTTCGGCGGCGCCGCAGAGTGGGTTTTTCACGTAGCCCTCAGAAAGGACTCAGATGCAGAAGAAGCCAATCAGGCACTCTCCCGACCGAATCGTCCGCGACGTGAGAGAAAAAGACCAGGCCGCAGCCGAAAAGGCCAAACTCCACTATGTTGACGACTCAACGCCCGGAATCCGCCGAGAAAAACACGGTCGATCGTTTCGTTACGTTGGGCCGAACGGCAGACCGATTAGGGATCGAAGAATCCTCGACCGCATCGGCGCCTCGTGATCCCGCCGGCGTGGACTGAAGTATGGATTTGCCGTGATCCTAACGGCCACTTGCAGGTAACAGGCCACGACGCGAAGGGGCGCAAGCAGTATCGCTATCACCCCCGATGGCGCGAGGTGCGTGACGAGAACAAGTACGACCGGCTCATCAATTTCGCGGAGGCACTGCCGCGTATTCGCAGGCGCGTCGCCCGGGACCTGGGCCGAAAAGGCTTACCTCGGGAGAAAGTCCTCGCGGCGGTCGTGAAACTGCTGGAAACGACGCTCGTCCGGGTCGGTAATGACGAATATGCCGAGGCCAACAAGTCGTTCGGCCTAACGACGATGCGCAATCGGCATGCCAGGGTCGTGGGGGCCAAGGTCCGTATGGAGTTCAGCGGCAAGAGCGGCGTCCATCACGAGATCGACATACGTGAGCCGCGATTGGCCAAAATCGTCAGGAAATGCCAGGAGCTTCCCGGCCAGGAATTATTCCAGTACGTCGACGAACAAGGCAATGTGCACGACGTTGGATCTTCGGACGTCAACGATTATCTGCGAGAAGTGAGTGGTGGCGATTTCACCGCCAAGGATTTTCGAACGTGGGCCGGGACTGCACTTGCCACCGAAGCACTCAAGGAATTTGAAGACTTTGATACGACGGCTGCCGCCAAGCGCAACGTGACCAAAGCCATCGAGCACGTGGCGCAACGGTTGGGAAACACAACGGCGGTCTGCCGCAAGTGCTACGTCCATCCCGCGATCGTTGATGCTTACATGGATCGTTCGCTGCTTCAGACGCTCAAGAACCGTGCGGAAACCGAGCTGCGCAGGGGTATTTCGCGACTGCCGGCGGAGGAGGCCGCCGTCTTGGCATTGCTGCAGCAACGAATGAAACTGGCGATTAAGCACGATCCCGGCCGCCGGCGCATTCACCAAGTTCGCCAAGGCACGCAGTGATGAGCGAGTCATTTCCCAGCGATATGCGTCCAGGCGTTCATCCCACGGCAAACGCCAGGGCGAACTGACCACCGTGCTCGAATTTGGGCGGCGGTACGGTAGTTGCACAATTGGCTTCTTCGAGGAACTTCGCAGTAATGCGCTGTCGACATCACGTAGGGCCGGGAACGCGGGAAACGAAGCAACCCAATTTACCGATAACTGACCGGTCCCGCTTTCGGACCCTTGTCGATGCAGCTCTGAGAAATAGGCCCCTCGGGCGGGGTGCATGCGTGCAACACGAGGCCAGCAGTCCAACCGAGGGCCGGAAAAGGCAATAGGGGGACGGGCTCGAAGGGTGCTTCGAGTGCGACCGCCATCAGACCCAGAGCGACACGGCCCAACCTGGAACACGCCCGCACGCCACTAACGGCTAACTGCTGTCGATTCGGATCTGAATCGAGCCGGCTGCCGTTCGGTCGAAGACCTCATCCGGCCAATGCCGAAACCGCAGGCTCTCCAACAACCGCTGCGCCATGTTCTTCAATGAGCCGAACAGCTCCACTGCCGTTCGCTTTCCCTGGTCCTTTGCCAACTGCCGCAGCAGGCTCCCCTTCTCCAGCAGTTGCAACAGCAGGTGAGCTATCTGCAGCAGGAAATAATACGCCTTCCAGCAGGTGTGGCTGTAGGCATGTTCCAGGTTGAGGCCACTGTTCTTCTGCGTGTTAAATCCCTCGTTCTCCGTGCCGCCAGCGTTCCCTCCCTCCGTTGGTCGCTACCTCCACCACGGTCTGGTGGTTCACCTCCAGGGACGTCACCCATGACCACACACTCTTCTCTCCATCCTTGTTCGTCTCGGTACACTCAACGGCGTTGAGGGTCCACTCGCGGCCGTCGCTGTCCCTGTAGTTCAGGTCGTTGACCCAGCGATAGACCTGCCGAACTCCCCTCGGCGTCGTCAGCTCCACGCGCTGGTCGGGGCACAACAGCAGCAACTCCTGGAAGTCCTGCCAGAGGGCCGGCGTCCGCCCGGGCTTAAATACATAGATATAATCGCATTTATAGTCTTTCGCGATCTGGAAACCTTCCCCGCAGGCGTACAGGCTGTCACCGTTGAGACAGATGCGCAACTGTGGGAACTCCGCTCGCAACCCGGCCATCAGACGTCGCAGCGCCTTCAGCTCGCAGTCCTGCTTGAGTTGCTCCTGGCTCGCACCCGCGGGGGCGCCCGAGACGTCGCTGTTGTCAATGAACTCGGTGGCGATCGACACGACCGTGCCGGCCGGCCCCAGCAACTTGGCCTCCAGGACCTGGTGCATGTACAGCGTCGTCTCGCCGTGCCGTTGCGTCAGGCAATGGTCGCAATGCCGAGAACGAAACACCAAATATCCCGATCCGTCAATCAAGACGACGAACCGCCCCTGCAGGCCGCGCCGCGTCCAGGGCCTTCATGCGGATCAAGCATGGACCATTTGCTGCCGGAGGCCGGCGATGGGGGCGCTGCCGATTTTCTTCAGGAGGTACTCCAAGGTCTTGTTCACGGGCCGGCTGTCCTGCGTGGTGCCCGCCAGGCGATTGAGGTTGGGCAGCACTTCCGGTCCGTCGGTGTTGAACTGGAAATCCAGTTGGCGCCGGCTGCTCAACTTGCACAGGAACAAGCTCAACCCCAACCACACGAGGAACCGCTTGTTATAGACCACCATCGGGGGGAACCGTGGGTCGTCGATTTCGTCGATCCAGGTGTTGAGATCGGGGAAGAAGTGGCGAATCGTCTGAACCAGGATGGGGCCGATGTTCAGCGTCGTCCCCGCCGCCGCTGGCGGTGCGCAACGTGTCCCTTGATCAGGGCCACAGACAACTGGCTGACTTCGCGGATCAGGGTCTTGAGACGTTGGGATTCCTGCACCCATTTTCGGACCTCCTTGAGAAGATCCTGGGGCACGTAAACGGTGCGTGTCTTGCCACCGTCCCTGAAGGCGACGTGGTGGGCTTGGTGCAACGGGCCACCGTGATGGCAGGCGCAGGACGGCTGGCCGCAGCGTTTGTTCACCTGCATGAGGCTGGCCGCCAGGATGGGGCCGGAGGGAACAAGTTGCTTGAGTCGCCGGTCCAACATCCGGCGGACCAGTGTCGGGTGGCTGGGAACACGCATGGATGGGCCCCTAGGACTTCCGGTATCTCGACGTTACACCGGAAAAGGGTCAAAAAACCAGCCGTGCGAAGAAAAAAAAGAGCACCCCCCGAGGCCGATCGCCTCAACGGAAGTTCTGCTTTGGACTTGTGCTGCCGTGAAGGTGCGAGGAATTTCCCCATTTCTCAGAGCTGTTGTCGATGACGGGGTAGTTCCATGGTGCGATTCGGGTGGGTCTTGGTCGCCGTCGGTTTCATGGCCACGGCGTGGGTTGCGTTTCGGTTTTACTTGGCCTCAGTCGTTGAGCCGACTGCGAACGACCCGGTCTGGGGCTTCTTGATGGCCTGCGGTTTCTGGGTCGGCGTCGCAGTGGCCGTGGCAGGGGCTCGCATCATCGCAAGGGCACGTGGAATATGGACCCCACCGGTCTAATCGGAGTCGACCCCGGTCGTGGCGGACGGAAGCCATCGCGCGAGCGGCCGGGAACTTCGACCCGACCAATTCCAGCTTCCTGGTCCATTGCAGCTCGCGGGCCGCGATCGGCGATGCTGACGCATTTTGCCTTCGCCATGGCTCTCCTTCACCCGATCCACATCGTGCCGACGGCGCTCGGCCAGGCCGCCGAGCAGATCGCTAATGACCGCGCGAGCCAGCTATTCAGCGCGATGGATATTCAGCCGATGGAGCAGCGGTTGGCGAAGGTCAAATCGCTGGAGTGCGCCTTCACCATCACGACGCAGCACCCCGAGGCGGCTGGCGAGCCGAGAGAGGTCCGTTCGCTTGAGGGCTCCTTGATCCTCGCGGAGGGCAACCGGATTCGCCTGGAGATGAACGAACGGACGGAAGGTCGCCCGCTGTTTCACCTGATGGCCTCCGACGGCCGTCGGTTTCTATGGGGGGACATGAACAATCCGCCGCGCCTGGTCGATGAGAAGCCGAACGCCACCCTCAACGCGGACTTCCTGACGATGCTGGCGCGATCGGGGCTCTACATGTTCACCATGCCCCTGCCGCCGGTCCCCGCCGATGACCGGGATCGGTTCACCGTCTCGGACTTTCGACTCGGCCGCACGGAGCAGGTCGGCGGTCGTGAGGCGCAGCGGCTGGATTATCGGCTCTTCGTCAAAGGTCAGAAGGACCCCGAAGGGAAGGATCTGCCCTTCCAGGCGTCCGTCTGGCTCGACCGGAAGACATCGCTGCCGCTACGGCGGATGGTGAGGATGAGAGTCCAGGGGACCACGGAGGTGGTCATCCTGGAGACCTATGGAAAGCTCATGCCGAACGCCGGGCCGGACGCCAGGAAGTTTCAACTACCGGGACAGAGGAAGGATCAGATCGTCGTACCCCGATGAAAGCCACCCAGAGGCGGTCGAACATCGTCGGGCCGATTGCGAATCCACCCCGCGCCGAGGTGGGCGTCTGCCGCGGCACCGGCCCGCTGAGGGGTATAGGGGTGACAGAAAGCGGGACGGGTCCGGTTTCAACACACTGGCGAATTGTTGGCTATTGGTGTGACCATGCCACGAACAGCATGGGTCGCTCCTGGAGGGATGGTCTTTCAGATCTTGAATCGCGGCGTTGCGCATGCCGTTGTTCGAGAAGGCGGGGGATTACCAAGCGTTCGAAGGCGTCCTGAGGGAAACGCGCAGACCAATCGCCGATGCGGATTTGTGCTAAGTCGTTGATGCCGAACCACTGGCACCTGCTGCTCTGGCCGGAGCCCGCTGGAGGATTGCCGCGCTTCATGCAGCGCTTGACGATCACGCACGTTCGCCGCTGCCAGCAGCACCGGGGTATGCGGGGCTGGCCCACAGTCAGATGTCACAAGGAATCTTCAGGAGGTAGCAAGCATGCGATTAGACACGGGAGATTCCGGTAAGCAGACTTTTGACATCAAGGTCGTTCTGAGGCGAATTCGCAAAGCGGTCGAGCCGTTTCCGAAGGCGGGCGCTTTTTCAACTTGCCAATGAAGGCTTCGATTCGGTTTTTGAGCAGCTTGTTGCCTGCATCATCTCCATTCGTACCTTGGATGAAGTGACGATTCCAACGGCGCGAGCGGTTTTCGCGGTGGCCCGGGCTCCTGAAGCCATGGCGAAGTTAAGCATTATGGAAATTGACCACCTCATCCGCTCGTGTACCTTTCACGGCGCGAAGGCGGCCCAGCTTCGCGAGATCGCAGCACAGATTGTCAGCCGTCACGGCGGCCTACTTCCTTGCGATCAGGCGACGCTCCTGTCATTTCGCGGTGTTGGACCCAAATGTGCAAACCTGGTTTTGGGAATCGCCTGTAATCAACCTTACATCGGGGTCGACATTCATGTACACAGAGTCATAAATCGGTGGGGCTATGTTAACACAGCAGATCCAGAAAAGACCATGGAAGCTCTTCATCAACATTTACCGAGACGATATTGGATCGAACTCAACAGCCTACTCGTGCCTTTTGGAAAACATATCTGTACTGGCCGGCTGCCTCAGTGCTCGACGTGTCCCGTTTTGGAGATGTGCCAACAAGTCGGTGTGACATCTCATCGATAACGTGCGATCGAACAGTGAGATCCACGCTGACGGGCCCATTTACATCAAGAAAAAGGGAGACTGTCGCAAGGAAGGGGGAATTCCCTCTCGCGTTTTCGCGACCGTGCTGCTCTCCTGATTATGGAAGAATCCAGAGCTGGGGAGCGGAGCATTGCACTCGGACAGTAAACTCCCGATCCCACGGCCGAGCTACCGTCTCCCGTTTGTCCCCTTTCACCCTCTGGATGTGACACTCAGAAGGATTTCGAGCTGGAGGGTTTCGCTTGTTTGACGATCTGTTTCAGCGAGGCTGAACTTGGGGCGAAGCCGGCGTTGCCTTCGTAGACCACCCGAATGCTGTGGGTGCCGGCCGCCAACAGGCTTGTTTTGAACGACGCTTTGCCGCCGCTCAAAGGAACCGTTCCCAGGATCGTTGAGCCATCCAGGAACAAGACCTCGCCCGTCGGAAACGCCTTTCTTTTGCCGGTTGAGTTTACGCTGACTCCTAAGGTGATCGCTTGCCCAAAGCTCGAAGATTTCCGGGAACTGGTCGCTTTGGTTTTTGTGTGTGTCTGGCCGATCGTCTCGACAAGTGCCGGCGAAACGCTGGCGGCGAAGGATGAATCGCCGGAGTAGATCACCTGGATTGGGTCCGGGCCGAGGGGTAGGTTCGAGATCGTAAGCTTCGCCTTGCCTCGACCGAGAAGGACCGTGCCCAGGCTTGTCGTGCCGTCCATGAACGTAACGTTTCCTGTGGGCGTTCCGATCACTCGTGCGGACGACTTGACCGTCGCGGTCAGCGTGACGGGCTGGCCGAAAGTCGAAACCCGGGCCGACGTTGCCAGGATCGTCTGCGTGCCATAGTCCAAGGGCCTGATCGTCTCGTCCAGCGCAGCCGAAAGCGCCTGCGAAGAAGTCGGAATCACCGCTGTAGACGGCGGTAATCGCGTGTTGACCCAGCGACAAAGTGCTGATCGAATAGGATGCCACGCCACCGCTGAGAGTGGCCGTGCCCAGCGCCGCCGCCCCGTCCTTGAAAGTGATGGTTCCGGTTGCGGTCCCCGCGGCCCGGTGCGAGAGGACTGACAACCGCCGTAAAGGTGATCTGCTGATTCGTCTGCGCGGGATTGGCGGAGGGAGTGAGGCTGACCGACGTCCCATCTTGCCCGACGGTCACATTCACCGTCGACGACGTGCTCACCCCAAATTGAGAATCGCCGCCGTAACTGGCCGTAATCGCGTCCGTTCCCACGGGCAAGTTGCCGACCGACAGCGTCGCTGAGCCGCCGATCAGCGGAGCCGCGCCCAGTTCGGTGGCCCCATCGTAGAAGGTGACCGAGCCGGTCGGAGTGCCGCTTGCACCCGAGGCGGGACTGACGGCAGCCGAGAGCGTGATTGATTCGCCATAGACCGGACTCAGGCTATTTGCATCAAGCGATGTCGACGTACCGCCGGGGGCCGGTCCCGTTCCGCCAGATGGGGAGGTGAAAAGTTCGTACGCCTGTCCGGTGCCGTTACTTCCCATTCCAACGATCACGCCGTTATTGTTGATAGCCGTTGCGGTTTCGAGTGTCCACTTGGATGGAATCTCAGGAAGGGAATTCAGATCGGTCATGATGTTGTCTTGGTAGAGAAAGGCGTGCCCAGTCGCTCCCAAGCCCCCGTTGTCGGAATAGCCCACAACCTCGCCCGAGTCGTTGATGGCAGCGGCAGTACTTTCAGTGTAGCCGGGGAGAGGACCCAGCTCGGTCGTATTTCCATCGCTGTAGAGAAACGCCTGGGTTGAGTCACCGACGATATCACCCGCCATGTTGATTGCATTGGCTTGGCTGTCTTGGCCGACCAAGTTTGCCAGATCAGTCATGGTCCCACCACTGTCGATGAATGCCTGAGAGTAGGAGTCACCGATCGCCGGTGTGAACGACAAATAACCAACGACCTGACCTGAGGCGTTGATGCCGGTGGCTTGGCTGCCGTTGGCTCCCAGAGTTCCCAGGTCGGTCATTTTCCCGCTGCTGTAGAGAAAAGCATGGGTGGCACCGGTGGTCGTCGTCGAATAACCGACGATCTGACCCGAGGCGTTGATGCCGGTGGCGACGCTGTCGGCGCCTCCCAGGGTACCCAGGTCCGTCAGCGTTCCATTGCTATAAAGAAAGGCCGTATTGGTCAGATCCCCGCCCAAGCCTCCGGTTCCTTTCTGCGAATAGCCGACAACCTGGCCGGAGTCGTTGAGCGCGGTGGCGAAACTCGACGTGTAACCGGGAAGGATACCCAAGTTCGTCGAAACGCCATTGCTGCCCAAGAGGAAGGCCGAACCTCCATTGTTTCCGATGATTTCTTGCGACGCGTTAATCCCAGTAACGTCATACTGACCCAGATCCACGAATGTGGACAACAGCGAGCGAACCTCGAGCATCTCGACCCGTGGTCGGTTCCTACGACGTTGTTTCGATTCTGACCTGGCGTGGGAATCGGATAGGCGATCGCGGAATGAAGTCAACATAGAAACTCCAGCACGGTGAAGAATTCCCAAGGAAACGCCGAAGCGAATTCAGCGGCCGAAGACTTTCGAGACGAAACTGGACTGTGCCCATTGATGGATGATAGACTGGGACTAGTCCGTGAGTCCGACGAACGGACATTGATCGAACATGCAGAGGATCGCCTGGCGTATCACTTCGTTGCCTGGGACCTCTGACATGAATACGAAGGGTCTATACACGAGCCTGCCGGAACAACCACGCGCGGAGTCGAGAACAATGAACCGGCGCGAGCAGACGATGGCCCAGGCGGATGTCGGGACAACCAGCCCGACGCTTTTGAACCAGGTGCGGGAATGGCGAGACCATCCTGCCTGGAGCACATTCTTCCAGCGTTATGACCCCTTATTACGCTGCTGGTGCGGCCGCTTCCCGCTCGACGGCGACGCCTCCGACGAGCTGTGTCAGCGGATCTGGGTCGAGCTGATGGCGCGGATGCGGACATTTCGATACGATCCCAGCCGCGGGTTCCGCGGCTGGCTTTGGCGGTTGTTCCGATCTCGGGCCATCGATATGTTGCGGCACCGACAGAGGGCTTTGATCTCGTCGCTCGGCGATGGCATCCTCCAGGAGTCATCCCTTGCCCAACCGGATTGGAAGCCTGCCAACGACGAGGACGAAGACGATGGACAAGCGTCGCCGTGGATACTCCTCCGCCAGGCCGGGGAGTGCAGGAAGCTGTCCGCGCCGGGTCGATCCGGAAACCTGGAATGCTTACTGGATGATCGCGATCGAGGACCGCCCCGTGCGGGAAGTGGCCGGCTTCTTGGGAAAGAAATATACGGCCGTTTACAACGGCTACAAGCGAGTCGACCGGATGCTCCGTCTGGAGGGCCAGCGGCGTCTGGCTGATCTGATGATCGCTGCGGAAGGGGACTGATCGCGATCTGAGTTCCTGGTTGAGTGCAGCTCCGAACGAGAGGTATTCGCCCGTGCTGTCATGCCCTACCGCCGCGACGCTGGCCCGACTGGGGAATGATTCGCTCGGAGGCGCGACGACGGACGCGCTCGAAAGGCACATCGACGAATGCCCCGAGTGCCAGGCCAAATTAGAGAAGCTCGCTCGGAATGATGCAGGGGCCAGGGACGCACTGCCGCTTCTGCCAGCCTGGGACAACCCTCCAGAGATCCCCGGCTTCGTGATCGAGCGCGAGCTGGGTCGAGGGGGCATGAGCGTGGTCTATCAGGCCCGTCAGCCGAGCCTGAATCGCCTCGTCGCGCTGAAGGTGGTTCGGAGCGGCCCGGCCGCTGGCTCGCACGAACACGGCGCGTGGCTCCGCGAGGCGCGGTCATTCTCGCGCGTGCGGCATGATCGCGTCGTCCGGCTCTATCAGGTCGGAGAGGCCGATGGCTGGCTCTACCTGGTCCTGGAACTCATCCCGGGAGGGACGCTCAAGGAACGGCTGGACATCCCCTACGCCAGCAAGGAAGCGGCCCGGCTGCTCGAGAACATCGCCCGCGCGGTCGCCGCGATCCACGGTGCCGGCCTCCTTCACCTGGACCTCAAGCCCTCGAATATCCTGCTCGACGGTGCGCCTGACACTCCGCGCAACGGGTACGCCCCGGGTAGGCGATTTCGGCATTGCCTATTTGTGGAACGATCCTGACGCAACGACGACCGTCAACGGCCTGTCCGGCCCACTGGGGACGCCTTCGTACATGGCGCCGGAACAGGTGGCGGGTGACCGCGCGGCGATTAGCCCGGCGGCCGATATCTACGGCCTGGGCGGCGCTCTTGTACCACGTGCTCACCGGCCGGCCGCCATGCTCGGCACCCTCGATTGCCGACACGCTTGAACAGGTGCGAAATAATGAGCCTGTACCTCCGCGCCGGCTCAATCCCGCGATCCCGCGCGACCTCGAAACGATCTGTTTGAAGTGTTTGCAGAAGAGGCCGGCCAATCGCTACGCCTCTGCCCAGGCCGTCGCGGATGACCTGAACCGCTTCGTCGATGGCCGGCCGATCACCGCTCGCCCAGTCTCGGCGTTGGAGAAGGCATGGCGCCGGTGCCGGCGACGACCAGTTGTCGCCGCACTCTTGGCCGCTCTGACGCTGACACTGGCCGGCGGCTTCCTGACGATCCTCCTGCTCTGGAGGCATTCCGAAGCGGAGCGCCGCCGTGCCGAGGCCAATTCCATGATCGCCCGTGGCGCCTTGTTCGAGATTCTCGATCTCGGAGGGAAGTCCGCCGCAGCACCGGCATTGTCAAGGGATGACCTCGTCTCGTGCATTCAAACGGCACGCGTTCTATATCCTCGACCTGGCAAGTTCGTCACGGTCGGACGACCCCGTCAACTGGCATCTCATCGCCCACCTCGACCAATCACTCGCCCAGAATCTCGAGGAGCAGGGGAAACCGGCTGAAGCGCATCCGCTGCATCGCGATTCCCTGATTTATTGGGATAAGATCCTCCGGTGGCATCCCCACGACCTGGTTGCCATGTACCGACGCATTGATGCCCTCAGGAGCCTGGCGACGTTCCTTGACCGACAGGGCAACACGAAGGAAAGTCTCATCCGTTGGGAGCAGGCGGTCATCGCGGGTGAAGAGCTCGTGAATATCCTGTCCAAGTCCGACCGTCGGCTTCCGGACGATCAAGTTCCCGCCCTCGCCAGACTGGTGGAACGCACCGGCGACCACTCGCGCGCCCAGAACCTCGCGCGAAACCAACGCGAGATGCTGCACCGGCGCACGCTGCAACTCATGCAGGCTCAGACGGCCCTTGCGGATCTCGTGCGTCGCCTGGGCGACCACGAACGCGCCAAAAGGATTCTGGAAGCGAGTCTTCGCATGCTTGAGAATCTTTCAACGTCGAACATGACCCCGTTGAGCACGGATAAGCTGGCCGTGATCCGGAAGGAACTTGCCCTCGTCAGTTTGTCCGATATGGACCTCTCTCATGAGGCGTGGTCACGGGCAACGGCAGATTTCCTGAGTTCCACATGGATCGCCACTCCCTCGGACGCAATCAGGGACTCGGAAGCTGGCTACCGAGTCGCAGTTCTGCTTTCGAACCAGGGTTCACTGCAACGACGACTTGGCAAACTCGGGGACGCTCAAGGAACCGCCGACCGATTGCTCGCCTTCGGCCGCCTCCTCGTCACGCGATATCCCGACCAGTCGTCGGCGCATCTTGCGCTCGCCGAGGCCTATGCTCAGTTCTACAAGAATGCCTGGCAGAGCGACGACCGGGTTGCTGTCGAGCGGAACCTGAGGCTGTCCCTTGATACAACCCGTCGCGCCCTTGCCCTTGATCCAAAGAACGAGATCGCTCGCGATCTCTCCGATCAACGTCAGCGGCGGCTCAACGATCTGCTCGCGCCGGAACCAGAGCCCGAGGTCCCAGATCGCCCGGTCCGGACGGCTTCGCAGGCCCGACCTTGATAGTCGCGAACGCAGAGCCACTTTAGGGAGGCGACCCCCGCGAACCGGACGCGTCAATTCGGCGGTTGCCGAGCGTCCTCAATCGCTTGAGTCGCAGACTTCAGCCGATTAAGGTTGACGGGCTGCTTGATGCCCCGTGCGGAGAGGGCTTCGAGTTTCTCCGTCGCATCCGCCAGGCTCTCATTCGGCGACCGATCCGACGCGACATCGTCGGTGCCGCCTTCTTCAACGCCGCGAGGATCGCCAGTTTCCGCGACCGCCTCTCGGGGTTATTCTTGAAGTCCATGCCCCGGACGAGTTCGTGCCGCCTCCGCGATTTTGGCCGAGATCCGGTTTGCTGGAACGTCGGGGCCGGCGGTAGGCCGGCCGCCGCCTCGGGCCTTCGGGACGCCGGGTTCTAGGGATCGGAAGCGCGGCATCCCCGCCCGAGGATCGGCCCCCCGCGCCGCTTCGGCCTCCGCCGCCAGGAACTCCTCGCGGGGCATGGCCCGGACGACGGAGATCTGGCCGTCGCGGCCGCGCCCCTGGACACGCGGATGGCCGTCATCGGCGACGAACAGGACCAGACGCGCACCTTTCGGATGCCTTCATCCGGAATTCCCACCGATGGATAGCGGCGATCCGTTCCGGGGACATGAGCAAGCGGTCGATCCATGGCACGTAACGATTCTGGATGTCGGCGGGGGTCGTCAACAGCGGGATCTCGCCGCGATTCCAGCACCTCCTTTCGGTCCTCGTCCGACGCCAGGAGCTGCTGTTGGATTCGATCCTCGACCCGCTTCCGACTGTCCTGCCGCAGCCTTGCCCCTCGCACCGTCGCCGGGTTCGGCCCGCTCCGCTTCGGGACGCCAGCGGATTGGCGGAGTGCCTCCGTTTCTCGCTGGCGACGCTCATTGTCGACTTCGTCCTTCGCCAATTTGTCGGCCGCCGGTCGCTCGGGCACGAACGCCAAGACGCAGCCGCGCTCGACCTCCTCGACGAACCGGCCCAACAAGGGGATGTCGGTGCCCTCCGGTGCGTCCAGCCGCACGGTCGCGGCGGCGACATTGGCGGCCGGGTCGAGGCGATCGATCGTGAGCAGGAGCTGCTCCCTCTCGGATCCGGTCCCGTGCACAATGACATAAGGCTGGCCCGTCTTAACCTTGGCAACAATTCGCCGACGGGCAACATCGGGGTTGACCGGGGCCGGGTACTGGCTTCGGACCTTTTCCAGCAGGGCGGCGGCCAGGGGCCGATTGGCGGGACCTGCTGCATCGCCTCGTCGTGCCTGGGATCGGCCACGCGGTTCTCGGCCGCGAGCCGGCGGTCCTTCGCCGAGGGGTGGCTCAGGGAGACCTTTCGGTCGAGCTCCTTCCCTTCGTCGCAGAGGTAAGAGACGGTCGCCTCAATCTTCTGCGTATGATGGCCGATGATGTGAATCTCGCCATCGCCGAACATCACCCCGAACTCGGAGGGACGCATCTCGCGACGGAATGCGTACCAGTCCATCGAGTCGCCCGAGTCATAGCGTAGCACCACATGGATCGCCAGGTTATGGAGCGTCCGACCGTGGGGACGGAACAAGGCGCTGTTGAAGTTCCCGACAAGATGGAATTCGCGGTCGCGGGAGAGTTTGTAGGGAGAGTCGAAATCCAGCAAGGGCTCGGAGGCCGGTGGGCCCGCCGAGGGGACCAGGGCCGGCCAGATCCGGTCGCGCCACAGGCCGGCCGTCGCCCGCTGTAGCACAGTCTCGGCCGCGAGGATCTGGCACACGATCACCCTGCGCTGGTCGTTCCGGTCCTTCTCGTCCTTGGATTCCTTCATGAGTTCGCTGCGCTTCCCTCCTCTCTTGCGGCAGCCGCGTTGCTCTGAACCCTGGCTAGACCCTCTCGATCGACGACCTGGCCATTCTCGTTCAAATAGCGTCCCGCGGCGGCATCGTGAATCGCCTGTTCTCGCATCAGGCCGCTGAGGTAGGCGAGCCCGCCGATGGCCAACGCCTTCATGCGCCCTTCCTCACCGCCGCCCCTGGAGATCGTGAATGCCAGCGAGTTCAGCCGCCACATATCGGTCGTCAGGCCCCGGGCCTGCTCGACCGCCTTGCGGAACGACAAGTCGGGGGAATTGGCGAGCCGATCGAACCGGACAACCCAATCCAACTGACGACGGGGGTCGGGCGGGAAGTCCTTGCTCTCGGGACCGACTCCATTGGACCGCATCACCTCCAGCGAGTTGTCCAGGTACCCGAAGCTGGCTGGCTCGGCGAGCTCGCGATAGCACGCCGTCGAATCCTTCAATTCGAGCGGTTGGGTAGCGCCACGGCGGCGTCTTGAGCAGGTCCGGCGAGAATTCCTGAGTGCCCTTCCTCGGCGCAGCCTTGGCCCGCTGGGCCTGAACGGAGGACACGCCCGCGCTGAGTGCCCCGAAGAACATGATCGTCACGGTCGCGTACGCGATGGTTCTCATGTTTGGCAAACCCCACCGTGGTTCAATCGCACATCCGTCGCCCCGGTCGCCGCGGTCCGACCGGCCCACGTGCGGGTATCCGGCCGCCTACGGAGTGAAGGACTCCCTCAAAAGCCAAAGTAGCGTACGTTCGGGAACGGCCGCAAGGGGACAGGAACGCGGGACAGGTCCGACAGCAAAGCAGCACGGGTCCGGTTTCGACAAGAGGCTCTTCTCCCAACCGAGTGGGTACTTTTCTCCCTCAGGAAGCACGATGACCCTTGTTCTTAAGCGGAAAAGCTCACTAGGCCTGGCTCGAAAACTTGTCTCGCCGTCTAGCATGGCCGTGAGAACAAGAGTTGTTGTTGCTGTTCATGAGATTCAACAAGAACAACAACATGGTTCTCCTTAGATTCACGGGGTGCCGCACGAAACCGACACCGACCAGCCGCCCGGAGACCAGCCTTGCGATGTCGAGGAATCGCAATATTCACCCACTCGCTTTGGAGAAGAGCCCGACAAAAATGGTAGACAGTGATTGGAGACGGAAAGTGGGACGGGTCAGGATTTGAAAAAATGGCGAATTGTTGGCTAGGGTGTGACCATGCCACGAACAGCACGCGTCGCTCCTGGAGGGATGGTCTTTCACATACTGATTCGCGGCGTTGCGCCACGCAATTGTTCGAGAAGGCGGCGGATTACCAAGCGTTTGAAGGCGTCCCGCGGCAAACGCGCGACCAATCGCCGATCCGGTTCCGTGCCGACGCGTTGAGCTCTGACGGCACGGCGGAGGAGGGTTCCTTATTGGCAAGGTGGCCGATCGAGCGGCCGCCGGACGGGGTCGAGCGGGTCAATGGGAACCCCCGATACCGGTTTCCCAGTTTAACGGTTTAGCAAACCGTCAGCAAAATGACACAAGTTCCAGATGCGACAGGCATCTAATACAGCTCATTATATAATTCAATATATATTGATACAAATAAGCATCGGATGGACTCCATCCATGTGGCGATCGTGGATTCGTGGGATCGAGTGCTCGAGACGATCAAGGTTGGCATCCTGGCGATGGTGAAGGCCGCGGCTGGTCGGTGACATATGGTAGCCGGTGGAGGGGCAGGTGTATGTGCATGGATGCGTGTCGCCGGTCGTCTGCACGCGGAATACGTACTCGGCACGCCGCCCGCGGCGGGCCCGTCAGCGTGCCGCGGCGAACGGTTCGGCAGGCATCGCCAGGTCCATCATGAGCAGCTTGAAGTCGTCGCGCGAGCGGAGCGGGTCGAGGACCTCCTCGGTGCGGAGGGCGCCGGGGCTGCGGTAGCCCATCGCGACGGCCGCGTGCAGCAGAGCCATGGCCGCGTCGGCCTCAGTGACGGCCTCAGCGGCCGAGATGCCCGAGCCGGCAACGCCGGCCAGGCCCGCCAGCGCGGCGCGAGCGCACCCGAAGAGGTACTGATACTCGCCCGTGCACGACGGCAGCGCCGCGAACAGCCCCGTGGCCCGCCGGAGGTCGGCCGCGGCGCCGGACCGGCCGCCCTCGGTCAGGCGTGCCAGCCCGCGGTTGAACAGGCTGTCGGCCAGCACGGCGCGGTAGTCCGGCACCCGGAGATTCTCCCGGACCAAGGCCTCGCTGATGCCGACAGCCCGGTTGGACTGCTCGCGGGCCTCGGCCGAGCGGCCGAGCCGGCACAGGACGACCGAGAGATTGCTGTGACTGATCGCCAGGCGCATGCGGAAGTGAGTGACGGCGGGGTTGTCGGCGGCCAGCTTCTCCTGGATCTCCAGCGCCCGGTGGTACTCGGCCTCGGCCTCCTGAGGACGGCCCGTATCCGACAGCAGAATGCCGAGGTTGTTGTGGCTGTCCGCCAGGCCATTGCGGAAGTCGGTGATTTCGGGGTTGTCGACGGCCAGCTTCTCCTGGACCTCCAGCGCCCGGTGGTACTCGGCCTCGGCCTCCTGAGGACGGCCCGTATCCGACAGCAGGCTGCCGAGGTTGTTGTGACTGATCGCCAGGCCCATGCGGAAGTTGGTGACGGCGGGGTTGTCGGCAGCCAGCTTCTTCTGGATCTCCAGCGCCCGGCGGTAATCGGCCTCGGCCTCCTTAGGACGGCCCGTATTCGACAGCAGGATGGCGAGGTTGTTGTGGCTGTCCGCCAGGCGGCTGCGGAAGTCAGTGACAGCGGGGTTGTCGGCGGTCAGCTTCTCCTGGATTTCCAGCGCCCGGCGGTAATCGGCCTCCGCCTCCTTAGGACGGCCAGTCTGCCAGAGTAGGGCACCGAGGCTGTTGTGGCTGTCCGCCAGGCGGCTGCGGAATACGGTAACTGCGGGGTTGTCGGCGGCCAGGCTCTTGGCGTCGTCCCCGCCGTGCTTCTTCAGGTGCAGACCGACCATGGCCTCGACGCCGGCACGCTGCTCGGGGTCGAGGTCGCCGCGGGCGGCGAGGTAGTCGGCCAGGGAGCGGCCCTTGTCCAGAGTCCACGCCTGGAAGGCTGCGAGGAGCTGGACCAAGTTGATCAACCCGTTCTGAAGCGCGAGCAAGCCAAAGAGCAGGTTGCTCTCAGCGGTGACGGCGGCCATGGGACAGATCTCCGGGAGGGGACGGCCAGCGCGGGCGGTGAGCCGTCGGCCCCCGACGTCGGGAGCCTGCGGCCGGGTCGTGCTGGGTCGGTTGGATTATCGCATGAACGATCGGCCGATGCAGCGCCGTCACGGCCGATCGAACTTCCCGCGCGTTCGACGGCCCCTTGGCTCCGCCTACGGACGGATTTAGCAACGTCAATGCTATGATTGGCCCCGTCGCTGGATACGGCTTCGAGCGGGGAAATCGCATCCTGCTCGGACCGTCAGACCTTGGCCGGGGTCGCGCCGTTGCTTGCGTTCCGTCCAGAGCTCGGTCGAGCGTCGTGCCCGTCCTTGCGAGGCTCGGCATGGGTCCGCTCCGCCAGCCATCGCGCCTGGAGTCACAGGCACGCCGGCTGCGAGGTCGCTCTGTCGGGCCTCGCCCATCCCCGGCCGGATTGTGTGTGGTAACAGGAGGGAGGCTTCGATCAGGCGCAACATAGATTGCGACACGAAGACAGGCGTTTCCGCTGTGAGTTTTGGGCGAGGCAATTCGGAGTCAGGAAGGGACATTGCTAGTTGATGGGGTAAGATACGCGATCTTCGGATCTCCTTCGGATCTCCCCTTCGGATCCCAACATGCAGGGCTCTCGTGAGGAACGAGACCAAGACGGAGACTCATTCTTCACGAACCTGGAAGATCAAGACAAGGAAGCAGACGTCCCAGGTGGATCTCTCCATACGGTCGAAATTGGCTCTCTTTTGAAGATCGGTATCACCCATACAGTTCACTCATGACGCCCCTGCCCTTCCGTCGCAGCAGCCGCTCGAAATCCGGCAAGTCATCGAGTATGTCCGCGAAAACGGCCAGGTCGTCCCAGCCCTGCTCTCGGAGATCGAGCACTCTGGCGTCGATTCGTCGGGCGACCTTTAGCATGTCCAAGGATTTACTCATGCAGTGCGTTCCTTCGATGCCTAAAAGTGGCATCACCAGGCCGTGTTGTCAAACGCTTTTGCGGCCAGCCCAAGCGGCACACCGCCGCTCACGGCACGCGTCCGATAATCCGGAGTTATGTTCGATCGTGTCAGAATATGGCGAATATAATGCTCATGACGGACGCCTTATCGCCTTAACCACCCCCATCTTGAGGGGTTCACGGCATGAATCAAGGGCCGCCGCCGCAAGAACCGCTCCAGGTCCTCGGCCACGGCGCCCGCATCCGGATAGCGGACGGCCGGGCTGAAAGCGCAAGCAGCGCCCGATGATCGCCTCTAGTGCATCGGGGATCGGTTCGGGTGTCCGGCCGGTGAGCAGCTCGCGCAGGACCAAGCCCAATCCGTAGATGTCAACTGCCGCCCCGACCTCACCCCAGCGATCGGCCCTCAAACATGCCTCGATGTGCTCGGGCGCCATGTAGAGCAGCGACCCGCCGCACCGGGAGGCACCGTGCCAGCTCGCGGAATAAGGCGCCGCGGCCAGGTGGAAATCGAGCAGTTGCGGCCCGTGGTACGGCGTCAGCAGTATGTTGCCAGGCTTGATATCCCGGTGGGTGATCTCCCGGCGGTGGGCGTAGTCCAGCGCCCGCCACGACCAGCGCGATCCAGGCACCGCCCTGAGCGTAGGTCCCGCCGACGGGGAAGCCCGCCCAGCCATCACCCTGCGGCCAGCGACGGACGGTGCCGCGAACGAGCTCCCGGTCACCGGTCCCTTCGACGAGGGCCTGCCAGAGGACGCCGGCCCGGCGCGGCCGGGCGCCCGGCTCGACCCGCCTGATCACCTCATCGAGCGTCCGCCCCGGCCGGTACGGCATGGACATCCCGCGCACGCGGCCTTCGCCGAGGACCACCGAGTTGACCGGCACGATGTGGGGATGATCAAGCCGGCTCTGGACCCACGGCTCCTGGTCGTAGTCGAAGGAGATCTTGAGCGCGACGAGCTTGCCCCCCAGCGAGCGGTCCCTGGCCAGGAAGACCCGCGATGCGGCTCCCCCGCCGAGCAGGGAAATCAGCTCGAATTCCTCGAACTGGTCGCCCGCCTCCGGGAAGCCGCTCGGCTCGGCGCGAGCGATCATCCGGGTGAACAGCCGATGGTATTCGAGTCGGCACGCGAGCGCGTCCTTCCACTCGGGATACCGCTTGCAGAACGACTCGGCATCCGGCGCATTGCCATATTCATCGCGCAGGCAGTATTCTTCGTAGATCAATTCCAGGACCAGCTTCCGCGAAGAAAGTAGCTCAGGGAAACGCCCGAGGTAGGCTGCGATGGTGGGCCGCCGGCCCCGGGCAAACCGGTCCCGCAGTTCGGATTTGATGAATTTGGCTAGCTGTTCGAGGTACGGGTTGCCATCCTGGAGCATGGCGAAACACTCCCGAAGCGGCACGGATCGAGGATTCCCGCCCAGATTATACAAGGCGGCTCTGAGCCTCGCCTACTCAGGCAGGTATTTCCAACAAGGACTTCATTGCACTGATACCGTGGGGGTAGCCGTTCACGAGTCGATGTTGATAAGCGTATGCAATGGGCAGCGAGCCGCGAAGTTCGCACCGTGATGCGTCGATGTGACCGAATCGCGCCGCTGGAACGATGAAGTTCAGCAGTTGGAGCCGTTGGAGAGGCACATACCACGAAGTACCGTGACGAGGCCCCAGTCTACGGCATCGCCTCATTCGGCGACAAGCCATGTCCGCTTACTCGTGTTCCTGGCCGAACCAAGGATACTCCTCAGTGTGGAGATAGGGCCTGCCTCCCGGCCTGACTCCGGGATAGCGGCAGATCGCTTCCCGTAACGCCGGGGTGAGGAAGAAGCCGTCAAGATCGTTGCCCCCATTCACTGCATACAATCGTTCTTCGGAGCCGGCCCGCTCAAGCAACCCGTTGACTATGGCGAAGGCCCGTGCGCGCTCAAACCCCACAGTAAGCCAAGCTGCTTCTCCCTCCTCTGGACTTCATCAGCATCGTAGATTATGTAACGCCTGCCGTTCACCATGACAGAATAGCCCTGTTCGCTGACGTCGTCCTCGACCTGGTTCAGCGAGATACCCTGCCCGTTCAGGAACGGCTCAATCCGCCGCAGGAAGTCACCCACACCGCCCTCGGTGAGGTCCTCGGCGTCGGCACGGAAGAGCGCACCCGTCTCCCCGAAGACGGCGGCCCACGTCGACTCTTGGAAGTCATGCTTCAACGACGCAACCGCCCCGGACGGGGCGTATCTGAAGAAGCCCAAGACCTCCAGCCGATCCGCGAATTCCGACAGGCGGGCCCGCAGTTTTGATTCGTCGGTCATAGGTTATCTCTTACCGATTCACGGGTAGCCGTTGATGGCGTCCCGCAATCATCGGAACAGGAACGTACGCTAAGCCCTCCAGATGCTCTTCAGAGCGATGGGGCAGGGTCGCGTCGTTCCTGTGATAATAATGAGTCTCGGTCCTCGAATCAGCTCGTTATTCAGCGAAAATGCCTAGTCACGAGTGGGAGATTCCTGCGATAACGATCATTATCACAGGAACGCCGCATGCTGCGTCCGAAGCAAGTAACAAGCAACTCATTATCGATGTAACACCCGCGATGGCAATGTTTTGAGCCTTGCCGCTTGTTTCTGGTCCAATGATTGTCCTCCAGGATGTCCGAGGGGTGACTCATTGGGTCGATACCGGCGCGACTCGGAATCTATCGGGCGTAATGACGCGCCGTTCTTCGGCGATTCCGTGGAGCGCCTGGTCGACAGGACGGCGCGGCGCGGTGAAACTACAGATTGGCGGTTTTCCGCACGGTCGAGGATGAAGCTTCCCCAGAGTCGAAGGCCGGCTCAGGATAGTCGACGGAGACGCGGCTCGGGGTAGCTCGTGCGCCCACGCGAGTTTCTCACCGAGTTTTATTTGTTTTTCTGAGACTCTTTGGCCCCGGATTGCGCCAATCTATTCGGTCCGCACTTGGAGAATCCGCCGATGGCACTCGATCCGCATCGCGTCAAAGCCCTGTTCAACGCCGCTCTCGACCTGCCCGTGACCGCTGACAGACCGGCGTTCCTGGATCGAGAGTGCGGCGACGACCGCGAGTTGCGCGAGCGAATCGTTGAGCTTCTGGCTGCCTACGAGCGACTTGCCAGTGAGTTGGAACAACCGCTGGCGGCCGTCCCCACTGACGTGACCTCACCTTTCTCCGCCTCGGACCAGCGGGCCGAAGCCCTGCCGCAAACCGGGATGTTTCGCTCTGAGGGCGAACGACCGGATCTGTATCTCGGTGCCGTGATCGCGGGTCGGTACAAGATACGACAGGAGATCGGCGAAGGCGGGATGCGAAGCGTCTATCTGGCCGAGCAAATTCAGCCGGTCAAACGCCAGGTCGCACTCAAGCTGATCAAGGCTGGTCTGGACTCGAAAACCGTGCTCGCCCGGTTCGAATCGGAGCGGCAAGCCCTGGCGCTCATGGACCACCCCAACATCGCAAAGGTCCTCGATGCCGGCTCGACCGAGGATGGACGCCCCTTCTTCGTCATGGAACTGGTCAAAGGCATCCCACTCACTGACTATTGCGACCAGCACCGTCTCGTACTCCCGGATCGACTAACGCTCTTCCGCCAGATCTGCTCGGCCGTGCAACACGCCCACCAGAAGGGGATCATCCACCGCGATCTCAAGCCGACGAACATCCTGGTCGAGAGCCATGACGGTCGCCCCCTCCCCAAAGTGATCGATTTCGGGCTCGCCAAGGCCACCAGCGGGTTGCAACTGAGCGAGCACAGCCTGTATAGCGCCTTCGGCAGCGTGGTCGGAACGCCATTGTACATGGCGCCTGAGCAGGCGTCGTTCAATGCGCTGGATATCGATACGCGGGCTGATATCTACGCGCTGGGAGTGGTCCTTTACGAACTCTTAACTGGCAGCACGCCAATCGCTCGCGAGACGATTAAGCGGGTGGCAGTCGATGAAATGCTCCGGGTGATTCGCGAAGTCGAGCCGCCGACCCCGAGCAGCCGCATCAGTACATCAGAAGCTTTGCCGAACATCGCCTCCAGCCGACAGACCGCCCGGCACGCCTGAGCAAGTTCGTCCGCGGCGATCTCGACTGGATCGTGATGAAAGCGCTTTCAAAGGAACGTCAGCGGCGCTACGAGTCGGCGATCGCACTGGCGCAAGACATCGAACGATTCACGAATCACGAGACGGTCACAGCGGGCCCGCCAAACGCGACGTACCGATTCAAGAAGTTCGTGCGCCGCAACCGGCCTCAGATGATCGCGGCGTCACTGGTGTTATTGGCACTGCTGGCCGGCATCGTGGGGACGTCAGTGGGGTTGGTCGAGGCCAGGCGGCAGCAGCAGATCGCTCGTGACGAGGCTCAGGCGAAAGAAGACGCCAGGGATGCCGAAGCCGTGCAACGAGAACGGGCCGAGAAGCGGCTGACTTAAATCGAAAAGGTGAACGAGATCCTTGGCTCGATCTTCAAGGACCTGAACCCGAGAGCCGCCGAGAAGAACCGCAAGCCGCTCGCGGCACTACTGGGAGATCGCCTCGACCAGGCGACTGCGCAGATCGAGGGGGAGGCGATCGGCGACCTGCGAGCCGTGACGCGGATGCAGCACATCCTCGCGGTATCCCAGGCTGGGCTGGGCCACTTTGATAAGGCAATCGCCCTGTTAACCAAGGTCCGCGCCACGCTTTCCGAGCAACTCGGCCCCAACCATCCCGACACCCTCGAAAGCATGCAAGACCTCGCCGCCTGCTATATTGATGCCGGGAAGCTCGATCTGGCGCTGCCGCTCTGCAAGGAAACACTCGCGCTAATGCAGGCCGTGCACGGCACCGACCATCCCGACACCCTCGCCAGCATGAAAAGCCTTGCCGGACTTTGTGTGCGTACCGGCAAGTTCGATCGGGCCTTGCCGCTCCTTGAGGAGGTTTTCGCGCTCACGAAGGCGAAGTTCGGCCCCGATGATGAGAGCACCCTCATGAGCATGGGCGCTCTCGCTTTTGGTTTTCGGGAAGCCGGAAAGATCGACCGGGCACTGCCCCTTCTTGAACAGGCGCTCCCACTCTTCAAAGCCAAATTTGGCTCCGACGGTTATTACACCCTCATGAGCATGGGCAACCTCGGCCTCGCTTATGTGGATGTCGGAAAGCCTGACCGGGCAGTCCCGCTCTTCGAAGAACGGCTCAAGCGTGCCAAGGCGACCCTCGACCCCGATCACCCTCTGACCCTCATCAGCATGAATGACCTGGGCCTCGGTTACTCTCTCGTCGGCGATTTCAACAAGGCCTTGCCGCTCTACGAGGAAACGCTCGCGCGGCGGAGATCGGTTCTCGGTCCCGACCACCGCGATACTCTCATTAGCATGGGCAACCTGGCAACCTGCTACCAGAACAGCGGCAAGCTCGATCTGGCGGTGCAGCTCCTCGAACAAACACTCGCGATCATGAAAGTTAAGCTCGGCCCCGACCATCCCCTCACGCTTGTGACGATGAGCAATCTCGCCAGCGCCTATCAGGCCGGCGGCAAGCTCGACCAGGCACTACCGCTCTTCGAGGAAACACTCGCGATCATGAAAGCGAAGCTCGGGCTGGAACACCGGTCTACGCTCGTGGTCACGGACCGTCTCGCCGACTGCTACCAGGCGGCCGGGCAGCCTGATCGAGCCTTGCCGCTGCTGCGCGGTACGGCCGACGGGTTGAAGCCCAAAACCGGGCCCGGCACGCCACAGTACACTACGGCCCTCGCATCGCTTGGATCCTTGCTTCTCCGGCAGAAGAAGTCGACCGAGTCAGAGCCGGTACTGCGTGAGGCCCTCTCGATCTGTGAGGCAACGGAACCCGATGCTTGGCGAACCTTCAATTCCAAGTCGATGCTCGGCGCTGCCCTGCTCGGCCAGAAGAAATACGCCGACGCTCTGCCGCTTCTGAAAGCCGGATACGAGGGACTCAGACAGCGGGCCGATCAGATCGATGCGAAAAACCGAATTCGCCTCTGCGATGCCCTCGACCGGCTAATCGAGCTTGGGGAGTCAACCGGACAAACTAGAGATGTCAAGATGTGGAAGGACGAGAAATCGAAGCAAGTGACATCAGCAACCGGCAAGCGGGAGCCGGCCACAAAATGAGCGAATCCCTGCAAAATGGCGGCTTCTTTCCATTGGTTTACGACGAGCTCCGCCGGCTCGCCGCGGTCAAACTGGCGGTCGAGCGGCCCGGGCACACGCTCGACGCCACGGCGCTCGTCCACGAAGCCTATCTCCGCCTGGGAGCGGAAGCTTTCGCCGATCTGAGTGACTTCATGCGGGCCGCGGCAGTCGCGATGCAGCGAATCCTCGTCGACCACGCGCGGCGAAGCGCGCCGCCAAGCGAGGAGCCCGCGCCACGCAGTTCGCCCTCAATGAGTCGGATCGCGTGGTCGTCTCCGACCCGGACGCGTTGCTCGACGTCGACGCTGCTCTGAGCAAATTGGCCGCGGAGGACCCCACGTCAGCCGAGGTCGCCCGCTGCCGTCTGTTCGCTGGGCTGTCGATCAACGAGGCCGCACTTGCTCTGGGCCTATCGCGCGCGACCGCTTTCCGTGAATGGGCCTACGCGCGGTCCTGGCTCACGGCGGCACTCAAAGCCGGGGACCGCGACTGCCGGGAATCCGAGTGCGACCCGACCGACACGGAGTTCTGACGCCGCGATCGGTGCGGTGGTTTTCGTAGTGACGCGGAATCGTCCGCAAATCGGAGGTTCGGTCACACAGGATCGTGCAATTTCCGGAGTGCGCCAATCGTTGCTCGTGACCGTTACGTTGCATCTGTATTAACACGGAGATATGATGATGAGAATTCGTGCGCTGTGGTTCGTGTTCGCGGTGTTGCCGTGCCTGATCGTCGGAACGGAAAGATCGGCCGACGCCGGCTCCTATTTGGTCTCGGGCGAATTCGGAAATGACGTCAGCGGCACGACCGGGTTGGCCGGGGGCTCGTTCTCAGGGACTTTCTCGGTGACGGGCTTGCCCGTTTCCGGCTCGCCCTTGTTTCTTGACAGCTTCGACGTAGATTTCTACACGGCCGCGGGTGCCCTGTTTGGCACGCTCAGCTCGCTGGATGTTAACGAGTCATCAGGTGTGGTCCGTACGGTCTCACTCCCTGGTGTGGGCACTGTCGACAATCTCGTGATCGAGGACTATGCGGCACTCCAAGGCCAAGGATTGGCCCTGGGACTCAACTTCGCCAGCCCGTTCGATGGAGTCGGGGATGTGATCCCTTTCAGTGCCCCGCTGACCAGGGTGTCTGCGGTCGGAGTCACCGATATCGCGACCTTCACGTCGTTGAACTATGTGGCCGTTGTCTCCGGCGCTTCAGTGCCCGAGCCTTCGTCGCTGGTTCTGTGTCTCATCGGTGCGATGGGAGCCTTCGGCCACGCTTGGCGCAGGGCGCCACGCGACCAAATCTTGACCATCAGCGCGGTACAAGGCCTTCGCGCAGTAAACGGACAAAAAACAATGCTAAGGCTGGTCCATCCCGGAACTCGTCGGCTGGACGACAGCCAGGGACGTTGATTCCGGGATGGGTAAAGGGACGGCTTTCACGGCCTTGTGAGCGGGATTGGATTACTCTGGAGGGAGTGCCGAAATCGGTCGTTTCTGGGATGACTCTCTTTGCCAATCAGACACCCCGGTCGGGACGACGCCTGAGCTGTCGGGGCGTCTGTATGGCCCCAGGCCCCTCAGTCGATGTTCCGCACGAGGCCGATCATCCACCGCCTGCCATGGCCTTGATATCACCAGTGGTTAGGGCCTTGCCTCCAATGCCCCAACTCCCGCTCTTGACCTCTTCGACGACTACCCAGGTGACATCGCACATCGTCTCGCCCTCGATGGAAACCATCGCGTCGGTGAGCTTGCGAATCATCTCCTGCTTCTGGGCGTCCGAGAAAACGCCTTCGATGAGCTTGACCTGAACTAGCGGCATGGGCAACTCTCCGTTTTCAGCCAGGATATCCCGGATGAGTCGCAACCGAACCGCTCAGTCGCCCCATCCGGGTCGCCTCCTCCGGCATTCGAACCGAAAGTCCCAGCCCGATCAATACAAGGACCACCGACCTACAGCGTTGCCCGCGGCCGCGAGTGAGCCACGGGCAAGGACGATTTCCCACTTAGCGTTGTTTTTTGTCCGTTTAGATCCTATCTCGGCCCGTGAGTAGCATCCGGACAGAAAACTGGAGTAAGATCGTTCTAGGGGTTCCGATAGCAACGGAGAAAAAAACACCGATCTTCATCTTGGACCCAGAACTCAGTAGCCTCGATGCGAGTTGATCGCTCTGGGAGGGAAGCGGGGCTGGCGTGACGAGTAGACCGTTGATATGAGGGGAACTCATGGAACTCATGAGCTGGATGGGTTGGTTCTTGGCTGTAAGTCGCCATGGGCATGGCGGCGACGGCGGTGCAGCAGATCGCTTCGCTGAAACAGGAGGTCAAGGTCCTCACGGATGAGCTTCGCCGACGGGGTCTTTTGGAACAAACCGTCAGCGAGCGGAAGGTCATCGTGCCTGACAGCCTCTATTCAAAGTGAAACAGTTGTCGTACAGACAAGCTTTTCACCTCCGGGGGCCGGCGAGGGGAATCGGTTTCTCTCAAACGATGGTTTCCGAGAACTGGTAAGCCTTTACGTCGCGTCCACGAGATTCTGCGGGGTCTTGATTCTCGATAACCGTTCTCGAATGCGATTTCTCGATTCAGTCCATCGGAGACAGGTTTCGAGAAGGAAAACGCGGTTGAACTCGGGCCTTGGCCTGCTTTTCCGATCGTCCCGCTTTGCCGATCGTCCCGCTTTGCCGATCCCCGCTTTGCCGATCCGGACCTGTCCCGCCTTTCCGATCCAACTATCTACGTCCAAAATGGCACCCGATGCGAATTAGACAGTGAGAAATTGGGGTTACGGCTTCTCAAAGCTTGCGGGAAATCGGCCCGGTATCCGACAATGAAATTGCAGGGTGCCCGCTGAAGAGTGTCGGAACGGAGGCAGCACGGGGAGGTTCCGTGGCCGGGTGGGGTATGTGGGTGAGGATGAGCGACTGGGCTGGGTTTGAGTCTGCGGGATGTGGCGGCCATCGTCGCGTCGCCGCCGCTCTTTGATCCGGCGGCGGCGTCCAACATGGCCAGCGTCTGGCATTTGAGAAAAACTACTACACTTCGCTGTGCAATCTCTATATCGGCATGTTTCAGCCGATCGGAATTGCCGCCGACTGGGTGGGCGGCAGCAACGCGACGTCGACCGGGTTGGAAATGCGAGGCTGACAGTCGTTGATTCATTCGGTCTCGTTTTCGGAATCCCGTGTTGAAGTTCTGGCTGGGGTGGGCCGCGTGGTGCATTCAGGTCGAGAAACCCATATGATGCCACGGAACCGGTTAGCCCCCGTTGTTGTGGGCGATCCGCGCTACGTGATCACCCTCGTCCATGGGACATTCGCGCCTGAGGCCGCGTGGGTCAAGCCGGGGATCCAGGCTAACACTCACTATCGGAGCGAATCTTGCCCCGGCGTCGGTTGCGTTCTTTTCGTTCGTTTGGTCGGCCCCAACTCACATCGGGGCCGTGTCAGGGGGGTCTGGCATTGCGGCGGTTCCTGCGGAACCGCTTCCGGGAATACCCCCAAAGCCGGCACGTGATCATTGCCCACAGCCACGGAGGTAACGTCGCCTTGTACGGCCTGCGGCCGCAATGCGGGCCAACGTTGCGGCGGTCGTCTGTCTCGGGACCGCTCCTACACTGCCTGGCCACTGATCTGGATCGTGTTGCGCACGGACCTCGCGGCACATGCCGAAACCTGGACTTTGTTCCGCACTTTTGGGGGCATGTGGACTCTGGGCCATCGGTTCCAGGGGCGGCGGGGACGTGTCGTCTTGGATGCTCGCGATTATGATGTTCACGATCGGAATCGGGCTAGTGCTCGCGGGCGGATTCGTCTATCGGAAAACCGGGCGACATCGTGGCCAATTCGACCCGCAGACAGAATCGCATTCTGCGTCATCTCCGGACGCCGGCGACGATGCTGGCCGCCGGTGCTCTGTTCGTCCGGACAGCGGGCGATGAGGCCAAACTTACGCTCGACGCGGTCGACAACGCCTCGCGATTCGGGTCAGGCTTCGCAGGTACGACCCTGAAGTCGCTTGCCTACCTCACACGCAAGGCTATGACGATCTTGTTGCTGCTGCTGGGCGGGGGCCTGGCCCTGGGGTTGCGGGCACGCGCTGACGGCGGGAGGGGGCGGAGGCCTCGCGTTTCTCGGTTTAGCCGGCCACACTTCTCGGCGCACTTGCTCATCGTGCTCGCGGCCCTTGGCATTGCGTACTCACTCCTGCCGGCGCTCTTGGCCGGCTTCGCCGCGATCTCGATGTGGGGCGTCGAGACGGTGTTCCGAAGCGCGCCCAAGCACGTCGGTTACGGCCGTGGTCTTGGTGCCGGCACCCATTCCCTCATCGAGCTTGTCCAGAAGCCCTACCCCCGGGGTCGTTGACTTTTACCATCGAAGCCATCGCGACTGCGCTGCCCCTCGTGTCGCGCGGCCTGCGGCACTCCGCGTTGTACGATGACCCGGACGTGCTGAGACACGTTGCGTCCTGGATCCGCGCGAACGCGGGCGGTGTGGAAACGGACACCTGATCGCGAGGGCCGCGACTTCAAAGGTCTCACAAATGGAGTGCGAAGGCGGGACAGGTCCGACAGTGGGAAGGCGGCGCGCATGCCGTTGTTCGAGAAGGCGGCGGATTACCAAGCGTTCGAAGGCGTCCTGCGGGAAACACGCGACCAATCCAATCGCCGATGCGGATCTGGGCCTGCTCGTTGATGCCGAACCACTGGCATCTGCTGCTCTGGCCGGAGCACGCTGGAGGATTGGCGCGCTTCATGCAGCACTTGACGATTACGCACGTTCGCCCCTGGCAGGAGCACCGGGGATATGCGGGGCTGGGCCACATTGACCGGGGTCGCTTTCAATCGTTCCCTGTGGAGAGCGATGAGCAGTTCTGTGTGATGGCGCGGTATGTTGAGCGCAATGCGCGTACCTGCCCAACTTATTCTGAGTGCCGAGGAATGGCGATGGTCGAGTTTGTGGCGTCACGATCACGGCACGGCGGACGAGCATCCTTGTTGGCAACGTGGCCGATCAAGCGGCCGCCGGACTGGGTCGAGCGGGTCAATCGGACCGACGACGAGAGAGAGCTAAAGCCGCTCCGCCAAAGCGTGCACCGAGGTCGCCCGTTTGGTCGGCAGGAGTCGCTAAAGCCGATCGCGAAACGATTGGGCCTCGAGTCGGCCTATCATCCAAGTGGTCGACCGCCGACGATTGGCCGTTTCGAAAACGGTCCGTGGACCGGCTCGAAAGCCCACCACGAGACTAACCTCACAAGATCTATCCTGCATCTTGCCCTTTTGGCTGCTGTATCGCTTATGGTCTCGGCCGGGATTGCTGCCGCTGTTGCTGGGAGACACGAAGAAACCCATTTTACCGATACCGGACCCGTCCCCGCTTTTCGGCTCCCCAGCTCCCTGAGATTTCTCGATGGCGTCCAGCGAATACTCGGGCATCCGCGGGTCGTGCTGACGTGCGATCGGCCCGCGCACAGGCAAGGACCGTGGCGATAATGGGAGAAAAAGCTGTTGGCATCGCGGTATGGCATGGAATCGACTTACGGCTTTCGACGTAAGTGGTATAATTTGGGCTAGCGATCAGGCGTCCACTGCCTTATCGAGTAACCAAAAACGCCACGATAATACAGAAGTGATCACAATGATCGATGCGGCCGAAGTCGAGTCTCGTCTACGGGCAATTCTGCCAACCGGGCCTCCTGAACATATCGCCGGGCTCGTAAAGATTCTGGCCCGCGTGGGCAACGAGATGTTGCCGCCCGAACGGCCCGAACTCAACTTTCGGGCGAGGCTTCAATCGTCGCCTTGCTCGAACTGTTTTCTGGTCTCTCCTCCGGAAACGGCCGCCCGGTCATCGACTTGGGCTCAGGCAACACTATCGAGAGCCTCTCAGCTCGCGATGTCGCAGGGCGCAACATCAATCATTTAACACTTAACATAAATGGCTTAGGGGCTTCTGCGAGCTCACCGAATGATCCCCGTGCGTACGGCGTTTGCATCGAATCAGTTCGGGCCACGGTCCGAGCCGACCAATTCGACGAGCCATCTACAAGGCGCAAGACAACCTTGATCAGCACGAATACGCCGGGGCTCGTGCCTTGGTCAAGCGCTTGCGTAAGCACGAGTGGGATTCGCTCAATAGATTGCAGAAATATAAGGTATTGGCGACCCTTGCCCGAGTTGAACTTGCCGAAGGACGGTATCTGGAGGCAGGCAAATTGCTCCTTGATGCCAAGCCTTACCAGACCGACGAGGAGAAGTATCGTTCGAACGAGGCCGTCGCCCATGAGTTAATCGGCGAGCCAACGCGCACCTTTGATCTCGCTTGTGAAATCAGGAGAACCTTCCCAGATTCTTCACGGGCCCTCGCTGTTTGGTTACGGACTGCGCCCGCATCCCGGACGATGGCCGAGTTGGAAGCCGAGGTACCGGAGAAACCGCGGGGAACGAGGAGGTGGAGACGGCGCTCGTCCTGCGTGCGACAAATGCTGGCGATTTCGAACGAGCTGTAATACACGGACGCAAGGCCAGCGCCGCCGTGAAGGACCTCCCGAACGCCTTCGTCCTACTGGGCATCGCGCTCATAAGGACCGGATTAGCCGGTCCCATGCAGGCCTATGGAGCTCCACCCCGAATCCGCGACCTTGCTCGAATCGAGGAGGCAGTTGAAGCGTTTGACAAGGCAGTCGCCCTGCCCCCCGAGTCGTCAAGCATTAGACCTACCGGGTCGAGGCGCTTTTGGGCCGCGCACATTGGCCAACTGCGCAGTTGGGCAAAGACAGAGAAGCAGAAGCTGATTACAACGAAGCCCGCGCCTTGATGCCGGAGCACCCGGGTGTCCTGACACGGGTCGCGATGCACCAACATAGGCTGAAGCGGTACGGAGATGCCATCGCGAATCTAAGAGAAGCAATCGCAAGCGGTGGCAGAACGGATGCCGAGTTCCTTCTGTCGCTCGCCTTGTATTGTCGAAACGAAGGCTCCGATCGCCGGAATGCGCTGGAAGTGGTGCGCAGGTTTCAAGTCGGCGCGACTCTGTTCATTGCCGGAACGCCCGCCACATTACCGTCGAATGGTTACTTGAGCTCGGGCCGCCACAGGACGCCGAGGATTTCCTAACGGGGGAAGTTCACGGCCAGCAAGCGGGGCCTCTGGTCACCGCTCTACTGCGGGCCAAGATCCTTATGGCCGTTGGAGATCGTGACGGAGCGAGTCGCAGCACCAGAGAAGGCCCTCTCTCATTCGGATATGGATGTTCCCTGGGAGGACCGACGTCAGCTCGCGATACTCTTAGGCCAATTAGGTCGGTTTGGAGACGCCTTGGCTATTTGGCGGCAGTCCGTTCTTGCGGCAGAGGGAGACCCGGATACACGCAATCTTGTTGATTGCGCAATAAAGGCAGGGGAGCATGGCAGAGCATTGGAGGCTTGTGCGGCGTTCCGTGCGACGGGGCAGCCCGACCCTTTTGTTCTGCATCGCGAATTGGACCTGCTTCATGATTACGACCCGGATGAGGCGGTCCGTCTACTGAAAGGCTACGTTTCGACGCATCCGCTCGACCGTCTGAGCCGTTTGCGACTCTCGCTGCTTGGACTAGCCCTCGACCGGATGGAACTTGTAGCCCGCCTTGGACGACCTCCCTCCCGTCGAGACAGTGGGAGCAATTAATGGACGCGCCGCCGTGACGGTATTGCTACGAAGTGGCCGCCCGAACGATGCCATCAAGTACACGTACAGTTTACTCCGTGCAAACTTCGGAGATCCGATCGCCCACCTCGCGTATATCTCGGTGATGCACGGGTGGAACGGGGCGAAACCCGAAATTCATGTATTGGAGTCGGCTGGTATAGGGGCGGCTGTTCGGTACGTGGAAGAAGGAGGAGAAGCAGATCACTGGGCTGTGCTCGAAGATTCCGCAGCGCAAAACCATGCCCTGTCTGAGTACGGTGCGGACCATCAGCTTGCCCTCGGACTGAATGGAAAGCGGGTTGGGGAGCAATTCGTACTCGCACAAGGAAGGTTCCAGAATCGGATGGCAACGATCAAGCAGATTCTCAGCAAGTACGTGTTCCGGCTCCAGGACTCGATTGAACGGTGGCCAGTGTTGTTCCCCCAGTATCCATGGATCGAGGTATTCAAGAATAGAACCAAGACGATGGACGACAACGGGCAGCCGCACATTGCAGATTTCCTTGCCGCTGTTGACCACCGGCATCGCCAGATCCAAGAATCTGAGAACAATTACCAATCCCAAGCGATTCCGATCCATTTTTTCGCGGAACTAGCAGGGGCGAATCCTATCGAAGCCATTTCCACCTCGCGGCTAGGCCTGGGCTTCGTATTCGCTGCTGCGGTGGGTCACACGAGGAATGGTCAAGCGCGTTGGCTGCCCTCGGGTCGAGCGAGCGGGTTGTACTAGAACTGACCGCACTAAGTACCCTGTTGCTTCTCGGGACTGGGGAGCGACTGCAAGGCCAGGAATCCCGCTATGTCGTGTCGCGTGGCACCGTCGAGCGACTGCGAGCTCTGATCAAGCACAAGAAGGCTTGGGATACCGAGAGGCCGATTAGGTAGGACTGAAAACCGGTACGTCTTTGCCGAACAGGATCCTGAAACATGGTGGATGGAGCAGGTTCGGCTTAAGGCGCTGGCTAAGATTCTCGAGTCCTCCTGCGAAGTGCGAGGCTGCCGCGAGTTGGCCTCACTAGACTCCGAGCGTCGCGGGAGTTTAATCGAAGCGTTTGGACTACACGGGGCCCAAAGCATCATCCTCGCGTCTAATCCCCGGCATGTATTGTGGACGGACGACTTCATCTTGGCGGAGTGCGCCAGAGGGCGATTTTGGGGTTCGTCGCATTTGGACCCAAGTCGTTCTCGAGGCTGACGTCGAGGCCGGAACACTCGCGGAACCTATGTACTGGGATTCCCTCTTCAAACTCGTCGCCTCCGGATACACCGATCCGTTCGAGCGTGTCTTCCGTCGCGCCGGAACACTGGCCGACTGGGATGCCGATCGGTGGCCGTTGAAAGAGGCCCTCGACCAGGTCGCGAACGAGTCGCTTGATCTCCAGGACCGAATCAGGCTTGCGGTCAGGGCCTTCGTCGATCTTCTGCCGCGAACAGTATTGCCCGAGAAGCGGCAACGAATTGTGATTCAAATCGCGGAGCGTCTATCGTCCGGGAATGGCGACCCTGGGATTGTCCAAGCAGTTGCACGAGAACTTCCCGGGTCTTTGGACAGGATTCCATTCATGCCCTTGAAGCACTGGATATACTGGCCGCCTGGCTCGTTGGGTCGTCGGAACGCATTATCAGGCCCGCGCCATCCATTATCCAAGTGCGAGCCCCCCGAATCATTTTGCCTGGTCCGACAAACGTCTAACTACGGGCGTTGACTGAGAGGCAAGCAACGCATTACCTTCCATGACTCCTTATTAGCGCTTGGTGCCCAAGTAGAGACGCACGTCGAAACTGGCAAAACCTCGCCGTGCACTCGACAATGACCTCGATTTGGGCCGTAAGCAGACTGATTCCAGATCGCCGATTGGCCACGAAGGGGGACGATTCATGCCGCAATTCCAGCAGGGCCACGCGCTGTTAATCGGCGTCGCGGATTACGAAGACGCGCAACTGCGACTGGCAGGGCCGATCACGCTTTCCGACGCGACGGGGGTCGCCAATGCGCTCAAGGATGCATCCGTCGCTGCCTATCCCGAAAGCCAGGTGCACCTCCTTCCCGGAGCAGGGAAGCGCGAACGAGAGCCGAGGCAATCAGGGCGCTGGAGCAACTTGCAGCAGAGGTCACAGCCACAGATACGGTCTTGATCTTCTTCTGTGGTCATGGCTGGCTGGGTGATGACGGCGAGTATTATTTCACAACCGAGGACACGGCTCTCACGCCCAACCTTTTGGTCAAGGCCGGTACCGGTCTCAGTAAAACAAACCTTCTCGATTTGTTGAGAGCGATCAAAGCCCAGAAGCTGTTGTTCGTTCTCAACGCCTGCCTCTCCGGACACGTCGGTCCGGCTCTGGCTGCACAGGGGCTCAGATTGGTTCCCCGCCCTCGTCCAAATTAGGGGCTGAGATCCTGAGTACCGGCGAGGGTCGGTCTCTGATCACCGCCAGCCGTAAGGCACAGTCTTCGTACTTCAACAGCAACGACCCTCACACCTACTTCGGGCAGGCGCTAATTGACGGACTGCGCGGCAACGGGATGACCGTCGCGGGTGGATACATCGGGCTTTACGACCTGTACCAGCACATTTACACACACGTCCGCGCGGCTACGAACAATCAGCAAGACCCGATGCTGACGATCCTTGAGGGAGTCGGACCGTTCCCGGTGGCCCTTTACAAAGGCGGCGCAGTCAGGGACACTGGATCCGCTTGCAATCCAGGCGGCGCCGCCCGTTGGCGCGGCGGTCGATGTGGTCAAAAGAACAGTGGTGCAGGCATCTGGGCCGGCGGCTCAAGCTCTCGAAATTCGGGCCGGCGGTGACGCGTTAAACGACCAGAGTAGCAATGTGATTAATATTGGCAAGGGAAACACTTTTAGCAATGTCGCAATTGGCGATGTTGCGGGCCGAGATATAGTCAAGATCACGTCCACTACGAGCTCCGCCGCATTCGTGGACGATCTCCAGAACCTACTCGTCCAAATCGAGCTGATTCGAGCCGACGTATCAAAGATCCACGACTTACCGGGCGAGTGCGGCGAGGACGTGGACGATGGGCTTCGCAGGGCATTGCAGGCCGGACAAAAGGGCAACGGGGCCCGTATGATTGAGAAGCTCAAGTACGCTCAAGCCACGCTCCTTGCGTCCAGTAACAGTTCGACCGCGCACGACGTGGCTTCTGTGATAGGGACGTTACTTCAACGGGCCATTACGATGAGGATTTAGCGATCGATGAGCTGGCCTACGAAGTGATCGATCGATCAGGCTGTGGGAAGTCGAGCTCCCGTGCGACGACCTCGCTGTCTGGACGGCACATAACTGGGATCGTGGTAACGACAAATGTGGCAAGAATGCGACTTGCGGGGAGTTCGGTGAATAGAACGCGGGCGGAGGAACATCCGATGGCGAAGGCTCGCTCAACCTCAAATCCTGACTGGCGACGATTGTTTGTCGGCCGAGACAAGGAACACAGATGGCTGGTAGATGCCCGGCGGCAAGCGAGGCAAGGAAAGCCGCCGTTCCTCGTCTTGCTGGCCGAGAGCGGGCTGGGCAAGACCCGGCTCGTGTAAGAGTTTTATCGTTGGTTGTCAAAGAACGAAGATCCGCCGTCTGAAGGGGCGCCCGAAGGTTACTGGCCCGATGCAGTTGACTCCGACAACTCATCACTCGATGTGAATCCGAGATTTCCAGACGAGGATCGGCCTCGGCCTAGGGAGGGGAAGAGGCGTCAGAAACCTTGCTTGCTCCAACTACCGTTCCTGACCTTTTCGAGGCTGACACGCCTTCGACGCCGTTGGAGATTCTCCAGATCGAAAGGCTGCCGCTCGTTGAAGATCCTGGGCGCGAAGTCGGACGATGAACGAACCGCACCATCGTGGATCGAGTTCGCCAACGCGCGGGCGACCGTTTTGAATACTGTCTCGTCCCGATGCACTTGGACACGTTGCCGTTTCTAGCGGATCGTAGCATCGCGGAACTGGTGAAGGGCGAGGCCGCATTCGTCCGGAGAATACCCAATGACTGTCTTCGATCCGCTCCTCAACGCGCTCCAGAAGGCGGCGGATTACAACCGCGGCAACACCGTGCCGCCCGCCGACATGCTATGGCCTGATGCAAAGCACGAGTCGGAAAGTCTGGTCCCACGGACGTGGCGAGTGCTGCCGCGGTTCCTGGTCATCGGCCCCAATCCGTTGGCGCCACCAATTTCTGCTCAGGAGCGGGAGTTGGCCCGGTTCGCCTCACAAGGCGGCTGGGACCCTCCCGACCCTCGCAACCCCTCCCACGCGCACAAAGCCCCAAACAATCCGCGGCGATCTTCGTGACATCTTGCCTACGTGGTGCATCCTTCATACGAGGCATTCCGCGCCGAGCCGATCGTCGACGGTGGTGATTCGGCATCGGGCGCGATCATCGACGTGGACGACCGGCGGACGACGCCATTGCTCGAAATCCGACCCAAACTCGATCGAGGTCAGATTGATGGACGGGGCGCGACACGTAATGCGAATTACGAAACAAAGTGGGCCATGTGGGAATTGACGAAACGAGGTTTTTGACACTATGGACGGACGTTCCCTAGGCCCGCGGGCAAACGCGGGTGCGTGGTTGCATCAGTCCCTTGGTGGATCTACGGGCCACGAGCCTTCTCTGCCGTTGGGGATCACGTCTCGCCTTGCTGGTATCAGGGGAGGTCCCCATGGGGCCGTATCCGACGTTTGTGATCCGACAGAGCGCTGACTTCGTTCACGGCTTTGCACCTTGCCAAGTTTGCGACGTTGTACGGCTCACAGCCCGATGCCGGCTCCACTCAGGGAGTCTCCCCTGACAAGGTTGATTCTATCCGCTTTGCGATGTCACCTCCTACTAACTTGTGGAGGACTGCCGGGAGAATTTGGTTCAAGGGCTTGGGGCCGCGTCCCTGGCTAGCACGACCCGCCGCCGGCTGCGCCTTGGACGCCGCGCGTGGCTGCGTCTTGGGGCCGCATTTCTGGCCACCCGGAGCCGCCTTCCGCTGCACGTCCAAGGGCGGGTGGTTCCGCGACGGCTTGGCCGAGGGGAGTTGGGCGGCGGCACGCTGGATATTTATTTTAGTTATATCTTTATTAATAATATGTACGTTATGAAATTCGTTCAATTTCTCAATTATATAGGGTGGATCCTGGCAAGCGGGATGATCAAACCCCGCATTGCCGGTCACCACCTGGAAGGCAATCCGAGCAAACCGCCCGGCCACTTGCACATGGACGCCGCGGGGATCCGTGCCCTGAGCGGTCCATTTCGCCGCCAGCACCCGGAAGTGGTCATTGCATCGAATCAGGGTGTCGGCGGCCAAGAGCAGGGCCTGGCGGAGTCGGCGGTTGCCGCGGCGGGCCAACCGGCCCGAGGCCAGATCGACCTCATCGCTTTGATAGCGCCTGGGGTACATGCCCGCACGACCGGTGATGACCCGCGGGGTGGCGTAGTGGACCATCGGCCCGGCTTCGCCGGCGAACTCGCTGGCCAAGACCACATTGATGCCCGGGAGTGCCAGCAGGCGCACGTAGGGGGTCTGCACCAAGTGATCAACGAGTTCTCGTTCAACTAACTGAATATGTTTCACTTTAATAATGCGATCGTCGTCCAGGGAGCCGAGCAGGGCGCTGGTGCAAGACCGCGTCGCGGTCGGGGGTCGGCGCGTCCTGAGCCCAGGCCACGATCCGGACCAAGGTGCGGGAATGGACCTGGACCCGCGCCAGGCGTGCCAGTTGAGTCAACCCTTCCAATCCCGCTTGCGCGACAGCCGCCGGTGTCGAATAACGACGTGCAATGACCAAAGCTATCTTAGATATAAATATGTCGTCAAAACATTTTGCGTAGCCGGGCAGACAGGCTTCGAGGTGCTCCTGGATCTGGCAGCGGAGCAACGAGGACTTGGAAACCAGGTCGCGGCGGTGGCGGGCCAGGAGTTGCAACTCGGTGTACACCTGATCCCAGGTGGGTTGCTGAAGACCGAAGCCCATGACCGCGGCGAGAAAGATCCCCTCCAGGTCGGTGGGGTCGGTCTTGTTGTCGTAGGCGCCGGCCTCACGGAAATGACGGGAGATGGAGGGATGAACGATCCGCGTCTCAAAGGCGGCGGCGGCGTAGGCACGCTGGATCGGTTTGTGATAGATACCGGTTTGTTCGATGGCGACGACGAGATCACGGAGGCCGTGGGTGGTCATCGCCTGACGCAGCTCGGCGACGGCCTTCTGGAAGCCGTGCTGGGTGTGCTCGACGACCGTGACCGGGATGAGGACGCGGCCGTAGAAATCGGCGAGCAAGGTGTAGGAACGGGCCTTGGCGGGGTCGACGGCGAGGATGCCGAAGTGCTCGGGACCGACGGCCTGAACGCGTGGACCGAGGATGCCGTGAGGTTTGCCGAGGTGGACGGACTGCTTGTGTCGACGGGAGCGACGCCCTTTGGTTGCACGCATGAGTGGGTTCTCCGGAATGGGGTTGGGGGATACCTCAACACCCAGCATGGGAGTCCCACTGGTCTATGCAGAAGAGATTCTTTTTCTTTCTTTCTCTCACTTTGCCAGATACCAGCCACGATTGTCCGGGTCGTGCCGGAACGAGTGGTCAGGCCGAACATGCGGGTGCCCTTCGGCCCAGTCCAGGGTGCGGCGGGCCGAGGAATCTCATTTTCGGAGTCAGTTCCGATTATTCAGGCGTCACACGTTACCTCAAGTCCTGTCCAGAGTTATATCGAGCCGTCAAGTTCCGATTATTCAGGCGTCACACGTAAGTCCAATGCCTGCAAGGCTGTGACGCCGTGACGGCGTTTTGGGGCCCGCGCACCTTTGTGTGCGTTCTTCTCAGCAATCATACCGAGGATCGGGGCGTTTACCCTTCCATTCGGAGCGTCTGAGTGGGAGGAGGCGGAGCCAGGGCACACTTCGTGTAACAGAAACGACATGGATTTTCGGCTCGGCTGACGTGATGAAGACCAACTCTTCATCGGCCCACAACAAACTCGGTGCTTCGTCGCAGCGAGTTTTCAGAGTAAGCCAACGCGACCAGCGATCACCCGGTTTTGCCGAATGAAACGGTCATGGCGCAAAGGCGACACTCCACTCGATGAATGAAAAGGGCAGCACGTTAACCACCGATTCTGGGCTGGCCTCCGTGCCAGCCGCGGAGGCTTTCTCTGAACGGTAAGCTATTCCCGGCCCGTGCCTTATGCGTCATACTCAACATGATCCGAGGCTTGGTTTCCGTGGGCATGTCCCGAGGAGCCCTTCTAATGAGCGGGATCACGACTGAGCGGGAAGTACTGGCTGCCCCTGACGAGCTTCCGGGCGTCATGGGGAAGCTGGAGGCGACACGGCGGGAGTTTGCTCGTTACCAGTTCTGGCTGAAGGTGGCACGCATTCTCGTGGCGGAGATCGTACTGGGCTCAGCCCTTGTTCTCGCCGACTGGATGTGGGTACTACCCGCGACCGTTCGCGGCCTGGGGCTCCTGGCGATGGTCGCCCTGGTGGTGTTGATGCGCCTCCGATCCCGCCGTCCAATCGATCGCGCGGCGGCGGCGGCCGGCGTCGAGAACTGTTTTCCCGAGCTCGGCCAACGGGTTCGCACCGTCGTCGAATATGCCGAACCCGCGCCGGATACCGTCCCCGCCTCTCCCGGTCTCATCAAGGCGCTGAGTCGCGATACCGACAGGCGCACCTCCGGGCTAGAGTTTGGCAAGCTGGTTCCGTGGGGGTCATTGGAGCGCCGGGCCGTCGCCTTGTTTCTCGCCTCGGCGTTCGGGATCGTGACCCTGTTCCTGAGTCCCGGACTGCGGACGGCCACCCTCCGGCTGCTGCTGTTTCCATCGCGATACACAACGCTCGCAGTCAAGCCCGGTGACGTGGCCCTCAAGGCCGGTGAAGAGCTCAAGGTCGAGATCTTGCTCTCCGGCCGCCCCGTTAGATCCGCATCCTGGTCTTATCGCAAGAACGAGGGCGGTGCTCCGTGGATGACGTCCGCGCTGGCTGCGGATCACGCCGATGACAAGGCCAATAAACCTCTGATCGGAGCCTTGAGCGCTACCTTGAAGGACTGCCAAACTGATTTCGACTATC
Source organism: uncultured Planctomycetota bacterium (assembly GCA_963720335.1). Classification (GTDB taxonomy): domain Bacteria; phylum Planctomycetota; class Planctomycetia; order Isosphaerales; family Isosphaeraceae; genus CAVRFS01. The sequence goes on along the minus strand of CAVRFS010000062.1, from coordinate 25,285 downwards.
GCGTCGTCGCTGGAGAGGTCGAGAGCCCGGTCTTCCACGTAAAGGTTCTGCATCCACTGCTCATGCGCGGGATCGAGGCGACCGTCACGCCACCGGCTTACACCAAACGACCGGCGGAAGTTGTCAAGGAGGGAAACTTCCGGGCCATCGAAGGCTCACGAGTCCAAATCGCCGTCATGCTCGACCGCGCTCCCAAAACAGCAGCGTTGGTTTGGGGATCGCCGGGCGATCCGTCGCGACAGTCGATCCCGTTCAAGCTGGATGGCGCTCGACTCGCCGGCGAGCTGCCTCGGATCACCAAGGACGTTCAATACGAGATCGCCGCGTCTGATGACGAGGGCATGAAGCTCGATGTGGAACCGTATCGCGTGAAGGTTCAATCGGACGAGAAGCCGACGATCCGCTTCATCCGTCCGGAGGAATCGCTGGCCGTCACACCGACCACCGAAGTTCCCATCCAGGTCGAAGCGGGTGACGATTTCGGCGTGGCCCGCCTGGGAATTCAATACAAGGTCGGCGACGGGCCCGAAGAGACCTTGCACCTGGCTAGCTTTGAAAACCAAGCGGTCACGGCCGAGGGCCTGGCCACGCTCTACCTTGAGAAGCACAAGCTCAGCTACACAGACGCGATCACCTACTATGCATTTGTAGAAGACAACTATCCAGCAAAACCACACCGGGTGGTCACGGAACTTCGCTATATCGACATCCTGCCGTACAAACAAGCCTACGAGCTCGTCGAGGGCGGAGGGACGTGCTGCGGGTCATCGGTAACCCTCGAAGAGTTGATCGCACGCCAGCGAGTGAATCTGAATCGTACGTTTGCCTTTGAGAAAGATCAGACCGTTGGGGCTGAAACGGCCCGGCGGTTGGCCAAGTTTGAACAAGAGCTCGCCACCGCCACGGCTGAGTTCGCCGAAGGGATGGCTGCAATTGGCGGTCCGATCCCCGCTCTGGACCAGGCCGTCATTGCGATGACTTCGGCGATGGAGCTGCTGACGGCGAAAGACTTGGCCGCCGCGAGGCCTCGCGAAGAAGCCGCGCTCAAAGGACTGATCAGCGCCCGTCAGAACCTTCGGAAGCTTTTGAAGCAGGGTGGCTCGAGCCAGGCAAGCGCCTGTCGATCGTACGACGTCAAGCAGTTTCAGCGGATCCGCCGGCCCCCCGCCGACCAGACCAAGAAACAGCTCGCTCACCTGGAGAACGACCTCCGGGAGCTGGCCAAGCGGGAGCAAAAGTTCTCGGAAGAGATCGAAGCCAAGGGTCGAGGCGGTCCGCAGCTCGACCCACCGCCAGCCAATGAAAAGCAGGCTCAGAGTACTCAGAAGCCATCAGCGAAGCCGTCGTCAACGCGGCCCGGGTCTTCGTCACAAGGGACCTCGAGCCCGAGTTCACAGGCTCAATTGACCCTAGCCCAGCAGCAATGTCAGGCGGCCGAGGAAGCGAAGCGGCTGCGCCAGCTTGCTCAGCAGGATGAAGCGCTAACCGAGCTGGCTAACCGTCGCATGGATGCGGCGACTCAGTCGGTGCAACAATCCAGCCGATCGATCGAGGCGAAACGCGACGCTCAGGCCGCCCTGGAAGCTCGCATCGCCGCTCGCAAGCTAGAGTCGGTCGCGCGCCAAGTCGGCGCACTCAAGGGCAAGGAACTGACGGACCGACTGGCACGGCAACGAGACCTTGCCCAGGCGATTGCCGCGGCCGAAAGGGAGCTGGGCCGGGCCCTCGAGCGCAGAGCGGAGTCGAACGAAGGCGCGGGCGCCCACGACGACCGACAACTTGCCGAGAAGCAGGGCGAGCTGGCCGATGAAGTCGCGGCGCTGGCGGACGTCCTCAGGCAACTGAAGATGGCCGCGGCCGAGGAGCAGCCGGATCTGGCTCAGACCATTGGCCGCGCCACCAAAAGCAACCCACCCGAGGAAGTCGAGGCGTCGATGCGACAGAACGCCGCCGCCATCGGCGAGGGCCACGCCGTCGCGGCCGCCCGGTCGGCCGATCGCACCGCCGGCCAGCTTGAAGCACTGGCTCAGGACCTTGAATCCGTTCGCCGGGCCGCGATTCAGCCTCAGCTCGAACGCCTGCTGGCTGCCGAAAAACAAGCCGCCGAACTGAAGGAGCGCCTCCGCTCGGTGCGACAATCCTCACAACAGGCCGAGGCCGAAAAGGCGATCTCCGAGCTCGCCCGCGTTGTCGAGAGCCTCGCGCCCGGCGAAGGGCCCCTGCGGCAGGCCGCTGACAAGCTGGCTGGCGCCACGCTGGGGAGTGTCGGCGGCTGGACGCAAAATGACAAGATCGAGCCCGGCCATCTGGGCTATTTCGTCCCTCCAATCGCCTACACCGAAGGCTTGAGAACGGTGGGCCTGGCCCTGCAGGTGAAGATCCAGGAGATCATGCTCGAAAACGCACTGGTGGAGCGGAACGGACCGGTGCCGCCCCAGTACAAAAACCTTGTCGACGATTATTACCGGGTCCTCTCCCAAGACCTGCGCTGAAGTAAGCTCGCCGTTCATTTACTAACCACGGAAAACACGAAAAACACGGAAGAATTGAGAGTCAAAAGGATTGCATCACAGCGTTATTAAATGAATCGCTGTAATTTAACCTACGTTGTCGTCCTGAATCGATTTGTCTTTTTATTCTTCCGTGTTATCCGTGTTTTCCGTGGTTAAGAATGTCTTGGTCACATCCCCATGACGGTCGGTTCTATCTCGTGCTCGCTGTCGGCTTGGCTGGCTTGTTGCTCCTGGCCTCCTGGCGGGCACCAGTTCGCAGTGCGCGAGACAAAAGGCTCTTGGCCTTGCGGGCTTCAGCACTCGGCTTGCTCGTCTTGATCTTGCTCAACCCGGTCCGCATCCAACAGGTGAAGCGCGCCGGCCCGCGCCGACGGCGGTGTTCCTGCTCGACGAATCCCGGAGTATGAGTTTGGAGACTCCAATCAGTCGGGCGCAGACGATCGACAACCTCATCAGCCGCTCCGACTCTCTGCTGGCGTCTGATCGACGGCCACGCGTCCAGAAATATGGATTTGGCCGCGACCTGACCGCCGTCCCCGACTCGGAAAAGGTCGTTCATCCGCTGGCCGACGAAACGCGACTGGTGCAGGCCCTGGAGCAACTCCCGTCGCGTTTTGGAGACACACTGCCGTTTGGCGTGTTCGTGTTCTCCGACGGCCGCTCGACGGAATCGGATTCGCCGGAAACAACCGGGGCCGCATACCGAGCCCTGGGAGTGCCGATCCACGTCATACCGGTGGGCGACGCACGAGTCGCGGGCGACGTGGCCGTGCAAGACATCGATGCCCCTCGCGAAGCTCGGCCAGGCACGCGCGTGCCGGTTCGGATCACGCTGCGCAGCCGGGGCTACGCCGGTCAGCGAACCGAGATCTCGATCCGCATGGCCGACGACCCCAAGGCAGATCCGTTGGCGACCCTTCCTATCACCCTCGTCGACGGCGAGCAAGCCCACGAGCTGGTCGTCGAGTCCGACCGGGCCAAAGGTGCCCTCACCGTCCAGGTCGATCGGCAGCCGCACGAGGCTATCACCGCCAATAATCGTGTTCCGTTTCAGATCACGCCGCGGACAGATAAGTTCCGTGTGATCTACATGGAAGGGACCGGAGGCCAGGAATATCGGTTTATCCAGGACGCGCTGCAGGAAGACCCCAACATCAAGTGCGTGTCCATGTATGTGGATGATCAGTACGTCGCGCAACAACGACTGCACCGGGTCGACGATCCGAGGCTTGGCTTTCCCACAACGAGGGAAGAGCTGCTCAGCTACGATGTCGTTATTTGCAGCGACATTGCCCGGGCGTCGTTCACGCCGGAGCAGCTCGACTGGACCGTCGAGTTGGTCAGCAAGCGTGGCGGAGGCTTCGTCATGATCGGCGGCCACACGAGCTTCGGCTCGGGGGGTGGGACCAGACGGTCTGGGACGGCCTCATCCCCGTCGATATGAACGGGAACGGCCCAGCGCGCTCGGAACACTACGACGGCTCGTTCCAGGTGGTCGTCCCGCCTCAAGCCACCGAGCATCCCATATGGCGAATTGTTGATGAACCAACGCGCAATCGCCAGGTCCTGCGCCAAATGCCCATGTTCCACGGCACTAACCTCATCGACCGGCTCAAGCCGGCCGCCACGGTTCTCGGTCTATCGAACGGACCCCTTCCCGGATCGGGTGTCGTGACGGTCTTCTCTTGCCAGAGCTTCGGCCGGGGCCGAACCTTCGCCATGGCCACCGACTCGACCATCGCCTGGGGCACGGATTTCGAAAAGAGCTGGGGGGAAGGGGATAACCGTTATTTTCGCAAGTTCTGGCGAAACGTCGTCCGCTGGCTAGCCGAGAATAGTGATGGAAACGACCGGCGGTTGAAGGTCGAGACCGACAGGATCATCTACCGGCCTGGCCAGGACATTCAAGTGAAGGTCCGGACTTATGATGAAAAGCTGGTGGAGACTGACCGATACCGCGTCGCCGCCCGGCTCCGTCTCTCATCCGAGGACGAGTCGCAGCCCTTCGACGCGGCGGCTGTCAACCTTGTTCCTCAGCTCCTGGAGAAGTGCTACCAGGGGAAACTCGCCGCTCCTCCGGCGGACCAGGTTCAGGATCAGATCGGCTCGACCCTTCATAAACTGGTGCTCGACGTCGCGGCGTTTGACGGCGAACAATCAGTGGCCAGATCGAATCTCGAGCTCCAACTGATCGACGATCCGGCCGAGTTTCGAGACCCACGCCCGAATCCTGCCGTCCTCAGTCGGCTTGCCCAGGCGACTGGCGGAGAATTGATCCAATCCGCGGAGCAGTTGTCGAGCTTGCTGGGTCGCCATCAAGACGCGTCCATCCAGACGATCGTCACCCGCTGGCCGTTGTGGGACACTCCCTTGCTCTGGCTCGTCCTGCTGGGATTGCTCTCGGCTGAATGGATCCTCCGACGTCTGAAAGGGCTGGCGTGAAGTGCCAGTTGGATCGAGAATGTATACAGAGAACGCCGTTATCGCCTCGCCAAGGAGTTTGCCAGCCATGTCGTCCTCACGCTTCAAGGTTAGGGTGACCAAGGATTACCTAGTCTTTTGCTCCGGGCACTTCATCACCTATGATGGGGACCATTGCGAGCGCCTTCACGGCCATAATTACCGGACAGCCGTTGAGGTCGAAGGTGACCTTGATGACAACCATTACGTGGTCGACTTTATCGCACTCAAGGATCTGACTCGCGCGATCACTAATGAACTCGACCACCGAATGCTACTTCCGACTCGCAGCCGGCAGATCCAGTTGCATGAAGAGGGCGCGAACCTTCGGGTCACATATCGCGACCGTTATTGGAGTTTCCCGCGCGAGGAATGCGCCTTGTTGCCGATCGCCAACACGACGGCCGAGCTCTTGGCCGACTACATTGCCGGCCGGCTACGCCAGGAAATGACGACTCTCGGCTGGCCCCAGCCGCATGTCTTGCGCGTGGAGGTCGAGGAGAGCTTTGGCCAGTCAGCTCAGGTCGAGTGGCGTCCGGATGACGGCGCCCTTGCGGGTTGAGTCTCCCGAATCCTCCGCAGTTAGTTGCGCAAGCTGCTGATAACCGATCCTCCCATCGTGTAAAGCGGAACCGACCAGGACCGCATGAGCACCCGCGGCTCTCAGAGCGTTGACCTCATCCATCGTGGAGATTCCACCACCCACACTGAAGCATATGCCGGGGTGATCCTCGCGAATCCGAGCCAGGAGGCCCTCAGTGCCCAGTCCTCGCCCCGTTCCCACCCGGGACAGATCGAGCACCAATACATGACGCACACCTTGTTCAATGGCGACTCGTACCAGTTCCCGAGCATCCTCCGTTGCCCAGGCTCGGGCGCAGGCCATCAGGGGCCGGCCGTCAAACAGGTCGAGGCTGAAGATGACCTTCTCCGCACTGACCAGATCCACGATTCCGGCAAGTTCGGCCGGTCCGCGCACCGTCTCGAGACCGACGACAATCGTACAGCCAGCGCAACTCAGCTCGAGCAAAGGGGCCACGGTATCGATGTCGCGCACGCCGGCATCAATCCATAGAGTCCTATGGTCCATTAAGATGTGATGGTATAATATTAGATTCGGTTGAGCGCCTCCGATCGCATCCAGGTCGGCGATGTAGAGAGTGTGCAATCCCAGGTTGTCTCGGATCGCGCGGGCCAGGCCAATTGGTTCGGAAGACGCGTGCAAGATGCTTCGGAATCGGTTGATAATATTCGCGATGGCCCGCGACGGCGTGGACGGCCTGACCGTCCTTGAGGTCGAGCACGGGTATGACTGAGCAGGGCATTCGGACGATGGCCTCCGGAAAAGCGTTGACGATCTTGGTTTACGAATGGGTCACCGGTGGCGGGTTGGCCGGCTCGCCTCTGGCTCCCTCCTGGGCGGCCGAGGGAGCCGCGATGCGCCGGGCGATCGCGGCCGATTTCGCCAGTTTGCCGCCGCCATTGGACTCGGTCGAGGTCACCGTGACCTTGGACGCGCGTCTGCCCGACGATCCGGGCCCCTGGAATGTGGTGCGGATCGTCCCGGGAGAGGAAATCGATCGCGTGCGTGAACTGGCCCAAGCTGCCGATTTTACCGTTCTGATCGCTCCGGAGACCTCGGGAGTCCTGGCGGAGTCTGACCAGCGATTTGCAGCGGGCGGGCGCGCGGCTGTTGGGTTCGACGGCCGAGGCGGTCGAGCTGACTGGCGACAAGGCACGACTCGCCGAGCGGCTGCGGGCACCTGGGGTTCGACACACCGTCGACCCGGACGATCGACCCTGCCCTGGGTTTGCCCGCCGACACGGAGTTTCCGGCTGTCCTCAAGCCGGTCGATGGCGCCGGATCGGTCGACACGTTCTTTCTGTCGGATGCCCAGAGCCTGCCGGCCGATGCTCGGAGGATCCGGAGAGCCCTGCTGCAGCCGTACGTCGCCGGCGAGCCGATGAGTGCGAGCTTCCTGGTGGGAGATGACCGGCGGGCCTGGTTGATCGGCGTGGGCCGTCAGCACATGCGAGTCCAGGACGCCCGGTTCGAATACCGAGGGGGTACGATCCCGGCACTCTCCGGCGCGATGTGGAACGACTTCAAACGGCGGTCGAGTCGATTGCGGGCCTGCGTGGATTTGTCGGTGTCGATTTCATCTGGGATATGGCAAGGCAACACGCCACACTTTTGGAAATCAACGCGCGACCGACGACCTCGTACGTCGGGTTGAGCCGGCTGTTGCCTCCCGGCCGTCTGGCCCGGGCGTGGCTCGATGCCTGCTCGCCGACGGCCGGAGTCCTCAAGCATCTCATCAGCTTGGCAGAGACCGTTCATGGACGACATCCCCTTTCATTCGACGCCGAGGGTGGTTGGATTTCCCCTGGCGAGGGAGTCTTGGCATGAGTAGTAAGCCGACTGCGTTCGGACGATAATCCCTGGCTTGCGCTCGATATCGGCGGGGCCAATATCAAGATCGCCCACAGTGAAGGCGCGGCCCGGAACGTGCCGTTCGAGGTGTGGAAGCGCCCCGACGAGCTGGGTCAGGCCATTGCGACCGCGGTGGCGACTCTGCCGCGGAGCGACCAGGTTGCCGTCACCATGACGGCCGAGCTTTGCGATTGTTATCCCACCAAGCAGGTGGGCGTCAACGCCGTGCTCGATGCCGTGATTGCGGCTCTTCCCGACGGCCTGGTTAGCGTCTGGGGAGTTGATGGGGAGTTTCACTCGGTGGCCGACGCTCGCTCGCGGCCGCAGGTCGTCGCCGCGGCCAACTGGTTGGCGCTGGCGACCCTGGCCGCTCGTCTGTTGCCCCGGGAGCGTTGTCTCTTGATCGACATCGGTACGACCACGACCGACCTGATTCCGCTTGACCAAGGGACGGTGGCGGCGATGGGGCGTAGCGACACCGAGCGGCTCCAGACTGGGCGAGCTGGTGTACGCCGGGGTGCGCCGCACGCCGGTCTGCGCGCTGGCGACCGAGCTGCCGCTTCGAGGAGTCCCCACCGGGTTGGCCGCCGAGCTCTTTGCCTCGACGCTGGACATCTACCTCACGATGGGTGACTTCGACTCCGACCCGGGCGATCTGTCGACGGCCGATGGCCGCCCCGCCACGGTGGAGGCGGCCCGTGACCGCCTGGCGCGGATGGTGGGCGCCGACCGCGACGGCTTCTCCGCCAATGACGCGATCGCCTTCTCCTCGGGCGGCCGACGAATGCCTGCTCGATCGATTGGCGACCGCCGCGCAACGGGCCTGCCTGCCGACGATCGGGTGTCCCACCGCGGCGGTTGTCGCCGGATCGGGTGAGTTTCTGGCTCGGCGACTGGCCAAGCGCGTGATCGACATCGGTGGTCCAATCGTTAGCTTGCGGGAAGCTTGGGGCCCGCTCGCCTCGTCCGCCGGCTGTGCCTATGCGCTGGCCATTCTGGCCTCGGAGCGTTCTCATGGGCCACTCGTGACTCCTCGACAATCCCCATCCGCTCTTGATCTCGGAGAATGACTCGGCGTGATGCGACCCAGCCTCGCGGTCATCAAAGTCGGCGGCAGTCTGCTCGACTGGCCAGGGCTCCCCGGGCGGCTGACCGCGTTTCTCGACGGCCGGCGCACGAGCAAGCCGGCCGAGCGGTTGGTCCTGATCGCCGGCGGCGGCCCCGCGGCCGACCTGATCCGCACGCTCGATCGAGTTCACGGCCTCGGCGACCAGACCGCTCACCTTCTGGCTCTTCATGCCTTGGACCTGACCGCGATCGTCCTGGCCGCGATCGTGCCCGGATCTTCGGCCGTCGATCGAATCGAGGCACTCGCCGGGGCCTGGGATGCGGGAGTCGTTCCCATCCTGGCTCCGCGGCCGATCTTGAGCATGATCGATCGACGGCGATCGGGATCCGGGCTCGATCCCTTGCCCGCAAGCTGGGACGTGACCTCCGACTCGATCGCGGCACGGATCGCCGTGTACCTGGAGGCGGACGCTCTGATCCTGCTCAAGAGTGCCTCTCTGCCCCCGGGTGCCAGCCGCGACATCGACACGGCCGCCCGGCTCGGATTGGTTGATCCGACCTTCCCGGCGGCCGCTCGGGCCGTGCCAAGGGTCGCCTACCTCAACCTCCGAGAACCGGCGGCCGAGCTGGAGGATCTCCCGCGGTGATCGTCCCCGGTCTGCGCTCAGGTGTCTGCTCGATCGCAGCGCGATGACTCACGAAGTCCCCTTTTTTCGCTTATGTTGGCCCGTTTCGGATGGCCACTTGACGATTCGACGCCGCCGGGGCACAATCACATGATATTCGGTTCGGGCGGAAGCGATTCGACGCTGAACATAGCCGTCGGAACCGGAGCGTGATTCAGGTTCAAATCGCACGCACCGGGACCCAACCGAACTGGCAACGCAACCTTTGGAACCATGCATGAGGCAGCGATGTCCAAACCCCTATTGGTTTCGGTCGATCATCCTGAGTTAAAGCCGCTGCCGATCTCACCCAGGCTGCGAACACAACTGGTCTATTTCATGTCATCACCCGATTCGGCCGGTGTTCCTCCCTTGAAGGAAGGCGAGTACTGGATCGCTCGGAAAGATGTCACTGAGTGGCTGATGGAAGGCATCTTTTACCTGGTCTCTCCCCTGGACTCGGGAAACGTGACCGATGTCGAGCTGAGCGAAGAACAAGAGGCCATGTTGAGCTGGCTGGACAAGAACAATGTCCAGCACGTTCGCGTGGTTGAATGAGCGGTACGGTTGCGCCCTTCACCTTCACGTCAGGCCAAGATTCCGGTGACGACTTCACCGTGGACGTCTGTTAGTCGCATATCGCGCCCGCCGAAACGGTAGGTCAGTTGCTTGTGATTCATACCCAATAGATGGAGCATCGTGGCGTGCAAGTCATGGATCTCGACCTTGTTTTCGACCGCGTGGTAACCGTAATCATCGGTGGCGCCGAAGATGGTACCCCCCTTGATCCCACCGCCGGCTAACCAAATGGTGAATCCATACGGGTTGTGATCGCGTCCGTCGCTTCCCTGGGCCATGGGAGTTCGGCCGAACTCACCTCCCCAGACGACGAGCGTGGTTTCCAGCAAGCCCCGGGCCTTGAGGTCCTTGAGCAGTCCGGCGATCGGCTGATCGACGGCCTTGGCGTTCCGCTCGTGGCCGGACTTGAGTCCCGAATGCTGATCCCAGCGGTCGGCGCCGACGCTGGGGCAGAGCACCTCGATGAATCGCACGCCCCGCTCAACAAGCCGCCGGGCGATCAGGCATTCCCGCGCGAAGATCTGAGTCGCCGGGTAAGGATCGTCGAGCCCGTAGAGCTGCCGGGTGGCCGCCGACTCACCGTCCAGCCGCATCAGCTCCGGGACGGCGCTCTGCATCCGAAATGCCAGCTCATAGTTGGCGATCGCCGCTTCGAGACCATCGTGGCGACCCATTCGCCCCAGCACCCCTTGATCGAGCTTGCGGAGCAGCTCCAGCTTGCGGACCTGTTGCGCCGAGGTCGACTCGGTTGGCGTGATGTTCGCCACCGGCGTGGCACTCGGCTGGAAGACAGAACCTTGGTAGGTTGCGGGCAAGAACCCGCTGTTGAAGCAATCCATGCCGCCCGGGGGGAATCAAACCACCGTTGAGCACGACGAAGGCGGGCAAGTCTTGACACTCGCTACCCAGCCCGTAGGTCACCCAGGCCCCCTGGCTGGGACGCCCTTGCAGCCCGTTGCCGGTGTGCAGGAAGTAATTGGCGTTGGTGTGCTCGGAAAAGTTGGAGACCATCGACCGCACGATCGCCATGTCATCGACACACTGGCCCACGCGAGGAAACAAGTCGCTGACCGGGATTCCGCTCTCGCCGTAGCGACGAAACTTCCAGGGGCAGGCCAGCACGTTACCCACGTTGTTGAACTGGGTCGGATGGGTCTTGACCTTGATGGGCTGGCCATGCTCCCGGTCCAGGCGGGGCTTGGGGTCGAACGTGTCGACCTGCGAGGGTCCGCCATCCATGAACAGGAAGATCACGCTGGTCGCCCTGGCCGCGAAAGTGAGGCCGCTTGGGCGCCAACGAGTTGCGAGCCGAAGCCGAACGGGCGCCGTTCGCGTCCGGGACCACGCTCGGGCTCAGCCGTTGCGTCACCGAGCACCGCCCCAAACGCCGGCTCGCGCAGCAAGGCGGCCAGGGCGAGCGCACCAAAACCACTGCCGCATCTCTGTAGCATGTCTCGGCGGCTCAACGGCGGGTCCACAAATCGTCGGCAGTGCATATTGATATCGAGCCCCAGGTCGCTGTCGGGTTCAGTCGACGAAGATAAACTCTTTCATATTGATCAATACATGGCAAAGGTCGGCCCAGGCGGGCACGGCCTGGTCCTGGCCGTCGAGGAACGCCAGGCTGGCGAGGGCTTCTTGCTCGGTCGCCGGCCGGCCGAAAGCGATCGTGTACAGCGCGTCGAGCCGCTGTCGGGCCGTTCGAGCCGGACCAGCCAGGACCCGCTCGGCCAGGAGCCGAGCCTGGCCGGCGACCATCGGGTCGTTCATCAGGGTCAAGGCTTGCGCGGGGACATTCGAGACGTTCGCCGGCCCATCGTCGAGAATGGCACAGGCGCGTCGAAGGCCAGAAACATGGGGTTGAGGAAGTTGCGCCGGACGTTCAAGTAAATGCTCCTGCGACCATCGCCGTCGAGTGGCCCGGAACGGCCCGGCCGGCCTCGTCCCTCCATGAAGCGGGACAGGTACACGGGGACGCTCGGTCCATACAACGTCGAGACCAGCCGCCCGGACGCGCTCAGGAGCGCATCGCGAATCGCCTCGGCCTCCAGCCGTCGCACGTTCATCCGGTGCAGATACGTGTTCGACGGGTCGAGTCGCTCGGCGACTTCGTTCGGAACGCTGGCCATCCGGTAGGTGCTGGAGGTCACCATCAACCGTTGCATCTCCTTGATCGACCAGCCTCGGGCGACGAACTCGGCGGCCAGCCAGTCGAGCAGCTCGGGATGGCTCGGCTTCCGCCCCATCGCACCGAAGTCGTCGGTCGACTTGACGATCCCTTCGCCAAAAAGGTGTTTCCAGATCCGATTGACCAGCACGCGAGGCAAGAGCGGATTAGCCGCCGGATCGATCATTCGCTGGGCCAGCTCGAGCCGGCCGCTGCCGGCCACGGCGGTCGTCGACGACGAGTCGAGCCCGCCCAGGACCTCCAGGAACCGCCGAGGGACAACCTCGCCGAGGTTTTTGTGGCTTCCCCGGTTGTGAATCCGTTCGTTCAATCCGGTCCCATCCGCGATACAAAGGGCCAGCGTCGGATTCGGAAGTGACGCCTCGACTGCGCGTGCCTGTTCCAGGGCCGCCGACAGTCGATCGGCCACGGGAGACCGCGCCGATCGCAGGGCTCCGACCACCTCGCCCAGGTCGATGTCAGGCTCACTTCCTCTTGGCCGTGAGAGCGCCGGCGCGGGCCCGTTCGACATCCGGATCTCGTCGACCGCGATGTAACCATGACCATCCTCGATTCGGGTCGTCGCCCCACTAAAATCAGCGATCGCCCCGTCGGCGAACTCCAGATAGGCGGTATGCCCCAGCCACATCCCCACGTCCTGGGTCACCCAGCGCGGCTCGTCGCCGTGGTTGACGGTGACCGTCAGGCCGCCGTAGATCGGGTCGCGTATCTTCTCGAAGCCGTCGACGACGATGTTGATCTTCGCCCCTCGCCCCGCGACCAACGAGTGAACATACCGGCTCTCGATCGTGAACGTCCGGGATCGAATCACGCCGACGAGCCGGTCGGAGTCGAGGCCGCTGTGCGCCAGTCCGGCCGGGACCGCGACCAGTCGCGGCGATCGCCCCTCGAGGGCCAACCGATGATCGCCGGCGACGCTGGGCCGTTCACCGAATGCAGCGCCCGTGACAAACCAACCCTCGTAGTTGTCGCGGTTGAAATCCTCGAAGACAACCTCTTTCTCTTTCCGTTGGCTCACGGACGTTGCTGTCGAGATCGGTGCTTTCCGTCCAGCCGCGGTTGCGACTCGGTGTCGGATCGGTTCGGGCAAGATGGAGCTGGCGTCGCGCAGGGCCCCGACGACCGCCTCCTTGGCCATGCGCAACCGTCTTACGCCCGCGGCCATTTGCTCGGGAGCATCGATCGGAGCCGGCTGATATCTTGAGCTATGGAGGAACCCCGCGAGGGCGTAATAGTCGCTGTTAGTGATCGGGTCGAACTTGTGATCGTGACAACGGGCACAGGCGACCGTCAGACCCAGGAAGGTCTTGGAGATCACGTCGATCTGGTTGTCGATCCGGCGCATCTCGTCCTCGCGGACGTCCACCGGCGAGTGGGTCCCCTCACCCAGGAAATAGAATCCCGTCCCGAGGATCGACTCGTTGAAGCCCTCGGCCGGATGCCGGCGCGCGACATCGATCAAGTCGCCGGCAACCTGCTCGATGACGAACTGGTTGTAAGGCAAGTCGGCATTGAGGGCCCGAATCACGTAGTCGCGATATCGAAATGCGTTGGGGATGTCGTAGTCGAATTCATGGCCGGCGGTCTCGGCGTATCGAACCAGGTCGAGCCAGTGCCGGGCCCACCGCTCGCCATATCGCGGACTGGCCAGCAGCCGCTCGACCAGCGACTCGTAAGCTGACGGCGAGGAATCCCCGAGAAACGCCTCGACTTCACCGGGCGTGGGAGGAAGCCCCGTCAGGTCGAAGCTCACACGGCGAATCAGCGTGCGCTTCTCGGCCTCGGGTGCCGGAGTGAGCCCTTGTTTTTCGAGCGCGGCCAGGATGAACCGATCGATCGGGTTTCGAGCCCAGTCCCGGCGTTCGTTGCTGACGGCGGGGGGCGTTGGCGGCGAATCGGCTGGAAAGACCAGTATTTGGCTCGCTCCTGAAAGATCTCCCTGGAAACTCGATCCGATTTGCCAGGCTCCTTGGCGGCTTTGGGATTCGACGGCCCGAGAGGGGTCTCGATTCCCCAGGGTGCGCCTTTCTGGACCCAATCGGTCAATGTCGCGATCTCGGCGGCGGGTAGTTTCGACTTGGGCGGCATCTGGTAGGTTTCGCCGTAGTTGATCGCGTCGACCAGCAAGCTCTCCTTGGGGTTGCCCGGGACAACCGCGGGTCCGGTTGTACCACCGGCCAGGATGGCTCCGCGCGCATCCAGCCGCAGTCCCCCCTTCTGCTTATTTGGCCCATGGCAGCCCTGGCACCGCGTCGCCAGGATCGGCCGAACGCTCTTCTCGAAGAACTCGACCGAGGCCGCATCGACCTTGGAATCGGCCGCATTCCCGGCCGGCGCGGGCTCGCCGCCACCAGCCCGTTCTTGCACGACCAGCACGACGAGCAGCACAAGCGACGGCCCGAGATACCGATTCAGGAATGAGTGTGTATCGTTCCAAATCATGCAGGCGATTCCTGTTACAGACCCAAGGCTCAGCCATCCATCGGGGCTCGAAGGGTTCTTTAACAATTCTTTGATTTTACAGCCAAGCGAGTTCAAACGCGAGCCATTTCCGCTGGAGATGGATGCGTGGAACGTCGGCCGAGGCGGTCACAGCGCAGCTCATAGCCAAACCGGGCGACCGTCGTGCGCGGCTTTACCTTGACTTCCGCTTCATTCGATTCAATCAACCTGGTGCACATCTTGAGAATAAGCCGTCGGCCTGAAAACGTCGGTCGAATCCGACCGTTTCGTAGTTGGCTTCGTTCGGCAGAATTCGGGCGTCGCTGGTCGCGATGGCTTCGTTTCGCAGAATCGGTCTTCGCTGATCCCGCTGGCTTCGTTCGGCAGAATTCGGGCGTCGCTGGTCGCGATGGCTTCGTTTCGCAGAATCGGTCTTCGCTGATCCCGTTGGCTTCGTTCGGCGGTATTTGGGCGTCGCTGGTCGCGATGGCTTCGTTTCGCAGAATCGGTCTTCGCTGATCCCGTTGGCTTCGTTCGGCGGAATTTGGGCGTCGCTGGTCGCGATGGCTTCGTTTCGCAGAATCTGCCGATGACTCGCTGCACTCTCGATTGCCCAATGCTGAGAAGGGAAGAATCGCCACAATCCGGCAGTCCCGAATTCGCGTTAATTTCGCAGTTTCCCGCAAAACCGTTCGGGCCACGCTGACCTGCGGAGCACGCCTTCGCTGCCTACTGCCTACTGCCTACTCCCATCCCGCAACACCGATCGGGCCAGGCTGACTTGCGGAGCCCGCCACCCTCACTCGCCGCCTGACCACGAATGGCTCCGCGCGGAGTCCCTCATCTAAAGTATGCGCTACGTAGGCAAGATGTCACGAAGTTCGCCGTGGATTGGTTGGGGCTTTGTGCCCGTCGAAGGGGTTGCAAGGGTAGGATGGCCGCTGCCGCCTACACATGCATATGCGACTCAATTTCCCCCCCTTGCGAAGGGAGGGTCAGGGGGGGTGTTGAAAAGATGGTTTTGCACAAGCTTTTGGTTCATCCCGATTCCGTTGCGCACGCTTTCCCCCCTTAGCGAAGGGGGGGTCAGGGGGGGTGTTGAAAAGATGGTTTTGCACAAGCTTTTGGTTCATCCCGATTCCGTTGGCCGCGTTTTCCCCCCCTTGCGAAGGGGGGGTTAGGGGGGGTGGTCCCCGCGGAACCATGCGCCTTGTACGCGGTTCCAGGGCTGCTGGGCCCCGCGGAATTTCCGGCTTGGCCGAGAATGTTCGTTATGCCCTGTCCACCCCCCCTGACCCCCCCTTCGCAAGGGAGGGAAAGGAATCGCTCGTGCGCCACCGGCATTCAATCGAGCGCAACAAAAACGCGGGTCTCGAAACGGTCCCCTGAGCACGTTTAACCGCGTCCTTTCAACACCCCAGGGTCAGGGGGGGTGAACAGGGCATGACCAAGAGCCTCGGAATACGCCGCAATTCCGCCGGTCCCGCCGACCCGAAGCCGCGAACCTGGCACTGGTTCCGCCGGGACCAGCCCCCCCCTTCCCCCTTTACAGGGAGGGGCTTTTCTCGAAACTGGCTCCCTCTCCCTCTGGGCATTGGTCTCTACAAGGGATTGTTTGTGTGTTAAAATGCATTGCATGAAGTATCTACCAACGTCGCTAGGGATTGACCTCCAGAACGCTTACGCCATACTCGTCAAGGGGTTCGGGAAGTCTGGCTCCAGCACCGCGCCGGGGCCGGGCGCCACGGTGGCGGGGCTCAAGCCGGCCTCCTTTGCCCAGAAGTTGTGGCGGTTCTGCATCCACCCGCTCGTCGTGGAGTCGGCCTTGATCGAGCCGATGCATCAGGCGATCCGCCAAGAGGTGGCCGACCACCCCGGCGTCCTGCTGGCCATCCACGACTGGTCGACGCTCAGCTTTGCCGACCATCCCTCCAAGACCGACCGTGCCACGCTGACCCATGCCGATGACGTCGGCTATGACCTCGCCACCGTCCTGATGGTGCGTGGCGACGACGGCGCCCCGATCGCCCCGGCCCTGGTCTCGTTGACCACGGCCGACGGCGTGCTCAGCACCCGCGGCGGCGACCCGGCTCCCGACATCTGCCACATCGATCAGGTCCGCGGAGACATGCAATATGTCAGCGACCTGGATTTGGGCACGACCCTGGTCCATGTGATCGACCGCGAGGCCGATTCGGTCGACCATTGGCGGCAGTGGAGTGTCGATGGCCATCTGGCCTTGGTCCGCGGCGACGACCGCAGGGTGCTCTGCCAAGGGAAAGAGTCCTCGTTGGTCGCAGTCGCCGAGGGATTCCGTCAGGGAGACGCCTTCCAAGACGCCGGGACGGCGCGGTTTCACGGCCGTGTGGCGCGGCTGTACGTCGCCGAGGCCGAGGTCGTCCTGCACCGGCCCGGCCGACGGAACGTGGGCCAAAAGAAGGTCGACGTCCCCGGGCCGCCGTTGCCGTTGCGGCTGGTCGTCACCGAGGTCCGCGACACGAAAGGACGGGTGCTGGCCCGCTGGCTGTTGCTGACCAACGTGCCGGCCGTGCTGGCCGACGCGGCGACGATCGCGCGGTGGTACTACTTCCGCTGGCGGATCGAGAGCATGCACAAGCTGCTCAAGAGTGCCGGCTGGCAGTTGGAGGGCTGGCTGCAGCGCGACGGCCATCGGCTCCTGATCAAGCTGCTGATCGCCTTCGGTGCAGGCGCCTCGATCTGGGCGTTGGAACGCCGGCACGACGACGAGTCGGCGGCATTGCAGCGGCTGCTGATGCAACTGAGCGGTCGGCAGACCAAGCGGCACCGAGCGATCACGACCAGCGGCATGCTGGCCGGGCTGTGGGTCTTGCAAGCCGCGGTGGGCCCACTCGCGCGCTATGGCGCCGACCGACTCAACGCCATGCTGGAGAAACACTTGCCCCTCTTTTTTGCTACTGTAAAAAAAGTGTGCATTCCCTTGTAGAGACCAATGCCCTCTGGGAGAGGGCTGGGGTGAGGGTCGGCGACCGAAAACCCTCGCGAAAACCACGGCCTCCCGTGTCGGTGTTTCCGCTCACTTGCCGGTGATAGTCACCGGCGGCGAGTGATCGGACTCCGACCGGCGGCGGTGGCTTTCGGAATTCGGCCCCTCACCCCAGCCCTCTCCCCAAGGGAGAGGGAGCCAGTTTTCGCTGCGTTGCCGGCGATTTTGACGTCGAGCGGCCGGCGACTGGCACGGCTGGTTTCAGAAAACCACCTCCCTGTAAGCCCCCTGCCCCCCCTTCGCAAGGGTGGGAAAGCGCGCCATATGAGGTCTGTGCAGAGGCCAATGCACCGCATAGCGAGGCAAGGGGTCTTTTTGTTTTCGTTCCTGCATTGCCACGGGCAACAACCCGCCGCGGCGAATTGGTAAACACCCGTCACGTTGGACGTGATCTGACCAACCTCCCGTTTATGATGAGACGCAACGGGCAGTCGGTCCGTCGAACGACAGGTTCCCGCGTGCGGGGCTTGCTTGGTCCGACGGGCCTGGCTGTCGTTCGGGTTTCTTTATCCTTCATCCTTGTCAACAGTGACTCACCATGCCTGACGACCTGCCGCTCGCCCGCCAGTGGAACCTGCTGCGTATCCTCGGCGCACGACATTACGGGGTGACCGTCCGCGAAATGGCCCGGGAGACGCGCAGTCACCGAGAAGACGATCCGCCGCGACCTGGACCTGTTCGCCAAACTGAGTTTTCCGTTGGAGAAAACGGTCGGCGACCGCGGCCGCCAGACCTGGAAGCTCGCCGCAGGCTGGGGCCCGCCGCAGTTGAAGTTCAGTTTCGATGAAGCGGTGGCACTCTTCCTGTGCCGCCGGTTTCTCGATCCTCTCGCCGGCACCTTGCTCTGGCAGGCCGCGCACACGCGCGTTGGGCAAGATCCGCTCCACACTGAACAAGCAGGCGATCGAGTATCTCGACCGGTTCCCCAAACTCTTCCACTGCACGACGTCCGGCTTTAGCGACTACTCGAACAAAGCCGAAATCATCGACTCGCTGGCCTTCGCCGCCGAGGAGCACAAGGCGGTCCACATCACCTACCAGTCGCAGCAAGCGACCGAGCCGGCAACCCGCGACGTCTACCCCTATTGCCTCGTGCGGCACAAAGGCGCGCTCTACCTGGACGCTTTCGCCCCCGAGCACGACAAGATCCGCCGCTATAAAATCGACCGGATCGAATCGGTCGAAGTCAGCAATTTCACATTCACGCCGCCACGCGATTTCGACATCACAACACACCTGGCCGGCTCGTTCGGGATCTATGACGGGGACGGCGACGTCACGGTCGTCGTGAAGTTCGCTCCCGTGGTGGCGAGGTATGTCCGCGAATCAACGCGGCATCACAGCCAGGTTCTGACCACCCAGCGCGACGGCAGCCTGCGTGGCCCGATTTACAGCTGATCACGACCGTCGAGATCAAGAGCTGGATACTCAGCTTCGGCCCCAACGCGGTCGTGCTCGAACCCGAAGACCTCCGCGCCGAGATCGTCCGGGAGCTCGAACAATTGCTTCTGCTCTATCAGGAGGCTGCCGTCGCCAGAACATGATCAATGTTTATGAATTGGACCTAGCCGCGGAAGTGAGTTCGGTCTGTCCAGCTTGCTCCGTGGTTGTCCCATCCGCATGTTTCTCAGACTCAAGGAGGCTTCTCGAACGATGAACGCCGCGATCAGCCCGAATTGATCCCTGTGCGGGCCTTGAACCAGGTCAGCTATTGCCCGCGGCTCTACTACCTCGAATACGTCGAGTCGGTGATGCCGATCAACGAGTTCGTCGAGGACGGCCTGTTCCAGCACCGCCGGGTCAACGACCCCGGAGCTGGCCAGCCGCACCCGCAAGGAAGGCGACGTGCTGCGCACCCGCAGCGTCTCGCTCTGCTCCGAGCGCCTGGGCATCATCGGGCAAGCTCGACCTGCTCGAAGAACAAGGCGATGCGACTCGACCGGTCGAGACCAAGCGGTCGGCGGCTCCGAAAGACGAGGACGGCCAGCCGACATTCTGGGAAAACGACGCCATTCAGCTCTGCGCCCAGGCCCTCCTGGTCGAGGAAAGCCAGAGCGTCGACGATCCCCAGCGGATTCATCTACTACGTCGGCTCGAAGGCCCGCGTCGAGGTTCCCTTCGACGAGTCGCTGCGCGCCAGAACGCTGGAGGCGATCGCCCTGATTCGCGACCTGGCCGCCCGCGACGTGCCCCCCGAGCCCCTGCCGCCCGAGCTTCGGCACCGCTGCTTCGGCTGCTCGCTGGCCACCGTCTGCCTGCCCGAGGAAACCCTCTACCTGATCCACCAGCCCGAGACCGTGGTCGCGGCCCGACGCGGTCGCGCGCCGGATCCAGGCCCGCCGGTCTCTTCCGTCGTCACCCTGACGCGCGTCATCCCCCAGAACGACGACAAGGCCGTGCTCTACCTCAACGAGCAAGGTTCGCACGTCGGCAAGCGCAGCGAGCACCTGGTCGTCTCGCTCAACGGGGCGAGAGATCAACAAGGTGCCGATCGCCTCGATTCGCCAGGTGGTCGTCTTCGGCAATGTCCAGGTTTCGACCCAGGCGCTGCACACCCTGGCCGAGGCCGAGGTCCCGGTCGTGTTCTTGAATGCTATGGCAAGTTCATCGCCACGGTCATGCCCGCGCCCCCGAAGAACGTGGCGCTGCGGGCCGGCCAGTACCAGGTGTTCGCCGACCCGGCGCGATCGCTGACGCTGGCCCGGGCGGTCGTCGCCGCCAAGATCGCCAACCAGCGGACTCTCTTGATGCGCTCGCTGCGCTCGCTGCCGCGAGCTCGGCCGATGGTGACGATCCGGATTCCGAACCACGCCGGCCGACGGCAGCGACGAGCCGGCCGCGCGCGACATGGCCGAGCATGCTGGCCCGCGTCGCGAATGCCCCCGACCCGGGCGTCCTGCTGGGCCTGGAGGGCCAGTCGGCCGCGCTCTATTTCGCCAACTTCGGCCGGATGCTCAAGGCCAAGGCGCCCGGCGCGACGTTTGACTTCACCACCCGCAACCGCCGCCCGCCCCGCGACCCGGTGAACTCGCTTTTGAGCTTTGCATACGCGATGCTGACCAAGGACTGTTTCTCGGCCGCCTGCACGGTCGGCTTTGATCCTTACCAAGGTTTCTATCACGCCGGCCGCCACGGCCGGCCCTCGCTGGCGCTGGATCTGATGGAGGAATTTCGCCCGGTCATCGCCGACTCGGTCGTCTTGAGCCTGATCAACAACGGCATGCTGGTCGACGCGGATTTCCTGACCTGGCGCGACGCCTGCCAGCTCACCGACGACGGCCGCAAGACGTTCTTCGAGGCCTACGAACAGCGCAAGGCGACCGAGGTGACGCACCCGGTCTTCGGCTACAAGATGAGCTACGGCCGGATGCTCGAAGTCCAGGCCCGCATGCTGGCCGCCCACGTCCGCGGCGACATCCCGCGCTACGTCGGATTCACGGTCCGCTGAACCATGCGACTAACATCAGTAGATTATATTTGACTTACGGGAAGCAATGAAAAATGCCTGTGCACATACGCGCACTCCGCGTCCCCCCCTAATGCGAAGCAGTGAGCCGGGTCAATTTCTCCCTCGCCTTCGCCTTGCAGAAGTCCCCCCCTTGCGAAGGGGGGGTCAGGGGGGGTGGTCCCGGCGCGATCGCTCGCCAGTGCATGCGCGAGTGTTTGGCCCCGAGCAACCATTGCGAGGTCTGCGAACACAGCACCATGCCCGCCACCGTCAGCTTGCTCACCCGCTGAAGAACTCCAGCACCAAACAGAGAGTACACGGCAGAGAATGCACTCGTACGGCTGACACGCTGAAAGCTGCCCAAACAAACAAGGAGTACACGACAAACGATGGACACATACCTGGTCGCCTACGACATCGCCAACCCGAAGCGGCTGCGCAAGGTGGCCAAGACATGTGAGGATTTTGGATTGAGAAAACAATATTCGGTATTTTTATGTCGCCTACAAGTCGTGGATCTGGTTAGACTGAAGTCACGCCTGTACGACGTGATCAGTCTGGACCAAGACCAGGTCCTGTTTGTTCCGCTGTGTGCGCGTTGTGCCTCGGCGATCGAGGCTTTGGGACGACCAATCGAGGCGGCATGACGCGCGGGACATTGTGATTGTGAGCTAAGTGAACGAACACCGTTCGTTCGGCCAACCGTACGACCTCGCTTTTGGGACAATCAAGTGATGAAAAATGAGAATTTCAGGCCAGAGGCAGCCAGAGTTTGAGGTCAGGCGGAAAAATCGTCCTCTTCCAGGATCTCCGCGATGCGTCGGCGGTTAACCGAAGACTTCCCGGCTCACCGGAACGCACCAAAGGAAGTGAAACGCGCTGACGTGCATCTCTGGCGTCCTGGTTGTCGTCGAGCAGTTTTTGGATGGCCGCGACGTCCACGTGAAGTCCCAAGTGCACGACCGTCGCATAAGGGTGGTCGTTGATGGAGATGGCGTCCTCATCGACGTCATGGTGGTATCCGGCATCGTCGAGAAGTTTCTCGACCAAGCCGAGTTGGTCAAGTCGCACGATGATGTAAGGCCCTGCGTCATCGTCATCGCTCACTCGGATCGGTTTTTTGGTGAACGAGTCGATCATTGCCCCCTCCTAAAAAACCTTGCTGTCGTCAGGCGGCAGAACGAGCACCATTCGAACGAGAATCCTTCGGGTCGGTCTCTCGCAACCGCCTTTCGTGCCAGTTTCTCGCGACCGCGTGATGGACATGAGATCTGAAAGCCAGTGCCAGCCAAAAGTTAACGTCCGGAAGAAACATCGTCTTCTTCCAAAATCTCCGCGATGCGCTCCGCGGTTAGCAGAAGACTTCCCGGTCGACCGGTCCGTATTAGCGGAAATGAGACTCGCTGGCGTGGAGCGGGCGGTTCCGTTGGTGGCGGGTCAGGAAAAGAGACGGTCACCACCATGCCTTCCGGCAACTGCGGATCGCCTTCCAGGACCACGACACCGTTTTCGACTCGACCTTGGATTTCCATATTGTTGGTCCATACCACGGACCGAGCTTATCAAAAGAGAGCTTGGTTGCAACGATCAATGGGGCCACGACGATGGCGTCGTGGAAATCCTTGCAGGCAAGGATGTTGTGCAGAACTCCTCGACTAGCTTCAATGGGGCCACGCGGAAATGCGCGTGAAAACTCCTCGGAGATTGCTTGTATCCGGAACCATTCGTCCGTACAATCGGGAACGGTGCTACCAGATGTTTCTAGTCTGGAGTACTGCAATGGACAATCTGGACGCTGTCCTGATCCGAGCTTACATTTGCCTCAACTCCTCGCAACCATGCTCCACGGAGGACATCACCTGCGACCCCGTTTATCGCCGACGCTACCTCGATCTCGTCCGCCAAGAAATACCGAGCCTCCCTGAGGATAAGGTCCTACGTCGTTTGTCGTCTCTCCGTGAGCCGCTTCATTACTTCCCTGTTTTGGGCGACGTCCCCGTAAAACCAACGCCGGTGTGTGAGTCTTGAACAGCGTCGGGAGGCTGCCAGCGATCAGCTTCCCGGCTCTTCTGCGTATTATCGCCTGATCGCGGTCGGATTGCCATGATCGAAGCACACTGAACGCCAACTTCAATGCCATCAATTGAGGTCCTGCATTTAAAGGTCCCGCCCGTACCGGCGGCCGCGGAGTGGAAACTGCATCCCAGCCACGGACGTTTGCCGTCCACGTTCGGCCCGGCCATGGAGGAATGTCGAGGGAGTTCAGTGTTTTTTTGTCGACTACCGGCCGTGGATCTGGTACGACTGAGATCACGCCGGTACGACGTAATCAATCTGGATCAAGACCAGGTCCTGTTTGTTCCGCTGTTTGCGCGTTGTGCCTCGGCGATCGAGGCCATTGGGCGACCGATCGAGGCGCATGATGCGAGGGATATGGTGATTGTGACATGAAGAACACCGAAACGCGAGCCAAGGCATCGGCAGAGCCACCAAGCAGGACTGGGGTTGTCGACTTGGCGACTCCCCCCTCAGGTATGACACTCGATGCCGCCTTTTCCGTGTTGACAGGAGAGGCGCCCTTTCCCTGGCAGCGAGAGCTATTCGCTCGCTTCAAGAACGGGACAATCGAGCGTTCGCTCGACATACCCACCGGGCTCGGGAAAACCGCGGTTATGGCGATCTGGCTTATTGCCCGAGCACAGGGAGCGGCATTGCCCCGTCGTCTGGTTTACGTGGTGGATCGGCGCGCGGTGGTTGACCAGGCGACGGATGTTGCCAAGGGACTGCGCGAGTTCGTCGACCGCAATGCGGACCTTAAAGCACGCGCTTGGCCTCGGCGATCGCTCGCTGCCGATATCGACACTGCGTGGCCAGCACGTCGACAATAAGGAGTGGCTCGAAGACCCGTCCTCGCCTGCCATCATCGTCGGCACCGTCGACATGATCGGCTCCCGGCTTCTTTTCGAGGGTTACGGTACGTCGCGAAAGATGCGGCCGTACCACGCAGGGCTCCTGGGGGCAGATGCGCTTGTGGTCCTCGACGAGGCACATCTGGTCCCACCGTTCGAGAACCTGCTAGCGGCGGTTGCGGCTAACAGTGCAGCATTCGGGCCGCGGGACGAGGCATTGCGAGACCTAGTCCCGCGCTTCAAGCTGCTTTCGCTCTCTGCCACCGGCAGGGCGGATGCGAGCAAGTCATTCGGTCTTCAAGAGGCGGATCTGACTCATCCCGTTGTGAGACAGCGGCTCGACGCTCCGAAGCGGCTGAGCGTGCTGCCTCTCGACGACGAGAAGAAGTTGAAGGACGCACTGGCGGAGCAAGCCTGGGAGCTCGCCAAAGCCGGCGCTGCCGCAGTGCGAATAGTCGTGTTCTGCGACAAGCGCGAGGATGCAGCGGCCGCGCGAGCAGCCGTTAGGGACTTCATCAATGGCAAAGAAAAGCGGGGCGTCCCCGCGTCGACGACCAAACCGAACTCTTTGTTGGCGGCCGCCGGGTGTTCGAGCGAGAGGGGCAGCGGACTGGCTGAAAAATCACGCCTTCATAGCCAGTAGTAAGGCGACACCTGAACGGCCGGCCTTCGTTTTCGCCACCTCGGCGGGAGAGGTCGGCGTGGACCTCGACGCCGACCACATGGTTTCCGATCTTGTCTCGTGGGAGCGCATGGTGCAGAGGTTGGGCCGTGTGAACCGACGCGGCGACGGTGACGCCAGCGTGATCGTCGCCGTCAACACGAAGCCGTCCAAGGCCGTCCAAGATGCGATCTCGAAGAAGCCCAGCGACCGAACGGAGAAGGAATCAAAGGCTGTCGCAAAGCACGAAGCAATGATCGAGAGCGTGCGAGTACAACTCAAACCGGTCGAGCAACTACCCCAGGAGAATGGTGTCTTCGACGCAAGCCCCGGAGCAATTCGCGCTGAAACTCATGGCTGGGTCCAATCCGGACTTGCAGGCTATCCTCGATGCTGCAACGACGTCTGCCCCGCTTCACCGACGCTGTCACGCGCCCTTGTCGACGCCTGGTCCTTGACCTCTCTCAAGAAACACACCGGCCGACCAGAGATCGCACCGTGGCTCCGAGGCTGGGTCGATGACAAGCCGCAGACATCCGTGGTGTGGCGTACCCGTTTGCCGGTCCGGTTGAACGGTGAAGGTAAGGCCGAAGGAGTTCCAGGCATTCTTTGAGGCCGCGCTTCCGCAGTGCGCGAGTAGAGAGCTACTCAGAGACGGAAACCTACAGGGTTGTCGAGTGGCTTACCGGTCGGGCGAGTGCGGTATTAAAGGTCCGACATGATCAGACGTCAACAACGCCGCAGGATGACGAGAACCCCGAGCGGGAGTGCGACTATTTCGCCGGACGATGTAGTTGCCTTCGCACTCACTTCTGCTGGGGATTGTCCGCCCGTTCCGATGCCGGAATTAGAACTGCTCGACGGCGACGAGCGGCTTCGTACAAAAAAGAACC